>NZ_JBALOA010000001.1:0-29014 GCF_036962125.1 Neobacillus drentensis
GTTTTCAAAGAACAATTCAGCGTCGCTCATAAGCGACTTTATTAATTTACCATATGACATTTATCAATGTCAATAACTTTTTTAAACCGTCACTTACGAAAACAATTACTTGTCTCGCAGCGACGGTTATTAATATAACAAGTATTCTTAAAAAGGTCAAGACGTTTATTATTTTCTTACGATAATTTCTTATTAAGCTGATAGCCTCTATGGAAAACCCCTTGGCCTTTCGTTTCGATATTTACTATATCAATTAAATGTTTGTCAATTAAATATTCAAGCAAAACTGCCAAATCGACTGAGTAAGGAAGCAATTCTTGTTCATTCATAATCTCATTGAATAACCATACTTCTTTATGACTAAGTACTTCTAAAAAATGCGCCGTCCCCATTGAGGTTTTCGAATGAATCATAAACTCACTTGCAAGAAACAGTAATTCAAGCCTTTTTTCTAGCGTTTCTTCACTATAAACAAGCTCTTCGTAAAGTTTATAAATTTCTGGTTCAATTTGTTTTACTTGATTCCATACCGTTAACTCTGGATGAAGCCCATTTTCTAATACCGCTAACCTCGCGAGATGATGTAAGGAATGAACCACATGGTTATATGCATCTAAAAACTGATGACCTTCAAATAACGCTTTCCCATCAACATAACGCCTAATTAATTTTGCAAATTCTAAACCCATTTTTATTTTGCGGCCAGTAAAAGGAAAATCACGCAATTCCATTTTTAAATTAGCCACATATTCATTTCGGTCAAAAATGATCTTTGCCTCATATAGCCACTCAAAAATTTTACGATTTGATCCTAATAGTAACCATTCCTGCAACTTCGCTTCAGTAATGATATGCATCGCTGCCTTTTTATCGTAGTAGGTATAGTGCTTGATAAATAATGGCTGATCCGCTTCTTTGACAAGTACTAAAAGGATTACATCAAATGAATCTGTTATATGACTTAACTTTTGTTTTTTTTGAACCATCAGTACGCCAAGGGTGTTTAATTGACTCGCCCTTTCTTGGTAAATAGGCCGAAGGATGTCTTCCATCTATCATTCCTCCAATTTTTTTCGGGTAGCAATATAACTTCGACAATAAAGACAAATCTCCTTCTTTATTCAAAGACAAATTTCGACATTTTTCAGCCTCACTTTTTTTCCTTCTTCCTATAAATATGATATAGTTTCTCTAGGAGGGAGTTACATGGCAAGATATTCGAGTAAAATAAATAAAATCCGCACCTTTGCATTATCATTAATTTTCATTGGTTTCATTGTTATGTATGGTGGGATCTTTTTTCGATCTTCACCACTTATTATGACCATTTTTATGATTTTGGGCCTTCTTTTTATTATCGCAAGTACTGTAGTTTATTTTTGGATTGGAATGCTATCAACCAAAACAATCCAAGTAACATGCCCTAGCTGTGGAAAGCATACAAAAATGCTTGGTCGAGTGGATATGTGTATGTATTGTCGTGAACCATTAACCCTTGACCCTAATCTAGTAGGCAAGGAATTCGATGAGTCTTATAATAGAAAATCCGAAAAATAAAACGAGGAAGACATAAACCCTTATGCAAACTAGCTGCTATGGTTTAAGTCTTCCTCTTTTATTTACAGCAAAAGCTGATTAATGAACCTCTTTACTTGCACATTCAGGACAGGAACCATAGATTTCCATGCGGTGATTTTCAACTTTAAAACCCGTTACATGAGAAGCTAGATGTTCCACTTCATCTAACCCTGGGTACAGAAAGTCAACTATTTTCCCACACTTTTCACAGATGACGTGATAATGATGGGATGTAACAAAATCAAACCGGCTTGAGGCATCACCAAAGGTTAATTCCTTAACAAGACCCACTTCACGAAATACTCGTAAATTATTGTAAACCGTTGCCACACTCATATTAGGAAACTTTCCCTCAAGGGCTTTATAAATATCATCAGCAGTAGGATGTGACATCGAGTTTATTAAATATTCAAGTATCGCATGACGCTGCGGAGTAATTCTTACCCCTGTTTCCTTTAAGGTATCCAACGCTTCTTTTAACTGATTCATCGCCATGCACCTTCTTTCCAAAAGATATTCTTACTTTATAATTGTTATAATTAATTTTACTAAGTAATTTGTACTTTTGTCAATATTGTTATCTCATTAACAAGCAATGTTATTAAGTTTTTCATTATTATATGTTCAATTAGACCTAATCATTGTTTGTATTTTATGATAAAAAGGATCAATTATTTCTTTCCTTTGAAAATAATACTGAGGAAAATTTCTTAATCATGACCAATTATTCCATAAAAAAAAGGGTCCGATATGGACCCGAAATTTTTTCTGAGGAGGTATGCCCTAATAAAAGGATATTCATTTTAAAGTTTCTTGCATTGGACAAATGCCTTTTTAAGGCAAAATAGGCTTAAGAAACTAATTCAATTGTTCCTTTATGTATGTTAAAGCCTCTTCAACATGTCCTTTAACTTTAACCTTTCTCCATTCTTTGGCGAGTTTACCATCCTTATCAATAATAAAGGTTGATCGCTCAATCCCCATATATTCCTTACCAAAGTTTTTCTTTAACTTCCAAACTCCAAAAGCATCTGCTACCTGATGTTCTGTATCTGCAAGAAGAAGAAAAGGCAGACCATATTTCTCTATAAATTTTTGATGACGGTCCACTGGGTCAGGACTGACACCCAGAATAACGGCATTTAATTCTGTAAATTGTTGAATCTGATCTCGGAAATCGCAGGCTTCCGTAGTACATCCTGGTGTCATATCTTTTGGATAAAAATATAAAACGACATTGGTGCCATGGAACTTTGATAAATTTACAGTCTCACCATTACTAGCCTTTAACTCAAAATCAGGTACATTCATTCCAATTTCAACGGTCATCTCTCTATCACTCCCATTAAATTGATTCCTTTTTTGCAAGCGTAACAAAATACATCCCATTAAAACAACTTTTCTGCATCATCACTGGCTATTCTCGATCAAACATCACTCGGGCTACAAATGCCGCTGGTAATGTATAACCAATTAACGCCTCGGTTACGGTAATGATCCTGCCAATGCCATGTGGTATAACATCCCCATTTCCAACTGAAAATAAGGTCATCGCACTAAAATAAAAACTTGTTTCAAAGATGTTCTTGTTGTTTTGATTACTTACCTCCATCAGCAATGACATGCCGACCAATTCAAATAGTAAATAAATCAGACCAAAACCAATGATAACCGTCAAATAAACAGAGCCTAAATACAAAAAATTATCGATTGATACCAACTTACCTTTAACTGTATTGGGAATAAAAAGCGTTCTTAAACTCATAAAAATACAAAAAATGACGATAGGGAGCAAGAAAAAAAACACCACAGACCACCTCTACATTTAGCTTCTGGTAGTTTATTTCTATGCTCGCTTGGACAATAAAATATCAAGTTCTAATTAATTACCCGCACCTCGATATTTCTTAACACCTTGGTTCCAAATCATAACGGAAACCACGAAGAAGATTACTCCTATTACTGGTGTTAAAAATGAGTATAAAAACCATTCATTTTTTCCCAGAAAAAAGGCGGCTGGGTAAACTCCCACAAAGGCAAAGGGGAGCACCCAGGTTAATACAAAGCGAATGAGTTTATTGTAGATATTGACCGGATACCGTCCATAATTGCTAATATTGTACATCATTGGCATAAGGGATGTACGTGCGTCTGCCCAAAAACTGATACAGGCAATCATAATGAAAACTCCACCATAAACAAGGGCCCCGCCAATGACAAAAAGGATAAATAAGAACGGGTCAAACCAGTGAATCGTAAGGCCTAGCCGGCTTCCAGCGTAAAACATAACAGCTAGACCAGTAATTGCCCCCAGTAATGACTCTAATTCAATCCTCTCAAGGATGATTTGAAAGAGACTATGGATTGGCCGGGTTAAGATACGATCCAACTCTCCTTTAACAATATAGCGTTCATTAAAATCCCAGATGTTAAAAAAGGCCGAAAAGACAGCAGAGGGGACGAGAAAAAATCCATAGATAAAGATAATTTCATCCCTGCTCCAACCGTTGAGTAGGTCAGTATGTCCAAAGACTACCAATATAAAAATAAAATTTATCGCTTGTGATAATAAATCAGAGAAAAACTCTACAAAAATATCAGCACGGTATTGAAGTCTTGTTTTTAAATATTGAGATAGGTATTGAAAAAACATCGAAATATAAAACAACTCTTAGCCCCCCTGAATAATCAGTTGTTTCTTCGCCAAGGACCAAAGTATTTGGATTGGAAAGAATAACAGGATGACCCAAACAAATTGTTGCGTAATCGCATCGATTGCCTGCGTATGAGAAAAGCCTTTGGTAACAATCATACTTGGAAAGTAACTGATTCCTTGAAAAGGAAGAAACTTCATCACATCCTGAGCCCAGCCAGGAAAAAAGCTAATCGGTAACAATAAACCTGAGAATAGATCAATTACAACCCGTTTTGCACGAATCAGCCCAGAATTATTGTATAGGAAGAAAGTGGTAATTCCAGTTAATAAATTTAACTCTGTATTTATAAAAAAACTTAATAAAATCGATATGGCAAACAATCCCCAGACACTAAAATCCCATTTAAATTGAACTGGAAAGATGAAATAAACGATAATCAGCCCAGGAGCTGAAAAGAAGAATAGCCTGAAAATCCCTTCACCAAGCCCTTGCATAACTTTCATTCCTAGATAATTGTAGGGCCTAATTAATTCTACAGCTACTTTTCCCTCCATTATTTCTAAAGCCATTTCGCGGTCAAGGTTGTTAAAGTAAAATGCACGTGCCATCCAAGAAACCGCCACATATGTTGTCATTTGAGTGACGGAAAGACCCACGATTTGATCTTTATTCCCGTAAATAGCCGACCAAAGAAAATAATACGCACCAATGTTAATACTGTAGATTAGAATTCCTGTGTAATAATTTGTCCGGTAGGCCAGCATCATTAAAAAGCGGATTCTAATCATTTCAAGATATTTATCCACTTACACTGCACCCTTTTCATAAATATTTCGAATAATCTCTTCTGTTGATGTTTCATTAATTTTAATATCTTTAATCTTAAATGATGCAACCACTTTCGCTATGACCTGAGAGATTAATTCATCATTATCTTCGAGTGTGGCCGTAAAAATTTGTTCCTTTTCTTCGAGCTCCCACTTTACAGGTATTCCACTGGTCAGATGACGCACAGCAGCCATTTCAACTGGCTCAAGAAACTGAAACTGTAGTTCTTTCCCTTCGCCCCATTTTTCCTGTAAATGCTTTAATGCCCCATCATAGATAACCTTCCCTTCATCTAACATGATGACACGCTCACACAATGCCTCAATATCTGTTAAATCATGTGTAGTTAAAAGGATCGTAGTCTGATATTTCTCGTTTATTTCTTTAAGAAAATCACGGATTTTCAACTTCACAAGCACATCTAACCCAATTGTCGGTTCATCCAAAAACAATAAGGGCGGATTGTGAATCAAAGCAGCCGCAAGCTCACATCTCATCCGTTGACCGAGAGACAATTTTCGTACCGGCTTGTCTAAAAGCGGTTCAATATCTAGGGTTTGAATCACATGATTCATGTGACTGTTATAGTCTTCATCTGATACCTTGTACACTTTTTTTAAAAGTCGGAAGGACTCCTGGACAGCAATATCCCACCATAATTGGGAACGCTGTCCGAAAACTACACCAATGGTTTGGACAAACTTTTCCCGCTCTTTATGTGGATTCATTCCATTTACAACTATTTCACCGGAAGACGGAGTCAAAATTCCTGTTAACATTTTGATTGTGGTTGATTTACCGGCACCATTTTCACCGATATATCCGACCATTTCTCCTTTTTTTACCGTGAAATTTATATCATTCACTGCCGGAACAATTTTATAATTTCTTGTTAATAAATCCCTAAACGCTCCTTTTAAACCCGTTCGGCTCGAATAAGCCTTAAATTCTTTTCGTAAATTATTTACTTCAATTACATTACTCATAGTATCCCCCTACAACACTGACCTAAATAATTAGTTTAGCCAAATAACGGGCATAAAACAACAAGCAAGCATCACATCAAACTATCGGAATTGTTAAACAGATATATGTTTTCTCAAAAAGTGCTAAAATGGGTTAGAAATGAATTAGGGAGGAAAAAAGATGAAATTTATTAATTCAGAGAGAATACATAATGAAGCACTCGAACATATCGTCGGCGGAGTCAACAGCCCATCACGTTCCTATAAAGCTGTTGGAGGTGGATCACCTGTAGTCATGGAACGGGCCCAAGGTGCATACTTTTGGGATGTTGACGGAAATCAATATATCGATTATCTCGCTGCTTATGGTCCAATTATCACCGGACATGCCCATCCGCATATTACAGAGGCAATAAAACGCGCGGCCGAAACTGGTGTCCTCTATGGAACACCAACACCACATGAAGTCAAATTTGCTAAAATGTTAAAAGAAGCGATTCCTTCTATGGAAAAAGTGCGTTTTGTAAACTCTGGAACAGAAGCTGTAATGACGACAATCAGAGTAGCACGTGCTTATACAGGCAGAGATAAAATCATTAAATTTGCCGGCTGCTATCACGGTCACTCGGACCTTGTTCTTGTCGCAGCAGGTTCTGGGCCATCTACTCTTGGGACACCAGATTCTGCAGGTGTCCCAAAAAGTATTGCACAAGAAGTCATTACAGTTCCATTTAATGATATCGCACCATTCAAAGAGGCACTAGCTAAATGGGGGGATCAAATCGCAGCTGTTTTAGTAGAACCAATCGTGGGGAACTTCGGGATTGTAGAACCAAATCCTGGTTTTCTTCAACAAGTGAATGACCTAACCCATGATGCTGGAGCGCTCGTGATTTATGATGAGGTCATTACCGCGTTCCGGTTTATGTACGGCGGTGCCCAAAATTTATTAGGAATTGAACCTGATTTAACAGTCCTCGGAAAAATAATCGGCGGCGGCCTGCCAATCGGTGCTTACGGCGGCCGAAAAGAAATTATGGAAACAGTTGCCCCATTAGGCCCTGCCTATCAAGCAGGAACAATGGCAGGAAATCCAGCTTCCATACTCTCTGGTATTGCCTGTCTAGAAGTGCTGAAACAAGATGGAATTTATGATTACTTAGACCAGTTAGGTGCACTTCTTGAAGAAGGGATTTTAGAAGCTGCAAAAGAAAATAATATCCCAATAACAATAAATCGCTTAAAAGGTGCATTTACAATCTATTTTACAAATGAAAAAATTGAAAACTACGTTCAAGCAGAAAATACAGACGGAGAAACATTTGCAAAGTTCTTTAAGCATATGCTCCACCAAGGAATAAACCTTGCTCCATCCAAATATGAAGCATGGTTTTTGACCATTGCACATACAGCTGAGGATGTTGAGGCAACTTTACATGCCGTTAGAAATGCATTTTCCTTGCTCGCCAGCGAATAAATATACAGTTTTTATGCACAAAAGGAAGTGGAAATCACTTCCTTTTGTCTTTTAAACCTCTTTGAAAACGTTTACAATTATGTGTTTCCTCATTTATCCAACTACTATTATCCACTATTTTCTTATCCAAATTAATGTATATTTATTTGATTTCTGAAAATTCTTATGATACTATTAAATTATTATTTTTATATTGCCTTTAACACATACCCCGTTAAAGAGACCAACGCATACTAACTGCAAAGTTGATATACTCAAACTTTAAGTTTCATAGGAGGTGAATGGCCTTAGCAAATGACTGCTAAAGCCTAATATGATGACACAAAAATGGACCCCTTCCCTATTCAAAGATTTCCACAAACAGGAACACGATGCCTGCGGAATCGTCGCATGTCTTGAAAAAACCAAGCGCCCCACCAGACAAAACATTTTTGATTGTATAGATGCACTTGTGACTATGAATCATCGCGCAGGTTTTATTAATGGAGAAGGCGATGGTGTCGGCATTCACACCGATATTCCTGTTGCACTCTGGAAAGAAAAATTGCTTCAGGCTGGCCAGGAACCAACCCTTGCTGAAAAAGAAGAATTTGCTGTTGGCCATGTTTTTATTAGCCAAAAAGTAAACTGGCAAACTACCAAACAAGAGTTACTTCAAAAGTTGGAACAGTATAACTTTGATGTAGTATTTGAAACCAATCAGGTAACGGATGCTTCAGCACTTGGTCCAATTGCCATTCAAGAAAACCCTGTTTTTTGGCAATTTGCCTGTCTTTCATCCAAAACTGGCCAAGAATTAACCAAGAGCCTATTTGAAGTATTAATTGATTTTGAAACAAATGATCAAGTCCACGTTGCTTCTTTAAGTCATAACCATGTGGTTTACAAGGTAATGGGAGCTGGAGATATTCTTCCTCGTTACTATCATGACCTTGCCAATCCACTAGTTGCTTCAACCATGACACTTGGACATAATCGTTATTCTACAAATACATTATCAAGCTTTTTCAGGGTACAGCCATTTAGTGTTCTCGGACACAATGGGGAAATCAATACAATTGCCAAGCTTCGTGATGAAGCAAGAATGATTGGAGTTCCTCTTGTCAAAGATGGCAGTGACTCTCAAGATTTAAGCCGAACGATGGAAACATTAATTTGCCGTGAAGGCTTTTCATTATTTGAAGCAATGGATGTTCTATTCCCGCCAATTATCAATGAAATTAAAGCATATCCTGAAAATCTGCAAGATTTATATACTTATCTTAGAGAAGCATGGGGACATTTTGCACAAGGTCCTGCAGGAATTATCTCAAGATATGGTGATGAAGCTGTATTTAGCGTTGATGCACTAGGACTTCGCCCGTTATGGATGCTGGAGACAGAGAGTTCATATTTATTTTCCTCTGAGCCAGGAATCATTTCTTCGAGCGAATATGTAAATGATCCGAAGCCATTGGCACCGGGTGAAAAGGTTGGCTTTAAATGGAGTGGTGAAACACTTGAAGTTTATGAGCAAGATCGTTTTCAATTGGAAGTTTATTCTCGTTTTTCTGAAAAGTTATATATTAGCGAGGCCAGAGCACGGTTGCTTCCTCCTTCATTAGGGAAAACAGTGACGATGACTTATCCTGACAAAATCCATAATGGACAATATAAAGCATTTGGTTGGGAACGCGACCATATTCAATTAATCGAACAAATGGCGGAAAAAGGTGTAGAACCAATTCGTTCACTTGGTCATGATGCACCTCTTGCTGCATTAAACCCAGAACGTAAAAATATTGCCGATTACTTTAAAGAAAGTGTGGCTGTGGTAACGAATCCAGCGATTGACCGGGATCGTGAAACCGAGCATTTTTCAACACGTGTAATTATTGGAAAGCGTCCAACTCTATTCAATAAAGAAAATAGCGAAACGGTGATTGAGTTAACAACGCCTCTATTATTAGAGGGAAAAGCAGGTTTTGATTTATCTGAGAATTTGGGTCAGCCAAGTTTTGATCAAGTCGTCTCTCATTTTCAAGAGCAAAAGCTAGTAACCTTTATTTCTACTACCTTTAACAAAGAAGAAAAGTTAGAGTTAGCCCTAGAAAGACTTGCCAATGAAGCCGTTCAAGCAGTTCAAGCTGGGAAAACCTTACTTGTCCTTGATGACGCAAAAGCACATCAGGAGGATTCCTATTGGATTGATCCACATTTAGTAACTTCTGTCATTGATCAAGCACTTGTTAAGGCAGAGATCAGAAGAAATTGTTCATTAGTATTACGCTCTGCTGCGATTCGTTCGCTTCATGACATTATAACCGTATTTGGTTTAGGGGCAGATTTAGTTAGTCCATATTATATGTTCTTAACTGTTCTTGACGAGACCACAAAACCATTAATAAATCTTTATAGTGCCCTCACAAAAGGTTTGGAAAAAGTAATTTCAACCATTGGTATTCATGAGCTAAGAGGTTACGGACGACTATTCTCAAGTATTGGTTTACATGAGGATATTGCCAATCTCTTAAATATTGTTAACTTTTTTGGTTCAAAGGAACTTGAGACAGATTTTGAAGCAATGAAACGTGATTCGTTATCAAGAGCAGAAGATTACCAAAATGAAAAGGAAAGAGTTGGAAAAACCTTTCACCTTTTCCCACGGATTTGGAAAGCAATTGGTGAAGTTGCAGCTACCGGTGATTACAATGTTTATCGTGATAAGATTACTGAACAAGAAACAGAGAACCCAACAACAATTCGCCATTTAGTTCAGCTAAAGCAAGGCAATAAACAGTTATCACCTGCAGACGTCGACCTTCGTGTGGGCGAGCATGATTTACCGTTCCTTATTTCTTCCATGTCGTTTGGTTCTCAGAATGAAACTGCATTTAGAGCCTATGCCGAAGGAGCAGACCGTCTTAACATGGTCAGCTTAAATGGTGAAGGCGGAGAAATTAAAGATATGCTCGGTAAATACCCAAAAACAAGAGGACAGCAGATAGCCTCAGGAAGATTTGGTGTTAATGCTGAGCTCCTAAACTCTTCGAATCTATTAGAAATAAAGATTGGCCAAGGTGCAAAGCCTGGTGAAGGTGGACATCTACCTGGTTCAAAGGTTACTGCGAAGGTTGCTGAAGCACGTAATGCAACACTTGGTTCTGACTTGATATCACCATCTAACAATCACGATATCTACTCTATTGAAGATTTAGCACAGATGATTTTAGAATTAAAAACAGCAAATGATCAAGCTAAGATTGCTGTAAAAGTGCCTGTTGTACCAAACATCGGAACGATTGCTGTTGGTATCGCGAAGGCAGGAGCAGATATTATTACGCTGAGCGGATTCGATGGCGGTACAGGAGCTGCTAGAATTCATGCGCTTCAGCATGTTGGGTTACCTGTTGAAATTGGCGTTAAAGCTGCCCATAACGCTCTCCTTGAAAGTGGTCTCCGCCACAAGGTAGAAATTTGGGCTGACGGTGGTATGAAAAGTGCAATGGATGTTATGAAGATAATGCTTCTTGGTGCTAACCGCGTTGGTTTTGGTACATTATCGATGTTAGCGATTGGCTGTACGACCTGCCGTGGCTGCCATTTAGATACTTGCCACGTTGGTATTGCCACTCAGATTGAATCAGAAGCACAAGCTAAAGAACATGGTTTGAGACGTTTTGTTCCACGCCAATTGGACTTAGCTGTCCAAGGAATTATGAATCTCTTCACTGCATTTGCTACTGAATTAAAGGAACTATCTGCTTCCATTGGTATTCGCAATCTGCAAGATGCAGTTGGTCGTTCTGATTTATTAGAGCAAATGAAAGGCCAAGGTCAATTGAGCCTCTCCTATTTGTTAAAACCATTAGAAATCAGCCAATTTGCCAAAACAGAGGCCTCGAAATCAATTGAGGAAGTCCAAATGCAAGTCGCTGTGGGTGCTGAGTACCTTGATGGCAGTGTAGATCAATTACATTCTTCGCGTGAATTCGCAAGTGTCACATCTGAACAGCGAGTACTTGGAAGCCGAGTATCTTGTCACCGTGTCCGCGGAAGACTTGATGGCTCATACAAGCAGCTGCCATCCGTCCAGCTAAAATATAAAGACGGATCCATTCCTGGTAATGGCTTAGGCGCCTATAACAGTGAAGGAATTGAAATCACCGTTAATGGCGGTGGTCAAGACGGTGTCGGGAAAACATCCTTCGGCGGCAATATCCAGATATTAAAATCAAAAGGGAAAAATGGCCAATATTACAATGGTTCCGTAGGAAAAGGGTTTGGCTACGGAGCTCAAAAGGGTCTTCTTATTGCCCAAGGGAATGCAGATGCAAGAGCAGGTATACGTCTTTCTGGGGCTGATTTAATCATTGGCGGCGGTGTTAAAAAACCACTTCCGGAAAAAGAAGCGGGTAACATCGGTTCAAATGCTAATATTAAAGGATTTGCCTTTGAATATATGACAAATGGCCGCGGCCTTGTACTAGGAGACCCAGGTCCTTGGATTTGTGCCGGAATGACTGGCGGGGTAGTCTATATTCGTCAGCAGCCTGAGATGAGATTAACAAAAGAAGCAATTCAAAGGAGAATTGCGAAAGGTGCAAAGGTTTCAGTCGTGGACTTAAATGAGAAAGGCAAACAGGATATTAATGAGCTATTAAGTCAATATACTGACTTGCTTGAACAGAATGGTCAGGCTGAAGAAGCTAATCAACTTCGTGCCCTATTAACAAATGTAGAAGATCACTTTGTTCAGGTACTACCTGTCAAAGAACAAGCTGATCCATCAGTATCTACAGAATGATTTAGAAAAACGTCTGCTATATTTGCAGACGTTTTTTTATTCCAACTTTCTCTTAACAAATAGCAGAAAAATTCATATGATATCTCTTGATAATATCGGTTAATCCCTGTATAGTAAACTTTTGCTTATTATTAAACCTTTTGAAAGGAAACCAAACAGAATGAAGTTAGGTGCCCGCATCTTAAAAACGGGAATTGCTATTGTACTTTCTCTTTACCTTGGTCAGTTGTTACACTCACCCTCCCCGGTATTCGCTGGCATTGCTGCCATTTTTGCGATCCAACCAACCATTTATCGTTCTTATTTAACCATCATTGAACAAATTCAAGGAAATATAATTGGTGCCCTCCTTGCGGTTGTTTTTGTTCTTCTCTTAGGAAATCACATTGTTGTCATCGGCCTTGCAGCAATTATTGTCATTGGAATTAATTTAAAGCTTAAACTTGAAAATACAATTGGACTTTCGCTTGTTACGTTAATTTCCATCATGGAAACCCCTGGAGGAAATTTCATTCCATTTGCAGGAATCCGTTTCTCTACCATCATGATTGGGGTATTTTCAGCCTTTTTAGTCAATCTAGTCTTTATGCCGCCAAGATATGAAAACAAACTTTACTTGAAGATGACTAGTACCACTGAAGAAATTATTAGATGGATTCGTTTAAGCACCCGTCATGATTTTGACCATAATCTTCTTAAAACAGATATAGAAAAATTAAAAGAGAATATCATTCAAATGGGGCTGTTTTACTCCATGTACAAAGAAGAACGCAGCTATTTTAAGAAAAATAGTTTAGAAAAGTCACGTAAACTTGTAATCTACAGGCAAATGCATTCTACTGCCAAAAAGGCACTAGATACACTAAAAAGGCTTCATCGGTTTGAAAATGAATTATTACATCTTCCAGATAGCTTTCAACAAGCCATTCAGGAACAACTGGATTGTCTCATTTATCATCATGAACAACTAATGCTTAGATTCATAGGTAAAATTCCCAACCCTCCCGCTGATGGAGAAAATAACGTTAGCCTAAATAAAAAGCAATTATTTGATCTTTTCCTCCTTCACCAGCAAGAATTTACCGAATATGAACAACCTCATCAATATCATACCATGCAAATCGTTGCCTCAATTATTGATTACGGTGAACAAGTTGAGCACTTAGATACCTTAATTACAAGTTTTCACTCGTTTCATCATAATGAAGTATCAGTCGAAAAAGAGATAATATAAAACCCGAAGCAAAATTATGCTTCGGGTTCTTTTTGTTCTAATTGCTGGACTTGAAAAAGTTTATAATAATTCCCTTGTTTCGCCATTAACTCATCGTGTGTTCCTACTTCTACAATTTGACCATGTTCTATTAGGACAATTCGATTTGCATGTGTAATGGTGGACAAACGGTGAGCAACGATAAAAGTGGTCCTGTCCTTGGCCAACACTTCAAGTGATTCTTGAATCGCATGCTCACTCTCTAAATCAAGGGCAGATGTTGCCTCATCCAGAATTAATATTGGCGGATTCTTCAAGAAGACACGGGCAATGGCGACTCGTTGTTTTTGACCGCCTGATAACTTAACACCTCGTTCACCAACCTTGGTATCGTACCCTTCTGATAAGTTTTGAATAAACTCATCAGCATTAGCCGCTTTGGCTGCGGCATATGCCTCTTCTTTAGTGGCACCTGGCTTTCCTAATAAAATATTATCCATTACCGATTCACTAAATAAGATATTATCCTGAAAAACCACGCCAATTTTGTCCCGTAAAGTTTGGACTTTAAATTGTCGGATGTCTACTCCATCCAATGTAATTCTTCCATCAGTCACATCATAAAAACGAGGAATCAAACTAACAAGTGTAGATTTACCGCCGCCGCTCATCCCGACTAGGGCAATTGTCTCTCCCTTTTTTACATGTAACGTAATATCTTTCAAAATCATTTCTTCCTTTTTATCATAGGAAAAGGAAACCTGTTCAAATGAAATATCTCCATCGACATGGGTACATGCTTGTGCATTAGGGTTATCAACAATATCATATTTTTCATCCAAGAATTCAAATACACGGTCCATAGATGCAAAGGATTGAGTGATTGTTGTTGAAGAGTTAACGAGCCTGCGCAGTGGATTGTATAGCTTATCAATATAAGCAAAAAATGCAACCATTGTGCCAAGGGAAAGCTGGTGTTGAATGACAAGATAGGCAGAATAGCCAATAACAATTAAGGGAGCAATATCCGTAATCGTGTTTACTGCCGAAAAAGCCTTGGCATTCCAGCTGGTGTGTTGTAACGCCTTTTCTAAAAAATTTTTATTTTGTTTATCGAATTGACCTTGCTCATATTCTTCAATTGCAAAGCTTTTAATTACTGGCATTCCTTGAACACGCTCATGTAAATAGCTTTGGACTTCTGCTAAGGCTTGAGATCTTTTACGTGTCAGGCTTCGTAAATTCCCAAAGAAATATCTAATTGAAAAAGCATATAGCGGAAACAACAAGATAGAAACAAATGTCAGTTTAACACTCATTGAAAACATAAGAATAATAGCAATTACAATGGTGGCAATATCCAGCCAAAGGTTCATTAATCCAGAAATAACAAAGGTTTTCGTTTGTTCAACATCGTTAATCACTCGAGAAATAATTTCCCCTGCGCGATTATTTGAGAAATATTTAAAACTTAACTTTTGAATATGTGTATACATCGTATCTCGGATATCATATAGAATTTTACTCGATGTCCACTGGGCAAAATATTGGCGGTAATATTCGATGGGCGGGCGCAGAATGACAAAAATTACAAGCATAATTACCATAATGAATAATAATTTATCAATTTTTTCATCATGTGATAAAGTATGACTACCAACAATATCATCAACAACGTATTTAATTAAGATCGGAATCATAAGTGGAATGGAAAACTTAATCACACCAATAATGATTGTCCAGATAACTTGTAAACGATATGGTTTTACAAAATGAAGATATCTGCGAATACTGCTCAAAGTAGCCCTCCTTTCAGAACTTATTTAAGAACCTATGGATATAATTATTTTATTACAATAATATAATGGTAAAGAGGAATGTATCTTTTCAAATGGGCAAATAAAAACCTGTTGATTGATTGCATCAACAGGCGCGTAAACCTCATTGCCATCTAACGTCTGTAAGTTAAATAACGTTCATACCAAATATCAATAAAATCTGGTGCAAAAGGACCATTCCGTTGCCTAATCCATTGAATTAACTTTTCAACATTCCTTTTAAGGATATGATCAATGGGATCCGGATAATTCATTTCACGGCGATGACGTTCATACTCATCTTCGTCTAGTAAGTTAAATGTCATGTCAGGAAACACTTTAATATCTAGATCATAATCGATATACTTCAGTGCTTCACCATCAAAAATAAATGGTGAACTGATATTACAGTAATAATAGATACCATCCTCACGAATCATTCCGATGACATTAAACCAGTATTGCGAATGGAAATAACAAATGGCTGGCTCTCTTGTGATCCACGTTCTGCCATCTGATTCTGTCACAAGTGTCCGGTCATTGCCCCCAATCACCAAATTCTGTGTCCCTTTTAAAACAGTTGTTTCTTCCCAGACGCGATGGATGTGCCCATTGTGCTTATAGCTATGTATTTGCATTGGTTCACCTTCGATGGGTACGCCCATGTTTCTCCCCTACCTTCATTCCTGAACGCTTTGTAACCTGTTCTAAACCGATTCATAATTAAATAATGACAAAAGGTAACAAAGTACAATTCCTATTTACTATTATTATAACGGTTGAGAACAGATTTTAAAACAAAAGAGCCATATTTCGATGGCTCTTTGTAAAAATTTGCAGATTTTTTTAGTTTTTCTTAGTTTTTCACCCTAATAGGAAGGTGTTAAGTTCATCTCCCGATAGGAATTAATAACTTCTTCTGTCTGTTTTTCAAAGATTGACTGGATCTCTTTCAACTCATGTTTCATCAGCTTGATCTCATTTTGAATACTTTCAAGATCCGTTGCCTTCTGTAATGTCTGCAGCTCAACCTCGATTTGTTGACAACGCTCCAGTTCTCCCTGAAGGTATAATAATTTTTCCATCGTCACTAATTGTTCGGAAACTAATCTGTTAAAATGATCCATTTCCCTCACCACCTTCTTTTTCATTCCTACTATGTATTCTCGAATAAGTTGGATTCTCCTTTGAAAACAAATGTAGACAAATCAGAACTTTTGTCGAAACATTAAAAGCGGAAGCGCCTTGATCAGGGGCGACAGGCATAAGATGAGCCGGCGAGAAGGTTGTTCTTTAACCTTCTTGACGGATTGGCTTATGACCCGAGCCCCTAGGCGGTGCAGCTAGATAGTTATTCAATCTAAACAAAAAAAGAAGACACTCTATACGAAAGTAGAGTGTCTTCTAAATACGATTATTAGCTTTGACCAAATTGGCCGTTGCCTTGGTTTTTACGAGCTTGAGATTGTTGGTTTTGTTGTCTTACTTCTTGAGCATTTGTTTCGCTTGCAAATTCAGTTCCAAAAGAGCTAGAGGCACTTGAAGAACTTGCTGAACCTGAAGCAGAACGAGCATTTTGAGCTCTCACTTCAGCAGCATTTGTCTCGCTAGCGAATTCAGTTCCAAAAGAACCTTGGCCTGAAGCAGACTGAGCATTTTGTTGTCTTACTTCCTGGATGTTAGTTCCAGCTGAAGTTTTGTTTGGCTGTTGATTGAAGTTTGCCATTGATATCACCTCCACGAATATAATGTAACCATGCTTCGTGGAGATTATCCTTAAAAAATTATTATTTAAATATAATTAAACGAGGAGTGAAATTCCACCATCAACAATAATCGTCTGACCCCTAATCATGCTGGATTCCTCTGATAAAAGGAACATTACACAGTTTACGATGTCCTCAATTTCGACCATTTTCCCTGCTGGTGTTTTTTCTTTTGCCTCTTGTAAAAGTTCTTCCCGATTTGGAAAATGTTTTAATGCTTCAGTATCGACAGCGCCTCCAGAGACCGCATTAACAACAATATTTTTCGAAGCTAACTCAACTGCCAAATACCTTGTAAGTGCCTCTAATGCTGCCTTAGATACCCCTACGACAGTGTAGTTTTCCAAATAGCGGATTGAACCAAGTGAACTAATGCTGACTATTTTTCCGCCACCATTTCTTTCCATTAATTTTGCTGCTTCCTGGGCACAAAACAACAATGCTTTGCTATTAATATTTAAGGTCCAGTCCCAATGGTTTTCCTCAAGCTCCATAACTGGACGCTGTACGCCCGAGGCAGCATTATTGACAAACACATCCAATCGACCGAATTCTTCCTCAATTTGTGAGAACATATCTTTTATTTTGGCTACATCGCCAACATTGGCTTTTACGATAAGGACTTTTCTGCCTAATGCCTCAATTTGCTCAGCTGTTTCGAGGGCGGATTTTTTACTTCTTGCATAATTGATCACAATATCATATCCTGCTGCAGCTAATCGAAGTGCTGTTGCTTTACCGATTCCCCTGCTGCTTCCAGTTATGAGTGCTACTTTTTGTGTCATCCAACTATTCCCTTCTATATCAAGTATAGTAATCATTTTATCTGTTTGAGGAATAGAAGACAATTAATATAAAACAATAAGGGGTAAATAACCTTTGAAGGGAGGAAGGATAAATGTATGTTGGTCGTGATATGACAGAGCTTTCAATGATGGCGAAATCTGATTGGAAAAGCAGCGAGCTGGCCTTTTTTCACCACTCACTACAGCAAATTGCCCCATATTTAAATAGCGAGGGACAGACGATTCACCGAGAAATCATCGAAGAAATTGAAAGCCGCGGCGGTATTAAGCGGCAAGAAGCAGATTATACACATGGTACCAAAACGGTCTATGATTGAAAAAGAAAAAAAAACGCCGCAATACTGCGGCGTCAGTTCTTTTGGTGTTCAAGATATAGATTTAGCATTTTCTGGTAAGAAACAGGGAAGGCAAAATCTTTCATCTCTTCTAATGAAACAAATTTCCATTCGTCACCGACTGAAGTGACAGGTTCTATTGTGCCTGAATATACTTGAATATTCCATACCAAGTGAGAAAAGACATGTTCTAGTTGACCAATTATTCTTTCAAGTTTTATGTTTAAATTAAGTGAATGATGAAATTGCTCAGTAATCTGTTCACGGTCATTTTGTAAAGGATGATGGATCTCAACATTAGGAAATTCCCATAAATTCGCAAGAAGTCCTGTTGATGGCCGCTTGTGAATCAAAACTTTGCCATTTCTATCTAAGAGAATAGCTGCTGCAAGTTGAACGTCACGGGTCTTAGTTTTCTTAGTCTTTATTGGCAGCTCATTTTGAACTCCCTCTTCAAAAGCTTGGCAATGGTCCCGCACAGGACACAATAAACAAGAGGGGGAAGTTGGAGTACAAATTAACGCACCTAATTCCATTAATGCTTGGTTGAAGGATGATGGGTCTTCATGTGAAATTAATTCTCTGACGGCTTTTTCAAAAATCTTTCGGGAAGAAGCTTTGGCAATATCTTCCCAGATGGAAAGTACCCTTGATAAAACCCTCATCACATTCCCATCCACAGCCGGTTCAGGAATTCCGTAAGCGATACTTAAAATGGCACCTGCTGTATAAGGGCCAACTCCCTTTAAACCAGCTATCTCTTCTGGTGTACTAGGGACTTTGCCGTTATAATTCTCATTTACCTCTTTTACTGCAGATTGTAAATTTCGAACCCTTGAATAATACCCGAGCCCTTCCCATGCCTTAAGAACTTTATCTTCATCTGCCTCAGCCAAATCTTCGATTGTCGGAAACCATTCGATAAACCGGTTGAAGTAAGGAATTACAGTATCAACCCTTGTTTGCTGAAGCATAATTTCTGAGACCCAAATTTTATATGGATCCCGGTCCTGCCGCCATGGCAAATCTCGTTGTTCCTGTTTAAACCAGGAAATTAAGTCATTTTGGAAAGCATTTATATTGATTTTTTCTAGATTGTTTAGTTCAATAATCATAACTTTTGTTCCTCCTGGTGTAGTTAAACCATGTGAAAAAAGGCAAGATAATTAGTAACACATATCATTTTACGATAATTCAATTTGTCTCGTTTTACAAGTACAATATTGAAGGAGGATTACTTTTTGGATACAGGTACTCATGTTGTAATGGGCATTGCCCTTGGTGGGTTGGCTACGCTCGACCCAGTCGTTTTTGGAAGCCACGCTACTACTACCAGTGTCTTGATAGCAACCATCGCAGGGTCGCAAATACCGGATATAGATACGGTTCTTAAGCTAAGAAATAATGCTATTTACATTCGAAATCACCGTGGAATTACCCATTCCATCCCTGCGGTTATATTGTGGCCACTGGTCCTTACTGCCATTATTTATCTTTTTTTTCCTGGTGCAAACCTCTTTCATTTATGGGCGTGGACATTTGCAGCAGTTTTTATCCATGTGTTTGTTGACATCTTTAATGCCTATGGCACCCAAGCATTGAGACCTTTTTCAACAAAATGGATAGCATTAGGTGTGATTAATACCTTTGATCCGATTATCTTTGGGATTCATGTAGTGGGAATCGTTATTTGGGTATTAGGAGCTAACCCAGGTTACACTTTTTTAATCATGTATATAGTTATCTTTGGTTATTATCTCGCCCGTTTTAGAGCAAAGAAAAAAGTATTAAACGAGGTTAAAACCATTATTCCTGATGCCACTGAAATTATTATCGCACCCACAATGAAGTTTCATCATTGGAGAATTGCTGCTATGAATGAAAAACAATTTTTTGTAGGGAAATCAGAGGATAAACAAGTAAAGATATTGGATCGTTTTAACCGAATACCCGTACCACATACACCGGTTATCGAAGCCGCTAAGAAGGACAAAAACCTTTCTGCCTTTTTATCCTTTTCACCTGTCTATCGGTGGGAGGTCGATGAATATAATGATTATTTCGAAATTCGCTTTATTGATTTACGCTACCGGAGTAATGGACATTACCCTTTTGTAGCTGTTGTTCAATTAGACTGCCACTTAAAACCTATTAGTTCTTACACGGGCTGGGTATTTAGTGAGAAGAAATTACGGAAAAAATTAAGTATTATACCAAGTTAAAAAAAGCGGTGACGTGGTCACTCGCTTTTTTTAATGTTTATCCTGATTTAAAAAATTCTTGTATTTTGGATTTGTAGCAACAAATTCATGGAGTTTATCCCCGTAGTTCTCAATCCATTGCTTAACAATTCTTTCCGTCATCTCACTGCCTTTATATTCCCAGCCTGCTTTCGCATAGGTGGATTCAAAATCCTCCCAAAGTAACTCAACCCATGTTCTAGCTTGGTTGTAGTTCAGCTGGTCATTTTTACTAAGCAGCAGTTTGGCTAACTCATCGTGATAGCTGTTCATGTTAACACCTCATTTGCCAATTTCTTTTAACATAACCGAAATTAATAACGCAGATACTATCGTTACGTGGTAAGCAATGAGAATGCTTTGCTTTCCACGTGTTCTCATTCCCTTTATGGAGGTACAGCATGAGAAATAAGGAAACGAATTTCCCAAATCAAAATAATAACAAGCTTGAGGGCGAGCCACGAGCTAAAGCAGAATACGCTTCAAAAAGAGCAGATGGAACGATTAATACCCATCCACAAGAGCGGATGCGCGCATCAGGTGAGCGCGATGATGAATCACCACAAGTATTTAAGTAAAAAGGATTTATGTGTTTAATTTTTAAAGACAAACCAGAGATACTTTTCTCTGGTTTGTCCATGATTATTTAAGTCCTTTTAACATAGATATCGGAAGTGCCTCTTCTTTTCCATCACCTTTAAGTCGATATCCCCAGGCAAACACGCCATTTATATAGTCAATTTTAAAATATTGCCCTGGATCACCTTCTAATTCGTAAATTTCACCTGATTTATACGAACTAGGATTGCCAAGGTATGCTTTTG
Source organism: Neobacillus drentensis (assembly GCF_036962125.1). Taxonomy (GTDB): domain Bacteria; phylum Bacillota; class Bacilli; order Bacillales; family Cytobacillaceae; genus Neobacillus; species Neobacillus drentensis_B. Next base: position 21,293 of record NZ_JBALOA010000001.1, read on the forward strand.
CCATTTGGACCTTTCTTTCAAGTACGGCAAACTCACTTACCATCCCCATTTGTTCTGCTTTTCTGGCCTTCTCTTGAAGTAGGGAAATTTCCTGTCTTAACTCATGTTCGGTCATCGAGCTATAACGTTTCTCCTGTTGCAATGTCATCCACTCCCTTTTACCTTCATTTTATTATATTATAATATAATAATGAATAAAGGCAGTACTTATTTCAAAAGGAGATTTCATAATGAAAACAATGATTATCACTGGGGCAGGATCTGGATTAGGCAAAGAATTAGCGCACCTCTTTTCACAAAAAGGCTATCACCTTCTATTAGTAGGGCGGACGTTTGAAAAATTATCAGCCGCAAAAGATGAAATTGTTAGTAAGGGTGGAAAAGCGGATATCCTTTCAATAGACATTGGAAATGCTGAGGATGTTTTAAATAAAGTAAAAGAAATTAGCCATACCTATACTATCTGCGGATTAGTCAACAATGCAGGTGTAGGCCATTTTGGGCCATTTATTGATATCGATAATCAGCAAATCACAGAAATGATACAGACAAATGTTTTTGGGACTATCCTAATGACCAAAGCACTCTTACCTCACCTGCTGAATTCTTCAGAAGGTAGAGTTATGAATATTATCTCCACTGCTGGATTACGTGGGAAGGTAAATGAAGCGGTCTATGCGGCCAGTAAATTTGCGGTTAGGGGCTTTACAGAGAGTTTGCAGAAAGAATATGAGGACAGTGGGTTAAAGATTAATGCGGTTTATATGGGCGGGATGGACACGCCATTTTGGGATCATAGTGATCATGTGAAAGATACCTCTCGTTTTCGGTCTCCACGAGAAGTTGCTGAAATGATTATCGATCAATTAGACCAAGAATCGATTATTATAGAAAGTAAAAAATCATGACAGCTTTGTCATGATTTTTCTTCATCTGCGAGGTATTTTTCAATTAAATCCATTGAAAATCCCTTTCGATATAATACTTGCTTCATCTTTTGATTATATTCAAAGCCACTATATTTACTATATTTCCGCTGTGCCTTTTCTCCTTGGAATCTAATTGCTGCCATTTCCTCATCTTCTTCACTGCTCACGCTGATATCATTCACAGCAATATTTATGACATCATAGGAATACCCTTTCCTAAGGAGCAAGTTCTCAAGCTTTTGTTTTAAAATTTTAAGCGATTCCTTAGTATTCTTTTCGTAAAATTTTGTGCTAATCTTAGTGGCTTTTTCAATCTGCTGCTCTAAAGGATATTCCTGTAGAGCTTGGTTAAGAATTTGTTCAGCAATCCCTTTTTCCTTTAGTTCCAGTTTGATGACATTTAGACCTTTGTCAGTGGTATTCGCCTGAGTCCGGACATAGGCTAACGCAAACTCCTCATCATTTATGTATTTCTGAGCGGTTAATCTATGAAGAATTTCATTAATGATGGGTTCATCTATTTCTTTTGTCACAAGGTAATCATGTATTTCTTTTTCCGACCTCATTCTTCTTGCCAAATAATGAATTGCTCTATTATATGCTTTCTTAATGTCATCTTGATATTGAATTTCCATGAAGGAAAAATCATCAAGTTCCATACCTTTTTTTAATTGAAATTTAATGAGCACATCGCTGTCGACACTGAAGGCAAATTCTTCACCTTTACCCTTGCCGTAATCCATAAAAATGTTAAAACGGTCCTGATTTTTCTGTTGTGTGGTGATCTTTGTAATAATGGCCACGTTATTCACCTCAACAATACTTTACCATATCACTCAATGGTTGTTGTAAGATTAAATGTAATAAGGGGGGCAAAAAAATGAAAATTGCGATTGCAGGTGGAACAGGCTTTGTTGGGAAGGCACTTACAGAACATTTATTGAAACACAATCATGAGATAATTATTTTATCAAGAACCATACAGGGAACCATCGAAACAAATCGAATTCGTTACGTCCAATGGTTAAGTGAAAACTCAAACCCGATTCCAGAACTTGAAGCAACCGATATTTTTATCAATCTTGCCGGCGAATCGATTAATGGTGGGCGTTGGACAGAAAAAAGAAAAGAAAAAATAGTAAACAGCCGCTTAGAATCTGTTCAGGCACTATTAGAAATTATCAAAACTTTAAACAATAAACCGAAGACATTTATTAATGCAAGTGCCATTGGAATTTATGGAACATCATTAGAAAAAACTTTTTCAGAAACAGAAACCCATGGATTTGGCGATGATTTTCTGTCTCATACAGTAAAGAATTGGGAAAACGAGGCAAGTAAAGTTTCCCACTTAGGGATACGCACCGTATTTTGCAGGTTTGGAATCATCCTTGATAACCAACAAGGTGCCCTTCCTAAAATCGCTCTTCCTTATCAATCATTTATTGGGGGGCCAATTGGTAATGGCCGTCAATGGATGTCGTGGATTCATATTGAGGATGTGGTCAATGGGATATTGTTTATTATTGAGAATGAAAAAATGGATGGTCCCGTCAATTTCACTGCACCTCACCCTGTTACAATGAATGAATTTGGAAGAACCCTTGCACAGGTATTACACCGTCCCCACTGGCTCCCTGTCCCAAGTTTTGCTCTCAGGTTACTACTAGGTGAAATGAGCACATTGGTGATTGATGGTCAAAAGGTTTTACCGAATAAGCTTTTAGCACATGGGTATCCATTTAGGTATTCAAATTTAAATTTGGCATTGAAAAATATATTTTCGTAAAAAAAGTATCATTCCTTTCCTTAAAGGTAAAAATGGAAATAAGTACATAAAGTGCTTTTATTTTTTACCACATAGCTTGATGACGATTAACTAAAAGAAAAATGTTGAAAGGAATGAGCAAAATGGCGGAAAAAAAGAAAAAGGATAAGGATCGTGGCAAATACTCCCTTACGAGTATGCAGGAGGTTTCTTATCAAAGAGAATTTAAAATGGCGGACCGTGCTGGTGGATTTCACGATAAGAAAACCAGGCTATAATACCCATTAGAGTCTGCTGAAGGATTTTCCATTCATGGTTCCCTTTCAATTTGTAAATGATATTAAAGGGAGCAACTTCGCTCCTGGATGTTACAATTGAAGGGGGTTTTTAGTAATGGGTCGTATGCATAATAGTGGGACTGGTAATAGCAATAAAAGTTCACTTCCACAAACACCTAAGAACCTAAAAATAACCGACGGAAATGATGTTGAGTACTCTGCAGAATTTGCAGACCATGCAGATCTTGAAGCACAAGCACGTGCAAATGCAGCAAATCAACGTGTTAGAATGAAAAAAAATAAATAATTTTAAACAAAAAGAAGAAGCAGGATATCCTGCTTCTTTTTATAAGATAAAGGGGGAAAACCTTTTTCCAACGAGCTCTAAGAGAGGTCTTACTAATAAGAACTCATTTTAAAACCTGATTAGCGAGATTATGTGAATTGTTTCACTATATTCTCTGCATTTTTAATATACTATCCTAGTTAAAATTTGACAACGACTTTCACAGTTTTTTAACATATTTATGTTAGAAATTTGAAGAGAATGTGAACTTAACAAGTTGAAGACGTTAGTAATAGCTATAGTTGTGGATAATTCCATAACGAACTGTGGATATTGTGTGTAAGTCTGTGGAACACTTGTATATCAAGGATCTTATCGTGGATAAAACTGTGGATAAAGACTCCCTAAATCCATTTAATCTTTTGAAACTATTGATTGGAAATGCTCTGTATAAGCTATTATTTCTCCCCATTCCATAAGGTCCTGATCGGAAATCTTCCAAGTATGTTTGTCTGTGTCATGCCTGATTACTGCGAAATGAAAGCGATTGGTTGAAAAGATATTAAACCCCTTCTCTTTACATTGTTTAATGAAAAAGTAATCTTCAGCCCGATTTACTTTTTCAAATTGAACATGATGGAGCACATCTTTTCTAAACATTAATGTTGCTCCGGCAACAGTGTCTGTGATTGAATTCTCATTACCCGATACATGGATCAACGCCTTTTTATTTTTAAAATAGATATATAATGAGCTTTTTCCAATAATTGAAATATCTTCATTTTTAAAAGCTTCCATCGAGCTTTTAATATAGTCAGGTCCGTAAAAGTCATCGTCATCAAATTTTGCAATGATATCATAATTTGACTTCATGACCCCAAAATTTAAGCAGTCGCCTAATGTTGCTGCTTCATGTAATTGGTAAATTTGAACATTACGATATTTCTTCGCCTTTTTAATCCATCTATCAATATCCATAGAATCCTTATTTAGGATAATGATTAGCTCTTTATCCTCCCAGGTTTGCTGTTGATAATTTTTGAAAACATTATTGATATTCTCTTCTCTGATTGTACAAGTAATAATTGAAACCACATTTTCACTCCCTAAACCTAGTTTGCGGAATTATTTTTTTTATTACTTTTCATGACCTTTTCCAAAAGGTTTGTTAAATTTGAAAACCTTTTTAAGCCTTTGATAGAATTGATATCCTTTTGAAGCTCTTTACCATCGTCAGAGCCAAAGCCCGCCGCTCCTAAGATATTTATGTGACGGATGTCGATTTGGAGTAATAGGTAAATCGTTTCAAGTATGCAAATAAATTTTTCTTGAAATTTTTGATATTGTTCCGGATTGGATCGAACAAGTATCTTATATTCGCCCAATATTTTATTCATCGTTAATAAATCTGAAAGACCTGCAAGCTCTAATCCAAGAATTAGGACATCAATGTCATGGTGCTTTATAGTAAAAAGTCCCAGGTTGTTTATTGCTTCTTTCCATTTGCTTTGCCCAATAGGATGTTCTTGATGGTAAGTTGGTACATCGGAACTAACGATATATTTGGCACCCATTTTATATAAACGATAGCCTAATTCCCAATCTTCGTACCCGTACTGAACAAACTCTTCATCAAACAACCCAGCTTGAATAATAAGCTCTTTACGAATGGAGACATTCCCTGTAAGAAATGCCATCCATGGAAATTCAAACCCTTCTAAATCAGCATTAAAATTGCGGGTTATTGATTTAAACCAAGGGTATACCTCAAAACTCAATTCCTTGATAATTTCTCTTGCAATATCGCTTCTTTGTAACAATGGGTATGGCTCTTTACATGGATATTTGAAGTTAGCAACCTTAGTAAAAATCTCCTTATTATGCTTTGATAAAGTTGAGATATTGTTTATTTGCTTCCGTTTAAATTCTGGGAAGATACATGTGTATATGCCTTTTGAATGCATCGCCCCTGATACAATAAGATTTGTTTTAGATTGGTGAAGTCGATGATGTTTTTCAACAAAGTCAGGCTCCGTGATCATTTCAGCATCTAGAAAGATAAGAATCCTTCCTCTTGCTAAATGAATTCCTAGGTTTCGGACCCTCGCTCTTCCAAGATTCTTGTCATTTCGAATATATTTAAAATGGAATGGAGCTGTATATCCCTTTAGTTTTTCTTCAGTTTGGTCTGTCGAAGCATCATCAATAAAAATTACTTCCATCTTTGAAGGATTAAAGGTTTGCTGTTCTAGTGAGTAGAGTGTAAATAGATTGAGTGGATATTTATTGCGTGAAGGAATAACGATACTGACTTCAATAGCTTCGTTCTTATTTAGTCGGGACTTTTTATTTTGAGAGTTTTGACTCTTTGTATTTGTCCTTTGTATTTCTGGTACATTTACTGGCGGGGTTGGCCAAACACCATATAACCCAGCCTCGTTTCCAGATAGCTTTGTATTCATTAATTCTTTAAGATTTTGCTCGGTTCGACAGTAATTCCATAACCTAATCTCATTGATATCACCATTAAAAAATAGTCCTGGCTGTCCGCCAATCATTCCCGATGGATAGACATACGTTTTCGGGCTGCGTTCCCCTTTCTTTACTAATTTACCGTTTATGAATAGCTGCGGCTCTCCTTCATCATAGACAATGGCAATATGAATGAGATCTTTAATCGTTGTTTCATAAACTAACACTGCATAGATATTTTCAAGTGTATGTTCATAAATTGTTATTCCATTTAAACCAACCGATACACTAACGGCAGCATCATGGTCGGACTCCACATATCCCGGCCCAATGATGTAATTTTTTCCATTCCTATTTGCCGGGATTGTTCGTGATTGGGTATCAATATGATGTATATTTTCAGGCAATACCCAAAACTCATAGGTAAATGTGTTTATCAAATTCTTTACTAACCCTTCATTTAAGCCATACCTTAACATGACCCACCTCTTCAATTTACTTTTATTAAAAACTAGTCCGTTTGGTCAAGCTTTTACAAGATATGAAATCCACTTAAATTTGACTAGACTCTTCCCCAATAAAAATAAAAAAAGAGCACCTAAATGCTCTTTATCACGAAAAGAATGGCTGACTCATTCTTTTAAATTAAAGGACTGCAAAGTTTGCTTCTTTATTGTTGCTTAGTATTTTATATTCACCGATTATCTGAAAGTAACCCGATGCCTTCTTTTGACTAATTAACTGTTCTAATTCTTTTTGGGTTGCCTGAATAATAGCCGTATCTTCAGAAGTTTGTTCTACCCAAGTAAGCGAAGGGCTTAAATAATTTTTTACGAGACCTTGAAGAAACCATAATCCTTTTCCATTCCCCTTCTCTTTTTGTTCACAGGCTGCCGTTGTTTTATTATAGTTCTTATTTGGAGGCTGGTTTTGACAAACAAAGACTAAATCCTCGATAACAGCACTTGCAGTTGGAAACATACCCGCACCTGGACCTTGTAAAGTGATACTCCCAACTATATCGGATTGAACATTCACAGCGTTTTCTACCCCTTCAACATGATAAAAAGGATGGAACTTTCCAACAAGTACTGGTCTAACCGACGCATTAATTTGATATCCTATCCTACTAATACTTGCAATATGTTTAAACCTCAAACCAAGTTTTTCAGTCACTTCAATTAACTCACTAGTAATTGTAGTAATCCCTTTCCGTTCCACATCGTGCCATTTAGGTTCTTCCCCAAAGGCAATTCTGCTGAGAATCATAGTTTTATAAAAGGCATCAAAGCCCTCGACGTCGTTGGTTGGATCAACTTCTGCATAACCCTTCTCCTGCGCCAAACGGAGGGCAGCAGCAAAAGACTGCTTTCCCTCACGCATTTCTGTTAGGATGAAATTTGATGTCCCATTAAGGATTCCTTGTACCTGTCGAACACGGTTCACATTTAATAACTGTCTTAAGGTTTGAATGACTGGAATTCCACCAGCAACTGTCGCTTCGTACCCTACCGATACATTATGGTTCTCCGCTAACTCAAGCAGTTCACTACCGTAGTAAGCAAACATCTCTTTATTCGCGGTAATAATGTGACAGCCTCGTTGAATGGCCTGTTTTAGAAATGTAAAGGTTGGTTCTTTGCCTACGATTGCTTCCACAACCACATCAAGCTGAGGCAGATTTAGAATTTCAGCAAAATCTGTCGTGATTAGAACGCCTTCATTAATGTCTCTTGTTTTTTGCTTATTTTTTATTAGGACAGCTGTTACTTCTACCTTTTTCCCTAAAACCCCAGTTAGCTCATCCTCGTGGGATTGGATTGTTTTATAAACCCCTTCACCCACCGTACCAAAACCTAGAATTGCCACTTTAATGACGGACATCCTTAGCCACCCCTTCAAAAAATATTAGACAGAACAATAATAAAGCGTAAGCACCCTGTTTAGCGGCGTATGGCCTGGAGCGCTCCAACTGAGATAAAGGAAACA
>NZ_JBALOA010000001.1:29027-132609 GCF_036962125.1 Neobacillus drentensis
GTAAACTAAGTTCAAAAACTTTTACTTCTTATAAAATAAGAAAAACCCTCTTCATAAGAAGAGGGTAGATTTCCTCCTCTTATCTGTCAGATTAATAAATAACCTGCAGGAATTAGCACCTTTTCAAGAATAATCTTGATGGTTGCCGGGCTTCATCGGGCCTAGTCCCTCCGCCGCTCTGGATAAGAGTGTTATGTAATTGTTTCATAAAATTTCCAAGTTATAAAAAGTATTCTAGTTGAATCCTTTGTAGTTGTCAATATTATTTGAAATTTCTTTTTAATGTGAGAAATGTTTTCAAATTTCAAGCCCGCCAAATGGCGAGCCTTAAAAAGTTAACTATTTATCGCTGTAGTTTTCCCTCAGCCAGTTTAATTTGCTTCTCGACTTGCTCAGGAGCTGTTCCCCCAAAGCTGTTTCGGACACTGACCACATGTTCGGGAGCCAATACCACATAGATATCTTCATCAAATAATGGACTAAAGCCTTGGTATTCATCAAAGCTCAAATCCAGCAGAAATTTGTTAGATTGGATGGCATATAAAACAATTTTTCCAATCACTTCATGGGCATCACGGAAAGGCAAGCCCTTTCTCACTAAGTAATCGGCAATATCTGTGGCGTTTGAAAAGTCATTATTTATCGCCTTGCGCATCACATCTTTTTTAACCGTCATCGTTTCAATCATCGGCGCTAATAACATTAAAGAACCTTCAAGGGTTTCAACGGTATCAAACATACCCTCTTTGTCTTCCTGTAAATCCTTGTTATAGGCAAGTGGCAAGCCTTTAAGAACGGTCAGCAAGCCGATCAAATTACCATATGTCCGTCCGGTTTTTCCACGAAGCAGTTCAGGAACATCAGGATTTTTCTTTTGCGGCATAATACTAGAACCCGTACAAAATGAATCATCCAATTCTACGAACTGAAACTCTTGGCTAGACCAAATCACTAGTTCTTCTGATAATCTAGAAATATGAGTCATAATAATCGAACCGATTGATAAAAATTCTAGAATAAAGTCGCGATCACTAACAGCATCCATACTATTAGGATACACGGTCTCAAAACCAAGCAATTCTGCCACCCGTTCACGATTTATCGGAAACGTAGTACCTGCCAATGCACCTGAACCAAGCGGAAGCCAATTAATGCGCTTTAAACTATCAATTAATCTCTCCTTATCACGTTCGAACATCCAAAAATAGGCCATTAAATGATGAGCAAAGGAGACAGGCTGGGCACGCTGCAAGTGTGTATAACCTGGAATTAAAGTCTGGACATTCTCTTTCGCCTGCTCAATTAATGCCTGCTGGACATCTTCCAATAATTTAATAAGCTCTGTCGTTTTCGTTCTTAAATACAGATGCATGTCAGTAGCCACCTGATCATTGCGGCTGCGCCCCGTATGGAGTTTCCCGCCCACAGGTCCAATTTTTTCGATTAATAGCTTTTCAATATTCATATGAATATCTTCATCTTCTACTAAAAATTCAACCTCATTGTTATCAACCAGCTTTTTAATAGAGAGTAGACCGTCCTTAATTTTCTCGGCATCTTCCATTGGAATGATGCCACACTCACCTAGCATTTGCACATGAGCCAAACTGCCAGCGATATCCTGTTTCGCTAGCTTTTGATCAAACGAAATGGAGGCTGTAAATTCCTCAACTAGTTTATTGGTTTCTTTTGTAAATCTGCCGCCCCATAGCTTCGACATATAGTGCTCCCCCTTAACCTAACAAGACAGCCCTCGAAATGGACTCGAGGGCAATCCTACTTATTTTAAAATTGATTCCTTTTTATTCACTTCTGAATAGACTTTTGTTGGCAGACCCCAAATCTTAATGAATCCAACAGCGGCATTATGATCAAATGCATCACCCTTTGAATAGGTTGCTAGTTCCTCATTGTATAGACTGTATGGAGACTTTCTTCCTACAACATTATGATTACCTTTATGAAGCTTCACACGGATCGTGCCAGTAACAGTCTTTTGCGTTTCATTAATAAATGCATCAAGTGCAGGTTTGATAGGAGAATACCAAAGTCCTTCATAAATGATTTTAGACATTTGCTGTTCAACCTGTGTTTTAAATTGAGATACCTCACGAGTTAAGGTTAAAAACTCTAATTCCTTATGAGCATTGATTAAAATCAATGCAGCAGGATTTTCATAAACTTCACGAGATTTAATCCCTACTAATCTATTTTCGATATGGTCGATACGGCCAACACCATGCTTGCCGCCTAGGGCATTAAGCGTTTCAATTAATTGGACAATCGGAAGTTTTTCACCGTTAAGGGCAACAGGTACACCCTGTTCAAATTCAATTTCAACATATTCAGCTGCGTCAGGAGTTAACTCAATTGGATTCGTCCAATCGAAGGCTGCTTCTGGAGCTTCAGCCCATGGATCTTCCAACACGCCGGCCTCACAGGCACGTCCCCAAATGTTTGCGTCGATTGAAAATGGATTATCTAAATCCACTGGGATTGGAATGCCATTTTCTTCTGCATATTTAATTTCTTCATCACGTGTCATTCCCCATTCACGAACAGGGGCAACAACCTTTAGGCCTGGGTTTAATGCTTGGATGGAAACTTCAAAACGAACTTGGTCATTTCCTTTCCCTGTACAGCCATGGGCTACAGCGGAGGCTCCCTCTTTTTCAGCTACCTCTACTAATAACTTTGAAATCAACGGGCGAGATAGTGCTGATGACAATGGATATTTACCTTCATATAAGCAATTAGCTTTTAAAGCAGGTAAAATATATTCCTTGGCTAATAATTCCTTCGCATCGATCATATAGGCCTTAATTGCTCCGACATTTATTGCCTTATTTTTGATTGCTTCCAGATCTTTTCCTTCACCGACATCTAGACCTAATGCAATCACATCATATCCATATTTTTCTTGAATCCACTTTACTGATACTGATGTATCTAAACCGCCTGAGTAGGCTAAAACGATTTTTTCCTTTGTCATCTTTATTCTCCTCTTGCTATCAATGTATTTTTATCCAACCGATAGTATTATTATACAACACGTCTCATAAAAAATGAAACTATTATGCTAGTAAAAGTTTTAAAATTGCTTTTTGAGCATGCAGACGATTCTCCGCTTCATCAAAGACGACAGAATGTGGACCATCAATGACCTCTGCAGTTACCTCCTCGCCTCGGTGGGCTGGCAAACAATGCAAGAATATAAAATCTTCTTTTGCATATTTACACAGTTCTTGATTTACTTGAAATCCTTGGAAAGCCTGCAGTCTCTTTGTGGTTTCATCTTCCTGCCCCATGCTGGTCCAGACATCTGTAACGATTATATCAGCGCCTTTAACAGCTTCTTCCGGATTATTGGTAATCATAAGATTGCACCCAGTTTGTTTTCCAACTGCAATGGCATTTTCGGTTATATTACCATTGGGCAAATATCCGGGCGGACTAGCAATGCTAATGTCCATGCCCACTTTCATTGCGCCCTCCATTAATGAGTGGGCCATATTGTTATTGCCATCACCGATATAACATAGCTTTAAGCCGGCTAATTTCCCTTTATGTTCAAGTATTGTTAATAAATCTGCTAACACTTGAGTTGGGTGCTGAAGATCGGTTAAGCCATTAATGACTGGTACTGATGCATGTTCAGCCAATTCCTCTACTGAATCATGTGAAAAAGTACGAATCATTAAACCATCCACATAACGGGACAACACTTTTGCCGTATCTGATATACTCTCTCCTCTTCCTAATTGAATATCCTTTGAACTTAAGAAGATTGCATGGCCGCCGAGCTGCAGCATCCCTACTTCAAATGATACTCTTGTACGGGTAGATGATTTTTCAAAAATCATTCCTAAAACCTTTCCCGCTAAATATGGATGCGGTTTTCCTAGTTTTTGGAGTTTCTTCATCTCTATCGCTTCATTCAGAAGATAGAGGATTTGATCCGTACTGAAATCGGAAAGTTGTAAAAAATCCTTTCCCTTCAGTTTCAGCATATTTTTATTAGTAATATCAAAAAAATTAATGGCTTCACCCATGAACGGCACCTCTCTCTTCCAACTTGTAATATTCATTTACAGATCGTACCTCGAAATCGGATTGTGGCCCTTTTTCAAGGTTGATAATCGCTTCAATTGTATCTAAGTGAGTAAATACAGGTACCTTGTAGCGAACGGCATGCTCGCGAATTTGGAACCCGAACTTGATTTTATTTCTTCCTTGATTCGGTATATTAATGACTGCCTTCATGGACTGGTTTCGGAATAGATTAATGACGTCATCGTCATTCTGAACCACTTTTTCAACAGGAATTTCATGATCTTGGAAATAAACAGCTGTTCCCTCTGTTGCAACAATCTTGTATTGTTTTTTTACAAGTTCTTGAATGATTGGAAGAGATGCTTTCTTATCCCGATCGGCGATAGAACAAAATAAATAATTCTCGTCTGTTTGCCCGCCCAGAGTTGGAATCAACTTTTCCAGTGCCTCTTGATAAGTTATTCCCATACCAAGTGCCTCACCTGTTGATTTCATTTCCGGTCCGAGCACATGGTCAACACCCTTTAGTTTACTTGATGAAAATACCGGTGATTTTACTGAAAAATAATTTGGTTCCTCCATTAGTCCCTTTTTGGAGCTTAAATCGTTGAGCGATTCTCCTAATTGGACACGAGTGGCCCATTCAATCATTGGGATACCCGTAACCTTACTCATAATTGGAACCGTTCTAGATGAACGAGGATTAACTTCTAGTACATTAACCTGATCTTGATAGATAACAAATTGAATGTTCATGATTCCAATCACTGGTGCAGAGTGAGCGATTTTCCATGCATAATCGATTAATGTTTCTTTAAGACTTTCTGTTAGTGATAACGGCGGGAACACCGAAATACTATCACCAGAGTGTACTCCTGCTTTTTCTATATGTTCAAAAATTCCCGGTACAAGGATATTTTCGCCATCACATATGACATCAATCTCACATTCTAGTCCAGGTAAATATTTGTCGACTAATAAAGGCCACATCGTAGCTTGCGAATTTTTCTCGAGCTGCACAATATATTGGTTCAACTCCGCTTCTGAAAAAATTGTAAACATTGATTGACCGCCAATTACATAGGATGGTCTCACTAAAACAGGATATCCTAACGCAGCCGCTGCTTTTATCAATTCTTCAGGTTGTGTAACAGTTTGACCTTCAATATGTGGAATATTTAAGTCTTCCAGTAGCTGATAGAATTCTTTGCGGTCTTCTAAACGATCAACATTTTCCACGGTTGTGCCTAAGATCTTTACACCTTCTTCTTCTAACTCATGGGCGATATTGATCGCCGTTTGTCCGCCGAACTGAATTAACACACCATCAACATTCTCTTTTTCGATAACATGCAGGACATCCTCTGCAGCTAGTGGTTCAAAATAGAGGCGGTCAGCAACAGAATAATCGGTACTTACGGTCTCGGGGTTATTATTAATGACCACTGCTTCATAGCCTTTTTTCTTAATCGCTTGGGCTGCATGAACGGAACAGTAATCAAATTCTATCCCTTGCCCAATTCGAATTGGTCCTGAACCAATCACAAGGATTTTTTTCTTATGGTTGACCTCTACCTCATCAAATCCATGCCAGGTTGAGTAATAGTAAGGAGTGACGGCGTCAAACTCAGCGGAACACGTATCAACCATTTTATAGCCTGGTTTCCAATTCAGTTCTTTCCACTTGTTCCTTACTTGCTTTTCAGGAATGGCATATATTTGTGATAATAGCTTATCAGCGATATTATTTCGCTTGGCCTGCTTGAGCAAGGAAACGGGAACATCGCTCCAATTATAGGACGCTAATTCTGTTTCTAACGTAACGATTGAGCTAATTTTGTGCAAAAACCATGGATCAATCTCCGTTAATTGTTGAACTTTTTCAAGTGAGAATCCTCTTCTGAATGATTCCGCAATAATGAACAAACGCTGGTCATTCCCTTGTGTAAGAAGTTCAAGCAAATTCTTTTCTTCGACAAACTCATTAGCCTTTAAGCAAAGCCCATAGACATTCATTTCCATCGAACGAATCGCTTTGTTTAAAGCCCCTTCGAAGGTCCGGTCAATCGCCATTACTTCCCCAGTCGCTTTCATTTGTGTGCCTAAAGTACGGTCTGCTTCAGGAAATTTATCAAAAGGGAAGCGAGGCAGTTTCACCACAATATAATCAATCGCTGGCTCAAATGAGGCAAACGTATTACCTGTTATTGGATTCACAATTTCATCTAAATGATAGCCAATTGCACATTTCGCAGCCATTCGGGCAATTGGATAACCAGTCGCTTTAGATGCAAGCGCCGACGAACGGCTTACCCTTGGGTTTACTTCGATAATGTAATATTGATTGGATGCTGGATGCAATGCAAATTGGATGTTACAGCCACCAATAATTTTTAATTCTTTAATTACTTTAATGGAAGAGTCTCGAAGCATTTGATATTGAACGTCTGTTAATGTTTGCGAGGGAGCAACAACAATTGAATCTCCCGTATGAACACCAACTGGGTCCATATTTTCCATATTACAAACTATAATGCACGTATCATTTGCGTCTCTCATGACCTCATATTCAATTTCTTTCCAGCCTTTAATACTTCTTTCAACTAGGACTTGCTGAATCGGACTTGCTGCTAACCCCTTTTTAAGAACCATTTCAAGTTCTTCGTCATTATAAGCAAAACCGCCGCCATCCCCTCCAAGTGTATAGGCTGGACGAATGATGACTGGGAAGCCGATTTTTTTAACAAAGGATACCCCTTCTTCAAAACTATGGATAATTGCAGATTCAGGAATGGGTTCACCAATTTTCAGCATTAAATTTCGGAACTTCTCACGATCCTCGCCATTTTTAATGGATTCAACTGATGTTCCTAATAATTCTACATTGTACTTTTGTAAAATCTTTTGCTCGTAAAGTTCTACGGTTAAATTCAAACCGGTTTGGCCGCCAAGTGTGCCAATAACCCCATCTGGTTTTTCTTTCTTGATGATTTTTTCAATGGTTTCCACATTAAGCGGTTCAATATATACCTTATCGGCAACCGCTTCATCCGTCATAATGGTTGCTGGGTTATTGTTAATTAGAACAACTTCAATTCCTTCTTCTTTCAAGGCTATACATGCCTGTGTGCCTGCATAATCAAATTCTGCAGCCTGCCCAATGACAATGGGACCTGATCCAATCACTAGTACTTTTTTTAAAGTTTTATTTAATGGCATAAACAGTCTCTCCCATTGACGCTATCTGACTTACAAAATCTTTTAAGATATACTCTGTATCACTTGGCCCAGGATGGGCTTCAGGATGAAATTGCACCGTTTGAATTGGTAGGTTTTTATGCTTTAACCCTTCAATTGAACGATCATTTACGTTACGGTAGGTAACGGCAAAAACTTTATTGTCGATGCTCTCATCCACCACAACATAGCCATGGTTTTGTGCTGTAATTTTGACTTTACCAGTCAATAGTTCCTTAACCGGATGATTACCGCCTCGATGCCCATAAGCGAGTTTTTTGGTTTTTGCCCCATATGCTAAAGCTATTAATTGATGCCCTAGACAAATTCCTAGTGTAGGATAGTTTTGGCTTATCTTTTTTATTTCAGGAAACCATTTTTTCAATTCTACCGGATCCCCTGGGCCGTTACTAAGTAGGACACCATCCGGATTCAGGGAGTTTATTTTTTCAAAAGGTGTATTATAAGGAACAATCGTGACTGCACAATTTTCATCTAAGAGGGCGTTAAGAATCGACTTTTTATAGCCAAAATCCATAAGTACTACATGCGGCCCATTGTTTTTAAAATATTGAATCTTTTTTGTAGATACTTTCTCCACCCAAAAATCATTTTTTTCTGGGACTGAGCATTCGACAGTTTCGGTGTGGCTTAAATACCCTTTTACAGTTCCGCGGCTCCGAATGGTTTTCACTAAGAGTCGTGTATCAACCCCAGCAATCCCTGGAACTCCAGCGTCTTTAAGTTTTTCAGAAAATTTATTGATAGATTGATAATGGCTCGGCGTTTCACATAAATCACCGATTATCACCCCAGAAAGGGCTGGTGTGATACTTTCATTATCGATTGCATTTATTCCATAATTTCCAATGATTGGATAACAGAAGGTAATGATTTGACCAGCGTAGGATGGATCCGTAATAATCTCTTGATACCCAGTCATGCTAGTATTAAAAACAACTTCTCCGAGAGAATCCTTTTCGGCACCAATTAGTACTCCTTCAAATACTTCTCCCGTTTCCAAAGTAAGGTATCCATTCTGCAAAATACTCACTCGCCTTTCTCAATACTTTGGAATGTATTTTCCAATGCTTTAATAAATTCATCTATTTCAGCTTTTGTTACTGTTAATGGAGGTAAAATTCTCACAACATTTGGTCCGGCCGTTAAGATCAGAAGATTGTTTGCGATGGCTTTTTGAACAATTTCCAAGGCATTCGTTTCAACAACTATTCCTTTTAACAAACCGAGTCCGCGGATATCTTGGATAAAAGAGTACTTTTCCTGTAGCTCTTCCAGTTTTTTTGTTAAATATGTTGAAATTTCATTGGCTTGATTTAATACATTACTCTCTGTTAAATGAGTAACAGTCGCGAGTCCTGCAGCTGTGGCTAATGGGTTCCCTCCAAAGGTACTGCCATGGCTTCCTGGATCAAAGCCTTTGGCGGCCTCTTCTTTTGCGATTATCGCTCCAATTGGAAAACCTGAGCCCAGGCCTTTGGCAATACTAATGACATCCGGCTCAATCCCGAATTGTTCATAAGCAAAGAGCGTACCTGTTCTGCCCATCCCTGTTTGGATTTCGTCCACCATGAGAAGAATTTCTCTTTCTTTACAAATTTTTGCGAGTTTACTAACCCATTCTTGATTTGCAGGGATGACTCCACCCTCACCTTGAACCAGTTCAAGCAAGACAGCTGCAGGCTCAATGGTATAGAGCAGTTCAAGCGCTTCTTCATCATTAAATGGCAGATAGCTAAACCCTGATACTAACGGGAAAAATCCTTGCTGAATTTTTTCTTGTCCTGTAGCCGATAAGGTTGCTAGTGTCCGCCCATGAAAGGATTGCTGGAAAGTGACAATTTCAGGTGCTTCATTTCCCTTCACTTTGTTGGCATATCTTCTAGCTAATTTAATCGCTGCTTCATTAGCCTCTGCTCCGCTATTGCAAAAGAACACCTGGTCACCAAAACTATTGGCTGTAAGCAATGATGCTAGCTGCTCTTGATTTGGTATATTATAAAGGTTTGAGCAGTGCCATAAGTTCTGCAATTGCTCCTCCAGTGCATTCTTTACAACATCTGGAACATGCCCTAAGTTACAGGTCGCGATGCCGGAAGTGAAATCTAGGTACTGTGTCCCCTGTTCATCCCATACAAAGCTGCCCTTCCCTTTAACGACTGTAACAGGGAAGCGAGTATATGTTGCCATTACTGGCGTGGTTAGTGAAATAGACTGATTGATTGACATTACGCGATCCCCTCTTCTAGGACAATTTTTGTGCCGACTTTTTTACCTTCTAAGTAATCTATTAAGCTATTTTTATCAAATCCATTGATAATGCCCACCTCAGGTATGTTATGAACAAGTCCGTCAATAGCTGCTTTTACTTTTGGAAGCATCCCACCATAAATGGTTTTATTATCGATTAACTTTTCAATTATTGATTTGGAAGCTCTATCAAGCTTCGTCTTCATCCCATTTATCTCAATTAAAATTCCTGGGATATCACTGATAAAGCAAAGATTTGCCCCAAGTGCTTTTGCTATTGCACTAGCTGCTATATCTCCATTAATGTTGTACCGCTGTCCACTGGCATCTATTCCAATTGGAGAAATAACTGGGATATACCCCTGTTTTACAATCGCATCTATTACATTATGATTGACTTCGAAAACGTCCCCGACAAAGCCTAAATTCTTTGAGTCAGAAATTGGCTTCGCTTTTAACAAACTACCATCAACACCGCTGACACCTAGTGCTTCTCCGCCAACTTCAACTATGTTTCTGACAACTTGTTTGTTGACTGAACCACTTAATACCATTTCGACGACATCTAATACCTCATGATTAGTTACTCTTAGACCGTTCACAAATGTCGTTTCAACATTTAAGTTTTTTAATAACGACGTAATTAAAGGACCGCCTCCATGGACGATAATTGGTGTCCACTCACCCGCTTGATGCATCTTTACTACATCTTCATAAAAGGACCTTGGGAGATTACCTAACACACTTCCTCCGCACTTAATGACTATATATTTCATTTTTTCGTCCTCCTATTACGTGCGGTAGGATGCGTTGATCTTCACATAATCATAAGTTAAGTCGCATCCATAAGCTGTAGCGCTATATTCACCTTGGTTTAATTCAACACTCAATTTAACAATTTCCGACTCTAAGTATTTCTTTACCTCTTCTTCGATAAAGTCACTTGGCAAACCATTCTCAAATACTGTGAAAGGTCCAATCGCCACTTTTACCGCGTTCGGTTCAACAGGTACACCACTATAGCCAATCGCTGTAACGATTCTTCCCCAGTTTGGATCCGTTCCATAAATAGCAGTTTTAACAAGGTTCGAGGATATAATTGCTTTGCCGACTGCACTGGCTGCGTTTTGACTATATGCGCCATTTACTTGAACTTCTACTAGTTTGGTAGCCCCTTCACCATCTCTGGCAATTTTTTTTGCCAGTGATTCACAAACAATTTTTAATCCTTGTTTGAAAAGCGGCCATTCAGGGTGATCTTTTGTTAGTTGTGTATTCTCTGCTAATCCATTGGCCATAACAAGGACCATGTCATTTGTACTTGTATCGCCATCAACGGTTATCATATTGAACGTTTGGTTCGTTATATCTCGAAGTGCTGCCAAAAGGTCTGCTTGTGCAACATTAGCATCTGTTGTGACAAATCCAAGCATGGTGGCCATATTTGGGTGAATCATTCCAGAACCTTTGGATGCTCCGCCGATACTTATTGTTTTTCCATCGATTTTTAGTTGGACTGCAGTGTGTTTTACACAAGTGTCAGTTGTTAAGATGGACTGCATAAAGTTATCTTCATTTTCATGCTCTTTATTTAGGATTTGTTTAATCCCTATTTCTACTTTATCAATAGGCATTATCTCTCCGATTACACCAGTGGAGGTTACGGCTACTAAATGTTCTTTGATTTCCAGTTGGCTTGCAAAAGTCTTTTGCATAGTGAATGCATCAAGTAAGCCCTGCTCTCCTGTACATGCATTGGCATTTCCAGAATTCACGATAATAGCTTGAACCTTGTTTTCTTTTGCGATGCTTTCTTGGGTAACTAATAGTGGAGCTGCTTGAAAGATGTTGGTTGTATATACCCCTGCAGCTGTTGCAGGAACCTCTGAAATGATGTATCCCAAATCAAGTCGCTTTTTCTTTATTCCACAGTGCATGCCGCCTGCTTTGTATCCCTTTGGTAAGGTAACACTACCTTCTTCTATAACAACGATTTCGTTTGTGGATGTTGCTTGTGTCAATTTAATTTCCCCCTTTATATGCCCTTCGTTCTCCAATTTATCAAGGTAGTATTTTTTATGGATACATCGGAATGTCAGTGAGCCCTGTTCGCTCATCCCAGCCATTCATCAAATTCACATTTTGGATGGCCTGCCCAGCAGCACCTTTAACTAAGTTATCAATCACTGAAATGATGGTCAGCCTGTTTGTTCTTTCGTCAACATGAAGTCCGATATCGCAATAATTACTTCCAGAGACCTCTTTTGTTGAAGGGATATTCCCATCAGGCCGCACTCTTATAAAATGAGATTCTTGATAAAAATGTTTATATAAATCGATAACTTTTTTTGTCGAAATTTCTTCTTTTAGATTCACATACATCGTGCACATAATACCCCTTGTCATTGGTACAAGATGTGTAGTGAATGAAATCGTTAGTGGATTCCCACTTTCATCTGAAAGTACTTGCTCAATTTCCGGAATATGTTGATGTGCTCCTAGTTTATAAGCTTTTAAGTTTTCATTTATTTCGGAGTAGTGAGCTGTTAAGGAAAGACCCCTGCCTGCACCAGATACTCCTGATTTTGCATCAATGATTATCGACTTTTCATCCGATAATTTGGATGTAAGGATTGGGATTAGACCCAAACTAGAAGCAGTCGGATAACAGCCAGGATTAGCTATTAAATTAGCAGTCTTTATTTTATCTGGATAAACTTCACTTAAACCGTAGATTGCTTGCTTCAAATATTTATCTTCTGCAGGTGCATGCTTATACCATGATTCATATATTTCACCAGACCTTAGCCGGAAATCACCAGATAAATCAATACATTTAACTTCCCTATCAATTAGTTGTGGTGCAAGTTTGCTGCTCACACCTGATGGGGTAGCAAAAAAGACAACATCATTCTTTTCAGACAATTCATTAACATCAAATTTTCCAAGCGGTTGATCAACAATTTCAGAGAGATGTGGATAAATTCCGCTAAAGCTAGACCCTGATTGTGAGTTTGAAATAACAGAACCAATCTCTAAATAAGGGTGCTTATCAATTAGCCTTACTAACTCCACCGCTCCATAACCAGTACCACCAATAATTGCCGCCTTCATTTCCCCAACTCCTAAGTTGCCTTCATAATGAATTATTATACATATCTATATATAAATATTCAATAAAAAGATACCTTAATTTTCAGTTTTATCGAGGAAACTCGCCTTTAAGTTATGAAAACGCTTACAGCACCCTTTGTTAGATTATTAAATTTTTATGCATGTTTATGTATAAAAAAGACAGTGTACAGGAAAAATATTCACTTTTTCCTGTCTGGATTCCAACCTACATCGTACTTCTCCAAATAAAAAAAGTCCCTGCACTAAGCAAGAACTTTGATTTCTTCATATTTTATTAATTGATTTTCTATATTTATATTGTTTCCATTGGAAGTGAATGAAGCACCCCACACAAAAACCTAAAATAGCAACAAACGCGGCCACAGCAACAAGAATGGTGAACACGTAACCCAAGGAGGTCCATCCCAAATAAAAACTTAAGAATCCTATACCAAGACATGTTACTGCAATCTTTTGATTAAATTGTTGCTGGTCCCAATCTTCTGGAATATAGGAGTTTGGGGCTTTCCTTAAAAATAAACTAGCGAATTTTATAACCGGATTAAACCCAAATAACAGCCCTAGAAGTCCTGAAATAAATGGGATTAATAAAAACCATTCAAAATTGAACATCCATGTTAACAGCACACTAATAACAATCACCGCCTGGTTCGCTTTTACGATCGGACGAGGGATGGAACGTGTTGTTTCTGTCATGATACTAATTCCCACCTTTCATATTGGAATTATATGCTTAAGGTCATTCTAACTTGAATGATTTAAAATGTATAGTTATTTATTTTTAATAAAATACAAAAAGCACCCAGTTGAGTGCTTCACCAAAAATTATAGGCATTCATGTAAAAGATTTAATACACGGCGTAACTCTTTCACATCTACTTGTCCTGGGGCGGATGCCTTTTTGGCGGCGCCAAAAGTAACAGCTGATCCAAATACTTCCCCAGACAATCGACTGATGACTCCTTTACCTGCCATAGACATGGTAATGAAAGGTCGATCAGCAAATTTTTCTTTCATTGTATTTGTTGCATCTAAAAGGGTTAGCACATCCGCCGTACTAGTTGGCATAACCGCAATTTTTGGTATATCGGCCCCTAATTCTTGTGCACGCCTTAACCGTGCGATAATTTCTTCTTTTTCAGGGGTCTTATGGAAATCATGGTTAGAAATAATGACAAAGACATTTGTTGTGTGTGCAGTTTCAACTATTCTATTGATATCCTTTTCATCATTGAATAATTCCACATCAACGAAATCTACTAAACCCGTTTCCACAATAGTCTTGTTTAATTCAAAATAGTAAGACGTACTTACTTCCTTTTCCCCACCCTCTTTATGACTTCGGAAAGTAAAAATAAGCGGTATATTAGGCAAGAGCGATCGAATCTCAACGAGTGCCGCTTTTACTTTTTCAATACTATCAACCTGGTTAAAAAAATCTACACGCCACTCGACAATATCTATATCTAATTCTAAAAGAGATACGGCTTCTTCCTTTATTTGTGCAAGGGTTTCACCCACCAATGGCACGCATATTTTGGGCGTTCCTGCCCCAATTGTGAGACCTCTAACAGATACTGTTTTAGTCATTTCCCCCGCCCCTTAACTATTTTCTATTAGAATTTCTAGCTTGTCTTACTCCCAAGGATATTAATTTTTCCACAATTTCATTTGCAATATCCTCTGCATCCTTGTGGTCAGCTGAAATCTTTAAATGGTGATCAACATAAATATTCTGTCTTTTGGAAAAAAGCTCTTCCATTTCTTTTATAGACTTTCCTTGTAGCACCGGACGAGAGTCAATAATCAACTCGATTCTATCCTTCCAACCCTCTAAAGATAAATCCAGGAAAATAACCATACAAGATTCTAAACAAATGCTTTTAATTTCTTCTTGTAAAAAGGCACCTCCGCCCACAGAAATAACCTTATGTTGTTGTTCTGCTAGACTTGTAATTAAACTTTTTTCTCTTTCTCTAAAAACTTTCTCACCATATGCTATGAAAATTTGTGATACCGGCATCTTGAACTCTTTCTCAATTTGTTCATCAATATCAATAAAGTCACGATTAAGCTTTGCCGCGACCTTCTTGCCAATCGTAGTTTTCCCAACTCCCATGAAGCCAATAAAAACAAGGCTCTTATCTCTGTTTTCCAAAATCCACAACCCCCAATAGGATAAAACAAATAATTAAGCATAATTATAAAGCTATTTCGATATTTTAGACAATTTTTTTATTACCCATGATATGGTACCTGACACTCAAAATAGAAAAAGACCCCGACTGGAGTCTCTTGTCTATTGCTTCATTTTCGGATCAAGGATATCCCTTAGCCCATCTCCCATTAAGTTAAAACCAAGAACAGTCAGCATAATTGCGATCCCTGGGAAGAATAGCGTCCACGGTGCCTGGGTGATATAATTCTTTGAATCGGCCAGCATTTTCCCCCATTCTGGTGTCGGTGCTTGTGCACCCATGCCAAGGAATCCGAGGGCAGCTGCTTCAATAATGGCTGTGGCAATCGCTAAAGTAGCCTGGACGATTACCGGCGATATACTATTAGGTAAAATATGATGAAGAAGGATTCGTGTATCTTTCATTCCGACAGCTCGAGCTGCCATAATATATTCTTCCTGTTTCACACTTAATACTTTAGAGCGGACAAGTCGTCCAAAGTTTGGAATATTAATAACCGCTATCGCAATCAAAGCGTTTTGCAGTGAGGGTCCCAAAATAGAAACAACGGCTATTGCCAATAGGATACTAGGAAAGGCTAGCATAATATCAAAAATACGTGAGATAATGGCATCTACCCAGCGGCCGTAATATCCAGCCACAATTCCGAGTAATGTCCCTGCCACCACTGAACCTAAAACTGAGAAAAAGCCAACCCACAATGAAATTCTTGCCCCATAAACAATTCGTGAAAAAATATCACGGCCAAAGTCGTCTGTCCCAAACCAATGTTCACTTGAAGGAGGGAGCATCCGATCCGCCAATACTTGATCCTTGAAACTATATGGAGCAATAATCGGTGCAATTATCGCAATAATGATAAAAAAGACAACGATTCCTAAACCTGCTAAGGCTAATCGGTTTTTGTAAAATGAAATCCACGCTTCCTTCCAGGGAGGTGTCAATTTTTCTTCAACAATTACCGTTGTTATATTTGCCGGTTTTTTTGCGAGTTCTGCCATGTTATAATCCCCCTCCTCTACTTGGTATATTTAATTCGTGGATCAACAAAAACATATAATAGATCGACAACTAAATTAATGAGTACAAAAATGGCCGCAATAATTAATATCCCTGATTGGATAACTGGGTAGTCACGATAGCCAATTGCATCATAGAGATATCGCCCGATTCCTGGCCAGCCAAAAATCGTTTCAGTCAAGATGGCTCCTCCCAGCAATAGCCCTGTTTGCAACCCGATGATTGTTAGAACAGGGATAACAGCATTTTTTAAAGAATGTTTATAAACTACCCAAAACATGCTCAGTCCCTTTGCTCTTGCGGTTCGGACATAATCTGACTTCATTACTTCCAGCATCGTTGCTCGAGTCATCCTCGCAATAATGGCCATTGGAATTGTAGCAAGTGCTAAGCTTGGCAGCACCAAATGCTTAAGGACTGTAAAAAACTGGTCGGTTCTGCCTTGTAATAGAGTATCTATTAAATAAAAATGAGTAATAGCACTAACCGGGTCCCGAACATTCTCTCTTCCTGTCGTCGGAAGCCAGCCTAATTCTATTGAAAATACCCATTGCTCCATTAAACCAAGCCAAAAAATCGGCAAGGATACTCCAATTAGGGCAAGAACCATTGCAATATAATCGAACCATGATTTCGAGAACCAGGCACTGACGATTCCTGCATTTACCCCAACTACAATAGCAATTAACATTGCCACTACAGTTAGTTCTGCAGTTGCAGCTAAGTAGGACCAGATTTCTTCGTTGATTGGGCCTCTTGTTCGAAGTGAAACTCCTAAATCGCCATGAAGTAAAGCATTAATATAATCTGCGTATTGTATGTACCAAGGCCTGTCCAGCCCCAATTCCTTCGTTAACGTGGCAATGGATTCTGCGGTTGCTCTTTGCCCAAGAATTACCTGTGCGGGATTTCCTGGAATGGCATGAATGATAGCAAAAACAACGAGAGTCATCCCAATTAAAACAGGTATTAAAGAAAACACACGGCGGACTGTATAAGTAAACAAATTTTTCACCTCACTGTAAAGCACGAGTGCCTGATTAGACACATTGGCTAGACATTTTTTTACAAAAAATATGGAATGTCATTAGTTAACAAAAGGGGAGGCTAAGCTCCCTCCCCTTTTTTAGCCATTATTATTATTTAAATTCAACTTTTGTCAATGCTTCTGAGCCTGTTGGGTGTGGCAAGTAATTTACCACATCTTTCCCTGCTGCTAGTAACGGTGTAGAGTGAACAAGTGGAACCCACGGAGCATCATCATGGATAATTACTTGTGCTTCCTCGTAAAGGGTATTACGCTTGGCCTGATCAACTTCCGTTTGTGCTTTAATTAAGATGTCATGTAATTTGTCATTGCTGTAGTGAGAATAGTTATTACTTCCAATGCTGTCTTTATCAAGCAAAGTATATAGGAAGTTATCAGGGTCACCATTGTCACCAGTCCAACCCAGCATGAACATGTCAAATTCGCCTTTGGCTGCTTTATCTAAGTAAGTAGCCCAATCCACAGATTGGATTTTAGCTTTGACATTGATTTTACTTAAACTTTCTTGAATTACTTCAGCCACTTTTTGTGCCTCTGGCATATAAGGGCGAGCAACAGGCATTGCCCATAAGTCAATTTCAAACCCTTTTTCATAACCAGCTTCTTTTAATAATGCTTTTGCCTTCTCTAAATCATATGGATACGGCTCAACTGACTTATTATAGCCTTCGATGGAAGGCGGCATTGGGTTAACAGCAGCAAGGGCTTTCCCACCATAAAACGCATCAATAATCGACTTTTTATCAACCGCATAGTTAATCGCTTGACGAACAAGTTTATTATCAAATGGTTTACGAGTGGTTGTTAAACCGATATAACCAACGTTCATTGAAGGACGTTCAATAACTTGGAGGTTAGCGTTTGATTTAACGGTAGCCTCATCAGAATTGTTTAGTCCATCCATCACGTCAATCTCACCATTGGCAAGAGCGTTAAGACGTGCTGTATTTTCAGGAATCACACGGAAAATAACTTTATTTAACTTAGGTAAGCCTTTTTGCCAGTAGTCAGGGTTCTTCTCAAGAGTGATTGTATCGTTTTCTTTCCACTCTACAAATTTAAATGGACCTGTTCCAACTGGATTTTGTCTAAACTTGTCCCCGTATTTCTTAACTGCCGTTGGGCTAGCAATTCCAAAAGGAGACATGGCTAAGTTCTTTAAGAATGGAGCTTGTGGACGTTTTAGTACGAATTGAACGGTATTGGCATCTACTGCTTTGACTTCTTTAATAACATGTCCTTCATCCTTTTTATATCCGCCAAACATTGTGTAGTAAGGGAATTTGTCGGAATCTCCGTTCATCCAGCGATCAAAGTTAAACACAACTGCATCTGCATTAAAATCAGTACCGTCGTGGAACTTAACTCCTTGACGAAGGTGGAATGTATAAGTTAATCCATCAGGCGTAACTTCCCATTTTTCAGCAAGCCCTGGATTAATCGTGGTATCTTGATCACCATATTGGAGCAATGTTTCATAAATATTTTCTGTTACTTTGAATGCTTCCCCTTCAGTGGTTGTGATTGGATCTAAAGATGTTGAATCCCCACCACGGCCATACACTAGTGTATCTTTTTTCGATCCACCATTAGTGGCAGGATCTTTCTTGCCTCCTGCTTCTTCATTCGTTTTACTGCTGCAGCCAACTAAAAACATACTGATGGCTAATAAAGATATCAACAGCAGTTTAAAAGATCGTTTCTTCATAAGCATTTTGAACCCCCTAAATTTTTGTTTGTTTTTTTATCATAAATGCTGCAAGTCACTTGTTATATAGGTGACAGGCTACAAAATGACCGTTTAGATTTTCTTCCGCAGGTCTAGTTCTTTTACAAATATCCATTACATGTGAGCATCGAGTATGGAATGCACACCCCGAAGGAGGATTCGCTGGACTCGGCAGTTCTCCTTCTATTAAAATCGTTTCCCTTTGAATATCCGGGTCCGGTATTGGAACAGCAGATAGCAAGGCTTTTGTATAAGGATGCTTGGGATTTTCGTAAAGTTCTTCACTTTCAGCTAACTCTATTAATCTTCCTAAATACATCACGCCCACACGATCACTAATATGGCGGACTACCCCTAAATCATGCGCGATAAATATGTAGGTAAGTTGAAATTCTTTTTGAATGTCCTTCATCAGGTTAAGAACCTGGGCCTGAATCGATACGTCAAGTGCTGAAACAGGCTCATCGGCAATAATTAGTTTTGGTTTAGTCATTAATGCCTTTGCAATTCCAATCCTCTGTCGTTGACCGCCGCTAAATTGGTGCGGATAACGTTTCGCATGGTAGCTGCTTAAGCCTACGACTTCAAGCATATCTCTTACTTGCTTTTTGCGTTCCTCTTTTGTCCCTATTCCATGAACAATGAGGGGCTCTTCAAGTATTTGTTCAATGGAATGTCTTGGATTAAGCGATGCGTAGGGATCCTGGAATACCATCTGAATTTCCCGGCGGGTTTTTCGTAATTCGGACTTTGACATACTAGTAATCTCTTGATCTTCAAAAACAATCTTTCCCTCACTTGCTTCAATCAAACGCATCAGCAGACGGCCAGTCGTCGATTTCCCACAGCCGCTTTCACCAACTATGCCCAATGTTTCTCCTTTTCTTACGTAAAAAGAAACATCATCAACCGCTTTGACTTCGCCTTGTTTCCTTCCAAATAGGCCGCCTGTAATCGGAAAGTACTTTTTTAATCCATTAACTTCAAGAAGTAACTCCGACATGGTTGTCACTCCCCTTCTTCAATGTATGTAGGAAACAACGCACTTCATGTCCGTCTTTTTCCGTTTTATATAAATCCGGAGTTTCTTCGTGGCACTGACCGAATGCACCGCTGCATCTTGCCGCAAACCGACAGCCCTTTTGAATGGTTCCTGGTGTTGGGACGGTTCCCGGAATACTATAAAGCCGTTCTTTTTTTCCTCTTAAATCAGGCACGGACTTTAACAATCCTTTTGTATAAGGATGCTGCGGATCTTTGAGTATCGTTCGAACATCGCCCTGTTCCACGATTTGCCCTGCATACATAACAATTACCCGTTCACAAATTTCTGCTACCACACCTAAATCATGGGTAATGAGAATAATCGATGTATTTGTCTTTTTATTTAAATCCTTCATTAATGCAAGTATTTGTGCTTGAATCGTTACGTCTAAAGCAGTGGTTGGCTCGTCCGCAATCAGTACCTTAGGATTACAGGCCATGGCCATTGCAATCATCACCCGCTGCCTCATTCCACCCGAAAGTTGGTGTGGATGTTCCTTTAGAATGCCTTCTGCTCTTGGAATACCGACAAGTTTTAACAATTCGATACTTCGCACAATAGCTTCTCTCTTTGAAAGGTCTGTATGTAGCCTGATAGCTTCAATTAATTGATTTCCAATGGTAAATAAGGGATTCAATGATGTCATAGGCTCCTGAAATATCATCGAAATCTGGTTACCCCGAATTTTCCGCCACTCTTTTTCAGAGATATTTTTCAGGTCTTTGCCTTCAAAAATAATTTCACCCTTCTCAATTTTTCCTGGAGGGGAAGGAATCAGCCCCATCGTTGCAAGAGAAGTAACACTTTTACCGCTCCCTGATTCACCAACAATCCCAAGAATTTCGCCATCCTGTAATTCAAAACTAATCCCTTCAACTGCCGGTACTAACTTTTTCCCTGATTGGAAGGACACTCTTAAGTCTTTTATACGAAGAATAGGATTTTTTTCCACATTTGCACCTGCCTATTAATTCATTTGATTGATGAATTCTCTATCTTCGGAAATATTATAATATAGTAAATTTTAAAATAATTATGACATATATTACTTTAGTAGCAATAGCTATTTTTGTCAATTACGTGAAAAAAGTTCAAAATATTACAGTAGCACTGAGTCGCGTTGATATAATAAAGTATAATTTGGTGCTTTTTAGCAAAACCCTTAAAATTTAATACTAAAATACTAAAAGATATTAAAAAATAAAAAAAACCTGCAAGACTATTGCTGTCTTACAGGGAATCTCAATACAGTTTTTAGTTTTTGTTTATCTGTCTTGCGGGGGTCAGAAAGATAGATTTCCCGATGGGTTTTGCTTGTTCGAATATATCCTTTCTCTTTGCAAAAAGACTCCATCATATCAAAACTTTCTTGTTCATTATCGTATGGCCCGATATGCAAGATTTGACAGGAAAGACCATCAATTAGTTCGCCAAATTCGGCTTTTTCAAGGTATGGATTTGATTTCTTTTTCTTCGTTTTTTCCACAAAGTTTGCAAACAGCTGACTAGTTAAAAAATCAGGCTGACGGATCATAATTGTGTATTTGTAATTACTCTTATCTTCTATCGGCTTGGACTTATCAACCAAATCCCAAATACCCTCAAGTGGGAACACTGTATATTCATAGTAACCGTCAGGGACCTCATTACTTTTGTAAGACATTTTAACGGCATAGCTCAGACTGTATAATGCTTCGGTTGCTTTTGCAAATTCTTCTCCATTTGGATCCCCTGAACCGCTTATCATAATGAAGGGCATCTTCGGTACGTCAATAATTACTGGTACAGTTTTTGGCAAGTAAATTTGTTTATATGTTTTTTTATACTCTATTTTTGCTCCCAAAGCTTAAATCTCCTTACATGGTTTTGTTTATTTTTTCGTACCTGTATAAATGTGGATGGCATCTCTAAGAAACTCAGCTGTCCCTGGCTGTTTTTTATCATAGTATGCAGTAAATCTTTCATCATCTACATACATTTGCGCAAGCCCTGCATGTGCCTCTTTACTGTATTCGTTCCAATAGTAGCATAACCATTGTTTATGGAGGTCAGCAGCTTTTTGAGCTAAATCCCCTGCAGGGTCTTTCGTTTTATAGGCCTCAGCCAAGGTAACTTTGACTTGCTCAGCAAGCTTTGTAACCTCATCATATTGCTCTTGCGACATATTTTGTAGTTTAGCATTGGATTTATTAACCGTTTCATCTCCATACTTTTCCCGAACTTCTTTCCCGTACTTTTTTTCATTCTCATCAATCATTTTTTTCTTAAAGCCTTCGAACTTTTCTTTGTTAGACATTTTCATTCTCCCTTCTGTTACTGCGATTGTTTTATCTACATTTGCAATTAACAATTCTAATTGTTCCCTCTTCTCAAGAAGTTTTTTCCGATGCTCCCTCAGTGCAGCAGCACCATTAAAGGTCGGGGCCGTAACAATTTCTTTAATACTATCTAAACTTATCCCTAATTCCCTGTAGAATAAGATTTGTTGTAAGCGGTCTACTTCTGCTTGACCATAGATTCGGTAACCTGACGAATTAATTCTGGCCGGCTTAAGAATTCCAATCTCATCATAATACCTTAGAGTTCTAGTACTGACACCCGCTAAACTTCCAAGCTTCTGCACGGTATACTCCACGCACTCACCTCCTATAAGTTAACGATACACCTTTACGCAACGTCAATGTCAATCACTTTATTGAAAAAACGAATGCCCATTTTTAGAGGGAGTAAAAGAAGAAAAAATGGTGCCTGACACCATAGATGGACACTTGTCCATCTGTGGTGTCAGGCACCCAATTATTTCGAATAAATTTGAAAGTTCCCTCTTCCTTCTTCTTTTGCTTTGTATAAGGCAATATCTGCTTGTTTAAGCAGCAGTTTTTCATCTTGTTCATAATTAGGGGAATAAAAAGAGATACCAATACTTGAAGAGATTTTTATTGGTTTCTTTTCAATAACCCAGTCGGATTGCAGTGAAGTTAAAATTCTATCTGCAATTTCGATTGCTTTCCCTTTATGATTCAAATTAGTAATTAGGATACCAAATTCATCTCCGCCAATTCTAGCTAGTAAATCCTCTTCACGAGTACATGCTTTTACACGTTTTGAGAATTCCTTAAGTAATTCGTCACCGATATCATGGCCCCAGGTATCATTAATTTCTTTAAATTTATCAACATCCAAATAAAACACCGCTAATGTTCTTTTAGACCTTTCCGCACGAATCATTTCTTCTTTCAACCTCTTGGAAAAGAAATTTCGATTTGGTAATCCTGTTAAATAATCATGAAGGGCCAAATGTGTTAACTCTTTTTCATACATCTTTCTATCTGTTATATCTTTATATACTACAACTGCTCCATCCCAGTTACCGTAATTATCGTAAATAGGAGAATACGATGCCAAAACATCAATGAGATGCCCATCTTTTGTGATCCTTTGAACTTCATGGGAAGGAACAACTTCACCATTTTTTACTCTCTCAATTATTTCTTTTAAGTCTTCCTTGCTGTTCATTGGAATAATAGTGATTGTATGATCCTTCGTTATCTCCTCCTCTGTCCAACCTAATAGATTGACAAATGATTTATTAACCGAAACGAAATTTTCGTTTCTATCAAAGATATACATCGCATCCGCGACACTATTCCACACCAATTCGAAACGATCATTAAGCCTTTTTAATTCATTCTCTCTCTCTCTTCTTTCAGTCACATCACGGACTACTGCTAATAAATGTGTACATACCCCGTCCTGATTAAATACAGGCGTTATCTCAGATTCCCAATAAACTACCTGACCGGGGACATATTTATATTGTGGCCTTTTGGGATGATTTTGAGAGACAACTATCATATCCTCATATGTAATTGGCCTTCTTTCCACTATCGCCTGTTTGTATTTTGTCTCAATTATTTTAAAAACAACTTCAGGCAAAACCTCCCCTAGAGGCTTATTAAATGACTGATTCGTTAACCCCGAAAAGATCTTAGCAGGCTCATTTGCTAATACGTAGCTAAACTGACCATCTTTTTCAACCTTTGTCAGGTAAACTAAATCAGACATATCATCAAATAATTGAAAGAATAGGTCAATCTTATTTAAAACTTCAAGATTGTATTTATCTGCATTCATAATTTGCCTTTCTTAATAGAAGATATTAATAATAATTTATCACTTGCCATGCCACATTTTCAATATACTCACTGTATTAGAATTACTAATAGGAATAGTTTATCCCTTAATTTTTGAGATAATCATTATTGGGTTTGAATACCTCTCTTTTAAAAATAAATCTATTATTCTATCAAAGTGAATAATCACCCTAATCTGAAATAATTTATTATTTTAAAAAAACTTTCTTTTCTCATTCAATTTGACCAAAATTCAGTATTATCAATGTTTGTAACCTTACATAACTTATTTCCCAAAAAAAAGTTTTTGACAATTCAAAACACCAGAAAGTATTATAGTATAATATAAAGGGAGGTTATAACATGTCAAACGTAAATAGACAGAAAATTGTGGATAGTGTACCTCAGACTGGATTCTTTGGTCATCCTAAAGGACTATCGACACTTTTCTTCACTGAATTCTGGGAACGTTTCTCCTACTATGGTATGAGAGCAATCCTTGTTTTCTATATGTATTATGAAGTTTCAAAAGGTGGACTGGGGATTGATAAGAACCTTGCACTTTCAATCATGTCCATTTATGGTTCACTAGTTTATATGTCCGGAATCATTGGTGGCTGGCTTGCTGACCGAATTTTCGGTTCTTCAAAAGCCGTGTTCTATGGTGGAATCTTAATTATGTTTGGACATATAGCCCTTGCTATTCCTGGCAGTGTTGCTATGTTCTTTGTATCGATGGTATTGATTGTTCTAGGTACTGGAATGCTAAAACCGAATGTTTCTTCTGCTGTAGGGGAATTGTACAGTGAAAAAGACGAACGTCGTGATGCAGGTTTCACTATTTACTACATGAGTATTAACTTAGGAGCATTCTTATCTCCATTAATCGTTGGGTCAATCGATAATTTCCATATCGGTTTTGCGATTGCAGCCGTAGGTATGTTCTTTGGTTTAGTTGTGTTTACTCTTACAAAGAAAAAAAATCTTGGCCTCGCTGGAACAATGATTGCCAATCCAATGTCACCTTCAGAAAAGAAAAAAGTTTTCACCATGATTGGAATTGGCGTAATTATTATTGCTATTTTATGTGCAGTTTTAATTCCAAATGGACTTTTAACTTTTGCTAGCTTTATTAATATCGTTACGTTCCTTGGTATTTTAATTCCGACCATTTACTTTGTTGTGATGTACCGCAGTCCAAAAACGACAGCTGTAGAACGTTCAAGGATCATTGCATATATTCCAATATTTATTGCAGCGGTTATGTTCTGGGCTATCCAAGAACAGGGCTCAACGATCCTTGCTAGCTATGCAGATACACGTACCCAATTGCATTTTGCCGGCATTGAAATTAAGCCTGCATGGTTCCAATCTTTAAACCCGTTATTTATTATTATATTTGCCCCTGTATTTGCTTGGGTATGGGTTAAATTAGGAAAGCGTCAGCCATCAATACCTCAAAAGTTCTCATTATCATTATTATTTGCTGGATTGTCATTCCTAGTTATTCTTATCCCTGCCTATTTTGGCGGTACAGATTCATTAGTAAATCCATTGTGGCTAGTTCTAAGTTATTTAATTGTAGTATTTGGTGAATTATGCATGTCACCAGTTGGATTATCAGCAACGACTAAATTAGCACCTGCAGCCTTCTCAGCACAAACAATGAGCCTTTGGTTCCTAGCAAGTGCAGCTGCACAAGCACTAAATGCACAAGTGGTTAAATTCTATACACCTGAAACTGAAATGACCTACTTTGGTGTCATCGGTGGAGCATCGATCGCGTTAGGAATTATCCTATTAATGTTAGCGCCAAAGATTCAAGGCTTCATGAAGGGTATTAAATAATTAAAGCTCACACCCCTAATGGTTTATAAAAAGGTGTCTAGTCTTCTCATCCCATAAAAATATCGGATGAACAAGGCTGGGCACCTTTATTATTTGTGATAAGATATACATAGTGATTGGAGGTATTCATATGAATTTAAAAGAAAAGGTGAACAACCTTCCCACTTTCCCCGGAGTATATCTAATGAAAGACGCCAACGCACAAATTATCTATGTAGGAAAGGCGAAGAATCTTAAAAATCGCGTCCGTTCATACTTTCAAAATTCAAAGTCTCATCCTCAAAAAATAATAAAACTCAAAGCTGCCCTTAAGGACTTTGACTATATCCTTACTGATACAGAATTTGAAGCCTTCATGCTTGAATGTAAACTAATCAAAGAAATCAAGCCTATTTTTAATCGGATGATGAAAAATCCTCAATCCTATATCTACATCAGAATTTACAAGGATGGAGACTACCAACGAATAGAAATTTGTAAAGACGCCGATAAGCAAGACAGTCTCTATTTTGGTCCTTATAAAAGCAAACATACCGTCGAAAAGGCGCTTCTAGGAATGAAAGATTTCTATAGGGTAAACTGTAGTAGCCCTTCTAATAAGAATACTCCTTGTTTAAACTATTCCCTGGGATTGTGTCTGGGGATGTGTATGGGTGGGGCTGCACTTGATCAGTACAATGAGAGGATAAACAAAATTATTGCAATATTTCAAGGCTTAGATATAAGTCTCCTCAGCGAGATGGAACAAAGAATGCAGGAGGCCTCTGAAAAATTCGATTTTGAAATTGCGGGAAAATACAGAGACACCTTAGAGGCAATCCACTCTCTCCTCCAAAAGGAAAAAGTGATTGAATTTACGGAGGGCAATAAAAACATAGCTGTTATCGAACACTTAACAGACATGTCTTTCAAATTATTCCTTATCAAGGGAAATAGAATCATGTTCAGCGAAAAATTCAAATCATCTGAGATTGAATCGGCTCACCAAGTACTCAAATCCAATATTTTAACTGCCTTTATAAAAAATGAGAACAAACCCTTTATGAAAATCAGTAGGGATGAGATAGACTTTGCACAAATCATTTATAGCTATTTAAGCAGCAGCAACTGTAGTTATTTCCTCATTCCAGACCGATTGCTTGATAATCCCTTTACTAACTTAGACAATGAAATTAACAAGTTAATGACTAGCTATTCATTTAATTGATAGATTAAAAATCGCTCATTTGGGTTATTCACATGGACGAAAGGGAGAATAATTTCTTTACTTAATTGAAAAGATGTATCATTTTCTAAGTAATAAATATAATCCTCTGATGGATAATATAAAATGAGCTCTACATCCCGTTTCACTTTTTCAACGGAAATTAAAATATGATTTATAATTTTCATAAAGATTTGAACAGAAAAGGGATTAAAGAAGTAAAAACGATTGTCTAAAGGATTGATCTGATATTCTTCGGCAAGGCAGTTGTGAAAATAAATCTGCCTATTACTCAAGTGGGTTGTCTTTACAAAATGAGTTCGGTTTTTAAGTGCTTCATGGTAGAATTCCTCATTCATCTCGATTCCAACAACTGTTGCATGAAAATGGTAGTGGATAAAAAAGTTTAGTCGCCCTTTTCCACAACCAAAGTCAACGATTCGATCATTGCTGCTCACTTGATAATGCTTAAATAATTCCTCTAATGCACTGTATGGGGTAGGCTCATAACGATGATAATGAAAAGACTTATGAAAACCCTTTTGATCCCCTCCCGTTTTTATCCCCATCAATTTATCATAATAATATTCTTTCATCGATTGCTCCTAACTTACGAGTTCATCCCCCACTATTAGGTGGGGGATTTCTTTTTATGCTACCTTAATTGCTTTCCCAAATGGAACCCGTGGCAAAATTGCACCAGGTACTAGCCAGATCATTTCATAACTAACATTTTCTATGTCCTCTGAAATAAAGCCAGTGACATCGGTAATATAAAACAGTGTATCGATTTTTTCCTCATTTGCCCACTCAAGCACCAAAGTGTATGATGATTTCCCATGTGTATGGTATTTAATTGTATCACTTTTAACTGGTGAGGTACTTCTAATTTTAAAATCTGCTTGTACCAATATTGTATCTGGTTTAACCTGCTCAAACAGTTTTACTATGTTATTGATTAAAATGCTTGGGGCTTCATTCGTGGAAGTGTCAACAGCTAAGGCCACCTTCTTATCTTGCCGCTGTTGAATCATTGAAAGTATCGTCTTGTGCCATTTCAACCACAACCAACTCCTTTGGAATGAATAAGTGAACCATCTTATTTTGGTTTATTAATGAGAGGGTTATGATTGGATAATAGCGGTAACCGATTGCATTTAAAATCAAAAAAATAAATGGTGCCTATTGGCTCCTAAGCTACACCACTTATTTTTATTCCTCGATTTCATTTATTTCATCAATCAACTGTTTTGTCCTCTTTGCATTTCCTTCAGCAAAGTTTTCGAGACGTTCCTTTAATTCTTCATCCTCATGAATCCGCTCTGCTGTAATCAGATAGGTCCGCATTAAATCCTCTTCTGTTTCAAGTGATTCTTTAAGAACCTCTTTAAGTAATTCTTTTTCTTCAGCATCTTTATGATTAAACAAATTTAAATCCATCTAGAAAACCTCCTTTTCACTTTTATCGTTCTCCTTTCCATAATCAGATATCCCTTGTTCAAAAGATTAAACGTAAACTTGCAATTTTAAATTAAATCGCGTAAGATTAAATCGTAAACGATTTAATCTTAACTAAATATATTTCAGAAAATAAAGGAGAAGATAAAATGACAACAATTTATGATATTAGTGTAAAGACGACTAATGGTGAAGAAAAATCATTAATGGATTATGAGGGCAAGCTAATGCTTATTGTGAATACGGCCAGTAAATGTGGTTTCACACCCCAATTCAAAGGACTTCAGGAACTAAATGAAAAATACCATGAGCAGGGCTTGGAAATTTTGGGCTTCCCATGTGATCAATTCAACAATCAAGAATTTGCTGATATCGATGAGACAACTCAGTTTTGCCAGTTAAATTATGGTGTCACCTTTCCAATGTTTGCAAAGGTCGATGTCAACGGTAAAAATGCCGATCCATTATTTACTTATTTAAAAAACCAGAAACCAGGAACACTTACTAAAAATATCAAATGGAATTTCACTAAATTTCTTGTCGACCAAAAGGGTCAGGTGATTGAACGCTATGCACCAACAACAGAACCAAGCAGAATTGAGAAAGATATAAAAAAATTATTGTCATAATTTTTAAAGTAAGGTGACCATCTTGGAAGAATTTATATTATTAGAAAATCAACTATGCTTTGCCGTTTACGAAACAGCAAGTGAATTCAACAAATTATATACAAGTGCACTACAACCATTCAACTTAACTTATCCTCAATACTTGGTTCTATTATCACTTTGGGAAACTGATAGTGTAACGGTAAAAGAACTAGGTGAAAAGTTGAGTTTAGGTACGGGCACATTAACACCCATGCTGACAAGAATGGAAGCAAATGGCTGGCTCAGAAAAGAACGTTCTAAGGCGGATGAACGAAGAGTCTTTATCCATTTAGAAGCAAAAGCACTGGAACAAAAACAAGCGATTACAAATATTATCAGTAAAGAAATTCAATCCTGTCACATCGAACTCGAAGAATATAAACAGTTAATGGAGCGATTAAATCAATTGCATCATAAGTTAAAAAATCGGGTAAATTAGCATTCAGTTAATAAAAAAACAACACTTTGCTCAAAGTGTTGTTTTTTGTAATATATTCTATATAGTTAATCCACAATTAATTGGAGGATTACTTGGTATTATGTCTATCATTCTATCATTGCAAGAGCAAGGGTGGAACAGGAAGCGTGAACATGGCAGTCCACCTCTTCCAAACCCTTTCTTCATTTTTAAAATCTCTATTAATCTAGCAGTAATGATTATGCTAGAACAATTTTAGATTGGTTTTTAGCAATTTCAGCGGCCACTTCAACAATCATATCCTCTTGTCCGCCAACTACTTTACGTTTTCCTAATTCAATAAGAATATCACGTGAATCCACGCCAAATTTTGCCGCAGCACGTTTGGCATGAAGTGCAAAGCTTGAGTACACCCCTGCATATCCTAGTGTTAAGCTGTCTTTTGTGATTTCTTGTGGTACTGATAAAATTGGTGCCACAATATCTTCAGCCAAGTCCATTATTTTATATAAATCTACCCCTGTATTAATTCCCATCCGTTCACAAACGGCAACGAGTACTTCTGTTTGTGTATTACCAGCACCGGCACCTAAACAACGAACGCTGCCGTCAATACGCGTAGCTCCTGCTTCGATGGCAGCAAGTGTATTGGCCATTGCAAGTGATAAATTGTTATGACCATGGAACCCTACATTAACGCCAATTGATTCTTTAAGTGCACGAATACGTTCGCTAACTTGATTTGGAAGTAAATAACCAGCAGAGTCAACCACATAAACGGTATCTGCTCCATAGCTTTCCATTAGCTTGGCTTGTTCTACTAATTTAGTAACAGGTGCCATATGGTTCATCATTAAAAAGCCAACTGTTTCCATTCCTAATTCTTTAGCATAAGCAATATGTTGTGGAGCAACATCGGCTTCGGTAACATGTGTGGCAATACGCGCCATTTTTGCTCCTAAGTTTGCTGCTTCTTTTAATTCATGGAGCGTTCCGATCCCTGGTAAAAGTAGAACAGCGATTTTAGATTTATCGGCAACAGATACGGCTGCTTCGATTAATTCCATTTCGTTTGTTCGTGATAGTCCATATTGTAACGAAGATCCTGCTAAACCGTCACCATGAGAAACTTCGATAAAAGGAACGTTAGCATCATTCAACGCTTTTGCGATTTTCAGTACTTGGTCTACTGTATATTGATGATTGATAGCATGGCTTCCATCGCGTAATGCTACCTCTGTGATAAGAATATCTCTTTGATTTGTCATTATTATTTTCCCCTTTCTACAGCTCAAACTGTTTCTTTCGTTAATAGTTTTTTAGCAAACGCTTCAGCAATTTTCACACCGGCTGAGGTCATGATATCTAGGTTTCCTGCATATACAGGCAAGTAATCACCAGCACCCTCCACTTGGAGGAAGATCGTTACCTTATTTCCTTCAAAAATAGGTTCTGTGCGAAGTTGATAACCTGGAACATAAGCTTGAACAACTTTTTCCATTTCAGCAATTGATTTTCTAATCGCTGCTTCGTCCATTTTTCCTTCTTCTACAAGAGCGTAAACAGTATCGCGCATCATGATTGGCGGTTCAGCAGGGTTTAAAATCATAATTGCTTTCCCTTTTTTCGCCCCACCAACCTCTGCAATCGCACGTGACGTTGTTTCCGTAAATTCATCGATATTTGCACGTGTTCCCGGTCCTGCACTTAAGCTCGCGATGGTCGCAACGATTTCTGCATATTCTACAGGAGCAACACGGTTAACAGCATGCACCATAGGGATGGTAGCCTGACCGCCACAGGTAATCAAATTGATATTATCTTTATCTAAATGTTCAT
This sequence comes from Neobacillus drentensis, assembly GCF_036962125.1. Taxonomy (GTDB): domain Bacteria; phylum Bacillota; class Bacilli; order Bacillales; family Cytobacillaceae; genus Neobacillus; species Neobacillus drentensis_B. Next base: position 60,314 of record NZ_JBALOA010000001.1, read on the forward strand.
CAATATTAACTGCCGCACATACATACGGGCCAACAGCTGCAGGAGTCATATCAATAACTTTTATACCCGCTTCTTTTAACACCTTTGCATTATAGAGATGCGCCTTAGCTGAAGTGGCATCAAAAACGATGTCAGCTTCTAATGTTGAGTCTGCAAGAAATCCATCAATCCCCGTATCTACTCCTGCATAACCTAATTCTCTTGCACGGCGTAATCCGTCTGATTGCGGGTCAATTCCGATTACTGCTGTCAACTCTAACAATTCAGAGCGACCAAGTTTAATCATTAAATCTGTTCCAATGTTTCCTGAGCCAAGAACGGCAACTTTTACTTTTGACAAAATAATTCTCCTCCTAAAAAATAATAGTTTTCATCTAGTTTCTCTATATGTGTTTTTGCCTTGATAACCTAAACTATTTGAAATCAATGCTGCAGCTCGTTTAATTCCTGCGATAACCTTAGGAAGCTTATTTTCATCAAGCCTCATTTTTGGTGCAGCACAGCTAATCGAAGCGATTACATTTCCCTGATGATTAAAAATTGGGGCAGCTATACATTTTAAACCTAACTCAATTTCCTCATCGTCTACTGCATAACCTTGCTCACGGATGGATTGTAACTGCACTTTAAGGTCCTCAATCTTTGTCATCGTGTGTTTGGTGAATGATTCCATATTGAGAGAAGATAATATTCTATTTACATCATTTTCATTTAAATGGGCAAGGATGGCCTTTCCCACTCCTGTACTATGAAAAGGAGCCCTTTTTCCAATATGTGAATAAATAGTTAGCGTACTTTGTCCTTCCACCTTTTCAATATAAATCACTTCATCGCGTTGTAAGGACACTAAGTGGACGGTTTCATTTAGTTCATCCACTAACTCTCTAATAATTGGCTTTGCTACATTTGCAATATCGAGATGTTTTCCGACAAAATTCCCAAGTTCAAATAGTTTAATTCCCGGCCGATACTTTAAATCTTCAGGATTTTGTTGTAGATACCCTCTATGTTCTAAAGTTTTGATGATACCGTGAACGGTACTTTTTGATAAATTTAAACTCTCACTGATCTCTTTAATGCTTAGTTCTGGTTTTGTTACCAAAAATAATTCAAGGATATCAGCCGCTCTTTCAACAGATTGGATTAATCGTTCTGACACTTTTTATTCTCCTCTCATTCGACATTATCGAATGGCATTCGCAATTTTTATGGACAATTTAATAGTAACTCTCGTTCATAATTCTGTCAATATTTTAGCTGATTTGGTTAAATAGAATCATTTTACCCTTGATATTTTTCAAAAAAAAGAATCTGATTTCAAATAGAAATCAGATTCCTTTTAAATAATCTCAAATTGTTTAAACCCAGTTGTATCTGGGATAAAATCTAATGTTTTATGATTAAAGTAATGGCACTCTCCGTTATCAATGATAAAATGCAGTTCATCCTTAATAACTTCTGTATCGTTCGTCTGTATCGATTCTTCTAACGTCAATTTCACTTTCATAAAACAACTTTTACGCATTTGCAGTCGGATTAATTGTTTCAGTCCTGCTAGTTTCAGCCTATTTTGTAATTCATTTTTTGCATTTTCAGTTAATATAAACACAAAATCCCCCTATTTCCTATCCCTCATATGCTTGTTTTATGGTTTGGACAAAAATAATACTACCTTTATAACATTAGGTTAGCATTAGTTTGTCCTATTAGTAAACCAAGCAGCTTGATAGTCACTTATGTACCACAATAGGTACGGTAGGGCTGGGCTGGTTGTTCTGGAAGTTTGCAGTATTCATCCTGTTCAGGGGAGTGAGCGTATGGACTTGAGAGGACATTAAGCAGCCGCTCCATTACACTGTAGTCTTCTTGATCCACAGCAGCTTCTAATGCTGTCTCCACTCGGTGATTCCGAGGAATGACTGCAGGATTGCTGCTGCGCATTAACTGAAGTGAACTTGTTTTAGGTTCCTGTTGTCTCCCTAGTCGTGCCTGCCATTTTTCATACCACTGTTTAAATTCCGGAGTCTTAAATACGACTGTATCCTCTGGCTTTTCAATGGATAAGGAACGAAAAGTGTTAGTGTAATCTGCCTTATATTTCTCCATCATAGTGAGGAGTTCTTGCACAAGGATTTTATCTTCTTTTTCTTCGTTAAAGATACCCAATTTAACTCTCATTCCTGAAAGCCAATGGTTTTGATACAGCTTCATATATTTAGAAATCTCATCCTGAGCCAATTTAACTGCCTGTTCCTGTTCGTCATGGAGGAGCGGCAGAAGAGTTTCTGCAAATCGTGCCAAATTCCAACCAGCTATATAGGGCTGATTTCCATAAGCATAGCGTCCTTGGGTATCAATTGAACTAAATACGGTGGCTGGGTCATAGGTGTCCATAAATGCACATGGACCATAATCGATTGTTTCACCACTAATCGTCATGTTGTCGGTATTCATTACACCATGGATGAAGCCTACTAGTTGCCATTTAGCAACTAGCCCTGCCTGTCGTTTTATCACTTCCTGGAGCAAGGTAAGATATCGATTCTCACCCGTTTCAGCATCCGGATAGTGGCGATGAAGTGCATAGTCAGCAAGAGCCCGAAGTTCTTCGACCGTTCCCCATTTTGCAGCATATTGAAAGGTACCGACGCGGACGTGACTGGAAGCCAAACGAGTCAAGATTGCACCAGGCAAAGTCCTTTCACGGTATACCGGCTCTCCTGTTGTCACAACGGCAAGACTTCGGGTGGTCGGTATCCCTAGTGCATGCATCGCTTCACTGATAATGTATTCACGCAGCATTGGTCCAAGCGCCGCCCGGCCATCCCCTCCACGGGAGTACGGCGTTCGACCTGGGCCCTTAAGCTGAATATCCACTCGCTCCCCTTTTGGTGTAATTTGTTCTCCAAGTAAAATCGCCCGGCCATCCCCTAATTTGGTAAAGTGTCCAAACTGATGCCCTGCATAAGCTTGGGCAAGCGGTCTTGCCCCCTCAGGTATCTGGTTTCCAGCAAACACGGCTGCACCATTCTTGTTTTCCAGCTCTTCAGCATTTAAACCTAATTCTACTGCCAGCGGCTGATTAAAGATAATCAACTCAGGTGACTGTACCGGTGTGGGGTCAGTATCGGTAAAAAATATATCAGGCAATTGAGCATAACTGTCATCAAAGTTCCAGCCTATTTTTTCTCTTTCTGATGCCATAGTATCCTCTTTTCTTGTTTTGTCATTTAGTAAAAGTGTTCTTTCTTTAGCTTATAAAAATTTTCCTATTTCTATCCTAACAGATTAAAACAAGCTAGTTTAAAATAAATACATCTTTTTCACTATCTTTGTAGGGAAAAAGAGATTTACTGTCGAATTAAGTAATAAAATGACCTGGTACGGGGGGTTAGATGGAATTGAGGATACTTATTGTAGAAGATGAAGTTAGAATCAGTCAATTATTAAAAATGTATTTAGTAAGAGAATCATATGATGTCAATGTAGCCGATAACGGCGATGATGGATTATCCTGTGTCCTTCAAGAAAATTATGACCTAATTATCTTAGATGTTTTCATGCCAGGTAAAGACGGGTTCACCGTTCTTGAGGAGATAAGGAAATGTAAACAAACGCCTGTTATTATGTTATCAGCCCAAAGTGGGGAAAATGAACGAAATCGAGGGTTTCAATTAGGAGCGAATGAGTTTATCTCTAAACCATTTAGTCCCAGTGCTGTACTGACTAAAGTTAAAGAAATCTTGTCCTAAACATATGAAAGAGCAGCCTTAGTGACTGCTCTGTTTGTTTTTATGATACCCTATATTTTAATGCTAATCCTTTTAAGAAATTCCTAGCAAATTTATCCCCGCACTCTTTATAATTTTTATGCCCCTCTTTTCTTAATAAAGCGCCGAGTTCCCCCTTGGTTACAGTTATTCCTGCCTTTTCGAATATCTCCAGCATATCCTCAGTTGTTAATGCCAGCGCTATTTTTACTTTCTTTAGAAGGAGATTATTTACGTTAGCAGTTTTCTTCAATGTCGGTTCTGGTAAATCCGCCTGTCCTGGTTTGGGCTCCTGTTTTCCTCTTTTAAAAATAATAAAGCCATTTAAAAAGGAATCCAACATGCTGTTATTACATTTGATTTGATCATCATATTCCGCTTCCTCATCGGTTTTTGTTAGAATCTGAATGACCTCTGGGACAGTAACTTCCACTCCGCCAAGTTTAAATATCTCTGCCATTTCTTTATTTTTTATTTCTAGAGCGTACCTCAATCGAATAAGTATATCGTTATTTTCCATCTATAAGTCTCCTTTAATATTGATATCTACAGCTACACAGTCATTTTCCAGCTTGATAAGGCTAACCAGGTCTCTTGTTCCTTATAATCGGGTAGTATTTTGCCTACAAGGCGCCAAAAGGACCGATCATGATTCAGATGGACCAGATGGCACATTTCATGGACGACTACATAGTCAATTACCTGCTGCGGTGCCATCGCCAATTTCCAATTGAAGGTTAATTGCTGCCTAGAATCACAGGTTCCCCAATTACTGTTATTATCTGAAATACGGATAGATCGCGGTTTTGTTTTAAAATGTTTTTGATACGAACGAATTCCCCGCTCTACTAACATTTTACATTGCTGATAATAAAATCGTTTTAAGGCTTGTTTGATTTTTACATCCTCAGGTTGTTTCACATATATTTTTAACATATCCCCATCAAACGCTACATAGTCTTGTTCGATATTTAAATCATGACAGACCTCAATAGGATATTCGTTCCCTAAATATAGAAAATTCTCACTATGATCATACACCTTCACCTTTTGTCCTAAAGCCCTATCCTTCATTTCCTTGGATTTTTGCAGAATCCATTCCCAATTCTCCTCAATACCTTGACGCACACGTTCATCGGATGCTCCTCTAGGCGCCTGAACTTCAACATTGCCATAAACATCTATAGTAATGCCCATCGATTTACGCTTTTTATAAACAATTTCAAAACTAATCGTCTGATCTGAATAATTATGTATCATTTAATCACCTGCATTTATGACAATAGGTATAATCAATAGCAAAAAAATAAGAGTAGCAATAAAATTCCTACTCTAACCTTGATTTAGTTTATGACAGTGTAAGGGATTTGTCCATGGGAAGCATCAAATCTAAAGAATAAGTTCATTTATTGATTGATTATGTGTAAAATTACCCTTCAATTATGGGGTATTCCTTTTTAAAAAATCTTCAATGGGCGAATATTTAGGGTCAATGAGCGAATTTAGGGTTCCAATGGGCGGATCTTGGACATATATGGGCGAATTCAGTATTTCAATGGGCGAATCTATGAAGCAACAATCTTAAATTTAAAAAAAAGGCAGATGATCTGCCCTTCTTCACTTTTTATTCAACTCATGCCAATACTTAACCAACCGCTTCGGGGCTGCACGTAAATAGGCTTCTACAAGAAGGTCGGTTAATTCATTCCAAACCTCCTCAGTCGGATTCAGAATGGATACCCAGCCGTGTTGCCCAATATGCGGGGTTTTGTAAAAATGCTCTTTTTGAAGCAAAAATCCTTGAGTTTCACGGTCGGACTTGAACGACAGACTGAATCCTTTTTCACTTTCACCAGAAATCACAAAAGATTTCCCATTGATTTTAAACGTATTGTGCCCAAAACCGTCGATATGTTCTACTGCTTCAGGCAGTGCGAGACAGATTTTGCGTATATTTTCAAGCATTTCCGCCGAAACTTGTGTTTTCATATTATTCACCTAGCAATTCTATTTTGCATTCGCATCTGGTTGATGAATTCCAAAGATATTGCCTTCGGTATCAGTATAATATCCTTGCCAAGCCATACCAGGCAGAGCATATTTAGGCATGGCCACCTTACCGCCCTGTTCCATAATTTTAGCTTCCGTAGTATCATAATTTTCCACACCCATTGTACAAGCAAATCCATTTACTGGTTGATTTTGCTCTGGCGCACCTCCTTGACGCTGCATCAAAGCACCATTGATTCCAAGCTCATTCTCATCACCAGTTACGGCTCCAAAGTAAGGCATTCCCGCATACTCAGACCAATCTTGAAAGGACCATCCGAATACCTCTCCATAAAATTTTTTTGCGCGTTCCATGTCGCTCACATGAATTTCGAAATGTACTAATCTACCCATAATACCCTCCTAATTATCTATAATTTCTTCTTTACAACACTTCGTTTAATATCTACTAATTTCCTCCCTATTATCGTTGAGAATATAGGAAAATATTCAATTCCACTGGTTATTTTTTAATCTTGCAAATATAATACACTATGGTTATTGGCTGTAGTTACATGATATTCGTAAATAAAAAAGACCCTCTCAATAGTATATTAAATGGTATTGAGAGGGTTTTTTATCGTTTTTTATTAAATTTCAACAAGTAATCTTTTTAAGGCTAAGTCCTACTCATATTACCTTTTCCTCAAAATTTAATTTATCCTGCTTTTTACTCGAAAATAATGATGCAAGCCTATCCGGAAGGGCAATCATTGCCGGTAAAAATACTGGTAGCAGTACGAAGCATAGTACAACCAGTCCTGTAATGACAGCTATCGCCAATTCAGTTAAAAGTACCAATCCCGAAGGCATAAGTGTGGCAAAGGTTCCGCCAAGTATAAAGACTGCGGCAATGATTACCCCGCCAATATGTCTTGAAGCCAATACGATTGCTTCTTGTGGTGACATATGAGGGTACTCCTTAAAGCGCATCATCAAGAATATACTATAGTCTACTCCCAAGGCGACAATAATGATAAATGAGAAGAATGGAACAAAGGATGAAATTCCTTCGAACCCTTTTAAATCTATGAATATATAGTTGATGATGAACATCGCTGCATAGTATGCTCCAACAAGGGATGCAGTTATGAAAACTGGTGTCCAGAAAGATCTTATGACAAAGAACAGCACAAGCAATACACCGATGATGACTATAGTGGTTGTTCGATTGAGATCTCGACTCAGAATATCATTCATATCTTTTGTTGTAGCACTTGGACCTGATGTACCACTGTGAGCGTCATCGAGAACTGTCCCTTTAAGCCCAATAGACACAGCTGAATTAATTTTATCTATCGTACTTAATGCTTCTTTTGAATAAGGGTCTGCTTCTAAAACAACAATCATCTTAGTTATTTTCCGATCCTTGGACATGAACGCATTTAATGATTTATCAAAGTCTTTGTTCGTCAATGCTTCTTTTGGAATGAAGAAGTTTTTATTTCCTTTATACTGAGATAAGAATCCATTGGTTTGTCCTAGTCCATCAGAAATTTGCTTTAACCCGCCATTGACATCCGATAGTTTTTGTCCGAAGACACTAAAGCCATTGAGACCGTCTGCAAGCTTCTGTTGACCTGTTTTCATCTGGCCAAGTCCATCGGTCACACGATTCATATTCGTTACAATGGTACCTATTCCATTAGATGCCTTACCAAGGCCCTGTTCAAGTTGTTTCAAGCCGTCTGCCATTTGGGATAAACCGCCGCTCATCGCAGCAAGACTTTTATTCGCTTTCGCAAACCCCGAAGTAACCGCATTATAATTATCATTTAATGCTTTTATTCCTTCAGGTGTTATCGGAGCTAACGAAGTAGATAATTGATTAATAGTTTGCTTTAATGCCTGGTAATTAGCGTCAGTATCAGAATTGGAATAACTGTTTCCTAAACCAGTCATCATTAATTGCATTTGCGAAAGTGCACCTTTCATCCCAAGAAGAGCCTGTGCTGCATCCTGATAATGATTACCCATCTCCGCGTATCCTGCCTGCATTTTTCCATAGTTATCAGCTAACAATGTGACTCCACTGCTCACTTTTGAAAGATTCGCTTCTATTGCCGCTATGCCATTACTAATGGTTTGCGAATTATTAGAGCCATTATCAATACCAGCTTGGATTTGCTTTAAACCATTGGTTAAAGCACCCATACCATCCTCAAGCTTTGCCGTACCATCTACCATCTGACTAACCTTAGAAAAGTCCGCTGACCCCAACTTTTCTTGCGCTAGTTTCAATCCATCATTTATTTGATCCACACCATTTTGGGTTTTGGAGATACCTTCCGTAACGGACCCCATTTGACTATCGACGTAAAAACCGTCTATCTGCTTACCTTGAGGCTGGGTAACCGAAGAAACCTGCTTAACTCCCTTAATACTCTTAAGTCTTTCGGTTAACTTATCAATCACAGCAAGTGACTCATTATTATTTAATGCATTGCTATTTTCAATCACAACCGTAGCAGGCATTGCCTGACCTTTACCAAAGTGTTCGGCTACTAAGTTAATGCCCTTTGTTGAGGGATATTTATTTCCAAGTTCCCCAATGGTATCAAAATTGAGCTTTTCCTGATGTAAAAACACCATCGGTCCTATAATTAAAAGAATAACCACCACTGATAGAAGCGGATACTTTGTTCCAAAGGATGATGTTTTATCCCAGAATTTATTTTCCTTATGGCCCATTACATTCTTGGATGGCCAGAAGAGTTTTCTTCCTAAAACTTTCATGATGAAAGGTGTTAACGTCAAAATTTCAAGCAATAGAATCGTAACACCGATTACAACCACAACACCTGATTTATAAATTGGCGACTCAGCAAAAACGAGAGCAAGGAAAGCAATAAATACAGTCAATATACTATAAGCAATCGTTTTACCAGCTGTTTTATACGTGTTGCTAATCGATTCGTCGATTGTATGGCCGTGTGCTAGTTCCTCTCTAAATCGATTAAAGAGGAGAATATTGTAATCCGTCCCGATACCAAAAAGAATAAGGATCAGGAGCATCTGAGTAAGACTTGTAATTGGAAATCCAGCTTTATCAATTAATTGTGCGGCAATTCCCATTGAAACAAGATAGGAAAAGGCCACAGCCACTAAGGATACTAAGGGTGTTACCACTGACCTAAAAGCGATAATAAGGACTGCTAAAATAAAAATAACGGTTAAAGCAGCACTCTTCTCAACCCCTGCTAGGGACGCCTTCAGATAATCGTTATTAATAAAATCTTCTCCGCTTAGATAATAGTTAACAGGTACATGACTGAGCTTTTCATCAAGTTCCTTTTTTATATCATCTACTTCTCGATCTTTCTTATCAAGCTTGAAGCTCACCATAAGTGTCGTGTCATCTTTAGAAACAAGAGAACTTTTTGCATCAGGCATACTGAAAGGATCGATCATATCTGTAATACCCAGCTCTTTGCTGCTATCGCTAATTCCCTTTACAGCATCACCGATTTTGTTCATTTCCTCTTGAGAGATTTTATCTTTATCGTAAAAAACAATAAGATTGTTAATCCCTTTTTTGGTGTCCATTTTTTTCAAAATGTGATCAGCGATTACAGAAGGGCTATCCTTACTCGCTCCTTGCTGCCCTTTTTGTCGCAGGATAGCATTGATGTCCGGCTGTATCGCTGTAAGCAATATCGTTGCAATCAGCCATATCGCAAATATAGCCCATCGGCCTTTTATGATTGGTCTCACCCTACCGTTCCTCCTTATTTATGTTAACTTATCATGTTGTTTTTCTCACATTAGACACTATAGCAAGGGATACGGAAGGGTTCAATAAGCAAAGGAGTACAAGTGTATTAAAATAATACACTTGTGGTAATTTGTATTATTAAAACATAACTTGATTAAAGATCTCAAACAACTCTTCTTTTTGATATTGATATTCTTTGCTAATCCAATTCTGTAAAATGGTCATCAATGACGTTGCATATAAGTCACAAATGACTTCAGGATACTTCGACTGATTGATTTTATTAGCAATGGGGTCGTTCTCAGTTCTTGCATGTTCACGCAAAAGACCGCTTGCGATTTTCACCATACTTTTGAATAGAATGTGCCCATCAGAACCTAATAAAGTATTTTCAAATAAAACAAAGTTTTCTTCTACATACTCAACCAGTAATTTAAAAATGTCTGTCTCGGATTTTTTAGTTAATTTAATAATCTCTTCAGACATGTGATATATGAAATCTCTAAGCAGGCTATATTTATCTTCATAATACCGATAAAACGTTGTGCGATGGATGAGTGCATCATCACAAATATCTTGAATCGTAATAGAAGAGAATCGTTTTGTTTGCAGCACATGAATAAAGCTCCGTATGATTTGGCGGCGTGTGCGTTCAGTAGTATTATTCAAGAATTTATCCTCCTTTCTATCTCAAGACCTTGCAGTTTGAAAATAATCATTCCAAAAACATAAAAAGGCAACGCCCTAATGGGTTAGCCGCCTCTCATTAATAAAATTTACAAGATTTACTCGACCTGCGTTATCACGTGAAAATTTTAGACCCTTAGTGAGCCACGGAATCCCCTCGCAGCATAGTAGGATTCTGCTCCATTGTGGTATACGAAAACTGTGTCATAGCGGCGATCACAAAAAATAGCTCCACCAAGCTTTCTAATATTGGCAGGAGTCTTCACCCAGCTCGATGTTTTCAAATCAAAACTTTCAATAGTTTGAAGCTCGCGGTACTGTTCTTCCGTTAAAATCTCAATTCCCATCTCAGAAGCCATATTAATAGCGCTATTTTTTGGTTTATGTTCTTTCCTTGCCTCTAGCGCTTCCTGGTCATAACATATACTTCTGCGGCCTTTAGGACTTTCCTTCGATAAATCATAAAAAATGTATTCGCCCGTCTTGTTATCAAGGGCAATAACATCCGGCTCTCCGCCTGTTTTTTCCATTTCATTAAGTGACCATAATTTTTCAATATTGGCTTCTAATTTTGCTTGTACACTATCCCATTCAAGTCCAATATGTCGGTTCATATTTTTCTCAAAACGCGTCTTCAATGTTTTCAATATTTCTTCACGCTGCTCTTGCGGCAGCTCTTTTTGATTAATTTCCATCGTGGTACCTCCCAGTAGTGTTAACTAGACACTTAAATCTGTTCCCCAGAACTTAAAATAGACAAAACTGTCTGATTAATTATTGCCTATATTCCCTGATTTTACTACTATTTTAGTGTAATCAGATAGATTGTCTATACTTTTTTGAATCTTTAGTTCTGGAAGGTGTGAGATATTTGTTTTTTGGGGGAGATAAGAGCAATTCAGTAGGATTGAAGTAAGTAAGGGGGAATAGTATTAAAAATGAAATGCTTTAAAAAATATTAGCCAAAATATACTCTCACACTCTCTTCTTTTTGAGCTGTTGCTAGACAATTTAGAATAAAATCCAAGATTTGTTTTAGATCCCAATTTTCTGACAAAGAGGAATCAGTTTTATAATATAATTGCTTGTAGGAATTTAAAGCTTTTTCAATTTGTTGTTTTGAAAAAGTAGTACTATTGCCTGAACCACTAACCCCCGCATAATATGTAGTTGCCCCTAGTAAGCTGTATAGTATGACAGCATTATAATTCCCCATGCTAAACCGGGCATAAGCAATTTCTTTTCCTGCTTTATTGAATCCTGAAATATCATGACCCATGTATTATTCTCCTTTATAAGTAGATTGGTAATCGAAATGATCCATTGCCTCAGAAAGCTTTTAAATGAAAATAAATAGATTACATGGTTTACCACTCCTTTCACGCATATTTATATATTAAAATTAATAAAGAAACATATTGGAATGAAAAGGATAATGCGATTCAAAAATGGGGTTGTCCAGAAACGAAGGAGTAAACTTTTTAAAGGATTTCATGAAGAACTCGACGGAGAAAAAATAGAAGACTACCTACAAAAAATAATATCATAGTGAATTTCAAATAAATTTAGTCTTTTCTAAAAATTTTCTACAATAATTTGAACACGTAAAAAGTATAATTCTACGTTCGATTTACCAATGTAAGCACACCGATAAACCAAAAAGACTGCTAAGGAATCCTTCCCTGCAGTCTTTATAACTAAATTTCAATCTCCATTAACGCTTCTGCGCATTTTATACCGTCAACAGCACTAGATGTGATCCCTCCAGCATAACCTGCACCTTCACCACATGGATATAACCCTTTGATGTTCGTTTCAAATGTAAGTGGATTTCGCTTAATGGTTACTGGTGATGAACTACGGCTTTCTACAGCGGATAAAACGGCATCATGTTTAATAAATCCTGCAAGTTTTTTATCCATAACTCGCAAACCGTCTTTTAAACTCTCAACGATAAAATCATCTAGACATTCTCTTAAATCCGTTGGTGTCACTCCAGGGGTATAAGTTGGGATAACATCGCCAAGTTGTTTACTCCCCCTATTTTCTAAGAAATCGCCGACCAATTGGACGGGTGCAAAATAATTTCTGCCACCAAGTTCAAATGCTTTTCGCTCAAGTTTTCGTTGAAACTCGATAGCCCCCAAAATCTCTCCATTGAAATCTTGGGGTGTGACAGAAACCAGCAAGGCACTGTTCGCATTCTCGCCACTTCTTGCGCTATAGCTCATCCCATTAGTGACCACAGCATTTTTTTCTGATGCGGCCGCAACCACATGGCCTCCAGGGCACATACAAAACGTATAAACCCCTCGTCCATTAGGAAGATGGGCATTCAACTTATACTCAGATGCACCAAGAAGTGGACTTTTTGCAAAGCGGCCAAATTGCTGTAAATCGATGTCCTTTTGGTGATGTTCAATTCGCACACCTACAGCAAATGGCTTCGGTATCATGTCTACACCTAAATCCTTTAGCATATAAAAAGTCTCACGAGCACTATGGCCAATCGCGAGTACTACTGCCTCGGTTTCGATGACCTCTGACCTTCCTTGACTTTCAAGCAGTACGCCTTGAACTGCATCATTTTCGATGATAAGTTCCTTCATTTTCGTCTCGAAACGGACTTCCCCACCTAGTCGTTCGATTTTTTTACGAATATTTCTAACTACATTGATTAAAATATCCGTTCCAATATGGGGCTTTGATAAATAAGCAATTTGACCAGGAGCACCCGCTTCTATGAATTCCTTTAATATTTTCGGAATTCTCGTATTTTTTACTCCTGTTGTTAATTTACCGTCGGAAAACGTTCCAGCTCCACCTTCACCGAATTGGACATTACTACTCGTTTCAAGTTCGCCGTCTTTCCAAAATTTATCAACAGCCATTTTTCTTCGATCGACGTCCATTCCCTGTTCTACTACAATTGGGTTTAAACCGTGCTCCGCTAATACCAAGGCACAGAAAAGTCCTGCTGGCCCACTTCCTACGACAACAGGACGGGTGGTTTTTTGGGTTTTCTTATTCACATATTCCTTTGGTTCAAAGGAAGAAACATCTTTAATGCCTAAATACGATTTCTCGTTTTCTACTTTTATATCAACAGAATACACTAGCTGAACATTATTCTTTTCCCTAGCATCAATTGACTTTTTCGAAATACTAAAAGACAATATTTTATCTGGTTTAGCCTTTAGTATTTTCTGGACTTTTTTGGCTAAAAGTTCATTTTCCCTACTAGGGTCAAAATCAGCACGAAGCTTTATATTACTTATTCTTAACATGTTATTCCATCCTAAATTTATTTTTTTTAGCATTTATCCTTATTGAAGTTATTCGTTACCAAGTAAAAGAGCGTATGAATTTTATTTATTCATACGCTCTTGATAATACCATTGAACTTCAACTTATCAAACCAAATCTTATTAACAGTACGTCCACTTTTTAGGATGGAAATGACAGCGGGTTACATTTTATCAACTAGAGTGATGTCTACTATTTAATCTAACCTGCTTCTTTTTTAGCTGGCGGTTCCACGAGATCCACAAAAGACCAAGTCTTTCCCTTATCGGTTGATTTAAATCTCACCATTAAGGTTCCTCCCTTGAAGTCTCCTTCGGGTCCCTGCCCTACTAAAAGATACATCTGTCCACTATCGGAATAAGGAGTTTCTGGTTGAATAAAAGGTTCCAGTGTCATACCTAGATATTCCTGTTTAACTACAGGAATAATTACAGGTTCAAAGGTTTTGCCTCCATCTTCTGTTCGATAAAAATTGGTTTCTGCTCCCTGTATTTTTGGATAACTCATAAAGCCTAAATTACTTTCCACAAATCCGCCTGATTGCAAAAGGCTTGTTCTTGCTCCCTTCCCAACCTCTTTCCAGGAGGAGCCTCCATCAGTTGTTTGATAGATTATTTGCATTTCTTGAGACATAGCCCTATCCCCAGCGACAATGATATAACCTTCCGAAGTAGAAGGGAAGCTACAGAATCTTACTCTTGCACTTTGTAAGGCTGTGCTAATCTCAGTGCTCTTCCAGGTTTCTCCTCTATCCTCTGAATAAACGAGCGTAAGTGGTGCTTCTCTTGTCCCCCCATAAACAAAAGCTGTTTTTTCCGGGGTGATTATGAAGCTTCCCTCCTGCAACTGATTTAAGTAGGGCCTTCCATCTCCAACGGCTGTCAGCTTATTTATCGAAACAGGGACCTGTTTCCAAGTAAGTCCTTCATCATAGCTAACATAACAAGTTTTATTTTCTATTTTATATGTATACTGCTTCTTTTCGTAGGGAATTTCAGCTTCAAACTTCTGTTTATATTCATCTCTTTCCTTCTGCCCGCTCGTTTGATATTTTTCCAGGTCATACCCTGCAGGACTTTGCAGCTTATCTACTTTATAAATATAATTTCCATCCGAAGTTACATCTTTCCTAAACCGTAAAACCCACTGGCATTTAACACTATTTTGTTCCAATACCCCATTCCAGATGGAGGAGGTTCTTTCATCAAGCTTCCTTGTAACGATGGAAAAATCTATTTGAAGTACTCCATCTTCTTTAACTTCCATATGGGAAGTTGAGTATTCCACAACCCTTCGATCACGCGGCACATAACCTTTTCTATATTGCCCAATATATGCTTCTAGCCACTTTGTTCCTGCCAAAGCCAGATCTTCCTTGTCAACTTCTATAGAAAAACCTTCCGGCGGTTTAATCTTGCTCAACATATAGTAGCGGTAGCCAAAGGTACCTCCGGCTGTGACAAGTAAAGCAATAAAGAGCCAGATTATTATTTTATTCGATTTTTTACTTGATGCGTCTTGATTGCTACCTATAGTCATGTAATCACCTCTATATTTCTATAGATTTATAGCCTGTCGACATATGGTGAATAGAGAAAAAGGGATAAATCTCTTTACCCCTTTGCTAATATTCCCTGCTATTTTTGAGAATGCATTATCATCTCACTGTTCGATCCTGTCCACATTCTTCTCAAAGTTATCAAGTAAGGCACGCACTTCATCCGTTGATTTGGTGTTCATTAATTGATTTCTTAAATCTGCTGCTCCTGGGAATCCTTTGACATAGATTTTGAAAAAGCGATGAAGCCCTGTGATTGAACGTGGCACTAGCTCTGCATAATGGTCTTGAAGATCAAGCTGCAATCTTAAAAGATCAAGCAATTCTTTACTGCTGTGCTCTCTTGGCTCTTTTTCAAAAGCAAAAGGATTTTTAAAAATACCTCGCCCGATCATCACGCCATCAATCCCATATTGTTCAGCAAGCTGCACCCCAGTTTGACGGTCAGGAATGTCTCCATTGATTGTTAGCAGCGTATTGGGTGCGATACGGTCACGTAATTTTTTGATTTCCGGGATTAGCTCCCAATGCGCATCTACTTGGCTCAATTCTTTTCTAGTACGTAAATGGATAGAAAGGTTCGCAATATCCTGTTTTAAAATATGCGTTAGCCACTCCTCCCATTCATTAATATCCTTATCGCCAAGTCGTGTTTTCACGCTGACAGGCAGTCCGCCCGCTTTTGCTGCTTGAATCAGTTCTGCCGCAACATCTGGCCTTAGTATAAGGCCACTGCCTTTCCCTCTTGATGCCACATTCGGTACAGGGCAGCCCATATTAATATCGATGCCTTTAAAGCCCAGCTCTGCCATGCCAATACTCATTTGACGGAAATATTCGGGATTATCCCCCCAAATATGTGCCACCATTGGCTGTTCATCTTCTGTAAAAGTCAAACGGCCACGCACACTTTTCATGCCCTCAGGATGACAATAACTATCCGAGTTTGTAAACTCCGTGAAAAATACATCCGGTCGTCCGGCTTTACTCACAACATGGCGGAAAACAACATCCGTCACATCTTCCATTGGTGCTAGTATAAAAAAAGGTCGTGGTAAATCACGCCAAAAATTTTCTTTCATAGTAAATTCAAATCCTCCATTATGGGATTCCAGGGCAACCCTTCTCCCCAAATTAAAAAAGCCGAAAGTCCCTGCTACCTTTACACTTATACCATGCTTAGGCACTTTTTATCAATCGGTTCGGGACTGTTTATTTTCACCAATATCCTTCTGGGTGCTCGGACTAACCGGATTTTTGCAAAATATAGATAGGTTAGCTAGATTTACCATACAAAATGGCCCAGTTTTTAGACCGGGCCATATCAGTTTAATTTACTTTAAAACAAGCTGTGTTATACACTTCACAGTGAAAATTTTGAAACAAAAACCTCAACTGGTTTTATATTTACAGATTTCTTTATTAATAAAAACCCAACTGCAGCCCCTAACGTATTTGCAATAATATCATTAATATCTTCAATCCTGCCACTTCCCAAAGTGATTTCGATTACTGACTGTATTGGGTAACCGGTTTTCTTAGTTATTTATTCCGTTAATTTAGAATAAAAACGATTAAATTTTACAGAATAAATCAATACATAAATCACAATTACTGATGCAAACAAATTTAGCAAAATCAACGATATGTTTAAATTAAAATATTGAGTCAGTATTCCGACACCAACAACTGGAACAATGAATCCTGAGTATGCAAATAAATAAAATGCCGAAATTGCTCGCGGACGGTCTTCCGGTTTGGGTAATTGGCTGGCAAACCTTAAAGAAGCTTGAAACGTCCATCCAGCGCCAATTCCTTGAATGAAAAAACCAACCCAAAGCAAAAATTTATTGGCTATCTGTCCGGAAGTAACGATAATCCAACATCCAATTACAAGAAACAGAACCCCCATCCGCATCCGTGTAACTGGGTTACGCGGCCATGGAAAGAATTGCATCAGGGCCCCTCCGCCTAAAAGCAACAATATTAACAACCCGGAAACTGAAAGATTGTGGGTATGGATAACGTTCCTCGTAAAAGTAGGAATAAGAGTAAACACAATTCCACCTAGTGTAAAAACAGTAAAAATCGGAAGCCCAATAAAGGCCCAAAAATGGGAACGAATATTGTAAGGAACACCGAGTGAAATCCTAGTTTTAGCAGGTTTTATTGCTTGAGAATTTTCGAGATTCGGTAACATTTCCAGAAAAACCAAGGAACTCAATAACATAACGAGCAGAAACAAATACGGAAAACGAAGTTGCTGAAAATGCACATATTGCATGCACTATTAAACCTGAAATAGCCGGTCCCAGGCCAAAACCAAGGTTTACCATAGCACCCGACAGCTTGACTGCAGTACTTACTTTCTTCTGAGAGGTTTGTTTTATTAAAAAGGCGCTAGCAGTCCCTGTAAAAGCCCCGTATGCAATGCCTTCCAAGAGCCTTGCCGTATAGAGTATCCAGACACTGAAACTCACTAAAAAGAGCAAGGTGGATACGATGGACAAATATATACTCCAGCGAAGGACCCTCTTTAAACCCCAGGCGTTGCCCTTGGCTCCCACGACAAACAAGGTCGGCAGCAGGATAGCGGCATAAACGGCAAACAAAATGGTGATTTCCAGACTGCTAAGCTGATAATACTCACTATATAAAGGGAATAACGAGGAAATAAATGTCGCACCACATGACATCATAAGAACAACCCATAACATTTTTTTCATATCTTCCCTACTTTCTAAGATAATTTCATTAATCATAAAAAATACTCTGTACATCAATCGTCAAAAAGACCGAACGGTCTCTTTTTATTCAAAAAAAAAGAATTTAATATTAAAAAAGCATTGCTTTTATTTGTTTAATAACCAAGTCTAAATATTTCTTATCTTTATTTAATCTGCTGAGTGCCAATGCACCTTCCAAAGAAGAGAGGATTAACACGGCCACTTCTTCAGAATTTACCTGTTTGTCAATTTCATTTTGAGTCTTTCCAAACTCAATAATCGATTTGATGATCTCTATTAAAGCAGCAAAACCTTCCTTAACGGAATCTTCAATCAAAATATTTGAATCATCCGCTTCAATGGCTGCATTCATTAAAGGACATCCACCCACTAATATATCATCGCTCGATAGATTCATAAATATCTTAGTAAAAGCGTATAATTGCTCTTTTGCAGTCTCCTTGGAATTAATTGCTTGTAAATACTTTTCCTTCAACGTCATTAACGAGTAAGAAAACGAAGCCTCAGCGATTTCATCCTTACTATCAAAGTGGTAAAATATCCCTCCCTTTTTCAATCCCGTTGCCTTCATGATTTCACCTATTGAAGTGGATTTATAGCCAATGGTATTGAATAAGGTCGATGATTGTTCAATAATATATTTTTTCGTTCGCTCACCTTTATTCATTTTTATCAACCTCCTCTTAAAAAAGACCGTTCGGTCTCTTATATTTAAACCTGTGGACCCGTTTATGTTAAGTTATTAATATTCATAAAAGAGCTTAGATTAGAAAACAGACTGCTTTAATGTATATTTTTCACATATAATAAACATTCCTATAGAAAGAGCTCGAAGAATAGCTAGGTTGATAACATTCCAGCCATCGTAAAGCCTCAAAATGTGAAGGGAATGAAGAAGTATATCCCCTGATAGAAAAAGAACGAATGGTACTACACACCAATAAGTTTTTTTAAGAAAACTAACAAAAAATGTAGCAACGGACGCCATAAGTACATTGTAAAGAAACCCGCTAAATTCTATGCTTGTCCGATAGATGTTTTCGCTCCAGTCAACATAAAAAAAAAGCTTTCCTAAAAGGATAAGTGTAGATGTGACTGTCGTTATCAGAACCCAGGCTATAACCCAACACATGATCAGCCGCATCCATTTGTACCCATTTCCATAAAATTTGGAGTACCATTTCTTCATTGCCCACATAAATAGAAAAACACCAATACCAGTCATGTAGGTTTTCCACCAATTGTGATCATAGGCATCAACTTTAATAAAAAGTTCTTCAATTAACATAAATGAAACGGATAAAAGGCAAAGCCATGGTGTAGAAAGCTGGAAGTACATGATTAAAATGGCAG
The DNA here is from genome assembly GCF_036962125.1 of Neobacillus drentensis. Taxonomy (GTDB): domain Bacteria; phylum Bacillota; class Bacilli; order Bacillales; family Cytobacillaceae; genus Neobacillus; species Neobacillus drentensis_B. The sequence goes on from NZ_JBALOA010000001.1 coordinate 79,499, forward strand.
TTGAACTCCATAATGCTGTATTCGCTATCAAATGACCTACTATATTTTCCGCCACACGATTATTAAAAAGCCCAGGTTTATATTCATAAGCATCTAGGATTAACATGATTATTAATTCTAAACCCCAAGAAAGCCCTGTAACAAAAACAAAAAATGAAAACATTTCGGGAATGTTTTTTTTCTTTTTAATACCCGTGAAAATCAGCAGTGTTGCTCCAATGATAATCAATGTGTAATACCAAAATACTTTCGGCATAGGCTTAACTCCTATCCTTTATTCATTTATTAATATTGGTGTGAGTGTGCTTTTCCAATTTGCCTGTATGTTTTTAGGCAACTTGTTGTTGTTCAAAAAAATACATAACTATACCTCTCTATTTAATCTGTAATAGATATATTTTCCATTACAAATAAAATTATGTGGTTTTAGATTAACTACAGTTTAGAACGCAACCATTTCTTTCATTTTTTGTACAGTTATTCCCACATACGAATAACTCATATCTTACCTCCAGTTTCGGTTGTATAATAGACTTTTAGTCAATTGTTATACACGTAAATATAATTCTATAATCTCAGTTAATTAAGAAGGGCAGATTTCAATTAGCCCAAAAAACAAATTTACAATTTTTATAAAAAATAACTTCAATATAGAAAAAGCAGTCAAAATCTAGTAAGATATCCACATGTGACTTTTAGATAAGGGGTTAGAAAAATGAGCGTATTAAACGTAAAAAATTTAAGCCACGGTTTCGGTGACCGTGCAATTTTTAATGATGTGTCTTTTCGACTTTTAAAAGGAGAGCACGTTGGACTAGTTGGGGCAAATGGTGAGGGTAAGTCTACTTTCATGAATATTGTTACCGGGAAATTGCAACCCGACGAGGGGAAAGTTGAGTGGTCACGAAAAGTTCGTGTTGGTTATTTAGACCAGCATGCTGTACTTCAAAAAGGTACTACGATGCGTGACGCTTTAAGTACTGCTTTTCAATATCTTTTTGATGCTGAAGCAGAGATCAATGAACTTTATGCAAAAATGGGTGATGAAGGTGCTGATATTGATGCACTGCTTGCAGAAGTTGGAGAACTACAAGAAACGTTAGATAGTAATGATTTCTATCAAATTAATTCAAAAGTTGAGGAAGTTGCTCGTGGTCTAGGATTAGATGATGTTGGACTCGATCGAGATGTAGATGATCTTAGCGGTGGGCAACGTACGAAAGTTTTGCTAGCTAAACTTTTGCTAGAAAAGCCTGAAATCCTATTACTAGACGAGCCTACGAACTATTTGGATGAACAGCATATCGAATGGTTAAAGCGCTATTTACAGGAATATGAGAATGCATTTATCTTGATTTCACATGATATTCCATTCTTGAATAATGTGGTTAACTTAATCTACCACATGGAAAACCAAGAGTTAAATCGCTATGTTGGTGACTATGATAACTTCTTAAATATATATGAAATGAAGAAGCAACAGTTAGAGTCTGCTTACAAGCGCCAGCAGCAAGAGATTGCCAATCTAAAGGATTTCGTTGCTCGTAACAAGGCTAGTGTTGCAACTCGTAATATGGCGATGTCCCGCCAAAAGAAGCTCGACAAAATGGAAGTTATTGAATTGGGAAGAGAGAAGCCGAAACCAGAGTTTAACTTCAAAGAAGCTCGTTCAACTAGTCGTTATATTTTCACGGCTGAAGATCTTGTGATTGGTTACGATGAACCACTTTCTCGCCCGCTTAATTTGAAAATGGAACGCGGACAAAAAATTGCATTTGTCGGTGCAAACGGGATTGGTAAGTCTACGCTCTTAAAAAGTATCCTTGGGTTGATTGATCCCATTTCTGGTAAAGTGGAACGTGGTGAGTATCAACACATCGGTTACTTCGAGCAAGAAGTGAAACAATCCAACTACAACACTTGTATTGAAGAGATTTGGAGCGAGTTTCCAAGTTTGAACCAGGCTGAAGTCCGTGCTGCGCTTGCCAAGTGTGGTTTAACGACGAAGCATATTGAAAGTAAAGTTGAAGTCCTTTCTGGTGGCGAAAAAGCCAAAGTTCGCTTGTGTAAAATATTAAACACAGAAACGAATTTATTAATTCTAGACGAACCTACCAATCACTTGGATGTAGACGCAAAAGAAGAATTGAAGCGTGCTTTAAAGGCATATCGCGGAAGCATCTTGATGGTATCCCATGAACCTGATTTCTATCGTGAAATTGCGACTGATATTTGGAATTGTGAGGACTGGACTACGAAAGTGTTTTAAATAAAGATTAAGGGGTACCCAGTGAGTAAAATTCCATTTGGGTACCCCTTTTTAATATAAGAAGAGTGATGTTCTATTTCACAACGCTCATCTTGTAAAAAAACCAAACATAATTAATAATCCTTTTTAACAATGGCCCGAACACAGAAGCACTGACTTGTTTGACATTTTTAAGGGATTCTAATTCAGATGGGCTACCCAGTGACGATTACTCCTATTATCTTAATTTCTGAGATCTTCGGTTCCTTTGAATCGCCACGTAAATTATCAAAAATGCGTTTGAATTCTTGAACATATTCTTTTCTTCTTACTAATTCCATTCATGTTTAAGAGAAGTTCCTGATGAATAAGACCTTCAATAAAATGAAGCTCTGAAAGATACTTTTTCTGCTATTGTGTTCTTGCTACCCGTTACAAACATAGATAAAAACCATATCGATCAGAGATATTCCTACAAAAGAGCCTAAATAAATCATAACTCCTATTCCTTGACTGATACCATCAGTTTCAGTTAGGAACCACCATAGGCTTCCTAAGCCCAAAATAACTATATTTACTAATATCGCTTTTATTATTGCTGTCACTGGATTTTTTTTGTTTTTTAAATCTTTTCGACCTAGTATAAGAGAAACAATTAGAGAAAAAACGATAAGACTAAAGAAAATAATTAACTTCATACAAGTCCACCTCCAATTACATTCTCCTAGAGAATCCGGTTCCTAAAGGGAGAATTTCCAAAACATCGAAACCTAATAACAAGTTTTTCCCTATCAACATCCAGTGTACATAAGTGTAATTTTACACTAATTATAACATAAGGGAAATGTAAGTGGGATGAAAATTCGCTAAAAATGCCCATCCATTATTGGACCAACCTGCCCGTTAGTAAAAAAAATCCGGACCATTTTTGCCGGATTCTTATTCTTTAATTCCAATTTTAATTATTAAACACTTATTCGTTTAGTGAAGATATAAAAAGAAACACAAAATTTACTACAATATAAACTCTCTTGTATCTTCACCCATTTCCATTATTAGTCTCGGTAAGTCATTTTGATAGAGTTTAATAACGTAGGTACTTGATTTGAAGTGTTACTAATAAGATAACTTTAGCTTCGCTGGTATTAGTCAGCGGTTCCAGTTGATTCCTGCCTCGTTTTGTACTTTTTCTTCGGCAAAGTTCATAATCCAATTGCTATCCCGACTAAATCCTTAATTGCCAGCGGCATGCCTTTTCAATTCATTCTTAAATGATCATGTTTTATACCGCTACCATGGGAGTATCGTAAATAGCCCCCCAGTAATATTAATGCTACTACCATATATAGCGCGGTGAATACTACAAAGAAATAAGTGTTATCCGGGCAGAATACCATCGACAAATTAAAACAGAAGTGAACCCAGAATGCATTAAAAAGGTTATCACACTTCTTCATTATAACTGCCATGACAAATGTCAATGCTGTCAGAAGCACTAAATTTTCAATGATATAAAGAAGCAACGACCATCCGTTGAAATCGGTTGAGACAAACCAAAGAGGCGCGTGCCAGAATGCCCAGATTACACCCAAGGTAACGTTCCCTCTTATGAATCCAAATCGCTTCTCTAATTGCGGACGTAAGTAACCACGCCAGCCTGATTCCTCGCCGGAAGCTCCCTGTAAAAGCGTAAACAAAAGAGCGCTCGGCAGTATGGACGGTTCAAATATAAGTTGCTCGGTGAGGAACGTCTTTTGGATAGCGGATATAATCAACGCCGATAATATCAGTACACCTGATGCAGTTAGAAATACAAATAAAATATCGCCAATACGCAATTTTTCTTTAAAAGCCTTTTGATAAAACCTTTTTACTGTTAGACCCGGCTTAAGCTTTTTCAGCATTACAAGGAGCACAATTGTCGGGGACCAGCTACATATTACAACAGCCCACTGCATCGCCGCGGGTGTGCCATGTAGTACCTGTGATACCAGCCCGCCAAGCCCTAAGACCATAACCCAAAACAACAAGTATGCGTTAAACACATACTTCCACATTACATTAAACCTTTTCCCTTTCATGATAATTCGCCCTTTCTTTTTCATTATCTTATTATTTAAATTCTCTTTAAAGGGTTATTGAAAAATCATCTGGAGGACAAATTCTTGTATGTACATCCATATTTCACCATTTATGTTGCATTATTTTAATTTCACTTATAAAAATACACAAAGTGTTCAATATCATTTCGCACAACAACCCGCAGTATAGCGACCTTTTCCACTTAACCCCCAAATGAACCTGAAAAAGTTTACATACAAAAAGCCCAGTTATATAGCTGGGCTGGGCGATATTTCTTTTATTTAAATACAAGTTGCGCCACGCACTCCACATGGCTTGAGTGTTGGTCGCAGACATATTGATGTAGTGGTGTTTACCTATTTATTTAATAATTAATCAAAAATTGCTCCCGTATTTAATAATTATTTTTTTCCTATTGAATGGTATCGTTGTACTGTACATCAATCAAAGTTAAATTTATAAACTTTTTTCAGAATAATACCGACTCCTAAATATTGAATTCTTCATTTTCTTTACTTGTGATATGCTTCACCGTGATGTATCTGCATGAGGTTTTTGGTTTTCATTTAGGAAACTGGTATAACTCTAATTGAAAAGTAAATAAAGATAACCTTAATATGCATCATTGTGGACAGTGAATGCAAAATCCATTTCCGGCATCATTTGAATTAGTTATTCCTCTTCCACAACTAGGACATGTCGTATAAGCACCTTTTTCAATAACATCATCTTCGTATTCTTCGGAATGGTCATCATCACTACCCCAAATATATTCAACTTTATCGAAAATAAAGTGAGTAACTGTAGCAATATTAAATGGATTTTCTTTGAATGAACTAAGGAACGTGACTTCGCCTTCCACTATCTTCCTTTTCAATTCAACACTTAAGGTTATTTCGGTATGTATCCCACCGTATGAAATAACATTCGAACTATATGAGACAGTTGGAAATTCACAGTCAGCAACTATATTTATAAAGTATATAACTTCATTTTCCTCTATTTTAACGCCATTACTATTTACTGTAAAAGTTTCAATGTATGGATGCGATATCTCTCCTAATGTTTGGATATATTGACGTTCCATACCGCTTGATGCTTGTATCGCTTTTTTTTGCAACTCACGGATATCAACTAATTTTAACTTCTCATCTATAATTTTATTTATTGATTCCTGTGATAATCTCTGAATTAAATTACTCATACGTAGTTCTAATAATAAGTCTCTATCAGACTGGTCTGATGAATCCGATATTTCTTCAATAAAATTTTCAAAAGGTATTATTATTACTTCCTTTTCCTTATTATAATGAGTAAATTCAGAAATCAATTCTTTTCGTGGATAAATAACTTCATTTTGATTATTTTTGTGAAACCAGTCTGGTTTTGTGTCACTTGTTACAAATATAATATGCTTTTCAGTTATTTCTGGAGATTTTTTTAATACTTGTTTCCACATAATCAAATCACCGAACTTGTCTATTCCCTCCTTAGATTTAGCATCCTCATATCCAGGAGGTAGGTTATACTTATACCTCAATTCACCTTCTTTCAAGACCTCTAACAGTTCGACAAGATTCAATTCTTCACTTACTTTGTCACTCTCTAAAAGTCCATCTAGATAACTATCAACTTCTTCTATAAATTCTTTATAAACCCCGGTTTCTTCAGCGATATCTGTTTTATACGCTTTAATTATTGCATTCATTTCAAAAAATTTGGCTTCTAGTTTACTTTTTAATTCTGTAAACTTGGAGAACCGTTTCTTTTCATATTCAGAAAGTTGAACCAAAAGTTCATCTTTTTTAGTTTCTACGTGTCTAATTAATTTGTTATCTAAATTCTTATATAGGTTAATACTTCTTACACTGCCTTTATTTCTATAAAACTCCTTCCTTACTTGGGAAGGAAGCCATATCCTAACTTCATATTTTCTTATATGATTTAAAATCCTCTTACTGCTTACTAGAGAATACCTATAAACATTCAGTAATGCACTTGTGTCAAAAATTACTTTTGAATCTCCTATAATATCAATTATATTTGGATACCACTTACTGCTCATACTAAACATTGACCCCTTTTATTTATTTTGTAAAAACATTATAGCTCTTCAAATCCATGTTCTTTAAACAATGTTTCTAACCGCTGCATGATATAATCATGTGCTCTTTCTGTAATTTGTAGATGTGACTTTTGCCTATGTGTGTATATAATCTCATTAAAGTTTGACTTCGGATTAGGGTAAAGTCCTCCTTGAAGTTCACGTGCAAGCTCTCTAAGCGTTATTCCTTCCTTAATAGGTGCTTTTAGAAACCTTCCACTCTTCAGTTCAACATAGTAAGGATACCTTCCTTTTCTATCCTTTGAATTAAAGGGTGCATTAACATCGACAATGTTTTTCACATTAAAACCAGATGTTACCGTGTACCCAACAATTATTGGAGTACCATTACCTTGTTTATCCGTACTAACCATCGTCATAAATAATAATTGACCATCTCTTATCCCCGAAGGTGGTTTTGGAAAGAATGTACGTTTTCTATGCTCCTTTTTCCTTCTTTCAAAATAGGTTAGGTTATTAGGAATGCGGTTTTCACTGTTCCCTTCAAACTTTAACCAAATACCTGTATTACGTATTTGAATATCTTTTTCGTCTTCCTCTATAAGAATCTCTTCTAAAATGTCCTTTTCTTCTTTATTATCTAATTGATGTGGAGCAATCACATCAATTGTTGCCCCCCATTTTACCCTATTAGGCTGTACTATAACTGGGGATTCATTTTTCCTTGGTTTTTTCTGTGATGATGCTCTACCTGTTACTGCGTCATCACAATAAGGCTTTTCCCTATCAATACGTTCCATCGTAATTTCCCAATCACCAGAGTTTTGGATCTCATTGAGTAACCCCTCAAAGTAATGATTGCACTCTAAAGAGAACACAGGCTCATTTTCCATGAAGATACCAAATTCGTGATTCTTATAGAACCCATTAAAGGTAAAATTAGCAGACCCCATAATCAACGACTTTCCATCAAATAAGTAGAGTTTAGTATGAAGATCCTGTAAGGCATACATTTTTACCCCAGCTTTAATAAGTCTTTCTAAACCAGCAAGACTACTAACACCTTTTATAAAATCCTCCCTATCAAATCGTGTTATTAATACACACTCGATTTCGACTTCTGCTTCTTCAATAAAATTCACCAATGCCAATGCTGTTTTGTAGCCTATAAATGGTGAGATAATACGAATTTGCTTCTTAGTTGAGTCTAAAAGAGAAAAGAAAGTACTTCCAAAATTCTTATCTAAAAAGCTAATAGGCAATTCTTCCACATCCCTTAAAATAAAAATTATCCTTTTATTCAGTATAAATCAAATATTAGATTAATGAAGAAATAAAAAAGACTGGCAGATTAGGTTCCATTTGTCCTTTTAAGTCCACAACTTTTTTCGATATATTTTAGGAACTTAAGAAATATTTGCTTAGCCAACCGCTGAATATCTCAGATGGATAAGTTATTTCATATTTGTTCACCTACTCTCATATATCAAAACAAGTAAAAAAGGAGAAGAGAAATCATCATTGGATGATTTCCCCTCTCCCTTTTCAAAAAAATGTCTAATAATAATTTTTTTTGTATCGTATTTACTTTTTTTGTTTTCTGATTTGGTAATTTGTTATTAGCATTTGAAAAGGCTGTTTCTTTTGTTCAGTGGTTAACCTCGTTTTATAGTTCTTTACAAAATTGCCCATAATCCCTTTTACCAATCCAAAAGTAATTCCTTGCCCATTTATATTTGTTAGTTGAAATGGCTAATATGGGAAAAACCTCATTTACTTATGATACGGTTCACCGCGCTTAAAGTTAAAAAATTTTATCTCAATTTAATTCATATACAGAACAATACATTAATATAAAAAAAAGACCACCTAATGAAATGCTCTACTGAAAAGATTAACTCTTTTTGCTCATTTCTCAATTCGATTTTAGCAACCGCTTCACAATGTGTGGAGTTGATAGTACATACAGAAGTGGCATTAGTTCTAATTTGACACGTGGAGATATTTCACATCGAAATGGCATCTTTTGAATATTAGAATCACCACAAAATCCATTTTATGGTAAAAAATTAGTATCACACCATATAGGTGTTTACTATTTTTTTCTAAAGTTTAAATAGATTTACTACAAACACACAAGAGGATGCTCTGTGCAACAGAAAACTCGAAGAATAATATAATACATTTAAAGATTACCCGATTATCTGATTGTATTGGATAGCGAGTTAAATTGTTCAAAAAATTGAGGGTCGAAACCACTCAATTTTTTATTACTATGAAAAGAGTTGTGAAACGCTCTCCACATCCATTGTATGTAATTGGCACATGCGTGCTGTTTGTGAGTTTACCAATACTATTAATATCTATTCTTTTACCTCTCTCGACCCTCGAGCAAATTCTTTAATTTACCAATGACCTGCTCGTGTGTAAGGTTACTATAAAACTGTCTGATATTATTTACCAATTCTAGCTCTTCCGCAAGTACATCGGAAACACTATTGAACTTCCGAATGAACCTTTCTTCCAATTTTTTCCGAAGAATAGGTTCTCCTATTTCATTTAGAATCAGCTTAATCCGCCTTTTCTCCATCACATCCATAGGAGAATCCACATTGGACCTATCAATAATTTCCTTAATTTTCCTTTGAGCAAACACCCCATAGCAATCCTTGATAAAGAACTCATTATTCATCACGCGTTGAATGTTTTGCGCGAATGCTTTTATGTCACCTTTCTTTCTCACCTTCCCATCTCCCAATTCCAACGCGATGATTGAACTCCTATTCAGATCAGATAAAAGAAAAGGCGAATGTGTCGTTGCAATCAACTGAACATGCATCCCTAAATCGGAATACCTATAACTCTTGCCGCCCAAATTCACGGTCAAGCCATTTATATAAGTCAGTATATAGTCCAGTAGATTCCTAGACCACTCTAAGTGCATGGTCGCTTCGATTTCATCAACTAAGACGATATAGTTTTTTCTAATCATTTTATTAATCGCTTCGATGGGCTGTATTTCAATAGATGCTTTCAATTCGTAGATAATTTTGCTAAATAGCTGCAGTATTTTCTTCTCACCAGTTGAAATTTTTATTCTTTCGACTTCGAATGGCAAAACTATCGATAAGCTACTACCCGTATATCTTTCGCCTTGTATATCACTTATATCCCAATCTTCATTATTATGATTGTGTTGGAAGTTATACCAGACGAACTCCTGGAGTTCCGAATAGTGCCTAAAAACTTTTGCTATGTTTTCATCATATTCCGAACCGGGAATAAGTAATTGAAATCCATCGATGTCCGGAATAATTCGGTTTTGTACTTCATAAAGCGCATCAAAGAAACTACTAACAATTTCTATATATTTTCTAATTAATCTAATTTCCGTTTTTTCAAACTCATAGCAATTAAATATGGAAATACATTTTTGAAACAACATTTGGTATTCTTTTTGAGTTAGGTCAACCTTATCAACATACTCGTTCTTAAAATCGTTCAACTTTGGGAGAATCCCTGAAGGAGACTCGTTTTTGCTTAGAAAAATTAAATAATCCACAAAAACTGATATGAATCGAGAAAAGAGATCATCCATACATTCTTTCGTAATCAATAACACACCACCTAATGTTTGATATTCATCATTCATTTTAGGTGAGACTATGGGTTTTTGATTCGTATTTTGAAGTTTATTGTGAGTCTTTAACATAATCTGAACGCTCGAACTTTGAATCATCCCCCTCTTGTACATATCTAAATATACTTCGTACCAATCCGACCAAGAATATCGATCGCCCGATACCCTAGGAATGAAACAAATTTCATTCGAAGTCAAATAAGTCAGATAACTACTCGAGTTCGTTATTACATCGTCCCTAAGGTAAATAATTCGATCCCTTAACTTGTTATCATATGAATTATTGATATGATGCCTCCCCTGATCGTCTTTACGAAAATAAAAACTACGGGCTAAGGCTTTACTTCCCTCTAATATACTATCGTAGCCAGAAATATTTCCGATTTCGACGATTCCAACTCCTTCGAAATAATACGTATCGTCATCCGCAAGGAAAATCATAAAATATTTGTCTATCAGGTTCCCATCGACTACATTAGCTTGCTCCAACCGATCTTTCAGCGTTCTTCCAATTAATTCCAATATTGTTGTTTTCCCTGAACCATTCTTCCCGACGATAGCAGTGATATCAGAGATGCCGTCTCCGTAAAACCCGTCGAGGTATAACTCGTTCCTCTCGAGAGTAAGAGTTTTATGGGTCTTGTCATAACAAACTTTATATTCGTTAGAAAAGTCAAAAGAAATATCCTGAAACAAATCCCCGAATGATTCGATATACATATAAAGCAATTTCATTTCGGTTACTCCCCCTTAATAAGCCCCAGTTCTTTACTAATATCAGTGATCATTTTAGACAAGGGGCGCCTACCGTAACTCTCTGAATCGGTGTATGCTCCAGTAATCAATCTTTCGAAATCCTCCTTCGAACCAAGTAAACCTTCAAATTTTCTGTACAACTGATTCCGGTAAACTTCCGTATAGATTTCTTTCTTCATTAGTAACTCTTGAACACTGTCTGTATGTATCTGATACAGATCTTCTAACTTCAGAATATTGAGATTATCTTTCAACTTATTACTTGATCCTGGTTTAAGCCGTAACTTCAACTGCCTACTGTCTGACAAATACTTCTCCCCTATGATTTCAAAGGTAAAAGTGACCATTTCATCCGTTTGAACAGTGTCGTCGTAAGGGGAATACGAGAGGTCCCACTTGTCCTTAACATGATTGCAGCTTGAGCATACAGGGACTAGATTGTAAAATGACACTGCCAAAATCGGGAAGTCACTTTTATTAATAAAATGATCGAAATGACAGGTGGTTCTATCTTCCATGGAGTTGATGAAATTACGATTACAATAAGGGCATACGGTAACGCCTAGTGATTGAACGAACAAAAGTCGCTCGATGTTGCTTTTATATACTGTATTAAGCAGGTATTTCTTCAACGATTCTTGCATTACAATGCTTTTGGAGGAGGAAATATAATCTCGTATTGAAAGCAATGTTTCTAAATCAGCCGTTACAACTTGCTCAAAAGACTTCATTGAAGATTGTAAATTCGTCTTCGGGAACAATGTAGCCATATCTAGGTTACTATCACACCAAGCATTCAATTCTTCGATCCTTTTTTTGTTGCACTTTGACGATATCCGTTCATAATACTTACTCACTTCCTTCTGCTGAATAAGTTTGTCTTTACTTATAAAATCAAGACGAATCAATCTCAATCACCACCTTGGTTAAAATTTATTTAGGTTCTAATCGACATAAAACAACAATTCTCCCGTAATTTCACAACACTTCCCCATAGGTTGGAATATGAAAATATGATAAATAAACCTTTATTCTGAATTTCAAAAGTATGAAAAAAATGCTGAAGTGTAATATATCGTACTAAATTTTTTCTTATAGATTCATTAAAAAGACTCAACCTAAGTAGAGTTAGAATGAGCTTTCACCATTAATTAACAACTAATAGTGTAAACAGGAGTCCCGTTAGTTCAAAAAAGAGCGAGCAATATAACTATGCTCACTCTTTTTCAATTTGATTTATCAAATGGAGTATCAGCACTATTAAACTAACTTAATCATCGTTACTTACTGAAAAAAAAACATATCTCCCTTTTTTGAGCCCTTTTGTAAAAGCAATATGATTACATTTTTGAATTTCAGATGGTAATTCTTTATTTTCTACACCTTATTAGTTATTTTAATTTGGTAGAGGGAGATATAGTTATCTCCCTCTTTATTAAGCATCTCTTCTTATAGCATTTAACCAATCGGTATCTAATTCTAGTACCAAATTCCTATTTATGCCGTTTAAGTTAATCGAAAGGTGTATGGTTTTTAACAATTCTTCTTTCGCATCGAGTAATGCACTTGCACCAAAATAAGCTGCATTTCTTAATGCCATTGGTGGAGTAAAATAAAACTTTCTCTCTTCAACATCTTCTACAAAAGTTAAATAATAAGCAGTTCCGCCAAAGGGATTAGTATCTATGTAAACCCTACAACTTCCTTTATCGGTCCTCTGAAATAAATGACTTGGAAAGGAGTCATTACTTAAAAAATGTAGAAACGCCCCTCCACTAGTATTTGCTATGAAACTACTATTAATATTATTAAAGAATTCTAGTAGCATATAAATAATAAAATCAAACCCGTTAGAGGGATTAAATCTATGAGAAAATCTTCTAATATCTCCTTGATTAAGCAGTTCACTAAACATATTTTGGAAGTCATTTAAATTACCCCTTGATATACAATTTACAGATAAGTAATTTGCTTCAAGTTGCTCAATAATTGTTTTAATTTGTTCTATTATATAATTATTTTTATACGAAATTGTTTTTATATTATGTGCATATGCTAACCTTTCAGCTTCAATTTGAAAACCATTTGCAGCAAAAAATACGCCAATTTCTGTATACCTATGAAAACTTCCATGATAATTATCTGGGACAAAATAATTTTCTTGAATATCTTTAATTACTCCAATAAACTCTCGAATATGGTCTTTTGAAATTGGATCAGCGTAATATTTGACCTCACCTAAAAGCCTTAAAGGATTCATAAAAGGAATGATATTTTCATAATCACATGGGCAATCTATTTGATGCCACCCTCCCCTCCCTCTAAACTCAATAAATCTATTTCTATCTTCTCGAATTTTCTGATCAAAAATATTAATAAATCTAAATCCATTGGATTCTATCAGTTTTAAGATAACAACCTCAAACATATATCCTTTTAATTTCCTTCTGCTATCTGAGCGTTCACCAATCATTACTTTACCTCGATTTTTGTAATTAACTACTTTTCACAAAGTATTTTGAACTTCTGTTATCAAACGCTGGCCAAGTTCCTTCAAGTATATCAACAATTTTCTTGTTTATTTCATCATTTTCGATAGCGCCAGTGATGTACGAAATCTTATTATTTTCTATCTTGTTCATATGAGAATATATTATCTGCTCAGAATCACAAACTGTTGCTAAATTGGGATTATGAGTAACTATTATTATTTGCCTTCTAAGTTTGGCCTCTTTAATACATGGTACTAACAATTCATAAACTGATTGATTATCCAAATTCTCCTCAGGCTGATCAATTATTAATGGCTTATCATCCTTGTCGACCAATAAGTAAAACATTAGTAATAAAGATCCTTTTTCACCTGGAGAAAGTTGTTCTAAATCCTTGTTTCCTAGTTTAAGTTCATATATTGGAGCTAAATATTCCAACGAGAATATCAAGTTATACAAGTCTAACGTCGTTGTTTCTTTTTTGAATAATGATTCTAAATCAACCATTGATCCATTTCTCTGGTCAATTTTAAGACTACTTATTATCTCATCAATAAAACCAATCACATCTTCGACACTATTGAAATTATACTTTAGTATAATATCATTTAATCTTTGATTTCCTTCTACAGCGCCATGAAATGTTCCACGAGTATGAGCCACTAACTTAAAAAATTGATTATTGAAGTTTTGAATTAGAATGGAAGCTTCAAAATTAAGCTCATAATTTTCTTTAACCAACTTATGTTCCTTGATAGAATTTTGAACAGGTTCATAAAGTTTTTTATAAACATCGGTTATTTTTTGAATATGTTTAAATATTAACTTAACAAGTTCTATTCTTTGATTTTCCATTTCCAATAACTCTTCTGGAATAGCATTCTCAATTTCCAATAAATGTTTATTATAGTACTCTAAACTTCCTATAATATCAGTTGTACCAATTATTAATTTTCTTTTTTCCTCCCACTCTTCTATGTTTTTAAGGTATTCTTGGTACAATTTATTGGGAAAATCAAGTTTTGCGTCTAGTTCAATAGTTTTAACATTAATTTGTTGTAATTGATCTTCTATTCCTTTATCTCCTATTAGTTGATCCTGGATATCTCTTATCTTTTTCTGGGTTTCAATTAAGTATTCATTTAATTTATTTTTATTTATACTAACATTAAGAATATCTTCTAATTTAAAATTGATGACTTCAAGATCTTTTATGCTTTCATTTTTGAATTTATCAAATAATAGAGATAAATTGTCAATTCGAGTGATCAATTTCTTAGCAGATTCAACCTCATTTTTTCTAGTTAACAGTTCATTTTCTAATAAAGTCTTATTTTCTGATAATTGATCTTTTTGTTTGCGCAACTTTTTTATTTCATTATCAATTTGGTTTGATTCCTCGGATATGTTAGAGTCCTCTTCTGGTTTCTCTACAATTATTGGTTTAATTTTATTATGAGTTTCAAGTTCGTTTTGTTTTTCTTTTAGCTTTTCTTGGATATTAGTTTTATAGTCTAGACTTATTAATTTTTCATGATTAACAATTTTTTCATTTATTTTAGTAACCTTATCTCTATATATAGTTATAGTATCTTGAAGTTCTTTAGTTTTATATTCAATTAATTCATCTAATGTAGAATAACCATGTTTATCTGCATTATCTACATGTGAATAAATAACCTTCTTTAACTCACTATCAAAGTTTTTATTACTATTTGTTTCATTACATATAGATTCTATAAATCTTTGCGGTAAATATTTTACTCTTTCTACTTTTTTTATATCTATTGTTTCTGAAAGCTTTTTCGTGATTTCTTCACCACTTGCCCATTTTAGTGTTGCTTCAAAATTATTTGACTTGTTACTTTTTGGATTTTTAAATTTTTCCTTATTTAAAAATTCAAAGGTTCCGTGATGACTGTTGCCCAATAGGCCAATAATATCTGCTAATGCACTTTTGCCATTCCCTTTATTTCCAATAATAGAGATTAACCCTGGGTTCAGATTAATTTTCTTATTATCCGCCCAAAATTCATCTGGTAATGAACTATTACTTTTACATATTTCAATAGAATCAATGTATTTTGTCTTCTTAGTTCCATAGTTTTTGATTTGCTCAGGTTTAAAACCTATCTTAACTCTTTCAAACGGTTCTCTTATTACTTGTAATAAACCAGAAAATGAAAGATCCGATTTAATCCACAAGTCACTTTTTATTTTATAATCCATAATATTGTGATTGTCACTACTAATAATAATTGGGAAATCTTTTTTCAAATGAGGAAATACTATTTCTATATATTCCTTAATATCTTTCTCTTGTCCAACCTCAAATATATCAATATAGCCTACTGCAAGATCTTTTTTTAATGCTTGTTTAAATTTTTGAACATTACTAATTGATTCTATTCCATTCTCCTTACTACCAGCATGAACCGTTATTATTCCTCCAAGTTCATGTATTACCTTAGACGATTCTTTAAAATCGCTATATACAAAATCGTTTCCAATTTTCTTTACATCTTTTGGAACAATTTTTAATGGAACTTGTAATTTTGTCCAAAGTGTTTTTAAATCTGCAGTTTCAGGGAATATTCCTATAAAGTGTACTGATTCACTCCCACCATATTCAGACCTTAACTCTATGCCAGGAAAGACCACAATACCTTCTTTTTGCCCTAATCTTTGTAATTCAGCTATCCTATCTATATCCATTACATGATGGTCAGTAATTGCAACAGCAGATATTCCAGCTAATTTTAGGTTATTTATTATATCCTGATTACTAACGCCCTTGTTCTTATAGTCATAGGAACTAGGTGTATGGAAGTGTAGATCCCATTTTCGCCAAATAGACCCTCTATTCTCCATTTTTGTTACTCCTTTCATTCTTGAGAAATAATTACATTATATAACATTATATTACATTTTTCTTCAAATGGGAAAAACCGCTCATAATTGCTGTTACGAGCCATGTTTTTACCACCCTTGCCATCTTTTGTACCACTCTTTGACAAAGAATTCACCATCCGTTGACATCCCATCTATCGCTTATGTCACTACCACAAAACAGAATCAAGATTGAGACAAAGGGTTACGGTAGAACACTGCTTTACCTCTGTCTGACTATTTACTACGCAAAAAGACCGAAGGTCTTTCATGATCTTCGGTCAGTCTTTCGTGTGATTGGTCTCGTTTTTTCTTGCTTTTTCTCCCGCATTCGGAAAACTTTTTTATGACTTGCAAAAGGTTAATTATGAATGCGGTTTATTGCGAGGCTACAACTTCAATTCCAAACCCGTCACGACTTCTATATGGCTAGAATGTATGTGACAACACAAGAGTGCTGGTGGGTTTATTATAAAGGCTAGTGTTCAACTCTCACTAGCAATTTTAACAAACCGTAATTAGTAAAAAAACATCACTCGTAGCAACCAGTGATGTTTATCGATAAAAAGTAGCAAACACTATCCCGCTACAAAAAACTTCCTAGTAGCAATTTCAACGCCTTCAATCAATTCAGACTCGTCTATCTTCGAACGTTGTCTAATTATTTGTTCTACTGTATCTTCCACTATTTTTTCTCTTGCATATCTGCGACTGCCTAAATCGTTGCTTGCTTTATACATATCTTTTAATTTAGATTCCAAAGACTTATTAAACACGAATTCTTGAATTTCAGTAAATTCAGCATCCGTCAAACTAATTGACATTACTATATCAATAAACTCTTCTTTTAATTGAGCGAACATTTCAATTCTGTCATCTTGAATGAAGTGGTCAAGGACTTTCTTAGAACCAATTGTTCCAGCAATTCCACCAGCAACTCCGGCAACTGCACCCACTACAGTACCGACAACTTTTCCCGCACCAGGAATTTTAGAGCCTAACAAAGCGCCCGCACCTGCACTTGCACCAATTGCTGCCAGAAAACCACCTCCTGCCACTAGAGTGTTCTTTAATAACTGTTGACTTGAAATTCTTCCTGTCAGGGAATTGAAGATATTAGGCACCATAACTATACCGAATGAAATAACCATACCGGAATGTTTAGCCACTGTTTCCGCCATGATTTTCTTACCCGTTTGTGAAGCGATCCTAGCAGTCATAATTTTTGCAATCTGCTGCGAACCCGCATAAACTACCGTTCCCATTACTAAAGTTTTAACTCCAGCTTTTGCTGCCATAACAGCAGCATCTTTTGTTTCAGCACCAGACCATTTTGCTTGTGCGAACAAAATAGCAAAACTTATACCTGCAACTGGCAAGGTTTGAACAACTCCGTCAAGTGCATCGTATTTTAATGAAGTAAGATTGCCACCCTTAGCAATCAGTTTAGATTCAGTCCAAGTAACATGTCCTTTTCTAATTATCTTGTATGCATCTTTTGGATTTGAATGTCCTGGAACCTTCCCATCAGCTATTTTCCTTTTCATTAGCTCAATCGCTTCATTATATTGTTCCTTAGGAACTTCTAGTTGCATACCGCCATATCTGTATTCTCCTCCATCAGCTTTTGACTTAAACGCAAAGTTTACAGAGTTTTTCGCGCTAGATAAATATTTTGTTTGAATTTTTGTTGAACCAACAACACGATCAGCACCATCCTTGGCATTGTCTTGCCCTACTCTTTGTACTTTCAAAAACGGATGCTTAACTTTGTCCATTAAATCATTAGCATATTCAGCAGCAAATCCATGTCCTTGAGGATTGTTAACAACCCCATTTAAAACTTCCCCATGAAAGTGTGGATCAACGTTAGCAAAAACCGCCCCCATAGCACCTATTGATTGCGCAATAACACCTGGTGTCATCAAGTCCTTTTCATATTTATCAAAATCAGCTTGCATTTTTTCTTTGATGAAGCCTGTTTCAATATCATTTGTATATCCAGTATTAATAAGCGAGGTGATAGTTAGCACTAAAGCTTGAGCGTATTGTTCATTACCATCAACGTGAAGATTTTGAATCTTCCTTCTGGAATAGTAGAACTTAATTACCTTTTGTTCTGGAATATACTTAACTTTCCAAAGACCTGCAAATGGTAAGACTTTTAAAATTGTTATACTTTTTTCCTTTTTCCCTTTTTTCTTATCCGTCTCAACTGCTTGATAGCTTGCAAAAATCCCCTCTTGAGTTAGTAAGATACCATACTCTTTAAATTCCAGTTCTTCAATGCTTCTGATTGGGGAGTATCCGTAAAATTCAAGATCGTCGGCATCAATAATTTTCCTGAGAGTAGAATTACTATTTACAAACCATTTTGCACGACCGTAAGGTAGTTTTTCTCCAGAAAGAGAAAAAGACTGATGGGCAATATTATTGAGGTTCTCACGAACAACATCAGAATCATAATTGTGAATACCCTCAATTTTCTTTTTCCATCTTCTAAACTGAATTTCAGTTATTATCTTTTCATAATTTATTGCACCAACAACTGCTAATGCAATAAGTCCTATTATTACTATTGACATATCAACACCTCTAGAGCAAAGAATAATATATTCTATCTTTATACATTCAATAAAAAGAGAACGAACTCCTCTATTCGGACTCCGTTCTTAAATCATATTATGCCGTGCATTCAAATAAACTACCTATCCTTTTTTACACTCCTCAAACCCGCATTCTACCGTTCGCCGTTAAAATAAAGTGCACTCTTTTCCACGCTTTTTCCCCAGTTTTTCATAAAAACGACCACGTTATTCGGGCTTTTTTCCGAGTTAAATATAGATTTCCCCCTCCGCTTTTTTCACGAAGTTTATTTAATAGGAAAATTTCTATTTTTTAGTTACATGCTAACTGCAGCCAAGCGACCGCCTCATTACATCATGCCGGCAGTAGGTTGCTAGAGAGTACTATTATTCACATTGAGTGCAAAAAGTGCGGTGAATTAACCTTTTGAATGTTCTAGGCGCTCTTGTTTCCATAGTCTCTTTAAATCAACTAAATTATATTCATTATCAATTGTTAGTTTGTATATATCCGGTTTTGTAGTTTTGTACCAAAACTCAAAATCATACTTTTCATCAACATATTTAAGTGTGCAAGTCATGATATTACCAAGTATCCCTATGGCCACTCTTTTTCCCTTATATTTGAAACAACATCTCTTAACCCATTTATCCCACATTCTTGAACTTCGCTATTGGATTCCCCACCGGGATATTTAAGTGCTGCTAAATCTCTTTCTCTAAAACGTGTATCTAATTCTATTGCCTTATGAATATTCTTTGATAAACCTTCTACTGTCTGTCTTGCTCTTACATATAAACTAGAAACAATGTGTTCAATGTTCTCTTTTACAAGTATTTCGATAACCCTTTCCACATTACGCAACCTTTTTCAGATAACTCTCTCGTTTTTCTAATGTGAAAACAGAATGAGCGTGTCTAACAAGATATATCTCAGTATCCATCTATCCACCTCTTAATTCCTAACTATCAACATTTTAGATGTGATATATTCCTAAACATATAGTGTTGAGACTATTTTATATGAAACCTATTTCCAAATTATCATGATAATATCGTAAAGTATTTTTTGTTTCTTTTCCAATTCATTAGGGCCGAATTAGGAAATTTGAAGGAAATTGTAGGTAGTTGTCGAATTATCTAAAATAAATAAATTAATGGGAAAGGGAGCAACATTATGAAATTAAAAAGTATTAAAATTAAAAACTTCAGAGGATTTAGCGATGAAAGAACTATTAACTTTGAGAATCTAACCGCCTTTATTGGTAAAAATGATGCAGGTAAGTCTACCGTATTAGAAGCTCTTGAAATATTCTTTAATAATAGTATCGTAACTTGTGAAAGGGAAGACCTAAGTATAAATTCTGTTGGAGATACCATTGAAATTACTTGTATTTTTAATAATCTACCAGACATTATAACTCTCGATAGTTCTTCTCCAACTAATTTAGCAAATGAATTTCTTCTTAATCCACAAGGTGATTTAGAAATCAAGAAATGTTTTAAAGCCACTTCTTCTAAGCCTAAACCAACTACTTTTATAGTATGTAACCACCCAAGTGTACAAGGGTACCATAACTTATTAGATTTGAAAAACACAGATTTAAAAGCATTAGCCCGTAGGCTTAATTTGCCATCTGATATTTATCAAGCAAACTCAAATCCAAGTATTCGCGCTGCTATCTGGCATAGTATTGATAATCTCCAGCTAGAGCTGACTGATCTTCAAGTTGATAAGGAGAACGCAAAGAAAATATACGATTCACTAGAGAAATACCTCCCGATATATGCTTTATTTCAATCAGACCGACCTAGTAAGGATGATGACAAGGAAGTTACTGACCCAATGAAACTAGCCGTACAACAAGCATTACTGGAATTGAACGCTGAATTAGAAAGAATAAAAGAAGAAGTAAAGCAAAAGGCAATTAGTACCGCTGAAAGAACTCTAGAAAAACTTAAAGAGATGGACAGCGAACTTGCTTCCTCATTAATACCTGAATTCAAAACCGAACCAAAATTCGATTCACTTTTTAAGTTATCTATTAACTCCGATGATAATATTCCTATAAACAAGCGTGGGAGCGGTGTTCGTAGACTGATTTTACTCAACTTCTTTAGAGCTGAGGTTGAGCGTAAGTTAAGCGAAAGTAGTTCACAAAGTGTTATTTACGCATTTGAGGAACCGGAGACATCACAACATCCTAAACATCAAGAAATTCTAATGCAGGCATTTATGGATTTAGCTTATAACACCAATTCTCAAGTTATTTTAACAACCCATACTCCTGCTCTTGGTAGTCTACTTCCACTAGAGAGTTTAAGATTTATTACCAAGGATAATGGAAATAGAGTTGTAAAATGTGGAGAGGAAAGTGTGTTTAAGGAAATAGTTGACACTTTAGGGATCTTACCTGATCCTATTACTTTAAACACTAAAGCATTATTACTTCTTGAAGGACAAGGAGATGTAGTCTTTATAAGACACCTATGTGAAAAGCTTAAAGAAGGTGGAGTCATACCATACACTTTAAATGAAGCAGGATTTGCATTAGTACCAACAGGAGGCTGTGGTAACTTAAAAGCATGGTCAACCTTAAAATTAGCTGAACAATTTGAAATTCCTTGGTGTGTTCTATTAGACTCTGATTTAGGAACTCCAGAAGCAATTAAGAATACTGAGACAAAAGAGGAATTAGAACGACAAGGTATAAAGATATACTTAACGCGTAAACGAGAGCCAGAGAATTACCTACATAATGATTGCTTCTCAAGTTATGGGCTAAGCATCAACTTCTCTGACACAGAGGATGCAAAAGTGACAATTAACCAACACACAAGAATAAGTAAAACAAAAGCATTAGAGCATTTTTGGCCAATGATGACTTTTGAAAACATTAGACAATCTGAAAGATATCTTACGGAAAGTGGAGAAGAGAAATTTGAATTTACGGAAATGATTCTAGACTTCCTAACACTAGTTAATGAAAGATCAGTTGTTACATCACATTAATTTCTTTCTGTAAGCATTTAAGGCAGTTTAAGAAAACATAAGATTACAATCTTTACTAGTAGATAATTGAAAACTATTTGAACAATACAAAGCTAGCGTTCTATAAATCAAGTACCTTTATAAATATAAAGCAGATGAAAAGACCATCTGCTTTATATTTTATGGATTAGTTCTTTTATCAAGTTTTGTTAAACAGTTTTGCATCTATATTCTTTGTAAAAAAATCTCGACATAGAAATTAATACACCCCAGATGAATCTGTGTATATGGTACTTTACAATTTTATATATTATAATATGTTCAGTTTTATTTCCTCAATAATGTCCTCGTGAATTACATATACATATGTCTTGTTGATAATATTATTCAAGTCCTCTAGGTGGGATTCACTAATTAAAAAGTCTTGCTTATCAGTTAAGATGATAAACCGTTCTTCACCATTAAAACGTTCACTATAAAAATCAACTAATCCTAAGTTATCGTACATGGTTATTAGCTTACGACCATTTGCTTTCTCATGGGCTGCAACTAAATTGTAATAATCAGATGCTATAACACGATAGGATGAACCATTAGGAATTAATTCAAACTGAGCTATCTTTTTAGGTGGCTGTAGAATAATTGTTAGCTGCTTATTTAAAGTATCTATCCGCTTTTTCTTCTGTTCTTCAATATCTATTAGCTGCGCATTCATTTGATTGATAAGTGCTGAATTTTTATTGTCTAGATTATCAGATTGATATTGTAAAAGACGATCATATACCTCATTATATTGTTGCTGAAATGTCTCCACCAAGTA
Organism: Neobacillus drentensis; assembly: GCF_036962125.1. Taxonomy (GTDB): domain Bacteria; phylum Bacillota; class Bacilli; order Bacillales; family Cytobacillaceae; genus Neobacillus; species Neobacillus drentensis_B. The sequence goes on from NZ_JBALOA010000001.1 coordinate 102,068, forward strand.
ATCATGCATTCGATTCAACTGACTAGTTCGCTTTTTCTCTAGTAGGTTCTTTTCCGCGATTGCTATTTGTAAAATTTATTTCTGCAAAATGTGTTGTTCTATGAATGGTAATTCCGTTACAGTATCCGAGAAATTCTCAAGTGCCAACCAATATAAGTTTAATTTTATAACAGACCCATCCTTACGTTTTGCGATAAACAGCAGTTGATTCTTCAATTCCTTTCCAATACCATCTTTATATACTAGACGATACAAATCAACTTCTAAATGCTCCGGGACGTTATACGTAAATAAATAACGTTTGAATACAAACTGATCGTTTGTTTTATGAAGTATTTTTTTTGCTAAAGAATATAAAGGATAGGATTTTGTTACATATTGAATGTCTTCATTACTTTCTTCAACAAATCCTGTATAACGATACGAATCAGTTAAACTAGTTTCTTTGGCAAATTGATCACGAAGAAGTTTTGGGAATCGCTCAATTCGTTTAATACGATTTTCTTGACTACTGAATACTTTTACATTGGATTCCGCAAATGCATAATCCATAAGATCTACGTACATTCGATTTGGCACTCGGTTAATTTTAATATCGATTTGTGAGCTTTTCATTACATTAATATCTACAGTATCCGTATCAAATTGCATTTTGTTCATTGTTTGTAATAACTCTTTATGTTCTTCGCTTATCCCTTTATCCATTTTTGAGATTACTTCATCTAATTTTTCACGGGTTAAAATGGCTTCTTTCATTAACTCCGCTAGATTGATATCACCCTCAAGTAATTCTCCCATAAAGTTATAGACTAAATCATTTCCTAAATCCTCTTTCATTGTTTCTAACTTAGCAAGTAAACGAGTCATAACGTAACCTTCACGCGTATTGGCCGCTACAAGATTAAATACAAATACTTCATTTTTTTGTCCAATACGATGAATCCGGCCCATTCGTTGCTCTAAACGATTAGGATTCCACGGGATATCATAGTTAATCATCTGATTACAGAACTGTAGGTTAATAGATTCTCCACCTGCATCTGTTGCTAGCATGATTTGAGCTTTTTGACGGAATAAATCGACCTGCTTTCTTCGTTCGTCCATCGAATAACTACCGATAATCTTTGCTATTTGCCCAACCCTTGTCGAAAGCTTTTCCTCCAAGTATTTAAGTGTATCAACAGATTCAGTAAAGATTAAGATCTTCTCTCCTGTATAGATAAGCCCTTCTTTTGAGGCTATTTTAACCACTAGCTTCTCAAGATTATCAAGAAATAGGAAGCTGCTTAATAAACTTAGTGAAAAATGCGAGATTAATGGAATTCAAATCATTACATTGGAAGAACCACGAACTTATGCGAGGTAATCAGTTAAATAAAGGAGGTAAATTAAATTGTTTCATTCACTATTTAGACCTAGACCTTTCAGACCTATAATTTATATTAGGGTAGCTTCTAAATCTCAATTAACACCTAAGCATTCAAACTTACAAAATGAACAGATTCTACCAAATGTAATGATCGGAAATACACCCTATATCTTGCCTAAACAACTTATGAAACCTATTTACGAATATAAAAGTCATTCTAATGCTCATAGTGTTTTGATGACTATCACTGATACATCACATATTGAATTAAAGGAGCTTAAATAGTATGAAACTGGTCTCAAGTAAAAATAATCAAACTGTGTTTTATATTCGTTCAAATGACCGGGAATCCTTAAACTCCCAGAATTTAAAAGGCGAAAAATATGCTAGACAAAATTCTCTTTCATTTAGTTTCATTGTGGATGCTAAGACATCTGGCTTAAAACCATTTAGTGAACGTCCAGGCATGCGAAAAATCCTCCAAATGGTGGAAGACGGAATAGTTGAAACTGTTATTGTAGATTCTCTCAACAGAATTAGTCGAGATGTAGAGCAGCTTCTCTACTTCATCGAATTCTTAAGTAAATACCACACTAAATTAGTTCTTCTTGATGGAGGTTTTAAAAATGCTTGCAAATAGAACTAACATTGTTGAGCATGATCTCATTAACAAAAACTGCATCAATGTAATAAACCCACAGAAGGTTGTTAATAATGTAAAACAGGTAAACACTGCTACATCTCAAATTACTCATGAAGGAATTGATGTAAGTATGAGATGTGCAATATATATTCGAGTTTCGACAGACAAAGAAGAGCAAAAAGCTTTGTTAAAATATCAGCAAGAACTGTTTTTCAGATATGTTCAGGAGCAAGGTTGGGACATTTTCCATATTTATATTGATGTTCAAAGTGGGACAACTGCAAAAAGAAAAAATCTTCAAAAGATGATTCAAGATGCCGAAGAAAAAAAGTTTGATGTAATCTTAGCTAAAGAACTTTCCCGCCTTGCACGCAATGGTGAATTATCCTACAAAATCAAGAACCTTTGCGAAACTAAAGGAGTCCATATCATTACTTTAGATAATGCGATTAATACTCTAACCGGTAACACGAACATGTTCGGCCTGTACGCGTGGATGTATGAACAGGAGTCACAAAACACTAGTAATCGGGTAAAAGAGACATTACGAACTAGAGCAAAAAAAGGACTTTATAAAGGATCCAACGCCCCGTTTGGTTATGAAGTTAAAGAAGGAAAACTCTATATTAGGGATGATAACACACCAAACATTGTTAAGAGGATTTTTGAGGAGTACTTGGCTGGAAGTGGTCGTGATAGTATCGCAAAGCGATTATACAATGAGGGCATCCCTACACCTGCTGATGTAGCTGGCAAAAAGAATGCAAGTGATAAATGGAATGACTCAACAATTAAGCTTATTCTTACCAACCCTCACTACGTAGGTGACTTAGTACAGAATCGTTCAACTACAGTAAGTGTGACAAGTAAAAAGAGGAAAAAGGTTGAATCAGAAAAACAAATAATTGTTAGCGAAGCTCATGAAGCAATAATTCCACGCGATATGTTTGATGCCGTTCAGCAGCAAATGAAGATTAGAACAAAGTATATTACAGCTCCTAAGAAGCACCTATTTACCAACATCCTTTTTTGCAGAGACTGCGGTACAGGAATGTGGTATAGGAGTAATCGAGAAGGATATATTTGCGGAAGCTATGCCCGATATGGTAAAAAGGCTTGCAGTAATCATGTCATTCGAGAGGACTTACTCAAAATTACAGTTCTAACTGACATCCAAGAGTTATTGAAACAAATTGATAAAGAGCAGTATTTAAAGAAGCTAGAAGCTCAATCAAAAAAATCGAAGCAAAGCCTTCAAAAACAACTTGAGCAAATAGACAAGCAACTCGAGATCATTAAGGGCCGAAAAAGAAAATACATCAATTTGTTAGCCGAAGAGATCATTACTCAAGAGGAATACCGTGAAAATGTAGAAGCTAATAATATTGAAATTAACGAGTTAGCGAAAAAGAAGAACGAACTTTTAACAGCAATGGAAAGTGAACAAACGGCGGATAACATCGAGAAGTTAAAACAAGAATTGCTTCAATTTTTAAACTTTGAAGAATTAACACCCGAGATCTTACATCGATTAATCAATCGAATTGAAGTAACCGCTGATGGAATTCCTGTCATTCATTATCGCTTTTCAGCTCCAATAATGGAATAAATTGCAGCAGAATCCCCTATTTGGGGTCTGCTGCTTCTTTTAAAACTATCTGCGAGACGCACTCAACGTGTGCGGAGTGTATGTGGCAACACACTTGGTGTTGGTGAGTTTACAATTTCTTAGTAGGAAAGTCAAATATGGGATGGATTAGGAAATTCATCGTAAGTTTCATTATCTAACTCTCTACCAAAACGGTGTTTTTGTACTCCACCCCATTGTTTAAAAAAGAAAGCTACTTTCTGTTCCTTACACTGGTCACGAATTATTCTTACCCATTCACTTTCCATAGGCCTCGAGCCTGGACCAGACTCTCCACCTACTATCACCCAATGAATATCCCTAAGATTGAGAGAGTTTAATGGACCGATAAGAGGTTCACAAGAAAGAAAACGTATGTGTGCAGGTACATTTCTTAAATCATTAATGCGAAACGCAGTTTCTTCATTCTCAACACTAGTTCCAATCCATAAATTTGGGGGCCACGGCAAGTATTTTGCCAACTCTTTAAGTCGTTTGGATCTTTTAGTTAATATTTGATAGGTATGCTGCGGTGTCTCAACTATTGTTTTAAATATTTCTGTAATAAAATCTAATGGAACATCTTCATGGAACAAGTCAGACATTGAGTTCACAAAGACTTTTCTTGGCTTTTTCCACTTATAAGGAAGTTTAAGTAAATCAGGATGAAGTGTAACATTAAATCCATTTTTATATCTAGGATTTCCCATGGCAACTAACCGTTTCGCCATTCGTTCAGCATAGCAATTTTTGCAACCTTGAGATACCTTATTACAACCGGTTATTGGATTCCAGGTGACTTCGGTCCATTCAATGCTAGAATTTCCAGCCATTTTCATACCTCCTTTGGTTAAGTATACCAATACGGCTGATATAGAACAAGTGTTCTATGAAAAATCCATTAAAGTACCCGGCGGATAAGATTTTGCTTTGGATCGTCCCTTAAAATTATTAATTACACCTTTTTCTTCTAAAATCTTTAGTGCTGGCCTTGTAAAATTAGTAATTGGATATATAGATTCCACTAAGGTAAATGCCTCAATTTCTTCAATTGATATATTTTTCAATCCAGTATAATTATTAAAAATTTGCTTACTAAGGAGCTTTATATGCGCTTCTTTATCATTTGATAAAATGGTATCAAAATCAAGCTGTACCATTTGTTCTTTATCATTGTATACATATTGACCAGTTTCATCATGCTTCCACATTGTTTCCTTCATTAATTTTAAGCCATTAATATTTTTTGTTACGTGGAATAGAATCATCTTAGTTTTACCATTCTTCTTTATATCAAAGTGTCTTACATATATAGCTTCTGTCTCATTTAAAATATTGCTTGTGTAAGTTTCAATAATAATTTGTTTTCGTTCGATAGATGATAAATTAGCTACTTTTTCAGATAGTTGATCTAAACTGACTAAACCCATATGATCAGATATCTGGTCTCTAATTTTCTCATTTGGATGCCTGATAAATCTGTTTGTATGCTCATATATAAAGTTTATTAATAGTTCTGAATTCTCATTTTCTAAGTACTTTTTGAACAGACGGAAAGGAGTGGAACTAAACCCAAATGGGTCTACAAAACAAAAACTAGGAATTAGGGAATTACCGGATTTGATTCCTTTTAATATGTCTGTAAGGAATTCTTCGAAGGTCTTATTCTCAACAACTATAGTAATAGTTTTATAATCTGACGACGAAAACAAGTTATTATCCATTGTTTCAAAACCTAATCTCTCAATATTTGAAATCAAGGACTTTTGGTTTTCCGGATCCCATTCATTAAGAAAGATAAAAATTCCTGGTTCACTCCATTTATTTTGAACCGATTGATTATAAAAATCCATAGCTGCTTCTATCATTATTAGAGGAGAGCCTTTTTTACCGTTATCATATATTCCTTTACCCGCAAATCCATCTATTAACAAACATCTCCTTGGCCCGAATCTATTTAAAATAATTTTCCTCATCCAGGGTATAGTATATTTCTCTAGAATAGATAATTTAACTTCGCTATGATCCTGTAATTCGGTAAAAAAGCCCATTCAAAAACCCCCATCAATCATTTATAAGTAAATTTTACCATTACTTACAAAGTGTTACAATATTCCCCTTAATTAAACAAAAAAGCAGTCTCATCTTTTACTCCTACCTGGAGCGTAAGATGAGGTTGCTTTTTATCATGCTTATCAGTTTCAACTGGGAGCCGCTGCTCTCTTTGTAAAATAATTCTTCTTTTTACTTCTGTTAATCATCAAAATTATTCTCTTAGCTAAATCTTGCACTTTGATCTTCAATAGGTTGTATTAACATCACAATGATAAATCCCATCTGGGTCAGAGAAGCCACCTCTGCCAAAATGCTGTTACTTGCTGGTACCGACATGAGCGAAACCGGAGAAAAGAATAACCAAAATTGTGGGTAGCCCTTAAGCCACATTAAACAAGAGGTCAGGTGAGCTGAGCCAATGCGACAAAGAAAATCAGCGTAGCAATCATCAGTCAAGGTCTTTTCTGCTGTTTCAGACCGGATTGCTAGACTTAGAGGAGCGGGAACGGCTTCTTGCAGTAACGGTTCGGTTGGAGTTTCGATTGGTCAAGGCCAATGGTACTTGTCATGAAGTAAGTGGGCGAAACACTTACGCTAGTAATAGCTATGGGCAAGTTGAAGAAATTCAGGTATTAAACAGCAGCAACATCGGTTCCCTAGCTTTGCACTAAAGTATATTGTCCCTTGATAAAATACCACTTCCTCTGTTCTAGAACCCTCTGTTCTAGAGACAGGGATGGGTATTATTCATATCAATAGCCCGCATTACCTAAAAGCATATATGCCATCCCGCCACTCCCTATTAATCTGTTAGCAAAATACCTACAAGAGAAAAAACGTGACACATCAACCGAAGTACCTGCTTGCAAGTAAATGATTGATATACTTTCTTACTACATATTCGAAGTTTGCTACAGAGGCTTGTCCTCTTCGGATTTAGGTTCCCTTTTTGGCGGATAACCAAGTTCCGGTGTACTATCCTAATAGAGGGCTATAGACATATACATATTTTTCAAGTTTAAGGCTATTGTTTGAAAAGATTCTTCGCAATAAAAAAAGCTGCTAAATAAGCAACTTTTTCCATTTTTTGTTTTTACTATTGACGAATATCAATCCACCAACGATTTTTCGCATTCATGTCTTCAGTGGCACCACTGTAATGGAAAGCATCAAGGAAGATTGAATCTAGTTTATCCTCATCTACAAAATAACCTAGGTTAACCTTTATTGTTTGTCCAGGCTGGATACTGCCAATATTGTAAAAGCTTTTTCCGTTTCCGTGAGGTTCTAGATAGTCAACTTCGCCCGTCATAATACTATCTTCGGCGATTCCAACTTTTCCAGCATAGCTCCATGCATTCTTTTCGGATTTAAGCACTTCTAAAGATGGATGCATATAGATTTCTTCTATTTCCTGTTTGCCAATATTTTTCACTGTTGTTGTCAAGTAGACAAATTTCAGATTAACTAATCTCGATTCTATTAATTCGTCAACAGAATCTTTACCATTTCCTACTTTATATACATCCCGTTTGTACGGTAACAATTTATTTGTCTGATCTAAAGCCTTATTCCCGCTTAGTATTTCTAGTCCCAATTCATTAAAGTTCTCTTGTTTAAAATCATTGATTGAATTAAAGACTTCAACTTTTTCAATCACATATTCAAGCTTGTCTCCCTCATCTATGGTTACTGGAACTGTTTGACCTACGCTAAATAGTTGTTTGCTGTCTTTTTTCAAAGGAATAACCCTTGATTCTGTTGGTTCCTTCTCTTTACTAAAAAGGGATCCATCATAATCCACTGTGTATGTTGCCTTTTCCTCCGTTGTGGGTTCAAGTGAAATGCTCTCTATGACTTTCAACATTTGTTCATCACTTACATCAGTTCCAACATAACTTTGTAACATCATCCCCTCCTCTTTAAATAAGAGAAAGACCTGTCTATCAAACATTACATTTTTGTTTCCAGTATCTTTAGTAACAATTACTGCCTTCCTACCATTGATCTCCTTTTCTTCGTAGCCGTTTGCATACAAAGTTTGAAAATCAGAATTTTTCCCTAATCTCCATAGAATGAATGAAAATCCACCATTTGCATAGTTATCTTTAAAGGAATATTTCATATCATTAGTCTTTTCGCTTACTTCCATATTTTCTGGTAAATAGCCGATTTTCATCTTATACCAACTGTCCTTTTTGAAAATCTTATTTGCCACTGAAATATTCACTCCATAATTTTGTTTTTGGACAATCATATCATATGCTTTTACAGCACCGAAAGCGGTCGTCGGTATGCCAATTAATAAGCAGGCAGCGACAACTAAAATACGATTCCTTTTACGCTTGACCTGCTGTTTTCTTGTATCAGAGTCCAATGAAAAGTTCGATATAATCGTATTAAGCTTATCAGTCGGAACATCAATCATGTCAATGTCTTCCTTAAACGATGGAATTTTGTCTGTCATCACTGTAAACCCCCTTCATTTTCTCCTTAAGTTTGTCTAACCCACGCCGGATATTCGTTTTCACCGTTCCCTCTGGACATTTAAGCATCGAGGCGATCTGTTTAACTGAATAATCTTGATAATACCTTAACAGTAAGACCGTTTTATATTTTTCCTCAATTTCATCCATTGCTTTAAGAAGATCAATATGTACATCAGAATTGAAAGATGAGGTATCACTAGTGTTTTCCAACACTTCTTGATTGATTGGAACTACTCTCTTTTTCTTTCTTAATAAATCAATCGCTGTATTAATCAAGATACGCGTCATCCATGTGGAGAAATATTCGTCATTTTTTAGTTTTGACAGCGATGCAAAAGCTTTATAAATCGTTTCTTGAAACACTTCTAATGCATCATCTTCATTCCGCATATACACATATGCCATCTTGTACAATTTTTCCTTCTCAATATGAATTAATGTCTGAAATGCATTTATATCACCTTTTTTAGCTTTGGATATTAAGTTCAACTTAGTTTCCAATATGGCACCTCCTTTTCGTTTTCGTATATTAGATAAAACAGACACAAAAAACGATTCAAATAAAGCATAACTTTTTAAAAAACTAGGAAAGATTTGGAGATTATATGAACGCATCGCCCTTTGGGAGAATTCAATAATTACTCATTTTATGGATAAATACTAACAATCCTCTTCTATTAAATAAAGTAGAATTCGCCATAAAATGAGAAAACCCTACTTCAAGAAAACTGCCCCGGTGTTTACGAAGCCACCAAACCTTAAGAAATCTCTCTGACTGTTTAAGGAGGATTTCTTTTCGGTTCCGTACACTTAATTAAATCCAGAAAATTGATTTTCTCTATTGACATTTAATATGAAATGGTTATGTTCCTTTTGCGGGTGGATAAACTACCGAACAAATTTATTAAATGGAGGAAGCAAACCATGAAAAAAGCTCAGAGAAATACTACTAAAAAAAAAATTCGAAACAATACACAAACTGCCATGCAGCGCCTAAGAGATAGAGGGATGCTTTCATGAGTGCCAATCACTCCCCTTTTATTAACAAACTAAAAAAGCCTTTGGAAAATGGAACTTTATCACCGTTTCTCTACGATAGCTTTAAAGATTACCAGAGTCAAAGGAGGGATAGGAATGAAACCCCAGCAAATTGCAATTAGCAATTTCCCTGGCCGAAATCATGGATATATTACGATCTTGAAGAAAAAGGCAGGACAGGAAGGTTATGTCCAGCTCTCATTTGACCTTTCCAATAAGGCTCCATCAAAGAAATAAGAGAATAATTTCCACCTCTGCCTGAGAAAGATAACGGGTGGAGGTGATTTTAATGAGAAGGCGCGTGCAATTGCGTTCAATACCGGAATTAAGCCCGGTTTCAAATGTGTGGATTCAACACTTGATAGGCAGACTTCTAATCGGAGAACTAAATATCCCACACAGACTGCAGGCAAAATTGCTATATGAATTATCCAGAGAAAGAAAGGATGTAAATTAAATGAATTCTATTAACAGCCAGAAAAAGCATGTTTTCTTCCGACGAGTGAGTACAGCAGGACAAGATATCATAACACAGGAAGCCGCAGACCTGCCCTTCCGAGAGAAACTTTCGGATGACGAAATTTTGATTATTGATGAAATAGCCACTTCCGCAAACAAAAAATCGATCAATGAAAGGCCAGAGATGCAAAGGCTCATTTCATTGGTAAAGGATAAGAAGGTACACAGTATCTATGCCTTTGACCGCAGCCGCTTGTTCCGTGATTTTTACGAAGGAATGGAATTTAATGACTTACGCGCCAAGTATGATGTCCAAGTGATTTACACATCTGTGGGGAACGGAAACATGCCAGCAAGTGATGATGTTTTCGTAGAAGGTTTACTGAGCATGTTCAGTGACATTGAGGGGAAAAACATCGCTCGCAGAAGCCGGGAGGCAAGATTAAGATATCCGGCTAAAAAATTTGGTTACCAAAAACAAAAAGAGACAAAGCGTTTTTTACATGACTCTTCTATGAGTGAAGGCATACAACAATACTTTGCGGCTCTTAAGGAAATTCGTTCCCTTGATGATTTGTATAAGGTCACGAAGGAATATCGGAAAAAATTCAAAAAGACTGACGAACAATTAATTTCCATGGCTACGGATCCATTTTACGCCGGATATGACCTGGAAAAGGGGACAAATAGGCTCCAGCATGTTACTCCTTTTATTTCTATTGAGGAATTTTTACAACTTCAGAGAGCCAAAGGAGAATTTTTCAAAGCAATTCTTGAACGAAAAAAGTCGCTTAAGTGTCAAAACATTTACACTCCCTGTTGCGGTTACTGCCGGAAACCTCTTTTTTACAAGATTGAAGAAGAAACCAACAGCTCATATTATTCTTGTTCTTCAAAACTGCACCCCAAGGTCACTGTATCATTTTCAGATCTCTCTAAAATAATCCGGGGCATTTTGAGTGAGATAATTCAAAACTTCAATGCAGATAAACTAATTAATCAATCTATCAATTGTTATAGGACAATTAAAAAGCACCTAGAAGCGGAAATGGATAGCATTGACCAAAACCTTAATGGAATCATAGAGGAATTGGTCCTTGGATCTGATGATTATTCTGCCGACTGGAAACAAAACCCTATGTATAAACGAAAACAGCTTTTAAAACAGGAATATCATAACTGTCTGGAACAAATCAAAGAAAATCAAAACGCACTCCAAAAAAACAAATCTGTGATAAAGGTGATTGAAGGGGCATTAATAAACCAGTCTAATATGAATCCCTCTATGCTCTGTGACATGCTCATAAATGAAATTTGGATTTATGGGGATAACATTCAGGTAGATGTTTTCTATTTTGATTATCTACAGGAAATGGAGAAGGAAATTATTTTTGAAGGAGAAGATATAGCATGACTTTAGCATTCGGTTATATCCGCCGTTCCTCATATAAACAGCAGGAAAACAATAGTGTAGAAATACAGAAAGCACACATCCTGGAGTATGCCCGTAGGAAAGGACTGAGTGTCCCTGAAGAATTTATCATTATCGAGGATGTTACGAGCGCTTATAACAAACGAGCTAATCAACGAAAAGAGCTTATGCGACTAAAGGAAATGATGGTAGAAACAATGATTCCCGCCGTGATCTTTTATGAAGAATCTCGGATGGACCGAACAGCTTATACATTTGTTTTGGACTTCTATCGGCCATTGAAGGAAGTTATCCCGGACATATTAATATATACAACCAATTCCGAAAATCCCTTCAATCCAGATAATGAACAAAACAAAATTGCTCTTTTACTGTACCGCCAAGAATCAGAAATTAAATCACACCGTGCTGTTGGAAATTTGATTGCTCATTTAGAAGCCGAGGATAAGACCAGGCCAGGCTCGAAAGTACCTTTCGGATATAAGCAAGTTAAAAAAATGCTTACTCCTAATGAAGATGCTGAGATTGTCACTTTTATCTATTACCTTCATAGCTGGGGTGTATCAATGGGAAAAATAGCCTCTATACTTAACGAAGCTGTAATTCCTTCACCATCCGGCAAAACATGGAGACCTAGTACCATAGAAAACATTTTAAATAACCCTGTTTATACCGGCATGCTAATATGGGATATCCAAAAATCAAAGACTGAAAGGAAATACCAATTCCCGGATTTCCATGAACCCTTAATTGAAAGCTCCCTTAAACAAATAAGTGATATTAATATTCAGCTTCAAAAGGATTTCGGCCGACTGGATACTCCCTTTCTCTTTTTAAATAAACTCACCTGCGCTGATTGTGGTGATAAACTAGCGAACCAAAACGGTTCAACCAAAAGGAACGGCATTTCATATCTATACCAATATTATGTTTGCCGAAACTGCGACTACAAACTAGCTATCGATGAATTACATGAAAAGCTCTTGCCCCAAACTTTCAAACATGTTCAATCATTTATAACTGCACAAACAATGAAAGCAACATCGGAAGTATACCTTTCAAAATTCCAAAATGCCATCAAAAAAAATATAGCCAATTTAAAAAACTCTATTGACAAAGCTCATTCAAAGGGTTGTATTGCAAAAGAACAAGGTGACAAGGAGATGGAAGAAGCAGCAACCTTCTTACAGTTAAAGTACCAAGCCTCAATTAATAACCTTGTTTCCTACTCAAAGTCAGTAGACGACTTGAAAGGAGCGCTAGACTCAGATGCCTTTTTCCATCGTTTCAACCAGCTTCTAGATTCTTCTCTGGCTATTACAGAGAAAAGGCTAATAATTCTATACTTTGTGGATGAAATATTAATATCGCCGGAAAAGCCCCCAAAGCTTATCTTTTGCGATAACTTTTTTGAACAATTACTTCCATTGGATAAACTCCAGAAACAAGGGTGAATTCATATGGACAAACTACCGAACCATATCGAACTCGCCGGCATACAGAATACCGACATTACCTAAGGGCCCTGTCTACAGGGCTTCTCTTTAAGAAATGTTCGGTATTTCATCCGAATTGGTATACCAATTTGGATAAAGTACAGAAAGATATTACTAGTATGGATAAACAACCGAAAAATATACAACAAATAGAAATAACTCAAAGGGAGAGGCAATCTATGAAGGTCATTCGTTCTTATGCAGAACCAAACAAAGCGGTTAATGTAAAAAACCTAATTCAACAACTAGTAAATATAGAATTGGAAAAAGTGGTTAATACTATGTCCGTAAACTCACCAGCATCTCATGAAAAAATTACTCTAGGCGGTGATTGTGCATGAGATGTGCAGTATATGCTCGTGTTTCAACAGAAATGGATTCGCAAAGGACATCGATTGACAACCAAATAGGCATATTCGAAAATTACGCCGCTGAGCGTGATTGGGAAATCGTAAAAATTTATACGGACAAACAATCTGGTACGAAAGGAAATCGGCCGGGTTTAAAAGCTCTGATTGAAAACGGAAAAGCCGGTATGTATGATGTTATATTGGCGAAAGAATTATCCCGCTTGGCGCGTAATGGCCGACTATCATATGAGCTTCGTGATATTTGCCAATTCAATAACATTCATATTGTTTGCTTGGACAATTCCATTAACTCTATTGAAGGGAATGTTCAGAACTTCGGTTTATTTGCTTGGCTATATGAGAACGAATCAGCCAACAGCAGCCGCCGTAACAAACAAGCTAAAAAAGTAAAGGCGCAACGTGGATTATTTGTCGGCTCTAACCCTCCATACGGTTACGATTGTGAAAATGGAGTCCTTAAAATTAGAAATGACAATTCTCCAAACATCGTCCGCCGAATTTTTCAAGAGTATTTAGACGGTACTGGGATGGAGACGATTGCGAAAACATTAACAACAGAAGGTGTTCCAACCCCATCACAAATAGCAAATAAGGCAAATGCTTCGAACCTATGGCATGCTTCCAGTATAAAATTAATCTTGAATAATCCTCATTACTGTGGGGATCTCGCTCAGGGTCGAACAGAAACAATCTCCGTTACCTCTTCGAAAAGAAGAGAGTTGAGTGAAGAAGATACTGTGATTATTGAAAATACTCATGGAGCCATTATTCAGAGAGAGACGTTTAATGCCGTACAAAGTATGATGCAAAGTCGGACAAGAACAACGACAGCGCCGAAGAAGCACCTTTTTACCAACATCCTTTATTGTGAGGAATGTCAAAAAGGCATGTGGTTTAAAGCCAATCAAAAGGGCTATCGCTGCGGCGGAAACATTAGACATGGTAATACTTTTTGTCTCAATAAGGTGGCCGTTCGTGAAAAAGAGCTTATGCATGTAATTATGGAGGATCTACAAACGCTTTTTAACTCCTTAAAAGAAGAGTCCTTTTTGAATGCTCTAATGAATAAGCTAAATATCAAAAAACGCAATGTTCTCAAAGAGCTAGAAAATCTGAAATAGAGACCTTACGAAATAAAAAGCTCGAATATGTAGACCTCTATACTGAAAATGTCATTTCAAAAGAAGATTTGGTTGAATATCGCGAATTAACGGACAGCAAGATTAAGGACCTTCAAACCAAAAGGGCCGAACTTAATGATAAACTACAGGAATGCGACAACGAGGATTACGCCATTAATATTGGAAAAAGGCTAAAAGATGTCATTAACCTGAAGGAATTAACGCCGCAGGTACTTCATTCCCTGGTGGAGAAAATCACATGTAAGAATGATGGCACCGTCCACATTCAATACAGCTTTGTTAATCCGCTGCAAGAAACGTAATAAGGCAACGCCCGAAGGGTTAGTTGCCTTTCTTTAAAATGAGTTGCGAGATACATTCCACGTGCGCCGTATGCGGAAACATATCAACTGGCTGAATAAATTTCACATCATATTTACCGCTTAAGGCCTGAATATCCTTCGCTAAGGTTGACGGATTACATGAGATGTAAATAAGTTTTTTTGGTTCGGCCTGGAGGATGGTTTGGATTAACTGAGCCTCGAGGCCAGTTCTTGGTGGATCTACTACAATTACATCGGGCTTCCAACCCTTTTTGACCCATTTTGGAAGAACTTCTTCTGCCTTCCCAGGTACATATTTGGTATTGGTTAATCCGTGCCGTTTTGCATTTTTCTTCGCATCCTCTATCGATTCAGTAATGACGTCCATGCCTCGGACTTCTCCAGCTTGGTCCGCGAGCCATAGCCCAATGGTACCCACTCCACAATAAGCATCAACCACTTTTTCTTGGCCAGTCAGAGCAGCAGCTTTTTTGACTTCATTATAAAGCTTTACCGTCTGAACAGGATTAAGCTGGAAGAAGGTCCTCGCTGAAAGCTCGAATTGGAGGTCTCCTAGTGTTTCTTGGATAAAATCCTCACCCGCCAATGACAAGGTTTCCTCACCAAAAATGAGGGAAGTCTTTTGACCATTGATATTCTGAACAATTGATTTCACATTCGGCAGTCGTTTTTGGATTTCCTCAATGATCAGATCTACCTGTGGCAATTCCTTTTGTGTTGTGATCAGGACTACTTGCAGCTCCCCTGTTTGAACCCCAACCCGAGTAACAATCGTTCGAACAATCCCTTTTCTAGATTTTTCATTATAAATAGGGATTTTTAATTCCTCTAAAATCCGTTTAATTGCTGCTGTTGCTTCATTTGTTTGGGCGTGTTGCACCGCACATTCGTCAATGTTAATCAACTGATGGGAATTAAGGCCATAAAGTCCAGCCAGCACCTTGCCATCGATTGCCTTCACTTGAAAACTGCTCTTGTTTCGGTAACCCCACGGCTCTTCCATTCCAATCGTTTCGCGGATATCAAGCTTGTTGATGTCTACTTTTGTATGGCGTTCCAGTGATTGGATGATAATATCACGTTTTTCCTTTAACTGTTGATCATACTTTAAATGCTGCAGTTGACATCCACCACATTGATCATAGACCGGGCAAAGCGGTTGGACACGATGTGGGGATTTAATGCGGATTTTTTTGATTTTTGCCTCAGCAAATTTAGGGTTAATTTTTGTTGCTTCAACGACGACTTCTTCTCCCGGAAGAGCACCTGGCACAAAGACGACCTGCTTTTTAAAATAGCCCACACCTTCCCCATTGATTCCAAGTCTTTTAATCGTAAGCGGAAAGGTTTGATTCAGTTCAATTTTTATATTTTGTTCTGTTTTCATCTATTTCACTCCAAGTTATTCCATATATTATCTGGATAAGTTCATTTTAATTTTCCCCGTATTATAGCATGTTTCACACAGAAAAACCGAATTCCATTAGAAATTCGGTTTTTCTCGGTATTCTTTATCCCTGTGCTTGTTTATATAGTAAAAATATATCATCCAGCCGTATTGAACGATTATCATGATAAAGAGTCCAATAAGAAAAAAATGATAAGCATGCAGTTCTAGTTTTAACTGAATAAACAGAAGTCCTACCATATTGATAAGCGCCGCAAATAGAATTGCCATAAATCTTCCTTTTTTTATAAGGAGAGCAATACATATAATTGCCCCTGCTGCCATTATGAAGGTGAAGATTTGCACATTTAAAGGAGTAAATAGTCCCAGTTCAAACTCTTGTTTTTTAAAAGTTAGATATCTAGCAACTCCCATTTTTTCAGAGGAAAGTTCTTCAAGAACGATTGCAAAAATTATACCCGAAAATTGAAGGAGCAGAACTTGGAATAAAAATATTCTTTTGATCATAATAAAATCTCCTATTAAAGGTAGAAAAAGACAATACCAAACGGATCGTCTTTTCCTCAAATAAATTATTTCTTGTTAGGCTCACCTTTTTCAACAGGGTTAGAAGAATTCATACTCCATTCATTCCATCCACCGTCATAAAGTGCAATATTCTTTAAGCCTAAAACGTCAGCATAAAACAGGACTTCCGCAGCTCGCCAACCTGTTCCGCAATAAAAGGCTAGTTTATTTTCAGGCTTTATTCCATCTTTTTCCCACATAGCTAAAATATCAGCTCCGCTGCGCATGGTGTTATCGATATTTCTGAAATCTTCAAGATTGCCTGAATCAGAGCCAGCATGTCCCCAAACTGCTCCAGCTAGACGCCCTTTTGCTTTTATATAATCATACCCAGAAATTTTCCCAATATATTCATCCCAACTTCTAATATCCACTAGCGTGCTAGTATCTTTATTGGCTAGAATTTCTTTGGCTTCTGGCAAGTCAATAATATAACCTGGATTTGCAGGAACTACAGCTCCAAATGCTGGAACAGATTCTTTTGAATTTGCCTTTGTTTCTACATCGTAACTTGCATTTTTCCAAGCGGTGAATCCACCATTTACAACTCTAACATCTTTAACACCCATATATTTTAAAATTACCGCAACCCGGAAAGCCGGCATTGAATCACTGCCATATAATACAACGGTTGTGTCTGTTGTAATACCATTTTTTAATGCAAATTTTTCAAGTTCTTTATCTTTAAGACGATTCCATACAGGTCCTTCCTCAACTTCATCGGTATTAATATGAACCGCACCTGGAATATGCCCAGCTTTATAATCCTTGGCCTCATCGCCCCAGCTTGCTTCAAAGATTTTATAAGGCTTTCCATTGTTGTTATTCTTCGATAAGTCATTAACCCATGAAACAGGAACTAGCATTTCGTAATTTGGATAGTTTTCCATTGCCAAGTTTTGATTGGCTGCCCAATCTTTCACATCATATGTAAATAGTTTTTTAAAACCTTCCTTATTAAGAAAATCTGCAACTGTTTGTGCATCTTTCCCGTTGGCATCATATAGAATGACATTTTTATCGGAAGTGATACCTTTACTTTTTAGCGTATCTGTTAATTTTTTTTCCTTTTGGTCAACCACTACCTTTAGCCAGTTTGCAGAAAAATCAACCGCCCCTTTAATATGGCCACCTCTTTGGACACCATCTAAAGGCCAGCCATTGAATGCATCATTTGATCTAGTATCAACGATTACCCAATCATTTTTTCCAATTTTCGTTTTTAAGTCTTCTGTTTTCATTGATTGAACTTGATTAGTTGATTCTTTTTTCTTACCTTTTTGATTACTTGCTTTTGAAACATTTGAGCAAGCTGATAATACTAGTAAACAGCTTAGCAACAAAAATAAGATTGCTTTTCTACGAAGTACCACTACATTTTTCCCCCTAAAAATATTCACTTTTGATTACATTGCTATTATAAATAAATAAAACTTTTTAAGAAATTCATCCTATCTATCAGTTAAATGATTATTAATCGGTTTTCTGATTAGCACTATAGTTGAATTGTTTTGAGTGCAAAAAAACCGAATTTCATTTAGAAATTCGGTAGGTGGTATTTTTATTTTTTCTTCGGAAAGTCATCAAGGCTTTTGAACTTGTAACCTTTTTTCTTTAAGTCCTGAATCGCCTTTTCAAGGGCATCTGCGTTGTCTTTTGAGACGGTGTGTAAAAGGAGGATACAGCCGGGATGGACCTGCTTCATGATATTGTCGTAGGAATACTGCCAGCCCCTTTGCGAATTCACATTCCAATCGACGAATGCAAGTGACCAGAAAACATGCGTGAATCCCTCTTCCTTAGCAATCTGCATTGTTCTTTCACTAAATACCCCGCGTGGCGGACGAAGGTATTTCATTTCTTTTTGACCCGTCAATTCCTTCGTTTTGACACGGACTTTTTCAAGCTCTTCACGAATTCTTTCGTCACTTACAGTCGTCAAATCGGGATGATGCCAAGAATGGTTGCCGATAATATGCCCTTCTTTTACCATCCTTTTCACGATATCCCCTGCCGAAAGCAAATAATGCCCCGTTACAAAGAAAGTTGCGGGTACCTTTTCCTTTTTTAAGACATCCAAAATCTGTGGGGTATAGCCTTGTTCATATCCGTTATCAAAAGTTAGGTAAAGCGTCTTCGAATCGGGACTACTTTTATAAAAAGCACCGTATTTTTCAATCAACTGATCAAGCTGGGCTCCTGCTTCTGCTTGCTGTTCATTTGCCCCTTTTTTAAAACCCCAATGAACCGGCTGATTGGATACAGCCGCATATGTACTCTGAGGGATTATTAAAAACAGCAAACAAAAGATGCAAATTAATCTTTTCATCCATGTTCCCCCTATTTTTGTTTATCTTAGTGTTTGTATAAAGGAGGAAAAGATTATTAGTATTTATAGGAAATTTTGAGGCTGATGGTAGACGCGGCTTTTCGTAGTTCCTGTGAACGGGAAGCTTAATGAAGACATAAAGTACGTGGTTATTCTTGTAGATGGAAGATGAAGGAAAGTACGTATCTCCTTGTTTGTAAATGATGAATGATTTAGTAAGAAGTAATCCTTAATTGCATCTATATGCGCATCTTGCGATATAAAATGACAAAAAGGACAAATCCAATTTTTCCTATTATATATCATTGCAAATTGAAAGCAATAAGGGCATTGAACACCTGTAATTAGTTCAAAAGGGTGTATACTAAATTTCTCTAGTATATCTGTTAGTAATGGGGTATGGCTCTTTAAAAGGAGCCTTTTAATTTTCTCAATTGTTCTATGATCAAGAATAGCTTTATTAAGGTGATGATAAAATACATCTATTTTTCCAAGTAATTCACTCACTCGGCAAATCTTTTTTTCCGCAATTGCGTAACCAGGGCTAATACATAATTCGGTAGAGGATTTACAAATAGCTACTAGCGAGTCAATTGGCATTGGAGGGATTTTGTGTTTTTCAAAAAAGTACGTCAGTAATAGGTTATGGCGCTGGGCTTGTGCAATTGGATTATCATAAACGATTCGTTTGTCCATAAACTCTTGTATCATTTGATTTTTTTCGATAATTAATTTTCCTGAGTTGTTCTTTCCATCAATCATAAGAATTCCGCTGGGGGATAGAAGGAGTGCATCAATTTGAAAGTAGCCTTCACCATATGGGAGGCGCAAGTCGTGGAAAATGTAGAACCTTTTATGCGGAATTTGTCCTAAATAGTAATGCATTTTCCTTTCTCCATTATATCCTGATCGTAAATTTTTAATAAAAGTCCTTAACTCTAATAGAATGGGATGATTTTGTGATATTCTTTTTTCCAATGTCTCGGCTTTCCTTAAATTAAGGGGAACAGAAAGGTCTTTAACAAACAAATTAATACCTCCTTGGTATCTTTTGGGATTAGGTTTCGCTTATTTATAACATGTTTCCTTAAAAGCTAGTATGAATTTTATATGAATTTTGATCATTTTGTTATTTTGGGGGATATATTAGTGGGGAATTTTACAATTTAGGAGATAATTAAACAATTCGTAAGGTTTATTTTACAATACCTCAATTTATTTTACATAAATAGCAGTTAATTGAACACTATTTGGAAATTAATTCCTAATCCCAAGAAAACCTGTTAATAATTTTTCAAAGTTAAGGATATTTTTACAAAATAGAGTATTATTTATACAAAAACGGAAATAATTCCCACCTCCTGTATTTAGACAAAAAAATAGACGCACCCGACTGTGCGCCTATCCCACTACACCTTTATTTAAAAACCGCTTCCTTAAACTGAGCCAATTTTTCTAATGAGCTCTTATCAACGTCAGCATGCAGGCTGTTTCCGTGTGAGTCCATTGTAACTACCGCCGTGAAGCCCTCGACACGCAGATGCCACATTGCTTCCGGGATACCAAATTGCATTAGGTCGACGCCCTCAACACCTTTGATACAGTCTGCATAATACTGTGCCGCACCGCCAATCGCATTTAAGTACACGCCGCCGTGCTCTTTCAATGCAGCCAACGTTTTTGGTCCCATACCGCCTTTACCGATAACGGCACGGATCCCAAATTTCTTCATGATGTCACCTTGATATGGCTCCTCACGGATACTTGTTGTCGGGCCGGCTGCCTTTACGTGCCACGCTCCAGCTTCATCCTTCAACATAACTGGACCGCAATGATAAATCACTTGTCCATTTAAATCAACTGGCGCATCATGGTCGCTTAAATATTTATGAATGGCATCGCGGCCAGTGTACATCATACCGTTAATCTGAACAACATCGCCAACCTTTAGTGAACGAATCTGTTCTTCAGAAATAGGCGCCTGAAGAGAAATTACTCCTTCAGATGTAGCGGCAGTTTCCTTCACAGCGGCCTCTCCCTCAGCAAAATCAATGAATTCGCCGTCTTGGTACATCCATTCATTAATTTCACCTGAAACAGGGTCTACTGCGACTCCCAAACGGCGGAATGCCCAGCAATTATAGGCAACAGACACATAAAAGCTGGCAGGAATACGATTCATCACACCAACTTTACAGCCTAAAAGGGTCGCTTCCCCACCAAAGCCCATGGTGCCGATTCCTAATTTATTCGCATTTTCCATCACATACTCTTCTAATTTACGAAGATCCTCGTTTGGATTCACATCATCAACTGAACGGAATAATTGTTCTTTCGCTAAATCGTATCCAGAAGAACGGTCGCCGCCAATCCCCACGCCGATAAAACCAGCGCTGCAGCCTTGTCCTTGCGCTTGATAAACTGAATGCATAACACACTTCCGAATTCCATCAAGATCACGGCCGGCACGGCCTAATCCGTCTAATTCACATGGAAGACTGTATTGGATGTTTTTATTTTCACAACCGCCGCCTTTTAAAATTAGACGAACGTCGATGTAATCCTTTTCCCATTGATCGAATTTAATTACAGGCACCCCTGCACCAAGATTATCCCCACTATTTTCACCAGTTAGCGAATCAACCGAGTTCGGGCGCAGTTTGCCTTCTTTGGTTGCCAGCACAATCGCATGGCGGATAGCTTCTTTTATTTCTAACTGATTTACATCCACAGGCGTCTTAATTTTAAAAGTGGGTAACCCCGTGTCCTGGCAGATTGGTGAAACTTGGTCATCCGCCATTTTGATATTGTTGGTGATCGTTGCTAAGCTCATCGCCGCACTTGTGCCAGCGTTTTCAATTTCCTTCGCCCGTTTCACGGCCCGGCGGACATCCTTAGGAAGTTTTGTTGAAGTTTCAACAACAAGCTTGTACATACTTTCTTGTAATTTAAAAATATTCAATTCGAGTACCCCTCTCCCATGTTCCCCAGTAATCTTTTTCAATATTACAATTTTTTGCACGCTTATATTATACTCCTATAACCACTAGAATTAAAGTGCAAGCGCTCCCAGGCTAATAAAGCAAAATCGCATACTAATTTTGGCTAAACCCCATAAAAAAAGAGCCTGTTGGTTAAACAGACTCACCCACTTCACGGTTATTAAATTCTCTGCACTTTGATTCCATATCATCTAGCATCGAAATTAAGCGATCAATATCTTCAAGATCTGTATCTTCCGGATCAATGGCATCGAGTACATCAATAAACATGTTTAATCGTTGTTTAAGAAAATTCACTTGTGTATTCTTATCTTCAATCGGGCTACCCAAGCTGGTTCACTCCTTTCGCTAACGTTTTCATCCTACCGAAAAATTGCTGTTTTGACAATCGATTAATAGTATTTTGCCCAATTTTATAAAAAAATTAGACTCCTGCAACCAGGAGTCTGCTTTTTAGCGTGGTCGTTCAGATGCCGCAAATCCAAAGGAAACATAATCTTGAACAGGAATCCAAGCACCGATTCCTTGGGAAGTGACATTTTTAATCACTATGAACTTTTTACTTCCTTTTAGCATCAAATAAACTTCGCCATAGGTTACTTTGCCCTTTTCATTCACGCCCGGTGCATATGCATATAAGTATCCTAAACGGTTCGGCGGGATGTTATAAATATGGTCATTCTTCGTGCCGGCACCAATAATTGTATCGAATGCAAGTGGGAGATGCGTTTTTTCCATTGCCTTTAAAAGCATCATTTTTTTCACCGCTTCTGCACTCGCAATTTTAGCAGTCAACCCGCCTCTGATAATCTTTTGTGACTCCTGAACATACTTGATTTGATAGGGTACTTTTCCGCCGCGATTATCAAAATAATTGGTGTTAATCTTTTGGAACTCCCAGTTTGGAGAAGTTTCCGATGATTCGTAATTTAAGGGCCACTGACCTAAATAGACGATGGCACGATAGCCAATCGCAAAAGGTGTACTATTAATACTCGATTCGTTCAGCATCCGGATTAAATCAGGATTTTCAATCTTTACCCTTGAAGAATTGATCAACTTCTTTGTTAAATCACTTGGTTGTAATAAGGGCAGATCCTGAGTTGAATTCGGATAGGTATTTTCCTTGGTTATGTTCCGGACCGAAGGAGGGACCTGATATTTTACAGATACTTTTTGGGCAGCGCCCTTTTCAGCGAAGGCTGAAGGAATAAAGGAGAACATTAATAGCATTGTCATTAGTACAGCGACATTTTTCTTCACTGGTTTAACTCCTTTCACAAATAGCATTAATCAGTCTGCTACTAGTTTTTTCGGAGTTGATATTTTTTATCCATACAAGTAAGTAATTTCAATATTTAGCCTGAAGCCGTCCCATTAATTTTTCAAAAAATGGGAAAAACAATTGAATGGCAGGGCCGACAGTAAACGTAATAATAATCGTTCCATAAGAAATAGGACCATGTAGAAAGAATGCCGGAATCAATGCAGTGATTTCCCCAATTGTTTTTGCAACCATTAGATTGACCCGAAAACGTTCTTTTATCGCTAACATAAAGTTATCAATTGGACTCTGCGGAAATTTCGCTTGGATGTAAATGGCCGCACCAAATCCAATAATTAATATTCCTGCCAACAGCATTACTAATTTAGGAAAAAGCTGGTTAACTTCAAATAATGTAAATACGGTTCCCAGCCAAAAATCAACTAACGAGCCAATGACAATAATAGTAAATAATGAAAGAAGATTAGGCCGTTTTTTTAATAATAATGAAACCACAACGACTAAAAAAGCACCATCAATCATGACCCATTTTCCCACTGATAGCCCTACCTTTTCAGTTAGAGCTACATTAAGAGCATCCCATGCCCCTACACCTATATCGGCTACTTTAATGGTCATACATACACCAAAAGTCATGATACTAAGGCCAAAAATAAAAAATAATAGACGGATGATAAATTTCATTGGTCACTCCTTTAAAATCGGAAAAAAGTCACAGAAATGTAATATTCAGAACATTTACAAAACTAAAATTTCATACTATAATAGGCTTAACCTATTAAAAAAGGAGGGCCGTAATCAATCTGCTGACTATTTACCTATAATCATTAAGGAGGTTGGGATTCCCGTCTTATATGAGATGCAACACTCGTGTTCATGTATTTAAATAAACATGAAGGTTGGTGATTGATGTCCCAAACAATAGCGATTGATTTTTAACCCTACTAATTGGATTGTTTTATTATTATAGCACAAGCAAGTCGATTTACCCCGTACATTAATGAATAGAAAATACAATAATAAAGACTCTATGCCATTAGGCTTAGAGTCTTTATTTGTTACTAGGAATTAGAGTAGGAAAAAGCCAATTCCCATTATTATATAGGCTGCAATCAACGTTAAACCCTCAAACCAATTCGATTCTCCGTCGTTGGTGATAACAACCATTAGAAGAACCGATGATACCATCGCAATTAATTCCTGCCAACTAAACAGCAGTGGCATCGTCGTTTCAAAGAAAAGAGAGACAAGCACCAGCACAGGTAAGACGAACATTGCAACTTGTAAGGTAGATCCAATTGCAATTTCCACCGCAATATCCATTTTGTTTTTAAATGCCATTACCACCGCAGAAGCATGTTCTGCTGCATTTCCCACAATTGCCACGATAATTACCCCGATAAACAATTCAGACCAACCGAGGGTCTCTCCTACATATTCAAAGGTATGTACAAGGTGCTCAGAAATGTAGGCTACAGCTAAGGTAGCGATAAAAAGGACCGCAATTGCTTTTCCTTTGCTCCATTCAGGCACTTCCTCATCCTGATGCGCCTCCGTCTCTGGACCAGGCTGATATACTCCTCGGTGGGTAACCAACTTAAAGAATAGTGCAGCTAAATAAAGGACAATCAAAATAACTGATATGCCAACACTTAAAGAAAGAGTTTTCGTATCGCTCATGTTTATTGAAAAAACCTCTGGAATGACAAACGCAATAATAACAGCAAACATGAGCAATCCTGAATTATGTCTGGCATCATAGACATTAAAGGTTTGCCGTTTAAATTTAATTCCACCGATAAAGAACGAAAGCCCTGCAACAAGCAGTAGGTTACCTAATACAGAACCTGTTAACGAAGCTAGAACGATACCAATAAGGCCGGCTTTTAATGAAAAAATGGAAATAATCAGTTCGACGGCATTTCCAAAGGTGGCATTTAACAGGCCGCCAATTCGTGGTCCTGCAACAATTGCAAGACTTTCCGTTGCCCTCCCCATAAAACTCGCTAAAGCAATGATTGTTAAACAGTAAATTATAAATAAGATGATATTTGACCAATGCATTAATGAGCCAATAACAGAAAGCGGCACCCCAATGAAGGTCATGATCATAAAAATTCTGTTCACTGTATTCCCTCCTAATTCTTTTCTTTCTCACAAAGATTTGTAGTCTAAATCTTTTTTCCTTTTGTTCCTTAATTTACCTAATTTTATTTCAAAAGTCTAGGTGAGTTTTTTTCACTTGCAAATGGATGACTTTCTCGTTACCATCAATTACGAACTAGGTAAATTATTTGAGTGATGAAAGTAGAATTGAGGGCGTTCTATGAAGAAAGATAATTTTCGCTTTTGGATTCTTGTTAGTATCGTGGCAATATCAGGTTTTTCGCAAGGCATGCTACTCCCCTTGATTGCCGTAATTTTTGAGAAAAACGGCGTTTCGCCTTCGTTAAATGGCTTAAACGCAACGGCATTATATATTGGAATTCTATTAGTATCCCCTTTTATGGAAATGCCCCTAAGAAAATATGGGTATAAACCAGTGATTATCTATGGCGGCGGACTCGTCATTCTCTCACTCGCCTTATTTCCTATTTGGGAGACGTTTTGGTTTTGGTTTACCCTCCGACTACTGATTGGAATAGGTGATCATTCTCTTCATTTTGCAACGCAGACCTGGATTACATCATCTTCTCCAGCAACAAAACGGGGAAGGAATATTTCACTATATGGATTATTTTTTGGGATTGGCTTCGCCTCGGGGCCCTTAATGACAACTTTAGTTAATGTAAATCAATCATTTCCTTTTATTGTCTCCTCAATCTTATGTTTTATTGGCTGGATTTTTGTCTTTTCCCTTAAAAATGAACTTCCTGAGCAAGATGTAGGCATTAATTCGTTTCTTGCTACCATTAAACAATTTAGAAAAGCATTAAAATATGGATGGGTTGCATTTTTGCCACCTTTCTCTTACGGCTTTTTGGAATCCTCCTTAAACGGAAGCTTTCCTGTCTATGCCCTGCGAAAGGATATAGACGTATCAAGTGTTTCCATGATATTATCTGCCTTTGCAATCGGCAGCATTATTACCCAGCTTCCATTA
This sequence comes from Neobacillus drentensis, assembly GCF_036962125.1. Classification (GTDB taxonomy): domain Bacteria; phylum Bacillota; class Bacilli; order Bacillales; family Cytobacillaceae; genus Neobacillus; species Neobacillus drentensis_B. Next base: position 128,206 of record NZ_JBALOA010000001.1, read on the forward strand.
GGAATTTTAAGTGACAAATATGGGCGGAGAAATATATTAATGACAATTCTTTTCCTTGGATTTTTTAGCTTCACCGCTGCGATATTCCTTGAACATTCCTTTATTGGTTTGTTTGTTGTTTTCCTCATTTCGGGAATGATTGTCGGTTCAACTTTTTCGCTTGGAATCAGCTATATGACCGATTTAGTACCAAAGAGTTTATTACCGACAGGCAATTTGTTATGCGGTATCTTTTTCAGTCTCGGCAGTTTAAGTGGTCCCATTATCGGAGGCTTGTTTATTAAATTCATAGAAAATGTGAGTTTCTTCTATATCATTAGTTTAATGCTTTTGACTTTATCGATTATTATTTTCGCTTTTGGTAAAAAGACTTATTTAGTGTTTGAACAACAAGAGTCTTAACTTAATAATTGTGAAGCAAATTCATATCTAGTGCATAGAATATGTGGTAAGATAATATTAAATAGAGAACTTATAAGACCATGCTGTCATCCCTTTGATGACAGCTTTCGTGCTTTTTAAGGGGATTGACTTTGATTATTCTTATCAATTAGAACCATTGAGGGGGGAGAAAGATGAGTTCCGAAGCAAAGGCGTTAACAAAGAGTGTTCACAGATTTCGGTTCTTCGAAAAAATCAAACCGCATGCAGAACTAATTGCAGCGGGTTTAAGTGGTGTTTTAATTGCAGCTGGCTGGATTTATGATAAGTATGGAAATGGCGCTGATTCTATTATTGCTTATCTGTTAGCCTTTCTCATCGGCGGATTTGCAAAGGCAAAAGAAGGTATCGAAGCCACCTATGAAAATAAAGAACTAAATGTAGAAATGTTAATGATTTTTGCTGCGATTGGTTCGGCAATTATTGGTTATTGGACAGAGGGTGCGGTATTAATTTTTATCTTTGCTGTCAGTGGTGCCTTAGAAACTTATACAATGAATAAGAGTCATAAGGAAATTTCCTCGTTAATGAAACTGCAGCCTGAAGAAGCATTGCTCATCACGAATGGTACTGAAAAAAAGGTTCCTGTATCGGTGTTACGTGTAGATGATTTAATATTAATTAAGCCAGGGGAGCGCATTCCAGCTGACGGGATTATCGCCAAAGGACAAACCAATATCGACGAGGCAACCATCACAGGCGAATCCATGCCTGTTTCAAAAGGCAATATGGATGATGTTTTTGCTGGGACAGTTAATATGACAGGGTCGATTACGGTTCAAGTAAAAAAAGCAAGCCATGATACTCTTTTTCAAAAAATTATTCAGCTTGTCCAATCAGCCCAGAGCGAAAAATCACCTTCTCAACTGTTTATTGAACGCTTTGAAGGAACCTATGTTAAAGTTGTCCTTTCTGTAGTTCTATTGATGTTTTTCCTGCCTCATTTTATTTTGGGCTGGAGCTGGCAAGAATCCTTTTACAGGGCGATGATCTTATTGGTTGTTGCATCCCCATGTGCCCTTGTGGCATCGATCATGCCGGCAACATTATCAGCAATTTCAAATGGAGCAAGACATGGAATCCTCGTAAAAGGCGGAGTACATCTAGAAAATTTAAGCCATTTGGGTGCGATTGCCTTTGATAAAACCGGTACACTTACAAAAGGGAAACCTGAAGTAACAGAAGTGATTGTTAAGGATGGTCTTGATAAGGATTCCCTTATATGGAAAGCTGCATCAATTGAAAGCCATTCTAACCATCCACTTGCAAATGCGATCGTTAAATATGTAAAATCCAACATCAACAAAGAACTTCTTCAGCCGGACAGTCTTGAAGATGTACCAGGCTGGGGCGTAAAAGCCACTATTACCGGGGAACAGTGGAAAATTGGCAAGGCTGCCTTTGTCGGTAAAGAAGACGTCGATCAATTTGCAGAGGGGAAAGCAAAAGAACTTGCCAGCTTAGGTAATACCCTTGTATTTATTGAAATCAATGGGGAACTAAGTGCGATTATTGCCATGAAGGATGTCGTTCGCGAAGAAACAAAACTTGCCATTGACCACTTAAAAAAGCAGGGTATCCGAACTGTTATGTTGACTGGTGATAGTGAGAAAACCGCTCGTGCCATTGCCTCTGAAAGCCATGTCGATGAATTTTTCGCTGAATGCTTACCAGAGGTTAAAGTAGAAAAACTTAAGAGTCTGAAAACAAAATATAAAACCGTGGCCATGGTCGGGGACGGCATTAATGATGCACCAGCATTAGCTATCGCCAATGTCGGTATTGCTATGGGTGGTGGAACAGATGTGGCCCTTGAAACGGCTGATATCGTTTTAATGAAAAATGATCTGCCGCGAATTGCAGAGGCGATTGATCTGTCAAAACGAATGAATAGAATCATTAAGCAGAATGTTGTCTTTTCAATTACCGTTATCATGATCTTAATTTCATCGAATTTCTTTCAATTACTCGATTTGCCATATGGAGTAATCGGACATGAAGGCAGTACGATCCTCGTTATCCTAAACAGCTTGCGATTACTAAAATAAATCATATAAAAAAACCGGATGAAATTTTTCATCCGGTTTTCGTTTTAAATGAGGATGTTTTGCTCATTAGTGATAGCCATTTGAACCGTTTGCAGACCCGGAAGTTTTATTCCCTTTACTTCCTTTACCTTTTTGCTTTGTACCGCCGTCTTTTTTGGTCTTCTTTGTCATAATAGGAACCTCCTGAATGTTTGTTAGCTTTCTATCTTAGTTTGAACAGATAGGCTGCTTTCATGAAGGTAACTATTAGCAATTCTTACGATTCCTGTCACTATAAAAAGCATTTATTTCGCCGCCCAAAATAATGATAAATGCCGAAATGTACAGCCAAATCATTAGGACAATAATGGCCCCAATACTTCCATAGGTAAGCGAATAATTACTGATATTCCCAACGTAAAAGGTTAATCCCAAAGAGGAAACAATCCAACCTACAGTAGCAAAAGCTGCCCCAGGGAAGGCACTGCGGCATTTTATTTTTACATTGGGTGCAATCCAATACAATCCTGTAAAAATAAGGAACAGAATAATGGCACTTACCAGCCAACTTAAGGCATTCCAAAGCTTAATAAATTCTGTCGTATAACCTAATTGGGAAAATAGAAAAATTCCGATTTCCCTGCCAAAGACAGGGAGAACAATAGCGAGTATTAAAACAAAGATCATCCCAAAGGTTAAAAGAATGGCCATTCCTCTTGAGACAATAAATGAACGGCTTTCCTTGACATTGTAGGCCTGATTAAATGCCTTTACAATCGCATTAATACCATTTGATGCTGACCAGATCGTGCCGATAATCCCGAACGAAAGCAAACCGCCATTCCGATTGTTCATGATTTCATGAACATTTTTTTCAATAAGGTCCATCGCCTCTACTGGTGCAAAATCTCTTACAACACCCAGCATGTCCTGATGTGGAATTGGAAAATATGGAAGAAGAGTAAATAAAACAATTAGGAGTGGAAACAGGGACAGCAAAAAATAATAAGCGAGCTGTGCACTCAAGCCTGGAAGGTCATCTTCATCGACCCTATGCCAGAGCAATCGAAGTAGAGATGAACGAACATTCCCCGCCTTTTCCATGACCATCCTCCTTTACTAGGATATTTTTTATTCTCCTACTACTTCTTTTAATAGTAGCTCCTCATCACTTTTTGAGAAGGAATCCTTCGTTTCTTTTATCATGTCAGTAACTTGTGGTGTTAATTCCCGTAATTCTTCTACCTTATCTGTAAGGTAGGATATATCTTCACTGACCTGTTTCACGGTTGTCTTTACCTTTTCAGCTGTTTCCTTCACTTTCTCTGCAACCTCACCCGGATTTCTTAAAACATAAGACACCTTTGATGTGGTTTTTTGTACATTTGCTTTCATCACATCGCGTGTTGGTTTATCTAAAAGGCTAATGGCCCCGCCAGCAATTGCCCCAAGTATCATTCCGCGCCAAAATTGATTTTTCTGTGTCATGTTAACGTCTCCTTTAATCCTTGTTATTATCAATAGTACCCCATCTAAAAAATACCAAAACCTACATATTTTTATTTTCCTTGATAGATGGAGTCCGCGCAAGTCCAGATTTACTTTTACTGATTTTTTTATTGACATATAATTTCTTACATGAAAAGATGAACTTATTAATTCGGAAAGGATGACCCTAATGAATTTATCTGAGAAGTCGATTGAAAATGTCGAATATATGATTGAACAAATAAAAGAAAAACTAAAAGTATTAAACCTAGGTGCGATTAAACCTTCCCACTTCGATGAAGAAATGTATGAGGAACTAAAAGAGATTTATGAAATGGTCCTTAGAAAAAATTCATTTAGTCCTAATGAAATGCAAGCACTAGTTGAAGAACTAGGAAGTCTTCGTAAAAAATAAGAAAAGCGCAAGCTCCCTGGTCAGCGGCGTATG
>NZ_JBALOA010000001.1:132648-199069 GCF_036962125.1 Neobacillus drentensis
GAAGGACACTAGCCGCTAGGGCGCTGGAGCTAGACAGTAAACTAAGTTTCAAAAACTTATTTTTTCTTATCTTAAAGCGAAAAACCCGTTATTTGAAATAACGGGTTTTGTGATTTAATCCTGATTGGTTAAGATGACTGGTCCCTCTTTTGTAATTGCAAGGGTGTGCTCGTATTGAGCTGAATTTTTCCCATCAATGGTTCTTGCCGTCCAGCCATTGAGATCCATTTTTGTTTGGTATCGGCCAACATTAACCATGGGCTCAATCGTAAAGACCATCCCCTCCTTGATTCTAGCCCCTTTCCCTGGCAGTCCATAATGAGGAACATCCGGTTTTTCGTGAATGACAGCTCCAATTCCGTGTCCAATAAAGTCGCGAACGACCGTAAACCCTTCGCCTTCAACGTATTTTTGAATAGCGTGCCCGATATCTCCAATCCGATTGCCAACTACCGCTTGTTCTATCCCTTTGTATAGTGCTTCCCTGGTGACATTTAGTAAGCGTTCATTTTCCTCAGATACCTTACCAACTGGATATGACCAAGCCGAATCAGCTAAAGCTCCATTGTAATTGACCACCATATCCACTGTCACAATGTCCCCTTCTTTTAAAGGTTCCTTTCTTGGAAAGCCATGGCATATTTCATCATTTATACTCGCACAGGTGGCAAATTCATAGCCCTTGTAGCCTTTTTGTTCTGGAGTTGCACCTTTTTCTTTAAGAAATTCTTCAACAAATACATCAATTTCCCAAGTGGATATACCTGGTTTAATCAATTTAGCAATTTCTTTATGACAAGCAGCAAGTATTTCTCCTGCTTTTTTCATGGCTTCAATTTCACGTTGTGATTTAAGGACAATCATTATAGGAGGTCCCCTTCCTTTTTTTATTTTATATGTATTTAGATAAAAAGTGTTATTCGCCTATAGAAAGAACTTTAGAGAATAATACAATCAACCTCATTAGGCAACACTTTTAATATTAACTCTATCCTCGTTTTTTTTCAAAATTACTTTTTACATTGAATATTTCTCAAAGTTCATTTACTTGTCATATTTCTCCGTTCTTAATATGGTACTTTTCAATTCTTTTTGGTAGAATTAATTTAAAGTGACTAATAATTGGGTGTGATATGAATGATTGGTGATCGCGTAAAAAAATTTCGCTTAGATAAAAAGATGTCATTATCTGAACTTGCTGCTCAAGCAGGAGTGGCTAAGTCTTATCTAAGTAATCTTGAAAATAATAAACAAGAGAATCCTTCGATAAAGTTTCTCGAAAAAATTGCAGCTGTTTTGAATATCCCAGTGGATCATTTAATACATGAAGAAATCGATAAAGAAGAATTAGATATAGATTGGATGAATCTAGTCAAAGATGCTATGAATTCTGGTGTTTCTAAAGAACAATTTCGTGATTTCCTTGAATTCAACAAATGGCGAATTAATCAAGGCGATAAATAATTACCCTAAAAAGATCAATTGAAAAAGAAAAGCATTCTCATTAAGTGTAATACTTTTTGAGAATGCTTTTTATTTTATGTACATTTTCTTGACTATCTCTCGGTGGTTAAAAAATCACGAACTGTTTCTATTGATAACCCTAAGTCCTTCGCCTCTAGTATAAGTGCCATCCACTCTTGATCGATTACTTCTACATTACTTCCGGTTATAACCATACCATTCACCCCTAAAATACTTAATGTATTCCAGGTAACCCGGCCATCCTAGCAAGAAATCCTCACCTTAGATCCTCGGCTTTGCGTCCCTGCTTTTCAACAAGTTTGCCTTTTTCTGATACTAATACAACTTAAGTCACTGTATTAGGCATTTAATTAGTTTTAATAGGTCGATTTCCTTAATCCACATTGCTATTATATCTAGTGCTATTTTAGTAGGGTGTTGTAATTTGTCGCTATATTTAAATATTCAAAAACCTTTTTCTAACAAATTATCCCATATATCTACAAAAATACCTTGTATCATGTTCAACATCCTGCAGCTCTATGTCAAAGATAGTGATATTTGGAAGAAAGTCCCTACCAATTCATTTTGCTAAGCAATTAATGAATAGAATTAGCATCTAAACATTTGTCTAAAATGTGACAATTAGCATATAATGTAAACAACATATAAATATACTTAATATTATTAATATTCAAAAAAATGGTGGTGAAGGATGCGATGACCTTTATTCATATCTTGAACTTTTCCATTCCAATTGCTTTCATTGTGGTTGCTGGGTATTTATTAGACCGGATGTGCAAACCAGATTCTCCAGAACAAAAAGCTGGTGAAGAGTGAATTTATTCCTCTTTTACTCAGCTTTTTCTTTTTATGTCTTGTTTCATATAGTAATTATTTCACTCCAATTTGGGAATGCTACTTGCGAAGACGAAAGGAGTGTTGAAGATGGGACGTGGGCAACATTTTGATCATAAAAAGAAAAACCATCCCGGGGAATTTCCACAAGACAGTTTAACGGAAAAACATGTGAAAGAAGCGGTTGGTGACGAAGAGTTTATAGTAGTACAAGAAGCATTTAAAAACCGAATCGAAAATGAGGACGAGAATCGCGGAGATACAGCTCGTTTGCTGAACGATCAGACAGAATAAAAAGGCGTGAAACGCCTTTTTATTCTGTTTGATTCTTTTAAAATTGGCCATTTTCCATACTTAAATCTCTTATAAACAGTTGGAATTCGATTGACTTTAGCCATACAGCTGCTTTTTCAATATCCTTGGAGAAGACCCTATCTTGATTAATCGATGCCACCTGTTTGCGTCCTTGATCATAAAAAGCCCTTGTATGTGCTGCCATTTTATCAACTCCGCGAATCTCCACTGCCTGCATCGCACAAATCAGTTCAATCGCCAAAACACGGCGTGCATTTTGAATAATTTGATAGGCATGCCTTGAGGCAATTGTCCCCATGCTTACATGATCCTCTTGATTGGCTGATGAAGGTATAGAATCGACACTGGCAGGATGGGCAAGGGTTTTATTCTCTGATACCAGAGCTGCAGCTGCATATTGCATGATCATTGCACCTGATTGTAAACCAGGCTCGGGACTTAGAAACGCAGGCAAGTCATTTAACTGCGGATTAACTAATCGCTCAACACGTCTTTCCGAAATATTTGCTAGTTCTGCTACAGCAATTTTCATGAAGTCCATTGCAAATGCAATCGGTTGTCCGTGAAAGTTCCCTCCGGAAATCACCTTTTCGCCATTATCAAAAATTAACGGATTATCCGTCGCTGCATTCATTTCAATCTCTAGTTTTTCTTTTACATAATCCAAGGCCTGCCACGATGCACCATGGACCTGGGGAATACAACGGAGAGAATAAGCATCCTGAACTCGTAACTCACCCTGTTGTGTTGTTAATAAACTATCACTTAAATAACGACGAATCCTTGCTGCCGTATCAATCTGCTGTTGGTAACCTCTTGCTATATGAACTTCTTCAGCAAAGGCATCAATAATTCCATGTAACCCTTCCATTGTCATGGCAGCAATTAGCTCACTTTCATAGGCAAGTTGCTCGGCCTCTAAATAACCGATTACTCCCATCGCTGTCATCGCTTGGGTCCCATTAATAAGGGCTAAACCCTCTTTTGCTTCTAATGTTAAAGGGAGAATTCCTTCTTGTTGCAGTGCTTGAAAGGCGTCCATTTGTTTCCCTTTGTAAAATACCTCTCCTTCCCCAATTAAGACCAGGGCCAGATGAGAAAGCGGGGCTAAATCACCGCTTGCACCAAGTGATCCTTGTTGCGGGATGACAGGAATGATATCTAAATTCACTAATTCTAATAACTTTTCAATGACAATTGGCCTAACCCCTGAAAAGCCTTTAAGGAGGGCGTTAGCGCGGAGAAGAACCATCGCTTTAGAAACCATTTTCGGAAAGGGTTCACCAACCCCGCACGCATGGGAGCGAATCAAATTAAGCTGCAGGTCCTGAACATGGTTCTTATCGATGAGTACATCGCTGAACTTTCCAAATCCAGTTGTAATTCCATAAACCACTTTTGATTCCGCAACAATTCTTTCAACTGCCTCACGACTTCTTTTGACAGCTTCCATACTCTTGTCTGAGGCTATAACCTTTTGTTTGCGATATAATACATCTTTCATTTGCTCTAAAGTCAAACTTCCGCCTGTCAATGTAATCATATTTATCCCTCTCCTCTACCACTGTAGTATAATAAAGAAAGAGGCTGGATTCCGAATCTAATTGATTAGGAGTCCAGCCTCTTTTATGATTAATGGTTTGAATATTTGCAGATGCCTCATGGGTATCATCCATTCTTTAACGATCTTAGTGTAATTTATTGTATGGGATGATATGCTTTTTTGTCAATTTAATTTTCAGAATTTTAGTACGATAACACTTTAGTGGGATAACATATGATAATTGGTAATCCCAACGAATTTCAAATCTTTATTACATATTTATTAAAATGCATAAACGATTGCATTAATTAAATAAACAAAAGGCTATATTTACGGTGATTTTAAATGTAAATATAGCCCTTTTCAATTACCATTAAACACTTTATTATAACTACCAAATACGACTTATTTTAAATTCAATTTCTTTAAAGCATCTGCCAAAGCTGTATTAATTGGCTCTTCTTCCTTGTTTTGGTTTTTCAGATACTTTTGGACCGTGCGCTTATCCACTTTACCACCAGATTCTTTTTTGCGTCGTGCTTCGAAAGCAGATAGCTTTTCACGATATCCACATTGACATGCAAAGATTTGCCCTTCTCCCTCACCACGTAGTTCAAGTTTTTTCCGGCATTGTGGGCAGCGGGCATTTGTAACGCGTGAAACGTTTTTGCGATGACCACATTCACGATCCTGACAAACGAGCATCTTCCCATTTTTGCCGTTTACTTCAAGCATTGGTTTTCCGCAATCTGGACATGATTTTGTTGAAATATTGTCGTGCTTATACTTTTTAGTACTTGCTTTAATTTCGCTAACGATTTCTTTTGTATGCTGCTTCATCTCATTGATGAATGTTTCCTTTTTCAGTTTACCTTTTGCAATTAACTCTAGCTTTTGTTCCCACTCTGCTGTTGTTGCAGGGGATTTTAGTTCTTCTGGAACTAAATCTAATAGTTGACGACCCTTAGAAGTAATATGAATATCTTTTCCACGTTTTTCAATTAAGAACGAATTAAATAGTTTCTCAATAATATCAGCACGGGTTGCAACTGTACCGAGACCACCGGTCGATTTCAATGTGTCTGCCAGCTGTTTATCTCGATTCTCCATATACTTCACTGGATTTTCCATTGCTGATAATATAGTAGCTTCTGTAAAGCGTGCAGGCGGTTTGGTTTGACCTGACGTTTGAGCGATTAAGGTAACATTTAATGAATCACCTTTTTCGATACGGGGTAAAATCTGTTCCTTTAAATCGTCTGCATCATCAGCATCATCTTCAAAGCGGTTTTCGTATACTTCTTTCCAGCCGGAGTTCAGAATCGTTTTTCCACGCGCAACGAAATTTTCATCACCAATTTTTGCACGTAGCGTTAATTGTTCGTACTCAAATGCCGGGAATAACACGGCTAGGAAACGTTTAATAACTAAATCATATATTTTCCGTTCTTTATCTGTAAAAGCGGAGAGGTTCACATACCCTTCCGTTGGAATAATGGCATGGTGATCACTTACTTTGCTATCATCTACAAATGATTTAGAAGCCTTTATTGGTTTCTTCAATACTTTGTTTACTAACGGACGATAATCTCCTATTGAACATGCTTTAAGTCGTTCTGGAAGCGTTGGAACAATATCTGATGAGATAAAGCGTGAATCTGTACGAGGATACGTTAACACTTTATGTTGTTCGTACAGCTTTTGCATAATATTTAGCGTTTCTTTAGCAGAGTAGCCAAATATTTTATTGGCATCACGCTGTAATTCTGTTAAATCATAAAGACCCGGAGAGAATGACTTCTTCGGCTTTTTCTCAATCTCCGTTACAATAGCATTTTTCCTGCCAAGTTTTTTCACAATCTCATCGATTTTTTCCTTATCAAAGCTGCGACCCTCGCCTTTAGCATTCTGCCAGGTTAGTTTTAACTTATCCATGGTGTGTGCTTCGATTCCATAAAAGGCTTGAGATTTGAAGTTTTTAATCTCATCTTCACGAGTGGCAACAATTGCTACCACCGGAGTTTGCACACGTCCGCAATTTAATTGAGCATTAAACCTTGTCGTTAGTGCCCGAGTAGCATTTAGCCCGATATACCAATCGGCTTCTGAACGTGCCACCGCAGAAAGATATAGGTTTTCATATTCCTTACCATTTCTTAACTTCTGGAAGCCCTCTTTAATCGCCTTATCTGTAACAGAGGAAATCCAAAGACGTTTTGTTGGTTTATTCACCTTTGCTTTAACAAGAATCCAACGTGCAACTAATTCTCCCTCACGAGCACTATCTGTTGCAATCACAATTTCGCCGACATCAGAACGATGTAGCTGGCTCTTCACTGCATGGAACTGCTTACTCGTTTGCTTAATGACCACTAGCTTTAATTCGTTCGGCATCATTGGTAAATCTTCTATTTTCCACGTTTTATATTTTTCGTCATACGCTTCAGGATCAGCAAGTGTAACTAAATGTCCAAGTGCCCATGTGACAATATATTTATCTCCCTCTAAAAAACCGTTACCTTTTTTATTACAATTTAACACCCGAGCTATATCTCGAGCGACAGAAGGTTTTTCGGCAATAACCACACTTTTTTTCACTTTATTTAACACCCTTTCAGTAAACCATTGAACTTTTAATATAACATACAAATTCATAAAATGCAGAATTGCAAAGATGTGGTCATTGATTCTGGCAATAGGAAAAAGACCTCAATATTTTCATGAAATAATAAGAAAAATCATGAATGGTAAGCGTTCTCAATGCGCTTACCGTTTCTGTTGTAAGTTTTACCATAAGAATAGTATGATAGGATGGTCAAAAATTTTGAAAGTGCGAGGACAATGTATGAGAATTAGGGATTGGGATCCTAATTTAAAAGTTCGTTTATTTAGTGAAGCGATGATGAATATCACCTTCTGGATGTTTTTTCCGTTTTTAACGATTTACTTTGCAGAAGAGTTCGGAAAGAGTAAAGCAGGTTTATTATTAGTTTTTTCGCAGATTTTTTCAGTATTAGCTAACCTAATGGGCGGGTACTGCGCCGACCGGTTTGGGCGGAAAAGAATGATGGTATTGTCTGCTATCGGCCAAGGACTTTCGTTTATAGCATTTGGTTTTGCTAGTTCACCTTGGCTTCAATCGCCATGGCTGGGCTTTATTGCCTTTGCAGTCGCTGGTGTATTCGGTTCTTTTTATTGGCCAGCAAGCCAAGCCATGGTAGCGGATGTAGTCGATGAAAAGGACAGAAGTAATGTGTTCGCCATTTTCTATACATCTATTAATATTGCCGTCGTAATCGGTCCAATTCTTGGAGCTATTTTCTATGTTCATTACCGTTTTCAGCTTTTACTTGTTGCTGGCTTAGTTTGTATGTCCTTAGGACTAATATTAGCCAAATGGACTCGAGAAACGGTTCCGTTAACAGATCATGCTTTTTCGCCTGACGGGAAATGGTACTATTTTTTAATCAATCAACTGAAGGATTATTCATTGATTATTAAAGATAAAACCTTCCTATTATTTATTGTAGCAGGTGTATTAGCCGGGCAAACATTTATGCAATTAGACTTGTTGATTCCTGTTTATATTAAGGATGTGTTCAAAAATCAAAGCCTTTTCTCGCTCGGGAATTGGTCGTTTTCAGTCAATGGTGAGCAGGCCTTTGGGATTGTACTTGCGGAAAATGGCTTCCTGGTCGCCCTTTTGACTGTGGTTGTCACGAAATGGATGAGTCAATATTATGAAAGAAATGTGTTTGTCCTCTCTTCGGTTGTATATGCCATTTCCATCATTCTTTTCAGCCAAACAACCTGGATTTGGGGGTTCATGTTTGCGATGGCATTTTTCACATTTGCCGAATTAATGGGTGCGGGCCTGCAGCAAAGTTTTGTATCAAAATTAGCGCCAGAACATATGAGAGGTCAGTATTTTGCAGCTGCAAGCCTTCGATTTACGATTAGTCGTACAATTGCTCCGCTTGCAATTCCTATGACTGTTTGGGTCGGCTATGGTTGGACGTTTTTCAGCTTAACGATACTTGCCCTCTTAAGTGCTGGGATTTATTGGTTGATGTTTTATACATTTGAAAAACAAAAATTGAATGCACAAACATAAAAAAGTCAATATTTTTTAAATAATTGTAATAAATTGTTCACATTCGCTCAATTTGTATTATAATTAACTTATATAGGTTATTAATACAAGGGCGGTGGAATTAATGGATTTATCACAGTTCATGGCTCCAACATCATGGTCAGGTATTATTACATTTTTAGTTCTATTTTCCGCAGGTGTTTATTTTAATATAAAAGTATACGGCAGCAAGCTGCAGTAAAGATGGAAAACTTTACTGCTCGCAGTAGAGATGAAAATCTCTACTGTTTTTTGTTTTACAGGCCGTTTTTCATTAATAGCTATAAGTTTCTTTTTCAAAATAAACAAGCTACAATATAGGAAGATTCAGAAAAAGGAGGCATACATATGAATGAATTTAAAATGAAACTAGAAAAATATGCTGAGCTTGCCGTGAAAGTCGGGGTCAATGTCCAAAAAGGCCAAACATTGGTCGTTAATACTACCCTGGATGCAGCGGAATTTGTCCGGCTGATTGTAAAAAAAGCCTATGAAACAGGAGCAAAGAATGTCATTGTCAACTGGAACGATGATACGGTGACGAGAACAAAATATGATTTAGCTCCAGACGAGGCCTTCTTAGAATACCCTGTTTGGCGTGCCAAAGAAATGGAAGACCTTGCAGACCAAGGTGCAGCCTTTATGTCGGTTATTTCTACTAGTCCTGATTTGCTTAAAGGTGTGAATCCAGAAAAGATTGCCAACTTCAATAAGGCGGCGGGAAAAGCACTGGCGAATTACCGAAAGGCTGCGCAATCTGATAAGGTAAGTTGGACCGTTATCGCTGCTGCATCCCCGGCTTGGGCTGCTAAAGTATTCCCAGATGTACCTGCTGAAAACCAAGTAAGCAAGCTTTGGGAGGCCATTTTTAAGGCAGTGCGTGCGGATTTAGACAACCCTGTAGAAGCTTGGAAAAAGCATGATGAAACCCTTCATGAAAAAGTACATTATCTCAATGAAAAAAGATACCAAAAGCTTCATTACACAGCACCAGGTACTGATTTAACGATTGAGCTTCCTGAAAAGCATATTTGGGTCGGTGCGGGCAGTGTTAATGAACAAGGCTTTGAATTCATGGCAAATATGCCGACAGAGGAAGTTTTCACTGTTCCAATGAAAACCGGTGTGAATGGTACGGTTACTAGCACAAAGCCATTAAGCTACGGCGGCAATATCATTGACCGTTTTTCGGTTACCTTTGAAAATGGAAAAATTGTTGGAGTGAAAGCCGAAGAAGGCGAAGAAATCCTAAAGCGTCTTGTCGATACAGACGAAGGTTCCCACTATCTTGGCGAGGTTGCGCTTGTCCCGGTTAACTCACCAATTTCACAATCAAACGTCCTTTTCTTTAATACCTTGTTTGATGAAAATGCCTCAAACCATTTGGCAATCGGTAGTGCCTATGCTTTCTGTATTGAAGGCGGCAAGAAAATGTCTTCTGAAGAATTGAAAGAAAATGGCCTAAATGAAAGTATCACCCATGTGGACTTTATGATCGGCTCTTCTGAAATGAACATTGATGGAATCACGTCTGATGGCAAATCAGAACCAGTGTTCAGAGGCGGAAACTGGGCGTTTTAATTTCACAACAAAAGAGCAGGCAACCCCTGCTCTTTTTTTATGGTGAATATATGATAGCGCCATCCTTTTCTTTAGCGATTTGTTCACGCATTTTATTCAGTTGGTCAAGTGAATCTACCGGAACAACCTTCCCTAAAATACCAATCAGGTTGAGCGACTTTAACAAACCCTCTTCCAGATTTTGCAATTCATCTTTCAGCGGTTCCCCTTGACAGACGGTGCTTAAGGTTTTGTTCTTGTTAATGGCTTCATCAATTAGTGACAAGGCTAACTCTTTTGTAACTACCCCTTTTGCATCCTCTAATTGGCTGCAAACGGATTTCACCACCTGTTCAACCTTTTCCGTTGTTCCAATTAAAACAGGGTCAATTTTCTTAATAACTGGCTTAAGCGGTTTTGTTACCGGGTCGAGGTGTTCCAAAACGGGCTTAAGCGGTTTTGTTACTGGATCGAGATTCTCCAAAACAGGCTCAAGTGGCTTTGTTACTGGATCGAGATCTTCCAAAACTGGCTCAAGCGGCTTTGTTACTGGATCTAACGGATCTAGGATTGGTTTCAGTGGTTGTGTAATCGGTTTCAATGGATTTGTCACGACATCAACTGCATCTTGTATTGGTTCAGTAATTTTCCCCACGCCAACTGGTGTATCACTCTCATTAGAGCCATCTACACATGTCAGCGAGAAATGTCCATTTTTAATTTTATCAAGTTCTTTATCCAATTCACTAACAGGAAGCATGCTTAAATCTTGAATGATTTTCAACTTTCCGAGTTTTGGTGCATTTGATTGACCTGAAACTGTATTTAAAACTAACTGCTTAATGATACTATTTTCGGATTCCATAGAATGAGCAACCATGACCACATCCTCCATTCCAAGTTCCGGAATCGTTTCTGCAGCCTTTACACAAGCACCTTTGAAAGAAATAGCTGTAGTATCAACAATCATATTTTTTACACTAACAGGTCCATTTGCTTTTAAGCTAATACTTACAGGACCCTTTGGTGAATTCACCTGCTTGGTTAATTTCATTCCATATATCATTGCCGATTTATATTGAAAGCGGAGCATTACTTTACCATTATCAGTTGAAGTTTCTTGTTTAATAAGGGAAGCTGTCATCCCCGTACCTACGACTCGGTCTGCTTCAATGACGAACCCATCGGTTGAAGTTTCATCCGCCTTTACCGTTCCTCCAGTGGAGAAAATGGTTAAACACATCAAAGAGAGACAAAAACTTAACAAAGGAAGCTTGCTTTTCCACAACATAGTTTGATCTCCTTTAAAAAGTGTGAGCCGATTTTTCCAAATCGGTTGGGGGTGGTACGTTTACTTTCACTGGTGCAAGCCGCCAAGCCATCAGCAGTGCTCCTCCAATGATTCCAAAAATCGTCCCGAATAGGAAACCTCCTAGTGCACCAATAACAGAAAGGATGGATAAAAAAATAGAAAAGATCCCTAGAATTTTAGAGGCATTGGGAAAGAACAAAGCAACAACCCCAATTAATGTAAGCAGTCCACCAAAAAGCAGTCCAATAATGGCTATCGAACCTGGAAGAAATGTACTTAAATAAAGGTTTAATGGCACCCAGGAAATCATCAGTCCACTAAGTAGTGTCATCAAAGACCCCCAAAACGGCCGGCTTTTTCGCCACTTCGTAAATTTCATCCATTTCCCTCCTATTCCTTATTATTTATTAATCTTTTCAACTGTAAGTCTCATTCCATTCATATTAATTGTTTTCTGAAATAGATAATGTGTTTTAAGCTTGGCATGCTCTAATGTAATCTTTGATGAAGTTTGTCGAAATTGTTTTTGCCAATCCTCACTATGATTCTCTTTAAGCGCTAAGTTTTCGAATTTAGCATCCGCCTCAATCAGCCCTGCATCATGTTGCAGACCGGTAATCTGTACAGGCTTGGAGGCTGTGATTTTGACACGAATCCACTGCTTACCGACCTTGAAGTCCTTATACAATTGCAAATGATCAATGGTCAAATTTTCGATTAAATTTGTACCCTGTGGGGCTGAATCTTCGCTACTTGTCTCACCCATTTTCGGAAAGAAGGTGTAACCGTTCCCCTCTAATTTATCAAACTCTACATAAAAGTCACCTACCCCTGCAATCGGAACAGCATAGGCCACCCCTGAAATTCCAAATGAGACTAATAACAAAGCTAATACCACTATTCCTGTACCTAAGGCTGACCAGAAAACTTTCTTACTAGTACTTCCCTCAACCAACTGAATTGAATTTTCCATAAGCGCCTCCTAATTTCTGAATTTTTAAACAATACACTTTTTAATAACCTTACTATGGTTACTCCACGGTAACAATCACGTAAGATATCGTAAAAATCTAACTACCCCGTCAAATGTCGGGTCTGATTTTATACTACGGACATAATGAAAACGATTACAACGAAATATATGAAAAAGAAATAAATGAGGTGGGGGCAACATGGAGCATAAAGTGGATCAGCTTTTACAAAAGGGACTCTCAATTCTTTACCGGCTGAGTGAGCCATTTATGAAAGAATGGAAGACAGTCTTAGCTAAATTTGACAGCCAAAAAGAAAATTTGGTGGATAAATTTAATGTCATCATCGAGATTGCCTTCCAACAATTACATAATACGAATATAACTAGTGTAGATTCCTTCATTCTGTCCCTTCTTACGGAATGGCAAAACCGTTTTGGCACTAAGTATGATGAAAATGAGTCGATATTTTTATTAACCTCGATTGAAAATATCTTTTATAGACTTTTATCTGCAAATAAATCATCCACCTTCCTCGATTATCAGGCTGTCCAATTTGTTTTTTCGAGAATTCTTGACCAGACGCTGTTAACACCAGATATAGAAATTCAAAATGAAAAATTAGTAAAAACCATTATCGCCACAAACATCATTCCTATAAAGTGGATTGCTGTTGTTAATAAGATTCATGAAGATTATCTGGTTGATAGTATTGTCTGTTCTGAGGACAGTCAAGTGGATCATTATATACTTGATATGACCGCAAATTTAAAAGCAGGTCAAATCGATCATTTATCGATGGCACTCACTAGACTATTAGGAACGGACAATCAGGAGGATAGAGTAATCCGGATTCCTTGTTTGAATGAAACCTTATTAATTGGCTTGCAAAATCGAGACTTTCCTGTCACTACACATGAAATAGAATTTATAAGAGGTATGTATTTACGTCAGTTAAAACTACAACACCTAGAAAGGAAGATGGAATGGAAAGACGCCTCCCTTCTCTTCTTACAGCATCTATTACGTGCCCAGGATGCAGATGAAGCGGTTAAAGCAATTACTGAAGGGTTAGTCGAATATATGCCATTTAGGCGATGCGCTTTATTTATGTATAATCACTACGAGGGGAAAGGAATCGGTGTTTCCGGTTATAATGTGAGTAATCCCTCTGTACAGCAGATTAGAGAGGAAATATTTAAACTACCCTTAATCAAAAAATACTTACCCTCGTTAACTCATTCTCAACCCCTTTATTTTACCAATGCTGCAACCGTGTTACCGAAAAAATATGTACAGGAATACCAGTTAAAATCATTAGTGGTATTACCCATATTTGTACCTACACAATGTAAGCTGATTGGAATTGCCCTTTTGGACAAAGGAGAGGACTCTCAATTTGAAGTCTCCATTCAGGTTTTGACCACATTAATAAAATTTGGGCAATATGCAGGGGAATTGCTTTTTTCTTATAGGGACAGGACCATTCAACAATTGGGAAGCTCTAATAGTGTCTTAACACCGCGTGAGAAAGAGGTATTAAAGCTAATTGCCGAAGGAGCAACCATCAATGAAGCTGCTATAACTCTTCACTTAAGCAGCTATACGGTTCGTGATTATATATCAATCATCATTCAAAAATTAGCGGCAAAAAACAGGACGGACGCAGCCGTAAAAGCGATTAGGATGAACTTAATCTCCTAAGGCAAGGTTTGCTATTTTAACAGTTTCAAGGTTACAATGGACTATAATTAGAGAGCTAGGAGGATATTTTATGTGGAATGAATTTAAACAGTTTGCTATGAAAGGCAACGTTATTGATTTAGCCGTCGGTGTTATTATCGGTGCAGCATTTGGAAAAATAGTTTCATCTCTGGTTGCCGATATCATTATGCCTTTAATTGGGGTAATCATTGGCGGCGCTGATTTTGATTTTTCTAAACTTGCTTACGGAACATTAGCCTATGGAAAATTTATTCAAACGGTAGTCGATTTCTTAATCATTTCATTTTCAATCTTCCTATTTGTAAAGTTAATCAACCGTTTTAAAAAGAAAGAAGCGCCAGCTGAAGTGGTTGTTAAAGTAGACCGAACAGAAGAGTTATTAGCAGAAATTCGCGACTTATTAAAAGAGGATAAAGATTTTTTCAGAAAAAATGAAACATCTTGACCCATTAATCGTATATTTCTTATAACAAATAATTTTTGAGGTGAAAAATTTGTATACACAAACATCTACTGAGTTTTTGCCATCTGTTTTGAGAACATTCGCGCTTTCCCTTGCGATTGCTTTCTTGGGCACTATGGCAGGTGTATTTGTTCCAGATAGTTTATTTATGCCGCTTGCGATTCTTGAATTCGTGATGCTTATGATTGCATTCTTCTTCAGACGTAAAAAGGCGATTTCGTATTCATTTCTTTATATTTTTACTTTTATCTCTGGTATAACACTTTTTCCAATCGTAGCCTACTACACTGCTTCTGTAGGTGGAAATGTGGTGGTTATGGCATTTGCAAGTACTACCGTTGTCTTTACCGGTGTGGCGATTTATGCAACGAAATCTAAACAAAACTTTTCGTTTTTAGGTGGATTCCTGCTTGCTGCATTACTTGCCTTAGTGGCGATTTCTATTTATAATATTTTCTTTCCATTAGGCTCGACCGGGATGCTTGCCTATTCCTTTATTGGAGTGTTAGTATTTAGCGGTTATGTTCTGTTTGATTTCAGTAGAATGAAGCATTACGGAGTTAGACCTGAAGAAGTACCATTGATGGCATTAAACTTATATTTGGATTTTATTAATTTATTTATAAGCATCCTTCGTATTCTTGGTATTCTTTCCAGCAAAGATTAAATAGCTGAAATACGTAGAACATATAAGAAAGGAGCTTGGATTTCCAAGCTCCTTTTCTTTATCAATTATTGTTTAATAACATAAACCCTCGTTGGATCACTTGATTTACTGATTTCCCCCAGTTTTTGTTCAGTAACATCTCTGAAATCTTCTTTACGTTGGGATGACTATTATTTTGAAGTTTATAAATTTCTAGTATTTCCAGTCTCAATAACCACTCGTTGGGATAGGTCTTATCCAGGGTCGATATTACCAGATCTAATCTCGCCCAACTCTGAGCATTCCACTCAGCGCCTTCGCGCAGGCTGCGAATCTCCGCATATAGTCTTTCTAGTTCATTCAGTTGCGGGACATCTATTTCCTCCGAACTTACGGTTTCATTTGTTGGCATATCAAAATACGCATCAGGATCTGCTGCTCCTGCATAGACCGATGTGATTTCTGCGCCAACTGCCATATCATAGGTCCCCCATGATGGCTCAAAAAGGACTTGACCATTATACATTACTTGGCAATCCTTAAAAGAGATTAAGACAGGCTTACTTTCTGACAACAAGATGGACTTGACAAGTCCCTTCACATGGACACCACTTTCAAATTTCAATACCACCTTACTGCCTTCACTTATTCCCATATCCTTTAATTGTACGAGCGAGCAATTCTCTATGATTGTCTTGTCTTCAAGTTTGCCTATTGGTGTTCCGAAGCCTTTATGATGGGTATCCTTGCCATGATTCACTAATTGCTTCAGATTCAATGATAGTGCAGTCGGTCCTTTTGTTCTAATATAAACGGCTTCTCCCTTCTCATCCTTTATGAGGGTTGCCAATGTTCCCGTCACTTGCAATCCCGACGAAAAGACCAATGTCGCAAGATTATCAGATTGCAAGGCTTTCTCTAAACTTTCCGTGCCGCCTTTTTTAAATGCCATGCCAGCAGCAAATTGATCAATAGCTTCCGTTAATTCATCAAAATCTTTACAGACAAATAATTGCGGCTGAGGCTTGGTGACATCATATGGTGTCTTAATACACTCCTCAACTGAAAATGGGATCTTTTTCACATCATCCGCTAAACAGCTTTGACTTTCACCTACAGATGACAGCAGTCCTGCTCCGTATATCTTCGGATTCTCTAAATCACCTACTAATCCATATTCTACCGTCCACCAAAAAAGCCGAGATACTTGGTCGGCCTCTGATAACCCCTTGACCTTCTTTCTAGCCTCTGCAACCAGTTTTTCTGCTTCTTTAACCTGCTCTGGTGAGGAGTTTGGATCTTCAGCAACAATTGTTAAATGGCGAACGGCCATAAATACCTCTAGCTTCTCTCTACTGGAAAGTGCCTTTGCACCCATTTCTCCTATTTTCCTCACAAAGTCCCGGTATGATTTATTTAATAATATCGGTGCGTGCCCGGCTGCTTCGTGAATCATATCCGGCGCAGGGGTATAAGCAATGTTTTGTATGTTTCTAACCTCTGTCGCAATAGGTAAAATGCCATTTGCCAGAAAGCCGTAAAATACAGATCCAGGAATTAATCCATCAATCGTAATGGCCCCCCAGCCTACTTTCGCCAGACTTTTATTCATGTCATCTACCTTTGGAATGGATTCAGTTTGGATACCTGAATCCCGCAGGCCATTAACATAGGCGGGATGGGCAATATCCTTTAAAAAGTAATGATTTTGTCTCATGACGAATCGCCATACCGAATGATCAATGGGTGTATACCGATGGTAATATTGCTTGGAGATATAGGGCTGTAAGTGCGCATGGCCTTTATTTGCTCCTATTCCAGTCATAGGGAACATTCTCCTTTTCAAAAGAGTATTGTTACCGGGAATCATGCAAGTGACTGCATTTTTGGTCGAAGTCTTTCTTTTGCCCTCTTCATTCTTGTTTTTACGGTTGACATAGGAAGGTTACTTTTCTTTGCAATTTCCACTAGAGAGAATTCTTGATAGTAATATAGATAAATAGTATATCTGTAGATTTCTGGTAGTAGGTTCACCTTTTCAGCCATTTGTTCTGCAGAAAATTTATGTAACACTTCCTCTTCAGGAATGACGGTTGGTTCGATGGAAGCTGAATAGGAATAAACCCCTTCCTTCCAAAATTGTTTTGATTTATTTTCCTTCCGCCAATAATCACGGCATTTATTGATCGCAATCGTAAAAAACCAGCCTCTAAATTTAGTTTGCTCCTTTATTGAAGGATATGCTAAATAGGCAGCGAGTAATACCTCTTGATAGATGTCCTCTGCAAGTTCTTTATGCTTAACTAAGGAAAATATATAATTATAAATTGCTCTTCCATATTTTAATACCACTTCTTCAAATGATGAGGTACATCCATTTTTCATCTTTCTATCCTCCAGATCGAAAAATAACATTTCATAATTAATAGACGGAATGGCCTTATTCCACCCCTACACTCTTTTAGATACTATTTACATACCCCTTGGTTGAAAAAAAAAACCTTCTCGCTCTTTTTAAGAGGAGAAGGGATTCATTTATTTACCTCCGAATAAATCTGGGCTGCTCGTCTGATTCTTGGGCTGCCCTAATCCTGACATGGTAAAAATACTTACCCCGATTTTCTTGCAAATGGTTAAATAATGCATCAGGGCTAATAAAACCGAACCAGTATTCATTCCAATAATAACCCCGTTCATTCTCCATTCTGGCATTGCTGCAAGCAGGACAATGAGTGCAAAGGAGATGATGGTCGACCAAATGATATGAATAAATGTCTCTTTAAGTAGATTAAGTCCAAACAAAAAGGCTTGCATCGGCATGATAAAGAAATGGAATAAGAAAAACGGCCAAAGTAATTGTAAAAATATAGCAGGTGTTTCTGATTTAAAAAATAGTGAAGTTAACTCCGGTGCAAAAAAGTAAAAAATAGCTACAGCTGCGACCCCATATACAAAAGTGAGCTTCATCACCTGTTTAAGCATTTTTTGAAGCCTTTGATAATCACCCTGTGAGTAAGTCTTAGATACAGCAGGAATTAGAACGACCATAAGGGAATGGGCAATAAATGCTGGAAAAAAACCGATTGACATGGCTACTCCCATCAGCAGCCCAAATTGCTCTGTCGCTGATGTTTCACTTATGCCAGAACGAACCAACGCTGCCTTAATGATAAAGGGCTGTATGGCACCCGTGAATGCTGAAAACAACCGAAGACCTGTGGTTGGAATCGAGACTGCCATTAAATTCTTCTGGACTACCTTTCGTTTCATATTAGAAAATGGCTGTCGCTTCAATTGCTGAAACTGGATAATGAACATATAGAATAAGTATAGAAACACAACAATCTCGCTTCCAATAAAGGTACCAATTGCGATTAACAATGACTCGGATGTGTCAAAGGCAAACAAACGAAAGAGGAGAAACAATCCACCGAGTTGTATGGTTTTCCTTAAAAAATTAGAAACGGCTATTTTCCCCATTTGTTGCTTGCCCATAAAATATCCCCTCGCGACGGACGTGAAGGAAATGATTGGGATTAAGATCAAAACAAGCCATCTAACGTATGGATGATATTTATCAAAAACAGGAATAAACGGAATAATCACGGTTGCTGCTAAAAAAAGGACAGCCGAAAATACAATCGTAATCGTAATAGCATGATGAAGGATATTACGGTGATAACGGTCTTCCCTTTCGGCAATAAATTTTGAAATTGATACAGGCAACTCAAAGCTTGCTAGTAAAACAATGAAGAATATTGATGGCAAAATGGACATATACAGTCCTAGCCCGTGTGGTCCTAACTCTCGAGCAAGAATCATATTTACTAAAACTTCAATCCCTTCCCCCAAAAAAGCAGCGGCTGCTAAAAAGAATATTCCCTTATAATAAATTCCCAATTTTTTCTCCTCCATACTAATCTCACTTTTATAAACTTATGAGACAAGTTCTTTGATTAGTAGAGGAATATATTTTGGAGGACGAAAAAAAGGGCCCGCAGCCCTTTTAAACATTTGAGGTTATTGTTCTTTTTTTGACAATCCAGGTTAATAAAACAATGACCATGATTAATAATAATTGAGTAACCGTGGTTTCCCAGGTTGGATATAATCCAATCCAATCAATAAATGGGAGCTGGTGCACAGTGCTAGTTGAAAGCACATCTGAAATCTGCAGGGCATGGATGCTAATCCCAAGAATTTTAAAGGCTAGGAAATAAATAAGTATAGTTGCAGCCTTAAAGAAGAAGCGAATCGGTATTTTTACACTGTAGTAAATAATCGCAAAGCCAACGATGACTAGGATGAAAGCGGCAAGTAAAACACCGAGAACAAGCTGCTGTAAGCTAATGTAAGGGGTAATCCCTGTGTAGAATATGATCGTTTCAGCCCCTTCACGGAAGACTGATAGAAAACTAATTAAAGCAAATGAAATGAGACTCCCTCTGGCAATTGCATGCTCCATTTGTTGATTGATATATTTATTCCAGTTCCCAATACTGGATTTATTATGAAGCCAAGCCCCCACCGTTAACATCATAATCACAGCGACAACTCCTGTAACTCCCTCAATATATTCACGGCTTGAAGCAGCCACTATCCGGGAAAATACAATATTAATAACAATAGCTAGGACCGCACTTGCGAGGATACCTGCACCAACACCGGCCCAAATCCATTTCTGTTTTGCTCCCTGACCCATCTTTTTCAAAAAGGCAAGCAATGTGGCAACGATTAATAACCCTTCTAACCCTTCACGCAGCAAGATTAGTGCCGCATCCCATAAAGAATAATCCGTTTTACTAATTAATGGGGCTAAACGTGAATTTATTTCTTTTACGATTTCTTCTGCTTTTGCACCATCGACCTTTGCAGAGCTTAATAGACTAATAGCTGTAGGTATTTTCGTTTCTAAATCGCTGTACAGCTTACTGTCTCTCGTCTGAACATCTCCTTCGACCATTGGCCAAACGTTTAAGACTTCATCTAATTGGTCAGCCGCTCTCTTATAGTTTTTTTGTGAAATCTGTGTTTCTGCCTTAGTTAATAATGCAGAAAGATCCGCCAGTGAATACTCACCTTTAATCTGGTTAGAAACCTTACCAGCTAGAAAATTCTCCACTTCACTTGATAGCTTTTCGACGTTTGTTTCCGCCTTATCTAAATCTACTGGATTCTGTGTAATCGCGATTCGAATTAGCGCCATATATTTTTCGATACTTCCATAGGCTGTAATACTCTCATCATGAACGATCTTTTCAGAAGCATTCCATTGATTTAGTAGGGCTTGATATTGAGCTTTCAATCCTGTCTGATTCCCGTCTTCAATTGAATTCTTTAATGTAGCGATGTGTGGTGTCATCTGTTTTACTTGTTCTTTTCCCTTTTCTTTATCTTGTGGATTTTGTTCTTGGTCATAGAGAACCACCGCACTTGACAGAGACGATAGACTTTTTGAAAGATCCTCTTTTTCTACCTTCCCTTTGGCAAGTAAACTTTGAACCTCTTTAAGCGATTGGTCCACCTTCTTAGCCTGTTTACTATCAGCGTCCTTAATCGATGCCCATTCGGTTGCAAACTGTTCCATATTTATTGATACGATGGACGGGTCCCCGTCTTTAGCTTTCATTAGGCTATCTCCGATCAGAACGAACAGCTCATCATGATTGACTGCTGCTTTCACGGGATGAACAGTTTGAATAAGAACGAACAAGATCATTAATATTAATATGGATTTACTTATACTCCTAAATCGAAACATCTATCTCTCTCCTCTTTGAAGAAAAAAACTCTAGTTAAAAAGTGTTTCTCCTATAAAACCACCTGGTTTCGTTCCTGGTAAACAAGCAAAGATGGCACTTCCTTTGTGGGATGTATACTCATTCAATTTATCCATTTTGGCTAGCCTATTTTGGATGGGGATAAATTGTTTGCTAGGAGAACGCTGAAAACATAAGAATAACAAGCCTGCATCAAAGCTTCCGGTTTTTAAATCCATTCCATCAGAATAAGAATAAGCCCTGCGGAGAATTTGCTGAGAACCATCCCCATGGGATAAGCGCGTATGTGAATTAACAGGGAGGCTATATTCACCTTTGTCATTTTTATGCTTTAGGTCAAGTGGATCAAATTCATTTTTCTTCCCAAATGGCGCCCCACTATCACGGTAGCGACCAAACGTATTTTCCTGCTCTTTTAATGTCGACCGATCCCACACTTCAATAAACATTTGAATTCGGCGGACAACAAGATAGCTTCCGTTGACAAGCCAATCCGGTCCATCCCCCGGTTGCACCCACACCTGCTTATTCATTTCCTTCTCATCATTTACATCAGGATTGATTGACCCATCCTTAAAGCCAAACAGATTTCTTGGTGTTTCATTTTTTGAGTCAGCTTGTTTTGTGCGTTGAAACCCTGTTTGTGCCCAGCGCAGAATTGCCTTTCCTCTTGCAATTCGAATCAGATTCCTGACTGCGTGAAAGGCTACCTGCAAATCATCGGCACAAGCTTGAATACAAAGGTCTCCTCCCGTCCATTCGTCTTCCAGCGCATCAAGCGGAAATTTAGGTAGGTCCACTAATTCTGACGGTTGCTTATGCTTTAATCCAAACCTGTCTTGACTGTCTTTAACAAACAAACTAGGACCCACTCCGAAGGTTACCGTTAAATTAGAAGCAGATAACCCTGCTGCCTCCCCAGTATCTTTTGGGGGGAGAAACTCATTACTCGATAAATCGCCAACTGCCTTCCCTTCAGATAATAAGGCGGATGCCTTTGTCCAATCCTTGAATAATTGAACCAGATCCTCCTTTTTCGAGGTAGTTACATCCAAGGAAACAAAATACACATGGTTTTGCGTTTTCGTGGTAATCCCACTTTGCTGTTTTCCATAAAAGGGAACGATTTCGTGGGCTTCCTTCGTCGTAGCTTTGCTTTCTGTTATGGAAAGCAGCCCACCGAGTCCAGAAGCACCAAGGATTACCCCTACACCACCAACGCCAGCGGTTTTAAGGATATCCCTTCTCGAAATCTTCTTCCCGATATCTGAAGATTTATCGATGATGTTTGTATTCTTTTCCAATTAAGACGCCTCCGTAACAAGTCCTATTTGTGAAAGTGGTTCTGCAAGTGCATCGATTGCCTGGCTTAGTCCCTTAACCTCTCCCTCTGATAATTCTGTGTACAACTTATAGCCTTCACCTTTTTTATGCTGGTTTAGTAGATTATAAACATCAGTGAACCGTGCCTCTATTTCCTTTGCCACAGCCTCATCTTTCTTCTTTAGTGCTGGAGCGAGGAGTTGGTAAATCTTTTCGGCTCCCTCGACATTTGCAGCAAAATCATATAAATCTGTATGAGAATAGCGATCCTCTTCGCCTGTTACTTTTGATGTGGATACCTCGTTTAAAAGGTCAACTGCACCGGTTATTAACAATTCAGGTGTTACCTCCACAGTATCGACTTTGGCACGAAGGAGATTGACATCTTTCATTAACTGCTCAGCGTACTGCTCATATCCCTTAGTGGTTTTGTCAATCCAAAGACCTTTTTCAATACGGTGGTAGCCGCCCCATTCCGCTTCCGGTACATCGCCTTCACGGGCATCAATCTTCGGATCGAGGTCACCGAAAACCTCTGCTATTGGTTCAGCACGCTCATAGTGCATTCGCGCTGGTCCATACAGGGATTTCGCTTGCTCAATTGCTCCGTTTTTAACGGCAGTCGTAAAGGCGTCCGTCGCCTTCACAAAGGCTTCAATTTCTCCTATCGCATATGCTCTGTATTCATCCGTTACACCAGTAAGTTCAGCCTGACTGGTTGGTGCTTTCGCCTTAACCTTTTCTGAAGTAGACGTCTTCTCCGCATTACTTGCACAGCCAAATAGGAGACTGCTAGATAAAATTATGGTACCTGACACCTTGAGTAGTTTCATATATGTAATCCTCCAATATTTAATAATGATAATCATTTTCATTAATAGTATCATAACAGTAAATGAGAACCTTTTTCAATTGTATTTTTTGAAATTTTATAAAAAAGAAAAAAGACCCTCCTAAAATTGGAAGGCCTTCTGGATTTTATTTAATTAATGAATGTTTAAATGCATAAATAACAGCTTGGGTTCGATCTTGTACGTTAAGCTTGCTCAAAATATTGCTGACATGGGTTTTGACGGTTTTGAGTGCAATATACAACTCGTCCGCAATATCTTGATTCGTTTTTCCTTCCGCCATTAATAATAATATTTCGATTTCACGCGAGGTGAGATCTTCGTGTGGCAGGTGGGTATTCTTTTGACGCATTTTCACCATCATTTTTCCGGTAACTTCTGGTTCAAGGACTGATTGTCCATGATAAGTAGCACGGACCGCATTGGCAATTTCCCCTGCTTTAGAGGTTTTTAGCATATAACTGGTAGCTCCAGCTTCAAGCGCTGGATATACCTTTTCATCGTCGAGGAAACTGGTTACGATGATGATTTTTGCTTCAGGCCATTGTTCAATTATTCTCCTCGTGGCTTCAATCCCATCCATTTCCTTCATCACTAAATCCATTAAAATGATATCAGGGCGAAGTTCGAGGGCAAGTTCCACGCCTTGTTTGCCATCGGCGGCTTCTCCAACCACCTCAATATCTGGCTGGGCTGATAAATAAGAAGAAACCCCGATTCTTACCATTTCATGGTCATCTACAAACACTACTCTAATCATTGGCACCATCTCCATTAATCATCACCGGAACCTTTACTTCCAGCCTTGTTCCTTGATTCTTTACACTAACCACCTTTAATGTCCCGCCTACTTCCACCGCACGCTCATGCATATTTTGCATTCCATAGGAACCTGCCTTCATCTCGTTGACATCAAATCCAATCCCATCATCAATAATCCTTAAGATGACTAGGTCATCCCGTTTAACCATAAGAACCTCGAGCGAACTCGCTTTCGAATGCCTTAACGTATTGGAGAGAGATTCTTGGAGGATTCGGAAAAGGTGGTCCTCCACCCCTTTATCTAAGGGAAAAGCTTCTGTTTTCCACTTAATATCCATTTCAACCTTTTGTGATAATTCGATTAATAGCTCCTCAATTCCTTCTTGGAGCGTCTTATTTTTCAAAGCAACGGGTCGTAAATGTAACAGGAGAGCACGCATTTCCAACTGTGATTGGTGGATCATTTCTTCGACAAGCTTCAATTGCTTTGCTTCGCGGTCATTTTCTGTTGCTGACTGTTGTTTTGTTTCATTGATGGCTGACATCATCATCGAAGCCGCAAATAATTGCTGACTAACCGAATCATGCAGTTCACGGGCCAATCGGTTCCGTTCTTGCTCGATGATTTCTTGAATTCTTTCTTCGAGGTCTTCCACTTTTTCCGTTGCCATCCGCTGCGAGAGCTTTGCCTGCTCAGACATTTGTTTACCAATTTTTTCAATTCGGTTCGCAATAAGCTGCATCTCCGAGATAACCGGTCTCTCTTTCACTTCCAGCTGCTTTCCCTCCTCTAATAAATGCAAGGAATGTTCAACCGATAGGAACTGCCTTCTCCAATACATCCCAGAGAACGCACCTACGATAATTCCAACCGCAATACTAAAGGCCGGGACAAAGATAACAAAGGGGATATTCATGAAATGTTTACTCCACAATTCAGACCAACTGCCTAGTGGATATACGAACACAAAAACAGCACTCACAATAATCGCAAGGAAAAAGGTAAAGCCAACACTCCAGAAAATTTGACGCTGGGTTGTGCTCATATCCGGCTCACCTCTAAATTACCAACCACGAGCGAGGTGAAAATTTTCACTTTATGCTCCGCTGTCTCATATCCTGGCGTTTTTAGGTGTAAAACTCGATTGAAAAGTTTAGCATCATGGTATTCGAACATAGACGTTGAACCAATAATGGAAGAATGTCGGATACATACATCAATATCATAGGGAACAAGAATCTGTATATTACCAATAAGATTACGAATAAAGATAACCGTTTCTCCTTTTGGCAGCATTGTAAAACTCAAGTCAATGACAGTGTCACCCATTCCTGCCTGGATATTAACATCATTCCACTCATATGCTCCATGCGGGGTTTTTTGTTGACCTAGGACGATGTTTTCAAATAGGGGTTCCGACCTAATTATCGTTTCCTCATACCTGGCAGCTTCGTTTTTGTTTATTTCAGGCGTAATTTTCTTTGGATGCTTTTTTGTATTTAAAAACTGAATAAAAAAGTGCAGTAAAATCGCGGCTAATAAAAACTTAAACGTCATCATGTTTAAAAGACTAATGGCAAGGAAAATAACACCAGCAATTAAAAGTATTTTCCCCTTCTTTTTTCCTGCTCGTTTTCCTGCTCGTTTACGGCCTAAATAGATCATACCTCCAGAGATAAAAAGGGAGAAAATTAGCCCTCTGTTAAAAAATAAAATCTCCATAACTAAAATGATCACACCAATGAAGACGATCCGTCCAATATAATCATTTTTAGTATTTTTAAACATTGATTCACCCTCCCTTTTTCAACCTCTGGCTATAATCTATGGTTATTCATTATTTTCATTTATGGCGAAAAGACGCAGAGAATCTACGTCTTTTTGCCCGCAATTATTTTAAGAATACCATATTTGCTATTAAATGGACTTGCTTTCTTCTAATTTCATTTCTTTTTCTAATTGTGCAATACGTGCATCGATTGTATTTCGATAAAATGAACTATTTACTTGATGCTCTAAGCGATCTAGATAGTTTTCGATTTCTTTAAACTTTGAGTATGATTTATCAGAGTATCCATTAGTATCTAGCACTTGGTTCATTTGATGGTTCGCCCGTGTCACATTTTCACGTCCCATTAATTCCATCCGTCTTAGGTGCATGTCTTTCAATTTATGCTTCATTTCCTCATATTTTCTCTCTAAGTCCACTAATTGACCCTTTACTTGTTCAAGGGAGGTACTTAAGCGGACAGCTCGGTCTGCATATTGCTGATGTTCTGCTGAGGCAAACTGGTGAAGCTCAGTTTCGCCAGCTGTAGAAGCAATTTCAGCTTGATATTTTCGTTTTTCAGCTAATTGGGATGCTTGGTGATACTCTCTGGTAAATTCATCTTTCAAAGAATATTGACGTTCCAGCAACTTTCTCACTTTTTCTGTTTCTAGTTCACACTGGCGTAGGTATTGATTTAATAATGCAATTGGATTTTGTTTTTCCTTTTGGTCAAGTGCCTCGTTTAAATCCGCTGAAATGATATTTTTAATTCTTGTAAATAAGTTTGTCATGTTTATACTCTCCTTTTGATTTTATAAATTTTTTAATTCATTCCACTGTTTTTCAAAGTTAACAAAGGGATCTGATTCTTCTTTTACTACTGTGCCTTTTTCCTTGTTCCATTTTTTATAAACGAGATATAACACATAGGCTGCAACTACTCCAATGATAGCTGGGGCATTATGAATGGAAGCCATCAGGACGATGAAGCCCAAAATCCCGAGGCCAATTTTACCTCCAGTAGATTTAGCTTTTAAGAACTGTTTGAATATGAAGTATAGGAGTACTAAGCTAACGAGTAACCCCACCATTGGACCAATCGTTGAAAGCAAGACCATCGCTGCAATTCCACCGGCAACCAATAAACCAAATTTTTTCATTTTGTTTTTCTCCTTTCTTTAACTTGATTTCATCTTACCTTTTTTCTTTGGTTCTCATAATTGCGCTTTAGCTTGATTTTCATCTCAGTCTTAAGACGGAGAAAGGGTCAGTCTCTTAGCAAAACGCCTTAGAAACTGACCCTTTTCATCTTATTTAGATATAAACATTTGGACCCAATAGTGTCTGGATTTGCCACCTTGTGCATAACCCACACCGATATAGGTGGATTTTGTGCTTAGAATATTGGCTCGGTGACCCGAACTATTCATCCAAGCTTGTACCACGGATGCTGGTGTGGTTTGTCCAGCAGCAATGTTTTCAGCGGCCGAACGATAGGTAATCCCAAAGTTTTTCATCATGTCAAATGGACTGCCATAGGTTGGACTGGTATGACTGAAATAACCTTTATCTCTCATGTCATTGGCCTTATAACGAGCTACTCTTGATAGTTCCCAATCAGGAGTTAATGCCTTTAATCCATTTTTTGCGCGCTCTTGATTGGTTAATTGAATGACCTGGTTTTCAATGCTTTTGACTGCATCGAAACTTGGAATGGTTACCTTTTGACCTGGATAGATCAAATTTGGATTGGTAAATTGCTTGTTGGCCGCGATAATCTCAGAAATTCCCACCTGATACCTGACGGCAATCTTCCAAAGTGAGTCACCTGGCTGAACCGTGTAAATTTGCTGGGCCATAGACAGGCTTGGCAAACAAAATAGTGATAATAAAAACAGAAAACTAAACCAAAAAGATTTTTTCATTTTTTCGCCTCCTCCGAATATATAATCTTGATTTCAGGCTCAAAATATACTAGGTGGATGCAAAAATTATATTTTGTTTTGAACGATATAAAATTTTGATTACCATAAACTCAAATTCTTTGGAGGATATACATTGAAAGAACTTTCATGGATGACCTATATCATGCTCATTTTAGCAAGTTATCGATTAACACATTTAATTGTCTTTGATAAAATCACTGAATTTATCCGTAAGCCTTTTGTAAAAAAAATAAAGGTAGAAACAAGTGATGGTGTGGCAACAAAGGAAGTCCCAACCTCTATGTTTGGTTATTTATTGAAGTGTTATTGGTGTGCTGGTGTTTGGAGTGCCATCTTATTAGGCGGAGCTTATTTGCTCTTTCCGCGGATAACCTTTGTAATTATTTTAATTTTATCGATTGCGGGCGGACAGTCCATTATTGAAACATTTGTTGGTGTTAATATTAAAAAGGTCGATTATTATGCTGGACTGAAGAAAAAAGACTAAAAGAAATTCGTTGGAAAAATTCTCTCCCCTTTTGCATATATTTTTAGAAAAGCTTCAGACATCTGTCTCTTAAGCTTTACAAAGGGGGAATACAATGGCGGCTATTTGGTGGGTCACAGCGGTTGGTTTTGTGATAGTTCTAGGTTGTATTGGAGGAACGTTCTTTCATTTTCTTAGAAGTTCCTTAAATACAGAAGACGCTACTCGTATTGATCCATTAAATATTGATAAAGAAGAATGAGTTTCATTTATTCAACTAAGCCATAATTTCACTTTTTTTAAAACTTAACCAATCATGAAGGACCCTTTTTAATAGAAGGGGTCTTTTTAATTTTTTGAAAATCTTTCCTAGGTTACATTTATTTTAGCATTTTAGGAAAAATTAATTCTGATGTCATTTTTTTAAGCTGGAGGCGTACATATGAGTTCATCTGAAATCAATCCACAATTTCCAAAAACGTATTGGCGTGAAATAGAATTACCTACTTTTCAGAAATTAACCGAAGATATATCAGTCGATGTCGCGGTCGTCGGTGCAGGTATTACTGGGATTACCGCAGCTTATTTACTATCGAAGGAAGGAAAAAAGGTCGCCATTATAGAAGCAGGCAGTGTCCTAAATGGGACCACCGGCCATACTACTGCAAAATTAACTGCTCAGCATGGTCTTATTTATGATGAATTTATCAATCATTTTGGTAAAGAAAAGACAAGGCTCTATTTTGAATCCCAAATGAATGCCCTTCAATTTGTCGAAAAAATGGTCACGGAGAACGGGGTCGATTGTGATTTCAGCAAAGAAGATGCCTATATGTATGCCACAACGGATGAGTATGTGGACAAGCTTAAAACGGAGTGGGAAGCCTATAAAAGCTTAGATATTGATGGGGCATTAAAAGATACAATCCCCTTTAATATTCCAGCAAAAGCAGCACTAATGATGAAAAATCAAGCCCAGTATCATCCACTTAAGTTCCTAAAATCCCTGCTCGATGATGCAGTGAAAGCTGGCTGTGATGTTTATGAAGATACCGTTGCAGATGATATTGAGGATGATAATTCCAATCCAAAGGTTGTGACGAAGTCTGGTCACCGGGTGACATGTAAACAGGTCATTATTGCTACGCACTTTCCATTTTATGATATACCAGGGCTATATTTTGCAAGAATGTATCCGGATCGGTCCTATGCCATTGGAATAAAGACGGATAAAGAGTATCCAGGTGGTATGTATATAAGTGCAGACAGCCCCTCCCGTTCGATTCGCTATACACCGCTAAATGAGGAAGGGAAAAAGTTACTGATTATAGGTGGAGAAAATCACAAACCTGGGCAGGGAATCGACACGTTAAAACATTATGAAGCCCTCGAGGCGTTTGCGGAAGAAGTATTTGGTCTTAAGGGATACGATTACCGCTGGTCTGCCCAGGATCTTGTTACATTAGACAAAATTCCCTATATCGGTCCAATTACCGCAGCGCGAGAGAATATTTTAGTCGCAACTGGCTATAAAAAATGGGGGATGACGACGGGAATCTCTGCTGGACATTTATTGACTGATTATGTAATGAACCGACACAATCCATACAAGGAGCTTTATTCACCATCCCGTTTTGATGCAGACCCAGATTTAAAAAGTATCGTAACAACCAATGCAGATGTCGCTAAACATCTTCTTAAGGGCAAGCTGGAAATTGTTGAGAAGGTTACGGATGACTTACAGAATGGCGAAGGGTCTGTTGTCATGTATAAAGGAAAAAGAGCTGGTGCCTATAAGGATGAAAATGGCAAGATTTATATAGTGGACACCACCTGTACTCATCTCGGCTGTGAATGTGAATGGAATCATGCGGAAAAATCTTGGGATTGTCCATGCCATGGTTCAAGATATGCTTACTCCGGAGATGTAATTGAAGGGCCTACTAAAAAAGCTCTAAAATTACTTGCTGAAGAGTGAGTCACACAAAAGCGCCTCCTAACTAAACTTAGGAGGCGCTGTTTGTAATCAGATATGATTGTGTAGTTTTTAACCTTAATTTACAGTCAAAAATCAGGGCGCTTGCGCTATTCTTATTTACTATTTGGACGATTATGTTTTAGAGGTTCCCCAGTTGTAAATTCAACTAGTTCCTCACTATCTCTCATTGGCTTTTTGCGGTTATTATTTCGCTGTGCATTTTGATTTCCAAGCTTCTGTCTTCCCATACCTACCAGCTCCTTTTTTCGAGAAGTACATTGATAGTATGAGTGAAAATAATTCGACTTATTCTTTTTTAGAGGATCGGTGCTTTTCTAAATTTAGTCAATTGTTCATAAGCATAAGCGATTTCGATTAATGTCGGTTCACTGTAGGCAGTTCCAGCAAAAGTAATTCCCACCGGCTCCCCTTCCTCTGTATAACCGGCTGGTACGGCAATACTTGGATAGCCGGCTTTGGCACTGATATGTGAGCCTTCATCGCTTGGAAAAACAATCGCATCTAATTTATACTTTTCCAAGACGAAATCAATACCCTGCTTTTTTGAATGATATAAATCAAATTCCAATGCCTCGATATAAGCAGCCTCGGTTAAGGAGCCACTCGTTTCCTCTGATTCGATTAATACTGCCTGGCCATATTTAAGCATTTGTTCTTTATGGTTATGATTAAACTCAATCAGATCTGCCAATGTCCTAACAGGTATGGAAGGATGAAGGTTATTTAAATAAGCATTCAGGTCAGGTTTAAATTCATAAGTCAATACATCGTACTTCCAATTGGCATTTGCAGAGGGTAGTTCAATATCTTCCACCACAAAAGCATCTGATTTCTTTAAAAATTCAACAGAAGTATGGATAACGAGTTGTTTTTCTTCACTCAATATCTCAACAAAACCTTTCCATGCCAGCCCAATTCTTTTACCCTTAAGACCATTTTTTAAAAGAGACTCTGTAAAATCGAAATTTAGAAATGGATTAGTTTTTGTGATTGGATCACGCTCATCGCTTCCACATAATGCGTTAAGAAGAATAGCAGCATCTTCAACGGTTCTTGCCATTGGCCCTGCTGTATCCTGCGTATGAGCAATGGGGATAATCCCACGCCTGCTAATCAGGCCGACTGTCGGTTTGATACCCACCAAGGAGTTCTGGCAGGCAGGGTTTAAGATGGAGCCAGATGTTTCGGTTCCGACAGCCACTGTGGCAAAGTTGGCAGCAATCGCTGCTCCAGAGCCTGAGCTCGACCCACCCACATCAAACTTGCCTGGACCATAAGGATTTAACACCTGTCCCCCTCGCGAACTATAGCCAGACTTCATTCCAATTGCCATGAAATTCGCCCATTCGGTCATATTCGTTTTGCCGAGAATGACTGCCCCAGAGGACCGCAATTGCTCAGCCACAAACGAATCATGAAGGGCAATTGAATCTTTTAACGCTAGGGACCCAGCACTTGTATGCATTTTATCATGGGTATCAATGTTATCTTTTATTAAAATCGGAATCCCATGCAACCTGCTGCGCGGACCGTTTTTCTTACGTTCGGCATCAAGTGATTCGGCGATCTGCAAGGCATTAGGATTTACTTCCAGTATAGAATGGAGACGGCCATCATAGGCCGCAATCCTATGTATATACATTAAAACTAACTCTTTCGAGGTGAGTTCACCCTTCTCAAATTTTTCTTGAATCTGGGTGATGGTTGTTTCTTCAAGCCAGGTATCGTACAGTTTTTTCAACTTTGGATTTTCCATGTCATTTCACCCTTTGTTATTGATAGACTACCTTTTAACTTTAATATACCGGATTATCAACTTTTCAGAAAGTTATGTAAGGTGGAAATCCCTTTTTATCTTACCCTTTCAGCGATTTTCCCAACTGTTGGGTAAGATAAAGCCCGCTTATCTTACCGGACCATCCATTTTCCCAGCTGTTCGGTAAGATAAAGCCCTCTTATCTTACCGGAACATCCATTTTCCCAGCTGTTGGGTAAGATAAAGCCCGCTTATCTTACCGGACCATCCATTTTCCCAACCGTTGGGTAAGATAAAGCCCGCTTATCTTACCGGACCATCCATTTTCCCAACTGTTGGGTAAGATAAAGCCCGCTTATCATACCGGACCATCCATTTTCCCAGCTGTTCGGTATGATAAAGCCCTCTTATCTTACCGGACCATCCATTCCACATGCTATTCGGTAAGATAAAAGACAAAATCAAAAAGACCATTTCGTTGTGCGAAATGGTCCATTCTTCCATATTAAAATTGAGTCTTGGATGACACTAGCCTTATTTCCGTAGTTTTTGGTCCCGTTGGCCTTCTTCCGCAATTAGACCTTTGTAAAAGACTCGTTTATGGACCGGTACGTTTAATTCACGGCAGTACTGTTTCAATTCGCGTTCTTCCCTATCGGTAACTAGCGAGATAACAATTCCGTTCGCGCCCATTCTTCCTGTTCTACCCGCTCTGTGTACATATTGAGTTATATCCTTTGGTGAATCGATATTAACCACGTGGGTAACCCCTTGGATATCAAGGCCTCGCGCCGCCACATCTGTCGCAATCAGCATGTTCATTTTTCCATCACGGAAAGACTTTAAGGCTGCTTGTCGTTCTAACTTTTTCATATCGCTATGCAAAATTCCGATTGATAACTCTTTAAAATGTAATTTTTCCTTGAATACTTCGATTTCACCGATATCATTAATAAAGGCCAGCGATTTACTCTTTTCTAAGCGCGTGATTTTTTCGAGGAGCTTGATTTTATCTCTTGGTTCACATAGAAAATAAATATGCTCCACTTCTCCAGACGAAGCTGCCTCATCCTTTTCTACCCGAAGAACCTCTGGGTCCTTTGTCATTTCTTTCGCCAATTTCTCTGTTGCCGGTTTCATCGTGGCAGAAAATAAAACAATCTGGCGGTCACTCATTGTTGCTTTAACAATATTTTGGACCGTATTAATATGCTCATGAATCAGTAATTGATCACCCTCATCGAGAACGACTAGTTTTACTTCGTGCATTTTCACCTTTTTTTGTTTGATTAATTCTAGTAATCGGCCTGGAGTGGCAAAAATTACTTGTGGGCGTTTTTTTAATTTTTCAAGCTGCCTTTTCATATTGGCTCCGCCAATAATAGATGTGCCGCGGATTCCGCTTCCTTCAGACCATTTTTGAAATTCTTGATAGACCTGCATCACTAATTCCTGCGAAGAAGCTAACACAACAGCTTGGAGAGATTGTATACTTGGATCCACCTTATGCAGCAATGGAAGTAAATAAGCCAGCGTTTTCCCAGTACCTGTCGGTGACTCTGCAATCAAATTCTTGCCTTCAAGAATTAATGGAATGGCTGATTCTTGTATGGAAGTCGGTTGTTGAAACCCGGACTTTTCCCAAGCTTCCTGCAAGGAAGGTTTTAAGGTATTTAACATAATGAAGTGCTCCTTTATTTAAAAAACATTTTTCTTATTATTTGTCACTGCATATCGTATTGATACTAACTTAATAACCCTGGTGTGTCTAGTTGGGATGGAGTATATTTTATCATTATGATGCAGAATTAAAATAGAGGGCAATCCAAACCATATGATAAACCAGGACAGAGAGGTAAAGGACACAGGTGGAAACCAAAAGGGTGCGTATCCATCCTTTTAATGGGCGCAGGTAAAACAAACCGAGCAAAAACAGGGGAAGAAAAATTTTAATTATGTAAAAAAAAGACCAGCTTTTTTCAATGACAAGTTTCATCATCGGATTTCCTTCTTCGACCATGCCAGCGGCAACTCCCAAATGGGTCAAAACAGCATCCAACAGCCCTGCAATTAGCAGGAAGAAACAAAGTCTCATACCTTCACCTCAAATGTTTAATTTGTTTCCATTATGTCTAGTTATCCTTATGCTGATACATCTAGTTACTTTCATTCGTTCTTAAAAACGAACACATACTCGATATTAAAGAGCTGCTTTGAGAAACAGCCCATGTGTATTCAAGATGATTAATTTACATATTTACCACTGTCTGGCCGGCCGATTTCGTTAAAATGCTCAACCAAATATGTTAGGTTTTTAGTTAACTCCTCGCCGCTCATCGGAAGACCGTGTCCAGTCACGGCAACATTGGGCTTAAGTGCCTCTAATTTTTTCACCGATTCAAAAGCTGCATTCCAATCAGTTGTGTAATATTTGGGAGGACCGCTAATCTCTTGGGATTGAGTCATTACTTTATAAAGAGATTCTTGTTTTACCGTTACAAATGCATCTCCGACAATTAATACTTGGTCTTGTTCACGAAATAAGGAGATATGTCCTGGTGTATGTCCCGGTGTATGTACCCATTTCCAATCAGGCAGATAGGGAACTGTTCCATCCGGAGGAAGTACTTGAACATAGGCACTTATATCAATCCCATGGTTCGGAAACAGCGGCGACATTTTTGCAACAAGGCCACTATCAACATTGGGATCACCCGGTGGATAGTCTTTTTGCCCTGTTAGATAAGGAATCTCAAGCTCATGAGCATAAACAGGAATCTTCCATTCCTCCAATAATTCAGCGACTGAGCCGACATGGTCAAAATGTCCGTGCGTTAACACGATTGCCTTTGGAATCGCTCCCTCCCCAAAACGTTCTTCCACCATTTCCTTTATTTCATCTGCTGACTTAGGCATGCCTGTGTCAACTAACACAAAGTCCTCCGTCTCATTTGGTTTGCCAACAAGAACAAGGTTGACGATTTGGTCTGTATAACAAAAGATATCCGGTAAAACTGCAATCCCAACTCCACTGCCTATTGAGGTCATTGGTAGAAAGGTTTCTTCAAATTTACTATCTAGATTACGCTCCAACATAATTCCTCCCTTTTTTATTTATTATTTATCGAGAAGAGAAAATTATGTTAGAACTGTCAACCCCGTTCTTTTATAAAGGCCGTAATACCCCGTAACACCATTATAAAGAACAATATATTCTTAATAAAGGTATTTCTTTCAAAAAAAAAACTGCTCTCGCTGAGCAATTTTTAATCAAATTGTCTTAGTGTTATCTTATAAAGGTTTCGGTTTATTTCTTCAGAGTGAATAAGACTTTCATTAAAGTTGATTTGAATCTTCCCACTACCAGGTATGATCTTCACTTTTTTAACCCCATTGGTTCTTTGCATCTCTCTTTTAATCTTGCCAATACAGCCGGAGCAGGCAACC
The DNA here is from genome assembly GCF_036962125.1 of Neobacillus drentensis. Taxonomy (GTDB): domain Bacteria; phylum Bacillota; class Bacilli; order Bacillales; family Cytobacillaceae; genus Neobacillus; species Neobacillus drentensis_B. The sequence continues at coordinate 167,740 of NZ_JBALOA010000001.1, forward strand.
TCGTTTAATGCCAATTCCATGATACTCAATTGAATCGATCCCCCTTCTTTTTTCTTTTATTATAATGCGAATGATTCTCATTCACATTGATTTATATCAAGAAAAACAGATTTGATGTAAATCACTACAAACATTGATAAAAACAGATACTATAAATAATTAGTAAGCTCAAGGAGGGACCTCAAGATGTGTTGTGACCAACGTTGCACTCATGACTCTTCATGTCTAGCATCGGTACCGGTTTTTAACGGCATGAACGAAACTGATCTTCAACAGCTGCAAAAGGTAACTAGAAGCAAGCAGCTGGTTAAGGACGAATTTATTTTTCAAGAAGGCGAACGGTCAGAGATGCTGTTCGTTGTGAACGAAGGATTGATCAAGTTAACAAAAATATCCCCAGAAGGAAAAGAACAAATTGTTCGATTGCTGTTTCCTGGGGATTTCTTTGGTTTATTCTCATTATTAAGGAATGAAAAACACTATATGAATGCGGTAGCGGTCAGTTCCTCAACGGTTTGTTATATGGAAAAAAAGGACTTCCTTATCACCATGGAGAAGAACGCTGGATTAGCCTATCGTTTCTTACTTGCTGTCAATGACCGCCTATATGAAGCAGATGAATCGGTTGGTTTCCTTAGTCTAATGGAAGTGGAACAACGGCTGGCAAGAGCTCTTATCTTGTTTCACGACAAGCTGAACGCCAAAGAAGGAACCTTTGACCTGCCTATCACGAAAAAGGATTTAGCCAGTTATATTGGAACAACTCCAGAATCGATTAGCAGGAAACTGCTGTCGTTCATGTCAAAAAAATGGATCAGCATGAACGGGCGCCGCCAAATACAGATTCTAGAGCTGGATAAACTCAGGGTATTATCAGGTATTAGTTAATTTCGTCTAGCTTAATTGCCATTAACCTAAAATGCATAGGTTCAAGTTCATTGACAATCACATTCATTCCGAACGATTGTAAGCTGGCAATCAGCGGTTCCCCACGATGTGGCAGATGAATTTCAAATATGGTTCCTATTGGAGCAGCTTTAACAAAGTTTAATATTTCCCGTCGTGGATGTTCTCCCTTTGCAATTCGTTCCCTGATATCCATGACAGCCTTTTTATCAACTATTTCAAACATAAGCTTGTCCTCCTTTTTCTATGGATCATTTATTATTATTTAGTTTATCACCATTCACTTTCAAAGAAATTGATTTATATCAAGTTCGCTTTTAGGTGATTCAAGTTGCCAATCAACTGTACTTCCTGGATTACATTCAATGAAAACGATATTTTAATTCAGGTGTAATTTCGAAAGCTTTGTGAACAATGACTTCAATTTGATATTAGACTCAGGATTCGGTGATAGAATGAACAACAAGAAGATAATAATATATCGGAGTTGAAAATGATGTTTAATAAGATTTCTCTTATCACATCACTGTTGTTTTTTCTATTAGGAACGAATGTCTTTGCCGATACTCAATTAAAAGTTTCTTCTCCTCAAAATATTCCAGTATTAAGCCAAATAACTCAAATCAATACCGTACCTTCTGATAAGAATAAAATTGCAGCGGCAAATAAGAAATCCAAGACACAAGCGGAACAAGCATTACTCCCTTCAAAGCAGGTGAAGGAAGCTGCCCCTTCCTTTAAAAATTATTTTATCCCAAGTTTGGTTGGTATCTTATTTATTGTCGGATTTGGAAGTTACTGGATGATATTTCGGAGAAGATTTACTTAGGACGAAGTACTCTGGAGCATTTTATCCTTTTAGGTTGATGTACCTGTTTTATAAATATATTAAAAGAAGCGTAAATCTAATTTAGATTACGCTTCTTTTAGGTTACACGATTTCTTTATTTACGCAGGACCGCGCGAACAGGGCTCCCGTCTCCGTCGGCCAGTGGCAGTGGCAGGGCAATAAGCTCGTAATCTCCAGGTTCAATCTCATCGAGACGTAAGGACTCAAGAATGTGTATACCATTGTCATTCAAAGTATGATGGGCTAAAAGGTCTTTACTATCAATAGGATCGACAGATGGTACGTCCAAACCAATCAGCCTTACCCCTTTACTTGCTAGAAATGGTGCAAGGTCTGGTTCAAGATGGGGAATTCTATCTGGGAAAACATCAGGATTTGCCCATGCCAGCGTCTTAAATATCACCCTGATGCATCCCTCGAGGTCCACACTATCTAAATCGGCTGCACCTATGCTTTCCTTCCCAATCACCTCAATGACTCTTGCCCTGCCGATGTAAAGATTCAAGTCCAAATCAATGATTTTTTTTCCTTGGTTATCAAAGTGAAAGGGAGCATCTACATGTGTTCCCGTATGAGTACTCAGTTCGAGTCTGCCTACATTAACAGATCCGCTTTCCTCCATTGACCATGAGACCTCATATTGATATGGAGTATCTCCAGGCCATACCGGCATCCCGTTCATTAGTTTTCTAGAAATATCATAAATCTTCATCCAAGTCACTCCCTAAACAATAATATTGTATATATCCTCATTATTTCATAACTTCCTTATTTTTTTCAAAAAGAGAAAGACAGGATGGGATTCCTGTCTTCGTCAATGAAATGATTTCCAAAGTTCTCCATTTATATTAATTATAGCTTGTAGATCCTCAATTGGGATGGTAAAGGTAGGGAACCCAGCTGCAAAAGCCGCGATTTCATATGGATTAAAATAGATATTCAATCCACTCTCACTGATAAAAAACGGCTGATCGACTCTGATTCCATGGTATTCATCTGGAAACAGGTAGGATGAATATTGATTATTACTTTTTATTTGATCACGAATAAGATCACTAATTACTTTTACATAGGGGCTGTCTGCCTTGAAAAGGTCTTTTAGCTGATAGATGGAGCCCGTTTTAAGGTCTAGATGAGCATATTTTCTTATAGGCATACCATGTGCGGCACAAAACGGGTAGTCATACCCGGTGATTTCAATAACCAATAAATCCTTCTTGTAATACGTAATCTCAAAATCCCCTGAATAAATGGATTCCAGCTGTTTATTTACTGGCACGGGCTTAACACCAGCAAGCTCCTTTAAAGTGCAATTTACACTTTCCGAATTTTCCATACCGACAATCTGTGGGAAATAGACTAAGTAATCCTTATTCGGCTTGTATTTATGCTGAGTAACAGAAAATTGTTTATCTAAAGGGATAACGTCAGCTTGCTTCCATACTAACTTACCAGCTTGATTAAAATAAAATAATCGGTTGTCAATTTCACCTTTAATTAATGTTTTATCGAACCTTAACGAGCCGCTGCCACTAACGATCGGGAGATGTTCGCTTCTCTTGCCATGTTTGTCGATAAAGTAAGTATGCTGATTATCGGAAACAGACGCGAGGCCATCCTGAAAACTGGTTATTTCATTAAAGATAAATCCTGTAAGGATATGTCCTTCTGAATCTGCCAAGGCAAAAATAGACCTCATACAAGGCTGCTTTGGATCCATCTCTTTTCCAATCGCAAAGCGGTCCTCATTTAGATTTAAGATTTGATTATAGTTTGGCTTAATCACGAACTGACCATTCTGATCAATGACTCCGTAGTTCTCTTTATTGTTCTCAGTAAGACCGACAATCGCCAGACTGCCAATAAATGGCCCAGCATATGAAAATTGGGGCTTGATGACAATTTTTCCTTGCTCATTAATATAACCGAGTTTCCCATCGCTACTGTTCTTAAATGCAAGCAAACCTTGACCGAAATTAGTAACTTCAGCATAAGGATACGATTGGATTACATTTCCGGTCAGGTCGATGAGTTGATAACTGCCTTCTTTTGCTTTTACAATGGCCTTCCCCTGGACAAACTCACTGGCTGTTACATAACTTAAGGGAATCACCTCTTTCCCTCGTTTATTCAGATAACCATAAACGTACACCCCTTCCTTATCTATTTCTGCTGCTCGGACACGCCCCTCTTTATACTCACCAACAATAATCGAATATGCCTTTCCTGTGATTTCTTTACCACTCTCATCAATTACCTTAAATCCTTGACGGTCGTTGACAACGGCACGTCCTTCTGAAAAAGGGTTAATGGTCTCGTATTTGGGCTGAACAATAAAATACCCGTTGGCATTTATGGCTCCTGATTTATGCAGTAACCCGACAAGAGCTAAACCATTATCTTGAAAATCTTCGGCATGTTCATAACTAGCCGGCAGTACCAATTTCCCCTTTGCATCCATATAGCCCCACTTGTTTCCGCCAATTTCCTTTATGACAACCGGAAAGAGATAGATGGCCCTAGTCTCTTGATTTACCGAAAGCATGCGAAGCGCCCTTTTCTCCACTGCTGGTGAAATTGGATAAAGATAGATTAATTGGCCATTGAAATTTTTAAAAACAAATAAATAGGGACTTCGGTTAAGATGATACACCCCAAAGATTTCTAGTATCCCATCCCCATCAAGATCCAGATATTGAAGAATGGCTTGGTTATTCCGGTATTCTAATTCCGCTCCAATTGGCAAGTATGGTTTGATCCAATTCACCAAATCATTGTTATATCCAAACATCATCATTCACCCATTTTACTTTTTTATATGTATATGTCGATATAAAAAGAAAAACACCGCTTTTGGCTGCCCCCAAAAGCGGTGTTTACTAATTCCTATAATATTACAACTGTTCTTTTATATTGTATTTCTTCACAATACTTTCGATTTTCAATCCCGTACTAACATCACCTTTTACCTTTACCTTGCCCGTTAATAATGCCATCGTACCGCTAAGTTTACCTAATAAGGATTTTTTAAAATTATCATATGACATTTGCATTGTAACCACCGGAGAAGCATCTGTTCCCTCTTTAATCGTTAATTTTCCATCATGGAAAAAGTGCTGATACGTGCCTTCCTTATCACCGTGAATATCATACTGCACAATTGCTTCAAAACCCTTAAGAGGACCAGGATTTTCATTGAAAATTTCTTCAATTCTGTGCATTAGGTCTGTCAAAGAATATTCATCAATCGGTTTTACCATTGGATAATCCTCCTCAAAATTCCATTATTTCTCATAGTTTCATAATACTAATTTGGTCATGACCGTACAATGAAAACTTTTTGAACTTTTTGATTTTTTCCCTATAAAAATAAGCAGCTGAATTCAGCTGCCTTTAAAACAATTAATCTATGTTATTAACTTCTGGAATCAATTGCTTCCATTCATCATACGAAATGATCGTATCCCAATGGCCCGTTATCTTTGCGATAGTAACAACCACAACAAACAACACAAAGAAGGTGACAGGAACAAACCATTTATTTACCTTCTTGCTGGCAACCGTCATGTTTAATGTGTCTTTTACAGGACAAGCTTCCACACATGACATACAAGCGGAACAATTAAGAGAGGTTACCTTCTCTACCTTGTGTACCACTAATCTTTGCGGACAAACCTTCGTGCACATTTCACAGTTTGTACAGGTATCCTCATTACGCTCAATCTTTGTAATTCTAAATAGGCTTCCAAGACCAATTAATGCACCATATGGGCACAAAAAGCGGCACCAGAAGTTTCTAAAGAATAAGGACAAGATAAAAATAACAATGAGAAACTTCAAGGCAAAGCCACCTAGATTTACGAACATAAGAAGCATTTTTATATCTGATACCTTATTATAGGGCTCTTCTAAAAATCCTTTTGCCGTAAAGATGTCCATTTGAACGACCATAAGGATAAAAAATAGCAATAATAAATACTTAATCGGAGTTAATAGCCAGGTTAACCAGCGCGGAATTTCAAAATTTCTTTTAAAAATCTTCCTGCCAAGCCACGCGATCATTTCATTAGCTGTACCAACAGGACAAATCCAGCTGCAGAACGATTTACGAAGAAGAATGCCGGCTCCAACAAAAAAAGCAAATAAGACAAGACCGGCGGGATGAATCACATCAAAATCTCCACTGGTCAGCCATACCTTTAAGGCAACAAGGGCACTGATTGGTAAAAACCCTTCGACAGCGGATGGCCTTTCCACGAAAGGAGTTTTTCCGAGCGTTTCAAAATGCATATAAAATTGATAAAATTGCAAACCAACATATAATAAAAACAACAAAAACAAGCCCTGAACAGTATATCTGGTAATTTGAACAGGTTTACGTTTCAATTGTTTCTTATACCAAGCTTTAGACTTCATAAAGTTTCCTCCATTCCTACTACTTCAAATATAATGAACTGAGAAAACATTAGCCTGTGATAAAAGTCATTGAGAATATTAAATTCATAAAGAGTTCACATACCAGTCTCTAAAATGTCAAATAAGATGTTTCGGAAAGAAAACGACATATTAAAAGGAGAAAATTCCAAAAGAAAGTTGACATAAAAAACAAGACCAGAGAGATATTTCTCTCTGGTCTTGTTTATCTTTCGGCAGCAAACACGATATTGTTTTGTTTCCTAGCCTCTTCTGTGATGCGGAGGACAATTTCACTCCAGCCTTTTAACTGCAGGTATTCTTGATCATTTTTTGTTTCAATGATCCTGACGATATTTTCACATTCATATACCATGTTTTGTTCTTCTAGTTCAACACTTAAGGTTTCTCGCTCATTTCCTCTGTTGTCAACGAAGGTAATCGTTGAAATGGGTGCTGCATCTTCGAGGATAAAGGTTCCTTTTTCACCATGAATTTCACATGGTAATTCCGAATGAGCGATTTTTGAACAAAGGATCGTACAAACAAAGTCCTCATATGTTAAAACCAGGGTACCACTTCCATCCACTCCGCTCCGGAGGAGAACAGGATGATAGGTTACCTGCTTGGGTTCGTCAAACAAACCAACTGCTAAATAAAGTGGATACACACCCAAATCTACCAGTGCCCCGCCAGAATATTCCGCAGAGAAAATATTGGGTTCTTCCCCCTGTAAGAACACATCATAGCGGGAGGAATATTTGGCATAAGGTAAAATAGTACTTCGTAGTTTTCCAGCCCGCTTTAGGTTGTCCTTTAGGATCTTGAAATTGGGTGTATGCATATTTCGGATGGCTTCAAATAAGTAAACGCCATTTGCCTCTGCTACTTTGTAGGCTTCTGCTAACTCAGCACTATTAGAAAAGATGGGTTTTTCGCAGATGACGTGCTTTTTATTTTTCAAAAACAATAGCGTTTGTTCAAAATGAACCGAATTCGGTGAGGCGATATAGACCGCTTGTATTTCTGGATCCTTCGCCATCTCCTCAAGGTCTATATAATAATTTGATGCATGATATGTATCAGCTAATTGTTTCGCTTTATCCTCTGTTCTGGAATAAACACTCGTTAATTGCAATTGACCGCTTAGTTGTGCCGCTTGAATAAACGACTCGGTAATCCATCCTGTTCCAACTGTACCAAAGTTAATCATTGAAGTTCCCCTTCCATTGTATATCTTTAAAAATCTATTGTAGTCTTTTTCATCCATACATGCTAATTTCTGATTCCATTAAAAATTAACAAATATTCCATTTCACCCGTGTTTTATCGATGAATTGTTGGGAACAATGGAAAAATATCCGTATGTTATTTATAATGTAGTATAAAAGATGAAAAGTGCAGTCGCCTGTTTATCGGCGGCTGATGCTTGACAAGATGAAAGAGGTTGAAAAGGGTGGACAATCACACATCAAATTTTATTAAAGATATTATGATAAAAGATCTTGATTCAGGAAAGCACGACAAAATCGTCACGCGGTTCCCGCCAGAGCCAAATGGTTATTTACATATTGGACACGCAAAATCAATTGTCATCAACTTCGGCTTAGCTGATGAGTTTAACGGACTGACCAATTTGCGCTTTGATGATACCAATCCATTAAAGGAAGATATTGAGTATGTAAACTCGATTAAAGAAGACGTGAAATGGTTAGGTTTTGAATGGGATAATTTATTATTTGCTTCCAATTATTTTGATGAAATGTATAAACGGGCCGTTCTATTAATCAAAAAAGGCTTGGCCTATGTGGATGACTTGTCGGCTGAGGAAATCCGCCAGTACCGCGGGACATTAACGGAGCCTGGTAAGGATAGTCCTTACCGGACCCGCTCGATTGAAGAGAACCTTGATTTATTTGGAAAGATGCGTGAAGGTGTCTATGACAATGGCCAAAAGGTTCTTCGAGCAAAAATTGATATGTCCTCGCCAAATATTAATTTGCGTGATCCTGTAATCTACCGAATTGCCCATGCGACCCATCATAATACGGGTGACAAATGGTGCATCTATCCGATGTATGCTTTTGCCCATCCACTTGAGGATGCGATTGAAGGGGTAACCCATTCGATTTGTACGATTGAATTTGAAGATCAACGTCCCCTCTATAATTGGGTTGTCGAACAATGTGAAATGGAGAGCACACCGCAGCAAATTGAATTTGGCCGTTTAAATGTAACCAATACGGTGATGAGTAAACGGAAGCTGAAGCAATTGGTCGATGAAGGTTTTGTGGATGGCTGGGATGACCCGCGGATGCCAACCATTTCCGGGATGAGGAGAAAAGGATATACACCGGAATCAATTGTTGCATTTGTCCGTGAAACTGGCGTTCATAAAGGTTCCGGGGCTGTTGATTCACAAATGCTTGAACACTTTGTCCGTGAGGATTTAAAATTAAAAGCACCACGAACGATGGGTGTGATCAATCCATTAAAGATTATCATCACGAATTATCCTGAAGGACAAATTGAATTGCTTGATGCGGAAATCAATCCAGAAAATCCTGAAATGGGGTCACGGAAAATTCCATTCTCTCGTGAAATTTATATTGAACAGGACGATTTCATGGAGGAACCGCCTAAAAAGTATTTCCGTCTGTTCCCTGGTAATGAGGTCCGGCTTAAAAATGCTTATTTCATTAAATGTGAGGAAGTAGTCAAAGACCCAAATGGTAAAGTGGTTGAACTTCGCTGCACCTACGATCCAGAGACAAAAAGTGGAACGGGCTTTACTGGTAGAAAAGTTAAGGGAACAATTCACTGGGTGGAAGCAGCCCATGCCGTTCCTGCTGAATTCCGCCTTTACGAACCACTTATTTTGGACGATTCAGATAACAACGAGAGCATCGGGGCAGAAAAGACGTTCCTAGACAACGTTAATCCAAACTCCATCGAGGTCTTACAAGGCTTTGTCGAACCAAATATGAAGGAAAGCAGACCACAAGAGAAATTCCAATTCTTTAGACATGGATACTTTAATGTGGACCCAAAACATACGACAGTCGACAAACTCGTATTTAACCGCATTGTTTCCCTAAAAAGCTCCTTTAAAATCTAAAAGAAGAACCAAGCTCTCGCTTGGTTCTTTTCTTTTCTATTCCTTTATTGAACTCGGTACTTCTAATATCAGTGTAGTCCCTTTTCCAGGCGAAGAACTAATCATTAACTCTCCCCCAACAGAACGGGCCCGCTCATCCATACTAAACAGCCCGACACCAAAGGTTTGATTCTCTACATCAAACCCCTTACCTTTATCCTCAATCATGACTCTAATGACATCATCTATTTCTCTTATTGTGACTATGGCTTCGGAGACTTCTGCATATTTCCGAATATTCGTTAATGCCTCCTGAATAATCCTGTAAATCGTTAATTCTATACTTATTTTTAAGCGTTGATTTAGCACGCATTCAAAATATACATCAATATGATAATGTTCAGAGTAACGGGACAAAAACGAACGAATTGCTGGGACTAATCCAAGGTCATCTAAAACTGATGGCCGGAGCTCCCATGAGATTTCTCGGATCTCCTCTATCAGCTGCGTCGCTTCATTTTGCATTTGCATCAACAATGGATGATCCATTTCGGCAAGAAGTCGATTAATGGTAATCAGATGACTATAAAGATTTTGACCTATTCCATCGTGTAAATTTCTCGAAAGTCGCTTCCGCTCTTCTTCTTGAACATTGATGATGGTTGTCATCATTTTTTGGAGTTCCCGTTCAACCCGCTTACGCTCGGTAACTTCGTAACGAATAGCTAAGTATTGGTAAGGCTTACCTTCTTCATTTAAAAAAGGAACAATCGTGGTATCCACCCAATAGTATGTACCATTTTTTGCCTTATTGCATATTTCACCTTTCCAAACCTTACCGGTGCCAATCGTTCTCCACATTTCTTTAAAGAATTCTTTTGAATGGTACCCCGAATTTACGATGCGATGGTCCTTCCCCAGTAATTCTTCCTTAGAAAATTGGGAGATCAAGCAAAATTGATCGTTCACATATGTAATAATTCCCCGCGAATCGGTGATGGCAACAATAGATGATTCGTCGAGGGCGAATTTAATATCCATTAATTCCTGCATCGATTTCTTTAATTCTAACTCAAGGTCTTCGAATTTTTTTGCCGGCTTATGCATTTGTTTATCCATTAGCTTCCCCCAGCATACTCATAGTATTTGCTCCTCTAAAACCTCTGTCAAAACCAGAGCTGCCTCTTTTACACGATTCTGCTCATTTTCCGTAAAATTATAGGATACTCTTTTTCCAACGAGTAAAACTCCTTTTGCAACCGCATTAAAAAATAAAGGGACTGCAAAGGTTGATACGAGTTTTTCTGCAAGCATAATCGGATGATCGGTTACTTTTCCAACGATTCCTTTTGGGAAATCAACCAGCATCATCGGGCTTCCGCTTGAGATGATTTTTCCAGCAATGCCTTTTCCAAAACGAACGGTAATTCGTTTATATTTATCGTTTAAATTTCCTGATGCATAGTGCCACCTAACATCAGGACCCGCTTTATTTTGCAAGGCGAGTGCGACAAAATCACAGCCAATTTCAACCATTAGCTGTTCGCACACATCAATTACAGCCTGCAGTTCCTTAATCTCATCCATCAATAATCTCCTTATATGCTATATCCTAATAACCCTTTTCTAACAGCATATTCCACTAACTCCGGTCTGGTTTTCATCTGTAATTTTTCCATCAAGTTTCCTTTATGTGTCTCAACTGTTTTAACGCTAATGACCAGCTGTTCTGCGATTTCCTTATTCGAATATCCTTTAGCAATCAGCGTTAAAACTTCTTTTTCCCGTTCAGATAAAAGGCTGTACGTATCATTGCCATCTTGTTTAATACTACCCAAGTATTCTTCCATTAATCGTTTGGTCGCTGATGGATGGAGATAGGCTTCTCCCTTAGCTACTGATTCAATTGCTGACATTAGTTCATCATGCGGAGCACTTTTTAGAATACAGCCAGATGCCCCTCCTTGTATGGCACGGAATAAATATTCCTCATCATCATGCATGGTTAAAATTAAAATATTGATCTCTGGCTTAAGCTTTTTTAGTTCTGTCGTTGCCGACAAGCCGTCTTTCCCATGGGGCATACTTAAATCCATGACCACAACATCAGGCTTTAGCTTTAAGGCTTTTTTTATTCCTTCATTACCTTCTGAAGCTTCTCCAATTACTTCCATTTCCGGGTTTGTGTTTAGGAGCATTTTTAACCCCATTCTAACAACGGCATGATCATCGACTAAAAGAATTTTTATCATGATTAACTCCCCTTGAATCCCTATTTTTATAACGGAAGTGATATCTCGATGGATGTACCTTCTCCTATTTTAGAAGAAATGACACATTGACCGCCAGTCAGAAGCATTCTTTCTTGCATTGCCGCAAGACCTGAGGAAGGATTCAGATGCTCATATGCATCTGGTTGAAATCCCTTTCCAAAGTCTTCTATGGTAATTTTCAATTCTTTCTCCAGCCAAAAAAACCTGATTTTTACATTCGATGTATCTGCGTATTTAGCAATATTGGTAAGAGCCTCCTGACAAACACGAAATACAGTAATACTATTTTTCTCCGATATCCACTTTTCCTCACCTGTCACTTCTAAATCAATGAGAATACCAAAGGTTGAAGTATATAATTTTATGTAGCTCTTCATTGCCGGAAGTAAGCCAAGTGTGGTAAGAGTAGGCGGATGCAATTCTACTGAAAGGAGCCTAATTTCTTGGATGGTTTTTTCAATTAACTGGGCCATATCACGGACGAATTTTTTAGTATCCGGCTCTATAGAACCTGATTCAATAAACTGTAAGCCTGTTAATATACTATAAAGGTTCTGTCCAACACCTTCATGGAGCTCTAAGGCAATTCGTTTTATTTCTTCCTCTTGGGAATGGATAATATATGAGCTGATCTGCTGCTTTGAATTTAATCCATCCATTCGCTTTGACCCTCCATTATTAAGGATAAAAAAGACAGGTTCTTTTTAAAAGACCTGTACCTTTTTTACAGTATACGTTAAGCCGCTTTCCGAATCAAAAGCCGACAATTGACTGTCTGATTGACTTACCTTGCTTTTCAACGGGACAGCTAGAAAATAAAAGTCATCAAAGTAAAAACGGAAATGAGTTCCATCAGGGCAGAATTGCACCTTTTTCACCGTCTTCTTAACTGATGGAGCCTGGTCACCACCCTCTGAGTCTTGGATGGCAATCTCAACTGGGACACCAACGAACTGATTTAAATCTTCTAATTTAATGGGTTCCACAACTGTTACATCCTCTCTTTACTGGATAGATGAACATCTTATATCCTTGAAGATACATCCAAAACTTTTCATCGGCATTTTCCTCAATGAATTGTATCGTTTCTTCTTCTGAACCCCAGTCACTCATTCCCTTTATTTCAGCAATAACCATCTCGGCCCCATCAAGCGTTTTTTCTTCGAGAAACCAATTTAGGCGTTTTTTGGCAAAGGTATTCTTTAATATCGCATCAATTTCGGCAGTAAAACCACCTGCTTCAGGACGAACGAAACAAAAATCTATATAAGTCTCACTAGTCATTGACATTCACACCTTTTTTGTAAATAAGGAAGGCAACTGGAAATAATATGACGTTGATGACTGCGGCAATAATCGTATTTGTATAATTTTCATAGAAATATTGATGAACCATATATTGAGTAAAGATAATATTTAACATTAAAACTGCTAAAAGAAGGGCAACAGGCAGATAACTACGCTTCATAACGCTTCACCCCCACGGCATAAACGACACCGTTTTCTACTTTTACATAGATTTCAGGAAGCGGACGTCGCGGCGGACCCGCAATTGGCGCACCGGTTTCCACATCGAACTTTCCGTGGTGGCAAGGACAGAGCATTTCTCCTTCATCCTTTTTCCAAAACACAGGACACCTCAAGTGGGTACAGGCATTTTGATAAGCAACATATTTACTTTCCGATAATCGAATTAAGATTGCACTGTCATGTTCACCAGGAAAGGCAAAGTCAACTGCATCTCCTACAGGCAAAGAGTTAACTTCAGTTATTTTATGCTTTGGATATTTTTTATCACCCAAGCCTGATAATTCTTTTGCAGCTAATGCTCCCCAGGGAAGAGAGGAAACAGCGAAAACTCCTGCTGCTCCAACTAATGTTTTCATAAAGCCGCGACGGTCTAGTTTTCTTTCATTGTTCCGGTTTATATTATGTGTGTAATTATCTTCTTCAAACGGGATTTTATTATTTTTGTCTGACATGCTAATCCCTCCTAAAACAATTTCGTGACACCCTGTAGAATTCCAGGGAGATTCACTTTTACATTTGTTTCGCCTTCTAAATAAGGCATACTAGTTACCCACTTACCGTTATCTAAGTTAAATTGCTTTTGTTTTGCTTCAATTTCTTCATCTGTTAGCCATTGTAAGGTATTCGAAGGACATACGCTCGCACACATTGGCGGAATTCCATCTTTTGTACGGTCGATACATAGATCACATTTGTACATTAAATTTTGCTCTGTATCAAACTTCGGTATTCCATATGGGCAGGCAATCGTACAGTTTTGGCAGCCAATACACTTTTCCACAAGCGCAGAAAGAACGGCACCTGTCTCATGGATTTGGATGGCCTGAGCCGGACAGCTTCTAGCACAAGCAGGATTTACGCAGTGCAGGCACATCAGAGGCATCGTTTGACGGTTAACAAGCGGGTTCACGTCGTAAACATAGTTACGATTACGCTCCTCATGTCCTCCGCACTGTGTACATGCCGCTAAACAGGAACGGCACCCTATACAGTTTTCAAGTTCAAGATATAGCCTCTTTTTCATTTACTGCACCTTCTTCATTTCTAGTTTTTCAATCTGGGCTGCACACGCTTTGAATTCCGGCATCCGTGACATTGGATCAAGCGCGGCTATTGTTAATAGATTAATAGATTTATCGTGACCAAAATGATATGGAACAAATACGGTATCTTTACGGATGGCTTCCGTGATTTTCACTTTATATTCAACTTCACCTCTACGAGTATAGAGGCGGACAATTTCCTCGTGTTCAATCTTATATTTTGCCGCTGTTTCCGGATGTACTTCTACATATGGCTCTGGGCACATATCACGCAAAAATTGAATCCGGCGCGTTTGATTCCCAGAAAGATAATGGTAAACGACACGTCCGGTTGTTAAGCGCAGTGGAAATTTTTCATCTGGCTCCTCTGCTGGCGGACGATATGGCAAGGCACAAATTTTAGCCTTTCCATCTGGATGATAGAATCTTTTATCTAAAAACATATGTGGTGTTCCAGGATCATTTTCATCTTTACAAGGCCAGAATACTCCGTCTTGCTTATCGATTTTATCCCATGTTGCACCGTAATAGTCGGCATAACCGCCTTTAGATGCTAAACGGAATTCATCAGCGACATCTTTGGCTGTTTTTAAGTGAGAGAAATATTTTCCTCTTCCTAGGTACTCCGCAAGCTCAGCTTGGATTTGCCAATCAGGCTTTGATTCACCAAGCGGCTCTTGTGCCTTATTGATTTTAATAATACGTCCTTCAAGGTTTGTAACGGTCCCTTCATCCTCAGACCAAGTAACGGTTGGGAGAATGACATCCGCAAATTCTGCTGATTCAGAAAGATAGAAGTCGGCGCAAACCATGAAGTCCAAGCCCTTCATTGCTTTACGAACAAAGTTTAAATTAGGTGCTGATACAGCTGGGTTCGAACAAAGCAAGTACATCGCACGAATCGTTTTTTGCTCCATTAATTCAAACATCTCATAAGCAGAAACACCAGGCTGCGGCATCTCTTCAGGGGTAATTCCCCAAACCTTACACACTTCTTCTACATGCTTCGGATTGGTAATTTTGCGATAACCCGGAAGCAAATCCGATTTCTGACCATGCTCACGGCCGCCTTGACCGTTTCCTTGACCTGTAAACGTAGCAACTCCCGCTTTCGGGCGGCCAATTTTCCCAGTCACTAACGCCATATTGGTATAGGCTGAAACGTTATCCACACCTTTATGCTGCTGTTCAATCCCACGTGCAAACATGACAACCGCATTTGGTGCTTTTCCGTAAATTTCTGCCGCACGGATAATTTTTTCCGGAGCGACTCCGGTCAGTTCACTCGTATACTCTGGAGTAAATTGCTTCACCAATTCTTTTGTTTCTTCAAAGCCATTTGTATGATTGTTTACAAATGCCTCATCCGCATAACCGTTTTGAATAAGTAAATTTAGAATTCCGTTTGCTAAGGCAAGGTCCGTTCCTGGGCGTAAATCCAAGTGAACATCGGCTCTTCTTGCGATTGGGGTTTCACGAGGGTCGGCAACAATTAAGTAGCCTCCCCTTTCCTGTACAGCCCATACTCGGAACATCGAAGTCGGGTGACACTCTGCCGTATTGCTTCCGGCAATAAATAAGCAATCAGTTTCATGAAGATCTGTCCATGGCAAGGTTGAACCGCGGTCAACCCCAAATGAGCGAAGAAATCCACCCGCCGCGCTCGACATACAGAAACGGCCGTTATAGTCGATATAGCGTGTTTGCAATCCTACTCTAGCGAACTTTCCTGTCAAATAACATTTTTCATTAGTCATCGATACACCACTGAAAACTGACAAGGTATCCTTACCATATTTGTTCTGAAGCTCGCCAAACTTTTTCGCAATTAAGCTGTATGCTTCATCCCAACTTGCTTCACGAAAGCCTTCTTTTGTACCCTTTAATGAGGCATCATCACGAATTAATGGTTTTAATATCCGATCATCATGGTTGGTCTGTTGGTAAGCAGTAACGCCTTTAGGGCACATTTTTCCAACAGTCACTGGCCAGTCATAACGTGGTTCAACACCAATGATTTTATTTGTTTTGGTATTAACACGCAGGTTCATTCCACATTGCATCCCGCAATAACTGCAGTGGGTTTTTACGAGCGTTTCATTTGGATGACGAACATTTTCTATTTCTTTAAAAAATTTATCCCTTTGCATTCTGGTTTGCCTCCTTGACCTTAACTTGATGTGTTGCGAAGCCTGAGAATCTTGAGATTCTATATTTTCTGCGACATGGCAGACATAGTTCTGCAAGATTAAAACCATCCTGCATATTGAAGTCTATTTCATTAACTCCTAAAACTTGAATGACATCATTTGATTGTTCGACTGATACAAAATGGTCACCGCACACTTTACATTCTTTCATTTTCTGCTCAGCGTAATGTTCCCGATAATTTCTGGCAAAGACGCTCATTGGACGGAAAGGAATATGTGCTAGCTTACCAAATGGCAAATAGATTAGCGTGATAATGACCGAAAACTGGTGGATTAGAGACATTTGCGGCTGCATCCAGCCATGCAAGACAATATTTTGGAAGGTCAATAAGAGCCCAGTAACTGAAATAAATAACAATAAATAAAGTGGTAAGAAATCATACATAAATTTTTGTTCAGCACGCGCCTGCATGTTTTTCAAGCGGCGGTACAATGCCATACATACACCGGAAATAACCATAATGGCAGCCACATTGAGTGCATTATAGGAAAACCAGGCAATAATTCCTTCAGCTTTCACTCGCATGACGTTCATACCAAATAACACGATTGTATAGTAGCCATTGTCTTCCATTGTGAAATACATCCAGCTAAACACAAGTGGGAAGGTCACCAAGCAAGCAAGAACACAGCCCCAACCGATCAGAATGTGCTGAATCCAGCGGTATATTCCCCGATTCCGGATGAAATCGTAGATGGCTAAATGATTCACAGCCGTTTTAGGGGTGCTTTTTCGAAATAATAGTTTCAACCCTTTTTTGATAAAAATTTTAGTTGGCGGTCTTTCCCCCCAAGCAATAAAGCGGTAGAAAAAGCCTCCGATAAATACGATGGTTCCTACCATATATCCGTAAAGATTTAAATCAATATGAGTGAACATTCTCGTACCAATAAACGTTAAAATGGCGAGGCCGACAACCGTCAGAAACATTGATTTGGCATAATGAGATGCAAACGCACCATTCACAGTACGCCCTTGTTTTTTATTCGTTGAAATATTGGCTTCCATTGGATTTCCTCCTAAAAAAAAATAACACTGCCGTTTTTTCTTACTCTTATTGTAAGAAAAACAGCAATGTTATAAATATCAGGGAGTTCCCCCATCATGGGGGGAAAAAACCCCTAGAAAAATTATTTTAGACAAATTTCCGTCACAAGTAATCGTATTAGCTGCGAATGTATTTTTTTCTCCATGAATACAAAAGAAGCAATGCCCCAATTAAAATTTGCAAGGTAAATAATATTGCATCCCAAAATGAAAGTGAGGACAGCCCTTCAGTAAAACCAGGTAGAATCTTTTTCCATGCAAATAATAATTGCGGGACATAAAAGAATATATATAGGCTAACAGTCACTACGACCCCGACAACATACATTAATGAATAAAGAAAAACAATCTTCTTTTCCCCCTCAAAAACCACCTCATTTGAGGTTGGGGTGTTAAGAAATGTAAACTTCCTCTTGATCACTTGCTGAGCATTTTCCATTAAATTATAGCAGCCAGATACACTTTCAATCAGGTAATATAGATCTGTTTTCATATAAACACAGCATTGGTAAATTATTCGAATAAATGTATCTAAGACCACTACATTCATGATTCCAAGAAAAATCTCTGACCCATTTAAAAAAATCAGTTGGCTAATTAATGCAAATGAAAGTATCAATGTATCAAAGCAAAGGCCCGCCAAAAATAAAACATTTCGGTCCTTTGATGGAAGTTTCCATACTGATGACATATCCGTTTCTAGGACGACTAGGAATAAACGGTGACCTACCTCCAATTTAGTTGGGAGGTTTTTTGCCCTCATTGCTAAAATATGGCCGAATTCATGAATTAGGACAAGGATTATAGTGATTCCCATCCAAGTGGGGATATTCAAAATCATTAAATCAAAAATAAATAAATCCTTATAATGAGGAAATAAACTTGGTTGGGATAAAAGGATGTACAAATTAATAAGTAAAAAAGTCAAATAAACAAAGAGTGCAGCCCTATTAAAGAAAAATCTCCCGATCTTTGGAGTAATCCATAGAAAGCCTAATTTTTCATTTTCTTTTTCCATAATTTCAATATTGATACCGTCAATTTCAGAAACAAGCGCTAGCTCCAATAACTGTCCAGCAAAATCAATTAGGTCAACTTCTTCTTTAGGGTATTTTACTTTAAGCTGTCGTTCAATCTCCCCCAATGTTTCTCCATAATTAATCATTTCAATAGCATTAATACATATCTCAGGCATCTCATAAAATTCACCTGAGGTTTTATCTTCGACGATAAAATGTTTTTTATCCTTACGAATATTGATAGGTACCAACAAGAGAGTACTATTATGTGTTAGATTCATTATTACACCCTTTAACTTGGAATCTATACATAAAAAAGGATGCTTCAATATTTCCTAGCATCCTTTTTTTCATTTTATAAAAACCAGCACCACCAGCAAGGAGCAGTTGCCTTAACTTTTTTAAGTTTACGGATTCTCACATTATCCACCTCCTAAAGTTAGATGTACGCTTTATTTATCTTTATTTCTTGACCACCACATTTTTCATTTGCTTTTGCGTGAATCTTTTTCCATGATGGAAAAACACGTTGGAATGCATTAACCAATTCAGGATCAAACTGGGTACCCTTGCCCTCCAAAATTCGCTCGAATGCTTCATCGATGGTTAAAGCAGGTCGATATGACCTTGTGGAAGTCATTGCATCAAATGCATCAGCAACTGCTGCAATCCGAGCTAGATACGGTATCTGTTCGCCTATTAATTGGTCTGGATAACCTTTTCCATCCCAGCGTTCATGGTGAGAACGAATTACTTCGATATTACTTCTTAATCCCGCTACCTCTGAGACTGCCTCAGCGCCTACAATTGTATGGGATTTGATTATTTCATATTCATCTTTTGTAAGATTAGTTGGCTTCATTAGAATTTGATCTGGTATATGAATTTTGCCAATATCGTGAAGTAAGCAAGCATAATTAAATGACTTTAGCTCTTCATCTGAATAGTTCCCACAAATTTTCGCTAATTCTAAAGCATAATCTGCAACCCTTTCACTGTGGCCTCTGGTATAAGGGTCTTTAAGTTCAAGAGTAGCAATTACTCCCTTAACAATTCCGATAAGTTGAGAGTCATAAGAAGTTTTTACAGCATTAACATATGATTGGAATCTATTTAGTAGGATGAACGAAAAAATAGAAAGAATAAATACCATTAAAATACTCATTAGCGCAAAAGGAGTTTGAATAATTAATCCAGCAATAATGTACTTCAGTAATAACCCTATCGTTACCACTTTAAAAAAGGGTGTACTCACAAAAATAGGAGACAATAATAACCAAAAGATTTCAACTGCATTTCCTGTTTTATAAAGTTCTGGTTTACCTATAAATGATACAATGTCATTTAATAGGGTTATTGATGTATAACAAATAAAATACAAATACTTGATTTGGTGATATCTTTGCTTTTTGTACAAGTAGACCGCAATTGGTATTAAAGAAAACATAATAATATAAATCCATAAACGTAATACATCAGGTGCATCATCATCTAATTTTGGGATATACTCAGCGATAAAAGTATATGCAACATCAAAACCTACATAGATAATATAAAATAATACCAAAAACCATTTGACCGTTCGGCCTTCTTCATTTCTTATATTTGAATCTATTTCTTTTTTCATAGTTGTTTCCCTCACATAAAGAATAAAATAACTTTAAGCGACAACAAGATATAATATATGACATATATTTCTTAAAAAAGATTAAACACTACTCTTCACTTAATTATAAATCATTTGTTTTAATAGAAATAGATAAAACAATGATGATTTATGTATAAAAAAGAAATATTTTTAAATAAAATGTAGATTTCACTCATCTATTTCATAATAATTTAAATTTTTCCGTAATCATTTTACTTATCTATGGTTTATCGGTAATATCACATCAACCCTAGTCCCTTTTTCAAGCTCACTACTAATGTTAAATTCCCCAAAATGCTCTTTTATAATCTGATTAGTAACCATTAACCCTAAGCCGGTACCAGACTCTTTTGTCGTGTAAAATGGTTCTCCTAAATTAAGGATGTTTTCTTTTGGAATTCCGTCACCTTCATCTTGTATAGATACTACCATTTTCTGTTTTTCTAAGACTTTCACACGAATTTCAATTTTTCCACCCTCAGGCATGGCTTCAATTGCATTTTTGATTAGATTAATAAACACTTGCTTCAGTTGTTTCTCGTCGCAATCGAGAGGCGGTAAGGGCCCTGCCATGGTTGTTTCAACCTTTACACCTTGTCGCTCTGCTTGTTGCTGCGTAATGGATAATGTGTAGGCAATGATTTCTTCAATGCTTGCCTTTTCAAAATGGATTACCTTTGGTTTTCCAATATACATCAAGTCATTAACAATTGAATTAATTCGGTCAATTTCCTGAATCATAATTGGAAAATAATCATTGGTATTTGGATAACGCTCTTGCTGCAATTGTGTAAAACCTCTTAATGAAGATAAGGGATTACGAATTTCATGACCAATAGCCGCAGCCATTTGACCAATGACAGCTAACTTTTCTTTATGTCTAAGTTCTTCGTATACTGTTGTCAGAGTTTTAATATATGAATTAAAACGAATCACCAAAATATAGGCTATCACTGATAAGATGATGTAAATAACCATAGGTACTACTACATTTAAATCTTGTAATAATAGGCCTATAATAATTTCTTTCCCTATCATTCCTATTGAAACAGTCCAAAAATATTTTTTATTAACAAAAATCGGGCTAAATAATACAAATAATACCTCAACTATATTCCCCGCAGAATATTTATCTTCTGTTCCCATATATGTCATGAGAGTATCAATCATATCAATACCTATATAACCAAGGATGTAAATATATTTTACAATGTAGGGATTACCTTTTTTTATAAAGTAGATTGAAACAGGGAGTATACAAAAGATTAAAATATACAACCATATCCCAAGTCCAACCTCGTCAGTTTCAAAAAGGGTTTTTTCGCTATTTATTTTTGGTCTAATCTGATAATAGAAGAATTCAAAAGAATAATACATAATGTAAAACAACCATATAAATAGTATTATTGCCTTTCTCTCTTCAAATAACAGCTTTGGATTCTTGATGCTTTCTTTCATGTGGCTTCTCCCTTAATCTGATCATCGTGTAAACATAGTGATTAAATCCTGCTCCTATCTTATCATCTTTTTCAAGTCTTAATTACATTATTTTTGTAGAAACGATGAATTTCGACATTTTTCGCTATTTTTCGCTATTTTTTCCATACAAAAAAGGGCTTACTCTAGGTAAGTCCCTTTTGTAATATCCCTTAATTAACTTACTTTTTTCACTTGTTCAAGCGGCTTATTCATGGTTGAATGTTTACGTCCATATCCAAAGTAAACAAAAAGCCCGATTACCAGCCACACTCCAAAGCTAATCCATGTTGTTTTCGGTAACTGCAGTGCTAAATAACCACAGAATACAAAGGCTAAAATTGGAATATAAGGTACAAATGGAACCTTAAATCCGGTTTTAGGTGCTTGCTTGTTTTTACGAAGATATAAAATTCCCACTGCCACTGTCATGAAGGCAAATAATGTTCCAATATTTGTTAGTTCGGCAAGTTTATTTAATGGGACGAATCCAGCAAAAATCGAAACTAGTAAACAAGTAATCCATGAATTCATCACTGGTGTCTGCTTCTTCTTATCAACCTTTGAAAAGACTTTTGGTAAAAGGCCATCACGGCTGATCGCATAGAATAGACGAGATTGTCCATAAAGCATAACCAATAATACAGTCGTGATACCTACAATCGCACCTAATGAAATAAAACCTGCTATCCAATCCTGATGAATATAATTAAGTGCAAATGCAACTGGATTTTTCACACCTAATTCTTGGTAAGGAACAATTCCAGTTAAAATTCCAGAAACAACAATATACAACACGGTACAAACTAATAAAGATGCAATAATACCAATTGGCATATTCTTTTGCGGATTTTTTACTTCTTCAGCCGCAGTCGCTACAGCGTCAAAACCAATATAAGCAAAAAATACAGTCGCCGCACCAGCTGTAACACCTGAGAAACCAAAAGGCATAAATGGTGTCCAGTTTTCAGGCTTTACATACCAAGCACCTACGCCAATAAACAATACCACAACTGCCAGTTTAATAATTACCATAATCGTATTAAATCGAGCGGATTTCTTAACACCCTGTGTAAGTAGAAATGTAAGGATTAGTACGATTAGGATGGCCGGGACATCGATAATTGTTCCGTTTGCAGGATCATATGCACTAGTTATTGCTTTCGGAAAATGAATGCCAAACCCTGCGAGCAATCCTTGTAAATAGCCGGACCATCCACTTGCAACAGCAGAGCAAGCTAATCCATATTCTAAGATTAAATCCCATCCCAATATCCAGGCTATGATTTCACCAAATGTTGCGTAACTATAGGTATATGCACTTCCTGATACTGGGACAGAAGAAGCAAATTCTGCATAACATAGGGCGGCAAAGACACATGCTAGTCCAGATAGAATAAACGATAAAATAAGTGCCGGCCCTGCATGTTCTGCGGCAGCAACCCCTGTTAATACAAATATTCCTGTTCCTATAATAGCCCCAATTCCAAGCATGGATAAATCAAATGCCCCTAAATCTTTCTTTAAGACTACATCTTTTTTTCCAGCTTCTTGAATGAGGTCCTGAATTGACTTTTTTCTAAATAAATTCATTAGCTAAACCTCCATTATTTATGTCGAAATGTTCTGAAAAAACACCCCGCATAAAATTGTATATCGAAATAATATAATTATTTTACTAAAAAAGCAATATATTTTGAAAAATAAAATTATTTGAAGATAATTCCATGGAAAAGATAATCCTTAGGCACGATATGTTAGTCCTTATGTTATCGTTTTTTACTATTGAGATATTATTATATTATTTCCATATTTATAATTACATTTATTGATTTTCATAACATCGCCATCACAAAAAAATCGATGACTTCAAAGGTTTTCCCTTTGAAGTCATCGATTTCAGTTTATGAATCAATAAGGCATACAGCCCTTGAGACCAGTTAGCTATTGTTATTTAAAAATTTACCAATGCTTGTTTTTTGCTGCCCGGAAGAACCATTCTCACTTCCGTCCCCATGCCTGGTTGGCTCTTGTATGAAACCTTCCCATTCATAGTTTCGATGATTCTTAAGGAGACAGAGGTGCCGAGTCCAGTTCCTTTATCTTTTGTCGTGTAGAACAAGGTACCAATCCGTGATAATTGTTCTTCTGTCATTCCTTTACCAGTATCAGTAATTAAGATGGAAGTATGATAATTATCTGATGTGTTAAGTATTTTTACCGTTCCACCATCAGGTGTTGCTTCAATTGCATTTTTAATAAGGTTAACGAGCGCTTGTTTCAATTGGTTTCGGTCTGTCACCAGGGTGAATCCCGTTGTATCCAACTCGCTTACAATTTGGACCCCTTGTTTTGCAGCAAGTGGATCCAACAGCATGATTACTTCTGCTAATACTTCTTTTAATAGGAATTCTTCTATTCTCTCAAATTTTGGTTTTGCAAAATTTAAGTAGTCATTAATAATGGACTCTGCACGACCTAATTCACTCAGAACAAGGGATAGATATTCGTAATTTTTTCCTTTTTCTTCTTTTTGCATCAACTGGAGGAATCCTTTTACAACGGTTAATGGATTGCGAACCTCATGCGCAATTGAAGCCGCAAGTTCCCCTAGAGTATTTAATTTTTCAGCCCGTTGAATTTCTTTCTTCATTCGATTCCGTTCAATAATTCCTTCAGCCAGCTTAGCTCCTAGAGAAATGGCTAATGTTTGAATCAGACCGACAAGAAGAAGGTCAGGAATATTTAAGTCTAGTTTTAGGAGATTTCCCTCAAAATAGCGAAATGTGGTAAGTGAAAAATAACAAAGGAGTAACGACCATGAACTAAATAAGGTTGTCAGAAGAACCCTTTTATTTGGGCTAAAACTCCAAAAATGTCTTTTTAATAGGAACGGGAAAGATGCTGTCAAAAGAGTATTAACTAGGCCAAAAACAACCGTATCTCCCCCCATTATGATTCGTGCAGCTAGGAGAGTGGAAACCACCATTCCTCCCGCCAGCGGTCCAGCATAGAGGAAGGCGAGGATAAGAGGAACATAGCGAAGATCCCAATGAAATCCATAGTTTGAATAGGAAAATATCATACATGCAAGTGCTGCGACACTTTGGAACAATCCGGTTAAAATAGGAGAATTAATTTTTTGTTTATTTTCGATAATGATACTATAAAGCAGGACAGGTGCTAATGTAATTAATACATTCAAAAGAAGTTTTTCTGCCAACATTGCTTTTCCCCCATCAAAATACATATATATTCCTAAAATACGACAAAAATCACCTTTATCCTTTATAAGTCGAAAATTTTTTTATTAATTCTCTATTCTTAGTTTTAATTAGACACTTTTGTTAGAGAGTTTTTCCAGAATAATTTCCATAATACACATAACATCTCCGGTCTTCGTCAATTTCCCGTGAATCTAAGGTAAATTCGTGAAATCTGCCATCCTTCTCAAGGTAAATAATATCGGAGTGAAGAAGTGCAAGAACCTCTTCATGATTCCAAACTTCTCTTTTCTCAAGAAGGAGTGATCCTTGGCTCTGAAGTTCTCTAATTTCAAAACCAATCTGGGGATATATGTCATTCATTCCACCATCGAACAACTTTTCTTTCTTTACATAAAGGACAGTCGTTCCATCTGGGTCGGTAGCTGTTGCTGTTACCACATACGTCTCAGCTTCTTTGACAAAGTATTCACATGACATTCTTGCCACAGCCTCACTAATCGTTAAGTTTGAATAATTCCAAAGGGCAGGAAACTTTTGATACTCGTCATCCAATCGATATTCTAAACGCAAATTTTATTCCTCTTTCCTTTTTTCTTTTATTTTACCATTGTTTTCCTACGGTTTACTTTTATAATTAAATAAGAAAAGCGCAGGCGCCCTGGTCAACAGAGTATGACCTGTCGCTAGACAGTTAACAAGGTTAAACTTTTATATTACTATTTTATTTTTTAAAAAGGAGCGTGAAATGGTGAAGAAAACCCAATGGTTAGTAACTGGTGTTCTTACTTCCCTTTTAGCAGGAACACTCTCAGGCTGCTCAGACGACCGCCCTCCTAAACCCGATGATGTAAACTGCCGAGACTGGGACTGGGATGATGATCAAGGGGTTTGGCAATGTGATGATACCCATTCGGCTCATTACGGCCATTTCTTTTATGGGGGAAGCTATTATCGAAATAAATCAACACTCTTTAAGTCGTCCTCTTATAAGTCATACAAATCGTCCTCCAGTTTTAAAGGAGGATTCGGCAGCGGCTCAAAAGGTGGCTTTGGGGGATAGCTATGTCTCTATATACAAGGAATCGAAAAGCGTTTTATGCGCAATTCCCCGCCTTTTGGTCAGACTTATACGATAGTGAATATAGTCTTTATCATGTTTATTCCATTACTGAGCAGCTTTCCCAGCAAATAAAAGAATCAACGGAACGACTGGGCACTGTTTTCTTTAAGACAGCCCGTCTTTTACGGAGTCTAACCGATGAACAGCTCCTCACACTGGGGTATCCCCCTGAGAGCCTTCCGTTCTTAAGATTAAAAACTATGTCCCCTGAAACGATTATTGCTCGTTTCGATTTTGCGTTGACTCCAGAGGGTCTTAAATTACTGGAATTTAATAGTGACACACCTACCTTTATTGTGGAATGTTTCGATATTAATGGAAAGGTTTGCTCGGAATTTGGATACCTCGATCCGAATGCTGGCGGGGAACGGCTGCTCTCGTCAGGAATAACCAAAGCCGTTTTAGAAGCAGCAATGGGAAAACAGGATCCCAACATAGTCTTTACTGCGCACGATGACCATTTCGAGGACTGGAATACGATCCAATATTTAAGTGAGATTTGCCAAGTAACCAATCGGGCGTTACCTTTGTCGGAGCTTCGAATAACAAACGGTGGACTCGTCGATGATAAAGGGAAACTTATCGACGTGTTATACCGCCAAACCTATCCGCTCGAGCATTTGCTTGATGACCGGGAACCACTATCGGGAGATTCGGTGGGAATCGAATTACTCCAGCTCGTAAAATCAGGAAACCTGGCTCTATTGAATCCAGTCTCTGCTTTTTTACTGCAGCCGAAATCAATCCAATGTTTGATGTGGGGCTTAGCAGAACAAGGAGCTTTTTATACAGAAGAAGAGCAAGGGTGGATAAAGGAATATATGCTTCCCACCTATCTTGAAGCAGAAGCTTTTTCTGGCAGTAGTGCTTATGTGCAAAAACCTACTTTTGGCAGAGAAGGAGATACGGTTACGATTTGGGATCAGTCCTCCAAAATATCGGTTCAAAATTCTCATCAAACTTATAAGGAAGAACTTGCAGTTTATCAGCAATATGTACCTCTCCCCACCGTTTCATTGGAAACTGAAAAGGGAAATGAGGAGCTTTCAATGGTTTTTGGCTCGTTTCTGATTGCAGGAAAAGCAAGCAGTATCGGAATCCGTGCTGGCGGAAAAATCACTGGTAACGAGTCATACTTTTTACCTGTGGGCATTCAATAACAAGGGGGAATGTAAATGACGGACTTCTTATTATATTTAGTTGTTTCATTAGTTCTTCTATTCGTAGGTTTGTTTCTGATGGAAGTAACGACAAAAGTAAAAGAGTTTACTTTAATGGCAAAGGGAAATAAGGCAGCAAGTTATGTCCTTGGCGGCAGGCTTCTCGGGCTTGCAATCGTTTTATACTCTACCGCTGCCAATTCTATTTCACTTATGGATATGGTTATTTGGGGGGCAATCGGAATTGTGGCTCAGATTGTGGTTTTTTACTTGGCTGAATGGCTCACACCACGATTTAACGTTAGTCAAAGCATCGAAGAAGATAATCAGGCAGTTGGCCTATTTTTGTTGCTCTTATCCGTTTCAATTGGCGTCGTCATAGCAGGTTGTTTAACATATTAAAAAACGCATCTCTTGGATGCGTTTTTTTTATAATGATTGGTATGTATTCTTATCGCAGATGATAAATAATCTAGCCTCTTTATCTATTGGTTCATTCCACTTTTTTAAAATATTTAAATCACTTCGGTCAGCAATGAGCTGGGCGCCTTTTTCCTTTAGGGACTCATATGCATCTCCGTAAGTCTTCCAATCCTTCCTTACTTCTACCTCCCATAAATCACTGCCTCCCTCCCCTTCCTGACGGCTTAATAATTGGGTGAATAAATGGCTTGCACCCTTTGTTTGTGCTGATTTAGCCATTAAGTTGGATACAGATTCGTGGGAAAGGATAAATTCGTCTATTTTGACATGTTTGAAATTCCCGACATGCCTTTCATTCAAAATTTCTGCAATCGTATAAATGTTTTTTTCCGTTCCCTCATCATAACGTTCGATTGAGGACGCAGTTAAAAGTGTTTTTCCATCTGCTAAATCAGGATGTTCGATACCATCTGGAGCAAACAGCAACACTGCCTTAGAATTTTCAATTTTGGCTCTTCTTAAGGTATCTTCATCCGTTGGACTGCCTTGAATATATAGAAATCTTTCATGTTCATAGGGTGTCCTCTCTAATTCGTCAATTAGCACGATTTCTGTTTTATCATCGCCCAAAAATAGCTCTTTTATTGTGTTTTTACTTTTGGCAGTCCAGCCAATAATGACGTAATGGTTCTTTCCTCGAAAGGTCATTCTTCCTTCCTCCTTCATCCGTTTGTATTGTGTCACAGCATCAACAATCATCCCGATGACAACACCAAAAAGCCCAATTCCGGCTGTATAGACGATGAACATTGCCCAAATTCTTCCGAGTAATGTCGTCGGGTACACATCTCCGTAGCCTACTGTTGTCATGGTTGTCAGAATCCACCAAATGGCATGAGAAGTGCTGTCAAATGTTTTCGGTTCTAGTATTCTCATAATCTCTGCATTGATTAAAATATAAGCTGTCGTAATTAACAAGACCGTTCGATACCGGTACTTAGCCACCGTTAGAAACAACCTTCGAAAAAATATCATCCTCTGCCTCCCATTCCTACTCACTACTTGGTTTACTTTACCAAAGGGTTTTTATATCCAACTATAAGTCATTTATCTACATCGAATCGACATAAAACTATATTTCTACAATCTGTTCAATTACTCCTTTAAGTATTTTATTTCTATAAAAACTATTGACATTTTCCATCGTGTCCGGTAATATTAATATTTGTGCTTCACATTTAAGTAACTTGTAATTAAGAAGATAACGCAATGTAAGAATTTTTCTGGCATTCTGCTTATGTTTTAAAATAAAAACTTATTCACACTGGATCGGCTTCGGAGCCGTTAGGATGTAAGAGAGGTAGGGCTTACGTCGTTTAGGTATAAAACCTTCAGGTGGAAGAATAACCGCGGCAAACTTGTTTTTATAAACAATTACAATAAATTACTTGCGATAGCTGACAAGAAATTAGCAACCAATCACAAGTTACGATATATGAATTCATAAAATGAATAAAGCTAAGAAGGCAGAGGAATTTTTCATTCCTCTGCCTTCGCCCATTTTCAGACCAAAAAATAAGGCCTGCTTCTGTGTCAGGCCTTACTTTTTAATTACAATTGCTTGTTTTCCCATTTGTTCCCAAGCTTTAATAAAACTAACTCGATTTAATTTCTGATTTTTTTCTCCATAAGGATTGTTAATGTAGATATACTTTTCATCATACCCCGTAATGACAACACTATGTTCACTAAAGGTAATATTAATTTTTCCTTGCGGAGTATTCCATGTTTGAAATACAGAGACAGGTGCAAAGCTAGAAGTCGTGATAATCCAAACCGGCAGCCCTTGACCTACTTGTTCTAATACTTCATCAAACGAATGATTGGTTAAATTAACCGCTCGATCACCGACGTATTTCTTGGCAACCTCTAATACTGGACCATTATATACACCCAGTCCTGGCCCATTCGCCATATCGCCGACAAACCCTGCATTAGGATTTCCTTTTTTGCCGTTACTATAGGTTAACGGTACCGTTCTCACCTTTTTGGCTACTTCATTTTTTGACACTTTTATTCCATGATAATTTAGAATCATCGCCAAGCTGGTTATTTCACAGCCATTGTATAGTTTTGGTGCATCCATTTGATTAATTAACGGCACATCCAACTTGATGCTATCAGGCAATTTTGGCGCCTCTTTTGAAACTAGAGCCAATACCCGTGTAATTAATGGGGCTGCTTCAGTGACTTGTACGCTTGCTTGACGTTCAAATTTAACCGCATATATGGTTTTCGCACTGATACCTATTATAAAGATAAAGATAAATGCAATTAATATTTTTTTCATAAATTGTTGTACCATTCCTTGTAATAGACTTTAATGCAAGATAATATCTAGTAATATTCTACTATATTACCTTACCAGAATATACTAGCGCAATAAAGGAAAGTATTTTCCAATTAATGATATCGATAATTGCTTAACTTTTTCTTAATAAAAGTGCCCCTTTAGCACTTTATACTAAAAGGGATTTTTAAGGATTCATTTCGCACATTATTTTGTCCTGAATTTTTTAGATATTTGATTAATGACCTCTGAAAACACTAACCCGAAAGCAATCGAACCAGCGAGCATAAGAACTTTTGCGGCTAATGCGATCGCCGAATTATAATCATTCTCGACAAAATTACGCATCGCATCATAGGCAAGACCTCCTGGAACGAGTGGAATAATTCCAGCTACACTAAAAATAATCACGGGAGTCTTATAAAATTTGGCTAATTGCTGACTGAGGACCGCGATGAAAATAGTCGCTGCCAATGTCGCTAAAATGGCGTTTTTAGAGTAATCTTCGAGCAGGAAATAAATTAACCAGCCACCCATTCCGATTAAGCCGCACTTCACTAATGATTCTTTCGGTGCATTAAATAGTATGCCAAAGGCGCTTGTTGCAATCAAACTCGTGATTGCTTGTGCAAGAACTGCCATGATAAAAACACCTCAATTTCACAAAAATGATAATACCACTGCAATCCCTGCTCCAATTGCAAATGCGGTAAGAAAAGCTTCGGCTCCTTTAGAAAGCCCAGATACTAAATGACCCGCCATTAAATCCCTGATTGCGTTAGTAACCAACAGCCCAGGAACTAACGTCATCACAGACCCGATGACGATTTTATCTAATTGATGACCAATTCCTGAATAAACAAACAAAAAAGAAAGCAAGCCAATCACAAACGATGCTAAAAACTCTGAGAAGAATTTGATGGGGACAAAACGATGAAAATAGACAAAGCTTAGGTAACCCAATCCTCCTGAGACCATTGCCGGAAGGAAATCGTTCCAACCGCCCTCAAACATGATCATAAAACAACCGCTAGCCAATGAAGCCGCTGCCACCTGAATATTAAATGGAAAGGTCACATTTTGGGAATCAATTTCTTTTAAATGTTTTAAGGCATCGTTTAGGTTGATGTCACCACTGCTAATACTTCTTGAAATGCTATTTACCATAGAGACCTTCTTTAAGTCCGTTGATCGTTCAGAGATTCTTATCAACTTGGTCTTCGTTGGTTCTGTGCCTTCTGCAGAAAATATGATTCCTGTAGGAGTGACATAACTATGTGTATTTTCTATTCCAAAGGCAGCTGCCATCCGCATCATGGTATCCTCTACCCGATAAGTCTCTCCTCCGCTTTGGAGCATAATTTTGCCTGCCAGCAAACAGACCTCCATAATTTCATATGTTTCTTCCACTTGTTTTCCCAATTCCTTCACCACACAATTTTTCTACATTTGTTACTTAGTTTAAAGGAAAACAAACGTTTTATCAAAATAGATCTACACTTTATCTAATTACTGTCAGCATATTAAAACCCAATAT
>NZ_JBALOA010000001.1:199112-199903 GCF_036962125.1 Neobacillus drentensis
ATATAATATTATATAACGACTTATCATTTGGAAAGGAAATTTTCTTATGAAATTAAATAACTCTATTTCAACACCATTATATGATCAGCTAAAACAAATACTTAAGGAGGCCATTGATCAAGGGGTTTATAAATCGGGGGAAAGGCTACCGAATGAGACGGAATTATGTGAGTTATATGGAGTCAGTAGAATAACCGTAAGAAGAGCGATTCAGGATTTAGCCGATGAAGGCTTTTTAGAGAGAAAGCAAGGCAAGGGAACATTTGTTACCAGAACCAAAATCACTCGTGAATTAGTTTCTATTGATGGGTTCACAGACTTCAGTAAACAGATAGGGAAAAATCCCTCCAAGCGCACCCTTTCCTGTGAGGAAATCAAAGCAACTCCGGAAATTGCTGAATCTCTTCATATAGCTATTGATTCCCCTGTTTTAAAATTGGTCCGGATCATGTCGATTGATCAACAGCCGTTTGTACTAGATATAGCCCATTACTCGTTAGTACGCTTTCCGAATTTAATGACACATTTCACAGAACATGAATCTACTTATGAAGTATTGAAAAACATTTACAACATTAATATCAAAGCTGGTTCTAGCAAAAAAGTTATTACAGTTACCCCAGCTTCCAAATTAGAAGCTGAATATTTGGACTGTGAAATCGGCGAAACCTTATTCAATATTGATAAAACCGTCTTCGATGAAGCCGGCGTCCCGATCCATCTTTCAAATTTTAAGACACAGACTCAATTGATTGCACTCACCATAACAACATAAAATATAAAAGGAATGA
>NZ_JBALOA010000010.1:0-50252 GCF_036962125.1 Neobacillus drentensis
GGAGAAAGGGAAAAGAGGGTCCTTTGTTCTTTTTATTTCCAATCTGAGCAAATAAAAGCAGCCTTACACAAAACACTAATTTTATCAAAATAGATGATCAGGATCTTTGTTAAGGATAAGTTAAGGAATGGAAAAGATAATAGGCTCATCAAATAAAATATTCCTGTTGTTGTAGACCGTAATTACAACGGGGGAGCAGAGGAGTCGAGATAGTTGAAGAAGTGGATTTGGATCATAATAAGTGTTTTGGTTATCGGGTTTGTCGGGTTTCAATACTATAAATCGAAAACGGTGAGTACGGAAGCAGTGGCTCAAACTCGAACAGCTGTTGTTCAACAAGGGAAATTAGAAGTGAAAATTAGTGGTTCAGGTACGGTGGAACCTGTAACCAGTGAGGATATTAAATCGACGATTGATAATGACGAAATTGATGAAGTGTTGGTTTCGGCGGGTGACAAAGTTAGTGAGGGGGATGAATTAATTACCTTCACGGATGACACGGATCCAATTACAGCACCTGCTGATGGAACAATTACGACGGTTTCTGTTTTAGAAGGCGAACGGGTCAGCAATGGACAGGTTGTCGCTCATTTGACCGATTACAAGGATTTACAAACCGTGGTTCAGGTGGATGAGTTAGACATTACGAAAATCAAGAAGAAACAAACTGTCAGCATCACCGTAAGTGCCTATCCTAATACTACGTTTACAGGGAAAGTGACCGCAATTGCAGCAGAGGGAACATCTGCGAACGGAACATCGACTTTCGATGTCACGATCCATATAGACAAGCCAAAAAACTTAAAAGTTGGGATGAGCACGGAAGCGAGTATCTTAACCCAAAGCAAGGAAAATGCGCTCTATGTTCCAGTAGATGGGGTTTATACCAATAATAATGAGAAATACGTGATTGTGACATCTGCTTCAACTGACGCGAGTTCCAATGCCACCACCGGCACAAGCCAGCAAAAGACTGTGAAAACAGGCATTTCTACTGATGAATATGTGGAACTGACAGAAGGAGTTAAGGTCGGTGAAACGATCCAATTGCCTGAACTGGCAACAAGCAGCTCTTTTAACAGTCAAGGCGGTATGATGAGAGGCAGCATGGGCGGCATGAGCGGTATGGGAGCCATGACTGGCGGTGGTATGCCTCCGGGTGGAAATGGTCAAGGATTCCAAAGTGGAAAGGGTGGCAATTAATGAGTACCCCAATCATTCAAATTCAAAGTATGATGAAAACCTATAAACTGGGCGGTGAAACGGTCCATGCCCTCAATGATGTATCCTTAGAAATTCAAAAAGGTGAATTTTTGGCAATCATTGGTCCATCGGGGTCCGGGAAGTCTACCTTAATGAATATGCTGGGCTGCCTTGATCGTCCTAATAAAGGCACGTATCACCTTGATGGCAGGGATACTGGCCAAATGGATGACAACAGCTTAGCGACGATTCGTAATCGGAAAATTGGGTTTATTTTTCAAAATTTTAACTTATTAAATAAACTCTCGGCACTCGAAAATGTGGAATTGCCCTTGCTATACGCTGGAGTACCAACACGTGAAAGGCGTGAGCGGGCATTAGCCGGATTGGACCAGGTCGGTTTGATGGATCGAGCTGGGCACCTGCCGACCCAGCTTTCTGGGGGACAGCAGCAAAGGGTAGCAATTGCGAGAGCCCTGATTGGCCAGCCGGCCATTCTTCTAGCTGATGAACCAACAGGAGCGCTTGATAGTAAATCCAGCAAGGAGATTCTTTTATTAATGAAGGAATTAAATGAATTAGGCCATACGATTATTTTAATTACACATGATCTGGAAATCGCAAAACAAACCAAAAGAATGGTTAGTATTCAAGACGGCCGGCTCTTTGAGAATGGGGGTGTCCTGCTTGGGAATATTGCAGTCCATTAAAATGGCGCTTCGGAGTATTCGAAGCAATAAACTCCGCGCTGTCCTGACGATGCTCGGCATCATCATTGGGGTCTCGTCGGTAATCGTCCTCGTGTCAATTGCACAAGGTTCAGCCAAAAACGTTACGAGTCAAATTAATCAATTAGGAACCAACCTCTTAACCGTAAATACCTACAGTACTGATATTGAATTAACCGAGGATAAAATTAATGAATTAAGTGAGTTGGATGGGGTAAAAGCTGTCGCTCCGGTAGTTTCAGGGCGTGTTTATGTGAAAAAAGAGCGGACGTCCTCGCAGATTACCTTAACAGGTACGAATGCCGCTTATTCGAGTGTTCGCGATGCGAAGGTCAGCCAAGGCCGCTTCATTACTGATCTCGATGTCGAGTACCGCCAAAAGATCGCTGTACTTGGTTCTGAAACAGCATCGACGTTTTTCGGCACGGAGAACCCAGTCGGACAATATATTCAGGTGTCAGGTACATCGTTTAAAGTCGTCGGGGTCCTCGCTTCGAAAGGGAGTTCCCTTGGGCAAAGTGGCGATAATGTCGTTCTTGTCCCATTGAGTACGGGGCAGCGTTTGGTTGGCAGCACAACGATTAGTACCGTTTATATACAAGGTCAAAATGAGGATCAAATGGATTATGTAATGAATGAAGTGAAAATGTCGCTCGCCAGTATGTATCCAGGTAAAAGTGACTATTATGGCGTGACAAACCAGCAGGACGTGATGGACACAATGAGTTCCGTGTCAGACACGATGACGATGATGCTAGGTGGAATCGCGAGTATTTCCTTGCTGGTCGGCGGGATTGGGATAATGAATATCATGCTCGTTTCTGTGTCCGAACGGACGAAGGAAATCGGGATTAGGAAAGCGATTGGTGCGAAGCGGCGTGATGTGCTCCTCCAGTTTTTAATTGAAGCGGTGGTATTAAGCTCGATGGGTGGCGTGATAGGAATTCTATTTGGACTAGGGTTAGGAAAAATAGTTTCTTCATTGATGAGTTTAAGCATCAGTTACTCACCGTCAGTGATCGTATCATCATTCCTATTCTCACTCGTGGTCGGTGTCGTCTTCGGCGTCTTCCCAGCCAACAAGGCATCTAAATTGAACCCGATTCAAGCACTTCGCTATCAGTAGGTTTCATCTATTGATGACGCACATATGTAGTTTATGAATGAGGTCCGGACAGCAAATTGGGGTTTCGCAAACAAACTAGGTAGTTTCGCAAATAAAAGCCAGAGTTTCGCAAACAAACCAAGTAGTTTCGCAAACAAACCCAGAAGTTTCGCAAACAAATTAATTTATTTATAAAAAAACAGTTGGAATGCGGCAAATCTACTTGAAAAGAGGAGAATGTATATGAGAAAAACAAGAAAAGCACACTTATGGATTGGATTAATTTGCTCTATTTTTATCTTAATCGAGTCAATTACTGGTTTATTGATGAACGAACCGTGGTTAATCGGTCAAACACAAATGGAAGGAAATCGCGGGAATTTCCAGCCAGGTCAGTTTAATCCGGGCCAAATGCAACAAGGAGCAGGAACAACAACTGACCCAAGCCAAGCCCAAGGCCAAACTGGCGCGAACGCGAACACTAACGCAAATGCGAACGGACAAACAGGATTCAATGGAAACGGTCAATTCCAAGGCCGAACTGGAATGAGAGGTCCTGGCGGAGAAGGTGGTACCGGTTCGATTACAGGCATCATTAAAGGTCTTCATGCAGGGAGAATTGGCACAACCGATGTGAAATGGCTGGTTGACCTAGTCGCAATCGCGATGATTTTCTTAACTATTTCAGGCATTTATTTATCTTTGAAAGTTCTTAATGCGGATAAAAAAAGAAAAAATCGTAAAGCTGATGGGCAAGTCGCCTAAAGCTTATAATACAAATTAAGAGGTGTCATGCACTATTCCTTATATGGATCGTGCTTGATGCCTCTTTTTTACATAAAAATCCCCATTCATTATGATAGTGGGACTAACCCTATTTTAAAAAAAGTGTAGATATTGCCAAATCCTTAGGATAAGTAGCTATTTTACGATTATGCTATAATGGTACAGATAATTGAAATTCTAGCTAAGGGGAAATGAATATGATTCTCGTCGTTGGCGGAGCAGGGTACATAGGTAGCCATCTTGTAAAGGAATTAGTTGAAAAAGAAGAAGTCGTTGTCCTCGACAACTTATCGACTGGTCACCGTAAGGCTGTGGACAGCCGTGCTGTCTTTGTTGAGGGTGATCTTGGCAATGAAGAAGATTTACAAATGATTTTCAAAAGTTATCCGATTAAAGCTGTGATGCACTTTGCTGCCTTTAGTTTAGTAGGGGAGTCTGTTGTCGATCCATTGAAATATTATCAAAATAATGTGGCGGCCACGCTTACCTTGTTAAAGGTTATGATCAAAAACAATGTAAAAAACTTTATCTTCTCATCTACGGCAGCAACCTACGGAATTCCTGAGGTGGAATTGATTGATGAAACCACTCCAACCAGGCCGATTAATCCGTATGGGCATTCCAAACTAATGATCGAACAAATCCTGTCCGATTTCTCAAAATCCTATGGCTTGGACTATGTGATTCTTCGCTACTTTAATGCAGCTGGAGCACATGAATCAGCTGTGATTGGCGAAAGTCATAACCCAGAAACCCATTTAATCCCGATTGTCCTTCAACAGCTGTTAGGTCAGCGTGAAAAGGTAGCGGTTTTCGGAACCGATTATGATACGGCTGATGGTACGTGCATTCGTGATTATATCCATGTCACTGATCTAGCTAGCGCCCATATCCTTGCCCTTGATGCCTTATTAACCGGGAAGAAATCAACAGAAATATATAATCTTGGCAATGGGCTGGGCTATTCCGTGAAGGAAGTCATCGAGACCTGCGAAAAGGTAACCGGCAGAGAGGCAAATGTTGAAAATGCAGAACGTCGTGCAGGAGACCCGGCCATGCTTGTTGCTTCCTCCCAAAAAATCCTAACCGAATTAGGCTGGAAGGCCGAACGGAACCTAGAACGAATCATTGCCGATGCCTGGAAATGGCACCAGCAACAACAATATTAACATTGGTACCTGACACCATCATCATACTTTTAAAAGAGCTGGCCCCACAATAACTTAGGGCCAGTTTTGCTATTTATCGACCCGTCCATTCACAGTAAAAAGAGAACTTCCGACATTTCGTTTTGAAATGTAGAACAATTCTGAATCTAAAGCCATTCCCCATTGCTTGTACATATCCCCAACGGTTATAATCTAGTAAGATAGTAAAAAAAGTTAACAAGAGTGCGGGGTTCTTATTCTTGTTAATTTGTGCAGGAGGCAAAATTGTGAAGGTATCAGGTAAGTTATTTTTCGTGCTGATGCTATCTTTAGCATTAGTTGGATTAAGCGGTTGTGCTGAAAAGGAAAAAGCAACGAATGAAGTAGAGAAAAAGACTGTTGAGACAAAGGCACCAGCGAAAACGGAAGAACCAAAAGCACAAGCTGCAGCACCTAAGACTCAAGAAAAACAAGGGAAACAGGAAAATCAAGAAAAAGAGATTCATGACTTTGTATTAAAAAATACAAAAATTGTTCAGGTTTCAAACATTAGTCGACGCGTCCATGAAAAACACCCGGATTTAGGTCCGTTCTATGTCGTCAGAGGGATTGATGTCCGCGGACAAAAAAGCGAAGTCTGGATTAAAGATATGAAAATTTTTGAAATGAGCAACACCAAATAATTACCAACCAAAAAGGGAAACGACAGACCCAACAGGTCCAGTCGTTTCCCTTTTTTTAGATAAGAAATATAAGCACTTGTACTTAGCTTAGAATATGAAGATTCTTTAATGGTGAACTCAAGTAAGATATTAAGTACTCTAACGAAAAAAGAGGCAAATCCTGCAGATTTCTACTTCTCTTAATTTGCCTCTTTTATTGTATTCTTTGTAGCCTGGTTGATGATTATGGTACATAATCCTAGGTAGAACCAGAGGTATCTCCAATGAAGGGTATCTAAAAAGAAACTGTTGATAATCATGCCTATAAACACTGATAAAAATAAATAAACTGGCAAATTCCAAACTTCTTTTTTGCGATGATGAACAAGTAGAGTAAAAAAATAAAGAATTACCCCTAGAAAGGTTAAGAATGCAATCCAGCCATTTTCAGCTATGATTCGGACAAATAAGTTATGCGTAGCATAGCCAAAGTAATATTCAAATTGACCTGGTCCAATGCCAAATAAGTGAGTAGACCCGACGATAATCCCTTGGCGCTGATAATAAAACCGATCCAAATCATAAGTTTGTAATAATTCATTAGAACCTGAGAATCTGATCGACATATAGTGCGTGATCGAATCACCTGCTGCGATTATAAACACGACTACAACAATTATCGTTGTCAATAATAGTATTACATTATGTCCATACTTTTTTTTATAAAATATAGAACAAAAGAAGTAAATGAGTAAAACAATCGCTAAATTCAGGAGAGCGGCCCTTGACATCGATGCCATTAATATCAGAGTCACTGTTCCAGATAGGAAACAAAAAGCAAAATACTTGATTGAAAAATAATGATAAGAAAAAGCCTTGTCTATTAGAAAGGCGATTGCCAAGATTAGAAAGGGGGAGAAATCATTCGGATCTATAAAGAATCCTTGAGCCCGAACCCCTTGAAACCAAGTTCCAAGATCACCAACAAGGCCTGCTTTCTGGAAAATTACTGCTAAGGAAGAAATAAGGACAGTGGTTATATACCCCCATATGATTGAACTAAATTCCTTTTTCGTTTTTATCGTAAGTGTCAGAAAATAAAAGATCATCATCATAAAAAATGTATGAATAAAGTAACTGAACCCCAAGCTTAAATCTTTACTACTTAGGACAGAAATCAAGGAAATAACAATAAAGAGAAGTAATCCATAATTTACGAAACGTATTTCCATCGCTGCTTTTAGTTTTTGTTTTTTCCAAATAAAAAAAGTTCCTGCAACAATAACAAAAAGGAGATCAAATAGTTTTATGGATGTATTCATGAATCCAAAACTACAAAAGAGTAAAAATAAAGATAATGCCCCTCCGTGCACAAAACTATAATAGATGATAATAGGTAAAAGGATGAGACCAACAAGTAGTTGTCCTGCATGAATATTGAAAGGATACATGAAAAGGGAGAGCAAAACACCGATACAAGAACTAAAAAACGCAGTAAAGAATAAATACATCCTGCCTTTGCTCATTTATCTCACCCCCCTCCCTAATACTGTTTATGAAATCATTTGCTTCAATGTACTCTTCCAGAAGATCAACACCATTCCGAAATAAATAAGAAAAAAAGGTAAACCTATGATCATACTAATCAGCGGTGAAGTACCATTTAGCAGTTTCATTTTAATCATTAGAAACGGGATTGCTAGAATAATAGCCCCAAGAGAAACATTAATTAATGTACGCCAAGGAATTTTCCATTTAATAAACGGTATGGAAAAATAATAAAGTAATCCACAATAAATGACAAATCCAATCGATGTAGAGATTGCTGCCCCAATAAAGCCCCACTTAGGAATAAAATAGAGGTTTAGTAAGAAATTTGAAATTGCCGCCAGGACTACGAAATAAAACATTTCTTTCGTTCTTTTAGATATTTGATATGTAAGCTGTCCGTAAAGTCCCATATTCCAAGCAAAGAAACCAAAGATAAGGATTGGAATAATAATTGACCCTTTTGTAAACTGAACGCCTAGCAAAATTTGACTAACCTCATGGCTATAGATTGAAAAATATACACCAAAAGGTATGGAAATAATGATAAATAGACGAGTATAGCCAGATATTCTCCCTTCGATTTGTTCCTTATGGTAGTTTTCTTGAATTTCATTCATAATCATTGGTTGAATAGCAAAGAACAATGGATTACAAATTAAAGCAATCGCTTGAACAGCAATAGTAAAATTTGCAGAGTAAATTCCTACTTCATTGGCGGTGCGAAAGTACTCAATCATAAAACGATCTGTGAGGTTCATGATTGTAGTGCCTATATACCAGCCGATTAGTGGAAAGCCATATTTCAAAAATTTCAATGTAAACTCCTTAAATGATTGTTTAGAATTACTTAAAGGAATAAACATTTTTTGTGATTCCACATAACGGCCCATCGGTATTGTTACTAAGAACTGTGCAAAAAAAGCGCCCCAAATAAAGGAATTAGGGTCGGACGAGATAGAGAGGACAAGGATCAGAATTAAAACTAACTTTAAAATCGATTGAAGTACATTCAAGTTACGAAAAGGCTTTGCCCGTAAATCTGCTTGATATACCCCCCCTAAAACCATAAAGTAAATGGAACTTATGATTAGGAGGGAAGATGACCAATAGTAAGATTGATAGCGTACTAAAATTGAAGGTATGAAAAAATATAGAATACTTACCACCAGTAGAAAACCCATTGAAATATAGAACAAGAGGTGGTTAAGGTGGCGATTAAACTCTGGAATCGTCCTATTTTTACTATATTCCGGACGATATCGCTGTACTGATAATAAAATCCACTGCCCAAGTAGAGAGGAAAGGATTATGGTTGTATTTACAACGATAGTATAATCACCATATTCCTTGGGTGAAAAAAGACGAGTAAAAGCCATCAATAAGACAATATTTATCAGAGCAGGTGCCAGAAAAACAGGAATATAGATAATCGTATCCCGGCTAATCCGGCTATTTTTTATGATTGAAGACATACAGACTTCTTCCCCTTAATGATAGCTTTTATAAATCTCAATTGTTTCTGCACACATTTGTTCCACAGTTACCGTGGACGCGAGGTTTAAGAAGTATCTGCCTAATTCCACGCGGAGACTATCGTTTGATAGAATAGACTCTAACTGTTGATACATACCGTTATCATCATTAATTGCGACAAGGATGTCCTTGTTGCCCTTTGGGTCCACTACTTCTTTTACACCGCCAACATCGGTGCTAATCACAGGAAGGCCACGTCCACAAGCTTCGAGTAATACGTACGGGAGCCCTTCTTTATGGGATGTAATAATCATTGCATGCATGTGGTCCATCCAATTATAAATAGAGGTCTGCATCCCTTTTAACTGGATAATTGACTGTAAATTTCGTTTGTTTATTTCATATTGATAATAATTAAACAAGGGACCATCGCCAAGTAACCAGAACTCAACTTGGTCATTTTTATGTTCCTTAAAGAGTGATGCAACACGCAATAGCATATCAATATTTTTTTCAGGTGAAAAGCGACCAACAAATCCAACCACTTTTTTATCGGTCACACGAAGTCTTTTCTGCTTTTTCTCCCACTCAGCTATCGGGAGGATTGTGCTTTCAGGGATGCCATTATGGATGACAGCCATTTTTTCAGCGTGAATCCCGTGGGCCTTTCCTTGCTGAAAGTCATAATTAGAAACCGTAATAATATTGGTAGACATCCATCCAAAAATTTTCTCAAGCAGAAGGTAAAAGTACTTTTTTTTAGCTGATAGGGTGGGGTCAGTGAAAACAAAGCCGTGTGCGGTATAGATATTTTTATTGACCCGATTTAGATAGCCAGCAAATCTAGCTATAATTCCTGCCTTAGAACTGTGAGAATGGACCACATCATAATTTCCTTTTTTTATGAAATGAAAAACCTTCCATAACGCCTGAAAATCCTTAGATAATTGAATTGTCCTCGGAATCGGGATGATGGTTGTTCCAATTTTTAGCTTAGTTAGTTCTTCTTTAAGAGGACCATCCTCTCCCAAAACAACATGGACATCATGTCCATGTTTGGAAAACCAATCAGACAGATATAGTAAGTGATTTTGTGCTCCGCCAATATCTGCACCTGTAATAACATAGAGGATTTTCATTTATGAAACGGTGTGGACCACACCTACAACTCCTTTTATAAATGATTCTTTTGTAAAATGTTCTTCATAGCGCTTTCGGGCCTCCTGACCCATTCGTTGACAAATAAACGGATTGTCTAACAGAACCTTTAGTCTATTAACCAGTTCCTCCACACTATCTGGATTAATAATAAACCCTGTTTTTCCATCAACGATTAACTCTGGTA
Source organism: Neobacillus drentensis (assembly GCF_036962125.1). Lineage (GTDB taxonomy): Bacteria > Bacillota > Bacilli > Bacillales > Cytobacillaceae > Neobacillus > Neobacillus drentensis_B. The sequence continues at coordinate 10,002 of NZ_JBALOA010000010.1, forward strand.
TCCCACCGACGTTGGTGGCAATCGTTGGCAGTCCTAAGGCCATTGCTTCAATGATCGAAAGGGGCATTCCCTCAGTGTCTGAAGGTAAAATAAAAACATCGGAAGCAAGTAAAGGTTTCCACGGATTTTCCACCCATCCTAAAAAAGAAACCGCATTTGAAATCTGAGCGTGATTCACTAGTCCAAGTAAGCTATTTTTATATTCATCGGAATGCCAAGGGGGTTTCTCTCCTATGATATTTAACTGAATATTAAGTCCTTGTTTAATCAACTCTGCACAAGCTTTTATGGCGAGGTCCTGTCTTTTTCCTTCTATTAAAGTACCTACCATACTAACGGTAAAAACTGGATTTGTTTTTTTTCGGTTAGTTGCTGCCAGTTCAACCCCATTGTGCACGACATTGAACTTTATCTTCTGTTTAGGAAAAATTGCTCCATACTTATCTGATAAGGCATGGGAAACTACTATTATTTTATCTGCAACAGTTACTGCCACTTTTCCTAAAAGATTATTCACTTGTTCTTCCCCATGGATATGCCAAATGACCTTTCGTCCTAACAGTTTTGCTATCCATCCAATGAGTAACTGGGAGCGAAATTGGCTAGTATAAACGATATCAATTCGATTACGTAGAATAAAGAAAAAAACCTTAAAGAGATGAGGAAGTGTATTGAACAATTGAGATAGTAAAAAGAGGATTCCAGTATTCAAATTTCCTCTTCTTACCTTGTTTACGGTACTATTTATTGGAATCAGTGTAACATCTTTACCAATTGTCCTTATACGACTGTTCATAGGTCCGTCTGTTGAAGTTAAAAAATAAGTTTCCATTGAGTCATGATCATCAAGGGAGACTAGAAGCTCTAATTCACATTTTTGTGCACCGCCCCATTCGGGACGACTTTCGTAAAAAAGAATGCGTTTCATTTTATCGCCATCCTTTTGCGAACAATATTACAGGGATAGATTTAATAAGAATTTTAAAATCTAGCAATAATGAAATATTGCCAATATAGAATAAATCTAGAGCTAATTTCTCTTTTGGACCCAAGTCGTAGCCTCCGTTAATTTGGGCCCAGCCTGTTATTCCAGGTTTCACTTGAAGACGCTGACGAAATTCAGGGAGATCCTTCTCAAAAGCATGAATGAAAACTTTGCGTTCTGGCCGGGGACCAATTAACGACATTTCTCCTCGTAAAATATTAATAAATTGTGGGATTTCATCAATTCGGTATTTTCGTAAATAGTAGCCGATTGGAGTGACTCGTGCATCATTTTCATAGGCCCATTGGGGACCATCCTTTTCGGCATCTTCTCTCATCGTCCTAAATTTTAAGATGTAAAAAGGTTTTCCATAGAGGCCAATCCGTTCCTGTTTGTAAAAAATAGAACCACGGGAATCAGCTTTAATGAGCCCCGCGGCTATCAACAGGAGAGGGGAGAGAATGATAAGAGCGCAAAGACTAAAGACTATATCTATCACTTGTTTTGCATAGTAATAAAGTGACTTATTCTTTACTTCGATGAGGATTAAGTGTTTTTCGTCTATCAATTTCATCCATTCACCCCCTGTTATTCATTGATATAGCCTTATTTCAATATGTAAAATATTTGGTATTCTATCAATATATGGGACTAAAAGCTATTATTCGTCAAAATTCGGAATTATTTATTATTATTCCAAATTATATTACAAATGGACTATTGTTTCTATAATATCTTTCCAAATAGGTTAAATAGAAATGGTTTAGAGTTAGTAGAAAAATCGAGTGCTTTACATAATGGCTGTGAGGTACTTGTCGGTTGATATCTGCTCCATTTGTTTTTATATTATTAATTGAAATTTCACTATTTCGACTTATTTGCAATTAAGATAGTCATTTACCTGGCCGGTGAACTTGGGTATGCTTTTCATAATTACATATGAAAGGCTGTGGACGGATTGAAAGTATTCTTTAAAAACTATCGTTTTACACTAGTCCTGCTTACTGCCATTTTGATAGGCGGGGCTGCAGGCTTGATTTTTGAAACGAAAGCGGCAGTTGTTAAGCCTTTTGGAGATTTGTTTCTGAACTTAATGTTCATGATTATCGTCCCATTGGTGTTTTTCAGCATCGCGTCGGCGATTGCGAATATGAATGGGATGAAACGGCTCGGAAAAATCATGGGCAGTATCCTGGTAGTGTTCTTGGCAACAGCCTCCGTGGCTGCAATTCTTGGCTTAACCGGGGCCTCAATCATTCACCCCATCGAGAATGCAGATATTGCCTCAATTAAAGAAGTGATGAATAACTCAAGCGTGGAGACAGATGCTGACAAATTGTCGTTTCTTGACCATCTCGTTGCTACCTTCACGGTACCTGACTTTAATTTACTGCTGTCAAGAAGTAACATGCTGCAATTGATTGTATTCGCGTTGCTGTTTGGAATTTCAACCGCGATGGTCGGGGAAAAGGCGAAACCAGTCGCAGACTTTTTATCCGCTGCCACGGCGGTGATGATGAAAATGGTTAACGTCATCATGTACTATGCTCCGATTGGACTTGGCTGTTATTTTGCCGCCGTGATTGGCGAGCTAGGTCCGCAGATTTTAGAGGGGTATGCCCGCTCGTTTGCGTTATATCTGATTCTAGCAGTAATTTATTATTTCGGATTCTTCACTCTCTATGCTTTTCTTGCAGGAGGCAAGGGAGGAGTGAAGATTTTTTGGAGAAATGCCATCACCCCATCGGTTACAGCCCTTGCTACCTGTTCAAGTGCTGCTTGTATACCGGTCAACTTAGCTACTGTTCGAAAAATGGGTGTGCCAAAGGATATCGCCGAAACGATTATTCCGCTCGGGGCCAATACCCATAAAGATGGATCCGTGTTTGGCGGTGTGCTGAAAATCGTCTTCTTATTTGCATTATTCGGCAAGGATTTAACGAGTATCTCCAATATTTTAAGCATTTTGGCAGTCGCCTTTTTAGTCGGAGCCGTGATGGGAGCTATTCCAGGCGGAGGAATGATCGGTGAGATGTTAATCATCAGCGTGTACGGATTCCCACCAGAAACCCTGCCAATTATTGCTGTAATCAGCACAATCATTGATGCACCCGCAACCTTGCTCAACTCCACCGGAAACACCGTATGCGCCATGCTCGTCACACGCCTCGTTGAAGGAAAAAACTGGCTGAACAAAGCCATGAGTGCCTGACACCATTCGTGGACAAATTCAATGGTTTGTCCATGTGGAGTGGACGATGGATGATACTGGTACCTGACACCCTATAATATTAAAACAAAAGCTGTAAGAACCTGTAAGTTCTGACGGCTTTTTGTTTCTTTTAAAGGCGAAATTTGTAATTTGAAGGATAGGATGTTGTGGGGTAAGATTAGGATATTAAAAGTTTGATTCGGTAAGGGGTTCTTTTTCATGGATGATATAAGCACGGAATGGGAAGATCAATCTGCTAAGGTTTCGAGTGGCCAACTACTCAATGAGCGCCTCCACTTAACTTTGGCTTTTAGTAAACGATATCAAATGTCAACAGCGGTTTGCTACCTGCGGTTATTTTTGCCTCCAGAACTTTCCCTACATAAGGACCATGAAATAGAGTCCGTCCTCCTTCATAAAATCTCCACTAGATTACAAGGAACGCTTAGGGATATTGACACAGTCATCAGAATCAATAAAACAGATTTTATTCTGTTAATTGCTGATATTACCGAGTTTGAATGCCAAGTAATTTGTGAGCGGATTATCGGTTCGATTTCCGATACGTATACGGTAGATTTTCATTACTTTTCGATAACAAGCAGGATAGGGATATGTATGTACCCATACGGATCCAAGGACCCGAAGGCGCTTAAAGCTCTGGCGAAGGCGCAAATGTATCAGGCGGAAGAGGCCGGAGAAAAGGGTTTTTCTTTTTATAAGGGTGAGTTAAATACTGCAGCCTACCGCAAAATGCTAATTGAAAATGACCTTCCCTATGCAATTAAGAAAGAGCAGTTGTATGTTGAATTCCAGCCGCAGTATTGTTTGAAACAGCAGGCTATCAAAGGTGCAGAAGCGTTAATCCGTTGGAACCATCCTAGTTTGGGGGCCATTCCCCCAGGGGAATTTATCACCTATGCCGAGGAAGCAGGCATGCTCAACGGGCTGTTTTTCTGGGTGTTTGAAGAGGTTTGTAAAAAGATAGCCATCAAGAAGGAGCAAAGGCTGAAATATTCAGTGAACTTGTCTGTTAATCAACTGTTGCTTGACTCTCTTATTGTAGATCTCTCTAATATACTAGAGCATTACTCGGTCACCGCTGCACAAATTACCTTAGAGATTACCGAGAATATTGAAATTTATACGGTAAAAAAGGTGAATGAGAAGCTCCATTTACTAAAAAAAATGGGATTTACTATTGCTTTAGATGATTTCGGTAATGGATATTTCTCCATCTCAGATTTTATCAAGCTGCCGATAGACTTTATTAAGCTGGACCGGGATTTTGTGTTTAGTCTGTTGAAAAATAAAAAGCACAAGGGCGTGATTACGCCGATTTTGAATATCGCCCATAACCTCGACCTTCAGGTGATTGTCGAAGGGGTTGAGGATCCCCTTCAGTTTTCTGAATGGGTGAATCTCGAGTGTGATATTATTCAGGGCTTTTTTATCAGTAAACCGATTTCGTTTGAAGAACTAAGCGCTTCAATGGATGAAATCGAGAAGCGAGTAGTGGGAAGTTTGAACGGGGACTCGGAGCATTAAAGGGTGGATGATGATGAAGAAAACGTTGCAGGATATTTTTTATATTTTATTAGGAGCATTGATTTTTGCATTGGGGGTCAATTATTTCACAATCCCCAACCATCTTTCCGAAGGCGGTATTCTAGGGATTACCATCATTGCTCACTATTTGTTTGACTGGTCGCCAGGTGTCGTTAATTTCGTCTTGAATGTCGTGTTGCTTACGGTTGGGTATAAGTTTTTTGAAAAAAGAACCTTTGTTTATACACTCATTTCGATAGGGGCATGCTCGGGGTTTTTATTTTTGACAGAGGATGTCGGCCGCCGGATTACCGAGGATACCTTTTTGGCCTCGATATTTGCCGGTTTGTTGGTCGGTGTCGGGTTAGGATTAATTTTTCGGACAGGCGGAACCTCAGGCGGGTCCACAATCTTAGCCAGATTGACTCACCAATGGTTAGGCTGGAGCATGGGGAAAGGGATGCTCGTTTTTGATTTGGTAGTCGTAGTCGGGTCGATGTTCATCATTGGTTTAGAAAAAACGATGTACACCTTGTTGATTATTTTTATTGGTGCGAAGGCGATTGATTTCATTGTCGAGGGATTGGATGAAAAGGTAGCCGTAATGATTATTTCGAATGCTCCTGAGCAGGTCTTGGCGAGCATCACCAAGCGGATGTCACGCGGGTTAACAGTTCTCGATGGACGCGGCGGCTATACCGGACAGAACAGAGAAGTCCTGTACATCGTCATTAATAAGCAAGAACTCGTCCAGCTAAAAGATATCATCAAAGAAACAGATGAACACGCATACGTCACCGTCCATAACGTCCATGAAATGCTTGGGCATGGCTATAAAGCTAGTAAAAAGAGTGCCTGACTGGGCGACATCCTTTTGGCGTCACTTTGGTGTCACTTTGGTGTCAGGTACTCTTCGTGGACATTTCCTTATTTTTGTCTACGTGCAGTGGACAGTTATTGTTGGTTCAGTCTCTAGTTATATTTTTTCCACACTCACTCTTCCTGAGAAGAAGGTGGCACCTCCGCCCATGTCGGCGATGCGGGCAGGGGTGAGTGCATTAACTAGTTGTTTTGTGGCGGCTTGTGGTTGAGGAGGGGCAGAGTCTGCTTCAGCGGAATCCGCCCACAGCCCTTGCGTGACAACTACTCCAGGGAGAACTTGCTCCCCTACGGAAACCTTCAGCTCGCATTCCCCGCGCTCATTCCATATTCGAACCATATCTCCATCTTCAATTCCCACCGAAAATGCATCCTGATGATTCATAAACACTCTTGGTTCTTTCTCTAACGTGATGTGTTTACGATTGTTGGAAAAAGTAGAGTTTAAGAAATTATGAGTTGGGGCTGGCACAAATTGAAAAGGGTGATCCCCGTCATCTTTTAAGGGAATATAGGTTGGCAATGGGGCATACCCATCCTCTTTCATTTTTTCAGAATACAATTCGATTTTTCCACTCGGAGTTGGCAGGGCTCCAGGGAACATTGGCTTTACATTGGCTTTCATATATGGCTGCACAGTTAGGGATGGATAACTAATTCCATCTAAAAAGGGATTGTGTGGATTATTCAAGGCATCCGTAATCATTTCCGCCTCTGTTTCTAAGAAAGCAGGATCGTCATAGTCCATCCCTTGGGCAAGCAACTTGAACACATCTACATTGGATTTCGACTCACCAACTGGTGCAATTACTGGTTGCTGCAGTTGAATGTAATGATGCCAGTACGATGTGTACATGTCCGTGTTTTCGAAGGAAGATGTCGCTGGTAACACAATATCCGCGTATTTTGCGGTTTCGGTTAAAAATAAGTCATGTACCACCGTAAATAAATCCTCGCGGGCGAGTCCCGTTCTAACCTTATTCGACTCCGGTGCGACGACGGCGGGGTTCGTGCCGTACACATAGAGCGATTTCACGGGCGGGTCTAGGTCCGGAGCAAGCAGGGTATCGCCGAGTAGGTTCATGTTAATCACACGAGTTTGTTTATTTTTTAATAGATTCGGTTGTTGCAGGCTGGCAGTATTCAGTGCAAGATAGGCGGAATTTCCCTTGATTGCGCCGCCGCCTTTAACTAGCCATTGACCGGTGAGAGCAGGGAGGCAGGCGACGGTCCGGACGAACATCCCACCATTGTCATGATGCTGAGGTCCATTGCCAATGCGAATAAAGGAAGGCGATGTTTGACCATACATCCGAGCAAGCTTATAAATATCTTCTACCGGCACACCCGTAATTGCCGACACTGTATTCGGGTCGTATTGGATAACATGCTCACGCAGCTCCTCGTGTCCAACGGTAAACTCTTGTAAAAATTCATCATTAACCAGGTTTTCAGCAAATAGGATGTGCATCATTCCCAATGCGAGAGCGCTGTCGGTGCCTGGTAAAATAGGAATAAACCAATCTGCTAATCTACCCGTTTGATTTTTGTGAACATCAATAACGACGATTTTGGACCCATTTTCTTTGCGGGCTTTTTGGGCGAGCGCGACTTGGTGCATATTGGTGCTCACCGCATTTATTCCCCAAAAAACAAATAGCTTGGAATGAACCGTTTCCTCAGGATCGGTCCCGATGCTGCCGCCCATTGTATATTTATAGCCCACAGAACCAGCCGCGGAACAGATGGTTTGGTCGAGTAGGGAAGCGCCAAGGCGATGGAAGAACCGGCGGTCCATGCCTTCAGCACTAAGCCTGCCCATATTCCCGTAAAAACTGTAAGGAAGAATGCTTTCTGGGCCGTCCGTTTCGATTAGTCCTTTCCAGTTAGAGGTAATCGTCTGAATTGCTTCATCCCAGCTAATTCGTTCAAATCTCCCTTCGCCTTTGGGACCAATTCGCTTTAACGGGAATTTCAAGCGGTTTTCATCATAGATCCGATCCGTTATATGCCGCACTTTGTTACAAATATGTCCCTTTGTGACCGGATGCTCGGGGTCGCCATCCACCTTGATAATTTTTCCATCTTTCTTGTGCAACAGTAATCCACATTGATCCGGGCAATCAAGCGGGCAAACCGCATGAAAAACACCATCTCGTATATCTATATAAGAAACCATAGCCTCGTAAACTCCCTTCGCATTTGGTGTTATTTTCTAGGTGTCTTTTTGGGTGTCAGGTACCTTCTGTGGACACCTATCCTCCTTGGGTGGACAGCACCTAACTCAAGGTTTTTAACCAAAAGTTCGTAATATTGCTACTATCATAACATCATATTCTTTGTTCCTGAACAAATATGATATATGCTATTTTTATAGGTGTTTGAGAGGCAGGGACTTTTTTATGAAGAAATGGAGTATGTTAGGATGGTGGATTTTGGTCGTTTTGTTCTTGAATGCTTGTGCTAGAGAAATTCCTAACACCAATACGGAAAAATACAATGTGGTCGTTTTAAATAAAGAAACAGTTAAAGGCTTGGAAAAAGGAATTTTGAAAGGAACTCCGCTGCGATTGGATCAAAAAATCCACTTAGCAGATGTTGAAAAAGTTTGGGGAAAGTATGAAGAAATGCAGGATCATGAGGATATCCACACCTATATCTATACGAAAAAAAACCGGAGAGTTGTGATTGATGAAGAGGAATTAAAAACTCTTTATTTGTTTCAAGTCGAGGTCGGAATTACCCGAGAAGAAATATTACAAAAGATGGGGAACCCAACGGAGGGAAAGCAGACCGGAGAAAAGCTTGTCTATCAAAAAAGGGATTACCGAATTACCTTTCGAAACATCGATGAAAAAACTTGGAATTTGATAATGTATAAGGTCCCACAAGATCACTAGTATTTTAAAAAGGCGCTCATGTAGAGAATTCTGTATGAACGCCTTTACGTTTATTTAAATGTGAGAATCCGAACAATTACTTACTAAGTTGTTTTATTTGATCAAGGATGTTGGTGATTTCTTGGACACTTTCAAAAATTTGTGTATTTTTAAGGACTGCTGCGTCTAGTAATCCATTTTTAATATTTTTTAAATATAGGTCAATTCCATCCAATAGTTTGTTGTTTTGGTCGACGATTTGCTGGTGCAAGTCTGCTGCAATGTCTGGGGCTTGAAGTTTATTGAATGCATTAATTTCTTGTTTCATTTCTTGGAGCATCGATCTAAGCTCAGCTGTAGCGTGCTTGTCACGAACCGCTTGTTGTGCGATAGAGGGAGCTTCGTTAGCAAAAACAGTCGCCTTATCGATGTAGTCCTTTGCATTATTCACATACGTGAGCGTATCTTTCGCATCATATAACAAGGAACAACCGCTCAGGACCAATGCGATCATCAACACAGATAAAACTACTAATTTTCTTTTCATGTGAGAACCTCCGATATTATTTATTTCAGCTCTTAACCATTCTTTCTGATAGTGGCAAATCATAAACTGGGTGTCAGTTACCATTGTTGATATTTTCATATCGTGATTAGGAAAAAGTAGAAAAAGTAAGCACCCAGATATCTCATCATACGTAGGATATTCATGAGAAAAGCTGGGAGGTTTTATGATGTATCCGTACACTAATTACTATGATGCCTTCTATAGACAGAATAATAAATTGATAAAAGAAGTTGAAAAAGCAATCCATTGTGAGTATAATGCTATCCATTGTTATGCTAAATTAGCCAATTTGGCCTCCGATGAAAAAGAGAAAAACCGGATTCTTGAAATTCGTAAAGATGAAATTAAGCACCATCACCAATTTGAACAAATCTATACCAAGTTAACGGGCAGAAAACCGCTGCAGCCAAAGCTTAGTGAGGAATGCCCAGACGGTTATTTAGAGGGATAGAGATTGCCTTACAGGATGAGCAAATAACAGTGGATTTTTATCATGAAGTCGCTGATGGTTCATCTGATTCATTGATAAAAGAGGCATTTCGAAGAGCGGCAGCAGATGAGCAGAATCACGCGGTATGGTTTTTGTACTTTTTTGCCAAGCATAAGTAAGGATTGTAGGTTACCATAAAAAGTGACACCCTTGTCTCTAAGAGGCAAGGGTGTTTTCAACGTGTCTTTTTCTGTGTTCATTAATCCCCGCCGCTATCTCCGCCCCCGGAGTCGCCGCCCGAGTCTCCACCACCATCGGAATTCCCACTGTCATTAGAACTGTCTGAATCAACCTGGTAATCATCAATATATTCATTACTATAAGAACTTTTTGGTCCTTTCCCAAGACTAGGAAAGATAAAAAAGGCAGCGATTATTGCTAAGGTTCCAAAGAACTCCTGCACTCCAAAAATAAGGTAAATACCATAGACAAGAAGCAGTACACCCAATAGCCATTGAATTACTCTTACCACGTTCAGAGATCCCCCCCAAATAGAAAGTAAGAAAATTAAAGCCATACAAAATAAATATTAGCACCTAGGACTTTTTATACATATTTTTCACGTGTGGTGTCAGGTACCGTCCGTGGACATTTGTCCTCTTCAAAAGGACAAATAGAGAGATGTAGAGAATTTGAGAGAGGTGAGTAGAATTTTGACCTTTTGTGCAGGATTTTGAGAGTGGATGTCGAATGGTTTTAGTGGTTACTATTTTTCCCTGTTCTTTTGGGTCAACAGTCTTCAAGATAACTCCCATTTCTCTCCGCGTACCGTACCTGAAAAATCCCCAACTATCCTTTAAGGAGTGATAACATTGGTTCGAAAAGTTCTCCCTGTGTATAAGGGGGCCAAATATCATATCACAAGCAGAGGTGTTAGACGTTCTACACTTTTCTTCAACGATGATGATTTTGAAAAATACCTTGCTATTCTAAAAGAAACAAAAGAGCGATACCCCTTTATCCTTCACACCTACTGCTTGATGACCAATCATACCCACCTACAGCTAGAAATGCTTGAAATTCCACCTAGTATAATCATGAAAAATCTCAATACTAAATTTGCCAAGTATATAAATAGAAAGTACGAATTCTCTGGTCATGTCTTTGAAAAGCGCTACGGTGCTGAGCACCTTAGTTCACCAGAATATGAGATTGATGTTAGTAAGTATATTCATTTGAATCCGGTATCAGCAGGGATGGTAGCAATGCCTGAGGATTACCGATGGAGCAGTTGCCGTTCCTATATTTTTGGTGAAAGTATCCCCTTGATTGACCCCAACCTAATTCTCTCCTATTTTCCTGACCCGCCAATCTCAAACTACGAAAGATATCTACATACACCATACACAGACAAGTTTTTTTGGGAAAATGGAAAAATTCATATACTAGATGAGGAGGGATATTCATGTGGGCAAAGGTAACAAGTATTGGATTAAAAGGTATGGCAGGATATCGGATGCATGTCGAGGCAGGCTCATATGTAGGGAACGATTCCTTCAAAATTGTCGGTCTGCCAGATGCGACTGTGAAGGAATCCAAGGAACGAATTATTGCCGCGCTTAGAACTCTGGGTTATCACCTTTCAGGACAAAAAATCACTATCAATCTATCACCATCGGATCAAAAAAAGTTTGGTTCCTTGTTTGATTTACCAATGGCGGTTGCAATCCTGAAAAGTCTGCATGAACTAGAGGTAACCGTCCCTGAAGATACTGGTTTTCTGGGCTCTTTATCGTTGGACGGTTCGATTCAGCCGGTTAAAGGGATGCTGCCTGCGGTTCTTGCAGCCAAAAGACTTGGGATTCAAAAGCTTTATATGCCTTATGATCAAGACCTGCCCGATTTAAAACTTGAACCGATGAAAATCATTTATGTTACCAGCCTACAGGAGACAATCTTGCATCTCTCTGGTCAATGGGTTCCTCCTTTTACAAAAAAGCAAGATGGTGAAAAATTTCACAGAAGTATTGATTACTTAGATATGGAGCAGATCATCGGCCATAAAAGTGCCAAACACGCACTTGAGGTTGCGGCAGCTGGGGAACATCATGTCTTGCTAACCGGACCGCCGGGTTGTGGGAAAAGCATGCTAGCTGAAAGCTTTCCGTCAATATTACCGGCACTGTCGAAAGAATCGCTTCTTGAGGTAATTAGCCTATATCAACTCAGTCAAAATTCCTATCCACGTTCCCAAATGCCTCCTTTCCGAAATCCGCACCATTCAGCTTCTGGAGTATCCATTATTGGTGGCGGTCAATACCCAAAGCCAGGTGAAATATCATTAGCCCATCGGGGCGTTTTGTTTCTCGATGAAATTGGGGAGTTTTCAAAAAAGACATTAGATATGCTGCGCCAGCCTCTAGAGAATGGATTAATCATGATTAGTCGAACAAATGCCACGATTACCTATCCTGCCTCGTTTCTATTGATAGCGGCTATGAATCCGTGCCCATGTGGATACGCAGGATCAAATACACATTACTGCACATGTACGAATAAGCAGATCCTCGCCTACCAAAATAAACTTTCTGGTCCGCTCAGGGACCGATTTGATATAAATCTCTGCTTAAAACCCATTCATTTTAATACCTTTACGATTGAAAAAGGAGGCGAGTCCTCAAAAATAATACGGGAGAGGGTGGAGAATGCAAGAAAGCGGCAATTTGACCGTTATGGAGGAGAGGTCTGTAACGGCAGGATTCCCTATGAAGTACTGATAAGAAAGAGTCCTCTTACAAATGCGCAACAATCGACATTGCAGCGCCTAGCAATAAAAAGGAATTGGAGCAACCGCACACAAGTCAAAATCATCCGGCTCGCGCGCACCATCTCAGACCTCCAAGCAAGCGACACCATAACCGATCAAAGCATTTTGGACGCTATAAAGCTGAATGAAGTGTGACCAAGAGAAGGTGACAGGTACCGTCCGTGGACAAAACCACCATAGTGTCCTTGAGCTGTAGACACTATGGTGTATTTTAAGTAAAAATATTATTTATGTTTTATTATTAAAAGTATCTTGTCATCATTCCTAAGCAGTGATATTATCAAATTATATAAATCTAAACGTTTACATTTTTAAAATCGATAGTAAAACTCTCCTTTTTCTTAAAAGTTGAGATTTTGGAATCGAAAAATCTAAACGTTTACATTTAGGATTTCATATTTTAGGAGTTTACATATTATGGAGTACAAACCGACGATTGAGGATGTAGCAAAGCTTGCAAATGTTTCGATAGCAACGGTATCAAGGGTAATAAACAACCAAGGCGGCGTTCGGAAGGTAACTGAGGATCGGATTGTAAACGCTATCAATGAGCTTGGTTATATTCGTAGTGCTGTGGCGAGGAGCATGAAGCGAAAGGAAACAAACACTATTGGTATTATTGTACCGGACATTACGAACCCATTTTTTCCACATGTTGTCGCTGGAATCGAACAAAAGGCAAGAGAAAAAGGCTATTATACAATCCTTAGCAGTACAAATGAATCCCCAATTATTGAAGAAGAGATTGTGAAAATCTTTATTGAAAGAGGGGTAGATGGCGTCATTATAACAACTGCAAATGAATCAGGGGACCATATCAAGTTGTTACAGGATCAAGGAATCCCTATTGTTGCCGTCGACCGGGCAATTAAAAATTTTGAAGTAGATACGGTGTTGGTTGATAACGTCAATGGCGCCTATCAGGCTGTCCGCCAATTAATTTTGCAAGGACATGAAAAAATTGCCATTATTTGCGGACCTCAAAGCACAACACCAGGACGAGAACGTTACTTAGGTTATAAGAAGGCGCTCGAGGAATATAACATTCCCTTGGACGAAAGCTTGGTGTACCAAGGTGATTTTATGGAAAACAGTGGTTATAGGGGTGCGTTGCACTTGTTTTATTCAAAAGTTAGGCCCACTGCGATATTTTCATCGAATAACCAGATGACGATTGGCTGCGTTAAGGCACTGACCGAACTTGATTGGAAGTTGGGTGAAGAGGTTTCTTTTATAGGCTTTGATGATGTCGAAATTGCGACCTTCATTAAACCAAAGCTATCTGTTGTTTCACGACCGATGACGACGATAGGAGAAATTGCCTTTCAATTAGTCTATGATCGCATTCATTTTAAAGAAAACCTTCCAAAACGGGAGTATTTATTAACACCTGAATTAAAAATTCGCGAGTCATGTCATAAAATCTAAACGTTTACATTTTTATTTTAGGAGGAAAAAACAATGAAAAAAGGCGGAATTTTAAATCCGAAAATTAACCAATTAATCTCCGAAACTGGTCACACTGACTACATCGTCGTAACAGATGCTGGCCTACCGATTCCTGAAAATGTGACCCATCGCATTGATTTAGCGTTGAAAGAAGGTGTACCAGGCTTTTTAGAAACACTTGACACTGTGTTAACTGAGCTTGAAGTGGAGAAAGTGATCCTAGCAGAAGAAGTAAAAACGGTTAGTCCGGAGATGCATGACCAAATCGTTAGCAGATTCCCAAATCTTCCAATTGAATATGTTCCACATGTGGAATTTAAGCAGCAAACAAAACAAGCAAGAGGATTAATTCGGACAGGTGAATTTACCGGTTATGCGAATGTTATCTTAGTTGCGGGTGTCGTTTATTAATCATTGGGCCTCATACAAAGGGGGGAATGGCAATTGAGTACAGCTTTGCTTGAAATGAAAGAAATATCGAAGGAATTTCCTGGAGTGAAGGCACTTGATCATGTATCCATTCGCGTCAACCAGTCCGAGATTCTTGCCTTGCTTGGTGAGAATGGTGCTGGAAAATCTACCTTAATGAAAGTGCTAGCAGGTGTTCATCAGCCAAACAACGGGGAAATCTACATAAATGGAAATCAAGTAACAATCCAAGGTCCCAAGCATTCACAAAACCTTGGTATTAGTATCATCTATCAAGAATTTAACCTAATCCCGCATATGAGCGTTGCTGAAAATATCTTTATCGGGCGGGAGCCGCGGAAAACAAAAGGAATCTTAGACCGTAAACAAATTAAGCAGGAAACAAGGAAATGGCTGAATCGAGTTGGGTTGAATAAGGTTTCTCCTGACACATTAATCGCTAATCTATCCGTTGCTGAGCAGCAGCTGGTTGAAATTGCAAAAACGCTGTCATTTAATTCGAAAATTATTATTATGGATGAGCCGACGGCTGCTTTAAATGATGAAGAAACAAATAAGCTGTTAACCATTATGAAAGAGTTAAAACAACAGGGAATGGGAGTTATTTTTATTACCCATCGCTTGGAAGAAGTACTCGTCGTTGCAGATTCAATCGCAGTTTTAAGGGATGGAAAGTATATTGGAAGTGCTTTGGTGAAGGATGTTACAAAGGATGATATGGTAACCATGATGGTCGGCCGTGAGCTGACGGAACTCTTCCCTGAAAAAGGTAAGCCATCTGCGCAGGTTTGCCTAGAAGTAAAAGATGTATCGGTACCAGGTATCCTTAAAAACATTAACCTGACAACAAAAAAGGGTGAAATCCTTGGCATTGCAGGTTTAATGGGATCCGGACGAACGGAGCTTTCGAAGGCGATTTTCGGAATGTATAGTAATATGACTGGAACTGTGAAGGTTGATTCGAAACTAGTCAAAAGTCCTAGAGGGGCGATTGATGCAGGAATTGCCTTAGTTACTGATGATCGAAAGCAAGAAGGTCTTGTTCTTGGTTTGTCAGTCTATGAGAATTTGTTGTTACCCACTTATCGAAAAATCTTCAGGTTTGGTATTCAGCAAAAGCGCAAGAAGGATGAGATTGTCAACCGTTGGGTGAATGATTTAAAAATAAAGGTCCATGACCCAAAGGTAGAGGTAAGAACCCTGAGCGGCGGTAACCAGCAGAAAGTAGTGCTCGGGAAATGGCTGCAAATGAATCCAAAGGTACTCATTTTGAATGAACCAACACGGGGGATTGATGTGGGGGCAAAGGCGGAAATCTATCAAATTATGAAAAGGCTTACGGAAGATGGGATTTCAATTATTATGATGTCATCCGAAATGCCAGAATTGCTTGGATTAAGTAACCGCATTATCGTTATGAATGAAGGGCAGATTACTGCTGAACTTAGCCAAAATGAAGCTACTCAGGAAAAAATCTTTTATTACGCATCCGGGGGTGTAATGAATGCCTAGTACAACACCAGTTCAAAAGCATGTAGAGAATAAAGCGGGGTTCAATTGGCTCTCCCTCATTGAAAAATACCGCGTATTACTTATTTTTATCGTATTATGTGTGGTTGCAGGATTTCTGTCTGATGTATTCTTCACGATGAGTAACGTCATGAATGTGCTCAGGCAGGTTTCTATTATTGCAATTATCGCGAGTGGAATGACACTTGTTATTTTACTTGCTGGAATTGACCTCTCCGTCGGTGCCGTTATGGCATTTTCCGGTGCCATTTTAGCTGGTGCCTTAACCGCTGGCTGGCCGCTCCCGCTTGCATTATTAGCTGCTCTCGGAGTTGGTCTATTATTTGGTCTTTGTAATGGTTTTTTTGTCGCAAGATTTGGCATCCCATCATTCATTGTCACACTGGCGATTATGGTAATCGCACGCGGAATGACGCTCGTTTATACAAAGGGTTATCCGCTGGTTGTAAGTAATGAGGCTTACCGTTTTATCGGAAGCGGAAGAATTTTTGGTATTCCAGTTCCAATTATCCTCATGTTTGTCATCTTTGGATTCATGTATTGGATGTTAAAATACACCAGCTTTGGCCGTTATATTTATGCCATCGGTGGGAATGAAGAAACGGCGATTCTAGCAGGGATCAACGTTAAGGCTATTAAAATAGTTGTCTTCGGAATTGCAGGGTTGCTATCAGCCCTATCCGCAATTATTTACACCTCAAGATTAATGTCAGCACAGCCAACTGCGGGAAATGGTATTGAGCTCGATGCTATTGCAGCCGTTATTATTGGTGGGACGAGTTTAGCAGGAGGAAAAGGAGCCGTTACCGGAACGCTGATTGGTGCTTTGATTATGGGCGTTCTTGATAATGTATTGAATTTAATGAACGTGTCTCCTTTTTACCAAAGTATTGCGAAGGGTCTCGTTATATTAGTTGCTGTTTTAGTAGATAGTAAGTTTTCAAAAATTAAAAAATAAGAAAATGGGGGTTTTGGAATGAAAAAGATTATTTCGTTGTTGGCAATGTTTGTGGTTATTATCGGTCTTGTAGGTTGTAGCATGGATAAAGAGACTAGCACAAAAACAGATTCAAAGGCAAAGGATAACGGTAAGTTAAAAGTTGGTTTATCCATGAATACGTTAAACAATCCTTTCTTCGTTGCTGTGAAAGAAGGGGCAGAAGCGCAAGCCAAGGAAGATAAGGTTGACCTCGTAATTACAGATGCACAAAACGATCCTGGTAAACAATTATCTGACGTGGAAAATCTTTTACAACAAAATATTGATGTGTTAATCATCGACCCAACTGATAGTGATGCGATTGTTCAAGCAGTTAAAAAGGCAAACGATTCAGATATCCCAGTTTTTACAATCGACCGTTCATCTAATGGTGGAGAAGTAATTACTCATATCGGTTTTGATGCACTTAAGTCTGGTAATATTGCAGGTACCTATTTAAAGGATGCACTTGGTGGTAAAGGAAATATTGTTGAAATTCAAGGGATTTTGGGTACAAACGTAGGACAATTAAGAAGCAAAGGCTTTAATGAAATTATCGATGCCAACCCAGGCTTTAAAGTAGTAGCTAGACAAGCAGCAAACTTTGACCGCGGTGAGGCAATGAAGGTAATGGAAGATATTTTACAAGCAAATCCTAAAATTGATGGAGTATACGCAGCTAACGATGAGATGGCACTTGGTGCATTAGCAGCCATTGAGGCGGCAGGTCGTTTAGATGAAATCACATTAATTGGTTGTGATGCCATTGATCCATCGATCGAAGCGATTAAGGCAGGGAAACTAGAGGCAACAATTGCAGAACCACCGTTTTTCCTTGGAAAAGAAGCAGTCACTACGGCTTTAAAAATTTCTAAAAAAGAAACTGTTGAAAAAGAGGTAATTCTTGATTCTACACTTGTTACTAAAGAAAATGTAAATGAAGTAAAAACGAAATAGTCATAGGTTGATAAGGTAAAAACGCAATCGCATTGCGTTTTTACTTTTATCCCGCTTTAACTGGCTGTAAGACCCCCACCTCAAGATTCTAAGTTTACAAAGTCGAAGAAGATAGTGAGGGATCAACTGCCAGTAAAAGCCCGATAGGTTCAACTAACCTTCAGTGGGGGATGGAAGTTTCACTTTATCATCTTGAAAATTATGTAGAGGCGGGGAAGGATTATGTCGAAAGTTGTTGTCGTCGGAAGTTATGTTGTGGATTTAATGAGTCGTACACCACATCTTCCAAAGCCAGGAGAAACCGTGCTTGGAGGGCCATTTCAAATGGGTCCTGGTGGGAAAGGTGGAAACCAGGCAACTGCTGCTGCTCGGAGCGGTTCTGATGTAACGTTTTTAACCAAATTGGGTGATGATGTTTTTGGCAGAGAAGCATTAAAGCACTTTACGAATGAGAATGTAAATATCGACTATATTAAAGTCGACCCCGATCAAGCTACAGGTGCGGCTTTAATTGAAGTAGATGATAAGGGTGAAAATAGTATCGTCGTAGCTTTGGGGGCATGTGGAACCATAACAGAGGCAGAGGTCATTGAGGCTGAAGACAAAATTAAGGAAGCAGATATTGTACTAATTCAATTAGAAACTAGCATTGAAGCAATTGTGACCACAGTGAAAGTAGCCAAGAATCATGGTGTACCTGTTATTTTGAATCCGGCCCCATATCAGGAGTTCCCGAGGGAAATTCTGCTGGATGTTGCTTATATCACCCCAAATGAAACTGAGGCCTTCGAGTTGACGGGGATTGAAGTAACCGATGAAAGGACAGCCCTAACTGCGGCAAAGGTCATTTATGAACAAGGTGTCCATACAGTTATCATCACGTTGGGAAGTAAAGGAGCATACCTATACACCGGTGGAGACAGCGGTGAATTGATTCCAAGCTTTACGGTTGAAGCGGTCGATACCACTGGAGCAGGAGATGCCTTTAACGGAGGATTTGCCCATGCGATTAGCAATGGATCTTCGGTGAAGGATGCGATGAAGTTTGCTAACGCTGTAGCTGCCCTGTCTGTCACAAAAATAGGCACCGCACCAGCCATGCCATATAAGCATGAAGTAGAAGCCTTGCTGGCAAAAGCGGTAAAATAACGAAGGTTAAGGTCCAATCATTTAATCAAAGAAAAATGGGACGTAGCATAATCTACATCCCATTTTTCTTTATATTTTTTCATGGTGTCATTTTCATGGTGTCAGGTACCACAAAAAGACAACCTTTCTATTCATCGTCTTTTTTCTGCTTTTTCTGGGCCTCTTGGAGGGCGAGGAGGATATCTTGAACGTCGATTTTTCCATCATTATTTAAGTCAGTAAGTGTGTTTTCAGGCGCCGTTGGTGTTGGTGTTACTGGTGTTGGGTTTGGAGCAGCCGTTGCCGCGGCTACTGTTTGTTGTTTCGGTCTAAACGCAAACGTGAACAGTAGGAGAATAATAATCAGTACTCCGGAAACGCCATCGACAATATAGAAGGTCGTAGCATAATCGGACCAGAGCGTTTTACTGCTGCCTATCCTTTTCTCGGAGTTTGCGATATATTGTTTGATTTCCGAATGATTTGGATAGATTCGCTGAACAGCCTCGAATTTTTCTAATGCATGTTTATAGTAACCGCCCCAATAAAGGTTCAATCCTTCTTGATAAAGCTTATCTGTATCGCTCTTCGCATTTTTTGCGCCCGCTTGGTTGACAAATTCCTTCACCGTGTTGACTGGCACAGCAAAGTTAAAGCCTTGGACTTCTTGGCCGTTGACTGTGTCGCCTCTAAACGTGAGTAAGCCAATGATTTCACCTTTTGAGTTGATGACCGGTCCACCGCTATTTCCATGAGTGGCAGCCGCGTTAATTTGAATAACAGGGCTACCTTGTTCTGTCTTTTTAGAGGTAGCAGAGATTTGCCCTGCATTCATCGAGGAAACTAATGATGAATCGGGAGATAATAGGTCCGAATCGGCAGCAGCTGGATATCCGCTGACCCAGATATTATCTTGGTTCTGAATATTATCAGAATCTCCAAGTGGTAAAGTTGGCAGGTTTTTGCCCTCAATTTTTAGAACAGCTACATCTTTTCCTTCATTTATAGGGGCACCATAGCTTTTCACTTCACCATCAAGTACATCCCCGCCTGGTAAAATTACTTTCAAAACCTTTTCGATTCCCGTGTATTGCGTATATTGGACCATATACTTGTAGGCTGTTTGATAGTCTACTTTAAAATAGTCCGCAATGATCGTTACTAGTTGTTTAAACGCCTCATTGGCGATATCCTCGTCTTTCTTTTGAGTCGCTTCAACTACATGAGCATTGGTGACGATATAGCCGTTCGCACTAATGATCGCACCTGAACCTGAACCGCCCACGATGGATTGGTTCTTTAGCTGCTCCAATATGGCGATGACTTCAGGATCATTGGGATTATTAAACTGCCATTGCACAACAGCATAATCAACGATTCGGACAACGGCTGGTTTCGAGTATTCTGCAAGTTTTTGAGCTTGTGCTATTTTCCCAGCGGCTGGTTTGAGATTAATGAGGAAAATGGAAGCTACCATGACTGCAATGAGAAGCAAGCAGATAGGTATGGTAATGAGGGCTCTTTTTTTCAAAATGTAATTCACTCCTAGGTCGGATATTTTAAAAATTTTCTCTGCAATATATTCGCCCCACCTAGAAATGTAATATTGTACAAATAAATTTTTAGAAAATTACAAGGTGTCAGTGGATATTGAGGAATTTTCATGACAAATGAGGTGGATAGCTTTTTCATAAATGAGGATTATTTGGTATCATGTGAGGTGAATGGAATTAGATAGTTAGTGGGAGGCCCCTATGAAGAATCAATTGAAGGTAATGACTGTGTTTGGAACGAGACCAGAAGCAATTAAAATGGCTCCCCTGGTAAAAGAATTAGGGAAGTACCCTGATAAAATTATACCGATTGTTACAGTAACGGCCCAGCACCGCCAGATGCTTGACCAAGTGCTGGAGATATTTGAGATTACGCCCGATTACGACTTAAATATAATGAAGGAACGGCAAACCTTACTGGAAGTGACAACGCGGAGTTTAGAGGGACTAAATCAAGTTCTGGCGGATGTTAAGCCAGATATTGTCCTTGTCCATGGTGATACAACGACCACGTTTGTTGCAAGCTTGGCTGCGTTCTATCACTCGACCCCGATTGGACATGTGGAGGCTGGACTTCGGACGCATAACAAATATTCCCCGTATCCGGAGGAAATGAACCGTCAATTGACTGGGGTGTTGGCTGACCTTCACTTTTCGCCAACGGTCCAGGCAAAGCGAAACCTTTTGGTAGAAAATAAGCGAGAAGAGGCTATTTATATCACGGGAAATACAGCGATTGATGCCTTGAAAACAACGGTGCGAGCCAATTATTCTCATCCTGTATTGGAACGGATCGGAAACGACAGGTTACTTCTTATGACGGCGCATCGCCGGGAAAACACCGGCGAACCGATGGAAAATATGTTCCGCGCCATTTGCCGTTTGGTCGAAAAGCATGAGGATGTGCAGGTGGTTTACCCAGTTCACATGAATCCTGTCGTTCGCGAAATTGCCAATCGTGTCCTTGGAAACAACGATAGAATTCATCTAATCGAGCCTTTGGATGTGATCGATTTCCATAATTTCGCCTCAAGGGCCTATTTGATTTTGACAGATTCAGGCGGTGTTCAAGAGGAAGCACCATCCTTGGGTGTTCCAGTCCTTGTGTTACGTGATACCACGGAACGTCCAGAGGGAATTGAGGCAGGCACCCTTAAACTGGCGGGAACAGATGAGGAAACCATCTTTAGACTTGCAGATGAACTATTATCAAACCTTGCTGCCCATGACAAAATGGCACATGCCTCCAACCCATACGGAGATGGACATGCCTCCGAGCGCATAGTCAAAGCCATCCTCCACCACTTCGAAAACGAAGAACGGCCAGAGGACTTTGGTGAATAGATGGGTGTTAAATTGGTGTCATTAAATTGGTGTCAGGTACCATCTGTGGACACTTTGATGATTTTGTCCATATGGTGTGGACATTTGGAGCGAGTTTGAACCTCTTGTCTAGGCGGACAAGGGGTGTTTTCTTGCTATGGATTAATAAAAGGAGTTGTTGGTAGATGAAGTTGAACAAAATTCATCATGTTGCGGTAATTTGTTCGGATTTTGAAGTATCAAAGGATTTTTATGTTCGCATCCTTGGTCTTAGCCCTGTTAATGAAGTGTATCGGGAGGAGCGGGATTCCTATAAGCTTGATTTAGAGGTGAACGGTCAATATCAAATTGAGCTGTTTTCATTTCCCGCCCCACCTGTAAGGCCAAGCTATCCTGAGGCAGCAGGATTAAGACACCTTGCTTTCGAAGTAGATGATATCGAAGAAGCAGTACACTATCTGAAAACCCATCAAGTGAAAGTTGAAGACATCCGTGTGGACCCTCTTACAAATAAGAAATTCACCTTCTTTACAGATCCTGATGGGTTGCCAATTGAACTTTATGCGAGTTAGGTAAAAATAGTTTTCTTATCGTAAAAAAGGGAGCTCAGCTCCCTTTTAATATATCCCCATTCTCTGCATAGGACTAGGTAACCCATATTCGCTTGGATTCCAAGAGCCATAGCTGCTGCTAAGACCTGGGGCAGGTTGGAGTTGCTGTCCGAACATGTTCATATTTGGATTAAATCCTTGGTAACCAGTAATTCCAGCAGGAGGATAGCCTAATCCGCCCCCAATTCCAGGGCCATAAGGGTTGTAGCCTTGAATAGGTCCACCTGGGTATCCGCCAAGTCCTCCAAATCCAGGTGCAGCGCCATAACCACCGCTAAATCCATATCCACCTGGATATGGTCCTTTTACCTGTCCAGCACCACCTAAAAAGCCTAAGCCAAACCCAAGTAAAGAACCTAATGACCCAAGATTAAAACCTGAACCCGAATGTCCACCATGACCGCCATGCTGCTGTCCGCCATAATGCGGTTGCCCGCCATGATGTGGTTGTCCGCCATAATGCGGTTGCCCGCCATGATGTGGTTGCCCGCCATGATGTGGTTGCCCGTTATGATGATACTGTCCACCATTATATTGTCTATTAAGATGTTGATATTCAATAGGCATCTGATAAGGATTATACATAATATTCTTCTCTCTCCTCACGATTGTATCTATCCTATGCTCCTTTTTATATAACTCTTGGGCAGTAGCCCACATAATGAGATTCAACGCCATCCCAACAGCTGAAAAATACGTCTCAAGACCTAGAATTCTTTCCGTTTGAGGTCTATGGCAGGCAGGAGTTTTTTCGTGTATTGTTGAAGTAGTAATTTGGAAATAATTTTCTTTTGGTATATATTTTTGAGGAAAATGAAACATTCCATTCCATTCATTCGTAGGAATATAAAGAGTCTTAAGTCAGGAGTCGATTTATTATGAACCCGATTTTGTCGTTTCTTATCCGCTCATTTGTGGCTGTCCCGATAACTCTGTTAACGTGGCTCATCAGCTTTTTTCCTTTTGATCAAACTTTTTGGGTATCAACAGGAATTGCGATAACGGGAGGGATCCTTACCCATTTCATCCTAGCGATTGTGATGAACGCCCGCTTTTTAAATAAGCAACAGATATCGAGAAAAGAGTATCGATACATTAGGAAAAATCTTATAGAAGCCAAACAGAAAATTAATCGCTTGAATAAAAATCTGTTCAACGTACGTGACATATCTTCTGTAAAACAAAGAATTGACCTTCTAAGAATTACAAAAAAAATACACAAAATGACTACCAAGGAACCAAAACGATTTTACCAGGCAGAACAGTTTTATTTCTCTCATTTAGATTCAATTGTTGAATTAACTGAGAAATATAGTTTCCTATCCTCTCAGCCAAAAAAGAACACGGAAATGGGCCAATCACTTATTGAAACCCGCCATACACTTAATGAACTAACAAAGGTATTGGAAGAGGATTTATACAAAGTCATTTCCGATGACATCGATCACTTAAATTTTGAAATTGACGTCGCAAAGCATACCCTTAATAAGCAAAAGGACGCTAAATTCCCAGAAGAAAATAGGTGGCTAAAGTGAACGAAAACAACCCAATTCAACCCAACAAAACCAGTAATTTATTAGATGATATTCTGGCTGACCCGTTTGGGGATAAGCTGGAATTAACAAAAAAACCAGTACCACAAACAAGTGAGGCAAAACCAGTTAAATTAATTGATGTCATCCCTGAAGAACATCGCGCAAAAGCTTATCAGATTGCGGAGCAAATCGACCCGACCAACCATCAGTCGATGATTCAATATGGTACCCAAGCCCAAGGAAAATTGCTTTCCTTCTCCCACACGATGCTTGAGCATGTGCAGAAACAAGATGTGGGTGAAATCGGGCAGATTATTAGTGATTTAATGAAGCGATTAGATGAAGTGAATCCCGATGATTTGAAGGATGGGAAGCCATCCTTATTTGCTCGTATGTTTGGAAAAATTTCAAGCTCGGTTCAAGAAGTACTCTCCAAATATCAAAAAACAGGCGCACAAATTGACCGAATCAGTGTAAAACTTGACCGCAGCAAAAATATTCTGATGTCCGATATTAAATTACTCGAACAGTTGTATGAGACCAATAAAGAATATTTCCATGCCCTGAATGTCTATATTGCCGCTGGGGAGATTAAACTGGAAGAAATGCAGGAAAAGACGATTCCACAGCTGAAAAAAGCAGCGGAGCAGACCAATGATCAAATGAAATTTCAAGAAGTTAACGATATGATCCAATTTGCGGACCGGTTAGACAAGCGTCTCCATGATTTGAAATTAAGCCGGGAAATTACCATTCAAAGTGCTCCGCAGATTCGGTTAATTCAAAATACGAACCAAGCGCTTGTGGAAAAAATCCAATCCTCGATTATGACAGCCATTCCATTATGGAAAAATCAAGTTGCGATTGCGTTAACGTTAATTCGCCAGCGTCATGCGGTCGAGGCGCAAAAGCAGGTGTCGAAAACAACCAATGAACTTCTTTTGAAAAATGCCGAAATGCTAAAAACCAATACGATCGAGACAGCGAAAGAAAATGAACGTGGTATCGTTGATATTGAAACCTTAAAGAAAACTCAGGAAAGCCTAATCACTACACTCGAAGAGACGATGCGAATCCAAGAAGAAGGCCGGCACAAGCGCCGTCAGGCCGAACAAGAACTTGCTTCGATGGAAAATGACCTTCGGTTAAAGCTATTAGAAATCAAAGGTAAATAACTAAAAAAGGCCCTCGTTGCAACTTAGTTGCAATGAGGGCCTTTTTTTGCAGAATGGTGAACTCTCCATGGGTGCCAGGTACCAAGTTTAGTTATTCACAACGGTTGCATCTACGTATTCTTCAAGGGTGATGCCGCGATCCATAATTTCTTTGGCGATTGTTTTCCCAACGTAACGAAGATGCCAGGGTTCGTATTGGTAGCCAGTGATTGCGTCCTTGCCTTTAGGATAGCGGATAATAAAGCCATACTCGGCGGCATGATTTTGAAGCCAGACCGCCTCTTTGGTTCCCTCAAAACAGTCCTCGGCCGCACATTTGCCATCCCCACCCGTCACATCAATGGCAAGACCGGTTTCATGTTCGCTTGTTCCAGGCACCGCACTATAGGTTATCGCCTCCTCATATCCATCTTGTTTAACGTAGTAATTAAACAAAGCCGTTTGAGAAGCATGGGACCGGTAGGCAGACACTCCTAACAAATTCACTCCTTGTTGTTTCGCACCAGCAAATAATCTCTCGATCGCTGCTCCTGCTTCAGAGCGCATTTGCCGCTTTTCCATTTTCTGTTGAAACGTAAATGGGATATCAGGATAAATTAAATCTCTTGGCTGATAATTGTTTGGCAGTCTATTGCTCTTATTAACAAGAACAGGAATCACTTCCTGGCTGGAAGCTTGAACGCTAGCATCTTGCTGCCGTTTCTCCTCACTAGATGATGGACTCCGGAATGAACTCTCTTCGTCCTGAAAGAAATGAAATTTCCCTGCGCAGCCTGTTATGGAGAGCGCCAGCACAATCAGAAACAAAAAGGCGAGACGTATTTTTAACATAAGTAACTTCCTTTTCTTAAAATTCACTTCATTATCATCATGGACAGCAATCAACACTTTAAAACGCCTTTTTATGCTTCTGTCCATTCTGATGAATCAGCGCTGGTGAATCTTAAGATGTATCAGCTACTCTATCTATTTTGTAAAAATTACTAGATTGGGTCCAATGACCCTTTTATTTTATAAATCAGTTGCTTATATTTTTTATAAACACATAAATCGTACGAAACGGCAAAGCCATTGAAAAGTGGTGACGCAAAACTACAGGGGCTAAGGTTTTAAGAACGATGCTTGCCAGTTACCGAACACGATAACTCCTGCGATTTATGTAGATGAATATGAGGAGGTTTTTTTGTGTTAAAAATGTTGATGAAGGTTAAATATTACTATCACTTAATTCAGCACCGCCACAATGAACTACTGAAGCGTGATTGTCTGGATAAAGAATTAAGAGCAAAGCTAATAGTAAAAGCAAGTTATCATAATAGTAAAGCACTTGAATTTGCGTTAAAAATGTAAGTAAACCATTTATGTAACAAAAGCCAGTATTGGTGATCAATACTGGCTTTTTTTACATTTAGAATCTTATAAGTAATAGGTATAAAAAAATTCAATTAGCCAACCATTACATATAGTAATCCTATGGAAAGAAAGAGGATGATGGAGAATGTTTAATCAAACGGTATTTAAAATCTTGAAGCCCGCTAATGAAGTGTTTGAAGCCTTCGTTGCCCCTGAGAAAATCAAGAATTTCTGGTTCACATCTAGTGCCCGATGGGAGCAGGGCCAGACGGTTGGACTGAGATATGAGGAATACAATGCCGATGTCAGCATTGAAGTGCTCGAAATCGAGCCAAATAAGAAAATTATTTTTAGGTGGGGGACGGATGGAGAAGGAAATCGGGTCACTATCTCACTTAAAGAATTGGACCAGGCGAGTACTATTATTGAAATTACTGAAGAAGGATTTAAAGAAGATGATGATGAATTAATTAGGAATCTCATCGATAATAAAGAAGGCTGGGTATATATGTTGACCTGTTTAAAGGGATATTTGGAGTTTGATGTCAATCAGCTTAAGGGAGCGATTGTTAAATAACAAAGAAATTGAGCTTGGACAAAACCAAGCTCAATTCTGATTAGATTATTCAAACCGTTGGACAAAATTGCAGTGTGAACAGGCTCGTCCTATTAGTTTCCTGGCAACTGGACTTTCATAATAAATTTCCTCAAACCCACAGATGGAGCAATCGATAACATGGAAAATTTGTCGTTCCCCCAATACGGCATCTAACAAGCATTCGAAATACATGCAATTGCCCTCCCATCGATCGTTTCTTTTAAGATAGCAAATAATAGAGTGGATAAAAGCAGAATACTGTCAGGTGACAGTGAAATGTTTTCGACAGAATTCTCATCGAAATATTTTTCTGTTCGGGAGGGTACCCTAGTATAAAAAGGGGGGATAAACATGAAACAGGAAGATGAAAAAATTAGTGATGGGTTAAATGAACTTTTTGAGATTATTAATGCTAAAGGCGATACGGGTGAGCTAAAGGAAATTCTTGAACGGTATGATCAAGCGAATCCAGAGGATGGTTCCAATAAGTAATATGAAAGGCCTAGAGATCCTGCTAGGTCTTTTGTATTGTAAAATGTGGATAAATCTAATGGTTAATGTGGATATATTAACTTGAATTGTGGGTAAGCTTGTTGATTTTGTGGATAAAATTGTGGGTTTTGTGGATAAACCCATATAGTAGTCATTATTTTAGAAAGAGTCAAAATATTATCCACATTATTTGTGTACAAATAGTAGAAATCTGTTGATATCCTTCGCTTTCATGTGGATATAAACGTAGTATATGTTGATAACTCTGTTAATATCCTCGAAAATGTCCCATCAGTACGTGCCTCTCGATTTCCAAAATAAATAACATCCTCTGGTGAACGAACCAAACCACTATTTATCTAATGACATCACCTTAAACCGATTTCGAAAAAAATCCTCTCAAACTCCAAAACTCCTCCTTCGAATCAAGCACATCCATCCCCTTTAGCGCCCATTTCTGTTGAACACCCTTCCCCTTCGTCCCTTTTCGAATATTCTATTACTAATTCGCAAGGAGGGAAGAGACATGGTAAGAAAAGCAATCATTCCTGCAGCGGGGTATGGAACAAGAACCTTGCCAATCACGAAAGTTTTGCCAAAAGAGATGCTGCCAATCTGCGGAAGGCCAGCCCTTGATTTTATCGTCGAAGAAGCCATCAATTCAGGAATTGAACAAATATTAATTATCGTTTCAAGATCAAAAAATATGATCCTTGATTATTACGATCGCTCGGTGGAGTTGGAGACATACTTAGAGGAAAAAGATAAGACCCACCTTTTAAAAGAAATTTCTCTTCCTAATGTGCATTTTCAGTATGTTCGCCAATCCTATGCACGTGGATTAGGGGATGCGATCCTCCTCGGTAAGCATTTTGTTGGCAATGAGCCGTTTGCAGTCCTGCTCCCAGATGAAATTATTCTTCCCAACGAAAAAGAACCGTTACAGCAGTTAATCGATATGTACACTGAATATCAAGGAAATATTATTGGAGTAAAAAAACTAGATCCAGCGGAGTTAAGAAATTATGGAGTCATCCAGCCAGAATCATTAAAAAACAAGGAATATAAGATCGTTGACATCGTTGAAAAACCGCAAGAATCACCACCATCTGACTTAGCCGTGATTGGCAGATATATTTTTGATCCAGCCATTTTCACATATCTAGAAAACGTAAAACCAGATGTAGGTGGAGAAATTCAATTAACCGACGCCATCCGAGCAATGGCAAAAGATTATACAAGCTATGGGTTGGAGATAGAAGGCAAGTGCTTTGATATTGCTAAAACGTCTGAATATGTGGAGCTCATTAATTATATTTGTGGACCAAGGGGGAAAAAATAGTCGTGAACATCTTGATTGTCGGTACAGGTTATGTGGGAACCACTACAGGGCTTATTTTTTGCGAACTGGGTCACAAGGTAACCGGCCTTGATCTTGATTTGCAAAAGATCCAAGCGTTGCAAGCTGGAAAACTACATTTCTATGAACCTGGCCTTGAAGACCTTTTAAAGAAGCATACCGATGCCAAAAATATAAATTTTACCAATCAAACGGAAAACGCCATAAAAGCGAATGATGTAATATTCATTTGCGTCGGGACCCCGCAGGGAACCGACGGCAATGCAGACCTTTCCTTTGTAAAAAATGTCGCCCAATCAATCGGTCAACATATGAATCAATACAAGGTCATCGTAACAAAAAGTACGGTGCCAGTCGGGACGGCCGCATTAGTGACAAGCGTCATCGCAGAAAATCAATCCACCCCGATTCCATTTGATGTAGTTTCCAATCCCGAATTCCTGCGCGAGGGTTCCGCCCTTCAAGATGCGCTCCATCCTGACCGGATCGTCATCGGCACTACGAGTGAAACCGCCAAAGCAATCATGAGAGAATTATATAAAGACTTCTCCTGTCCAGTCGTCGAAACTCATCCCACCGCCTCGGAAATGATTAAGTACGCCGCCAATTCCTTCCTCGCCTTAAAAATTTCCTATATAAATGAATTAGCACGGGTATGTGACAAACTTTCTATCAATGTCAACGACGTTTCGAACGGAATCGGGCTCGACCACCGTATCAATCCTCATTTTTTAAAAGCGGGTATGGGCTACGGCGGATCCTGCTTTCCGAAGGACGTCAATGCGCTAATCTACACAGCCCAACAACAAGGAACCCCGTTATCGATTCTCGAAGCGGTCGTAAACGTGAATGCGGAGCAGCCTATTTATTTTATTGAAAAAATAAAGCAGGCACTCGGTGGGGAGCTGAAGAATAAAACGATTGCCGTGCTCGGCTTGTCCTTTAAAGCAAATACGGATGATACGAGGGAGTCGCCTAGTTTTACTTTGATTGAGCGCTTATTAGCAGAGAAAGCAATTGTTAAAACCCACGACCCAATGGTAAAAAGTGGTGTTCCTCACCAAATGTTGACGATTGAAGAAACGGTAACAGGTGCCGATGCGCTCGTTCTTGCCACAGACTGGAAGGAGTATAAGAAGCTCCATTGGGAGAGTGTAAAGCCGCTCATGAAGCAGCCGGTTATTTTTGACGGAAGAAATATGCTTGATAAGGACCAAGTTCAGAAACTAGGATTCTACTACTTTGGAATTTCAAATCACTAAAAAGAGCATTGCCGCATGCTCTTTTTGCTGTGACTTAAAACGAAAGGAAGTGATTCGCCGTGATATTAGTAACAGGCGGGGCAGGGTATATCGGCAGCCATGTTGTCAGGGACCTTGCAGACCGTGGTTATTCTGTTGTGGTATTAGATAATCTATCGACTGGGCATATAGAAGCTGTCGATAAAAGGGCGATATTTATCAAGGGAGACGCAGGAGACCCGCGTGTACTTGACCGTCTATTTACGATGTATTCCGTAAAGGCGGTCATGCACTTCGCCGCCAGCTGTCTGGTGGGTGAATCGGTCACCCAGCCGCTCAAATACTATCAAAATAATGTGGCGGCCACCGTCTGCTTACTGCAAAAAATGGTTGATCACCATATTAAAAATTTCATCTTCTCTTCAACCTGTGCCACCTATGGGGTACCGGATCAACCAATCATCCATGAAAACCTGCCGACCAATCCGATTAACCCATATGGTAATTCAAAACTAATGGTAGAAACGATCGTAAAAAATGTCTCACAGACGCACGATTTTAATTATATTGCCCTCCGTTACTTTAATGTGGCGGGAGCTCATCCATCTGCTGAAATCGGCGAGGATCACAATCCGGAGACGCACTTAATTCCCAACATTTTAAGGCATTTGCAAGGGAAGACGCCTTATATAGAAATTTTCGGAGATGATTATGAGACCCCAGACGGCACGTGCATCCGCGATTATATTCATGTTACCGATTTGTCCCACGGTCATATTCTCGCATTAGAATTTTTATTGCAGCAGCAAGATCCAAAGACGGCGGAAATCTTTAATTTAGGAAATGAACAAGGCGTTTCCGTCTTAGAAATGATTTATCTTTGTGAGCAGGTAACCGGTGCAAAAGCCAATGTGAAAATTCAACCGCGGCGGAAGGGCGACCCGCCGAAGTTAGTAGCTTCCTCGCAAAAAATTCAAAACGCCTTAGGCTGGTCGCCAAGATATGATATCAAAGCAATGATAGAATCGGCTTGGAAATGGCATCAGCAGCATCCTAATGGTTATAGATAAATAACGATCCACTGTGAATTAGTGAATCGTTATGAAAGTCTCATATTTCTTATGAAAGCAGCAAACTTGCGGGGGTGAATGGTGATGTTATCTAATCCTGTCCAGCCCTGATTTCCTTGTGCTCGATTGCTTCCAGCAAAATCGCCAATAAAATAATGATGTTTCAAGTTTCCAAAAGAACTAATAGCCCAATAAAGGGGAGTAATATAGGTTGGAGAGAAAATTTCAATCACTATTGTTCCTGGCTGGCAAAAAGTTAAATTAGCAAAGCCTGCACCATGTGCACCAACGATGATTTCAGCAGACGAGAATAGCCGCGCTTGTTCGTTAACGGAAAGGGTCTCAAGCTCAACCATAATAAAACCCAAGGGTCGTAAAATCTCCCATAACTCAGACTCATTGGTAATGATTCGCGACCATTTTCTTCGAATATAAATCCGCTTTCTTTCAGTTGAATCTTCCGTTAAGAACGTCCTTCTCAAAAAATTATACCCCCACTTGGTCGCAAACGAAGGCTGGGAAGCTACCACTAATTGGTCAGCCTGAAGATGGAATCCTTCGAAAGTGTGAATTAATTGATGCTCCGCGATCCCAAGTTGGTTTAGTGTCTCCGCTTGAAAAGGTAAACTTACGGGTTCAGGTTTGACGATATAGTGTTCGACATCGATGCCGCTCTCCTGCAGTAAATGTATACGGGGTAATACCTCATACATCCAGTGATAATAATTTCTTCCCTCCGCATGTGTGAGGTCAGCTACTTGATGATACTTTTGTGAAATGGGTGCTAAGGTGTTTTCTTTAAAAATCGAATGATTGGAGCGTGGATGAACATATTCTAAGGAAGCATCCCAGATCAAGTAATTATCGGGGGTTATGACCGCACCGTTTTGCCCCCATACACGTCCGCCTGGAATCACTCCGACGGTGCCGCCGACCAATATAGAGGGGTAACGAGTGGGAGGTCGATGTCTTTGCCGTGAAAAAGAAGAAGCTGGATAGATTTCCTTTAGGACTGCTCCTTTAGAAACCGCTTGGTCGTTTGCCTCGAACCATTCCTTTACGGTGTCATAGATCCCTTGAGGTGGCTGTAAGTTCCTCAAAAAAATCGCCTCCTAATTTTTCGCGAAGTTTATGTAGATACATTCTATACTACTATTCTTGATGAAAGGTTTATGTTACCTAAGTTTGTTATGTTCTTTGAAAGGAGTGTTAATTTGGAACATTTTCTTCCGCCGATAGAAATCTTTCAATCTATAAAAGAATGGGGTGCGGCACAGGATCCATCCACGTTAACCATGAAAGAAATTTACCCTAAAACCCCTGTCTCAACCAGTCTGCCACGTCCCCCCTGTCCTCCTTCCTGGTATCCAAATGAATTTGCAGGAGGAGAGGTCGCGGTTGTTCCTAACGGACGCGTCTGGGGGATGAATGGTGCAATCATTACCCCTGATAACCATCTCTTATGGGATGTATCATTTGAGGGGGTACATATCACCCCTGAAACTCATTCGATTTTTCAAGAGAAGGCATTGCCTGAAGTGACTCAGGTCAAACATGCTGCGGATCTAACACATGTTTATAGCCGGAATTACTACCATTGGATGTATGAGGTTATACCGAGGATTGATTTGTTCTTGAAGAGTGGTCTGCCAATCGAACGGTTTATTGTAAATGCCGGAGATGAACAGCCATTCCAACAGGAAACCTTTCGGCATTTTGGACTGACAGATGATCGAATAATTAAGACGCACAGCGAGTTCCATCTTCAAGCTGAGCAGTTGGCTGTTGCTACTCAACCGGCATTCCCAACAAAATGGGGACATAATGTTCTCCGTTCGGTATTTTTAAAAAATACACCTTCAGCCCCTAAAAAAAGAATCTTCATTACCAGAAGATGGTCGAGGAGAATCGCGAATGAAAAGCAAGTGATGAAGTTGCTCAATACCTATGGATTTATTCTAGTTGATTTGGAATTCCTGTCGGTCGCTGAGCAGGTACAGCTATTTTCTTCGGCAGAGGTCGTTATTGCGGCCCATGGGGCGGGCTTAACCAATTTAACCTTTTGTGAGCCTGGGACGAAGGTTTTTGAGATTTTTAGCCCAACCTATATTATCCCCCATTATTGGGCAATCAGTGCCATAGGCGATTTGGATTATGATTACATTATCGGTCAAGTAGGCAGCCATGGGTCTCAAAATCCAAATCGATGGAAAGGGGAAGATCCGATTTATCTCAACATTTCAAGATTTAAGGCTTTTTTAAAAAAGTTGCGCATCCAAGGTCGAAGTGAAACATAGAAAAATCCCGTCTACGATTATTGACGGGATTTTCTATTTACCATTCAAGTCGATTCCGATAGTAATCATATTCTTCTTTCAGAAGGGTCTCGCCGTTCCAGGGCTTTATATCAGTATTGAAATGTATAATGACTGGGTTAATGTCCAAATGTCCCATTCGAAATACTTGATAATTCCACTTATAATCGAGGGGAAACCATTTATTATAAAGAACGGCATTAAGGGCGTCCTGGTCCCACCACATGATTTTTCCGGGGTACTTATTAATAAATAGCAGAACCTTGCTCGAAATGTTATATTTCCTCCACTTTTTAAGATTCATTAACAGGACGCCAGAATTAAAGTATTTATAGCCGCGCGGCAGTTTGATGCCAGCAAACTCAACCGGGTCCTCGACAGCCCCCAAGAAATGCTTATCCAATTGTTCACTCTCCCATAAAGCACGGAGGTCTCCTTTAATAATTAAGTCACTATCAAGATAGATGACCTTTTTAATACTTCTGTCTAAGAGATCGGGTATAGAGATACGATAAAAGGCTTCGCGGCTGACATGCCCCCAAACCTTAGCGTGTTTATAGATACTTGGGTCAACCGTTAGATAGGTAGGAGAGGTGTTGTATGTTTGGAGAAGGCAGTTAATTTTTGATTTATTTTCGAGCGATAAATTTCCATCGATGATATAGATTTGATAATTTGTTTCAGGGAGTTTATTTTCGAATAAAGAAAATAGCATTGTGGCTAAATGAACAGCGTAATGATCATTACTTAGTGCCACTATCGATATCGGTTCCATTTATAATTCACCACGCCTTCGTTTATCCAACTCACGATAGTTGTTTGCTAGAGATTCACAATAGTTTAATAGGTTCCTTAAGGCATTGACTTCATGGGCGGTGGTGTATTTTAGTTCTAATGAATGGCAAAAGGTTGTGTCCATTGGAATATACGTTTCATTATGCTCTAGAATCGCATCTACACTAATAGAAAAGTTATTATTTTTAAGTTCATCAAAAAGGGTGCGCCAGTGGTAATTGTGGCCTTCACTATAATTATGAGAAGCGAGAGTATTCATCCAGCCTACTGTTATTTTTGATTTGAGGTGTTCGATTGACCGATAGGGATAGTGCTTTAATTTTAAGTGCGGGGAAATTTGCACTCGGACATTCCTTTTATCGAATAATAAATCATGGTTCCCACCAGAAATCGAGGGGGAGTATGTTTTCCAAATTTTTTTGGAAACGACTACCTTCGGCCAATAATCCTTTATCGGACTTGCATAAGTGATTCTTTTTGGAATAAACAATTCATTCTCATTTAGGTGGATGGGGAAATAAGTAAGGTCTCTTTCGAGGTAATATACCTTGCTTGTAGATAATTTGTTCACTAATTTTCGTGGATTTCCAGGATAATTTGGAGCGGTTAAAAACTCATCCACGTCTAATGGAAAAATAAAATCAGGGTCGAACCGTTCAAAGGTATAGTTAATTAACTCAGTAGTTTTTTCTCCCTGAACGTACTCCAGGGTATTGTCATGTTTCAAAAAAATAGGCAGTCCTTCTGATTGTATATGAGTGAGAATTTCAAGCGTACGATCAGTGCTCCCATTATCTAAGAGGACAATCCCGTCAAATATATTGAGATGGTATCGTACATAGGACTCAATAATATCCGCTTCATTTTTTATCATGCCGACACAAAAGACCTTTCTCATATTAATCTCCTTTATCCAACATTCATAGCATCGTCCCTTTAGTTTATTCATGCTATTTTCTTTTTGTGTAGACGATTCCATCTCTTTTTACTGTGCATATGATAAATCAAATTGTTTATCAGGAGTGTTGTATTTAGCTATGGAAATATCTGTGGTTACGGCGGTCTACAACGGAGAAGCGTATCTTGTGGAAGCGATAGAAAGTATTTTACATCAGAGCTTACCCGATTTTGAATATATTATCGTGAATGATGGTTCTGCTGATCTAACAAAGGAGATACTTGATCGGATATCGGATTCACGGGTGAAGGTGATTCACCTAGGCAAGAATGTCGGGGCAGCCACTGCCTTAAACATGGGGATTAATCAAGCAAAGGGCAATTGGATTGCCATCCAAGATGCTGATGATCTTAGCCATAGGCAGCGATTAGAAAAACAATTAGCTTATGTGAAAGCAGACACCAGGCTTGCAGCAACAGGGTCACTCATTCGCTGTATTCCTGGAAAGGATTTAGTTGATCAAAGTTTGCTTGAATGGGAAGAACTCTTTTTTAATAATAAAGGATCCTTCAGAACGGAGCAATTTTACAGTACACCACTTTGCCATGGGACCGGCTTTTTCTCCAAACAGGCTTATGAAAAAATTGGCGGATATGACCCCACCTTTAAAATTGCCTATGATTACGATCTTTGGACGAGAATGTTTGAAGAAGGAGAAATTGCTAGGGTTCCTGAAGTCCTATACAGCTATCGCATCCATGGAAATTCACTTGCCCATAGTAATAAAGTCGAGACAACCAATGAAATTTTGCTCAGTACCTTTAAACAGATCGCAACGTTGAGATTTTTCCATTTAAAGAGGAAACCAAAGCTATTACTCCTAGGAACGAACAACCACGTTGACTTTTACCAGGAGAATTTAGCAGCAAAGAATCATTATGTATCGATGGAATTTCTTGGCCCTAAAGAGGTTAGAAAGGCGGTTTCTCTTTTCTTGTCTAATGAAATTGATGGTGTAATCCTAGTTTCCACTCCACAGCTTGGCGAGCAGTTACGTTTTTTTAGAAAAAGAGGATTGGAATTTGGGAAGAATTTATTTAAGATTTGGATGCCGTAAACAATAAGGAATAAAGATTGCAAGCCATACTTGCACTCTCTTTTGGAAGGAGAGTTCGAGTATGGCTTGGCCTACTGTACTATTGAGTTTCACTTGAGCCATCGATCCTTAACTTGTTTCGATATTGATTGATTGTTTTCTCCAGTCCTTCATTCAGGGTTACAAATGGTTCCCATCCTAATAATTCCTTCGCTTTATCGATTAGAGGCCGACGCACTTTCGGGTCATCTTTAGGCAGGGGATGAAACGTGATGTTACTTTCTGATTTGGCTAATCCCTTTACCAAATGTGCTAAATCAATAATTGGATATTCGACGGGGTTGCCAATATTGATAATCTCACCATTGGCCTCCTCTTTTTCCATTAATAGCTTTAGTCCGTTGATTGTATCGGTCACATAGCAAAACGACCGTGTTTGCGTGCCATCTCCATAAACTGTAATGTCTTCGCCATTTAATGCTTGAGTGACAAAGTTAGAAATGACTCGACCATCATCGTTCGCCAGTCCAGCTGAGTAGGTGTTGAAAATCCGAGCTACCTTTACTTTTGTTTGATATTCGGTGAAATATAAGTAGCAAAGGACCTCGCCTAAACGCTTGGCTTCATCGTAACAGGCACGAGGACCCCATGTATTGACATTACCTCGGTAGGTTTCTGGTTGCGGATGTACTTCAGGGTCACCATAGGCTTCACTTGTGCTGGTATACACCATTTTCGCTTGATTCCTTTTTGCAAGCTCCAGCATATTTTTTGTGCCGATGGTATTGACATTAATCGTCTCAAAGGGGTTGGCTTGATAGTATTTTGGAGAGGCGGCCGAGGCGAGATGGTAAATTTCCTGAACATATCTTAGGTCTGGGTCGGTTAGTAACTTTTTCGAGCAAGCATCCATTTCTTTAAAAATGAACTGGTCTTCGGGGAGGTTCTTTATGTTAGTAATCTTTCCTGATAATAAATTATCTACCCCAACGACCACGCATCCAGCGGCCAATAAATCTTTTGCCAGGTGGGACCCAAGGAAACCTGCCACTCCTGTAATTAACACTTTCTTATCCATGATTCACCTCTATTTTTTCAGTTTCTTACATACTATGAAATACACAGAGTTTGGTCTGGGTAGGAAGGGGGCAGTCCAAATGATTTCCGTTGTTGCCTGTACGAATCGCCTAGCATTTGTACCCAAGATGATTGAGAACTTTCAGCGACAAACGTTAAAAGAAAAAGAGTTGATTATTATCATTAATTCTTCAGTGCTGGAGGTGGATTTGGCGGGATACCTGGTTCTTCAGTTTCCTGAAGAGGTAAGTTTGGGTGCATGCTTAAACAAAGGGGTGCAGCTGGCGAAATATGAATTTGTTACAAAAATGGATGATGATGACTATTACGGTCCCGATTATCTGAACGAGGTATATCAGGCCTTTGTGGAAAAAAAGGCAGACGTGGTAGGAAAGAGCAGTTTTTATATGTACTTCCAAAAAGGAAATGAATTACGTTTGTATAATCCGAATCATGAAAATCGATGGATTATCAATCATGGTCCGTACAAAAGTTCAGATTTTTTAAGTGGGGCTACGCTCGCCTTCAAGAAAAGCATCCTTGATAAAATTAGTTTTCCGGATGTGAACGTTGGGGAGGATAGTGGTTTTCAGCGCCTTTGTTATGAAAATAGGCTAAAAATGTTTTCTTTAACGAAGGATCATTATGCCTATATACGGTATCAAGATCCACAGCACCATCATTCAGATGCGGAGGACTCGCTGTTAAGAAGGCGAAGTCGTTTCATCGTCCATACTTCTTCCCTTCAAAGATACGTCCATTCCAAAAAATAAGGCAGTGATGTTATCCGCTGCCTTACTTCGGTTAAGGATTATTACTCCCTCATCCGCTGAGTAAATCGACGGAAAAGCTCTCGATATCTTTACAGCGAATCACAGTCAAGCGCTCGCTTAACAAAGGTGACATTGTAACTGGCTCGATGATTTTCACACAGCAATCACTTGTTACTTTAATTAACTCCCCAGTAAAGAAATCACCAGATTTCGTCCGAATCGTTACCTCGCTATGCTTGAACTTCTTTAATATCCGGCATAAACAATCTTTCTTGCAGGAACATTTTTTGTTGCAATCGCTTTTGTCCTTACGGCACCCCATTTATACCCCTCCTTTTAAAGGATTCTCAAGTTAATATATTCAATTGAAAAATAAAGGTTAGGGCTTATCCCGTTATTTTCTCGCCTATTTATGAAGGAATAGAAAACGTGCCAGTGACATCTATCCATACATATTGACAGGCTGTGAATAGGATAGGGTATAAACAGCAGGTCTCTGGACGAAAGGGTGGGCTTGGCATGAGTTATTCATACGGAAAATGGACAAAGTATCAGATTATGAAGGACAATCCTATACTTGTCGGGTACTTGCCAAAAACGGTTATTTTATCTCGCGGAAATTTTTGGGAGCTTATAGAGGAAAATGAAGCAGTTGTGATAAAACCTAGCGGAGGATCGCAGGGCTATGGTGTAGTACAGATTACAAAGATTGGTGAAGACAGCTATGAAATACATAGCGATAGAAATAAGATGATTTGCGGAAAAAATGGTATCGAGGAATTTCTGGATAAAGAGAAATATGGCCGAAAACTGTATCTCGTCCAACAGAAGATTCCATTAGCTACAATAGAGCAATGCCCATTTGATATACGGGTAATGGTGGAAAAAGAAGTAGATTCCATTGAATGGAAGGTAACGGGGAAACTTGCAAAAGTAGCGAAAAATGGCTATTTTATCACCAATATTGCCAAAGCAATTCTTACCCTAGAGCAAGCACTTGAAGACTCCAGCATCAAGGATATCGATATCCAATTATTAAACACAGAAATCGATAATATTGCTCTCTTAACAGCATACGAACTAGGTGAATACTACCAAAGTTCCCGCATAATCGGCCTAGACATTGGTCTAACAAACAATGGCGACTTCTACATCATCGAAGCAAACCTTAAACCAAGCCGAGGGATGTTCAAAAAACTTAAGCAATAAAGAAAAGCGATACATCGATGGTATCGCTTTTAATATGCATTTTATTTTTGATTTTGAAGTACGAGCTGCAGGCCAAGGCCAATATAGATTGAGCCGACAACCTTCCCTTGCCAGCGGGCAAGCTTGCTATTTTTGTTTGAGAAAAGTCTTTCGCCAATGGAGCTGGTTAGGAATGCAAGCAGGGTGGTATACAAGATGCTCATTAACACAAACGTGAGCCCAAGAGTAAGTAACTGAATAACGACGGGAGTCCCATTGTTGTGAACAAACTGCGGTAAGAAAGCTAAGAAGAAAAGAGCTGTTTTGGGATTAAGTAATTCAATTAATAAGGCTTGACGAAACGAAGTGACAGAAGAGCTCTTTCTCACGACGGGCTGCTCTTGTTTTTTGGACTTTTGAAGGATTGTCTTAATCCCTAAAAAGATCAAATATGCTGCACCTAAATATTTTACGATTTCAAAGGCGAGTGCTGATGTCATGAGAATGGCAGAAAGACCAAGCACAGCAGCGATTGTATGAATCAAGTCACCTACAGCGATCCCGATGCCAGTGATGATGCCAGTTTTCCTCCCGCCTTGAGCGGTTTGAGAAATGGTGAGTAAAACAGCTGGACCTGGAATTAGAAATAATACGATCACTACTAATATAAAAGAAAGCAATTTTCTGCACCCCTTTAAATGGTTAAAGTTTATCTCATTCTAGCATTATATAATAATTAATATCCATAAAAAGTAAGTTTTATTATATAAAGATTTTTGTTGCCTTATTCTATGTCAGGTGTTAAGATATAAAAGTTGTCAGCGAGACACACAATATTAAAAAGTAATTGTTGACTTCGTTAGTTAGAAATGTTAAACTTTGAAAGTTGTCGTTAAAACTATTAATCTTTTGAAATAAAAAATTAAATAGTTGTTGACTCCGCTTTTGGAAAGTGATATGATATAAAAGTTGTCTTATCAAATTGTTCTTTGAAAACT
>NZ_JBALOA010000011.1:0-95277 GCF_036962125.1 Neobacillus drentensis
ACCGTGAGCGGCGGAATCCACGCTCTGTTTGGTGGAATAAATCCCAGTCTTGGCAGGATCCGTTCCAAATTCGGCGGAATCCCACCAAGAATAGGCGGAATACCCACCCACTCACCACACCACCCACTCAAAATCACATACAAGACAGTAAATGTAAAAAGGAAAGAGGACCCAAAATGAACAAGTCGCAATTATATCCGGATTCACCACTAACCGGCCAGGAATTTTCAGAACTTGATAAAACAATTATTGAGTCAGCACGCAGACAGCTTGTTGGACGGCGTTTTATCGAGTTATATGGACCACTCGGCCGTGGGATGCAAAGCATCGCAAATGATATCTTTATCGAAAACCAGGAAGCAAAAATGGACTACCAAGGTTCTTTTGATACCATTGTTGAATCAAGTAAACGAGTAAACCTTACCATTCCGTTACTATATAAGGATTTCATCCTCTATTGGCGTGATATTGAACAGGCGAAGTCACTCGATATACCCATTGATTTTTCACCAGCAGCCAATGCAGCCCGAGACGTTGCCAATCTAGAAGATCAGATGATTTTTCATGGGGCCAAGGAATTTGATATTCCTGGATTAATGAATGTCCAAGGCAGGCTGACACACTTAATCGGCGAATGGTATGAATCAGGTACCGCTTTTCAGGATGTTGTCGAGGCACGAAACAAACTTCTCGAAATGAACCATCATGGTCCGTTTGCGCTTGTGTTATCACCAGAGCTGTATTCCCTTATTCATCGTGTTCATAAGGATACCAATGTGTTAGAAATTGAACATATCCGTGAGCTCGTGACAGATGGCGTGTTCCAATCCCCTGTTTTAAAAGGGAAAACAGGAGTAATTCTCAACACTGGGCGAAACAATCTGGACCTTGCCGTTTCCGAGGATTTTGATACAGCCTACTTGGGTGTGGAAGGGATGAATCATCCATTCCGAGTATATGAAACAGCAGTTTTGCGAATTAAACGCCCTGGTGCCATTTGTACCCTTGAGGCAATTGAGGATTAATTAAATGAACCATCGAGTATTTACTGTAGGCTCACTCATTCCTGGCAAGATTGCTACTGTGCTGAACTCAACACATCGGCCTATCGTTGACAAAGAAGAAGCTGCACACCAATCTCATCTAGAGAAAATAATCGTAGTTCAAGGATCAAATAGATTTGAGATCATGCCTGCTCAGGGGAAGCTGCTTGAGGTTGCTCTAAACCAAGGGAAGTCCATCAAATACAAATGCCAGAAGGGAACCTGTGGACAATGTACGGTCCAGGTTCTGCAAAGTACACGGCTCTCACAGCCAAATGAACAAGAGCAAAAAAAGCTTGGCACTGAACTAAACAACGGCTATCGATTAGCGTGCCAGGCGGTCATTCAATAAACAAAAAAACGAGGTACACACCGAAATGTGACCTCGTTTTTATTATGCATACAATTGCACTATTTTATCTTCTAGTGGAAACGGAAGTGAAATATTGTGATTCCTCAATTCCTTCACACTAATATCACGCACAAGTTTCAACGCTTCTTTTTTAAAGGAACTTGTTACAAATCCAGCATTCACTTCACATAGCTTCTGTAGATATTTCAATGTATCATTCAACAGGTATTGTTTAATAAACGTATTATTTAGCTGGCAAATTAATTTGTGGCGCAACCCCTTGATGACCGCAATCTGATCGACATGGGCAATGACGTTAGCACCATCCTGATCGATAAAACCAACTGA
The DNA here is from genome assembly GCF_036962125.1 of Neobacillus drentensis. GTDB lineage: Bacteria > Bacillota > Bacilli > Bacillales > Cytobacillaceae > Neobacillus > Neobacillus drentensis_B. The sequence continues at coordinate 1,744 of NZ_JBALOA010000011.1, forward strand.
TAAAAACTGTCCTTTTGAGAGATCCACATTAGTAAACACGGGGTTTAAATAGGTTTCACCTGATAATAATCGAATCGAATCAGCTTCTGCCGCACCGCCGATTTTACGTTGATTTGAAATAACCGTGTGAATATCCTTCAACCCATATAGCATGTTAAACATGTTGTATCCCCCTTCAATATGATATCGATAAGCTCATATTAAAGATAATGAGAATCATTGTCAATGGGTGTCAGGCACCAAACTTTGAAGTTTATTTGAACAAAATAGGAATTTTATAAATTCATAGATTGGTAACATTTTGGTCAAAATTTCGTCTATAATGAATGTAATAAATAAAAAACAACAAAGAGGGATTGATCAATGGGGAATCTTAAAAGTGGTTGGTCGAAGGGGACGATAATCGCTGTTATTGCCGTTGGTTTTTTGTTTGCTGGAATATTTGTTAGTAATTATTTTCAAGCAAGAGCTGCAGGCAGTGAATCCAACAATCACTTAAAAAATGAAGCAACAAATTTGCCAGTAAAAAAAGATGCGTCACCACAAACAATTGTGCAGAACACCAATGATTTAAGGCGGGAAAAGGAATTCATGCAAAAGCAGCAAAAGGCTGCTATTCATTGGAGAAATGAGCAAGAACGAGAGATTAGTAAGGTGCCAGATCATAAGACTACAGATATAGCTGCAGCAAACCCCACCACAAAAGATAAACTAACTACTTCTCAATCACCGGCCAAGAAATCAAATGCAACTCCAATTAAAAAAACTAATTTACAAACAAAAAAAATAGTCTATTTAACTTTTGATGATGGTCCAGCACCATTTTCGGATAAGATTATCAAACTACTGGAAAAGTATCAATTTAAAGCGACCTTTTTTATGATTGACGGGAATATTAAAAGATATCCTGAAGCGGTAAAATTAATGACTAGGACAGGTGAAACGGTTGGATTACATAGTGTATCTCACAGTCAAAAGCAATTTTATAAGTCTAAAAAAACAGTTCTAAGTGAATTAACCCAAAACCGAAACACCTTAAAGTCAGTTTCAGGTGTTAACTCATTTATTATGAGAACTCCATACGGAAGTGCACCATACATGACCAATGAGTATAAAAAGGCCGTTAAGCAAAATGGATACATCATGTGGGATTGGAATATTGATAGTAAGGATTGGTATTATAAGGATAAGCGCTATGTCAAAAGCGTAATTGAACAAATAAAACAGAAGAAACATCAAAATGGACCGCTGGTAATCCTTTTACATGAGCGTAAGGAAACACTTGCCCATTTGCCAAAACTTCTAGATTATTTAAAAAAGCATGGATATGAAGGCAAACCAATTGAAAAAACTACAGTGCCTGTTCAATTTTGAGATAAGACAAAATACCTGCCGATTTGATATAATGGCGATATGATTAAAAATTTTTCATGTGAATTTTAGTGAAGATAATGGGGACCGATAATAGCCTATGATTAATAAACTATTGCAGAGTACAGGTTTTAAGCGAATATCTATTTTTGTCCTACTTGCCATTGCTATCTATGCAATGAAGTCAATGATTAATTTGATTTTACTTACATTCATTTTTGCCTTTCTCATGGACCGATTAGTGCATTTCATTGAAGGTAAAATACCGATTAACCGAAAGTTGATTGTTGTTATTTCTTATGCGAGTATAGTGGGCTTGCTTTCTTATGGTCTAGTCATGTACCTGCCAATGATTGCCGGTGAAATTACTGCATTAATCAAGCAGTTAACAGCCTTTTATACGTCGAAGCATGATAATTTTATCCTCAATTATATCGTAACCCGACTGGAAGAAATTAAGATCTCAAGTTACTTAGAGCAAGGCTTTACTTTCGTATTAAAGTACTTTACTGATATTAGTAAAATTGGTTTGCAAGTTCTATTAGCACTATTAATGAGTTTGTTCTTTTTATTAGAAAAACCGCGCTTGATTGTCTTTACAAAGAAATTCAGAAAAAGTAAGATTGCACCTGTTTACTCCGAAATTGAATTTTTTGCAAAGAAGTTTGTTGGTACATTCGGTAAGGTAATCGAAGCCCAACTGATTATTGCGGTTGTAAACTGTATCTTAACTACAATCTCCTTATGGATACTGGATTTTCCACAGCTGGGCGGATTATCAATTATGATTTTCATCTTGGGCCTTATCCCAGTTGCAGGTGTGATTATCTCAATCATTCCGCTAGCTATCATCGCCTATAGTATTGGCGGCTTAATGACAGTCCTTTATGTCGGTATTGCGATTATGATTATTCATGGCATCGAAGCCTATATTCTCAATCCAAACTTAATGAGTTCAAAGACAAATCTTCCCGTTTTCTATACTTTCCTTGTCTTGATTTTCTCCGAGCACTTTTTTGGTGTGTGGGGGCTAATCGTCGGGATTCCTGTCTTTGTATTCTTGTTAGATGTTTTAGAAGTGACCGAGAGTAAATAAAGTTGGACAAAAAAGCCCATGCTGAGGGCTTTTTTGTTTATACTAAAGATAAATAAATAAGGGGGGACAAGATATGAGCGAATGTAAGCTAGATCATACCCATGAAGATGTAAAAAGTAAATTTGAATCACAGGGACCCTTTCTCCCAGAAGAGATGAAGCCACTATTTCATCAGTTTTTTGAAAAAGAGCATACTCAGGATTTATTAAATGAAGTATTCCATTTGCTGAAAAAATATGATTTAGCATCGGAAGAGGAAAAAGAGAACCGAAATAATCGCCTTTTTTTGGTGCTTAAAAACGTATAAAAAGAAGGGCCTTCCTGGCTAGGGGGCCCTTTTGCTTTTCTTAACATATACACGTTTTTCTTTTTACACCAATCTTATTGCGCAATTCGATTTTTTTAATATAATCGGTGGCGATTGGCACTTTGCATGCTGTTTGACCGACATTCACATGAACTTTTCCAATAGTGTCAGCCACTTCAACAGCCTCGTTATGGAGTTCCTTTACATAGGCACCGGTACTAATCACAAATCCATTCATGACGTATTTTACCCGGTTTCTTTCCGCATGGATAGTTGTTTCTATCTGGTGAAGGAGGCCGCGAATTTCTTCGATATCGAGCTGTTCATCAGGCGTAATCGATAAATAGTTGGCGTATGTATTCCATCCGCAAACAGCAATCATTTCTTCATCAGATTGGATCCATTCTCTTGCCAGTTCCAAGGCATAATCACTTTCTGCTGCCACTCCCGCCACCGTATATTCAGCAAGCAGGTACCAGTTTGCTTTCGTTGCCCACGTTTGAAGCGTGTCTTTTTTTATCAATTTTGGATTAACAGAAAGTCCTGCTAAATACATTGCATCATGATTGCCTGTATTATATAGCTCCAGCGCTAGTTCCTGATCCTTTTTTACATACTTGACGAGCTTTTTTAAATCGCCAATTTTCACCCCAAAGAATGTCCCCTGTGCACCATGATTGATAAATGTTTTCCTTGTTTGATCAGATCCTAGCTCAGCGAGTTTCCACATAATTTCATCTAAAGTCATCGTCTATCCTCCAATGCCTTGTTTATTTTATTGTAACACGATGGTGGAAAAGTTCCCTTTTGTTGCCATAATTTATTGAAGTTATTTATAATGAAAGAGGTTATTTTTGAAAATATTAAGAAAAGCAAAGTTATGAAAAGAAAAGAGGACAAAATGAGCGAACTATTGCAATTATTAAAACGTGGCAATAAATCTGCCATGCTGGCGGCAATTATTAATACGATTATTTCCATTATTAAAGGTGTAGCCTTTATATTTACAGGCAATGTAGCGATGTTTGCTGAGACGATGCACAGTCTTGGAGATGCGGCGAACCAGTTTTTTGTTTTTATTGGCTCCGCCCTTAGTAAAAAGGCACCGACAGAAAAATATCCAAACGGGTTTGGCCGTTTAGTCAACCTTGTTCTTTTGGGTGCCGTGCTTATTGTCGGAATTATGGCGTTTGAAACAATAAAAGAGGGATACCACCATGTGGTTCATCCAACCAAGTCGAGCGGTTTTATTATTAACATAGTCGTCTTAGCGGTTGCAACCCTTCTTGAAACGTTCGTGTTATTTAAGGCGATGAAGGAAATATTACATGATATCGAAATTGAAGCAAGCGGGCTTCAGGTGTTTACTAAAAGCTTAGCCAATTTGGGAAAAGCCAAACCTGCTACCAAGCTTGTTTTTATGGAGGATCTTGTGGCAACCATGGGTGGGGTGTTAGCGATTATTGCCGTCGTTATTTCCCGCTTTACAGGATTCCACCAAATTGAAGGGATTGCCTCTATTTTAATCGGTGCGTTAATGTTCTTTGTAGTAGGACGAGTATTTTTGGATAATGCCGCAGGGGTTCTTGGTCAGGCGGACGAAGAAATGGAAAATAAGATTGGCATGCTTGTAATGGAAGACCCTGATGTCAAGGATATTCAAGATATCACCGTCATCAAAGAGGGCGAGGACCTGCATGTGGAATTAGAGATTGAGGTCGACCCAAGTCTAACAGTCGCAGCTGCCGACGATATTAAAGATCGTCTCGAGGAAAAAATTATGGCTGAAAAAGGTGTCGTCGATGTCACGATTGAGTTTGACGAAGAAGATGATGTGAAGTCATGGCAGTCACGGAGTAAAACAATGGTCGAAAAGTAATTGGCTGGATTGAAGAATAAAAAATTATACGTATGGGAATCTATCAGTAAGGCTTTTTTAGGAGGCAGCATATTGGTGGAACACAACATAAGATTATCAAGTTCTGAAATGGGTTCATTATGGGCCATCTATATACAAGAGAATATGACGGTGTGTTTACTTACTTATTTTCTCCATCATAATGTAGATGAGGAGATAGGGGAGGTCCTTCAGCAGGCTTATGTCCATTCTGAAAGCCATCTCCAAACCATTACATCCATATTTAATAAGGAAGGGATCCCAATCCCTGATGGATTTACAACTGAGGATCTTGATTTAACAGTTCCACCGCTATTTTATGATCCATTCAGCTTAAGCTTTGTTTACTCCTTGAGCCGACTAGGGATGATTAACACAGGTTTTATTACTGCCAATGTAGCGAGAGAAGATGTCATGGATTTTTTTGTTACGATGGTCCAAGAATCTTCGAAGTTATATCAGCAATCCACGAAGCTAATGCTTTCAAAGGGAGTATATGATCGGCCGCCGATGATTCCTTATCATAAAGAAGTTAGATACATTGAAAAGTTGTCCTATATAAGTGCGATTGGGAAAAAAAGACCGTTAAATGCAGCTGAACTGACGGAGATTTTTTTTAATACCGAACGGAATTACTTTTCAATATTATTATGCATGGGTTTACTTCAAGTAGTTAAGGACAAAGAAATTCACAACTATATTGAAGAAGGCAAAAAAATTTCCGAAGAGCAGATTAGAACCTTTAATGATATTCTCATGAGGGAGGAATTGCTCGGGAATGTCTCGACAAGTATGGAAGTTACGGATTCAACGGAATCTCCTTTTTCCGATCGACTTGTGGTTACACTCTTCCATTCACTTAATGCGATTGATATCACACTAATTGGTCATGCGTTGTCCTTGTCCATGAGATCGGACCTAGCTGCCTATTATCAAAAATATATTATAGAAATATTAACTTATTCAGCTAAAGGTTTTGATTTAATGGTCGATCGCGGTTGGGCCCAGTTACCCCCACACGCACCGAGCCGGAGAGATCTTCAGAAATTGTAAAAGGTTCGCGGGATTTCCCGCGAACCTTTGTTATCGTCCAGCTCCAGCGCCTAGGGGCTCGGGGTCATAAGCCCCTGAACAAGGCGCTTCCGCTTTGGTTATTCCCAAGGCTTATGTATGGTCAGCACGTTAGCGAGTTCTTTGCTGCTTTTTCGGTGTTCTTTTCGCTTTTCTGCTCGTTCTTTCCCTGTTTCAAATAACTTTTTCTCTTCTTCGGTTTCTGGAATGATCTGCGGAACCTTAGTCGGTTTCCCGTTGTCATCTAATGCAACAAAGGTTAAAAAAGCAGTAGCAGCAATTTTTCTGTCACCTGACATTAGATTCTCTGCAATCACTTTAACGAAAATTTCCATCGAAGAGGTTCCAGTCGAAGAGACAAATGTTTCAATGCAAACAGAATCCTTCGGAGTGATTGGACTAAGAAAATCAACTGAATCAATCGATGCCGTCACACACTCCGCTCGAGAATGTCTCCCAGCTGAAATCGAGGCAATCATATCGATATCACTGATTAACTTTCCGCCGAATAATGTATTATGGTTATTCACATCATTAGGAAAAATCCTGCTCGTCCTTACGACTCGGGATTCATTACATGTTTTTGATTCCATCTATATACCCTCCCAAAAAATTGTCTAAAGTTAATTTACCCCCAACTCCATTATTCTTTTCATTTTTAGTGAAATCAGAGTATTTGTGGTACATTATTTACTATATCATTGTTAGTCAGGAGGTAAAATGGAATGAACTTGCAAGCACAAATTATCAAAGCTTTAAATGTAAAGCCGAACATTCAACCACAAGAAGAAATTCGCAAGCGAATCGACTTTTTGAAAAATTATCTGGTCAAAACGAAGGCAAAGGGCTATGTGCTGGGAATAAGTGGTGGTCAGGACTCGACTCTAGCTGGACGGCTTGCCCAATTGGCTGTGGAAGAACTGCGCTCAGAAGGAACAGATGCTTTGTTTATCGCTGTACGTCTCCCTTATGGAGTCCAACAAGATGAGGAAGACGCGAAGCGTTCGTTAGCTTTTATTCGTGCAGACCGTGAGTCCGTCTTTAATATCAAATCATCAGTAGATGAAGTCCAAAAAGAATATGATAGCAACGATCAAGGGACAACCCTCAGTGATTATCAAAAAGGGAATGTTAAGGCTAGGATGAGAATGATTGCTCAATATGCTATCGGTGGTATGGAAGGACTGCTTGTAATTGGAACAGATCATGCAGCAGAAGCAGTAACAGGATTCTATACGAAGTATGGCGATGGCGGAGCGGATATTCTTCCATTGAGCGGACTATCGAAACGGCAGGGAAAAGCTTTATTAAAAGAGCTTGGAGCTGAAGAACGCTTATATCTAAAAACACCAACTGCCGACCTACTGGACCAAAAGCCTGGTCAAGCTGATGAAACTGAATTAGGCATTTCCTATGATGAACTCGATGACTTTTTGGAAGGAAGAGCAGTTTCATCAGAAGTCGCTGCCAAAATAGAACAGCGCTACCTTATGACAGAACATAAACGCCAGCTTCCAGCTACGATCTTTGATGAATGGTGGAAATGATTTAGACAAGCGTCTGCCTAAATGGCAGGCGCATTTTTTAAAGATATGTTAAATTCTAAAAATTCATAAAAAGTCTATATTTTACCAAGTTATTACGACTCTCCCACATTTATAATGTAATTAATAATTCTGAGTGAATAGGGTGAGTATGAATGAAAACAAACTTAACAGAAGGTAAATTTCTTATTTATACCACGTTAGCCGTTCTCCTGCTCATGGCCACCCATGTATTCCAACCTCAAATTAGTACGATCTACAATCCTAAAAACTACGTTGGTTTTCATACACTCTTAGAATCTTTCAGTATTTCTATTTCAGCGTCGATAATGTTATATGGACTAAAAAAGTTTGGTGCAACAAGGTCGAGTCGAATGTTACTTTTGGGCGTTACATTTTTCTTAGTTGGTACCCTTGATTTACTTCATACACTCTCCTTTAAAGGCATGCCATATTTTATTACTGAGAGTTCAATTGCAAAAGCCACCTGGTTTTGGATTTCCGCACGTTTAATCCAATCGCTGCTAATTTTTTCTATTTTACTAATTCCCGACCGAATACTGAAAAGGGATTACCGTGCCGGGGTACTCAGCTTGGGCTTAATCATCGTATTCCTGATTGGATTCTCAATCATTAATTATGAAAATAGCCTTCCACTGCTTGTCGTTGAAGGAAGGGGTACAACCCTATGGAAGAATGGATTAGAGTATATTGTTAGCCTGATTCAATTCGGGTCGTTAATGGTTGCTTTATTTCAATACCATATCGAAAAACGTGAGGAAAAATTAGCAATTGCCTTAGCATTTGTCTTTCTGCTATTAACAGAATTAATTTTTACCATCTATCAAAGTGTCTTTGATTTAGATAATTTTTCGGGTCATATATTTAAGGCATTTGGTTTCTATTTCATTTTAAAAAGCTTTTACTTCTCGCCTTCACCCAATCACGAAAATCTAAGAGAGCAGGACAATGAGCAGCTATTAAAGGAACTTCCTGGTTTTGTTTTTAAAGCAGCGAAAAAGGGTAATCAATTTATCCTTACCGTCCTAGAAGGAAATATGCTCAGTCAAATTGATTTATACAAAGAAGAGGTCATTAACCGCTCGTTAACAGAGGTTTTCTCTTCTAGTAATGGTACTTTAAATGAATATTGTCACCTGTCTTTACGTCTTCAGGAAAATATCCGATTTGAAATGGAATACATGGAAAAATCTTTGCTTATTTCCATTAAACCTGCTATTGATGAGGATGAAAAAGAGACTATAATAGGAACAGTAATCGATATGACAGGAATTCATCAACTTCCTGTGCCGAAAAGAAATCAAAAAGTAGAGATAAACAACCTTCAAAAAATAGTAATGTAATCAGTTTTCAAAGGTTACTTGCTATTTTTTTTGCATTACTACCCTAATACTTTATCAGGATAAAATTTCACGTTGACACCTAATGTTCCGGGCCTTATATTTAATGAAGTAAAATCAATATTTATTCAGTTTAATGACTAAAAAAGCACTATTTTAAGATAATTTAAAAAGATGAAAAGAGGGATGACACCTTGGGGAACGCAAATAAATTAGGATTCTGGGTATTAACCGCTCTTGTAGTTGGAAACATGGTGGGTTCTGGGATTTTTATGCTGCCAAGTTCACTATCCGAAGCAGCAAGTCCAGCCGGCGTTATTTCAGCATGGCTCGTAACAGGATTCGGAGTATTAATGACAGCTCTGGTGTTTGGTAACCTTGCGATTCGAAAACCAAACATAACAGGTGGTCCGCAAATTTATGCGAAGGAACTTTTTAAACCAGGTTCTCATGCTTCTACCTTATCAGGCTTTATGTCATCTTGGGGTTATTGGATTGGTAACCTCGCCGGTAATGTCGCGATGATTACAACTTTTGCTGGTTATCTATCAACCTTTTTCCCGATTTTAACGAGCCAAGCGGATTGGTTTGCAGTTGGTGGTTTTACGCTAAAGGTTGGAAATGGCTTCACCTTTATTGTCTGTTCTGTACTGCTTTGGGGAACTCACTTTATCATTCTGCGTGGGATGGAAAGTGCCGGAAAGCTGAATTTCCTAGCAACTGCAGCTAAAGTTGCCGGATTTTTTATTTTTATTATTGTTGGGTTATTTGCATTTGAAAAAAGTAATATGCTTCCTTTTATGGCCACTAGAATGGATGAGGCTCGCCATGCTATTGGCATGATGAGCCAAGTAAAGAATGCAGCTGTTAATACTTTATGGGCATTTATTGGGGTAGAATCTGCGGTTGTGTTTGCATCGCGAGCGAAACAACAAATGGATGTGAAAAGGGCGACGATTCTGGGCTTATTTATTGCCCTTGCGATTTATATTGGCATTAGCACCTTGGTTATGGGCATGTTGGATCAAAACACACTTATTCACTCAGACAAGCCTTTGATTGATGCGATTTCATCGGTTTTAGGACCTATTGCTGGAAAGGCATTAGCCGCTATTGGGCTAATCAGTTTATTTGGGTCAACGATTGGCTGGTTAATGCTAAGTGCGGAAGTACCATATCAAGCGGCGAAACAAGGATTATTCCTTCCTTCTTTCAAAAAAGAAAACAAAAAGGGCTTGCCGTTGTTTTCAATGATTGTTTCGAATAGTTTAGGACAACTGTTTATTTTCTCAACAATATCTAAATCCATTTCAGATGCCTTTGGCTTCGTGATTGTCATTGCCACTTTATCCTACTTAGTCCCCTACTTTATTTCATCTGTATACCAGTTGAAATTAGTAATTACTGGGGAGACCTATGCAGGAGATCGTTCTAGAATTGGAGATGGGATCATTGCATTGCTGTCGACCATTTATTCTGTTTGGGTCATTATCGCAGGAACAGCAGACATTAAAACCTTCACCTATGGGATGATATTGATTGCGAGTGGAATCCTCTTTTATGGACCGCTATGGAGAGGGAGAAAGTCCGCAAACGTTGAACAGAAGAAAGCTTTATCAGCATAATTATTTTTTAACCTATCAGATTTTCTCTGATGGGTTTTTATTTTTTTTAAAAGGGTAAAATAATCTTAATTTCGTAAACAGGTTTCCTTCGATAGAAGTAAAACAATGTGATAAAACCAATCAAAATTAGGAGGTTTTACCGATGAGAAAACTTACAATTATTTTTGCACTATTGTTAAGCTTTATGCTAGTTCTTTCAGCATGCGGTAAGGATGATAAAGCAAATAAAGGTAAAAAGGAAACTGAGAAAAAGACTGCTGAATCAGCAGATTTATTAAAAACAATAAAGGATAAAGGAACGCTGTTAATTGGAACAGAGGGTACCTACCCTCCCTTTACTTTCCATGATACAAGTGGCAATCTAACTGGATTTGATGTCGATCTTGCAACTGAAGTTGCCAAACGAATCGGAGTTAAACCTGATTTTAAAGAAACCCAGTGGGATGCGATGTTTGCAGGCTTAGATGCGAAACGGTTTGATATGATTGCTAACGAGGTTGGAATTCGTCCAGACCGTCAGAAAAAGTATGATTTCTCGGACCCATATATTACGTCAGCAGGAGTCCTGATTACTCATAAAGATAACGATAAAGTTAAAGCATTTGAAGATATTAAAGGATTGAATGCGGCTCAATCGTTGACAAGTAATTACGGAGATATGGCTAAAAAATATGGCGCTAAACTAGTTGGGGTGGATGGTTTCCAACAATCAGTTGAACTCCTTGCCCAAAAACGTGTGGATGTGACGATTAACGATAAACTTTCCTATTTAGATTATAAAAAACAAAAACCAGATGCGCCAATCAAGATTGTCGATACTGCCAATGATGCTTCTTCAAGCGGTTTTATGTTTAGAAAGAAAAGTGACACACTTGTTGACGAAGTAAATAAAGCGCTCAAAGAAATCGTCGATGATGGCACGTACAAAAAAATCTCCGAGAAGTGGTTTGGTGAAGATGTACTTAAATAGTATTTTTGCTGACCCAGAAAGAGTGGATCGATTAATTGAGATTGCGAAAACTTCCCTCCAGCCGATGCTGGAGGGTGCTGTTATGAACACAATACCATTAACGATTATTTCTTTTATCATTGGAATTATATTGGCAGTGTTGACTGCGCTTGGCCGAATTTCTCAAGTGAAGATTTTTCAAGTAATGGCCAGAATTTATGTATCAGCGATTCGTGGAACGCCATTACTGGTCCAGTTATTTATTATTTTTTATGGACTTCCCAATATAGGTGTTACCTTGGATCCTTTTATATCCGCGGTCATTGGCTTTTCCTTAAGTGTGGGTGCATATGCATCTGAAATCATTCGAGCGGCGATTATTTCCATTCCAAAGGGTCAGTGGGAAGCGGCTTTCTCAATTGGAATGACCTATACCCAAGCCTTAAAAAGAATCATTCTTCCGCAGGCTGCAAGAGTATCCGTACCGCCATTATCAAATTCGTTTATTAGTCTTGTAAAAGACACTTCTCTTGCATCAGTTGTGCTTGTAACAGAGATGTTTCGCCGTGCCCAAGAAATTGCTTCAACCACCTATGAATTTTTATTGGTATACGTAGAAGCAGCACTACTTTATTGGGTCATTTGCTTTTTCCTTTCGATCCTACAAGGATTCTTGGAAAAGAGACTGGACCGGTACACGTCTTAATGAGGGAGATTTACGATGATTTCAATTAAAGGATTATATAAGCAATTTGGTCAATTAGAAGTTTTAAAAGGGATTGACCTCGTCGTTGAAAAAGGGAAAGTAGTCGTGATAATCGGCCCGTCTGGTTCTGGGAAGACAACGATGCTCCGCTGTTTGAATGTATTGGAGACGCCGACAAAAGGTGTCCTTTCGATTGAGGGACAAAGCTTGGACTTTTCTAAAGCTGTTTCGAAAAAGAATATTGCTTCATTTCGCCGCTTAACGGGAATGGTTTTTCAAAGTTATAATCTTTTTCCGCACAAAACAGCTCTTCAAAATGTGATGGAAGGGCCCATCATTGTTAAAGGTGAAAATAAAGAATCAGCACGGAAAAAAGCACAGGCTTTACTTGAAAAGGTTGGCTTAGGAGATAAAGTGGGTTACTTTCCGGTACAACTTTCAGGCGGTCAGCAGCAACGTGTCGGTATTGCCCGGGCATTAGCGATGGAACCCGAGGTTATGCTATTTGATGAGCCGACGTCTGCTCTTGATCCTGAACTTGTGGGTGAGGTGTTAAAAGTTATGAAGGACCTCGCGGCGGAAGGAATGACGATGATCGTTGTTACCCATGAAATGCGGTTTGCCCGTGAAGCTGCTGATGAAGTCATTTTTATGGATCAGGGTAGAATTGTCGAGCGGAACAAGCCAGAAGCAATCTTTACCAAACCAAAAGAAGAACGAACAAGGAAGTTCCTGAATATGATTCAATAAGGTGTTGTAGCTAAGTGCTATGGCACTTTTTTATTTTTGGGGGAGAAAGCAGTGTTCATAGATTCTCCTTATTAGCATGGCAGGATTTCGACAAGTATTATCGAAAACTAGTACTAACCGGAAAATTTTTAGAAAAAAGTGAAACTTTTCCATAATCTAACCGTATTTAAGGTAGATACATAAGAAGGGATGGATGCGTATGGATGAGGTGTGGTGGTTTAATAAAAGTACTTTAAATGAATAAGAAGGATGGATGCGCATGGAACCTTTCAGCATTCCGTTAGAGACCATTTATTTATATGGATTAATTATTTCAGGAGTATTAACCGTTTTGTATGTTTTGTTTGCTGATGTCTTTCATTTTCATGGACCAGGTGACGGAATGGAATTCCTTAACCCTGTCTTAATCTTTGCATTCATTACGATTCTGTCCGCATGCGGTTATTTGTTTGAACGGTTATCTTCAATCCATTATTTACTTATCTTGGGCATATCAGCAGTGGCTGCTTTTATTGTTGTCGCTTTGTTAAATGTCTTTGTCCTCGTCCCGCTTTCTTCTGCAGAAGAGTCACTTGTCTATAAAGAATCAGATTTACAAGGACGGATCGGCACGGTGATCACTTCGATCCCTGTTGATGGCTATGGAGAGGTCATGATTGACAGTACGAGCGGAAGGATTGCCAAGCCGGCGTCAAGCTTTGATAAGGACTCGATTCCAAGTGGCGCAAAAGTGCTGGTTGTGCAGGTGAAGAATGGTGTCCTCGAGGTCACAGTACACCAAGAATTAGAAAGTCTTTTATAGGGGGTTTTAGGAAATGGAGTTTAATATTATTTGGATTATTATCGGAATTGTTGCACTTATTCTACTTGCGTTAATTGGTGTTTTTATTACAAAATATAGAACTGCCGGGCCAGATGAGGCTTTGATTGTGACAGGGAGCTTTCTTGGGAATGGGAATGTACATGTCGACGAATCTGGAAATAAAATTAAAATCATCCGTGGCGGCGGTACGTTTATTTTACCAGTTTTCCAACAGGCAAAGCCGCTTAGCTTATTATCAAGTAAATTAGAAGTTACAACCCCCGAAGTCTACACGGAGCAGGGCGTACCTGTTATGGCAGATGGGGTAGCGATTATTAAAATAGGCGGCTCCATTAGTGAAATTGCTACGGCTGCTGAACAGTATCTTGGAAAGCCAAGGGAGGATCGTGAAAGTGAAGCTCGTGAAGTTCTTGAAGGTCACTTACGGTCGATACTAGGCTCGATGACGGTCGAAGAAATCTATAAAAATCGCGATAAATTTTCACAAGAGGTCCAACGGGTAGCCTCACAGGATTTGGCTAAAATGGGCTTAGTCATTGTCTCCTTTACGATTAAGGACGTCCGTGATAAAAATGGTTACCTTGAATCCCTTGGGAAACCGCGGATTGCTCAAGTAAAACGAGATGCTGATATTGCTACAGCTGAAGCGGATAAAGAAACACGGATTAAAAAGGCAGAGGCTGCTAAGGAAGCCAAGAAGAATGAGTTAGAGCGGGCAACAGAAATTGCTGAGGCAGAAAAAGTCAATCTCTTAAAAATTGCTGAGTACCGCCGTGAACAAGATGTTGCCAAAGCACGAGCGGACCAGGCTTACGATCTTGAAAGTGCACGTTCGAAGCAGGAAGTAATGGAGCAGGAAATGCAAATTAAGATCATTGAAAGACAAAAACAAATCGAGTTAGAAGAAAAAGAAATTCAGCGCCGCGAACGGCAATATGATTCAGAAGTTAAGAAAAAGGCAGACGCGGACCGGTATTCCGTGGAACAATCAGCAGCGGCAAATAAGGCCAAAGAAATGGCTGAAGCTGAGGCCAATAAGTACCGGATTGAAGCAATGGCCAAGGCGGAAGCTGAACGGATTCGATTGGATGGTCTTGCCAAAGCAGAGGCGCAAAAAGCGCAGGGTTCAACAGAAGCTGAAATTATTCGCCTCAAAGGTTTAGCCGAAGCAGAAGCAAAGGAAAAGATCGCTGAAGCCTTCGAGCAATTCGGTCAAGCGGCCATCCTCGATATGATTATTAAAATGTTGCCTGAATATGCGAAGCAGGTAGCAAGTCCATTAGCTAATATTGATAAAATTACCGTAGTTGATACGGGGGGCTCTGGAGAAAGTGGCGGGGCAAACAAAATCACCAGCTATGCAACCAACTTAATGGCGAGCCTTCAAGAGTCGCTTAAGGCTTCGAGCGGTATTGATGTGAAGGAGCTCATTGAAAACTATTCAGGAAAAGGCAATGTTAGACAAAGCATTGAACATTTAACTGACGAAGTGAAGAAAAAAGCAGAATAGATTAAAAAAAATCCTTATCGCCTATGATAAGGATTTTTTTTTGTAGGTAAAAAGAATTAAATTTCGGAATTCGGAATAATAGGATTTTTAATAAAAAAATGAGTTTTGGGTCAATTACTCCTATAAAATTACTCATTGATTCAGGTGAAATGACTCAGTGGACTAGGAAAAAATGGATTTTTATAATCGGTTATATCTAAAAATCCACCTTATTAACATAAAATTTAAAATATTTACAATATTAATTCTTGTTGTTAAAATTCAAATCAGACTATTCAGAAAACACTTACAACATATTAATTATTAGGGGGTTACATCGTGAAGAAGAAAAGCGGATTAAAAGTTTTATCCAGCGTTGCTGCTACAACACTAGTGGCAACGACATTATTTGCCGGTTCTTTTGCTGGACCAAAAGCATCGCCCGTGTCTGCTAAAACTGTATACGCTGCAGAATCGGCACCGATTGACTTGAATGTTGTTGATCAGGACAGACTAGCAAAGTCATTGCAAAAAAGAGGACTAATTTCTAAGAATGCTAGTCAAGAAGAAGTAGCAAAAGCAGTAAAAGCCTACATAAAGAAAAAACAGGGTGAAAAGCCCGGCAAAACGGACAAGAACCTGACAAAAGAACAAAAGGCTTTTGACCAAAAAGCAAAGGACTTTGTGACAAAGCAAAAGGACAAGCTTGCTAAGCAACTTGCTAAGGGGCACGAAAACTTTAAAAAAGGTAAGCCAAATGGAGCAGTTAAAGTTGATTCTGCGCAGCAAGCTGGTTATAACGGGGATGTTCGTGAAGATAAAGTCCTTGTGTTGCTTGTAGAATATGCTGATTTTAAGCACAACAATATTGAGCAAGAACCAGGTTACATGTACGCAGATGACTTCAACAAAGCGCATTATGAGCAAATGCTTTTTGGTGATACGGATTTCACTTTATTTAATGGTGATAAGATAAAAACATTCAAACAATATTATGAAGAGCAATCTGGGGGAAGTTATACAGTTAAAGGAACTGTTTCTGATTGGCTTCAAGTAGCTGGGAATGCAGCTGATTACGGTAGCGATAATCCTGCAGGTGGCCACGACAATGCAACGGGGACAAAAGGTCCACGTGGTCTTGTTAAAGATGCTTTAAATGCTGCTGTAAAATCAGGAATTAATTTATCAAATTTTGATGATTTGGATATCTATGACCTTGACGGTGACGGAAATATCAACGAACCTGACGGCTTGGTTGACCACTTAATGGTTCTTCATGCTGGTGTAGGCCAGGAAGCTGGCGGTGGAGCACTTGGTGACGATGCCATCTGGTCACACCGATGGACATTAAATGGTGTGTATCCAGTAGCCAACACAACAGCTTCTGTAGGTTACTGGGGCGGAAAAATGGCTGCATACGACTACACAATTGAGCCGGAAGACGGGGCTGTCGGTGTATTCGCACATGAATATGGACATGACTTAGGGGCTCCTGATGAGTATGACACACAATATACTGGTCATGGTGATACAGTTGAACAATGGTCAATCATGAGCGGAGGCAGCTGGAGTGGTAATATTGCCGGTACCCAGCCACCTAGCTTCTCACCACAAGTAAAAGAATTCTACCAAAAAACTATTGGAGGAAATTGGGCAAATATTACCGAAGTAAACTATGAAGATATCGATAAAAATGGCTTAGCAGCTGTTATCGATCAGAGTGTCACAAAATCTAAAAATCCTGGTATTGTGAAGGTAAATCTACCTGAAAAGAAGGTTCCTGGGATTGCTCCTGCATTTGGTGCTAAGTACTATTACAGTACAAAAGGTGATGACTTAGATACAGTCCTAGAAACACCAGTTTTTGATTTAACAGGTGCTACTTCTGCTAAATTTGATTACAAACAATTTTATGAGGTTGAAACTGACTATGACTACCTAACTGTAAGTGCAGTAACTGCAGATGGCAAGAGTGTAGACCTAGATGTCATTGGGGATGAGAACACTGCTGGTGGGCTCGAAACCTCTCAAGGCAAGTGGGAAGATAAATCCTTAGATTTATCACAATTTGCTGGCCAAAAAGTGAAGCTGGTTTTTGAATATGTTACTGATGGTGGACTTGCTCCAAACGGATTTGCCCTTGATAACCTTCAATTAACAGTTGATGGCAACGTGAAATTCTCTGACGATGCAGAAGGAATACCACAAGTAACATTAGATGGGTTCGAAGTTTCTGATGGCTTTATCAAAAAACCACATTATTATTACCTAGAGTGGAGAAACTACGCTGGTTCGGATACAGCGCTGCAATTCTCACGCGGTGTTAAGTATAATACTGGTTTAGTAGTTTGGTATGGTGATGATACGTTTACTGATAACTGGACTGGCGTTCACCCTGGTGAAGGATTCCTAAGTGTGGTAGATGCACACCCTGAGGCAATTATCGGTACATTAGCTGGTAAACCATCTATTAATCAAAGTGTAAGATATCAAGTGGCCGATGCAGCGTTCTCATTGGATAAGGCACCTGCATGGTATATTGATTCACCATCTCGTGGAATCTATGATTACAAAGGTCTTCCAGGAGTAACTGAATTTGATTCCACAAAAACTTACATTAATACAGTAATTCCTGATGCTGGAGTAAAAGTTCCGTCTCAGTACCCAATCAAGTTCCAAGTCATCGGCGAAGCTAAAGATAACTCCGCTGGTGCGGTTTGGATCCACAAATAAGAAGCAGCAAAAGACACCGGGCACGCCTGGTGTCTTTTATTGTTTATAAAATCATTTCAAATATGGTCCCGTTATTCGGGTTACTAGTTACTTTGATGGTACCTCCATGAGCCTCGACTAATTGTTTGACAATCGCCAGTCCTAGACCCGTTCCACCAAGAGCCCGGGTCCTAGATTTATCCACGCGATAGAACCGATCAAAAATCCGCGGCAAGTCCTCTGCTGGGATTCCCTTTCCTTCATCCTGAATCTTAATATGAATCCTTTCACCCATATGCCTAACTTCCACAAGAATTGTAGTATTTGGTTCGGAATATTTACGTGCATTGTCAATCAAATTGAGAATGACCTGCTCGAATCGAATCGGATCGAGAAAAAGATAAAGGTCCTCAGGACATTCTAGAACAAGGTCCATTTGATTTTCTTTCAGGGCTGGGGTAACTTTTTCGATTATAGATAGAAAATAAGGCAATAAATGGACCTCTTCCTTTTCAATCGAAAAAGTGTTTTCATCCATTTTTGCGAGATGAAATAATTCTTTAACAAGCTTTGAAAGCTTGCCGGTTTCTTCAAAAATAATGGTTAAGTATTTATCTCTTTCTTCACCGTTCGTTTCTCGCCGGCGGGCAATGTCTGCGTAGCCCTTAATATAAGTAAGTGGTGTCCGGAGTTCATGTGAGATGCTGGCAAGAAATTCATTCCGTTCATTTTTTAAAATTTCTAAATCACTGGCTAGCACCTTAATTGATTCGGCCAATTCTCCTATTTCGTCTTTGCCAACCTTTGGCAAGGACACGGAGAAATCGCCTTTACTGATCCTTTTGGTTGCTTCACTCATTTCAATTAGCGGGTGGGTGACGTACCTTGTCAAAAAGATAATAATAATCATCATAAACAAAAGGGACAGGAGACCAGCTATTAAGAAATGCTGATTTAAACCAGAAATCAAATTTTTTATTTTTTGTGTGTTTTGAAACATAAATACATAGCCTGTAATTTTCTGATTGACGAGGACAGGACTAATCGAAGCAATAAAGGCAGCATTCTTCCAGTCGTCTTCTAATATGAATCCCTCGTGGGGAATACTCTTTGGCTGTGTTTTCATAATCCTTTTCATGGCATCTGTGACCCGATTCGAAGACATATAGATCGTCCCATCAGGCTTCGTTAAAATTACTTGCGTATCGGTCCGCGCTTCCATCATAGCAATGTGCCGGATTGTTTCATCATGGAAAGAAGCCTCAAGGATTTCGCGGTGATTATTACCCCGCGTTTGGAGAGAAGTTAACTCTTCATGCACCGTGGAATGAATGATATTATTATGCAAGAAAACCATGGAAATGCCCTCTAATATAAAAATGGCTAGAAAAAAAAGCAAACCAATCTTAATTGATATTTTATTCATAGTATTGAACACCTCATTCCCATAGCATACTATATAGTTTGCCTTAGATGAGCATCAATTTGTAGCAAATTTACAAAAAAAAAGTGGACGCCCCACCGTTGGGACGTCCGAACTATATAAAAAAGAGAGGTTAAATTTGGGATGAGTAAGATGGTCTAAGGACCAAGTACTTCATCAAAGAGGTGATAACTACAAACTTGGGAGTCCTTCTAGTTATCGCCTCTTCCTAACTACAGTTCTATCCTACTTGGAAAGATTGAAGATGTTATGAAGAACTTGTGGTGAATTTGTGAAGTTACAAACATCACAGACCTGAAATGATATATTTAATATGTGGGGAGTGGTAAAAATGAAAATATTATTAGTAGACGATGAACGTAGAATAATAGAAGTACTTGAAGCCTATTTAGTCAGAGAAGGCTACGAAATTCATACAGCAGATAATGGCATTGATGCCTTGAAAAAAGCAAAAACAGTAAACCCTGACTTAATTATATTAGATTTAATGCTGCCAGACATATCTGGTGAAGAAGTCTGTCGCCTGGTGCGAAAAGAGTCAGATGTGCCGATTCTGATGCTGACAGCCAAATCTGCTGAAGATGACCGCATCAACGGAATCGTGATGGGAGCAGATGATTATTTAACCAAACCGTTTAGCCCGCGTGAAGTCGTTGTCCGTGTGCAGGCGATTTTAAGACGTGTTAAAAAGACGGAAAAAGTGGAACGACTTGAGTTCAATCATAAAAAGCTAGTCATTGACTTAATTAAAAAAGAAGTGACTGCTAATGGAGAAAACATTACCTTAACACCAATTGAATATAAGCTATTAACCAATATGGCAGTCAATCCGGGCCGAGTGTACAGCCGGATGGATTTACTTGAAAAGATTCAGGATGAAGGCATGTATTATGAAGGCTATGAGCGCAGTGTCGATACCCATATCAAAAATCTTCGGAAAAAAATTGAGTTAGATTCACGGCAGCCTGATTTTATCGTCACGGTTTTCGGAATGGGTTATAAATTTGGAGGGGTACTAGATGCTGCAAACGCTCCGGTCTAAGATACTTTTTTATTTATTACTCATCTCAATGATTGCGATTATTATTGTGAGTTTCTTTATCCAGTATGGTTTTGAAGAGAGCTTTAACAGCTATTTAGATCGTAATCGGGAAAAGAAAATTGATCGAATCATTACAGAAATTGAAAAGGATTATAAAAAAAATGGTCATTTTACCAGTGATCCGGTATTTGGGCTATTGCATGAGCATGCCATGACAGATCAGCTCTATTTTCAACTCTATGATCGTTTCGGTCAATTGCAAATGGACTCATCCAACATTCGCGGCATGTTAAATGGATTTGGGTTAACGGAACCCGCCCCAAATAATGAAGAGTGGCACTCTAATACCTATACCTTAAGGGTTGAAAATCAGGTGATTGGGAAACTAGTTGCCATCTATCCAAAGGGGTTAATTGATGATGAATACACCTTTATTCAAACGATTCAATTATACATTTATGCTGCCGTATGTTTAACGATTATACTGGCGATTATTTTTAGTATGCTGTTTTCGAAAAAACTCACCTCAGGATTGCAGAAACTTTCGTTCGCGGCTAATGAGCTGCAAAATCATAATCTTGACATACGGATTCCATTATCGGGATTGCCAACTGAGGTAAAGGACATCGCTATTTCCTTTAATAATCTGGCTGTGTCACTAGCAAAGGAAGAAAATTTGCGCAAGCACTTTACGGGGGATTTGGCCCATGAACTCCGCACACCACTCGCGACGTTGCGAAGTCAAATAGAGGCCTTTCAAGATGGGATTTGGGAACCAACACCGCAGCGATTGCAGACAACGCATGAGGAGTTAATGCGCTTAGTCAGATTGGTCAATGAATTAGAAAAGCTGCTTGCTGCTGAAAATCCGCAAATAAGGCTTGAAAAAATTGAATTAGATGCAGGAAGTGTTCTTGAGGCGTTATATGAAATGTTTTTGCCATTGTTTAAAGAGAAAGGTGTTCAACTACACATTGAAGAACCGGCACAGGATGAATTGTTTGAAGCAGACAAAGATCGACTCATGCAAATCCTCTCCAACATCCTAAATAATGCCCTAAAGTATACGCCAGAAGGGAAAAATGTTACCTTGTCTGTGCAAACAGAAATGGATGGATATGTCGGCTTTAAGATTCAAGATGAAGGGTCAGGTATGGCAGAGGATGATATTCCGCACATCTTTGAACGCTTCTATCGTGGGGATAAATCGCGTGATCGTAAAACGGGCGGAGTCGGAATCGGTCTCTCCATTGTAAAAGCCTTAATGGATGCACATAATGGCATCATTAAAGTTAAAAGCAGACTGAATAAAGGAACGAATGTTACCTTGTGGTTTCCGCAGAAAGACTAACGTTAGAATGAAGAAAGACCTCTGCTTGGTGCAGAGGTCTTTTGTGCGTTTATAAACAAACAGGACTGTTAGTTATCGAGCAATAGGGTAAAACTTTTTCCACTCATTTAAAAAGGAAGCGGTGGAGGAATTAGGATGTTCGAGAACACCTTGTGTTTGTCCTACTTGTTTCACTTCACCATTCACAATAATTGCAAGCCGATTCGTAAGATAATTGATTTCCATCAGATCATGACTAACAAATACTGCTGTAGTACTGGCACTTTCGATAATGCCCTTGAAATCTTCCATTACCCTAATTTTAGTTGGAAAGTCTAAGGCGGAAAAAGGTTCATCTAGAAAAAGAATCTCTGGTTCAACAATCATTGCCCGCGCTAAGTTTACTCGTTGTGCCTCACCGCCGGATAAATAGAGCGCATTTTTTTTCGCCAAATGACTGACGCCAAACAAATCCATCCATTGTTCCACTTTTTCCTTAATAATGGATTTAGGTATCTTTCTTAATTTCAGCCCAATCGAAATGTTATGAAAAACCGTTCCATCTAAAAGTAAGGATTGCTGAAGGGCAATTGAAAATTTTCTTCGTAATTCAAGTGGAACATACCCTTTTGGAATGGCATCACCCTGGTAGAGGATATTGCCGCTCGTTTGTTGGTCAAGAAAGGCCAGCACCTTTAAGAGGGTACTTTTCCCAGCGCCATTTGGTCCCATGATGCCGAGAAATTCCCCCGCATGAATTTGGAATTCAGGAATATCAAGGATCGTTTTGTTATGTGCATTAAAGGTTAGGTTCTTCAATTCAATTAACGGACTCATGATATTCGCTTCCTTTGCTGTAAATAGGTTAATGCTGCCGTGATCAATAGGGCAACTGATAATAATATAAATGATAAAGCTAAGGCGATATCAAAGTTACCTTTTGAAACTTCCATGACTATGGTTGTGGTTAATATGCGGGTATCACCTTGAATATTGCCGCCGACCATCATCGCCGCACCAACCTCAGCGATGACCCGGCCGAAGCCAGCCATAATCGCTGCAAGGATGGCAATTTTTAATTGCTTAATTAATATAATTAGAGTTTGGAATTTTGTCGCTCCCAATGCTTTAATCTGGAGCAGCATTTTTTCACTAATTTGCTGAAAGGCTGTACAAGTTAGACTTGTCACAATCGGTAAGCTTACTAATATTTGTGCCATGACAATCGCAGTGGGCGAATAGAGCAGGGTGAGGTTTCCTAACGGTCCTGAGCGCCATAACAGCATCGTAATCCAGAGTCCAGCAACGACAGGCGGCAGTCCTAAACCAATATTGATGAATAATAGGAGAAGGCGGCGTCCTTTGAATCTAGTTAAACCAAGAAAAACTCCCAGCGGCAAACCTATCAAGGTACTAATTAGAATGGAAATAAGACAAACTTTAAGCGTGAGCCAAGTAATCGCAAATACTTCCTGGTCCCCCGAAAGGATCATGTCGATTGCTTTTTTTAGTCCATCAATAAGTAATTCCATCTCTAGTGCCTCCAGGATTTTCTTTGGGTGTATAAACAGAAGGACCCTTATAAAAGGGCCTCCATGGTATTATTCTGTATACTTGATGAATAACGATTGACCGTATTCCTTTTTACCGAATTCTTCAATCACATCTTGTGTTTTTGGGTCTACCATAAATGATACAAATTTTTCTGCGTCTTTGCTATTAATATTTTTATGCTTTTCAGGATTTACTTGCATTACATGATAAATGTTCATTAAATCCTTGCCGCCTTCAACAACGATTTGAAGGGTATCTAAATTTTTCTCCTGGGCTAACCAAGTTGCACGGTCTGTTAATACGTAGCCTTTTTTCTCTGCTGCCACTTGTAAGGTTTGTCCCATACCTTGACCAGTTGAAACATACCAATCACCAGCTGGTTTAATATTATCCATTTCCCAAATAGCAAGTTCCTTTTTATTAGTACCAGAGTCGTCACCACGTGAAACGAAAGTAGCTTTAGAATCAGCTAATTTTTTGAAGGCAGCCATAATGTCGTTGCCACTAACGCCTGCTGGATTTTCCTTTGGTCCTACTAAAATAAAGTCATTGTACATGACGCGTTTGTAGTTAATTGCATCCCCTGCATCGACCACTGCCTTTTCAGCTGCGGGAGCATGAACTAAAAGGGCATCTGCTTCGCCTTTTGTTCCCATCTCTAAGGCCTGGCCAGTACCAACGGCCACTGTTTTAACCTTAACGTTGTTTTCTTTTTCGAACATCGGAATAATCACATCAAGTAAGCCACTGTCTTGTGTACTTGTTGTTGTTGCGAGAATCATTTCAGTTGGTGCTGCTTTAGGTTCAGTCTTTTTTTCCTTTGATGCTGTATCTTTTGTGTCTGAATTGCCGCATGCTGCTAAAACTAATAGCATAATGGCGAAAAGGAATGCTAGATAACGATTTTTTACCATGTGAATGTTTCCTCCGTTTGATTAGTTTGATAGGTGATTCTACCTAATTCAGAAATATCGTATCCTTCTAGGTCCGTTAAACTATCCTTGAAACTAGCAGATTGTAAATACTGAATCAAGTTTGTAAGGCTTTGTTTATTTTCAGCTGTAAAGCGGAAAACCAAATCAAAATTTTCTTTTGCAATAGGAATGAAATCAAGTCCTAAATGGCTGGCGGCTGATTGAATACCAAACGCAGCATCTGCCATACCCCTGCTTATAAAGGAAGCAGCTGACAAATGGTTCCATTCTTCTGTGCTGTAACCATTTATTTTACTAGGATCAATCCCATTGCTGGATAACTTAGAGTCGAGCAAAAATCTTGTTCCCGCACCCTTTTGGCGATTAACGAATCGAATATCGGCGCGCGTCAGGTCAGAAAAATCCTCAATGTTTTTCGGGTTGCCTTTAGCGACAATGAAGCCTTGCTGTCTTGCGGCCAGCCTAAGTACTAAAATCGATTCATACACAAACAGTTGATGGATGAAGGGCAGGTTATATTCTTGTGATGTTGGATCCAAGAGATGAATGGCTGCGATATCGGATTGCCCGCGGTAAAGCATCATTAATCCTTCAAGGCTGCCTATAAAGGAAGGCTGAATTTGCAAGTTTAAGGCAGAAGCAGCTTGTTTTGCGAAATGTTCAACAAGAAAGTCGTGACTGCCAGATAATCGAATCGATAGAGCAGGACTGCTTGGAGTCCCAGTTGATAGCTCAGAGGGACTTTTTTTGGCAGGAGCTTTTGTGTTCTCTTTATACCTTTCGAGCTCCGCATGTTCAATTCTCATTTTGTTGCCAATTTTAAATGCCTGCAGCTCGCCTCTTTTAATTAGCTCATAAACTGTGTGTTTAGAGATTTGAAAGATTTGGGCCACTTCATCGGGAGTATACGCTTTTTCTTCCATAGGTCCCCCTCCTTTTTCCAGTTCTTATTTTATAAAAAGAATAGCATACTAGAAGTGACTTTTGTTAAGTTTTGTTTAGTTTCGTTAGGTTTTGTTTGGGATTGTCAAGATTTGTTCAAATATAATCTATTTTTCACACATCTTTCACAAACTTCACGGATTGTTCATTCGTGAACAATCTGGTTTATTGTACTATAGGAGTAGAGGAAAAAATTTGTGAGTAAGGGAAGGGATCAAATGTCAAAGCTTCTATATATTACAGCAAATCCAAAAAATGATATTAAGCTTTCAAAAGGAATGCAAATTGGGGAAGTATTTTTAGAGGAGTTCAAAAAGGCACAGCCGGATGTGGAAATTGAGCGCTTGCATTTATACGACATGGAAATCCCTGATATCGATATGGACCTTCTATATGCTCGTGCGAAATTATCGTTTATGGGCTATTCAAAAGAACAACTATCTGAGGCAGAACTAACCAAGTTAGAAAAAATGCATCAGTTAGCTGATAATTTTATTGCGGCTGATTACTATGTGTTTGTGACCCCTGTATGGAATCTCGGTGCACCGTCGATTTTAAAGAAATATATTGATAACTTATTCATCGTAGAAAAAACATTTACCAACACTCCAGAAGGTCCTAAAGGCCTACTTACTGGAAGAAAAGCGATTCATATTCAAACCCGCGGAGGAATTTATTCTTCTGGTCCAATGGTGGAGTTCGAAATGGGTGACCGCTACTTACAGAAAGTATTCGAATTCCTAGGTTTTGAAAGATTAGCAACGGTTGTTGCCGAGGGCATGGACCATTTTCCAAAACAGATCCCAGAAATTATGGCAAAAGCAAAGGAAGAAGCAGCAGAAGCAGCCAGAGAAATGGCGAAACTGCCGATTACGTTATAAAAAAGAGCGACTCGAGTGCATCGAGTCGCTTTTTCATGATTGCTAATAAATCAATTTGCGGAAAATGATATTTATTTGTGATATAAGTGAGTTTATTTGCGAAATTAGGCTATTTATTTGCGAAATGAACGAGTTTGTTTGCGAAACCAACCTATTTGTTTGCGAAACCCACTCCCGGTCCTTGTATTAAAACTTCCCTGTAAATTGAAAGAATAAGACTAGAAGACCTAATGCCCATACATAAATGGCAAATGGTTTTAGGGAATGATTTTTCAAATAGCCAATCATCCATTTTACTGCTACATAGCCAAAGATGGCTGATGCAACAATACCGACAAGCAATGCCGACAAGGAGATTTCTTCGCCTTGACCGCCGAGTAAATCCTTTGTTTGCAAGACAATCGCACCGGCAATCGCAGGGGTGGATAATAAAAAGGAGAAATAGGCAGCGGTTTCCCGGTCTAATTTTCGCCAAAGTGCCGCCACAATCGTCATCCCTGAACGAGAAATGGCCGGCATAATCGCGACAGCCTGGAAAGTACCGATGATAAGGGCATCTTTATAGCTGATATCGTCCATTTTCTTATAACCATTTTTCACCGAATCAGCGAGCCACAAGAAAATTCCCGTAATCAAAAACTCCCAGCCAATCGTTACACCAGTTTTTGAAATTTCATCGATATAATCTTTAAATGCTAGTCCAAAGATCACTGCCGGGATCGTACCAACAATCAACAAAAAGGTCAGCTTACTAAATGGATTTTTGATGATTTTAATAAATTCATCCTTATAAAAAACAAACACAGCGAGCAGTGTGCCAACATGAAGCATCGTATCGAGCAAGAGCCCAGCTTCCTGCAGACCGAAGAGATTCCTTCCTAAGTAAAGATGACCTGTACTGCTAATAGGCAGAAATTCCGTTAAACCTTGAATAATCCCTAAAATGAATGCTTCTAATTTTGTTAACATAATTACCCTCACATTCCAAAAAAATAATATGCCTGTACATCTAAAAGATATGCTAAAAATCCCTATTTAATGAAATTCTATTCTATTTTAGGAGTTCACTACCAATTCGGTCAATGAAAATATCTGTGACTTAAACAAAATAAGTGCAATTGGAAGGCATTCTCCCATAAAATAGAAGTATATCGTTCGAGAGGAGAAACGCATTTGGAAAATTCACATCTACATTTTAATACGTCGATTGGTGTTCAGAAGCCTGAAAACATTCGCAACAAAGACCAGGCTTGTCCATTTTGCGAAAGGGATCAGTTGACCAACCTCATCGCTGTGGACGAACCAATCATTCTTTTGAAAAATAAGTACCCAGTTTTAGAACATACCTTTCAAACGGTTTTAATCGAAACGGACAACTGTCATGGGGAATTATCAACCTACCCAAAAGAGCATTTACATAAATTAATGCGGTTTGGCATTAAGCATTGGTTAGCGATGGAGGAAACGGGTCGTTATCAATCAGTTATTTTTTTCAAAAACCATGGACCTTTGTCAGGCGGAACGCTCTCCCATCCGCATATGCAAATCATCGGATTGGATGATATTGATTATAAAGAGAAGGTCACACATGAGATGTTTGAAGGAATTGTGATTGATGAAACAGAAAACGCTCGGTTTTCGCTCTCGACTAAGCCTCGTGTAGGCTTTTATGAGTTTAATATTGAAATGGACGATTCAAGCTACCAGGAGAAGTTTTCCGATTACCTGCAAATCGCTGTTCATTATATCCTGAACCATTTTCCCTTCAAAGCTACGAGCTATAATTTGTTTTTTCATCATATAGAAAATAAAATCTATGCAAAGGTGGTTTCCCGTTTTGTTACCACCCCGCTTTATATTGGTTACGGCATCCCTCAAGTGCCAAGTAATCTCGCCTGGATGGCAGGGGAGCTGCAGAGAATATATTTTAGTAAATAGTTTCAGTCGAATAACTTTGTTTCAAGGCTGCCTGAAGCAGTGAAGAGAATATTTTAGGAAATAGGGCTTTCTTATGTAATTTAATCCATTCACGGTTTAGAAGTTGTGCTTTGTTGATAATAAAAATATAATGAAGGAATGTAATAGTTCTTGGTAAGGTGGAACCTATATGACTTCAAATACAAACAAAACTTCAAAACTTGATTATAATCTTGTTTTTATATTAATATTAATGTTTCTTGCGAGTTGTTTGGCCATTTATAGTGCGCAGGCCAGCGGGCAATACAAGGAGAATTTCTTAATAAAGCAGATTTTTTGGTATGCGGTCGGCAGTGGGATTATTACTGGGGTAATGACCCTTGATTCGGACCAATTACGAAAGCTGACCTGGTATGCCTATGGATTTGGACTTCTGTTGCTGGGATTCTTAATTGTTGCGCCGGAGAGTATTGCGCCGGTCATAAATGGAGCGAAAAACTGGTTTAAAATTCCAGGAGTAGGAACACTCCAACCTTCGGAATTTGTTAAGATTTTCCTCATTCTAGCGCTTGCACGTACGATTGAAGACCATCACCTCAAGCATCAATTGAAAACAATGCAAACCGATTTTTGGCTGTTAGTTAAACTCGGCGTTGTTACCATGGCTCCATTAGCCCTTATTATCAAGCAGGACCTGGGGACATCTCTTGTGTTTTTAGCGATTCTATTAGGAATGATTTTTATTTCTGGGATATCGTGGAAGTTGCTGACACCTCTATTTTCAGTCGGGGTTGTCCTAATAGGAACAATTTTTTATTTCGTATTATGGAATCCTGCTTTACTTGAAAAATATTTAGGTGTAAAACAATATCAATTCAATCGTATCTATTCATGGCTTGATCCCTATAGTTATCAAGGGTCAGATGCTTACCAGCTCACAAAGTCTTTGCTTGCGATTGGCTCAGGTCAAACCGGCGGTAAAGGTTTAGGAAACCGTGAAGTATACTTACCGGAAAGCCAAACAGATTTCATATTTAGTGTAGTTGGCGAGGAATATGGCTTCATTGGGGCGAGTGTGTTAATCAGTTTGTTCTTCTTATTGATTTACCATATAACCAAGGTAGGAATGGAGACTAAAAATAATTTCTATACGTATATTTGTGTAGGCGTGATTAGTATGATTACCTTCCACGTCTTCCAAAATGTTGGGATGACAATTGGTGTGCTGCCGATTACCGGTATTCCATTACCGTTTATCAGTTATGGCGGTAGTGCCTTGATGGGGAACATGTTCGGGCTCGGCTTAATCTTCTCAATACGTTATCATTATAAAAAGTATATGTTCTCGACAACCGCATAAAAATAGAGGAAAAGAGCGACACTTGATTAGTTGCTCTTTTTTTGTTGATTTTGGGGTTGCGGGATTGTGTTCAGGTATGGCGGAATCCCGCTTCAGTTTGGCGGGAAAACTGGTAAAGTTGGCGGAATCCCGCTGGTAAAGCGGGCTCGTCCCGGGTTTTTGATAAGGTACCAGGCCAGTTAGGCGGAATAACTGGTAGAGTTCGCGGGATTGTGTTCAAGTTTGGCGGAATAAAATAAGAAGTTGGCGGAATCCCGCCTGGTAAGAGGGCTGCCCCGGGGTTTTTTAAAAGGTACTTGGCCAGTTAGGCGGAATAACTGGTGGAGTTCGCGGGATTGTGTCCAAGTTTGGCGGAATAAAATAAGAAGTTGGCGGAATCCCGCTTTAGTTTGGCGGGAAAACTGGTAAAGTTGGCGGAATCCCGCCTGGTAAAGCGGGCCCGCCCCGGGTTTTGAACCGGTACCAAGCCAGTTTGGCGCGAATCCACCAAAATTCGGCGGAATCCCAATCCGAAGCCTAAAAATAACACAAAAAGAGCAAGGCCATGGCAAGCCTCGCTCTTTTCAAATATAAAAACCTGGGAGGTTTTTTATAAAAATTACTTAACTAAGATTTTCTCAAGGTCATCGAGCATAATATTGGCTGCCAGTACACCGCCAGCAGTGTTCCATGTTGCGTCGCTTACTTCATAAACATGGCCGCTCTTCACTGCATTTAAATTTTTCCAAAGTGGGTCATTTGTCCATTCTTTTGCTGTATCTAAGGCTGCTTGATCACCTTGTGGCGCATAAGTGAAGTAGAAGAGAAGGTCTCCATCCATTTTAGGAATAACTTCCTTACCAACCTCTACAGCAAGCAAACCAAGCTTATTATCTGGAGTAAACAGTGCTTCCTGCTGGGCAGCACGCTTGAAGCCTAATTTATCGAAAATCACACCGGAAAAAGAATCCGTGTAGTAAATACGAGATTTACCAGCCATAAAGCGTACAACTGAAACCTGTTGATTGACTTTGTCACCGAGTTTACCTTTTAAATCTGCAATGTGTTGATCAAAATCACTTAAAACTTGGTTGCCTTTTTCTTCAAGGTTCAAAGCTTTTGCATATAATTTAAAGTTATCTTGCCAATCGCCTCTAAGTGTTTCGGAAAAAACGGTCGGTGCAATGGCGCTTAACTGATCATATATCTTTTCATGACGCAGCTTGTTACCAATAATTAAATCAGGTTTTAGTGAAGCGACCTTCTCCACGTTAACTTCGCTTTCCACGCCAACAACCTCTACACCGTCCATATCCGCTTTAATATGATCATACCATGGATCTCCAAGCCATGATTGAACAGCGCCCACTGGTTTCACACCTAAAGCAAGCAGTGCTTCGGTACCTTCATTGGTAAGAATAACGACTTTTTTAGGTGTGCCTTTTATGGTCGTAGAACCCATCGCATGTTCAACAGTATAAGATTTACCAGCAGCAGTAGTTTTCGTTTCATTACCCACTTTTTCCTCATTGCCGCTGCACGCAGCTAACAAGAAAATCGTCATGATTGAAAAAAGAGTAAGTATGGTCTTGATTGCTTTCATTGTGTATGTAGCCCCCTTAGCTAATTGTTAATGATAATCATTTTCAATGACTACTTAATCATAAATTGAGTGAAATAGATATGTCAATGTTTAATTGAAAATGATTTTCAAAGTCATTGACAATCATTATCAATTGAAGATAGACTTAAATTAAATATTTAGGTAGAAAGGTTCCCATGATATGCTCCTAAAAAGTACCTCATTAAAATGGATTGGCTTACTCATTGCTATCTTGGTGTTACTGTTATCCATGTGTGCCAGTATCATATTTGGGTACACCGATACCAGCTGGCAAACAGCAGTTGATGCATTTACCAATAATAACGGATCCAATGAACATATTATTATTCAAACCGTAAGGCTGCCAAGAGCGTTAATCGCGTCCGCTGTCGGGGCTAGCCTGGCCATTGCCGGTGTCCTGATGCAAACTTTAACGAAAAATCCACTCGCGTCCCCTGGTATATTTGGGATCAATGCCGGTGGCGGGTTTGCGGTTGTTGTTGCGATGACTGTGTTTTCCGTGAATAGTTTACAAGCGTTTAGTGTTCTGGCTTTTATAGGAGCTGCCGTTGCAGCCATAAGTGTATACACCATTGGTTCAGCTGGCCGTGAAGGATTAACACCTATGAAACTTACATTAGCTGGGGCTGCAATGTCAGCAATGTTTGCCTCTTTTACACAAGGATTGCTCGTGTTAGATGAAGTCCTGCTTGATCAGGTGTTATTTTGGCTCGCCGGCTCTGTCCAGGGCCGAAAATTAGAGACGCTTGTTTCGGTGTTACCTTATATTGGAATAGGTTGGATTGGAGCCGTGTTCATTGCCGGAAAAATGAATATCCTGTCCATGGGGGAAGATGTGGCCAAGGGTCTTGGTTTAAACACCGTACTTCTCAAAATCGCCATTGGCGTCATTGTTATTTTATTAGCAGGCGGATCTGTCGCGGTCGCCGGTCCAATTGGTTTTGTTGGAATTGTTGTTCCTCACATTACCCGATCGATTGTAGGAATCGATCATCGCTGGGTCATCCCATTTTCAGGTGTGTTAGGGGCGATTCTCTTAATTGCAGCGGATATTGCTGCACGATACATGTTCATGCCGTCTGAGGTGCCTGTTGGTGTCATGACAGCCATCATTGGAACTCCATTCTTTATTTACATTGCAAGAAAGGGGTTCAATGGACGATGAGTAAATATAAAAATTTCCGCCTTTTTAATGGCAAACTGTCCTTTCTAATGGATCGAAAAGCAACCATCACATTCACGATTCTTCTCGTCGTTGCTTTCCTTGTTTTTGTCGGGAGCACGGGAAGCGGTGAAATGAAAATTAACCCTCTCACTGTAATATCAGTATTATTCGGCGGCGGTCCTGAGATGGAAAAGCTTATTATTACCTCTTTTCGCCTTCCAAGAATTATTGTCGCCTTAATGGTGGGAATCTCTTTAGCGATTGCAGGAGGTATATTGCAAGGCATGATTCGCAATCCACTTGCTTCCCCAGATGTATTAGGGATTACCGGTGGAGCGGCAGCGGCCGTTGTGAGTTTTTTAGCGATGTTTAGTGATAAAAATCATTCCTTAACTGTTAGTATCGCTTGGCTGCCATTAGCTGCATTTATAGGTGCAACAGTGGTAGGATTTTTAGTTTATTTCCTTGCTTGGAAAAATGGGGTGTCACCAATCAGGCTGGTGTTGATTGGGATTGGGATCTCTGCTTTAATGCAAGCAATCACCACCTTAACGATGGTCATGGGTCCAATTTATCAGGCAAGCCAAGCGAATATCTGGATTACCGGAACCGTTTACGGCTCAAATTGGAAAAATGTAGCTATTCTTGTTCCTTGGACGGTTATCTTCGTGATTATTGCATTGGCATTGGCCCGGACAATTAATATCCAAGAGCTCGGTGATGAGGTGGCAACAGGTTTAGGCGGCAAGGTGCAAAAACAACGGTTTCTCTTATTAATGATTAGTACCGCCTTAATTGGTGGTTCGGTTGCCTTTGCCGGCGGGATAGGCTTTGTCGGCTTAATGGCCCCGCATATGGCGAGAAGATTAGTTGGTTCCTCGTTTGGAGCATTGCTTCCTGCGAGTGCATTAATTGGCGGCATTCTTGTCATGGTCGCCGATTTAATTGGCAGAACCCTGTTTTCACCATTAGAAGTGCCAGCGGGCGTATTCACTGCTGGTATCGGTGCACCGTACTTTATTTACCTGCTTTTTAAAACGAGAAATTCATAAAAGGAGCTGTCGGATGATGAATGCGATTGAAACGAAGAATTTATCACTATCCTATGGAGAAACTCTCATTATTGATGAATTAGACTTGAAGATTCCCAAGGGTGAAATCACCGTGTTTATTGGCGGAAATGGCTGCGGAAAATCAACGCTGCTTCGTTCAATCGCGCGTCTCTTAAAGCCAAAGTCTGGGGCTGTTTTGCTCGAAGGGAAGGCCATTGCGAAGCTGTCCACGAAGGAGATTGCGAAAAAAATGGCGATTTTACCACAATCGCCTTCTGCTCCTGAAGGATTAACCGTTCTGCAGCTTGTCAAACAAGGCCGCTATCCACATCAATCGTGGTTAAAACAATGGTCAGAGGAAGATGAGAAAAAGGTCAATGATGCATTGAAGGCCACGCGATTAGAGGACTTGAAAGAAAGAACCGTTGATTCGCTTTCCGGCGGACAAAGGCAGCGCGCTTGGATTGCGATGACGCTCGCTCAAGATACAGATATCATCCTTCTCGACGAACCAACGACTTACCTGGATATGACCCACCAAATCGAAATCCTCGATTTGCTGTTTGAACTAAATGAAACGAAAAAACGGACGGTTGTTATGGTGCTTCATGATCTAAATTTAGCTTGCCGTTATGCACATAATATTGTTGCTATAAAAGATAAGAAGGTCTATGACCAAGGGAAACCAGAGCATGTTATCAATTGCAATCTGGTCAAAAATGTATTTGGGATGGACTGTGAGGTAACGGTTGATCCGCTATTCGGGACACCGCTCTGTATTCCTTATGGAAAGGGTAGATGTATCCTTGATAAGGCGGTAGCGGTCAATGGATAAATTAATCTTAGACCAACTATTCAAGTATAGATTTAATCCAAGCCTGAAACATGCCTTTAATGTGGCTGATCTCCTGGATGAAACGTATCTCAGGGATTTCATGAAAAATTTATCTGTTGCGATTGGAGCCCCTTCTGAAAAAATAGCTGCTTCCATTTTTATCAAACGATATGCATTTTTGGCTGTGATGTCCTTATATACAATGACGGCTTTAAACAAAAACCTAAATGTATCGTTGGATAACGTAAAAATGGAATCAGCTGTACAGGGGATAGTTTGGCTGCCGGGGATTTCTATACAGGATGCGGCCGTACAGGACTGGGATGGAAACGACCGCTCTGAATGGCGTTCACGTGTATTGAATGATTTGTTTGCAAATAATATTTATCCACTCATCACCCAATTGGAGAAAACCATCGGAATATCGAAGTTAATCCTGTGGGAAAATATTGCGGTCTACCTATTTTGGCTCTATGAAACCGAACTAAAGGGTAAGGAGCATGCTGAAGAGGATTTCCGCTACTTAATTTCAGAAGCAAAAGGGAAGTTGTTTGGCTGCTACAACATAAATCCACTACCAAAGTACTTTACTGAAAAGACGTATTTGGAAGAATGGGATACAGGGGTAAGAGTAAGGAAGACGTGTTGTTTTACATACCAAATGCCGGCAGGAAAACGCTGTAAAACCTGCCCATGTACCCATATTACTATAGACAGAAGGTGTCATGATGGAGAAAGCATTTGTGAAGCAGTTCGAAGCTTTGCTTGAAAAATATAGTGAATTATTGGTGGGGCAATCTACCGAGGAAACCAAGGAGAAGGTAAAGATGTGGGCATTGTACACCCAGATTGCCAAGTCAATGCCTGCTTTAGCGAAGCATTGGAATGGGCTTTACCCGGATGCGAAGGAAGAAATGAAGCAAATCATTAATGAAATTAAAGTTATGAATGAACAGTATCGGGCCTCTTCTCAAAAGTAACTACAGCAAAAACCGGAAGCAGATGCCTCCGGTTTTTGCTGCTATTGAAGAGTACCGCCAGTTGGAAGTTGGTTCGTATATCCTTGAAACTGCTGATACGATTGCTGTAACTTCTGCTGGTCTGCTGCTTCAATAGCGTACCAGCCCTTTTTAAACATCAGGTCATAAAGGTTGCGCTGGCATTGTTGTGTCTCCGAAAAAATCTGCATAATGTCCTGATACAAACCTTCATGACTTGCTTCATGCAATGGCATGGTATAAGCAGTTGTCAAATATTTTTCAGTTGCCAGTAAATCATTAATAAAATCACGGTCATTCATTTGCGGGGTTTTTGGTACTTGTGTTTCAGGATTTTGAATCTTCTGCTGTTGGTTCATCTCAACCTTCCTCCTTATATATTGTTGTCTAGCTCCAGCTCCCAGCGGCTAGTGTCCTTCGCTCTCCGCCCTACGATAAGTCAANNCCATACGCCGCTAAACGGTCGCTTCCACTTTTCGTTATTGCATATTATTAAGCGGCTGCTGCTGGCTTGCATGCTGGCCTAAATGACCTAATATCTGCTGGTAGTGCTTCTGATGCATTTGGGCAACTTTTTCTGCTTCAGCTTTTATTTCTGGGTCCTGACACTGCCCAGCAAAAAAGTGTGCTTTCTTCGCAGATAGCAAGTTCCAGGACATCATATCATTGAGATATAGGGCATCCTTAGTTGACACGACTCCTGGCGGCTGTTGCATCCTTGTTTGCTGATTTTGCATGTTCATGTTGGGCATGTTCATATTTTGCTGCTCCATAATAACCCTCCTCATTCATTGTATCTT
Organism: Neobacillus drentensis; assembly: GCF_036962125.1. GTDB lineage: Bacteria > Bacillota > Bacilli > Bacillales > Cytobacillaceae > Neobacillus > Neobacillus drentensis_B. The sequence goes on from NZ_JBALOA010000011.1 coordinate 37,303, forward strand.
TACGAGTTTATCGTCTCTCAAACAGGAACTTTTATGCAAAAAGAGAAACAGGCTGAGACAACTCAGCCTGTTATCCTTAGCGCTTATATTGATTATTCTGGCTGTTTTTTTTATCAAGATGAGCCTCTTCATTGCCTGGCCCGCCATTGCCCTTCACACTTGCGGCACTAACGCCAGCTTTTGAAGGATCTTTTTTCATTTTTGCCATCATTATCACCTCAGATTATAGGATGCCCTTTCATAAGAAAATATTTAAAAAAATTTTTTTTAAGAAATTTCAAAATTCCGCGTTTATTGATTGCACAAATTTTCTAAATATTCTATAGTAAGTAGTAACAAGACTCATTCATTAATGAGATTTTTTTTAAATAAAAAATGAATGAGTATTCATTCAAAGTGTTTGAAGGGGGAGAAAAGGTTGAATCAATTAATTAAAAAAGCAGCTATCCTAGGATCTGGTGTCATGGGGTCAGGAATTGCTGCCCACCTCGCAAATATCGGCATCCCAACACTATTATTGGATATCGTGCCACGTGAACTAACAAAGGAAGAAGAGGCAAAAGGACTGACACTACAAGATAAACCAGTACGCAATCGAATCAGCGCAGCCTCGATTCAAAGATTATTGAAACAAAAGCCTGCCCCACTCGCGGTCAAAAAGAATTTGGCCTTGATTGAAGCAGGTAATTTGGAAGATGACCTCGTTAAATTGAAGGATGTTGACTGGGTCATTGAGGTAGTAGTTGAAAACTTAAATGTTAAGAAACAAGTATTTGAAAAGGTGGACCAATACCGGAAGCCTGGCAGCATCATCAGTTCCAACACCTCAGGAATTTCTGTAGAAGCGATGGTCGAAGGTAGGTCCGAGGACTTCCAGAAGCATTTTCTCGGGACACATTTCTTTAACCCGCCGCGCTATTTAAAATTGCTCGAAGTGATACCTACACAATATACGGCACCAGAAGTCCTTTCATTCATGAAAACTTTTGGTGAAGATGTTTTAGGAAAAGGTGTGGTAGTTGCGAAGGACACACCAAACTTTATTGCCAACCGAATTGGAACTTACGGACTTCTCGTAACTGTTCAGGAAATGCTAAAGGCGGGACTTAGTGTCGGTGAAGTCGATTCAATCACGGGACCATTAATTGGCCGCGCAAAAAGCGCCACTTTCCGTACCCTTGATGTAGTTGGATTGGATACTTTCTACCATGTGGCAAATAACGTTTATGAAAAAGTTGAAGGAAAAGAAAAGGATGTTTTTGAAATCCCTGCCTTTTTGAAATCTATGGTGGAAAAAGGCTGGTTGGGAAGTAAATCGGGGCAAGGTTTCTTTTTGAAAAAAGGAAAAGAAATACTCGAACTTGATCCAAATACATTAGAATATGGCCCGCGGAAGAAGCTGTCCACACCAGGAGTTGAACTGGCGAAGCAGGAAAAAGGCACCGCCAATAAATTGAAAGCGCTTGTATACGGGGATGATCAGGCCGGCCAATTCCTATGGAATACAATTGCCCAGTCACTTGTGTACTCCGCCCAACTATTAGGTGAGATTGCTGATGATATTGTTTCGATCGACCGCGCGATGAAATGGGGCTTCGGCTGGGAAACAGGCCCATTTGAGACATGGGATGCAATTGGGGTTGAAAAGTCTGTTCAAAAAATGAAGGAGTCTGGTATTAAGGTTCCAGCTTGGGTATCAGAAATGCTAGAAAAAGGCCATTCATCCTTCTATATAGAAGAAAACGGCGAAAAGTTCTTCTATGATAACGGTCAATATCGATTAGTGGAATTCAATCCGAAGGCTCTCGATCTTAAAAAAATAAAGAAACAAAAAGGTGTTATTAAGAAGAATAGCGGGGCAAGTTTGATTGATATCGGTGATGGCGTTGCGCTGTTAGAATTCCATTCCCCTAACAATGCGATTGGTCTTGATATCGTCCAAATGATTAACTTTGCCGTCGAAGAAGTGGAGAATAATTATAAGGGCCTTGTTATTGGCAACCAAGGCAAGAACTTCTGTGTCGGTGCCAACCTGGCGATGATGCTGATGGAAGTGCAGGATGACAATATTTACGAACTGGATATGATTGTCCGCCACCTCCATAGTGCCTTGCTAAAGGTTAAATACAGTTCGAAACCAGTCGTTGCTGCTCCATTTGGGATGACGCTGGGTGGCGGGGCAGAAGTGTGCTTGCCAGCTGCGCATATTCAAGCATCCGCTGAAACGTATATGGGCTTAGTGGAAGTCGGGGTCGGCTTATTGCCAGGCGGCGGTGGAAACAAGGAACTTTACATGAAACACTTAGAAAACATTCCAAATGGAGTCCCGTTTGACTTGCAAAATGTCGCTAATAAAGTGTTTGAAACAATTGCGACGGCAAAAGTTTCTACATCTGCTGAAGAAGCACGGGAAAACAATTTCTTAAGTAAGTCTGACGGAATCAGCTTTAATAACGACCATCTGCTTTATGATGCGAAGCAGGCTGTCCTTGCTTTACATGAAAAGGGCTATAAACCTAAGGTTCGCCGCAAAGTTCCCGTCGTCGGTGAAACAGGGTACGCTACTTTGTTACTCGGTGCTGAAGCCATGCGGTTATCTGGATATATCTCAGAGCATGATTTGAAAATTGCCAAGAAGATTGCTTATGTCATCGCAGGTGGAAAAGTGCCATTCGGGACAGAAGTAGATGAGCAATATTTACTCGATCTCGAAAGGCAGGCATTCTTAAGCCTAATTTCGGAGCCAAAATCTCAGCAGCGCATGCAGCATATGCTTGTAAAAGGTAAACCGTTACGCAACTAACATTCTAGGGCTCAGTAACCCTGAGGCTGAACTATTAAATAGGTTAATAATTTAACAGAAAGAGAGGGAACTTACATGAGAGAAGCGGTAATCGTTGCCGGAGCAAGGACCCCGGTAGGTAAAGCGAAGAAAGGGACGCTTGCCCATGTTCGCCCTGATGATTTGGGGGCATTGGTAGTAAGGGAAACATTAAAGCGTGCTGGAAATTACGAAGGTAATATAGATGATTTAATTATTGGATGTGCAATGCCAGAAGCCGAGCAAGGCAACAATATGGCCCGCAATATCGGAGCCTTAGCTGGACTTCCGTATACCGTTCCTGCTATCACAGTTAATCGTTTTTGTTCTTCAGGATTACAGGCAATTGCGTATGCCGCACAAGGAATTATGCTGGGCCATACCGATACTGCCATCGCTGGAGGCGCGGAATCGATGAGCATGATTCCAATGATGGGGCATGTCGTCCGTCCCAATATTAAACTAGCGGAAACTGCTCCCCAATATTATATGGGCATGGGTCATACAGCTGAGCAGGTAGCAATGAAATACGGCATTTCCCGTGAGGACCAAGATGCATTTGCCGTAAGAAGCCATCAAAAGGCAGCAAAAGCAATTGCCGAAGGGAAATTTGTCGATGAAATTGTTCCAGTTGATGTGACCATCCGCACCATCGGAAATGACAATAAACTGGTTGAAAAAACAATTCAATTTTCTCAGGACGAGGGCGTCCGTCCAGACACAAACCTAGAAACTCTAGGAAAGCTTCGCCCAGCATTTTCGGCGACAGGTACCGTAACAGCGGGTAATGCCTCGCAAACAAGTGACGGCGCAGCTGCATTGATGGTGATGGATCGTGAAAAGGCAGAGGCACTTGGACTTAAGCCGTTAGCGAAATTCCGCTCGTTTGCTGTTGGCGGTGTACCACCAGAAATCATGGGTGTCGGCCCGGTTGTCGCGATTCCAAAGGCTGTGAAATTAGCAGGTTTAGAATTATCGGATATTAACTTATTTGAACTAAATGAAGCGTTTGCGTCACAGTCACTTCAAGTCATTCGTGAATTAGGTCTAAATGAAGAAATTGTCAACGTCAATGGCGGCGCGATTGCTTTAGGGCACCCGCTTGGATGTACCGGGGCGAAATTAACCCTCTCGTTAATCCACGAATTAAAACGCCGCAATGAGCAATTTGGTGTCGTTACGATGTGTATCGGCGGCGGTATGGGGGCAGCTGGGGTATTTGAATTACTTTAATTCATTATCGTATTTCCCAAGCATATAACTCTTACAAGGGGGCGCTCTGCCCCCGCTAATCAATGATTAGGAGGAATAAATAATGACAAACCAAACAGAAAAAATTATTAAAGGCGGAAGCTTTTTAATTGAAGATATCTCTTATGAGCAATTATTTACACCGGAGGATTTCACCGAGGAGCATTTAATGATAGCGAAGACTGCGGAAGACTTTGTTGAAAAAGAAGTAGTTCCCCAGTTGGAACACCTAGAAAATCATGAGTTTGATCGTACTGTTAAACTGCTAAAAAAAGCAGGTGAACTTGGTCTTTTAGCGGTGGATGTACCAGAAGAGTACGAAGGCCTAGCCCTTGATAAAATTACTTCTTCACTACTAACTGAGAAGATGGCCGGAGGCGGCGGTTTCTCCCTTTCACACGGAGCACATGTCGGAATTGGATCGTTGCCAATCGTGTTATTCGGGAATGAGGACCAAAAACGCAGATATTTACCAGCTCTTGCATCTGGTGAAAAACTAGCGGCTTATGCGTTAACGGAACCAGGTTCAGGTTCTGATGCACTCGGCGCCAGAACTACGGCAAGATTAAATGCAGCAGGTACGCATTATATCCTTAACGGAGAAAAGCAATGGATCACCAATGCAGGTTTTGCAGATGTATTTGTGGTCTATGCAAAGATTGATGGCGAGCAATTTACTGCATTCATCGTTGACAGAGATTTCGCAGGTGTTTCAACTGGAGCCGAAGAAAAGAAAATGGGGATTAAGAGTTCTTCGACCAGAACCCTAATTTTAGAAGATGTGCCTGTTCCTGTTGAAAATTTATTAGGAGAAATCGGCAAAGGTCATGTAATTGCCTTTAACATCTTAAATATTGGGCGTTATAAATTGGCCGTTGGAAGTGTCGGTGGTTCCAAGAAAGCATTCGAATTAACGGTGAAATATGCGAATGGCCGTCAACAATTCAAAACACCAATTTCTCAATTCAATTTAACAAAAGAAAAATTCGGTACACTGGCCTCTGAGATATATGCAGCCGAGAGCTCGGTTTACCGTACAATTGGTCTATATGAAGAAAATCAAGGCAAACTGACAACTGAGCAGGAAAAGGACATTAAATTAGTCGCGAATTCAATTGCTGAATATGCAATTGAATGTTCACTTAATAAATTCTTCGCCAGTGAAGTATTAGCCCATGTGACCGATGAAGGCGTTCAAATTCATGGAGGCTATGGCTTCATGCAGGAGTATCCAATTGAAAGAGCCTATCGTGACGCACGGATCCAACGTATTTTTGAAGGAACCAATGAAATTAATCGCTTGTTAGTGCCAGGTACCTTATTGAAGAAAGCCTTCAAGGGAGAGCTTCCATTATTCCAAAAGGCAATGGCTCTACAAGAGGAATTAATGATGCTAATGCCTGAAGAGCCTGGTGATGAGCCGCTTGCACAAGAAAAATATCTTGTCAGGAACTCAAAGAAAGTCGCCTTATTAGCTGCTGGTTTGGCAGCCCAAAAATTTGGCAAAGCACTTGAAAAAGAACAAGAGGTGTTAGCTAACATCGCCGACCTTATTTCGAACGTGTATGCCATGGAATCTGTTGTGCTCCGGACTGAAAAGGCAATCGCAAAAACGGGATTAGAGAAGAATAAGCAAAAGCTTCTATATACTCAAATCTATTGCCAAGAAGCTTTCAATCAACTAGAAGCGATTGCCAAAGAAACTTTAGTGGCAGTGGAACAAGGCGATACCCTTCGGATGATGTTATCATCGCTTCGTAAATTTACACGGCATACTCCAATAAACGTAATTGCGAAAAAACGTGAAGCGGCTGATGTGATTATTGAGGCAGAACGCTATATCGTGTAATAAAACTGGGCTCCCTTTCTACTTGAAAGGGAGCTTAAATTTTATATTAAAAAAGGAAGGAGTTTTAAAAAATTAGTCGAATTTTATTAAACGGGGCATAATTTTTGCATTAGGATTTTAAAAAACGTTATGATAATATTCTATTGACATGAGAATGTCATGGATTTTTGTGGGAAAAGGCGGTGAAACTCATGTCTCTAACTTTTTATTGGTATCCGAAATGCGGCACATGTCGAAACGCGAAAAAATGGCTGGATGCCCATCATCTTTCCTATCAAGAAGTACATATTGTTGAACATCCTCCAAGTCGTGAGGAACTGCACAACCTTTATCAAAAAAGCGGGCTAGAATTAAAAAAATTCTTTAATACAAGTGGTATGAAATACCGTGAATTAGGTATTAAGGATAAAATAAAGTCTGCAACAGATGAAGAACTGCTTGAATTACTAGCCTCAGATGGCATGCTAATTAAACGGCCGATTTTAACAGATGGTGAAAATGTCACTGTTGGCTTTAAAGATGAAGAGTTTGAAAACAAGTGGTTGTAGGCCTGCTCTTCTCTCATTACTAATGGAAGTCGATTTATTTCGATGATAGATTTTTAGAAAAAACAATGGAGGGATTAAACGATGAGTACACCAAAAGAATTACGTTATTCAGAAGAACATGAATGGGTAAAGGTTGAAGGGGAAATCGTACGCGTTGGGATCACTGCTTTTGCACAGCACGAATTAGGAGATATCGTATTCGTTGAGCTACCAGAAGTGGGCGATGAGGTAACAGCTGATGAGCCATTTGGAAGCGTAGAATCTGTTAAAACAGTATCTGAGCTTTACGCACCTGTCAGTGGTAAAGTCGTTGAAGTAAATGAAGAGTTAAGTGACAGCCCTGAGTTCGTTAATGAATCTCCTTATGAAAAAGCTTGGATGATTGCGATCGAATTAACCGATAGCAGTGAACTTGATAAACTTATGACTGCTGAGCAATATGAAGAAATGATTAAAGAAGACTAAAAATTTTGGAAAGGCACCTTATCAAGGTGCTTTTTCTCTTAAATTCCCACTTTTTCTTCTACTATTTTTGGGAAACTTATAATAAATATATTGAAGAGGGTGGTATTATGACGTTAAAGCAGCAAAGAGTGGATGTTACCGATCGAGTTATAGGGAAAATGAAAAATGGGGAAATGGAACTGTATCTTGATAATACGCCAATTGGAAAAATGAAAATTTCCGATCAAATGCAAGTGGAATTAGATCATCATTTTGAGGTCGAACAGCAAAAAATTTATCAACATGTGACGACAACTGAAAACCCTGATGCGAAATACACAGACTGTGATGATGGCGGCTGGTGTTAACTATTTGAATTTTATGTAAATTTTTAGGCAAAACCCTATTTTTAAAATGACAATAATGATAAGGTTAACATAGTCAGAAGAAGGCTCACGTAATCAATATTTTAGAATATGTTAACATAAAACAACTTCTAATACAGGTGATGGATGATGAATGATTCGTATGTTGACAAAGTTCTTATTGTCGAAGGAAAATCAGATAAAAATAAGGTAAAAAAAATCGTGAAGGAACCAGTGGAAATTATTTGCACCAATGGGACCATCAGTATGACCAAATTAGATGAATTAATTGAGTTCCTCGAAGATAAAGATGTCTATATTCTTGTCGATGCTGACTTCTCAGGTGAAAAGCTTCGGAAGCAGTTAAAACGGGAATTGCCACAAGCTGAACATCTATATATTGACCGGATGTATCGTGAGGTTGCCACCGCACCTGTCCACCACTTGGCAACTGTGCTCATAGGCGCTAATATTGATGTCCATACTGAATTCTTAGAAATGGGTTAATGTTTATATGAACGAATGGAATCGAATCGAACTAACTTCCTTTTTCGATAATAAGGCATCAGGACTAATTTATTTTTACACCCCGATGTGCGGGACCTGTCAGGTAGCTTCAAAAATGCTCCAGGTCATCGAACAACTAGTAGAGGTAGATTTAGGAAAAATGAACCTAAACTTCTACCCCGACCTTGCGAGACAACTTGAAGTAGAAAGCGTCCCCTGCCTAATTTTTGTCGAAGCTGGAAAAGTAAAAGAAACACTCTACGCGTTTCAATCCGTACCATTTTTGCTTGAAAAAATTAAAGAGCATTTATTATAAAAGCAGATGCAGATGCATCTGTTTTATTTTTTTGTTAAAGCTGTGAACGGTCACTGTGCCCACCTCACCAACCCTAAATCCGACATATTTCTCAGGAAATCTTCCCAAGTCTCCATCCTAAAGTAGATAATTGTCGACTACTTTAAAGAGGATTTTAGGTCTGTTTCTTGTATATTTATGATAAGAGCGCAGACCGGAGTGGTGAATATGATAGAGACACTAAAGAACTTTCAATTAACTATTAAACAGCAAGGGCATGTTCTGCCGTTGCTTGAGCGAGTGAATATCAGATTGAATTTAGTCTGTGAACAAAAAAACATTCAAATCATCATCAGGAATGGTGAAGTTCTTAGCATTTTTGATTCCGAACCAGCAGACACATTACCTGAAATCCGAGGGGACTTACAAGCCATGAAACAGCTGCTAGAAGGGAAGGAAAGGCTGCGAGCACTTGAACGAAGCGGCCAGATCAGTATAACAGCCTCTTTACGAACCACATTATTGCTAGAATCTATCTTTTATTTAACGAAAGCGCAGGAAAATTTTGCAACAGCAAGAAATTTTTAATCAAACCTATTGACTCGGAATTAAATTTTAGATATTATATATTTAGAATATTTAGCCAATTACTATAATTTAATCAATACATTCTTATCAAGAGTGGCGGAGGGACTGGCCCTTTGAAGCCCGGCAACCGGTTAAAAACATTCAACACGGTGCTAAATCCAGCAAAGCTAATGTGCTTTGGAAGATGAGGTGAGTGAGAACCCCTCTTCGAATAAAGCAGGGGTTTTTTGAATTGGATCTACCAAAAAGAGGGGGAAGTAAAATGACTGAAAATCAAAAGAAGTACCGTTTCGAAACCTTGAGTGTGCATGGTGGATTGTCACCCGACCCAGTTACAGGAGCAAGGGCTGTTCCGATTTATCAAAATAATGCCTACCAATTTAAAAATACGGAGCATGCAGCAAACTTATTTAGCTTAGCAGAACCTGGTTACATATACACACGTATACACAACCCAACGACTACCGTTTTTGAAGAAAGAGTTGCCTTATTGGAAGGCGGGGTCGGTGCCCTGGCCGTCGCAAGCGGGATGGCCGCGATTACTCTCGCAATTTTAAATATTGCCGAAGCAGGTGATGAAATCGTATCTGCTTCTAACCTTTATGGCGGGACGTATAATCTATTTGCAGTCACCCTGCCGAAATACGGAATTAACGTGAAATTTGTTGACCCGGAAAATCCAGATAATTTCCGCGCCGCGATCACTGACAAAACGAAGGCGGTATTTGCTGAAACGATTGGTAATCCAAGCCTGCGTGTCCTTGACATTGAAAAAGTAGCTGAGATTGCCCATGAAGCAGGTGTACCACTAATCATTGATAATACCTTTGCCACGCCTTATCTCTGCCGGCCAATAGAACATGGAGCCGACATTGTTATTCATTCTGCTACAAAATGGCTCTTAGGAAATGGAACAAGCACAGGTGGAATCATTGTTGATGGTGGTAAATTCGATTGGAATTCGCCGCGGTTCCCTGGTTTTACCACACCAGATGCCAGTTACCATGACCTTGTCTATGCAGAGGCACTGGGAGCGATAGCCTACATTATTAAAGCTCGTGTTCAATTGCTGCGTGATTTAGGACCAGCGTTAAGTCCACAAAATTCCTTCCAGTTTGTTCTTGGACTTGAAACATTACATGTTCGCATGAAAGAACATGTGGCCAATACAAAAGAGGTAGTCGCTTATTTGTCAAACCATCCTGCGGTTGAGTGGGTATCCTATCCTGGTCACCCATCACATCCTGATTATGAACTTGCCAAAAAGTACTTGCCAAAGGGTGCAGGCTCGATGGTTGTTTTTGGAATTAAAGGCGGCAAGGAAGCCGGAGCAAAATTAATCGATTCTATTACACTATGGGCACATGTTGCCAACGTGGGTGATGCAAAAAGTCTCATTATTCATCCAGCCAGCACTACTCATCAGCAATTAGATGCCGAAGGCCTAAAAGCTGCAGGTGTTACAGAGGATTTAATTCGACTTTCAATCGGGATTGAGAATGTAGAAGATCTAATTGAAGATTTAGAATCGGCGATTGTTGCGGCAACAGGTATAACATCCTTAAACGTTAATGCCTAAAACCTGCTAAACTTATTTTTCCGAATATGTAGTTATTTTCATTGACACTACTTTTTATACATGATACGATAACTTTCGTAATATAATTTACTTAAACAAATTAACGTATTAATTGAATATAGGACTTGATGCTCTTATCAAGAGAGGTGGAGGGATGTGCCCGATGAAGCCCGGCAACCGTCAATATTTATATTGAAATGGTGCCAATTCACACAAAGCGAACGCTTTGGGAGATGGGAGAAAGGATTATTCTATTTATGATGCCTTTCTGCCTTCGCAGAAAGGCTTTTATTTGTTAAAATAGAATCTTTTTGTTAAAAAATTCAAACCCTATATTATATTTGCAAGGATTATTACAAGAAAATTCTTTCAGAATCTTGTGTAAATTGGATGAGAAGCAGGTGATTCAATGATTTCAATAAAAAATGTTCAAAAGATTTTTCCTTCTAAACAAGGGCAGTTAACAGCAGTTGATGATGTGAATTTGGAAATACAAGAGGGAGAAATTTTCGGGGTAATTGGTTATAGCGGTGCCGGGAAAAGTACGTTAATCAGAATGTTAAATGGGCTGGAACTGCCGACCAGCGGAACCGTAACAGTAGCAGGTCGTGTGGTCTCAAAAATCAAGGGTGCACAACTCCGGAAAGCACGCCAGGAAATCAGTATGATCTTTCAGCATTTTAACTTACTGTGGTCGAGAACCGTTAGTGAGAATATTGCTTTCCCCTTAGAGATTGCTGGCATCAAGGGCTCTGAGCGTCAAAGTAGAGTTAGGGAACTGATTAAGCTAGTGGGTTTGGAAGGAAGAGAAAATGCCTACCCATCCCAGCTTAGCGGAGGACAAAAGCAGCGTGTCGGAATTGCCAGAGCGCTTGCAAACAATCCAAAGGTCCTACTCTGTGATGAAGCAACTTCCGCGCTTGATCCACAAACGACCGATTCTATTTTGGAATTATTAGTCGATATTAATAAAAGGCTCGGATTAACGATTGTTCTAATCACGCATGAAATGCACGTCATTCGAAAAATATGCCACCGCGTGGCCGTTATGGAAGGCGGAAAGGTGGTCGAACTTGGACAAGTATTAGATGTATTCAAAAATCCGCAGCAGTTAATTACTAAACGATTTGTACAGCAGGTTACTGAACCAGAGGAAACGAAAGAGACCGCAGAACTTTTGCTTGAACGTTATCACTCCGGTCAAATTGTTCAACTAACCTTTATTGGGGAATCGGTTGAACAGCCGCTTATAACGAATGTCATTCGCCATAATAATGTAACTGTTAATATCTTGCAAGGGAAGATTTCACAAACCCAAAGCGGATCCTATGGAACTCTCTTCATTCATGTCGATGGGGACGAAGCAGAGGTCGACAAAGCGGTCGCCTATATTCGTTCACAGCAAGTAGGAGTGGAGGTGGTTACAAGTGAATAATAAACCCTATTTCCAAGATTTTGATTGGCTTGCCATGTGGGAGGCAACCAAACAGACACTGTATATGACCGGGATATCCGTTGTAGCTACATTTATATTAGGAATCATGCTGGGTTTGCTCCTCTTCCTTACTTCAAAAGGAAGCATGTGGAATAATAAACCAATCAATGTTGTTATTAGCGGCATCGTAAACATTTTCCGTTCGATTCCGTTTATTATCTTAATTGTCTTATTAATACCCTTTACAATGATTTTATTTAAAACCATGATTGGTGAAAATGCCGCATTGCCCGCACTGATTATTGGTGCCGCTCCGTTTTATGCACGAATGGTGGAAATCGGCCTCAGAGAAATTGATAAAGGGGTTATCGAAGCCGCAAAATCAATGGGAGCAACGACAGGAACGATTATTTGGAAGGTTCTCCTACCAGAATCAATGCCAGCGCTTGTTTCAGGGATAACAGTAACAGCGATTGCCCTTGTTGGTTATACAGCAATGGCAGGAGTGATTGGAGCAGGTGGGTTAGGAAATCTAGCTTATCTTCAAGGATTCCAACGAAGCCAAAACGATGTCACGCTAGTCGCGACGATCATCATTTTAATTATTGTGTTTATCATTCAGTTTATCGGTGATTTTATCACTTCAAAATTAGATAAAAGATAAAGGAGAGGTCAAAATGAAAAAATTACTAAGTTTATTATTAGCTTTATCAATCGTATTTGTTGTCGCAGCTTGTGGCAAATCTACAGATGAAAAATCAGAAGGTACTACCGGTACAGGTAAAGAAGCAGAAGCAACAAAATTAGTAGTCGGAGCATCTAACGTTCCCCATGCTGAAATCTTAGAAAAAGCAAAACCATTATTAAAAGAAAAAGGCATTGACTTAGAAATCAAAACATTCCAAGATTATGTATTACCAAACAAAGCGTTAGCTTCAAAAGAATTGGATGCCAACTACTTCCAACACATCCCGTACTTGAATGCTCAAAACGAAGAAAATGGTTATGGCTTTGTTAACGCTGGCGGCATCCACATTGAACCAATTGGTGTTTATTCTAAAAAATACAAAAAGCTTAGCGATCTTCCAAAAGGTGCACATTTAATCATGAGTAACTCTGTAGCTGACCATGGCCGCCTATTATCTTTACTTGAAAAAGAAGGCGTTATTAAGCTAAAAGAGGGCATTGATAAAACAAAAGCTGAATTAAAAGATATTGTAGAAAATCCAAAAAACTTAAAGTTTGATACCAATTATGAAGCAGCATTACTTCCAAAAATCTATAACAATGGTGAAGGCGACGCCGTTCTTATCAACTCTAACTATGCTATTGATGCTGGTTTAAACCCTATCAAGGATTCAATTGCAATAGAAGACAAAGAATCACCATATGTAAACGTCATTGCAGTTCGTAAAGGTGATGAAAATAAACCGGCAATCAAAACATTGGTTGAAGTCCTTCATTCAAAAGAGATCCAAAACTTCATTCTTGAACAATACAAAGGTGCCGTTGTACCGGTTTCTGAGTAGATTAATAATAGAAAAGTCAGTGTGAGAGCACTGGCTTTTTTCTGTTTTTTTGTCAAAAGACCGTATACATCTTAACAGCTTCTATGGGTAAAATAGGAAGAACTTTAACCCTGAATTCATTGGAAAATGATAAAAAAATAAGGTATGATTTTATTCGAGTGCTTTTACTTGGACAATATTCGTCTGAATTTTCACTAAAAACAGCACTTCATTCTCATTTGGCACTTGCTTAATGAAAATAGATGGTCTGTTTTTACTGTTTTAGAGTTGCTAATACATTTCATTTGTTATAAGATTGTAATGAGAATAAAATGAGAATAGGGTATAAAAACACCACGTTCTCTTTGGAGGTATAGATATGGCTGGATCAACATTAACGATCAAAGATTTACATGTAGCAATTGATGGCAAAGAAATTTTAAAAGGTGTAAACCTTGAAATAAAGGGTGGAGAAATCCACGCAATCATGGGTCCAAACGGTACAGGTAAATCCACTTTATCTTCAGCAATCATGGGTCATCCAAAGTATGAAGTAACAAGCGGGTCAATCACATTAGATGGACAAAATGTCCTTGAAATGGAAGTAGATGAGCGTGCACGCGCTGGACTATTCCTTGCAATGCAATATCCAAGTGAAATTAACGGCGTTACAAATGCCGATTTTTTACGTTCTGCCCTAAATAGCCGCCTTGGTGAAGGAAATGAAATTTCATTAATGAAGTTTATTCGTAAAATGGATAAGCAAATGGAATTCCTTGAAATGGACCTTGATATGGCACAACGTTATTTAAACGAAGGCTTCTCCGGCGGTGAAAAGAAACGTAACGAAATTCTGCAATTAATGATGTTAGAACCAAAGATTGCAATTTTGGATGAAATTGATTCCGGACTAGATATTGATGCACTAAAAGTAGTATCAAAGGGAATTAATGAAATGCGCTCCGAAGATTTCGGCTGCTTAGTTATTACACACTATCAACGACTTTTAAACTATATCACTCCAGACCATGTGCATGTCATGATGCAAGGCCGTGTTGTAAAATCCGGCGGAGCTGAACTAGCACAACGCTTAGAAGCTGAAGGATATGACTGGATCAAGCAAGAGCTTGGAATTGAAGATGAAACAGTTGGGCAAGAAGCGTAAGAGAGGGTTAGGAGGATTACAATGACAACAGAAATCAAATTACCATTTGATCAGGAAAATGTTCGTTCTTTTTCAAAAGAAACGAGCGAGCCTGCTTGGTTCGAAGAGCTCCGTTTGAAGGCATTAACTGACTTCGAGCAACTACCAATGCCAAGACCTGATAAAACAAAGATTGATAAATGGAACTTCACCCAGTTTACTCAACATACAGTAAAAAGTGCTCCTATCACATCGCTTGCTGATTTATCAGAAGAAGTGAAAGCATTAATTGACATGGAAGCCGAAAATAAGAATTTATATATTCAACGAAATCAGACTCCTGCCTTTTTATCTTTATCAGAAGAACTAAAAAGCAAAGGTGTAATTTTTACGGATCTTTTTACTGCTGCAAAAGAGCACGGAGAAATCCTGAAGAAGTATTATCTCACTCAGGCTATCAATGCTGATGAACATCGCTTAACGGCTTTAAATGCTGCCTTGGTTAATGGTGGAGTTTTCTTATACATTCCAAAAAATGTTGAAGTCACTGAACCTATCCAGGCAGTGTTCGTTCAAGACAATGCCGAAGCTAACTTATTTAACCATGTAATTGTTGTGGCCGAGGATAATAGTGCTGTAACTTACGTTGAAAACTACATTTCCACAGTGGAAACATCTAATAATTTAGTTAATATCTTAACTGAGGTTGTTGCCAATGTGAATGCACGTGTACGCTATGGTGCGGTAGACACATTAGCTAAAGGAACAACAACTTATGTGAATCGTCGCGGCGTTGCTGGCAGAGATTCTCAAATTGAATGGGCCCTTGGATTAATGAATGAGGGAAATACCATTTCTGAAAATACAACCAACCTTCTAGGTGACGGTTCTATTGGCGATACAAAAACAGTGGTTGTCGGACGTGGCGAACAAACTCAGAACTTTACTACAAAGGTTGTTCACTTCGGCAAACATACGGTAGGAAATATCTTAAATCATGGTGTGGTTAAGGATAGTGCGACATCGATTTTTAATGGTATTGGTAAAATTGAGCATGGTGCATCAAAATCTGATGCAGAACAAACATCTCGAGTGTTGATGTTAAGTGAAAAAGCACGAGGAGACGCCAACCCAATTCTTTTAATTGACGAAGATGATGTTGTGGCTGGACACGCTGCATCTGTCGGCCGTGTAGACCCTGTTCAACTTTACTACTTGATGAGCCGCGGAATTCGTAGAGAAGAAGCTGAGCGTTTAGTTATCCATGGTTTCCTAGCTCCAGTAGTGAATCAACTGCCGATTGAAGGGGTAAAGAAACAGTTAACAGAAGTCATTGAAAGGAAAGTACGCTAATGAATATCAAGGATATTCGCGCACAATTTCCTATCTTAGATCAAGAAGTCAATGGCAAGCCATTGGTATACTTGGATAGTTCTGCAACATCACAAAAGCCGCTCCAAGTAATCGAGGCAATTGAAAAATATTATCGTGAAATTAATTCCAATGTCCATCGTGGCGTGCATACACTAGGAACAAAAGCAACAGATGCTTACGAAGGGGCAAGGGAAAAGGTTCGTAAGTTTATCAATGCCAAGTCCACTCAGGAAGTTATTTTCACGAGAGGAACGACGACCTCTCTTAATACCGTAGCTGCAAGTTACGCTGCAGCTAATCTAAAAGCAGGCGATGAAATTGTTATTACCTATATGGAGCACCATAGTAATATCATTCCGTGGCAGCAAGTGGCAAGACGGACTGGTGCCCAGTTAAAATATATTCCGCTGAAAAAAGATGGAACCATTTCGCTTGATGATGCTCGAGCAACGATTACTGCAAACACCAAGATTGTTTCTGTTATGCAGGTTTCCAACGTACTTGGTGTCATTAATCCAGTCAAAGAGATTGCTCAAATTGCTCATGAAAATGGAGCAATCATGGTAGTCGACGGTGCGCAAAGTGCCCCGCATATGAAGATTGATGTTCAAGAGTTAGATTGTGATTTCCTTGCTTTTTCAGGACATAAAATGTGCGGTCCAACCGGCATTGGTGTTCTTTATGGAAAAAAACATCTGCTCGAAAATATGGAGCCAATTGAATTTGGCGGCGAAATGATTGATTTCGTTCAATTGTACGAATCAACTTGGAAAGAACTGCCTTGGAAGTTCGAAGGCGGTACACCAATTATTGCTGGTGCGATTGGTCTTGGGGCTGCCATCGACTTTTTAAACGAGGTAGGCTTAGACCAAATCGCCGAACATGAACATAAATTGGCTGGGTATGCTTTAGAAAAAATGGCTGCTGTCGAAGGCATGACGATTTATGGACCCCTTGATGCGGCAAAGCGTGCTGGACTAATTACCTTTAATATAAGTGATGTTCATCCACATGATGTTGCAACTGTTCTTGACGCAGAAGGGATTGCAGTTCGTGCCGGACATCATTGCGCCCAACCGTTAATGAGATGGCTAAAAGCCTCAGCAACAGCACGTGCAAGCTTTTACCTATACAACACAGAAGATGATATAGATAAACTTGTTGAAGGACTTGTTAAAACAAAGGAGTATTTCAGCGATGTCTTCTAATTTAGATAATCTTTACCGTCGGGTGATTATGGACCATTATAAAAACCCACGCAATCGTGGCGTTTTAGAGGATGGCAGTCTGACGATTAATATGAATAACCCAACATGTGGGGACCGAATTCAATTGACACTTAAAGTAGTTGATGGAATTGTGGTTGATGCCAAGCAAGAAGGCGAAGGCTGTTCGATTTCCATGTCATCCGCTTCAATGATGACCCAGGCGATTAAAGGGAAAACGATTGAGGAAGCATTAAAGCTATCAACAATCTTTTCGGACATGATGCAAGGCAAAGAGTATGACGAAGATATCGATTTAGGGGATATCGAGGCACTTCAAGGGGTTGCTAAATTCCCAGCCCGCATCAAATGTGCAACCTTAGCTTGGAAAGCAATGGAAAAAGGATTGAAAGAAGAGGAAAAAGAATAGGATGAAATAGGGCATTTTTTAGGCCTTATTCGTTTAAGAAATGGAGGAACAAGGGCGATGGCAAAAAAAATGCCGGAAATCGGTGATTATAAATATGGTTTTGCCGATAAAGACGTTTCCATATTCCGATCTAAGCGCGGTTTAACTGCTGATATAGTAAAAGAAATTTCTAAGTTGAAGAATGAACCACAATGGATGTTAGACTTCCGTTTGAAGTCGCTTGAGCATTTTTACAAAATGCCAATGCCACAATGGGGCGGCGATTTAAATTCATTAAACTTTGATGAAATTACTTATTATGTAAAACCATCTGAGAAATCTGAGAAATCGTGGGATGAAGTTCCTGAAGAAATCAAAGCAACTTTTGATAAACTAGGAATTCCTGAGGCAGAACAGAAGTACCTTGCAGGGGTATCGGCACAGTATGAATCGGAAGTTGTTTACCACAACATGAAGGTAGAACTTGAAGATTTAGGGATTGTCTTTAAGGATACAGATTCTGCTTTACGAGAAAATGAAGATATTTTCCGTGAACACTGGGGCAAGGTTATTCCGCCAACAGATAATAAGTTTGCCGCATTAAACTCAGCAGTTTGGTCTGGCGGTTCGTTCATCTACGTGCCACCAGGTGTAAAAGTGGATACGCCATTACAAGCTTACTTCCGCATCAACTCAGAGAATATGGGTCAATTTGAACGTACCCTAATCATTGTTGATGAAGGCGCACACGTGCATTACGTGGAAGGCTGTACAGCACCGGTCTATACAACGAACTCCTTACACAGTGCCGTTGTAGAGATTATTATTAAAAAAGATGCATACTGCCGTTATACAACCATTCAAAACTGGGCGAATAATGTCTTTAACCTTGTAACTAAGCGCGCCGTTTGTGACGCAAATGCGACAATGGAATGGATTGATGGCAACATCGGTTCAAAATTAACGATGAAGTACCCAGCTGTTATTTTAAAAGGCGAAGGCGCTCGTGGTTTGACGCTTTCGATTGCGATTGCTGGAAAAGGTCAACACCAAGATGCGGGTGCAAAAATGATTCATTTAGCACCAAACACGTCCTCCACCATCGTTTCTAAGTCGATTTCTAAACATGGCGGTAAAGTAACCTACCGCGGCCAGGTTCACTTCGGACGCAAGGCAGACGGGGCTCGCTCTAATATCGAATGTGATACGTTAATTATGGATAACAAATCAACATCAGATACCATTCCATACAATGAGATTCTAAACGATAACATTTCACTAGAGCATGAAGCCAAGGTTTCAAAGGTTTCCGAGGAGCAGCTCTTCTACCTAATGAGCCGTGGAATTTCGCAACAGGAAGCGACTGAAATGATCGTAATGGGCTTTATCGAGCCATTTACAAAAGAATTGCCAATGGAATATGCCGTTGAAATGAACCGTCTCATTAAGTTTGAGATGGAAGGCTCAATCGGTTAATATTTTTGAAAAATTTACCCGCTTGCCATAGTTGGCAGGTGGGTTTTTTTCATTCAAAAATTGCCACCTACAAAAAATGGATATGCTATTATTAATAGTTGGAGGTGAGTTGTTTGATCTATATTGGTGTAACGGGCTGGGGCGACCACGACAGCCTTTATCCTGGCGCTATATCCTCACGGGACAAGCTAAAAGCGTATGCGGGTCATTTTCCCATTGTCGAAGTTGATTCAGCCTTCTATGCCATTCAGCCGCAAAGCAACGCTGAAAAGTGGGTTAAAGACACACCAGCCAGCTTTCAGTTTATCGTCAAGGCTTACCAAGGAATGACCGGACATATGCGCGGAGGGATTCCATTTGAAAATAAACAGGCGATGTTTATGGCCTTCAAAGAGTCGCTCGAACCATACATAGAAACAAATAAATTAGCGATGTCTCTCTTCCAATTCCCACCGTGGTTTAGGTGTACGAGAGAAAATGTCCAATACTTAAGATGGTGTAAGCAGGAAATGGGAGAGATTCCCTGTGCGTTAGAATTCAGACACCAGTCCTGGTTCTCACCGAAATATCTTCAAAAAACAATCGAGTTTATGACGGAAGAAAAATGGATCCATAGCATTTGTGATGAACCACAGTCAGGTGAAGGGTCCATCCCAACAGTATTGCACTCCACCACGCCTGAGAAGGTCCTCGTCCGATTTCATGGCCGTAATATTCATGGCTGGCAAAAACGAATAGGAGTGGATTGGCGCGAGGTTCGTTATCTTTACCGCTATAACCATCAAGAGCTAGAAGAATGGTCAAACTCGATTCAAGAATTAGTCAAAGACTCGAAAGATATCTATCTCCTTTTTAACAACAATTCTGGCGGAGATGCAGCAGATAATGCTAAGGAAATGATCAATCTTTTGCATCTTGAATACAATGGGCTTGCTCCACGCCAGTTGGATCTATTATAAAAGTTAGGAGAAGGAATAACATGGAATGGATCTTAATTGTAATTATCGGTATACTCGGAAGCTCCTTAGGCTCGCTCATTGGTTTAGGAGGCGGGATTGTAATTGTCCCTTCATTACTTTATTTATCAACCCTGTCAGCCTTCGGACATATCACACCGCAGGTTGCAGTGGGAACATCTCTTTTTACGATGATTTTTACAGGGCTCTCTTCGACCTTAGCTTATATGAAACACAAGACCATTGATTATAAAAGCGGCTTAATTTTTCTGATTGGCAGCGGACCAGGAAGTATTTTGGGCGCCTGGGTTACCGAAGGCTTACATATGAAGACCTTTAATATCTTTTTCGGACTATTTATTATATTTGTGTCGATTATTTTATTGCTAAAGGACAAATTAAAGCCATTACCATATAAAAAGGATCGGGGAATCGTCCGCACATTTACCGATAATCGAGGAAATACTTCAGAATATGGATACAATCCAGTGATGGCGATTCTCATTGCTTTAGTTGTTGGTTTTATTTCAGGAATCTTTGGAGTAGGCGGCGGTTCGTTAATGGTACCGACGATGATATTAATATTCTTTTTTCCGCCCCATGTGGCTACGGCTACATCGATGTTTATGATTTTACCAACCTCATTATTAAGCTCGATTACGCACATTACCCTAGGGAATGTTGACTGGATGTACGCACTGGCATTAGTCCCTGGGGCATGGATTGGAGCCCAAATTGGTGTCTATTTAAACACAAAGCTGAAGAGTAAAACAATCGTGTTAATTTTACGCGCGATTCTCATCATCGTTGGGATTCGTTTAATTTATCAAGGAATTTTTGGGTAGGTTAAAAATGGAAACAATACATATTTATCATACAAATGATGTCCACAGTCATCTAGAAAATTGGCCGCGAATCAAGCAGTTCCTTGCTCAAAAGCAAATCATTCATCACCAAGAAGAGGAGGATGTTTTCCTATTTGATATCGGTGATTTTATTGACCGCTGGCATCCTTTTTCGGAAGCAACGAAGGGGAAGGGAAACATTGACCTTTTAAATGAATGCCAGTACACAGCTGTAACAATTGGGAACAATGAAGGGGTGAACCTCCCCTATGATGACCTTAATCAGCTTTATGAACATGCTCAATTCGATGTTTTACTAGCAAACCTTTACACGACCGACGAAGGATTCCCTCACTGGGTAAAACCATATAAAGTTTATCAAACAAAAAAGGGTACAAAAGTGGGGGTAATTGGTCTAACCGCATACTTTGTGCATTTGTATGGATTATTAGGCTGGAAGGTGACTGAACCGGTTGAAGAGCTAAAGAAATGGATCGAACCATTAAAAGCTGAATCCGATCTCATTATATTACTCTCCCATTTAGGTCTTCCTGAAGATGAATCAATCGCGGCGGAATTCCCTGATATTGATGTGATCCTTGGCTCTCATACACACCACTTTCTTGAAAAAGGAAAGATCGTGGGCAATACACTTCTTGGGGCTGCAGGTAAGTATGGGCATTTTGTGGGGCACGTCACGCTCCATCTGAATGAGCGGAAAAGCATTACAGAAAAATATGCCGTATTAATTGATAGTAAGGAATTACCAAGGGTACAAAATGAGCAGGATCAAATTGACGGTTATTTTTCAAAAGGAAAATCACTATTAAATCAAAAGGTAACTACGTTAGCTACACCTTTAAAATCGGAACTATTTCGAGAAACTGAGTTCTCACGAATGTTGTCCAGGGCGTTGAGAGAATGGTGTAACACAGATTGTGCGCTGATTAACGCAGGACTCATCTTAGGCCCATTAAAAGGGGATGTGACAGTTTACGATTTGCTGACTATTTGTCCGCATCCGATTAATCCCTGTGTAGTTGAATTAACGGGAAAAGAACTGGAAAGTGTAATTAGGCAGACGAAAGACGAAAGTTTAGTCCATCGAGAAATCAAAGGTCTTGGTTTTAGAGGAACGCTTTTAGGAGTGTTTGTCTATGACCAAATTTGCTTTCAAAATGAGGGTATCCTCGTAAATGGAATGGAATTGAACTATGAAAAAAATTATACCTTGGCCCTACCCGATATGTTCACGTTTGGTCATTTTTTTAAGGATGTTCTTCCACAAAAAGAAAAAAGGTACTTCCTTCCAGAATTCTTACGCGATTTATTAAAGTGGAAATTACAATTGGAATCATAGCAAATAACACGCTTTTTCCCTTCTAATCATAATTTGTAGAAAGGAAAGGAGTGTGTGGAATCCGTGGTTGATCTTTTACCCATTGATATCGATGGACATACGTTTATCGCTGTTACTGTATTACTTCCAAAAACTACCTTACTGTCAATCTCAAATGAGAAAGGCTATATCATGTGCGGGGCCTTAGACGTAGGGTTATTAAATGATAAATTAAAGGATCGCAAAATTATTGCCGGTCGAGCAGTCGGAGTAAGGACAATCGAGCAGCTTCTGAATGCGCCGTTAGAGTCAGTCACGATCGAAGCAGAGGAATTAGGCATTCATCCGGGGATGATTGGTAAGGACGCATTAGCGAAGATGATTTAAAAGCTTGCGATGGAAAGCAAGCTTTTTTCTAATAAATCACAGATGCCCCAAAATCAAAAAAAGTATGGTTCTTAAGATGAATTTCCCTGAATTTTAGGCTAGTTCCCCTTTTCAAAGCATACATATAGCTTGAAGGGGTGATTGTTTTGGCGAAGTTTCGCAGACGGCGCTTAAAGAAGGGGCCGTTGCCTTTCCGTTATGTCATGCTCTTAACATTTGTCTTTTTTCTCTTTTCGACTGCGACAGGATTATGGTTAGTCAATAAGGGAATTGAACCAACCTTAATGAGAATTGCAACTTCTGAAACCCGAAATATTGCTTCGTTAGTAATTAATAAAGCAATTACAAAAAGGACAACAGATACTGGGGAAGACAATAATGTCATTGTGATTTTGCCAAGTGAAAATGGCAAGGCATCAAATGTTAAGCTCAATACTACCTATATAAATCGGGTCTTAGCGGAAACAACTGCACAAATTCAAAAGAACCTAAAAGCAGCCAAAAAAGGCGATCTGTCCTCACTTGAGCAGTTAACAGACGTAGAAATTGAAACGAAAGACTCTGAAAAGGAAGACGGGATTATTTGGTATGTTCCCCTCGGCCAAGCAACAAATATCTCATTATTAGGGAACTTAGGACCGAGAATTCCAGTCAAATTCCATGCGATTGGTGAAGTTGAGCCAGATGTAAAAATTGAGACAAAAGAGGTTGGTATTAATAATACATGGGTCGATGTTTCCATTCATATCGAAGTATCTGTGCAAATCATCACTCCATTTGCTACCAAAATCACAAAGCTGACGCAAAGTATACCTGTTGATGGGTCGCTCATCCAAGGTGATGTTCCACAGTTTTATAATGGGGGAAGCGGTATTAGTCCATCCATACAGCTTCCAGATAATAAGACGGAAGCCAAGGATGCAAACACTCAAAAAACAGACAACAAAAAAACAGAAACGAAAAAATAGGACGATCCACTTTGGATTGTCCTATTTTTTGCGTGCATTTATCCTTTCAATTCGCTTCCATTTGGCTAAATGCGGGTAAGGATCAAACGACCATTCAGTCACACCGTTGTCTTTGTACATCCCATAATGTAAATGGGGCGGGAATTTTCCTGAGGTGCCTGGAGGACCGTAACCAGAACTTCCGACACCGCCGATAACAGTTCCCGGCTCAACGACCTGGCCTATCTTTAAATCTTTAGCAAAACCGCTTAAATGGGCGAAGTAATGGTACGTGTTATTAATATCGCGAATACCGATTCTCCAGCCGCCAAACTTGTTCCAGCCCTTCATTTCGATAATGCCATAGTTTGTGGCTCGAACCGGAACGCCGTAACCAGCGAAAATATCGGTACCTTCATGAATCCTGCGGCCGCCCCAGCCGCGGGCAGAGCCCCAGGTACTTCGGTAGCTATGATTGCTGCGGATTGGAACAGGGAATACTTGTGTATCTAAATCAATTCGTCCAAAATGTCGATAGATTTTTGCCTTTCCAGCGATAATGCTAACAGTCTTATCGCGATGATAATAATTCCATAGACCTATTTTTATATTATCATGGTCGACACCGTATGAGAGGAGATAATGAGCAAAGGCATAGAGAACATCCTCATCATTTTTAAGACTCGCTTTCCCATCACCATCACCATCCACACCTAAGCCATCAAAGAATTGAATGGTAGCTGGGTTTTCTTCTAAAGGATTTGGGTTAGTTAAACCACCCCATTCTTCTGGACGAAAATAGATACCGATGACGCTATCTGGTTTAGGTAAGTCTCTGCGGACCTGGCGGATGCTTCTTTCGTATTGATCAATGGCCGCTAAATAGTACCAAGGGATTTGTGTAACTGTTTCCACTTTCTTATACAGCTTCATTCGTTCTTGGTATGGATTTGGTTGATTTACTTGAGCCTGAACCTGAACTTCTTTAGCAGACCATGAAGAGGCAAAGAAAAAAAGAAAAGTTCCTATTAATAGAACAGCCCGCACAAGAATCCTCCTTCCAATTAATGTACAAGGTTAGTTTATGTTTTCTCAACCATTTCATTATGGTTAATAAATGGTAAAGCCGAATTGCCCGAGATGGGTACAGATTATCTAAACCAATTTGCTTGTCGATAGTAATTCAGTATGTTAAAGTGACAAAAGAAGATCCATTACTGCTTCAAGGGGTGTAGCATTTAATGAGTAAAAAAGAAGATATTCTAAGAAAACCGGATTGGTTAAAAATAAAACTTAATACAAATGAGTCCTATACGGGATTAAAGAAAATGATGCGTGAAAAAAATCTCCATACAGTATGTGAAGAAGCACGCTGTCCTAATATTCATGAATGCTGGGCAGAAAGACGAACAGCAACATTCATGATTCTTGGTGATACCTGTACCCGTGCTTGCCGATTCTGTGCTGTTAAAACTGGTTTGCCCACTGAGTTAGACTGGAAGGAACCAGAACGAGTGGCCGACTCTGTTCAGTTGATGAATTTAAAGCATGTCGTTGTCACTGCGGTAGCCCGTGATGATCTTAGAGACGGAGGGGCGGCCATTTTTGCTGAAACGGTCCGAGCCATTCGTAGGAAAAATCCATTTACAAGCATTGAAGTTCTTCCATCGGATATGGGTGGAAAAGAAGAAAACTTACGTATGTTAATGGATGCAAAACCAGATATCTTAAATCATAATATTGAAACAGTTCGACGACTAACACCAAGAGTCCGAGCTCGTGCAAAATATGATCGTTCTCTTGAATTCCTCCGCCGTGCTAAAGAAATGCAGCCGAATATCCCAACAAAATCGAGTTTAATGGTAGGCTTAGGCGAAACCAAAGAGGAAATACTCGAGGTCATGGATGATTTAAGAGCCAACCATATCGACATTATGACGATTGGCCAATATTTACAGCCGACTAGAGGTCACCTCAAGGTTGAGAAATATTATAGTCCTGATGAATTTAAAGAATTACAGGAAATTGCCATTAGCAAAGGTTTTAGCCACTGCGAAGCAGGACCACTTGTCCGCTCCTCCTATCATGCGGATGAGCAAGTAAACGCAGCGGCAAAACATAAGCAGGCCCTTGGCGAGCAAGAAGCACAGGAAGCATAAAAACAAAGAGTTCAGTCCACAAGTGACTGAACTCTTCTTTTATTGGTAAGGATTCACTTTGAGAATTGCCTAGCTCCAGCGCCCTANNTTTATCTCAGTTGGAGAGCTCCAGGCCATACGCCGCTGGACAGGTCGCTTCCGCTTTTTTATTTATCATCCGCTGTTCTACCATTTTCATCTTCGCTGTCATTGACACGCTGCCCTTGCGGTGATTTTTTCATTTGTTGGATTAGCCCATTGACTAAATTACGGGCGTTTCTGCTTGTTGAATCAATGTTTGCCAAATTTTCAACATCTTTCCTCAGCACCTTATTATCAGTAACATACACGTGGTAATATCTTGGAACGACGGACAAAGCTGTTTTCTTTACTTGGTCAGCAGTTAAATTTCGATCCTTTGAATCGGTAGTATAGGCAATTAATACTTCTTGGTCAGTGATAAGTGTTGACACATCATGTACATTCGGAATATCGGTACTTAACTTACTAATAATGTTAGCCACTTGCTCTCGATCTAGAGCTGAATAATGATCATTTGCTGAACTATCATTCATGAGTGGGCTTTTTTGGTGCCGGACAAAGCCATAGTTGTTACTAGCATTACGAACACCACGGCTTGCCCCTTCATTATAGAGATCATGCCGCTTATTGTTTACATTAATGGTATTACCACTTTCTTCATAAATATCTTGGTTACCCGTATCTTTTGTACATCCTGTTAAAGCGGTTAGCATACACAACCCCAAGATTACGACTAATTTTTTCAACTTAAACACCTCCTTTTCTTAGAATAGCCAGTTAGAGGATTTTTTTTCTTAGTAATTGATGGGGAATCGGTTATAATGGGTATTAGGAATTAGCTGGCAAATGAGGTGAAATATCATGATAGTAATGAACAACACCGTTTATGAAATCGTCCAAGAGCATCGAAACGGATTTAATGAGGAAGCCCTTAAAGCAAGATTTAGTGATATTTTAACAAGATATGATTATGTAGTTGGGGATTGGGGTTATGGACAACTCCGCTTAAAGGGATTCTTCGACGACCAAAACCAAAAAGCTACATTCGATACAAAAATAAGCACGCTCAGTGAATATCTATATGAATACTGTAATTTTGGATGTGCGTATTTTGTATTGAAAAAAGTAAAAAAATAGAAAGAAAGGGCCAGCATGTATGCTGACCCTTCTTTCATGTTGATTCATTGTATGGAGGCTGTTGGTCTTCATTTGGATTATCATGGGTTGGATGTGCCCCGTCCATCTGTCTTGGTAAATCTTGATGAAGGGTTTTATTTTCATAGTTAAAGGCACTATATGCCCGCTGCCCTTCTTCCCATGGTGTGCTTTTGTTCTCGACCGGTTCGTCCTGCCGGATTGACGATCCGAACGGACCTTCTGGAAATTCCTCTGCCGTCAGAAAATTCCTTTGTTTTTCTACATTGGATAAATCCGTATATTTTTCTGCATCGTTTTCCTTCACTTTTATTACGCCCCCTTTAGGACTATTATTTTCAATGGGAGTGTAATTCATGAAAAACCATTATACTAATTCCATTAAAAAGGATCTTAGTTCCTCCGCGTCTTCTTCATTTAACTGAAAAGCGTGCTCTAAGTAACCTTCCTCTTGTAAATCATCTAAGCCAATAATCGCAAAGCGGTTTCCTTGCATATCCAGCACAAGATGTTTCCCATAATGGCGGTCACTTTGAACAATGGCTATATCAAAGCGTTGATTTTCACCAACAAAGCTGACAAATCTTGTTTTTGTATCTTCTGTATCATCGTATAAGAAAAAGCGATCCTTCATTAAATGGTCTCCTTTAAAAGTAGGTTTTTTAACATCTTCTATATAGTAACAAATAATACTGATCTAGGGGAGTAAAGATGTTTACATAATTTTCATTAGTTTTTAGAAAACGAAAAACGCGAATGATGTCAAATTATGTTACAATTAATTTGAATGATTGAATGGGTGACCCGTGAGAGGAATGATTGAATGATCCGTCGTTACATGGAAAAGGTCAAAAATGTAATGCAATGGGGAAAGATTTTATTACCTCTTTCGTCCATACGTTTTTATCCTCCTCAATTTGTTTTGCGAGATCCTGTTTTGGAGGGGGTTACAGCTGCCATTAATAATGGACAAGATGTGGCGGTGATAGTCTTTAATTTAAAGGATATCAGCAATATTGCAGAGCAATTGGGTCATGTTCAGTATGGACAACTCCTAAAGCAAATAAAAAAAGCTTTTCAAATGACCATAAAACAGCATATTGCCAAGCAGGATATCATCACCTTGCATGATTTTTATAGTGACGGTCTTACCCTTTTTATCAAAGTTGATTATATGCACCATAGTCTCTCAGAAATAAACACAATTATGGGTAAGATTATATATCATGTTGAAAAAGGCCTGTATCCATTATATCCATCTCTACAACCTCAGTTTGAATCAGGGTATATGTTTGTTGAGAAACAGAGTTTTTCTGTGTTGCATTCAGTTGAAAGTGCTCGAAGACAGGCACTGGCGATGGCAGAAAAAAGAGTCAAATCGGAATGGAATGAAATGGTTCACTCGATAAAGAAAATTGTTTCTAAACAGGAAATAAAATTATTAGCACAACCAATTATAGATGTAGCAACAAAAGAAGTAAGGGCTTTAGAAATGCTCTCTCGTGGTCCAGCAGGGACTGTGTTAGAGAGTCCTTTGTCGCTTTTTTCAGTGGCTAGACAAACAGGAATGCTTTACGAACTTGAGTTGTTGGTCTTTGAAAAAGTATTAGAGCAAATAAAGGCAACAAGATGCCGACAAAATATTTTTGTCAATTGCACACCATTAACGCTTGGAAATATTCAGTTTACACGCGATTTAAAAAAACTAATGCTGCAATATCCTCTTATTTCTCCCGCGCAGATAACGATAGAAATAACTGAAAATGATTCAATTGATGGCTTAAAAAATTTTATCTATAACATTAAAATGCTGCGATTAATGGGCTATAAAATTGCCATGGACGATACGGGGGCGGGATATTCTAGTTTAAGTATTATCAGTGATATCATGCCAGATATTATTAAAATTGATCGCTCAGTGATTTCTAATATTGATAAAAATTCGGTGAAAGAATCAATGTTACAGGGGTTAATGCTGATTGCGAGAGAAGCTGGTTCCCTCGTAGTAGCGGAAGGTATTGAAAATGAGGAAGAGGCATCTGTGCTGAAGAGAAATAATGTTGATTTAGCACAAGGTTTTTTCTATGCTCGTCCAACTGCATTTGTAAAAAAAACATCATAGAAAAAATGGAAATAGGTGATTAAATGTATTTTGTTGATAGGGAAAAAATTGAAGAAATCCTTAAATATTTAGAAATGCAAATTCAACTTTTTTTAAGCCAAAAGGAATGGTCGACCCCACTGGAAAAGGCAGCCTTAGAGAGGTTAAATCAGATGATGATTGAATCGGTTTTAGACGTAGGAAATGCAATGATCGATGGCTTCATTATGCGTGACCCTGGCAGTTATGATGATATTATTGATATTTTAATGGACGAAAAAGTCATCTCAGCTGAAACTGGAAGTTGTTTAAAAATCTTGATACAGTATCGAAAAAGACTGGTCCAATTGTATACCGATGTGAACCATCGTGAGCTTCAGGAAACTTTTTCGAAACATTTACATGAACTGGTCAATTTTGCAGCTAACGTCCGTGAATATCTTGCAACAGAATTAGGACCAGTTTCGGCTTTTAAAAACTGATTATTAGACCGTTGGCGCGGTCTTTTTGCTGTTTAGGGGAATAATAAATCTGGGAGTGATAATTTATGAAAAAATATAAAGGTTATTTAATTGATTTAGATGGAACAATGTATAAAGGTACTGAGCGGATTGAAGCAGCATCAGACTTTGTAAAGAATCTCCGCAATCATCAGATCCCCTATCTTTTTGTGACAAATAATTCGTCAAGAACACCAGCACAGGTTGCGGAAAAATTGACTCAGTTTGACATACCAGCAAGAGAAAATCAGGTATTCACAACGAGCCAAGCTACGGCCAATTACATTTATGAGCGAAAGAATGATGCTTCTGTTTATGTAATTGGAGAAGAGGGGATTCGGACGGCGATAGAAGAAAAGGGTTTACAATTTGGCGGAGAACAGGCTGAATATGTTGTAGTGGGAATCGACCGAGAGATCAGTTATGAAAAATTAGCGGTCGCATGTTTGGCTGTACGTAATGGTGCGACGTTCATTTCTACAAATGGGGATATTGCAATTCCTACAGAAAGAGGGCTGCTTCCAGGGAATGGGTCATTAACAGCAGTCATTTCTGTTTCTACACAAACCAAGCCGATTTTTATTGGCAAGCCGGAATCAATTATCATGGAACAGGCATTAAAGGTGTTAGGAACGACGAAGGAAGAGACATTAATGGTTGGTGATTATTACGACACGGATATATTAGCTGGTATGAATGCAGGCATGGACACGTTATTGGTACATACGGGGGTAACCACAAAAGAAATGCTTTCCAGTTATGACCGCATGCCAACCTACACTGTTGACTCCTTAGATCAATGGGAGATATAAAAAAGGATGGGGCAGCCCATCCTTTCCTAATTATTTTTTTCTTTCTCCGCTCGTGCTGCCCGGTGTGCAAGTCTGCTTGATGCAGCCGCAGCAATTGCTCCTACGATGTCATCTAAAAAAGTATGGCACTCCCCAGTTGATTTATCATTTAAATGCGCTAAGATTCCTGGCTTTAGCTTATCGATGTAACCGTAATTAGTAAAACCAATCGATCCATATACATTGACAATCGAAAAGGCTAGAATTTCATCGACCCCATAAAGACTTTCATCTGAACCGATAATGGATTGAAGTGGCTCCTCAAGCATTCCTTTTTCCGCGAGTATATCCAGTTGAATTCCTGTTAAAATTGCGTTTTGAACCTCCCGTTTCGAAAGAACACGTTCGACGTTAGCTAGACAGTCCTCCATTTTTAAATTCTCGTGATATTTTTCCTGTAAAAAGAAAACTAAATCAGCGATATCCTGTACCTCAACGCCTCTCTCTTTTAACCATCTACGCGCCGTTTCTTCGGTTAGATTTACTTTTTTGTCGTCTGCCATCCCTTTGATCACCTTTTCTATGAATTTTAACTATATTTTTACGGTATTATTCTAACTTATGCAAATGACTTCGAAAATAGAGCATGGTTAAAACCTTATATTCCCCTTCATTTTTCTCCGTTATTCAAGAACAAGTTTTCTTAAGCTAAAACATATACATGAGATAAGAAAAGGGAAAGAAACGAGGTGGACTTCCATGCTGCAGAAAATGTTAGAAAATCAATATGGCATTACGGTGGAGGAATATGTCAAATTAGATAGGTATGATGCCTTAAGAGGAAATGGCTGGCTCTATTTAATCTCTAAGCCAACGGGGAAGGAGGAACAAGATATTGCCGAGCTTGGAAAAATCGCCGAGCATTTACGAAATTATGGCGATCAAAATGTCCCTGTCTTTTTACCGACCAAAGAAGGCCAATTAATTACGGAATGGGAAAAAAGTAAATATTGTGTGCTTGCGAATCAGCAAATTGAAGAACAAAAAAAAATTAAATTGGGCAGAAAATTAGCTAAATTTCACGAGCGTGGCCGTCAGACTCCTTTTCAAATTGAGAGGTCCAGCCGGATTGGGCAATGGAAGTCCCTATGGGAAAAACGGTTGGAGCAAATGGAAAAGGTATGGAATGGTCTTCTTTTTCAAACGCCTGAAGATGAATTTCAACGGATGTTTATTGATTCCTTTCCCTATTATCTTGGCTTAACAGAGAACGCCATTCAATATTTAGTGGACACAGAGATTGATGATGAACCACTTGAAACGGACAGTGGAACAGTATGCCATGAACGGTTTACCCAAAAGACATGGGGACCAGTTAATAATTATATGATCAAAAATCCATTCGACTGGGTATTTGACCATCGCAGCCGAGACATAGCTGAATGGACCAGAGAACGATATCTCCACAATTCACAAACTTATGATGTTGAATTAAAGCGCTTTTTCGAAGAATATCAGAGTATTGCCCCATTATCTCCCTTTTCATGGCGATTATTATATTCCCGGTTGATTTTTCCACTCCATTACTTTGAATGTATAGAGAATTATTATATAACCACCTCAGAACAGGATAAAAAGGTATTAGAGGAAAAGTTAATGAGGATTTTACGGCAGTCAGGTGACTACGAGCGATTTTTGGCTGTTTTTTATCAGCTGACGGATGCACCGATCAAGCGATTAAACCTTCCGCTATTAGAATGGCTTTACAATTAAATTGAAGCAAAAAAAGCGATTACCTCTCAAATGGTAACCGCTTTTTTTAGGCTATATAAGCACATCCGCATATATTTTAGAAAACTTGTTCTACTTCAACGATGCCCGGTACTTCTTCTAAAAGTGCTCGTTCAATACCAGCTTTTAGCGTAATAGTTGAACTTGGGCAGCTTCCGCATGCACCTAGTAGGCGAAGTTTAACAATGCCTTCTTCAACATCTACTAATTCACAATCCCCGCCGTCGCGAAGGAGAAATGGACGTAATTTATCTAGTACTTCCTGAACTTGTTCAAAAATTTCTTGTTCTGCCAAATTAATCGACTCCCTTCCTATAATTTATATTATAATGTCATCAGCGTGAAAAATCCATTATCAGAAATTAGGAAAACACACATTTATAGACATTTTCGTAGGATTTATCGTATAAATGAGTTAATCTGAAATAAAAAGGGGGAATGATGTAGATGAGTAGTTCAGAAGTAGAAATTGTTGTTTATGGTGCCGAACAATTGTGTCCGAGTTGTGTAAATTTACCTTCCTCCAAAGAAACGTTTGAATGGCTCGAAGCGGCGATAGCTAGAAAATTTCCAGACCAGCCCTTTAAGATGACGTATGTTGATATTTATCAACCTAAAGGGGAAAGCGAAAAACAAAACTTTGCCAAAAGAGTGATTGAAGAGGATATGTTTTATCCGATAGTGGTTATCAAGGAAAAAATTGTGGGCGAGGGAAATCCTCGCTTGAAAACCATTTTTTCTGAACTGGAGAAGTATGGTTTTCAAGCCGGTTGAAAAGTAAGAAGCATTCCTACCACGGAATGCTTCTTAACTTTTTAGCCGTTATGAAACTTATACATCCACAGAATACCGGATTTTAACATGCGAGCGACTCGTCCGGTGATGGCGCGGTCTGCCATCATCCCAAACCCATGCTTTTTCCCAAGTGAACCGAGGATCCCTTTTAATTTAATTTGTGGGAAGGAAGTTGGCGGCTCTTCACCCTTCCAACGCCGCTTCAATACTTCTACAATTTGTTCAGCCTGTCCTTCTGCTAATTGAGCGCTTGGCGCATGTGGAAGACTGGCGCAATCACCGACAACAAAGACATGTTCATCAGTTGGTAAATGGTGGAGTGGGGTGATTACCATCCTTCCCATTCCGTCTTTTTCCCCGTCCATCGCACGGACAATCTGATTGGCTTGGATTCCTGCCGTCCAAACAATAACATCACAAGGAATTGGCTGATCGTGATTGTACAATACATTCTCTTCGACCTTGGTTATATTTGAACCGTTAATGATTTCTACATTATTTCTTACAAACCAATTTTCTACATATTTGCTTAACCGTTCTGGGAAAGAGGAGAGAATATGTTTTCCTCGATCGAATAATTTGATGTTCAAGTCTGAGCGGCTTTCGCTTAATTCACTTGCTAACTCTACGCCACTAAGTCCTGCTCCCACGATCCCAACAACTGAGCCGGGTCCGAGATTATTTAAGACGGAGTAGGTAAGTCGCGACTTTTCAATTGACTGTATACTGTAAGTAAACTGGTCCGCTCCTGGGACGTCATGATATTTGTCCTCACAGCCAAGACCAATGATAAGGTCATCATAGAAAACTGGTTCGGCATCCTTTAGCAATATCTTTTTATCAACTGTTTGGATAGCAGTGACCTCTCCATAGACTACTTTTAATCGTGGGTGCTCCGGAAAATCCACCCGGATTTCTTTATCTGATATCGTTCCTGCTGCTAATGCGTAGTACTCTGTTTTTAAACAGTGATAGGGTACACGGTCCACTAGTGTTATTGTCATGTCCTCAGGTAAATGGTTAGGGAGAATTTCGTTAAGAATCTTCATTCCTCCGTATCCGCCACCAAGAATTACAAGGTTTTTCATTTTTATTTCCCCTTTGAATAACCGGATTTCATTTAAGAGTTGGCTGAATTGTAATAAAAGTTTGTAAAAAAAATAATTCCGCTTCTTTACCACATACGAGTATAGCGAAAATGTGTCGATATAACAACAATTTTCGAAGTTTTCTTGACATAGGCGTAGTAACCATGGTAATTGACGAAGTGTGTGAAATAGCGTAGGATAAGTAGTTGTGGAGAGGTGAAAGTAATGATTCAACCCATTATCGAATTTTGTATTAGTAATCTTGCGAATGGGGCCCAGAAGGCACTTGAAAAGTTAGAGAAAGATCCTAATTTGGATATTATCGAATATGGTTGTCTTGGCTATTGTGGAAAATGTGCAACTACATTATATGCGCTTGTCAACGGGGAAGTAGTAACAGGAAAAACACCTGACGAACTTGTAGATAACATTTACCAATATTTAGAGGATAATCCAATGTTTTAAATATAAGCTCTACGCCTTGACTCAAGAGCTGGAAATAAACTATGGGAGCGTGCCGCTCCCTTATTTTTATATAATGAATAATATAGATTATGGGAATCTAATTATTTGAGTAGTTAACATAGACTGTATATAATTTAATAAAAGCCTCGGATTGGGAGGGTACGATTATGAGTAATAATGTGGTTATTTTAACAGAAGCGGCGTCGCTGCATATTAAAGAAATGATTAAACATAATGGCGAAGAAGGTGCATTGTTGCGTGTCAGCGTAAAAGGCGGCGGATGCAGCGGTTTATCTTATGGAATGGGCTTTGATCACGAGATGAACGAAGATGACCTTCAGTTTGAACAATTTGGAATTCAAATTTTAGTTGATAAAGAAAGTGCTGCGATATTACAAGGTACGAAGATTGATTATAAGGAATCCATGATGGGCGGCGGCTTTACCATTGACAATCCGAATGCGATCGCATCGTGCGGTTGTGGGTCTTCGTTTAGAACGGCGACTGCTACAGGCACACCGGAAGAATGCTAAATAGAAAAAAAGCGTCCAACGTGGGACGCTTTTTTCTATTTATTGAACATTGAAGAACTGTGTAATGGCTGAATTTTTGCTTTGGGGTCAATAAACGCTTTCGCATTATTAACAGCAGTTGGTGCTTCACCAAAGCCACAGGCAATTAACTTTACTTTTCCTTCATAGGTGCAAATATCTCCAGCTGCATAAATCCCTGGAATATTCGTCTCCATCTTCGAATTCACGACAATCGAATTCTTTTCGATTTCTAAGCCCCATTCCTTAATTGGTCCAAGGGAAGAAACAAATCCATAGTTACAAATAACGGCATCAACATCGACCGTTACCTTCTCTTCACCGTTGACAGTTTCGAGAACGACTTGCTTGATGCCGTGTTCATCGCCAATTAGTTCAGCGGGTACAAATGGAGTCTTCACATCTACTTTTGAGCTATATAAGTTTTCTACACTGTGCTCGTGGGCACGGAACTTATCTCTGCGGTGGACAATCGAAACTTGCTCAGCAATAGGCTCAAGCATTAATGCCCAGTCTACGGCTGAATCGCCGCCGCCAAACACGACCACTTTTTGACCTGCAAATTGATTTAAGTCTTCAATAAAATAGTAGAGATTCTTACGCTCATATTGAGAGGCACTTTCAAGTTCCAAACGACGTGGTTGGAACGCACCATTTCCAGCCGTAATAATAATCGTTTTTGAATAATGTACTTCTTTATTTGTTGTTAACTTAAACGTACCATCTTCTTGTTTTTCTAGCTTTTCAACAGATTGCTCAAGTGCAACGGTAGGTTCAAACTTCTTCATTTGTTCTTTTAAATTATTTATTAATTCTTGTGCACGGATTTTTGGAAAACCAGCTACATCATAAATATACTTTTCTGGATAAAGCGCTGACAATTGACCGCCCAGTTGTGGCAAGCTCTCAATTATTTTAACTGATGCTTGTCTCATTCCACCATAAAAAGCAGTAAATAGACCAGTAGGACCGCCACCGATAATGGTAATGTCATAAACTTTTTGATTCTCTTGCACTCCGTATCCCCCCAACTTCTAGTAAGAAACTCCACTCACTATAATATCATAAAATAAAAAATTCTCACATCTTCTTTATGGGGTAATATTCACATCTTTTGCAATTTTTAAAACACCGGTTTCAGGCGGCATGATTTAATTAAATCTACTAAACTTTAGTACAAATTTATGAAAATTGCTTGATAATCGTGTGAAAGTAGCATAATATGTATGGAAGATAGATTGTTAAATTTTTGTGACATAAAAAGCACATTTTTATGTCTGTTAAGAAAAATTACATTCTTAGCAAATTACACGCTTGACCTATATGCTTTCCAGGTATCTCGTTTTTTTTAGCCTTGTACGTGAAGTATATCACATAGATTTTTCTATTATACAAAATAAATTTGGTCAAAGCAGTGGAAACTAAGAACAAGAGGGTTTATCTAAAAAATTAAAGGGTGGAAGTGATCACTTTGAGAAAGCCTAAAATTGTTATTCTTGGTGCTGGTTACGGTGGACTAATGACAACAGTTCGCTTACAGAAGTTAATTGGCGTGAATGAGGCTGATATAGTATTAATTAATAAAAATGATTATCACTATGAAACCACATGGCTCCATGAGGCATCCGCAGGCACGTTACATCACGATCGTGTACGCTATGATATTAGTTCAGTTATTGACCGCAGTAAAGTGGATTTTGTTCAAGATACTGTAACTGAAATCAACAAAGAAGACAAAAAGGTTATTTTAGAAAAAGGGGAAGTCAGTTATGACTACCTTGTTATTGCCCTTGGAGGCGAACCAGAAACTTTTGGTATTAAAGGCTTGAAGGAGTATGCATTTGGAATCTCCAATGTAAACTCTTCCCGTCAATTGCGCGAACATATTGAATACCAATTTGCCACATACAATATGGAGGAAGAAAAAAATGACAATCGCTTGACGATTGTTGTTGGTGGTGCTGGATTTACAGGAATTGAGTTCCTTGGTGAATTAACCAATAGAATTCCTGAATTATGCCATGAATACGATGTGGATTTCCATAAAGTAAAAATTATCTGTGTCGAAGCGGCACCAACCGTACTCCCAGGTTTTGAGCCTGAACTAGTGAACTATGCCGTTTCACAACTGGAACGAAAAGGGGTCGAATTCTTAATCGGAACAGCGATTAAGGAATGTACGGAAGAAGGCATCTTTGTCGCGAAAGGTGAAGATGAGCCACGTGAAATCAAAGCAGGTACTGTAGTGTGGGCGGCAGGAATTCGCGGGAATGCTATCATTGAAAAATCGGGATTTGAAGCAATGAGAGGCCGGGTCAAAGTTCAGCCGGATCTTCGCGTTCCTGGTTTCGATGATATTTTTATGATTGGTGACAGTTCATTGATGATTAATGAAGAAATCAACCGTCCATATCCACCGACTGCACAAATTGCTATGCAGCAAGGGGAAGTTTGTGCCCGTAATATCGCAGCTTTAGTTCGTAATAAATCGGAGCTAGAAACCTTCACGTTCGATAATAAAGGGACGGTTTGCTCCCTTGGTGAAGATGATGCAATCGGTGTTGTTTTTGGTAAAAAACTGACTGGTGCAAAAGCATCCTTCATGAAGAAAGTCGTCGATAATCGCTCGCTTTACATGATTGGCGGTGCGGGACTTGTATTGAAAAAAGGAAAATTTAACGTATTCTAAAAAATTATACCCAAAGGGACAGAGAAATCTGTCCCTTTTTGATATGATTAAAATAATGAATAAGTTGAGGGGGATTTCGGTGAGTAATCATGAAAAACGCGGCCAGGTGTGGTTAGCTGTTGCAGGGATTGTAAAGTCTAAGGATGGGAAATGGCTAGTTGTTAAAAAAAGATATGGCGGCCTAAAGGGGAAATGGTCGCTGCCTGCAGGCTTTGTTGAAATGGGAGAAACAGCCGATGAAGCAGTTATTAGGGAAGTCCTTGAAGAAACCGGAGTCCAATGTCAGGTGAAAGGACTTATTGGCTTAAGAACGGGTGTAATTAAAGGGGAAATTAGCGATAATTTGCTCCATTTTCAACTTGAACCAGTGAATGAACAGGTGGTGAGTCATCAAGATAACGAACTTTTTGAAGCAAGATTTATGGCACCTGAAGAATTACTTCAAGAAAAAGATGCATCCATTATCCTTCGATATTTGATTAATAATGAAATTACCTTCTCTAAGCAGGCAATTGATGATTTAAACCCAGGGGATCAGTTTGGCTATACAGCTTATAAATTATTTTTGTAATTTTTAGAAAATTTGAGTAACACTTAGCTATTGAAAGATATCAAGACATGTATCCGCTTTCTTGTTAGAATTTACCCAATTTTAGTCCTTTCCTTTTTTGCAAATCCTTGATATATTATCAGAAAATTAAGTTAATTAATTGAGGAGCTGAGAAATGATGACAGTTAAAAGCGTAGATACAAAAACTTGTGACTATTGTTCAGGGAAAGGCTATTTTCAACTGGTACTTGGGGGATCGGAAACCTGTACTTGCTGCGAAGGAACTGGCAAGAAAAAAGAGTAATCTTGTAAAAATAATTCGTAAATATTGACTCCCTTTTCGACATTAAGTACACTAAATGTTGATGTATAAGGGGGAATCTCGAATGCAAATGAGCATTGTTGTCTTAATTATTTCAATATTATTGTTCTTTGTTTTATTTTTTGGAATAGGGTTTATCCTTAATATGCTGTTAAGAATGTCATGGGTTATGGCTGTAGTTTATCCTATTGTGGCAATTTTTATTGTAGATAAAGTTAGTTTTAGTGAGTATTTTACCGATAGTAAAATGGCATTCACGGAATTGGGAAAAAGGTTTTCTTCCTTAGCCACTGCAGATATTCTCATTTTAATAAGTGGCCTTGCTGGTGCAGTCGCAGCAGGGATTACAATTAAACTATTGCGAAAAAATGGCTATCAAATGTTCTAAGTGATAATCATCTAATCAAGACTTTTACTTAAGGTAAGAGTCTTATTTTTTTTGAATTGAAATCAATAAATTGCACATGTAAAATTTTCCTTTTTCTTTTTTTGAATATTTTCCTTCAGCTTGGGAATGAATATTTTGGGAGGAGTGAAAATTTTGATGAATAAAGTGAAAAATTGGACTAGGCGTTTGGCGATGACATGTCTATTCTTCATTGCAGTCTTTGCGACCTTCCAATCCATTTCTGGAGTAAGTGCACAATCGTTTTTATCCCAATTTGCATCTGTTCTTTCAACGACTGAAACTGCATCAGGAACTCAAAGGTCCTTAGAGAACGAAATCGATTGGTCTAAATATCCGAAGTTGACGGTTACTGCCACTGGTTATACCGCAGGTGTAGAATCAACGGGAAAAAGTAAAGGGCATCCTGAATATGGGATTACATACTCTGGAGTAAAAGTGAAACGTGATTTGTTTTCTACTGTCGCTGCAGATTTAAATGTGTTTCCAATCGGAACGATTCTCTTTATCCCAGGATACGGATATGGTGTAGTTGCCGATAAAGGTGGGGCCATTAAAGGGAATGAACTTGACCTTTATTATGAAACCGTTGAGGATGTTTATAATAAGTGGGGCAAAAAGAAGCTCGATATTTATGTGGTCCAAAAAGGTAATGGAAAACTGACAGAACAAACACTTAAGTCATTAAATGAAGACAAATCGATGCAAGTCTTCCGTGGGCAGTATATTAGTTCGGAAAAGAGATAGAAACAGGCTGATGCCTGTTTTTTATTTTGACATTGGAACTAATGATTAGTTACTCGAAATAAACGGTGCTTTTCGCTATAATTAAACACGAATATTATGGAGGTGACGAAAGTTGTTTTTTGTTGAAAAGGATTTAGAGTTAGCAAGAGAAAATGAAGGATTAGTTATCGGTTTATTTGATAAACCTGAAAAATTCACGGGAGTATTAGCTTTGCTCGACGAGAGGTTTAATGGGCAGCTATCTGAACTAGTAAAATCAGGCGATATCTCACCCAAATCAAAAAGTATTAGTAAAGTACATAGTTTAGGTAAGATTGGACCAAAGCGGATTTGGTTTGTAGGACTTGGGAAAGAAAAGGATTTTACCTTTGAAAAACTAAAATCAGCATTTGGAAGGCTCTTCAAAGACGTGAAAGCATGCAAAATCCAAGAAACCGCTGTTTATTTAGATTCCTTCACGGCTGAACAGGTGAATAGCTTGGATGCAGCCTATGCTATGAGTGAGGCCTTTGCTCTTTCAACATACCAATTTGAGAGCTACAAACAAAAATCGAATGAACCAGAGAAAAAGATTGAAAATTTAACAGTTTATTGCAGCAGTTTTGATGAAGAAGAAGTTGAGGCATCGTTAACGGTAGGATTCGCGTTTGGGAAAGGAACAAATTCCGCACGCACACTCGTAAATATCCCAGGTAATTTGTTAACGGCAACAGATTTAGCTAATTATGCGATAGAACTTGGCAATAAATATAATTTTGAGATGGAAATCTTGGATAAGGCAGAAATCGAGAAGCTTGGAATGGGCGCGTTCCTTGCTGTGAACCAGGGATCTACTGAGCCGCCAAAAATGATTGTCCTAAAATACCAAGGTAAAGATGAGTGGAAAGATGTCATTGGTTTAGTTGGGAAAGGGATCACTTTCGATACCGGCGGTTACTCCATTAAAACGAAATCAGGGATCGTTGGAATGAAAACCGATATGGGCGGAGCCGCAGCGGTTTTAGGAGCCATGGAGATTATCGGGGAAATCCAGCCTGAACAAAACGTGGTTGCCGTCATTCCTTCGACAGATAATATGATTAGCGGCCATGCCTTTAAACCTGATGACGTAATTATATCGATGAGTGGGAAAACCATCGAGGTTTTAAATACAGACGCAGAAGGCCGCCTGGTCTTAGCCGATGCAGTTACCTATGCGAAGCACCATGGCGCTGAATACCTTGTTGATGTGGCAACCTTAACAGGTGGAGTCATAACAGCACTTGGCCTCCATACGACTGGGGCAATGACGAATCATGATTCATTGTATACCCAGGTACTGGGAGCAGCAGAAGAAGCTGGTGAGCAGATGTGGCAGTTACCTTTGTTTGAAACAGAGATTGAACGCGTAAGGAATAGTAAAGTGGCGGATTTAAATAATTCTCCCGGCAGTGAAGGCCATGCCCTTGTAGCTGGGGCATTTATCAGTGAGTTTGCAGAAGGAACACCATGGGTCCATTTAGATATTGCTGGAACAGCGACCACCTCAAAAGCCTATGATTTAGGTCCATCTGGTGCCACTGGAGTGATGACTCGTACACTTGCTTTATTTGTAGAACGGTTTGAACCAATTCATAAATAATAACTTCGCTGTCCTCATGAACACCACATGAGGACAGTTTTACTCTAAACTTGTTGTTTTCGTGACATCAATTTAAATTCCGTTCTTCTTTGCCAAGGAAAACCAATATGGCTGTTTTGGCGTTCCTTTTGCCCACTCCAAACCCCTGCATTTCGCATATGAAATAGTGTAGGCAAGTATAGAGTAAAAGGAGGTATGGTTATATGTACAATTATCGAAGTCCCTACCCAGTACAAGATCAAAGGTTTATAGGTTTTGGATTGCCGTTGGCAATAGGAGGGCTTAGCTTTTTAGGTGGTTTAATAGGAGGAGGACTAGGTGCTTCATTTGCAGCACGTCCATTTTACGGAGGATTCGGTTACCCTGGAATTGGGTATCCTGGATTTGGGTACCCAGGTTTTGGAGCCCCCGGTTTTGGAGCTCCAGGTTTCGGAGCCCCATATTACTATTAATAAAAGAGAAACAGCTCTAGTGGGGGCTGTTTTTTCTATAAAAGAATTAATTCAAAAAAGGAAAATTAGGAAATAAAGCGAATAGATTAAACAGACAGGAGTTTACATATCTAATTGGAGGAATCGAAATGATTGAAAACACTTTGCTTAACTCTCTCGGGATTGAGATTACTCAACTCGAAAAAGGGAAGGTCATCGCCACCATGCCAGTGGATGGACGAACC
The DNA here is from genome assembly GCF_036962125.1 of Neobacillus drentensis. Classification (GTDB taxonomy): domain Bacteria; phylum Bacillota; class Bacilli; order Bacillales; family Cytobacillaceae; genus Neobacillus; species Neobacillus drentensis_B. Next base: position 79,003 of record NZ_JBALOA010000011.1, read on the forward strand.
CATCAACCCTACGGAATCCTTCATGGGGGGGCATCAGTTGCTTTAGCAGAAACGGTTGCCAGTGTAGGAGCGTATGAATTAGTTAATAAAGAAGAGGAAGTTGTTGCAGGTCAGGAGATTAACGCCAACCATGTACGGTCAAAATCAGAAGGGGTTGTAACTGCGGTGGGAACGGTACTTCATCAGGGAAGAACGACGCAGGTGTGGGATATAAAAATTACGGATGAGCAGGACCGCCTTATTTGCGTGTCCAGATGTACAATGGCGGTTATTAAGTTAAGAAAATAAAATGTTAAACAATCGAATTTAGAATGGAATTTTCCATTCTTTTTTGCCTCTTATTGAGGAAAAATTTAAAAAATTAACTTTAGTTTCATGTTATAATGAAAGAAATAAAAAAATAGAAAAAAAGCACAGTTTTTTGTACAGGTTCCTTTATATAATGTAGTAAGAAGAAATGAAAAGGTGGTGAAATTAGTGAGAGTAAGACGGCAATATTTGTTCATCGATTTTGAATTCACAATGCCTGAGCGGAATGTTCGAATGAAGGATTTCTATGCTGAGATAATTGAGGTTGGAATTGTTGCAGTCGTTGATGATCAAGTGACAGAACAATTTTCATCCTTTGTCACTCCACTTAAATTCCCAAAACTAACAGACCGCTGTAAATCCTTTTTACATATTTCTCAGCAGCAGGTAGACAAGGGCTTATCAATTTTTGAACTTGTAAAAAAATTGGAGGAGTTTAATAAGCCTAACTATGAAACAACCATTGTTACTTGGGGAAATATGGATATGAAAGTACTACGTCATAATTGTTTAAAGGCGGGGGTTGCTTTTCCACTAAAAGCTGCTGAATTAGATCTTTCCATGGAATATAAGCGATTCTTCGGTGACCAAAATCAAACGGGACTTTGGAAGGCTGTTCAAGAATATGGGAAAGAAGGGACAGGCAAGCATCACCGAGCACTGGATGATGCGCTGACTACCTTTAATATATTCAAGCTTGTGGAAAAGGATAAACGATATTTAGAAAAACCAGAACCAACAACGATTGGGGACCGAATTGATTTCTCAAAGTTATTAAGTGAATTTGCATAAAAGGCCAAATCATTCAAACTGATTTGGCCTTTAGCATTTTTTAAATATGATAGTCTTTCTCAAGTGATTCCAATGCTCTTAAACTCATCTCAGACCATTCTGAATCAGTCTCTGCGAGTTCCTTTTTCATTTTAGCTACTGCTTCCTTAAGGGATTTCAAATAGTCTGGAACTTCCTTCTCAAAGCGTTTTACCATTTTGAATGGGATATTTGCCTGCTCTCGAAAGCTGAGCGCTTTTCGTTCATGAAAAATAAGCACATCTGCATCTTTCGGGCTATGTAAATCTCCTTGCATTGGATGCTTTAGCACAGCAAGGACTCTTACTAAAAAATGCTGCGGGCGTACTTCTGTGATTTCCCCTATATATTTCCCCGTTTTATAAATAGCTGTAACAAGATCCCCAATCTTCAATTCTGACACAATAAACACACTCCTCAAGCTATTTTTTCCCCAACTATCTTTTATTTTATAATGAAACATAGTAAATTAAAAACAATGTGTAAAATAATATTATTCGGTTAATGTGAAAAAAGTGGAGGAATGCTATATGAGAAAGAATTTGCAGTACATATTGACATTATTGACAATTGTTCTAGTTTTAGCAGCATGTGGGACAAGCACCAAGAAAGAAGAGTCAACACCTAAAACCACTGCGCCAAAGACGGAACAAAAGGAAGGGGAACAACAAGTGACAACTAAAGACTTTCCTCAACTTTCCACTGAGGTATCTGATGATGAAAGGCTCGTTGAAATGGAAACATCGATGGGGAATGTAAAAATCAAACTATTCCCTGAGTATGCACCGAAGGCTGTTGAAAACTTTATTAAACATAGTGAGGAAGGTTACTATGACGGATTGATTTTTCATAGAGTTATTAAGGATTTCATGATTCAAGGCGGTGACCCGAATGGTAACGGCACAGGAGGCGAGAGCATTTACGGTACTCCGTTTGAAGATGAATTCTCTGACCATCTCTACAATCTCCGCGGGGCCTTATCAATGGCGAATTCTGGTACTAACACAAATGGCAGTCAATTTTTTATTGTTCAAAGTACTTCGCTAGATCCAGCCATGAAAGAGCAAATGGAAAAGGCAGGCTATCCCAAAGAAATTTTGGAAGCTTATGATAAAAACGGTGGAACACCATGGCTTGATCACCGCCATACCGTTTTTGGGCAGGTCATTGATGGGATGGAGATTGTTGATAAGATTGCCAACACTCCTGTTGGTGCTCAGGATAAGCCCGAAAAAGACGTTACGATTAAGAAGATTAACGTTTTAAAATAAGGGTATTCAAACAGATTGCTATGCTGGTATGAAATGTTTTTTGTTGCTATAATTAATTTTTAGAGCAGTTCCTTTAGAGAAAGGGAGAAGAAAAATGTTTCATCCATTAGTACTATCCTTATTTTTATACTTTCCAGAAGATAAATCAGAATATATACCTGCTGCTATCACGTTTTTTATTTTCTTAATTGGTGCCTTGCTTACGATGAGAATTATCATTGTCGTTTCCAAACGAGAAGCGAAGAAGGCAAAAGAATTAGAAGAACAATTAAAAAATCAGCAGAATCCTTATTAGGAACAGTGACCATGATACTGTTCCTTTTTCTTTTGTCCTTTTTCCGGATAAACCAGGGGAGGATTGTCCATACTAAGCGCAAATTGCCTAGTGTGGGGGTTTACATAATGAAGAAAAACTGGATAATCATATCGCTGCTTTTTTTAGCAGGTTGTATGGAAGAGAACATTAAAAAAGTAGAAGTGGAAATGTTCAATGCTGCAGGAGATTCGCTTGGCAAAGTGAAGGTAGCCGAGCAGTCTAGTGGTGTTAAATTATCTGGGGAATTAAAGGGGCTGCCAGCGGGGGAACATGCGATTCATATTCATGATGGCGGGAAATGTAAGGCCCCGGATTTTAAATCTGCAGGTAACCATTTTAATCCTGAGAAAAAGGAACATGGTCTGCTTCATCCGAAGGGAGCCCATGCTGGAGATTTGCCAAATTTAATCGTCGAGGATGACGGGTCCGTAAAATTGGATCTAATAGCTCCAAATGTGTCATTAAAAAATGGAAAAAAGTCTTTGTTTACAAGAAAAGGAAGCACGATTGTGATTGATGAGGGAAAAGATGATGGCATGACACAGCCAGCTGGGGACTCAGGCAAACGAATTGCTTGTGGGGATATTTCAAAAGATAAAAAGGTTGGGCAAAATTAACTAGATGATGGTTTTTTTAGAAAATTTTAACCAAAATAGGCTGTTATCTAAACGTATCCATAATGTGGACATACACTAGCATGGAGATGGTTTAGGAGGCGATAATTTTGGAGAAAAGACAATTCTTTGGAGGATTTCCTGGACAACCTGGTTTCCAACAAATGGGCTACCCACAAATGGGAGGGTACCCACAAACTGGCTTTCCACAACAAATGGGTTACCCACAAATGGGAGGATATCAACAACCAGGCTTCCAGCAAATGATGGGTGGTCACCATCCACAATATGGATTCCCGCAGATGGGTGGACAGCAAACAGGCTTCCCACAAGGCATGGGTGGGTTTCCACAAATGATGGGTGGACAGCAAACAGGGTTTCCTCAAGGCATCGGCGGGTTACCGCAATTGCCGGGCGGACAACAAACTGGTACCTCTTCAGGCATGGGTGGTTTTCAACAAGGTGGGCAGAAGCCCACAACAAATCCATCCTCACAGAGGAAAAATAAGAAGTAACGTTTAAAAATAATAGTTTAGAGAAAACTGTCTCTCAAATGGAGGGACAGTTTTTTATTGTTCACTAAAATAATAGCTTTACTTTGTTTTTACTTGATTTAAATAATTTTTTTCCTGACAATATGTTTATATATTGGTGCATAGGGGGTAAGTAAACATGGATATCAAACTGTATTATCAGGATGCATACATACGGAACTTTACAGCGACGCCGTTAAAACAAGAGCAAGATGAATCTGGCAACTGGTATGTTGTACTAAATCAAACGGCTTTTTATCCCACTGGTGGCGGACAGCCCAATGACCTAGGAACACTAGCGGGTATACGGGTTATAAATGTTGAAGAAATGGCAGGGGAAATTCGCCATTATCTTGAGGGGCAACTTGATGATTGGGGGAAGGAAGTAACTGGAGCTGTTGCTTGGGAGAGACGCTTTGATCATATGCAGCAACATGCAGGGCAGCATATTTTATCTGCAGCCTTTGACCGCTTATATGACTATAAGACAATTGGTTTTCATTTAGGAGCAGAACTGCTTACTATTGATTTAGAAACAGAAAGTCTAACACTGCAGCAAGTCCAGAAGGCGGAGGACCTCGCTAATCAGATTATACTTGAAAACAGACCAATCATAACTAAGTGGGTCACTGAGGAAGAACTGTCTCAATTTACGCTCCGCAAAGAGACAAAGGTGAAAGAAGACATTCGTCTGGTGATTATTCCAGATTTTGATGATAACGGCTGCGGCGGGACACATCCCAAGTCTACTGGCGAAGTTGGCGCGATAAAAGTTCTGGACCTAGAAAGACAAAAGAAAAAAGTGCGTGTCCATTTTGTTTGTGGAAATCGGGTGATTAGGCAGTTGGACCAAAAGCAAAAGGTATTGCAAGAGTTAACTAAACTGCTCAACGCACCAGAAAAAGAAATGGAACGAGCTGTTCTTCGCCTTCTTGAACAAAGTAAAAATTTAGAGAAAAACCTTGAACAAACTCAGGAATACCTTCTCCGTTATGAGGCAAAAAATTTACTTGCTGCAAGTCAGGATAAACAAAAACTTGTTTGTGAAGTATTTCGAGATCGATCGATTCAAGAACTGCAGAAGTTAGCCCGTATCATTACTATGGAAGATGAGACAGCAAGGGTTTTCTTTGTTTCCCAAAATGATAGCCGGCTGCAGCTCGTTTGTGCGCGGGGACAAGCTGGAACGGAAAGTATGAAGAAAATTATTGCCAATGCTCTTCCTCTCATTAATGGAAAGGGCGGTGGAAACGATTCCTTCGCCCAAGGCGGGGGTGAAGCTCTTATGTCGGGGGAGCAAATGCTGCAGCAACTATTGGAAATAGCAGGTTAATTCAAAAACTCAGGCAGGCCTCCTAACCAGGGAGCCCTGCCTGAGTTTATTTAATGATTAATGGTGTTTCTTTTTTTAGGTGATAGGTATGGTCGAATACCCTGATGGCCAAGGCTGATCCGTTTAACAAGGTAATCTTGGTTTCTGTCGCATCTATTTCAATCTGTAACTTTCGACCTTGGTATTTAACCTTGAATCGATAACCTTGCCACTTTTCCGGCAAAGCAGGCTGGAATGAAATCCCATTTTCTTTAACTCTAAGCCCGGCAAAACCATAAACAATCGCTAACCATGTGCCGCCCATATTTGCCATGTGGAGGCCGTCCTTGGTATTGCCATGGGTATTATCTAAATCTAGTCTCGCTGTTTCAATAAAATAATCATAAGCTTTTTGTTTATAACCTAATTTTGATGCCATAATACTAAAAACACATGAGGACAGTGAGGAATCATGAGTAGTTATTTTTTCATAATAATTAAATGAATTCCTGATGATTCCTAATTCTTGCTCATCCTCCAGTAAGAAGTGTGCGAGGATCGTATCTGCTTGTTTGCAGACCTGGTAGCGGTATAAGGTGAGCGGATGATAGTGCAAAAGAAGTGGGAAACGATCATTCGGTGTATGTTCCAAATCCCAGACAGCTTTATGTAAAAAGGTATCATCCTGTGGATTAATTTCTAAACGTTCATCATACGGCAAATACATCTGCTCCGCAGCCTTCTGCCAGTATGAAATTTCATCATTTTCTAAGCCAATCTTCAGCCGGATTTTCGTAAGCTGCTGGGCATCCGTAGATTCTAATAATTGGTAACATTTCACTGCCCAAAGTAAGTTATGCTTCGCCATTACATTCGTGTAATAATTGTTATTGACAATACAGGTGTATTCATCGGGCCCTGTTACGGCATCTATTTTAAAACAGTTTCCATCAAAATGACCTGTATCTGCCCACAATCGAGCCGTTTCAAAAAGTACTTCCGCACCATATTCCTTCATAAAAGAAACATCACCGCTGATGAGATAATACTGAACAAAGCTATAGGCTATATCTGCACTGATATGGTATTGTGCTGATCCGGATGGAAAGTAAGAAGAACATTCCGAACCGGAAATTGTTCTCCACGGATATAACGCCCCTTTGTGATGTCCCATTTCTTTGGCATGCTTTCTAGCCTGTTCAAGAATGGAATAGCGATAGAATAGAAGTTTCTTAGCTAGTTCAGGCTGGGTCATTAAAAATACAGGCAGGATATATATTTCTGTATCCCAAAAATAGTGTCCTTCGTATCCTTCTCCAGATAAACCTTTAGCGGCTATGTTAGAAAAACGATCTCGGCCTGTTGATTGCAAAAGATGGAATAAATTAAAGCGTATCCCTTCCAGTAATTCAGAATCTCCGATGATCTCGATATCGGCATCATTCCAGAAGTCATCAAGGTAGGTTTTCTGCTCCTTTGAAAAATGCGAAAAATGTTTATCCGCAAGCCTTGTTTGTAATCCAAAAGCGGAATCTGCTAAATCCTCGCCATGTCGTAAAGTATCAACAAAGATACTTTTTTTCTCGAATGTTACTTGTTCATTGAGTTGAAAGGAAAATTCAGATACAACAGAATCAGCGGTAAGATCATCGATTCGATTAAAAGGATGGCTTAGCTGATAAGACGCTGCACAAGCCGTCCTAAGCTTCGTATAGGTTGTTTCACACTCGACATAGGAAATATTCTCCGTTTGTTGTACATCTGTTACCCTTAATAGTTTTGCGTGGCTTGATGATACACGAGGGTCAACGGTGTCGACAAAGTTGGAAACATTTCCATTTAAAGTTGAAACGATTCGGATCCGCCCTTGAAAATTATCTGAATCAATTTCTACCTTTTGTAGAAAAACCTCTTTTTCGCAGAAGGATACTAATCGTTTAAAGTTTAAATTGATTCTCTTCCCCAAAGGGGAGACCCATTCAAAGGACCTTTCTGAGTATCCTTTATCAAGATACAAATAGCGTCCATTCCAAGAGAATTTTCCTTTATCTATACTAAAGCGTTCCTCTTCCTGTCCCTCGCCGAAATATATTGATATTGATTGGGTATCAATAACATTTAATAGCTTTTGCTGTGTATCTGGAAATGCATAGAGCTTTTCGCCATATGGAATAGGGACGCTGTCGTGAAAGGCATTTAAGTAGGTGCCGCGAATGGTTTTTTGTGTCTCTGGCACCCCTTCTTCGTAATTGCCACGGATGCCAAGATAACCATTTCCAGTAAAAAACAAACTTTCATCAACTAGAGCTTGGACAGGATTAATGTTATATGAACTTATTTTCCAAGACATGTTGTACACCTCGATATTTTTATTCTTTTACCCCGCCGCTTGTTAAACCAGAGACAATCTGTCTTTGGAAGAAGAGGACAATAATGAGTGTCGGGATGGTTACAATTGCAGTTGCTGCCGCCACTTGTCCCCAAAGAATTTCAAACTGGGTTCGGAGGAAAGAAATAGCGACGGGAACGGTATGATATTCAGCATTTGGATTTAATGTAATCGTTAACAGGAATTCATTCCAGGCAGAAATAAAAGTAATAATCGCAGTAGTAAATACCCCTGGTGCTGCTAATGGAAAGATAATTTTGGATAAGGTCTGAAAGGTTGTGGCACCGTCCATTTTTGCTGATTCTTCAAGGGCAGAAGGGATTTGGTTGAAATGAGTAACTAAAATCCACACAGCCATCGGGAGGGTAATCGTTGAATAGGGTAGAACCACAGCAAAAGAGTTTAATAGATTAAAATGTAAGAAAAGGTTATAAACAGGGCCAGTTATGATCATTTGTGGAAACATGGAGACAGCCAAAATCAGACCAAGTAAAATATTCTTACCCCTAAAATGAAAACGGGAAATGGCATAAGCTGAAAAGGTAGCTATAATAATAATATAAATGGTTGTCGTGGTCGCCACGATAAAACTATTTTTAATCGAGTTCAAGATGCCTTTTTCAAACAAGATCGTTAGATAGTTTTGGAATGTTGGGTTTTCGGGGATTACCCGAAATGCACCCGTTCCAAAAATTTCACCTGATGTCTTGAAGGAGGTGATAAATACCCAGAAAAAAGGGAAGACCATCGCGAACAAATAGAAGACAACGACCACTCCGAAGGTTATCCATAATTTTCGTTTAGATGTCTGCATATGCTCACCCTCCTCAATTTCTCTCCATAAGATTTGCACCTAAGAATTTCACAAATATAATAGCGATAAAGGCGACACACAAAAACATAATCATGACAATAATTGAGCCGTACCCAAAGTTGGTTTGTCCAAACATAACTTTATACGCATAAATCGACATTGTTTCGGTTTCCCCGCCAGGACCGCCGCCTGTTAAAACAAAGATGAGATCGAAGACGCGGAAGGCATCTAAGGTACGGAATAATAAAGCGACTAAAATCGAGGGCTTCAAAAGTGGCAAGGTCACCCTGAAAAACGATTGGACCTTATTTGCTCCATCTATTGAGGCCGCTTCATATAAGGAATGCGAAATATTTTGCAAACCAGCCAGCAATAACAGGGCCATATAAGGAGTTGTTTTCCAGACATCAGCTAAAATGGTAGAGGCCATCGCACCTGGGCCGCTCAATAATAAGTCCTGGGATTTGTCAACGAGGCCAATTGCCTCAAAAAAATGGGCGACGATGCCGCTGCTGCCGTTAAACAGATAACTCCACATAAGCGCCGCGACAGCGGTTGGAATAGCCCATGGGATCAACGAGGCGGTTCGAATCATTCCCTGGCCGAAAATGGTTTTATTTAATACAAGTGCAAGTCCTAGTCCAAGAACAAGTTCAAAAAAGACGGATAAGACCGTAAAGAGGGATGTATTCCAAAGTGCCGTACCAATTCGCTTGTCAGTAAATACCTGCTTATAGCCTTTTAAACCGATAAAATTGGACGGGATGATACTATTTTTCAAATCATCTACTAATGCAGGTAAATCATCCTTATGAATCAATTGATATTTTTCATTAAGGGTAGTAACTAGTTCCTTTGCGTCTTTGTGCAGTGTGTCAATTTCTACTTTTTGTTGGCTGCTAATCTTTATGACACCCTGTTGATTGCTAAAAGGTTTCCCCGCTGTTAGAAGTTCTTCTTTTAATTGGGCGACCTGCTTTTGATCATCCTTACTCGTAATGTTTGGCAAGTCTTCATCTAAAAACATCGAGACATACAATTGCGTTTCATTAAACAGGGAAGTATTGAATCGCTCACTGAGATACAAACCAGATTTTTGCTGGTCATTTAGGCGATAATCAAAAAAGGTATAGGTAAACGATTGTAATACGGGCCATAAAGAGAAAATGCCAATAATTAACACTGTTGGGAGAATGAAAAGCCATTCTTTAAACCCCATTTTCCGCATCTATTTCACCCTCTCTGTTGTATAATAGCTAATTCTGAGAAAGAAAAAGGCCCTAATGATGAAATTAGAGCCTTATTTGAACCGGTTTTTTATAGATTAGTAGTTTCTTTGTTATTATTCCCCTTTGGCTGCAGCCTCTATTGCTTTAACTGCATCGTCAAGCCCAGCGCCTGAGCTTAGGTATTTGTGGGCTTGCACTTGAATCGTGTCAGAGGTTTTAGAGTACTCTGGTGAAACTGGTCTGGCAATGGTTGTTGTCAAAGCTTTTTGGAAACCTGGATAGCTAAGCATCACGTTCTTAGCTTTTACATCCTCATTGTTGAGCAAGGCGTTGAATCCTGGTAAATAGCCGCCATCTGTAGACATAATTTTTTGACCTTCTTCACCCGCGGCAAAATTAATAAATTCCCATGCTCCGTCTAGCTGTTTCGAACTTTTATTTACACCAAGTAACCATCCGCCTACAGAGCCGCCGTTAGGCAGTGGGGCAATACCAACTTGATCAACAGTTACCGTCACGCCATCTTCTTTTCCATTAATCCGGCCAAAGGCATATGGCCAGTTACGGGAGAAAACGGCATTTCCTTGTTCAAAGTTTGTGTGGGTTTCTCCCTCCATGAAGTTTAATAGATCCTTAGGCTCAAATGGCGCCTGTGTAAACTTGTACATCGTTTCAAGTCCAGATTTTACATTTTGATAGGATTTGGAGAATTCTGTGACGTTAACGGTCAATCCTTCATATTGTTTCGATTGATAAACGAAACCATATTTTGTTTTATTTTTCCCAGTATAAGTTTTCGCCATATTGTATAAGTCATCATAAGTATAACTGCCACTTTCAAGTTTGGCTGCATCCTCGGCGCTTACAATATCCTTTCGGAAGTAAAGTAAGCCAAGGTCTGGAAAGAACGGAAGGGTATATTGTTTGCCTTTATAATTTCCAGAGGTCATCGAGCCTGAATTGTAATCAGCTTTGTTTAAACCTGCTTTGTTCATATTTACATCCAGGGGCTCTAAATAGCCTGCTCCTGCGAATTCACCTGCCCAAACCACGTCCATAGACAAAACATCGTAATCTGAAGAGCCGCTAGATAACGAGTTTAATAGTTGATCATGCATTTGGGCCGAGTCATTGGTCATTTGAGTCCATTCAACTTTGTACTTATTCTGCTTTTGGTTGAACGCATCAATCAATTTTTGTGTGGCAGGGGTATTATCATTCTGGGCTGCAAACTTCAGGACAATTTGTTTTTCAGTACTTTTATCATTGTCTGCTGGTTTCGGTTTCTCGGTGCTTGCGTCATTACTGCATCCGGTTAATGCGATACTTGCTGCAAAAGAAAACGCTAACAATTTAGTGAACCACTTTTTTCTCTGCATAACTTTATAGCCCCCTTTAAGGTTGATACTTGAATTTTATAGCCTAGAAATTTACAATGATATTAAAAAAATGATTTTTTTATCATTTTTTTAAGGTGAATGTGGATGAAAATTAAAAATAATCATTCTATGAGTTTTATTGAGTCTCGGGCTGAAAATATTCAAAATTTTTACTACCACCCTTCCTATGCTTTAGAACAACAATTAATGGATTGTATTATTCGTTGTAATAAAATTGAAGCAAAAGATGTCCTCGACCAAATTAATAGTTTGGAAAGAGCAACGTTAGCGTGGGAGCCGCTTCGATCGATAAAGAATTCACTCATTTGCTCATGTACATTGTTTACAAGGGCAATCATTAGAGGTGGAGCATTACCGGAGGATGCTTTTAGTCTGAGTGACGTGATGATTCGCCAAATTGAAAAAAACGACAACATCGAAGACTTAAAACTTCTAGAATATGAAATGGTTTCATGTTTTATCGATACTTTAAAATCAACGGACCGCTTAGAGTACAATCAAGTAGTGAACCGGGCCATTACCTACATTCACCAGGAAATCTTCCGTGACATAAGCTTAGAAAAGATTGCAGAGTATGCGGGGGTCCATCCCGGGTATCTTTCCAAGGTCTTTAAGGTATCTGTAGGTATGATTATCCCAGAGTACATAAATAGGAAAAAAATTGAGGACTCAAAGTATTTTCTTCTCCATTCAAACTCACGGTTAAGTGAAATAGCCAATATGTTTGGTTATTGCAATCAAAGCTATTACACCTCACTGTTTAAAAAGTATACAGGAGTGACTCCCGGGCAATATAAAAATGCTTATTTATCAAAAGAAATGATTGACAATGAAGGAAATTATAGTTTGAGAGGGTGACAGTAGTGGGTTTTTTAGATGGATTAATGGGCAATGCCTCGGAGGTTAATGCCGCTGAGGTACAGAGGGAATTTGGGAAAGTCCTTTCACCGAATGAAAATATCGATAAAGCGTACAAATTAATTCGTGATTTGTTCATTTTCACGAATAAACGCTTAATCTTAGTGGATAAACAGGGATTAACGGGAAAAAAGGTAGAGTATCATTCAATTCCATATAAGAGCATCACGCACTTCAGTATTGAAACGGCCGGTAACTTTGATTTAGATGCGGAATTGAAAATTTGGATTTCCGGTAATGCCTTACCATTGCAGAAGCAATTTAATAAGAACTTGAACATCTATGAGCTTCAAAGTGTTCTTGCAGAGTATGTACTTAAATAAGTTCAAAAATAATGCAAATTTAAGTGAAATTTGGGAGTTAATAATATGAGAAGAGAGCTGCAAACAAATTTGCAATATGTGGATGTATTAAATGAGTGGGATCCGTTTGGATTGACCAATGGAGGGTATGACACGGAAATTGCTGATACGATTCAAGCAATCCACGAACTTGATGCCCCTGATGAGTTAGCTAAAAGAATTCAAAGCATTTATGAATTTTCCTTTGAAAAGTTAATTCCTATCGAAAAATGTTTGAAAGTAGCTAAAGAACTTTTAATGATTAAAGAGAACGATGCTTGCTCTATTTGATGGTTTAGACAAAAAAAGGGACACACCTTAAATGGGTGTCCGCCTCAAAAAGGGGGGAATACTAGAAAGCCTTATGATTTAAGGATATCCAGTATTTCCTTTTTTATACAATGTTGAAAGAAAATATGGAGTATATACCCACTTTTCTTTTTGAATAAATTATTTTTGTTCTAATAGTTCTGCAGCAGGTAGATCTAATACAGTAGATAGCTTTAATAAGGTCTGCGTACTTGGTATTTGTTCACCAGATTCATATTTCTCAATGGTTTGTGTGCCAACTCTGACTTTTTGGGCCAGCTCCTCTTGAGACATGTTGAGCATTTCACGTGCATTTTTAATGGTTTGGCCGATTCTATTCATACTGGTACACCTCTCCTTTAAAAATAGATTACCTTACTATTAGTTTATCACATTTGGTAAATTCTACTTCAATCTTCATTGAACATTATGTTAAGGTTTTTTGATTTAAGTGTGAGTGATTTGTTTATTTTGAAAACCTTTTTGATTAAAGGCATACTTTGTGGTATAATATTATAATGCGTATATAAGGGATAAAATAATTAATTACTTAGGAGTGTTTTCATGTCAGAAAAGATCGAAACTGGAAGTATTTTAACAGGTAAAGTAACAGGAATTCAACCATATGGTGCGTTTGTTGCGCTCGACGATAATACACAAGGCCTTGTCCATATCTCAGAAATTACACATGGCTATGTTAAAGATATTAATGAGCATCTTAAAGTCGGCGATGAAGTTCAGGTGAAAGTTTTATCAGTGGATGAAGGCGCAGGGAAGATTGGTCTTTCAATCCGTGCAACAGAAGAAGCTCCTGTTCAGCAGGCCGCTCCAAAAGCAAAGAAGCCTCGTAAGCGTCAGGTTGCTGCGATTATTCCAGAAGTGGAAGGTCAGCAAGGCTTCAACACATTAAAAGACAAACTGCAAGAGTGGATTGACCAGTCACAACGTGATGACCTAATTAAAAAATAATAAAAAAGTAAAGCCTAGCCCGACCGCTATCATTAGCATCGGACTAGGCTTATTTTTTATCGCCACAATTTATACATAAACATATATATTTTCATGGATAAAAGTTTTGATGAAGTGTTCATTCTTTTTCCATGCTCGGCTACAATAGAACTATATATACATAATTTTCGTCGAAACGGAGGCTATTTTTATGTCTACAAACGTCAATACGAACGAAATAATTGAGCAAACAGAAAAATATGGTGCCAATAACTACCATCCGCTCCCAATTGTGATTACTAAAGCAGAGGGTGTGTGGGTAGAGGATCCGGAAGGCAATAAATATATGGATATGCTTAGTGCATATTCAGCCGTTAACCAAGGCCATCGTCATCCTAAAATTATTCAAGCTTTAAAGAATCAGGCAGATAAAGTTACCTTAACATCTCGTGCTTTCCACAATGACCAATTAGGGCCATGGTATGAAAAAGTCTGTCAGTTAACGAACAAAGATATGGTTCTGCCTATGAATACTGGGGCAGAAGCGGTGGAGACGGCAGTAAAAGCAGCGCGACGTTGGAGTTATGATGTGAAAGGTGTGGCTGAGAATCAAGCAGAAATTATTGCTTGTGTTGGAAACTTTCACGGCAGAACCATGACCGCAGTTTCATTATCTTCCGACGATGAATATAAACGTGGATTTGGACCGATGCTGCCAGGGATTAAGCTTATCCCATATGGTGATTTAGAGTCATTAAAAACAGCGATTACCCCTAATACTGCAGCCTTTTTAATTGAGCCGATTCAGGGAGAAGCAGGAATAGTAATCCCACCTGAAGGCTTCATGGAGGCTGCTTATGAATTATGTAAGGAAAATAATGTTCTATTTATTGCTGATGAAATTCAAGCTGGTTTAGCTCGGACAGGAAAAATGTTTGCCTGTGAGTGGGAAGGAATCACACCAGACATGTATATTCTTGGTAAGGCACTTGGGGGCGGAGTTTTCCCAATTTCATGTGTTGTCGCTAACAAAGATATTTTAGGCGTATTTAACCCTGGATCGCACGGTTCTACCTTCGGGGGGAATCCGATGGCATGTGCGGTTTCAATTGCGGCACTGGATGTTCTTTTAGATGAAAAACTGGCTGAAAACTCCTTAGAGCTAGGCGAATATTTCTTAAATAAATTAAAAGAAATCAAGAATCCGTTAATTAAAGATGTTCGTGGCCGCGGCTTATTTATTGGAGTGGAGCTCTCACAGCCGGCTCGCAAATATTGCGAACAATTAAAGGAACAAGGATTATTGTGTAAAGAAACACATGACACGGTGATCCGTTTTGCACCGCCGCTTATCATCAATAAGGATGACTTGGATTGGGCAATCGAGAGGATAAACAACGTACTAGGATAATCGTGAAAAAATAACTAGGGGTGCAAGTATGGGGAAATATGATGTAACAAATCGTGGTGATGAAAAGGATATAGAAAAATTAAACCTGCTCACATCAACACAAATTGTTATACATGATGCATT
Organism: Neobacillus drentensis; assembly: GCF_036962125.1. Classification (GTDB taxonomy): domain Bacteria; phylum Bacillota; class Bacilli; order Bacillales; family Cytobacillaceae; genus Neobacillus; species Neobacillus drentensis_B. Next base: position 94,050 of record NZ_JBALOA010000011.1, read on the forward strand.
AAAAAAGTTGGGCTATAACGAGGAAATGTATGAATTATTAAAAGAACCGTTAAGAATGTCCGATGTTAGAATTCCGGTTCGAATGGACGATGGTTCCACTAAAATTTTTAACGGGTACAGAGCCCAGCATAATGATGCAGTTGGACCAACCATGGGTGGCGTTCGCTTTCATCCTCGAGTGACAGCGACTGAAGTGAAGGCATTATCGATGTGGATGAGTTTGATGTGCGGAATAGCTGACTTACCTTTTGGCGGGGGAAAAGGTGCAATCCTTTGTAACCCTCGAACGATGTCATTTGGAGAACTCGAACGATTAAGTCGAGGGTATGTCCGTGCAATCAGTCAAATTGTTGGCCCAACGAAAGATATCCCAGCACCCGATATGTACACTAATTCCCAGATTATGGCGTGGATGATGGATGAATACAGCCGACTCCGTCAGTTTGATTCTTGTGGATTTATTACTGGAAAACCACTTGTTCTAGGTGGGTCTGAAGGGCGGGAAAAGGCTGGGGCCAAGGGAGTAACCATTTGTATTGAAGAGGCGGCCAAAAAACAAGGTATTAACATAAAAGGGGCCCGCATCATTGTTCAGGGTTTTGGGAATGCAGGTAGTTATGTGGCAAAGTTTATGCATGATGCGGGAGCCATTGTGGTTGGTATTTCTGATGTGTATGGAGCTCTTTATAACCCTGATGGATTAAATATTAATTATTTGCTCGACCGCCGCGACAGCTTTGGGACCGTGACGACACTTTTTGAGGGGACCATCTCTAACAATGAATTGCTTGAGAAGGAATGTGATGTGTTAGTTCCTGCGGCCATAGCCAATCAGATAACGGTTGAGAATGCTCATAACATTAAAGCAAAAATTATCGTAGAAGCTGCAAACGGGCCGACTTCGCTTGAAGCGACCAATATTCTCACGGATCGTGGAGTCCTGATTGTTCCAGATGTTTTAGCAGGAGCCGGTGGTGTTACCGTTTCCTACTTTGAATGGGTTCAAAATAAGCAGGGTTATTATTGGAGTGAAGAGGAAGTAGAAGCAAAAATGCGCGCTAAACTGATTAAGTCCTTCCATGATATTTACCAACTTGCAGATGCAAGTAATGTAAATATGCGCTTAGCTTCATATATGATAGGTGTTAGGAAAATGGCTGAGGCCTCTTTGTTTAGGGGCTGGGTATAAGAAAAGCGGAAGCGCCCTGGTTAGCGGCGTATGGCCTGG
>NZ_JBALOA010000011.1:95319-146637 GCF_036962125.1 Neobacillus drentensis
TTGACTTATCGTAGGGCGGAGAGCGAAGGACACTAGCAGCTAGGGCGCTGGAGCTAGACATTAACCTAAGTTCAAAAAAAATACTTTCTAATCTCAAAAAATCCCTTGCATCATTTTACGATGCAAGGGATTTTTTGCTGATAACTCAGAAATAATAAGTCTTTGAAGGTAGAGAATATTAGCACCTCAGCGTTCTAATTTTTGCAAAATAAACGATAATAACTAATAATGTAAAAGGTAAAGGATGGTGTATTATATGGAAAATTTTACTTTTTATAATCCAACCCAATTAATTTTTGGAAAAGGGCAATTGGAACAATTAAAAACTTTAGTTCCCCGTTATGGAAAAAAGGTATTACTTGTATATGGCGGAGGTAGTATTAAACGAAATGGTTTGTATGAAAATGTAAAGAGCTTACTAGCTGAAATCGGTGCGGAGGTTTTCGAACTTGGAGGAGTAGAACCGAATCCGCGGATTTCAACCGCGCGAAAAGGGGTTGAAATTTGTAAACAGGAAGGAATTGAATTTTTGTTAGCTGTTGGCGGCGGCAGTGTCATTGATTGTACAAAGCTTATTGCTGCTGGTGCCAAATATGACGGCGATGCCTGGGACCTTGTTATTAAGAAGGCATTTGCCAAAGAGGCCCTTCCGTTTGGAACAGTGTTAACACTTGCGGCAACAGGCTCAGAAATGAATGCGGGTTCTGTGATTACGAATTGGGAAACCAATGAAAAGTATGGCTGGGGAAGTCCCGTTACGTTTCCTAAGTTCTCCATCTTAGATCCTGTTAACACCTTTACTGTACCAAGGAACCAAACCATTTATGGAATCGTTGATATGATGTCGCATACGTTGGAGCATTACTTTCACCTTGAAGAAGATACAGAATTTCAAGACCGCATGTGTGAATCACTTTTGACTACTGTAATGGAAACAGCACCGAAGCTACTTTCAGACCTAGAAAATTACCAGCATCGTGCAACGATACTCTACTGCGGCACAATGGCCCTCAATGGTATTTTAAATATGGGCTATCGCGGCGATTGGGCCACGCATAATCTTGAACATGCCGTATCAGCTGTTTATGATATCCCGCATGGAGGAGGCCTTGCTATCCTATTCCCGCATTGGATGCGCCATAATTTAGCAGTGAAGCCGGAACGCTTTAAAAAGCTTGCTGTTCGGGTGTTTGGTGTGAATGCTGACAGCAGGAGTGCAGAAGAAGTAGGACTCGAGGGTATTCAAAAGCTTCGTGAATTCTGGAATAGCATCGAAGCACCTTCTCGGTTAGCCGATTATAATATTGATGATTCGAAACTTGAGCTTATGGCTGACAGAGCAATGGAAAATGGAGAGTTTGGAAATTTTACCAAGTTAAATCGTGAAGATGTTTTAGCCATTTATCGAGCATCGCTCTAAAATGAAAGAAATTTGTCGAATATGGGTACGCTTTCACTAAGGGACCTTCCTTGATTATTGGTTCGACATTCGATAAAGTGGGTTATGAAAATAAAATTCTGGAGGATCATGCATGACACACGTTCGTTTTGATTACTCAAAGGCATTAAGCTTTTTCGGAGAACATGAACTTACATATCTACGTGATGCGGTAAAAGTGGCGCACCATTCACTTCATGAGCAAACAGGGGCAGGAAGTGACTTTTTAGGATGGATTGACCTTCCGACAAACTATGACAAAGAAGAGTTTTCACGGATTCAAAAATCTGCTGAAAAAATTAAAGCTGATTCAGATATCCTGCTTGTCATTGGAATCGGTGGTTCTTACCTTGGAGCAAGAGCAGCAATTGAAATGCTCCAGCATAGTTTTTATAACGCACTAGCTAAAGAAAAACGCAAAACACCTCAAATTATTTTTGTGGGAAATAATATCAGCTCTACTTATATGAGAGATTTAATCGATCTCCTTGACGGCAAGGACTTCTCTATTAACGTTATTTCGAAATCAGGAACGACAACCGAACCAGCGATTGCTTTCCGCATTTTCCGAAAGCTACTTGAAGAAAAATACGGTCAAGAAGAGGCACGCAAACGAATTTATGCAACAACAGACAAGGCACGAGGCGCCCTAAAGACCTTAGCTACAGAAGAGGGCTATGAAACATTCGTGATTGCTGATGATATTGGCGGACGTTATTCGGTTTTAACTGCCGTCGGATTGCTTCCAATCGCCGTGAGCGGGGCAAACATAGAGACAATCATGGAAGGTGCCCAACAGGCGCAAGCAGACTTTGGTCATTCCGAACTTGAAGAGAATGCTGCTTATCAATATGCGGTCGTTCGAAATGTGCTTTACAATAAAGGCAAAACAATTGAAATGCTGATTAATTATGAGCCAGGATTGCAATATTTTTCGGAGTGGTGGAAGCAGCTGTTTGGCGAAAGTGAAGGGAAAGATCAAAAAGGGATTTATCCTTCCTCAGCTAATTTCTCAACGGATCTCCACTCACTTGGACAATATGTTCAAGAGGGCCGCCGTGATTTGTTTGAAACCATCATAAAGGTAGAAAAGCCACGCCATGAGCTTAAAATTGAAGCCGAAGAGAATGATTTGGACGGTTTAAATTACCTAGCAGGTCAAACGGTTGATTTTGTTAATAACAAGGCATTTCAAGGGACAATGCTTGCCCACACAGATGGAGGGGTGCCGAACTTAATTGTCACGATTCCTGCGATGGATGAGTATACATTAGGATACCTTGTCTATTTCTTTGAAAAATCCTGTGCAATGAGCGGTTATTTACTTGGGGTGAATCCTTTCGATCAACCGGGTGTGGAAGCTTATAAAGTGAATATGTTTGCCCTATTAGGTAAACCAGGATACGAAGAGAAAAAAGCCGAATTAGAGAAACGTTTATAAATAACAAACAAGAGAGCAGGATGATTAAATTTCATCGGCTCTCTTTTTTTTATTGAAATGACTCGATTTGGAGAAGCTAATTGTATCCAAGTTTAGGGGGTTAATGAATATGATTGAGTTACCATCAAAGGTGGAAGGTAAGCAGTTTGATTTGTACAAGCTTGAGCAAAAATTAAAACCAATCGGCTATACAATTGGCGGGAATTGGGACTATGATCATGGTGCGTTTGACTATAAAATAAATGGCAGTGATAGTGAAGGCTATCAGTTTGTACGTTTGCCTTTTCAAGCGATCGATGGGCAATTAGATGCAAACAATTGTACAGTTAAGTTAGGCAGGCCGTTTCTATTATCACATGTATTTGAGGCAGAATTAGATGACGAAGCAAGTACAGGCACCTTTTCAGGAACCATAAATCAGTTTCAGGAGCCTGTCGATAAGGATGCAACTTTTCCTCAGCAATATGTTGATGATGGAAAAGCCTTAGTACAAGAATTAGAAATGCTTCTTCTCGCAGATTAACTATTTAACAACTAATAGTTGATCATTTTCTTTGATTTTCAAGGAGTGGGATGGATTCAGAAAAGTCTCATCCTCTCTTTGAATCCCAATCAAGAGGAAGCCTTTCTTTAATTGAAGATGGCAAACATCAACGAAGTGCTTTCCAATTTCCTGTTCCTCTGCGGTATATGATAGTACCCTGCTTTCCTGTAACTCATGGACAATGCTTGATAGAAGTCCATCCCCATTTGAGTGAAGGCTATTTACCATAAATACACTAGTTAATTTATTGGATTGAATCACTTCATCTGCACCGGCCCGATAGGCATTAATTACTTGCTCTGCAGTTAAAATTTCAACGATACATTTTACCTGCGCACATATCCCTTTAATAGTTAATAGGGTTAGAATACTATTCATATCGGCCTGAAGTTCATCATTTCCTCTATCAGCTGTAATAAGCACCTTTTCTGCTTGAGCGATATCACTTTTGAGAATGGTCTCATCGACATGTCCTTTTCCTTGAATAAAATGGACAAACCTTGATTTTACTGGATTTGCCTCGAGAGTCTCATCAATTAAAACAATCATTTGCGGGGATTTTGTATCAGTAAGTTTACCAATTAGTTCTTTCGATCGCTCATTCCAGCCGATAATGATGATATGCCCCTCACCTTTAAAAGCAATTCTACCTTCTGAAAATGCATCTTGTTTTGTTACAGCTGCCGCTGCCAAAGTACCAAAATACGAGGAAACAAAACCCACTCCTAATAGGATTAAGACGAGGGCAGTTATTCTGCCTAAGATGGAATGTGGGACATAGTCACCGTATCCTACCGTTGAAGCAGTTATAATCGCCCACCAGATACCATCAAAAATAGACGGGAATGTATCAGGTTCTAATAAATGAATAGAAATTCCAAATGAGAGAAATACAAGAATGGCAATTAATAATATTCGAACGAGGAGCGGCAGACGCAAAAAGCTTATATAGACTCTGTTTGGCATAATCGTCACCTCTTTTCTTTGGTTATTACTGAATTACAAAGAAACCCCTAAATAGATATTCCTATTATGGACGAAAAAGGATTGGTCTAATAAGGACTTATTAATTATTTGTATTATAGGTCGATGTTCACAAAGTTTACTAATATTTTTCTCGAATCTACTTGTTTTTAATGCCTAAAACTTATAAATTATGGTTAATAACATTAATACAGTTACTACCTAGAAAGAGGGTTGAGGATGGGGATAAATACGTTATTATTAACTATTGAAAAAACCAGATTAGAAATGGTCCAATTAGCTCATCTTTACGGTTACTCTAATCCGAATGTAGTAAAATGCAGCCAAAAGCTCGATTCTCTATTAAATGTCTATTATAATTCTGAAAAAAATTAATATAGACCCACAACATTAAAACCTTCCGATAATCCGGAAGGTTTATTTTTACATAGATTACAGTCTAGCTCCAGCGCCTAACGGCTAGTGAACTTATGTAAATACTGGAAAACATCTAATGTTGTCTTTTTATTTTTTAGTGGTACAAACCTATTTCTCTGAATAAAAATTATAGACAGGCTTCTATTCATTAATTAGGGAGAGATATGGATGAATGTATTTCTAAGTTATATTCTGTTAGGATTATCGCTTGCGGCACCAATTGGTCCGATTAATGCTGCCCAAATTGACAGGGGCATAAGAAACGGTTTTATGAATTCGTGGCTGATTGGGGTAGGGGCAGTCATTGCAGATGGCGTGTACATGCTAGTTGTTTACATAGGAGTTGTTCAGTTTCTTGAAACGGCCTTTATGCAGACTTTTCTTTGGTTTTTCGGCTGTTTTGTGCTGATGTATACAGGTATAGAAACCTTTATGAATGCGGGAAAGATAAATTTGGAGCATTCCAATGGGAAGGAATCACTGTTCAGATCATTCTTTTCAGGATTTCTTATGTCCATCTCTAATCCATTAACGATTTTATTCTGGTTGGGCATATACGGGTCTGTCCTTGCGAAAACAGCGGCAACCTATAATCCAGGTCAATTAGTACTATATAGCAGTGCGATTTTTATGGGTCTGTTGATTTGGGATATTGCAATGGCAAGTGTCTCAAGCAGTTTCCGTAAATTCTTAACCCCCCAATTACTTGTATCCATCTCTTGCCTGTCTGGACTCTCATTAATAGGCTTTGGAATTTATTTTGGAATGCAGGCTTTTCATGTGTTATTTGGGTAAAAAAACCAGCGAAAAAGTTTCGCTGGTTACTTTACGCTGTAGGCCATGGACTAAGCACTTTTTTCTTAGATTTCTTCCACTTCATTTGCATGATTAAGGTAATTACTCCAATAATCCCAAGGAAAGCTAAGCTAATGAAAAATCCAGGTCTGCTTGTTTCGTGAAATAGGGTACCACTTACAGCAACTAATATAAACAGGGCCCCGATTGAATACATAATCTTTTCCTTCACCTTTAACTCTAAAATTTTTCTAGAGGAAGCAAGGATAAAGAGCCAATTATAAAGTAGCATTAAAGCTGCACCAGTAGTCACCCACTCGTAAATTTTATTTGGGAGTACCAAAGCCGATACAACTGAAGCTGTAATTCCCAAAACCGTAATCATCAGTGCGGCAAGGGGAACTTTTAGTTTTCCTTTTTTAGAAAAACTGGCAGGAGCATCTCCTTCTTCTCCGAGTGTAACAAGGACGCTGGTCACCCCATAAAGCGAGGCGGTCATTGTTGAAAATCCCGCAATAATTAGTGTTGCATTAAAAAAATGAGGAACAAACGTAAGCTGATAAGCATTTAAGGCGACAACAAAAGTACTTTCCTTTGTGTTAAAGTGATTCCATGACACAATGATGACAGCAAGGCCAATTGATACAACGTATATTACCATCAAGGTAAACAGCATTACTTTTCCGGCTTTGGGCGCTTCCTTTGGATCTTTTAATTTGGTCGCCATTAATCCTAAGATCTCAATGCCCCCAAAGGCATAAAATGCAAAGATAACCGCTGACCACAAACCTTTAAAGCCATGGGGAAGAATCTCTTTTTTAGTATTCGGGTAGTCAATGGCACGATCACCATCGATGACTCCGAAAATGGCCAGTAAAGCAATGACGATAAACATTAATATGGCTGAAATTTTTAATATCGCAAGAATATTTTCTAGCTTGTTAAGTACCTTAACACCGATTAAAATCACCACTAATCCCAGAACCGCATAAATAGTGGCAAATATCCATAATGGAATTTTAGGCAGCCAGAACTGGGAAAAAATCGACAGCGCCGTCATTTGGCTGCCCATAATTAGGACTTCGGATGACCAGTACACCCACCCGCTGCTAAACCCTGCCCACCTCCCATAGGCTTTCTTCGCATACGATCTAAACCCGCCCTGTAACGGTTCTTGAGAGGTCATTTTTGAAAGGGCATCATAGACAAAATAGGTACCAAGTGCCGCAATCATAAACGCAACTAAAATAGAAGGACCAGTCATCTTAATCGCTAAACCTGAGCCAAGGAAAAAACCTGTCCCTATTGTACAGCCCACTCCAAATAAAGAGAGCTGCCACCATTTCATGTCGTTTTTCTCGCCCCCGCTGGTTTTCGATTTACTCATAATAACTCTCCTTTAATCTAAAGATCACGTCCAGTTGCACCTGGCGATTTGTCTGTATTATCCTGATTATTGTATTCCGCATCATTGAGTCCGGGCTTTTGCTTTCTGTTCCCGCCTAAATATTCGGAACGATGTTCTTTTTGCTCTTGTCTGAATTTGTCAAAATTTTCATTAACCACAGTATCTCCTCTTTTCTCTTAGGTTTGATATTCCTTAAGATACTCGCCCGTTCAATTCTTATACAGTTAATCATTTATACCCAAGTTGGTTTTTTGATGGAATTAAATTTTCAGTACATAATCAACCATGAAAAAATTGAAAATAGAAAGGAAACTATAAATACAAATAACTTAATGTGAAATAAATCAAGAATGAGCTTTTCAAGGAAAGGGGTTTAGCACCATGTTATCGACACAGCAGCTATCCGAGTTAAGGTTACAATTATTGCAGGAAAGAAGTGATGTAGAGGAACGTTTAGACCAGAATGATCATTTCGGTTTTGAACGGGGTCACTATCACGAATCAATGGGGGAGTTATCCAGTTATGATAACCATCCGGCTGATGAAGGAACAGACTTGTATGAACGTGAGAAAGACAACGCTTTATTAGAGCATTATAAATTACAATTATCAAATATTAATCGTGCGTTAGAAGCAATGGAAAATGGTTCGTATGGTAAGTGTGAAATATGTGGGAAGGAAATCCCCATCGAGCGTCTCCAAGCACTCCCGAATACCACTTACTGCATTGAGCACAGTCCAGATCAGGTGACATCACACGATCGGCCTATTGAAGAAGGAGTGTTGATGCCGCCATTTGGCAAATTCGATATGGATGAAAAAAATGAGAACGTAGCTTTTGATGCGGAGGACTCTTGGCAGACTGTTGCGGCATGGGGCACATCCGATACCCCATCGGATTTAGCCTTTCCTCAAGATGATTATAATGATATTTACACGGAAGCCGATGAAAATATAGGGTATGTAGAGGATTATGAAAATTTTGTCGGTAATGACATGTATGGAAATAATATCAAGGTTTATCCCAATCCGCAGCATGAGCATTATGAAGATGCACTTGATGAAGAGGGAATCATGACCAGCTTTGGTGACTTACCAGCCTTTGAACATGACCCTTACGTGGACAATGATGATAAATAATAGTACCAAAAAAAAGAAAACAGCTTTCGAGTGAGAGCTGTTTTCTCTAATTTGATTGTCTAGCTCCAGGGCGATTGCGCTTTTCTTTATTTGTCGTAGCCTTTTTGAGGAATGGGGATATCTTCACCATTTACATCATCAATAACGGCGCCAATTTCACCTTCAGTATACGCATCACTTGCTTGCTCATGTGCCATCGCTATTCCTGCAGACAAGTCATCCGTTTCTTGATAATAACTCGGATGATAGAAACTGCCAGCTAATTCTTTCTTTGGATTTGCTTTTTGATTTTTATTGTCCATCCAGTATTCCTCCCTTTTATTGGTTGATACAAAGGTATTTTTTTCTATTTTCATGAGGATTACTCCTACAAAAAAATAAATATCAGGAAGGAGGTAAACCTATGAACAAAAAAAATGAGTTTCCAACTCGAGAAGAACTAGATGAGGCGTTTCATTTTCTCCATGACCAAATTAATAAAATATCCGTGGTCGAAGAGGTTGAAATGGTTAAAGAGGAAATCGAAGGTCATGAGGGATAGGTTTTTACATATTTGCATGACTCCAACAAAGCTTGAAGTGGGGAAGATTTTTTCTCTAGACCTATTCTTGTTCTGTTTGCTATGATTTCTAGAGGTATTTTTTAAAGGTGGTTTACTTATGGAAATGAGAGAAACTTTGGCTAAGAAAGTGGCCTGGATTAGTGTAATCAGTAACATTATTCTTACATTAGGGAAAATAATCATTGGCTGGGTTGGAAATAGTGATGCCGTCTTCGCAGATGGAATCCATTCTGCTGCAGATGTCTTTGCATCAGTAATTGTCCTATTGGTGATAAAAATTGCTAATAAGCCTGCTGATAAAGAACACCCTTATGGACATGGCAAAGCTGAAGTGATTGTTTCTGGGATTATTGGGATTTTACTTTTTCTTGTCGCCATTTATGTCGTTTACGAAGGGATTAGTGGTTTCTTCCATGAAGTGGAATCACCAAGTTTACTGGCTGTTTGGGTCGCCTTATTTTCATATGTAACCAAGGTTATTTTGTATCGAAGTTCATTAAAGGTTGCCAAACAAAATAAGAGTAAGGCCGTTGAAGCCATTGCATTCGACCATAAAGCAGATATCGTTGCATCAATCGCAGCTGCCATTGGGGTGTTGCTTTCTATTGCCGGCAGCCGCTTTGATATTCATTTTTTACTATATGGCGATAAAGCAGCCAGTATTTTTGTTGCTTATTTAATTTTTAAAATCGCTAAGGAAATGTTAACAGAGGCATTTGATATCCTATTGGAGCGTAACATTAATACCGAGACCCTTCAGGAGTACATCGCAATTGTCAATGAATTCAGTGAGGTGAAACGAATTGATCGGATTAGAGCAAGAGAGCTTGGTCATTATGTTTTAGTGGATCTAAGGATATCAATCGAACACTCTAAGACAATTAAGCAGGGGCATGATCTCGCCAAATCAATTAAACAAAAACTAATGGAAAAAAATGATAATATTCAAGAGGTTTTAATTCATTTAAATCCATATTTTACAGAAGATGAATAAATTCATAAAAAAACCCCTTTGTACTTTAGGGGTTTTGGGTTTATGATAGGATAGGTAATATAAAAAGTTGATGGGAGTTGATATTTTTGAGTTATTCCGTAGACCCAGACCCAAGTAGTAGGCGAGGGGAAGTCAATGTGATCTTTGAATGGATTGAACCCGATATCAAGAATATCAACTCTAGAAAAGGTTGTTGGCTTCCTCGAACAAAGTAGTGAGGAGGTTATGTTATGTTGGAAATTTTTAAAAGTACGGAAACAAAAGTTTTAGAAAAGGTAGATATCATTTCGAAAGGGTGCTGGGTCAATATGTACTCCCCCACCCAAGAAGAAATTAATAAGGTATCTCAAGATGCGCAAATTGATGTGGATATTATTAGAGACGCGCTTGATGATGAGGAGCGTCCGAGGATTGAACGAGACGATGGCCGAGTCTATATTATTGTCGACTTTCCCTATATCGTTCAAGATGAAAATGGTTTTGCAGGATATGAAACCATTCCAATTGGTATTATTTTAACAGATGATTGTATCATTACTGTTTCTTTGAAAGATACACCGATTTTAGAAGAATTTCGGAAAAACAGAGTCAAAGAGTTTTTTACGTTTAAAAAGACTCGTTTTGCCCTGCAAATTTTATTCGTCATTTCTTCATATTACCTTCGTTATTTAAAACAAATTAACAAAAAGACCAATGAAATTGAACATGTCGTTCATCAGTCATTGAAAAATAAAGAGTTGTTTGCCTTTTTAGCGTTAGAGAAAAGTTTGGTTTATTTTACAACTTCCTTAAAGTCAAATAAGGTTGTCCTTGATAAAATTTTGCGATTTAATTATTTAAAAATGTATGAAGAAGACAAGGATTTATTAGAAGACGTTATTATTGAAAAAACACAGGCGATTGAAATGGCTGAAACCTATCGGTCCATTTTAACAGGAATGATGAATGCCTTCGCTTCAATTATTTCAAATAACCTAAATATCGTCATGAAGTTCTTAACTTCAATTACCATTATCTTGTCCTTCCCAACGATGGTGGCCAGCTTTTACGGGATGAATGTGGATATCCCTTTCCAGCATGCTACCCATTCGTATGCCATACCACTAGTAATCTCAGCTTTTTTAACGAGTTTAACAGCTTTTATTTTTTGGAAAAAGAAATATTTCTAGAAACCAGTCCTCTTATCGGACTGGTTTTTTTTATTTAATTTTACATTTATAAAAATTTTCCCAACAATAGTCAACCTATAATTGAAATTAAATCTTGATTTTTAAAATAGGATTAAATATCAGCGCATGGGCTGTATTAATTGTTGAGGGGAGTTTCTTGATGAAAAAAAGAAGAGTTATTGGATCGGCACTTCTAAGCTTTGTAATGGGTATTTCTATGTTTGCAACGGCAGCATTCGGGCAGCAAACGAGCAATCAGGAAACTTATCGGGTGTTAATTCATGGCCCAACCTCCGAAAAGGCTAAAGCAAAAGCGAGCTTTGGGGTCCGCTGGGATTTTGACAGCAAAGGATTTACAACCACGGTTAATGCCCAACAATATCAAGCGCTATTAAACAACAAGAACTTAACGGTCGAAAGATTACCAGAATTGCAGTTTATCACTACCGCCAATCTAGCTGCCAAACCTGGCGGAACAACCAGTTCAGGACCAAGTGACCAAACACCATGGGGCATTCAGGCAATCTATAACGATTCAACGATTGCAAGCACATCAGGTGGAAGCGGGATTAAGGTTGCAGTCCTTGATACGGGTGTCAATGCTAATCATCCTGATTTAACAAGCAATGTGGAGCAATGTAAGGATTTTTCCCAAACTAAGGTCTCTTTGGTTGAAGGTAGCTGCTCTGATGGCAATGGCCATGGAACACATGTATCTGGAACGGTCCTTGCTAACGGTGGAATAAGCGGCAAGGGAATATACGGGGTTGCACCACAAGCAAAACTTTGGTCTTATAAAGTGTTAAATAACCGGGGAAGCGGTTATTCTGATGATATTGCCGCCGCCATTCGGAGGGTAGCCGACGAAGCAACTAGTACTGGAGCACACGTGATTATTTCGATGTCGCTTGGATCAAGCACAAAGGATTCGCTCATTTCAAGTGCAGTTGATTATGCGTATGGCAAGGGTGTTTTAATTATCGCTGCAGCAGGAAATGATGGTCCTGGTACCAACACGATTGGCTATCCCGGGGCATTGGTGAATGCGGTAGCCGTTGCAGCATTAGAGAATGTTCAGGAAAATGGCAGCTATCGTGTAGCTGATTTTTCTTCTCGAGGGAATCCAAGTACAGCTGGCGACTATATAATTCAAGAGCGTGATGTAGAGGTTTCTGCACCTGGCAGGGCCATTGAGTCGACGTGGAATGACGGTGGATACAACACCATTAGTGGAACGTCGATGGCGACACCACATGTGTCAGGGCTTGCAGCAAAAATTTGGGCAGCAAATACATCCTTATCAAATGTCCAGCTTCGAACAGAACTTCAAAATCGTGCCAAGAGTAATGACATATTGGGCGGGACTGGTTCAGCGGCAGGTGATGATTACGCATCAGGCTTTGGTTTTCCAAGGGTTAAGTAATTCTTTTGAGGTCATCAGGTTTTGTGCCTGATGACTTCTTTAGAAGTCTAAATTCTCATAATAGTCGGAAAAGTGCTGTTAGTAAAATGCCATTTGAGGTAAAATAGGTAAAAAAGAAAGGTTAGTCTGGTGGTAATATGGAATTTGGAGCCCTAATTAAATTCTACCGAACGCAAAGAGGGATTACGCAAGCCGAGCTTTCGAAGGGAATTTGCTCTGTTCCTCATTTGAGTAAAATTGAGAACAACTCCAAGGAAGCAAATGAAGCGACCCTCTCTCTTTTACTGAAGCGTTTAAATATCGACCTTGGTGAGATGGAGGAGCAAGAAGAGGAAATTAAAAGCTTACTAAAAAATCTAGACCATACGATTAATTTTTTTCTTAGAAATGAAATAGAAGAAAATTATCAAAAACTCGTGGAAATTGAACAACTGATTCCATTCTCAAAATATATTTATATCTACGAGCTATACAAGTTTCGTTACTTAATTTTTAAGGGACAAGTTGATGAAGCAGATAGTCAAAGAGCACTTTTATATAAGCAAAAGAAAAATTTTTCCCAACATGAGGACTATTTATTTCGTTATTATAATGCGATATTCTTAATGTGGAAGGGTCAATTTCAAACTGCAGATGAGATTCTCGATACCTTACATACAGAAAATAATAAAGAAACCACCAGTGGGGAATTTCTTTACCATCGATCACTTGTAAAAAGTTCTCTAGAGCATTCAGGACATGCCATTCATTTTGGAAAGATGGCTCTGCAATTATTTATGAACCAGCACAACTTCATTAGAATTCTTCACACCCTTATGCTGCTGGGAATTAATTATACCCATTCCAATATTTATGAAGAGGCACAGGAGTGTTTTCAACATTTAATCCGCAATGCTGAATTATTAAGAAAAGAAAAACTACTGCCCCAAATTTATCATAATATGGGCCATTTGCAATTTAAAATGAAGAATGCAAAAGAAGCACTTTACTATTATGAAAAGAGTTTAGCCCTGCAGCCAAACAAAAACCAGCACTACCTTGTTACTTTGTATGCAATTGGGGAGCTTCATCATTCTCTTAAATCATTTGAGAAGGCAAAACTATGTTTCCAAGAAGTTAACCTACTGTCTAAAGAGTTATCTGTTAAAAAATATCGACTCTTGGCAGACTTTTATCTTTTCCTCCTAGCATCTCCTGTTAAAGCATTTAAATATCTGGAGGCGAAGGTGATTCCCTACTTTGAAGAAGAAAATGAACATAGTGAAGACTTAACCCATTTTTATAAAATGCTTGCAGACTATTACAATCAAAAGGGTATGGTCAATGATGCTGTAAAATACTTAAATAAATTAATCTAATTTTAAGGAGGCTTCTTATGAAAAAGTTTGTTATCCTATTGTTTTCAATCTCACTGATTGTACCTTGCACCACAACAAAGGATGTAAAAGTGTCAACGTCAATGACTGTAGCAGCAAGTTCAACTGACGATATAACAAACCATCCGATTCAACCCCCAATAGGCTGATGTGTAAATCCCTGAAACTATCAGGGATTTTTTTGTCGTTTGGAATGTTATCTGAAAAAAGGCAGACAATAGGGGAAATGACTTTGAAAATGAGGTGCTTAAAATGAAAGAAACAGAAATTTGGGAGAAAACCCTGAGCGGGAAAGATAAAAATAAATCCATCCAGGATCTTTATGGACTCGAGCCAGAAATAAGTTTACAGTCCGTTAACTTCGCTCCAAGTGAAAATTCCTACCTAAATGAATATGTCCAGGGCGAAGATAAGCACTGTGATTAATTGTGTTTTTTTGAGAATAGAAGGAATGAAACCTGCTGAAAGTAGGGCATGCTAAAAGTATGTGTTTTTTACAAGGTATAGTTTGAAGGAGGATATTATGAAATCATTTATTGTTGGATTCCATCAGGAAGATAATGTAGATAGCATGCAAGTTCAAAAGCTAAGCCAGGAAGATTTTACGAAGGCAACTGAAGGAGGGACAAGGCACTTATTTGAGCTCGACACCAACATCGGCCTTTTTGTGTTTTTCGATGCAGAAGATGTGGACGGAGACCTCTCCTACATGGTATTGCAATATGAGGAGGACAATGAAGATCCGGTCGGCTGTTATTCTTTCCAATTGAAGGATTTTTACGAATTTATGGCCTTGTTCTTAAATGACATGGAATTCAATGAAGAACCGGACGATGAGGACCAAGAAGAATATGGTCCAATTCACCATCTAGCACATCTCTTATTCCATGTCGTAGAGGCAGGTAAGGATCTAGAAGTTTAAAATTTGATATTACGTCTATTTCTGTAAAAGTTATCGTTGGGGACACCTAAATTAGGTGTCCTTTATTGTTTTGGATGGGAATTTGTACATAATGTGGGGATTTTGAGGTGCAATTTGTTGCTTATGAGCGAATTTCAACGTTCAATGGGCGAATTTCCACGTCCAATGGGCGAATCACACCACTCAATGGGCGAATCCTATTTTTAGACTAAAAATTCGCCAAGACAAACGCAACAATATTGCAGAATAAAACAAAACAAAGCACTTGAGAGCCCCCAAGTGCTTAGTTTTTAGCTTTTAGCCGGTTTCTTTCGTACCTCTACACGAGCATTGCCCATGAAAAAGATTGTGATCGCCGCAATCGCGATCGGTATCATTGTTAACAAAAAGGTATGTGTAATCGATTCGGACATGGCATGCACAATTTTATTTAAAATAAAATCTGGAATTTTGGAGCGTTCACTTGCTTGGAAAATCTGGCGCGGATCGCCCATTTTAAAATTTCCTGCTCCCTGCATGCCTTTGAACGCTTCTTTCAGTTTATCCGTAAACAGGTTGTTTTGAAGCGAGCCATAAATTGTTACCCCAAGTGTCATGCCAAAAGAACGTAAAAAAGAGTTCGTAGAGTTGGCTGTCCCACGGTATTGCGGTTCCAAATTGTGCATGGAGGCAGTTGGTAGTAACGAAAATGAAAATCCGACCCCGAAGCCAACCAATATCATATAAATTGTCAGCAGCCAACGCGCTGTATCGACGGTTAAGGTACCGAGGAAGTACATGCCTAGTACATATGAAATGATCGAAACAATCATCAAATTACGATACGAAGTTTTTGTTAAGAAAATCCCCCCAACAGAACTCCCCGCAACAGAACCGAGCATCATTGGCGTCAAAATCAATCCAGCATTCTTAGCCGAACCACCGTAAACCGCCTGTACAAAGATAGGGATAAAAACGGTTAAGATAATAAACGTTCCGCCATATAAAAACGACAAGATTTGTGAGGTGGCAAATAAGCGCCTTTTGAATAGCCAAAGCGGTAAAATTGGTTCTGCCGCCTTTATTTCAGCAATGAAAAAGGCGACAAAAAAGACAACGAAACTTGCGAATAAACTGATGATTGGAGTTGAATCCCAATCGTATTCCTTCCCGCCAAGCTCAAGGGCAAACATGAGGCTAACTACAGAAATAACCAAGGTAATCGCACCAAGCCAATCAACCTTTTGCTTGGAATGCTGTAATGATTCATGGTAATAACGAACAATTAAAAAAATCGATACAATTCCAATCGGAACATTCACATAAAACACCCAATGCCAACTTATATAATCGGTAATATATGCACCTAATAATGGTCCTAATACACTGGATGCGCCAAAAACGGCACCAAGCAACCCTGTCATTTTTCCACGGTTTTCTGGCGGAAATATATCAAAAACGATGGTAAAGGCAATTGGCATTAGAGCCCCACCACCAATTCCTTGTATGGCACGGTAAATACTAAGCTGAATGATATCCTGGGCAACACCACATAACGCAGAGCCAATTAGGAAAACGACCAGTCCAAAGATAAAAAAGCGCTTCCGTCCGTACATATCAGAAAGTTTACCGAAGATTGGCATTCCAGCCATTACCGCGACCATATATGCGGAGGTAACCCAAATAAATTTATCAAACCCACCAAGGTCCGATACAATCGTGGCCATCGCCGTGGCGACAATGGTATTGTCCATGGCAGCCATCAAAATCCCCAACAGCAAACCAGCGACGACGGGTTTAATATTTGTATCCTGTTTAATCATAAAATTGCCCCTTACTCTAGTATTATGATAAGTATTGTAAACGCTCCTTCTATGTATTTAAAATATTTAGTACACCAATTTTAAAAGGAAGGATGTAGACTGTCAATTATTATGTAAAGGGCATAAGGAAAGGGACTCAGCGTTCCCAAGTCCCTTTTCACAACTATATCTATCTTTTGAAAAACTCAACCTTCTCACCATCAGGGCCTTGCACAAAGAAATTACGATAACCGTTGGGAAGGGTGACAACCTCGTCACTAATAAAAACGATGTTTAAGCCCTTTAAACGCTTAAATTCCTCTTCAATATCATCAACTAAGAAAGCAATGTGATTAACTTTTCCCTCTGCTGGAAGGTCTCCATTGCCACCAAATACTAATTCTAATTCTGTTTCATCGGAACCGTTGAATCCAAGGAAGGCTAACGTTCTGGTACCATTTGCTATCGTAAATTGGTCTTTTAACTCCATCCCAACCACTTCTTGATAAAAACGTAGTGAGGCATCGAGGTCATTTACCATGACCCCGACATGGTCCATTTTTTTAACTGCCATTTGTGATCCCCCTTTATGTACCTTATTATGCTTTTAACACATCATGGTCAACATAGCGTTCACCGTTGATTTCACTGATCACATTGATGGCCACTTTAGCACCGTCGCCTGCAGTAATGATGGTGTGCATACTCACTCCGGCAACAGTTCCTGCCGCCCAGATACCGTCAATATTGGTTTTCCCTGAAGCATTGACGTCTAGTACTGTTTTGATTCTTGGTTCTGTTCCGGGCTTCGTGGTTAATCCAACGGTTTCAGCAAGATCCACTGACAAGCCTGTTGCCAAGATGACGTGTTTTGCTTCATATTCCCCTTGGTCGGACTCTACTTTAAAACCAGTCTCCGTTTTACTGATATTAGAAACAGTAGCTTGGACAATTTCTGCACCAAACTTGCTTGCTTGTTTTTTTCCAATTTCAACAAGATCAGGTCCAGTAATTTCTGCAACCCCATAATGGTTCTCAATCCATGCACGTTTGGTTACACTTTTATCGTTATCAATTACCAAAGTCTTTTTCCCGGCTTTGGCAGTAAAAAGAGCTGCACTTGCGCCAGTAGGACCAGCGCCAACAATTAAAATATCATACATATTAATTACCTCCAAAATACTAAAAATTTGATTTCAAAATAAGATTAGCGCAATTTGAATGATAAGTAAAATCAACTGCCCATAATTTGTAATAAAAATTTGAATTTTTTTAATAAACAAATTACGCTTAAATAAGCAGAAAAAAGAGGTGATCGATAGGAATGGATATTCAGCCATTAGGAGATGCAGCGATTCTGATATCTTTTGGTGAAGGAATCAATAAAACGATTTATCAGCGAGTTCAACATTTTACTTCAATGCTTCAGCTTGCGCATATCCCTGGAATCATAGAATGGGTGCCTGCCTATCATTCGGTCGCCATTTATTACAGGCCAGAAATCATCAGCTATAAAAAGCTAGTGGAAACAGTGGAACGGATGGATTACGATTCACAATCGGTTGAATCATTCCAACCAATTGTATATGAGATTCCAGTATATTATGGTGGCGAATCAGGTCAGGATCTTCCATATATAGCACAGTATCACAAAATAAGTGAGGAGAAGGTTATTTCTCTTCATTCAGATAAGGAGTACTTAATTTATATGGTAGGCTTTGTACCGGGATTTCCCTATCTTGGGGGACTTGCCCCACAGTTGGCGATACCAAGGCTCGAGCATCCACGTCCAAGGGTGCCGGCGGGCTCGGTCGGTATCGGAGGAGACCAAACAGGTATTTACCCGTCAGAGGTTCCGTCAGGATGGCGAATCATTGGCAGAACTCCTATTAAGCTATTTGAGGTTGATAATCCGAGTCCTTTTTTATTTTCGGCAGGAAACTATATTAAATTTTTCCCAATCGATTGGCATGAGTATTTACGAATCAAGAATTTAGTAGACGAAAAGGAATACAGCATAACAAAATATGTGAAAGAGGAGGAATGAACAATGGATATCGTTGATTTAAATAGTGATCTTGGTGAGAGTTATGGAGCGTTCACCATCGGAAATGATCAAGAGATATTAAAATACATTTCTTCTGCTAATATTGCTTGTGGTTATCATGCAGGTGACCATAATGTCATGTTTGAAACGGTACAGCTTGCGAAAAGGTTTGGTGTGAACATTGGCGCACATCCTGGGCTTCCAGACATAGCTGGTTTTGGAAGAAGAGAAATGAAGCTCTCATCCCGCGAGATTTACAATCTTATTATTTATCAAATCGGCTCGTTAGCTGCAGTCTGTAAGGTAAACGGAATCACTCTATCACATGTCAAACCACACGGTGCCTTATATAATATGGCTGCTAAGAATCGAGAGATGGCAAAAGCCATTGCAGCTGCAATGGCAGATTTCGATCCTCGTCTAGTGTTGTTTGGCCTCGCAGGGAGTGAATTGGTGAAGGCCGGAGAGGCGAAGGGGTTGATTGTTGCCCAGGAGGTATTTGCTGACCGTACCTATCAGGCTGATGCGACCCTGACATCACGGATGAATGAGAATGCATTGATTCATGACACTCAAGTTGCAGTTAACAGGGTAATCCGGATGATTAAGGAAGGAAGAGTAGCCACCGTTGATGGAGCGGATTTGGTCATTAAGGCAGATACGATTTGTGTTCACGGAGACGGTCCAAAGGCATTGGAGTTTGTAACTGAATTAAAGCAAGCACTCATTGCAGCCGATATTTCATTAAGAAAAAGTTGGAGTAAATCATGAATAGTCCAATTTTTAGGGTCATCAAACCTGGATTACAAACAACCGTTCAGGACTTTGGAAGATTCGGATATCAGCAATTTGGCGTTAGTCCTGCAGGTGCCATGGACTCTTACTCCATGCAAATAGCCAATATATTAGTTGGGAATGTTCGAGAGGAAGCCGTACTGGAGGTTTCGTTTACCGGACCATCTTTAGAGGCATTAAGTGATATGGTGGTCTCGATTTGCGGCGGTGATTTTTCACCAACAGTGGATGGACAGCCAGTTCAGACATGGAGAAGCTTCCTTTTAAAAAAGGGACAGGTAGTCTCGGTAGGTCAATGCAAACAGGGCGCTCGGACCTATCTTGCAATTGCTGGAGGAATTGATGTCCCAACCGTTTTAGGTAGTAAATCAACCTTTTTGAATGGATGCATGGGAGGACATGAAGGCCGAGCCTTAAAAAAGAACGATACATTATTCGGTTTTCCTGAAATCCGCAAGCCTTATAAATCAGTAGGGTCTGATTTGATCCCGGAGCACTATAAACAGCTTGAAGTCCGAGTAATCCTTGGACCGCATCACCAACTGTTTACTGCACAGAGTTTGAGGCAATTTTTATCAGAGGAATATCGCATCTCTCCTCAATCAAATCGAATGGGCTATCAACTGAATGGAACAAGGCTTGAACATACCAATGGACCTGATATCATTTCCGACCCCATTCCTCTAGGAGGCATCCAGGTACCAGCGAGCGGACAGCCAATCATTTTAATGGCAGATCATCAAACCACCGGCGGTTATACAAGAATTGCTACCGTTATATCGGTCGATATCTCAAAAGTAGCACGAGCGGTACCTGGCACCGTGATCAAGTTTTCACAAGTATCTCTTGAGGAATCACAGAGGTTATATGTAGAGCGACAGTCCTTATTAAAACGATTGGCACTGGCAGCAAAATAAAAGAACCATCATTTCCGGTTTTGGAGTGATGGTTCTTTGTTTAAGGTTTTCTTATGAGTTAACGTTTTTTAACTCTGTTTGATTCTGTTCTTTAAACGATGCTTGCTTACGAGTATGAAGGAAATAATAAAGTACAGCTCCAAAGAGCACATAAAAGGATGATAAAAAGTAAAGTGAGCTATAGTTCATTTTTGCAGCTGCTAAGCCCACCACAAAAGAGCCTAGTGCTATCCCAATATCATAGATTGATAGGAAGGTAGCGGTAGCTAAACCTCTTTTTCGTGGGGCAGCGTCTTGAATGGCGATGGTTTGGAAGGTTGGGAAAAGTGTTCCCCATCCTAAACCAATCATACCCGCTGAAAGAAGAAAGCTGACTACGCCGCTACTTTGACTTAATGTAAACATACCAATTGCAAACAAGACAATTGACGGAAAAACGATGACATTGGATCCGTACAGGTCGAGCCATTTTCCAGTAAAAGGTCTAGAAATCAATAAGACTATTGCATAAACCACAAAGAAAAGACTAGAAACCTCCGAAACATGTATTTCTGTCGCAAACACCGAAACGAAAGAAAGGAGGGCAGAATAAACAATCGCAAGAAAGCAGCCGACGATTGCAATAGGGACCGCTGAAGGCTCAATTAAGTTTCTAAATGAAAAAGCAGAATGTACAATCGGATGGACAATTGGCTCTGTCTCTTTCACTTTCACACTTAAGCCAGTGATTAAGGCCCCGACGGCAACTATGACACTAATGATAAACAGGGTTTTCGGGCCCCATTGTTGAATGGCGGTTAAACCGATAAAGGGTCCGAGCACCATCGCCATGTTTGTTGACATAATAAAATAGCCCATTCCTTCACCACGGCGCGAAATTGGGATAAGATCTGCAACGATTGCCCCAACGGCGGTAGTCGCCATCCCAAAGCCAACACCATGTAATAAACGAATCACCAAGAAACCAAGGATTGATTTTGGAAAAAAGTAAAATAAAGAGGCACCTGAGAAAACAAGCAGGGCAACAAGCAGGACCTTTTTATGACCCGCTTTTTCCAGCCATTGACCAGCAAGCGGACGGGAGAGAATCGCTGAAAATAAAAAGACAGTTGTCATTAAGCCAGCCTCAGATGCATTACTGTGGAACTCCTGAATAGCATAGATAGGCAGGGTGACGAGTAACACATAAAAGGTTAAAAACAGAAAGAAGTTACTTAGAGATATACTTATGAAGCTTTTTGTCCACAATTTAGGTTTATTCATGTAATCGCTCCTTTTTATAAAAGCTGTTGTAACCAGCTCTTTTGCAAATGAAAAAGCTCTTCCTGTGAGGTTTCGGGAAGATGCTTCAATAATGTCTGATTGGTTTCAAAGACGGTTTTTTCCCACTCAGGATACAACTGTAATGCCAAATCTGTTAATTGAATAAGTTTTTCCCGTTTGTCTTTGCCTTGAACCTGGCGTACGTAGCCTTGTTTAACCAGCCTTTGTATCGTTCGTGTCATGGGTGGTGCTTCAACAAATAAGTAATCACAAAGTTCTTTTTGTGTTAAAGAGCCTTTTGTTTGTAAAACAAAAATGACGGACCATTGGGATCCGTACAGTCCTAGAGGTTTCAATGCCTCATTAAGTGAATTGGTTAACTGGCGTGAGAGTTGATGAAGCGTATGGAATAATTCGTGGCTATTCATATATGTAGCACACCTCAATATAAAATAGTTACCTAGGTAACTATAGTGGATTTATTTAAAATTGTCAAGGAATGTTCACATACAAAAAGATTCCGCGGAAGGAAACAATCCTTCCGCGGAACCACAAATTATCTTAAAACATTGAAATACCGAGCTTCCGGATGAGCAAAGACGATAGCCGAAACAGAAGCCTCAGGCTCCATCATACAGCCTTCAGTTAACTGAATTCCGATTTCCTCCGGTTGAATTAATTGAAACAACTTCTTTTGATCCTCAAGTTCAGGGCATGCTGGGTAGCCGAATGAAAAACGCTGTCCTTGATAATGAGCCGCAAAACGATCCTGCATGCTGAAATCGAGTGGATCCGGGAAGCCCCAGCGGTCACGCATTTGCCGGTGAATTAGCTCGGCAAATCCTTCGGCCGTTTCCAAAGCAAGTGCTTGGAGGGCATGGCACTCTAAAAAGCGCCCTTCCTGCTTAAATTGCTCCGCTTTTTCACGGATTCCTTTGCCAGCTGTAACCGTAAAGAATCCTACATAATCTTTCTCACCACTGTCCACTGACTTAAGGAAATCAGCTAAACAAAGATGTGGTGCCGATTCCTGACGCGGGAAGTCAAATGTTTCGATGACCTCGTCTGGATTTTCTGGGTTGAATATCAGCACTTTATTACCATCCGCCTGTGCTGGGAAGAATTGATAAACAGCCGCAGGAGAAATCCAGCCGTTCACACGAGCATCAGTTAATAATTGGTCAACTACTTCTTTCACCTTAACTGCTTTTTCATCCTTTTCAGCTAATAATTTGGCAATTTTCCCTTTGACACCAAGATGGTGGCCAATTAACATTTGCATATTGATATACGGTTCAATATGGGAAAGCGAGTATGTTTTCAGGATATGTCGCTTTGTATCCATTGGCGTAAAGACAGGAGCTTTTGTCGATACTGCTGGCTTCGATTTTACCGCAACGGAAACAGTAGAAGGACGCTCATACTCCCTCGGCACATTTAAAGAGGCTAATTTTTCATTTTTCTCCAGCATTAATTTCTGGACTTCCTCTTCCGAATTCAACTGATTGGCTAGCGCTAGACCTGTCATTGCATCCTTAGCATAAAGGACAAGGCCATCATACTCCTTGGCAATCTTCGTATCGGTGAATTTCCGCGATAACGCTGCCCCACCAACGAGGATAGGTACGGCAATACCGGATTCCTTCATATCTTGAGCTGTTAACACCATTTGCTGTGCAGATTTCACCAGTAAACCGGATAAGCCAACCATATCTGGTTTTTCACGCTGAATGGCCTGGACTAAATCAGTTGGATTGACTTTAATTCCAAGGTCGATTACCTCATAGCCATTATTACTAAGGATGATATCAACGAGGTTCTTCCCGATATCATGTACATCTCCTTTGACGGTAGCTAAAATGACTTTCCCTTTTGTTGAAGATACATCGCCTTTTTCCATATGTGGCTCTAAATGCGCTACAGAGGCTTTCATAACTTCTGCGCTTTGGAGTACTTCGGCAACGATGAGCTGATTGTCGTTAAAAAGACGACCAACCTCTTTCATCCCGTCCATTAACGGTCCATTAATAATATCAAGTGGTGCAGGGTAAGTTTCAAGAGCAAGGTCTAAATCTGGAAGCAAGCCTTCTTTCGTACCCTCCACCACATAATAGGCAAGTCGTTCTTCTAGACTCATATTTGGAACAGTGGATTTCGATTCTTTCTTTTTACCGCGATAAAATTCCGTAAAGGTGGCTAACGTCTCATCTGTTGTATTAAAAAGAAGCGCCTCCGCTAACTGAACTTCTTCCTTAGAAATAGAAGCAAACCGCTCTAATTTTTCCGTATTGACAATCGCATAATCAAGCCCGGCCTGGGTACAGTGATAGAGAAAAACTGAATTTAGCACTTCTCTGCCGACTGGTGGGAGGCCGAAGGAGACATTACTAATGCCAAGAATGGTCTGTACTTCTGGAAATTGCTCCTTAATTAATCTAATCCCTTCTACTGTAGCCTTTGCAGAACCAATGTACTGTTCATCACCCGTCCCAACAGGAAAGACAAGCGGATCAAAAATGAGATCCTGTGGTTTTAAACGATATTTATTGACAAGCAGGTCATAAGAACGTTTTGCAATTGCGAGTTTTTGCTGTGCAGTTACTCCCATGCCTTTTTCATCGATTGTCCCGACAACCACAGCTGCACCGTAGCGATGGATTAATGGAACAACCGCTTCAAACCGCTCTTCGCCATCTTCCAGATTAATCGAATTAATAATTGCTTTACCTTGAGAATATTTAAGGGCCCTCTCAATGACCTTTTCATCTGTTGAGTCAATGACAAGCGGCGCCTTTACTTTCTTAACGACTTCTTTAATAAAATTTTCCATGTCGACCATTTCTTCACGGTCAGGGTCGGCAAGGCAAAGGTCAATCACATGGGCGCCGCCTTTAACTTGGGCACGGGCAATTTCTGCTGCTTCCTCAAATTTTCCTTCCGTGATTAAACGTTTAAATTTGCGTGAGCCAATGACATTTGTCCGTTCGCCAACCATGATTGGCCGTAGCGTCGGATCATCATAGATAAATGGTTCAATCCCGGATACCATATGGACCGCGTTTGGCTTAAATTCTCTTGGTTGGAATTCCTTCATTGCATCGGCAATCGCCTTAATATGGTCAGGGGTGGTTCCACAGCAGCCGCCAACAATATTCAGCCAGCCATGGGCAGCGAAATCAGACAGCTTTTTAGCTAAGGTCTCTGGTGTTTCATGATAATGACCTTCTTCATCAGGCAAACCGGCATTTGGATAACAGCTGACAGCTGTTGAGGCCAAATTTGCTAATGAACGAACATGGTCCTGCATGAACTCTGGGCCAGTAGCACAGTTAAGTCCCACTGCAACAGGATTCATATGTTCAACGGAGATAAAAAATGATTCAATTGATTGTCCAGCAAGAGTTGTGCCCATCGGTTCAATGGTCCCTGAAATAAACAGCGGCAGGGTTTTACCTGTTTTTTCGAACGCCCTTTCAATCCCAACATAGCCAGCTTTCACATTCAACATATCTTGACTTGTTTCAAGTAGAAGTAAATCGACCCCGCCATCAATGAGGCCGATTGCTTGTTCCTCATAGGCTGCTGCTAATGCATCAAAGGTTGTTCCACCGGTGACACTTAGTGTTTTGGTGGTCGGTCCCATCGAGCCTGCTACATACCGTGGCCACTCATCGGTTGAAAATTTGTAGGCTTCTTTCACAGCGAGAAAGGCAGCTATTTTATTTATCTCATAAGCTTTAAATCCTAGATCATATTCATCGAGAACTAGACTTGTCGCGCCGAATGTATTGGTTTCAATGATATCTGCCCCAGCCTCTAAATATTGACGATGAATATTAGCAATAACAGAGGGTGCGGTTAGCACTAAGTTTTCGTTACAGCCTTCAAATTGCTCTCCGCCAAAATCATCTGCTGTTAGGTTTGCTTGCTGGATCATTGTTCCCATTGCCCCGTCCATGACGAGGATTCGTTGTTTGAGTTGTTCAGTAAATGGTGTTTTCGGCATAGGTGCTCCCCCTCAATTCACTTGCACGCTGACGAGCATATAATGCCAATTCAGCAGTTAATTCATAGCGTAAAAATGGTGTGATTAAATAAATCCCGTTAAATAAATCAAGAGCGGTATCGATTAATGATTTAGTAATTTCAATTCCTTCTCGCGCTGCCTGCAGCGGATTATCGTTCAAAATTGCCATTCGGTTACGGATCGAATCGGCAATTTTAATCCCTGGCACTTCATTATGAAGAAACTCGGCATTTTTACTGCTTGTCAGCGGCATCAGGCCAATATAAATTGGTGCCTTAAGATGTTTCGTATTTTCATAGACTTCAATTAACTTTTCCTCTGAAAAAACCGGCTGGGAGATAAAATAATCTGCTCCGTATTGTACCTTCTTCTCCAATCGCTTGACCGCTTTTTCAACCGAGCGGACATTAGGGTTAAAGGCGGCAGCGATACTAAAAGCCGTTTTTTGTCCCAAATCCTTTCCGGAAAAAGATAAACCTTCATTTAATTGCTTAATCATTTGAATTAGTTCAAAAGAAGAAACATCGTAAACAGACGAAGCTCCAGGGAAATCGCCTACTCTTGCAGGATCGCCTGTGATCGCTAAGACATCATTCATCCCAAGAGTGTGCAAGCCCATTAAATGGGATTGTAAGCCAATAATATTACGGTCACGGCAGGCAACATGAATGAGCGGCCGCATTCCTAACTTTTCTTTCACTAAATAACCTAAAGATTCGTTAGAAATCCGCACGGTGGCAAGAGAATTATCCGCTAAGGTAATCGAATCGATTCCAGCTTCTTTTAGGGCTTTAGCACCTTCGAAGAACTTAGTGGTATCTAGTTTTCGAGGAGGATCTAATTCGACAATCACCGATGGTCTTTCTTTCACGATCTCATGAAGGGGAGCGAACTCCCTTATAGGAGAAAGCGAGTCAATTATGATCTTCTTTGGTTTTAATTTTACTATTTTTTCAGTTATTGGGACACTATTCTTTAATTCAGCCGCAAAGGCTTTTATATGTTCCGGCGTTGTCCCGCAGCATCCCCCAAGTAAACGGACCCCTTGGCTTCGGAAGGCTCTTGCTGAATTTCGAAAATAATCAGCATCCCCTTCATAATGAAATTTACCGTCCGTATAAGCCGGGAGACTAGCATTGGGATAAGCAGATAGGAAAGCATGCTCAGGCAATTCAATCTGTTCCAAAGCGACTAACATATGATGGGGACCAAGACGGCAATTAAGACCGACGACATCAGCCCCAAGACTTTCGAGTCGTTTTAAGGCGTCATTGACAGGAGTACGATCTTGTAAAAATCCAGGCTCTTGATGAGAGACTTGGGCAATAATTGGCAGGTTTGTTTCCTTTTTAGCAATCGTAAGAATGGTCTCAAGCTCTTCAAAATCATAGAAGGTTTCGAGTAATAAGCCATCAACACCTTCAAGAAGGAGGCAATACAATTGTTCACGGAAACTGCGTTTTAATTCTTCAATAGATATAGAATCAGGTTTAATTCCGCGATTACCGCCAATGGTTCCAAGAACGTACGTATTGGTTTTTGCAGCAGCCTGTTTAGCTAATTGGACAGCCGCACTGGTAATTTCTTTTACGGAATCCTCTAAACCATACCTTTGCAGTTTTAAGTAGTTGGCTGCATAGGTATTCGTTTGAATGACATCCGCCCCGGCAGCAATATAGGCTTTATGGATCGATTGGATGTGTTCTGGCTGGGATAGATTCAATTCCTCTAAACAGCTATCCTTTCCGTAGGAATACAACAGAGTTCCCATCGCGCCATCCGCTATTAAGATTTGATTTTTTAATTTTTCTAAAAAGCTCATGGTCATTCTCCTTGCTGTAAAACCAATTGATTCTTGCGAACATGTTCTAAAGCTTGCGAAAAATCCTTAATCAAATCGTCAGGATTTTCAAGTCCAACCGACAAACGAACAAGGCTATTGGTAATCCCACGCTTTTCTCTCTCATCTTGAGGCATAGCTGCATGGGACATTTTTGCAGGGTAGGAAAGAATCGATTCAACTGCTCCAAGGCTGACAGCAAACACAGGGATTTCTACGTTTGCAAGAAAGGTTCGGAGCGTATCTTCATTCGCTAATTCAAAGGATAGAACTGCTCCAGGTCCGGCCGCCTGATCCTTCTGAATTTGATATTGCGGGTGACTTTTGAGCCCAGGATAATGGACCTTTTCAACGAGCGGATGAGAATCTAAAAACTCTGCTAGTTTAATAGCTGACTTTTGTGATTGTTCTAAACGAACATGTAACGTCTTAATTCCTCTTAAAACGAGCCATGCATCTTGAACACCGAGGATCGCTCCAAACCCATTTTGCAAAAAGCCTAATCTTTTTGCCAAATCTTCATCATTGACAACGGCAAGTCCCGCAACGACATCACTATGACCGGATAAAAATTTCGTCGCGCTATGCAGAACAACATCGGCACCTAACTCCAACGGCTTTTGATGGGAAGGTGTGAGGAAGGTATTATCAACGAAGGTTAACGCTCCTGTCTCCTTAGCAAGTCTGCTAATCTCGCGAATATCAGTTACTTTCATTAACGGATTGGAAGGAGTTTCTACATAAAAAGCCTTGGTATTGGGCTGAATGGCATGTTTTACTTCAGCTAAATTAGTCATATCGACAAAGGTGTGTTCAATTCCGAGCCGAGTCAGAACCTGAGTGACCATCCGAAACGTCCCGCCATAGACATCCTCTGTAATCACAATATGGTCACCAGTAGAAAGGAGTAGAAATGCTGTTGAAATAGCAGCCATACCAGATGAGAAAGCAAATCCTTTAATTCCGCCTTCGAGTTCGGCAATCACATCCTCCAAGGCTTCTCTTGTTGGATTTAAACTGCGGCCATAATCGTACTTACCAAACTGGTCAAAATCAGCCTGATGGAAGGTGGATGCATGTTGAATCGGTACACTGACTGCCCCGGTTGTCGGATCAATTTTATGCTTATTATGAAGGAGCCTGGTTTCAAAGGTATAATCTTTTTTTTCCATTATGCAATCACTCCTTCTTTTACTTTCGCAAAGGCTTGCTCAAGGTCTGAAATAATATCGTGTGAATCTTCAATTCCAACGGAAAAACGCAATAATCGATTACAGACACCTGCTTGAATCCGTATTTCCTCCGGGATATCTGCGTGTGTTTGCGTTGCAGGATACGTAATGAAACTTTCCGTCCCACCTAAACTTTCCGCAAAGCTGATTAGTTGTAAGCCTTGTAAAAATGGATTCACCCATGCTTCGTCCTTAATCCTAAAAGATACCATTCCGCCTCGGCCGGGGTAGAGGACATCGGTAACAGCATCGTGCTGGGATAGAAATTCGACCGCAGCCTTTGCATTTTGTTCATGTCGTTCCATTCGAAGGGACAATGTTTTCATTCCGCGCATTAATAACCACGAGTCGAATGGACTTAGCACAGCTCCAGCACCGTTATGGTGGAAGGCCAATGCTTCACAAAGTTCTTTTCCTTTTGCCACAACCAGACCGGCTAGGACATCATTATGTCCTCCCAGGTATTTCGTTGCACTATGGATGACAATATCTGCGCCAAGGGTAATCGGCTGCTGCAGGAGTGGTGTATAGAAAGTGTTATCCACAATTAATATTAATCCGTGTTGTTTTGCAATCTTTGAAACTGCCGCAATATCAGATTCTTGCATAAGCGGATTGGTTGGTGTTTCTAAGAAAACGGCTTTTGTTTGCGGGGTGATTTTCTTTTCAATTTCTTCCGGACAACAGGTATTCACATATTGAGTTGTTAAGCCCCATTTTTTATAGCCCTTTTCTAATAAGCGGTAGGTCCCTCCATATAAATCTTCACTAACAATCCATTCGTCACCAGATTCAAATAGAGCAAGAATCAGTTGAATCGCAGCCATACCAGAGCTGCATGCAAATCCCTGGTTAGCATTTTCTAAATCAGCGATTGTTTTCTCAAGGAGCTGGCGTGTTGGATTTCCTGTTCGTGTATAGTCAAATCCGGTGGATTGCCCAATACCCTCGTGCCGGAAGGCCGTTGAAAAGTATACTGGTGGATTCACTGTTCCTGTTGTTGTTTCACTGCGGTTTCCTATTTGGGCAAGTTTCGTATCAATTTTGTACATAACGACCACTCCTTGTGTTGTATAAAAAATAATAAAGTGAAACTTCCATCAGTGGGGGGTTCCATCCCCACCTGATGGTTAGTTGAACCAATCGGGCTTTTACTGCCAGTTAATGTCGGATAAATAAAAAAAGCCTTTTTCATAAGAAGAAGGCTTTTGTAAGTGCGACCAAAAAGTCATTCTTCTTATCTTGCAAATTAGCAGGTAATTTGCAGGACTTAGCACCTTTTCAATGAATATCACCATTGATGGTTGCTGAGGTGTCTTCGGGCCCTTCCCTCAACCTCTCTTGATAAGAAAATTAATATTTAGATTATTTATAAAATTTACTACAAATTAATGAGAGTGTCAAATATTTTTTGGTTAGGTTTATATAATAGAAAGAATAATCACTTTGTTTTGAAGAAAATACATTGACACTAATAGTTGAAGGATTTATTATGGATTTATAAGTTGTTCTTGATAAAGAACCAATTGTGTATTACATAGGTGAAAAGTTATATTATTAGCTAGATTTAAGCTGTTTTATGAGTAAAAAAAGGGGAATTTAGATTTTGAATAATTTCCTATATTTAAGCATGGTTTAGGTGTTCTATTTAGTGAACTGCATTGAAACTTTTTTAACATAGCAGGAGGAAAGAATGAGTGCAATTGCCGGTATTTATCATTTCAACGATGAACCTATCAATTTAGAGCATGGAAATCGAATAATGAAGAAACTAGAAAAATATCCGGCAGATGATATTTTAACCTGGCATAATGACAAAGTCTTTCTTGGCTGCCACGCGCAATGGATAACCCCGGAGTCTCGGGGTGAAAAACTTCCTTACTATGATCATGAAAGGGAGTTAGCCATTACAGCCGATGCAATCATTGATAATCGGGATGAATTGTTCGAGAAATTACAAGTGGATAAAAGGGATAGAAAAAAAATCACTGACAGTGAACTTATTTTACTTTCTTATCATAAATGGGGAGAAGACTCTCCGAAATATCTAGTTGGTGATTTTGCGTTTATGATTTGGGATGAGAGGAAAAACCAATTCTTTGGTGCTAGAGATCCCTCAGGTTATCGGATGCTTTATTATTACCAAAATCCATCAAGATTTGCATTTTGTACAACTATAGAGCCATTGTTAGCTTTACCATATATTGAAAAGGAGCTAAATGAACATTATATTGCTGAGTTTCTAGCAATTACAGGAATGATTGATACAGTGGATGCTCGGATCACTCCCTTTAAAAATATTGAACAAGTACCTCCATTTCATTCAATTAAGATAACTAGAGATAAAAAAATGATTAATAGATACGGTAGTTTCTATTCCGATAAACAGTTAATACTTAAGTCAAATGAAGAATATGTTGAAGCTTTTCAAGACGTTTTTCAGAAGGCGGTAAACTGTAGGTTAAGGACTTTTCAAGGAGTAGGTTCTCAATTAAGCGGTGGGCTGGATTCGGGAGCAGTTGTCGGATTTGCAGCAAAAGAACTGCGAAAAGAGAATAGAATGCTTCATACTTTTAGTTATATTCCACCAAAGGACTTTGTTGATTTTACCCATAGAAAATTAATGCCTGACGAACGGCCATATATTAAGAAAACCGTTGAACATGTTGGTGGAATCTCTGACCATTATTATGATTTTGATGGGCGAAGTTCTTATAGTGAAATCGATGACTTTCTTGAAGTGATGGAAATGCCGTACAAATTTGCTGAAAATTCTTTCTGGTTTAGGGGCGTTTTTGAAAAGGCAAATGAAAAAGGCGTTGGAATCCTGCTAAATGGAGATAAAGGTAATTCGACAATCTCTTGGGGCTCTGCGTTACATTATTATGCGATTCTGTTAAAGCAGATGAAATGGCTACGTCTTATTACTGAATTACATAAATACAGTATAAATACTGGTGGTGCTAGATTTCGGTTATTGCCGCAAATAGTTAGAAAAGGATTTCCACTTATTAATCAAATTAAAGCAAATGACAATGGGTTTAACCCTCCGACTCTAATTAACCGAGAACTTGCAAGGAGTACTGGTGTATTTTCAAAGTTAAAAGAGTATGGAATTGATCAGACTGGCTGGTTAACCTCACAAAATATTTACGAACAAAGAAGAATTGTTTTTGAAAATATAGCCACTTGGAATTCTGGGAATACACTTGATGCTAAGTTGTCCTTACGATATAAACTCTGGAAGCGTGATCCCACTAATGATATTCGAGTCGTTCGCTATTGTTTTTCAGTTCCAGAAGACCAATTTGTTCAAAATGGGGTAGATCGAGCGCTAATCCGAAGAGCAACAGAACATGTGCTGCCAGATCAAATTAGGTTAAATCAAAAAGTTAGAGGTATTCAAGCTGCAGATTGGCTCCATCGTATGGTTCCACATTGGAATATGCTTATTAAAGAGGTTAATAACCTTCTCAAAGAGCCTAGGATGATAGACTTTTTTAATGAAGAGGTAATAAGGTCGGCACTCATCAAAAGCGAAAAGGGTCTAAATACAGAAAGTATGTCTGACCCAGACTACAGAATTCTAATGAGAGCAGTAATAGTCTTTCGTTTACTAAAAAAATACTTTGAAAGGGGGTGATTAGATGAAAAGAGAATGGAGAAAACCGGTATTAACAATGTTGGATGTGAAGTTGACAATGCACAATACTGCTGGGAATTTTTATGATTCTCACTATGCTGATGGTGAGACTATACCAACAGACCCAATTACTGGTCAGCATATGGATGCTAAAAGTTAGTAGTTTTGTAAAGGATGCAATAAATCTGTTTAAAATTTTATCATTAGAGTACATTGACAAGTATTGTTTGGCTAAAAAAAGTGCCCTTATATAGAGGATGATATAGGGGCCTTTTATATAATCAGGGATTATTGGGGTGAATACGATGGAGACAGTAGCAAATGAAGTGATCTATAAGGCTTTTGGGTTTTCGGTGAGAAGTAAAATATCTTTCCCTGAATTATTAATAGTCGAAAACAATAGTGACTCTATAGATATAGAGATAGAATTAAAGGATTTATCAAATTTATGGTTAGAACTATCTGACTCGAAAAGCACACTTGTAATGAACGAAATGCTAGTCATGTTTAAGGTTGCTGATACTGCAATTTTTCTTATTGAAAAGGGTAAACGAATTACTGTTTCACCAATAAATCAATATAAAGAAGATATCATACGTCTCTATTTATTAGGAAGCTGCATGGGTGCTGTCTTGATGCAAAGAGGAATCCTTCCGCTACATGGGAGCGCAGTTGCAATTAATGGAAAAGCTTACGCTATTATTGGTGATTCCGGAGCCGGGAAATCTACTCTGGCATCCGCATTTCTACATAAAGGTTATCAATTATTAACAGATGATGTAATAGGTATATATTTTACGAAAGAAAATGAACCTATGGTGATTCCATCCTATCCCCAACAGAAACTTTGGCAGAATAGTTTAGATGAATTCGGAATAAACAACAGGGAACTCAGACCTATTTATCAGAGAGAAACTAAGTTTGCCATTCCAATTAAAAACCAATTCTCATCTATCCCATTACCTCTTAGTGGATTATTCGAATTAGTAATAACTGAAAAGGAAGACGTAGAGCTTAAGCAAATAGAAGGTCTGTATCGTTTACAGACACTTTTAATTCATACTTACAGGAATCTGCTTATCAAAAATCTAGGGCTTACCAACTGGCATTTTACAAATTCAACAAAAATTGTTAATCAGATAAATATGTATCAGTTACAAAGACCGAAAAAAAAATTTACAGCGAATGAGTTGGTTTTACAAATTCTAAGTTGCATAAAGAAGGAGAATGAAAGATGAAAATATTAAATGTAGATAAACTCACAATGGAAACTACAATCGTTCAACGTCCAGGAAATATTATCAGTGATATGGATGGAGAAACTGTCATGATGAGTATTGAAAACGGAAAATACTACAATTTAGGTGAAATCGGAGGGGCTGTTTGGAAAAATCTATCTATACCTATTACTATTGGTGATTTAATCTCAAAATTAACTAGCGAGTTTAATGTGGAAATTAGTGAGTGCCAGAAAGAAGTAATCCCTTTTCTAGAGCAGTTATTAAACGAAAGATTAATTATGATTGAAAAAAGTATTTAAATCAAAATTGAATAGATTGTGTGGAAGGATTCGTGAAAAGTGAAAAAGATATGGTTATTCTTCACCTCTGAGGTTCAATTGAAAAAATTATTAATTGAAGCCTATCTTCTATTAGCCTGGGCACGCGTATTAAAAGCCATTCCTTTCAGCAGAGTTTCTCCTTATCTTGGCTCTCAAATGAGTGAAACGTCATTTGAAATTGATCCGGTTAACATAAAAATAGTCAAACAAATTTCACACTCAATCCATATTATGAGTAAATACACCTTTTGGGAAAGTCAATGTTTGGTAAAGGCAATCGCTTCGATGAGAATGCTGGAAAGGCGTCAAATAGATAGTACACTCTATTTAGGAACTGCCAAGAATGAGATGGGAGAAATGATTGCCCATGCATGGTTAAGAAGTGGTCCGATTTATTTGACAGGTGCTGAGGAAATGGGAAGATTTGTTGTTGTTTGTAAGTTTGCCAAAGAGCCTAGAAAGCATGAACTATCCTTGGAGGATCCGAAATGAAAGATGCATTGCATTTTGTAAAGCTAATCCATTCCTTTTCAGGGAAAATTCTATATATCAACCTTTTTGCAATGATATTAATTAGCCTATTTGAAGGCGTAAGTATTTTTTTGCTTCTTCCCTTAATTAATTTAACAAAAATCGTAAATCTAAATATAAATGATAGTTATTTAAATAATAAGTTTTTTTTCCTTTTCCAAGGGATGTCCCAAACAACAAGCTTTTCAATAATCTTGGTTATCTTCATTTTAGTAATAATAGGGCAAAGTTTCTTTCAAAGAAATCAAACGATATTGAATACAAGAATACAACAAGGCTTTGCCCGTTATTTAAGGGAAGAAACGTATAAATTAATATTATTAGCTAAATGGGGATTTTTCCTTAAAAATAGGAAGTCTGATCTTATTAACTCTATGATTACGGAAACAGGTCGAGTTAGTGGTGGAGTAAATCTGTTTTTTAATTTTATCTCTTCCATTGTATTTACATTAATTCAAGTTGGGATTGCCTGTTTATTGTCAATAAAGATGACCGTATTTGTTACTACATTTGGATTGTTATTGGTTTTTTTTACGCGCAAGTTCATTAAACAAACAAGTAAATTAGGTAAGGATAATATTGAACTAGGACAAACATATATGGCAGGTATAACCGATCATTTCAACGGTATAAAAGATATAAAAAGTAATAACCTAGAAGAACATCATATTTCCTGGTTCCAAAATCTTAACTTGAAAATGGAAAATAACGTAATTAAATCAGTGGATTTAAAAACAAAATCAAACTTTATCTATAAAGTAGTTTCAGCACTTTTGATGGGTATTTTTATATTTATTTCTATAAAAATGTTCAAAGGCCAATCAGCCTCATTATTCCTAATTCTTATCATATTTTCTCGATTATGGCCTAGGATTACTGGGATCCAGTCAAATTTAGAACAGTTAGGTTCAGTATTTCCTGCATTTAAAAAACTCCTAAATCTGCAAAAGGAATGTCTAGAAGAGCAGGAACTTAATGAAAAAATGATTAAAATGGTAAAGCCAATTATTATAAAACACGGATTAGAGTGTAAAAACGTATATTTTAAATATAATAGAGCAGAGCAAACTTTTGCATTACAGAATGTTAACATACAATTTCCGACTAATCAGATGACAGCCATTGTTGGCCCATCAGGTGCAGGTAAAAGTACATTAATAGATCTTTTAATGGGGCTTAATCAGCCTGAAACGGGTGAAGTTTTAATTGATGGGAAAACTTTAACAAATGAAAATATACTTGAATTGAGACGTTCAATCAGTTATGTACCCCAGGATCCATTTCTATTTAATGCTACAATACGAGAAAATTTATTGCTTATCGATCAAAATGCTAGTGAGATACAAATTTGGGAAGCACTAGAATTTGCAGCAGGAGCTGGTTTTGTTAGAAAGTTACCTAATGGACTTGATACACTCATCGGCGATAGGGGAATAAAGCTTTCTGGAGGGGAGAGGCAAAGACTTGTTCTAGCACGAGCAATTTTACGAAAACCATCCATTCTAATTTTAGATGAAGCAACAAGCGCCTTAGACACAGAAAATGAGTCTTTGATTCAAGAAGCACTTGAAGGACTTAAGGGAACAATGACCATTATTGTTATTGCACACCGCCTATCAACCATAAGAAATGCAGATCAGGTTGTAGTATTAGATCAAGGTAAAGTTATCCAACACGGGCAGTTCAACCAGCTCGCTAATGAAAAGAAAGGAATGTTAAGTCATTTACTTAAAAAGCAATTAGGTTAGGTTAGTATTCTATTTTCTTAGGATGTAAGTTTTTCTAGAAAATATGAATTGACTCGTTCTTTATAATGAACTAATATAAGATGTATAATATGTAATTTTAAGTTTTTACTAGATGTTTTCTTAAGTTATAAACTTATCTTTCTTTTATTGTTCTTTATAAAGAAACGTTTTTCTTGAAAAATTCTTGAGAAAAAGGTGGTTATATGGATAGTTTTCGTAAAGTAAATCAAGGAAATCAAAAACGAGCAAAAGAAATGAATTTGAAAGAATTATTCCTCTTGCTAAAAAGACGTGCCTTGGTCATTGCATTGGTAACCCTCATAGGTGGAGTGGCAGGATATGTCCTAAACCAAGCAACGGTAGTCCCGTTATATCAGTCTTCATCCCGAATCATTATTGGTGCTGACGGAGAATTTAGAAAGACTCTACAGGTTATTGTTAGAGATTCTTCAATTCTAGACATAGTTATAAAGAAATTGGATTTAAAAGAAACAGCGGATCAATTGGCAAATCAAATTTCTGTAGCAAGTTTAGAGGACTCTCAGGTGGTAAGTATAAGTATCGTGGACTCTGAACCGGAAAGGGCAGCTAAAATTGCTGATACCACGGCGGTGACCTTTAAAGAGGAAGTTCCAAAAATTGTCGGGAAGGACTATATTCAGATTTTATCCAAGGCAAAGGTAAACCCAGTCCCAATTAATCCTAAGACAAATAATAAGGTGGTGTATGGAATAATAGGAGGTTTGGTGATTGGGATAGCATTAGCATTCTTTTTAGAATCATTCGATGATAGAATCCGCTCTAAAAAAGAAATTGAAGAAATATTAGATATCCCCGTGTTAGGAAAAATACCAAAGATTAACAGGAAAAATATGAAAAAACCAGGGAATAAAACAAAATTTGAAGTAAAAATGAGGGGTGAGACAATTGATTATAAATAAACGAATATCTAAGCAAAAAAAAAGAAAAAACCCCTTTGTTACTTACTATTACCCCGAATCTGCATTAGCAGATCAATTCCAAATGATTCAAACAAATATTAATTTTCTTATGTCTGAAAAAATGACCCAAACTCTTATGATTACCTCTCCTGATGAGGGAGATGGAAAATCGATATTGTTGGCAAATATAGCTGTATCAATGGCGCAGCAGAAAAAGAAGGTTCTCGTAATAGATACCAATTTAAGAACTCCTGCATTACATGACTTCTTTCATACTACGAATTCATCTGGTTTGACAGATGTACTAACTGGAAGGATGTCCTTTAATGAAGCTGTTTATCATACCGAGATATGGAGACTTGACTTACTGGCAAGTGGTTCAATTCCAATAAATCCATTTGAGTTATTAGGTTCAAGTATGATGAAGGATTTGTTAATAAAAGTAAAAGAATCTTATGATGTTATTCTACTAGACTCTACGGCTCTTCTAAAACTTCCGGATACAAAGTTATTGGCAAGCCTATGTGATGGTGTCCTTTTGGTAGTTAAAAACGGAAAAACAAAGCTTCAGAGTGCTACTGAGGCTAAAAAGATGATTGAATTCTCAAAAGCAAAACTTATAGGTGTTATTTTAAATCAATAGCTATCGATAGCTTCTTTTTTTAATCAAACTGTTCTTAATTCAGAACAAAGTAAAGGACTTACTATGTTGGAGATGTCTCCTTTCCATTATCAATGGGGGCACTCGGTCATGCTGTGGGTAAAAGGCCTTAGACGCTTGTCGTCGAGAGTGTGATGTGAGGATGGGTTGGATGCCCAATTTCATTAGAAAGGATAAATATGGGTTATAGAAATAATATTGCCCATATTTATCTTTTTTAAGGGGTTGAAGGGATGAATAATAATATTGATTATTTTCCGAAATCAATAAAAAAGGCTGTAAGATACATTAAACAAGAAGCGTCAAAGGAGCAAATAGTAGAAATTAAGAAAATAATCGACAGTGCCATCAAGATACGACATAAAAGAGTCGATTAAAGGAAGAAAGGGGATAGTTATGACATATCGGCAACGACTTTCATTTTTTGTTTTAATCGACTCATGTATTGTATTAGTGGCTATCTACTTAAGTAAATTCTTTGTGGATGGAACGTTACAGGTAATAACGGGTAGGATGATAATTACTTCAATTGTAATGATTATTAGTCATCATATTCTTTCCTTTAAATTCCATTTATATCGTAGAGTATGGCAGTATGCTAGTGTTGGAGAATTGCTAAGCATATTAAAAACTGTTACATTTTCGGTCATAATTGCAGGTGTTTTTCAAGAATTATTAATAAAAGAAATCACCTTCCGCTTATTGGTTGTTACCTGGCTTTTGAATATGTCACTAATAGGTGGGTCTCGTTTTTCCTGGAGAATGTACCGTGATGCCCATCTTAGTCCAATTGAGAATAAAAAAAGGATTTTGATTATTGGTGCTGGTTCTGCCGGAACCATGGTCGTAAGACAGTTGTTAAATAGTTTCCAATCCGATTTACTTCCAGTTGCCTTTATTGATGATGATGAGAAAAAGAAAAAGCTAGATATTCTAGGAATACCAGTCATTGGTGGAATATCCAAATTAGAAGATGCGGTAAAAAAGTATGAAATCGACAACATTGTGATTGCGATCCCCTCTTTAAATAAAAGAGAGTTAAATCGGATATTCCAAGAGTGTGCCAAAACGAATGCAAAAACACAAATCTTACCGATGTTAGAGGATTTAATGACAGGTAAGGTTTCTGTCAATCAATTCCGTGATGTTCAGGTAGAAGATTTGCTTGGTAGAGAACCTGTTCAACTCGATATTGAAAGCATTTCGGAAAATATAACTGATAAAGTAGTCTTAGTTACTGGTGCAGGGGGATCAATTGGGTCTGAGGTTTGCCGTCAGATAGCCCATTTTAACCCAAAAACGCTTATATTATTAGGACATGGAGAAAATAGCATTTATTCAATTGAAATGGAATTAAAAGAGACTTTTCGGAATTCAAAGATTGAATTTATACCAGTCATAGCGGATATTCAGGATGCAAAGAAGCTCATGGCGATAATGAGCACCTACCAACCTGACATGGTCTATCATGCTGCCGCCCATAAGCATGTTCCTCTAATGGAGTCAAACCCAGAAGAAGCGATTAAAAACAATATCATTGGAACAATGAATCTTGCTAATGCGGCTAGCTGGAATGGAGTCAAAACCTTCGTCATGATATCAACGGATAAAGCAGTTAACCCCACAAGTGTGATGGGAGCAGCAAAGAGATTGGCAGAAATGATTGTACAGCATATGGACAAAGGAAGTGACACCAAATTTGTTGCGGTTCGCTTTGGCAATGTTTTAGGGAGTAGGGGTAGTGTTATTCCACGTTTTAAAAATCAAATTGAGAAGGGGGGGCCTGTGACAGTTACTCACCCTGATATGGTTCGTTATTTTATGACCATTCCAGAAGCCTCAAGACTTGTTCTCCAAGCAGGGTCTCTTGCAAAAGGAGGAGAGATTTTTGTGCTAGATATGGGTGATCCTGTAAAAATAGTTGATTTAGCAAAGAATCTTATAAAACTATCTGGGAATTCAATAGATGAAATCGGTATTGAATATACAGGGGTTCGTCCTGGAGAAAAGCTGTTTGAGGAATTATTAAAAGAGGATGAGGTCCAAGAAACTCAGATATATCCGAAGATTTACATTGGAAAAACATCGGAGCTTTTTATTCAGGAGATTGATACGCTAATTTCCACATATTCCAATTTGAATAATGAAGAAATAAGGGAAAAGCTTCTTTATTTGGCAAACAATAAAATAGTTAAAAATAAAAAATTATCTGTCCCAGTATAAGGGATTGCATGGTAATTAATTTAGTGACACCTTGCAGCGTGCTTGTAAAAATTATTCCGAAATAAATCGAGCAGTAATTCTATTAGACTAAGTGTGGTATTAATTTTTATAATAATCTGAAAGGAACTATTGTATGACGATCCTCTGGATTAATCTTGCTATAGTATTTTTATTTTCACTTTTTTCACGATACTTTTCAAAAACTTTAGTATTAAATGGTTCCCTGGTGCAAATAAAACCCAATAAATTATTTGCCTTTTGTGCTATGATTTCCTTTGTTTTAGTTTCTGGGCTTCGGAATAATATAGGAGATACCCCCTTCTATATACATACCTACAATATTACTGATTTTACTTGGGAGTTAGTTAAATCTCAAGATGAAATTGGCTTTGCAGTGCTTCAAATGATATTAAAAAGATATTCAACCGATCCACAAATATTAATATTTACAACTGCTTTAATAACTAATGTACTGATAATAATTGGTTTATATAAGTATTCAAGATTATTTGAATTAAGTGTCTATGTTTATATAACAGGAGGCTTATTTATAGTCACCATGAATGGGATTAGACAATGTTTAGCAACAGCAATTATATTTACTGCTACTAAATATTTAATTGAGGGCAATTGGTTTAGATATCTGTTAGTAGCAATTTTTGCATCTCTTTTCCACCAAAGTGCTTTAATACTAATTCCTATTTATTTTTTAGTAAGATATAAGGCTTGGTCAAAGGCCACTTTACTCCTATTACTTTCTTCAATAATCATTGTTTTAGGTTTTAATCAGTTTTCAAAGTTATTATTCTCTGCCCTTGAGAATAGTCAATACGGTGTATATAGCCAATTTAATGAAGGGGGCGCGAATATTATTAGGGTAATAGTGTTTGCTATTCCGTTGGTAATTGCATTTTTTGGCAGAGACAAACTGAGAGAATTATATCCAGAAAGTGACATTTTTGTAAATATGGCAATTATTGGTTTAATGTTTATGATTATTTCTATGGGAAATTGGATTTTTGCTAGATTTAATATTTATTTTGAACTTTACCAAATCATCTTAATCTCGTGGATAGTCAAGGTCTTTAGAAAAAAGGACCAAAAGATTGTATATTATGCAATATTATTATGTTACTTTGCCTATTATTTCTACGAAAGTGTCCTTAATTTAAATATTATCTATAAAAGTAATTACTTGGGTTAAATGGTTTAATAACTTGTGACTTTGGTGATACCAAACTAAATCAACACGGTCACGAAAAAAATAAAGATATAAAAGGTCCTCACATTATTCTAAGTGGGGACTTTTTTATAGGAAAGAAATTTCGTAAGAGAGGTAAATGAAATGGCTATTTCTGAAAGTTTAAACCAACATAAATTAAAGGAAATTTTAATAAATACTTATGTAAGTGGAATGGAGACAAAAAACATCCAAGTCGAGGATTTAATCGAAGAAATAAAAAAACAATTATTAGCTGATTCCAAATAGCATGGGAGGTTAAATATGAAGCGGCTATTTGACTTTACGGTTTCTTTGATTCTGTTCGTTTGTCTTTCCCCTATTTTTATCTGTATTGCCATTTTAGTTAAAATAAAGTTCGGTTCTCCTATTATCTTTAAACAGGTACGTCCTGGCTTATATGGCAAACCTTTTAGCTTGTATAAGTTTAGAACTATGACGGATGAGAAAGATGAAAAAGGTCAATTGCTGCCAGATTATATCAGGTTGACGTCTTTTGGAAGATTTCTACGTAAATACAGCTTAGATGAATATCCTCAATTATGGAATGTAATAAAAGGGGATTTGAGTTTAGTTGGCCCCCGTCCCCTTCTCGTTGAATACCTATCGCTGTATACAAAAGAACAATCATTAAGGCATAACGTAAGACCGGGAATTACGGGCTGGGCTCAAGTGAATGGAAGGAATGCTATTTCATGGGAGGAAAAATTTAAGTTTGATATATGGTATGTAAAGAACCAATCTTTCTTCTTAGATATCAAAATTCTTTTTTTTACTGCTTATAAAGTTATTATATCGGATGGAATTAATCAACCAGGCAATGCAACTGTAGAAAGCTTTAAAGGTTCTAATTCAACAGTAGGAGGGGGGAACCCATGAATGTTGTTGTCATAGGTCATGGAGGTCATAGTAAAGTAGTTTCTGATATTATACGGGCAAACAAGGAACTACAATTTATTGGATATCTAGATAATAAGTATGAAAGAATTCAACTTATGAATAACTTCATATATGGACCTGTTGAAGCAGCAAATCAACTTAAACAAGAGTATAACAATCTAAAATTTGTTATGGCTATTGGAGATAACAAAGTAAGGAAATCAGTCGTTGAAAAACTTGGATATTCTAAAAGTGATTTTATAACAATTTTCCATCCCTCTGCATATATAAGCCCGAGTGCAAAAATAGGGCATGGCACGGTTATCATGCCTCAGGCAGTAATAAATGCAGATGTGGTTATTGGAGATCATTGCATCATTAATTCATGCTCTGTAGTTGAACACGATAGTAGACTAGAGGATTATGTTCACCTCTGTCCTAATAGTACTATAGCAGGCACGGTGGAAATGGGTGAGGGTTCATGTGTGGGAAGCGGAGCAACAATTATTCCCAATATAAGTATCGGTGAATGGACAATGATTGGTGCAGGAGCAACAGTAATTGACCATGTTCCCTCCAATTGTTTAGCTATGGGAACACCTGCCAAGGTGAAGATGATTAATAAAATGAATGTGGGGTGAAGATATTGGAGCAAGCAACCTATAATAAAAGAATTTTTCTATCCTCTCCCCATATGAGTGGGAATGAACATAAATATATAAATGAAGCATTTGAAACCAATTGGATTGCTCCTCTTGGACCAAATGTGGATGCTTTTGAAACAGAAATAGCTCAATACGTGGGAGCCAGTGAGGCGGTGGCCGTAAGTTCAGGAACGGCAGCCATTCATCTGGCTCTTTCCTTATTAGGAGTGGGAAAGGGTGATCAGGTATTTTGCTCGAGTCTTACCTTTATAGCGAGTGCCAATCCAATTATTTATCAGGGAGCTGAACCAGTCTTTATTGATTCCGAACCTGAAACCTGGAATATGTCCCCACAAGCATTAGAACGAGCGTTTAGTGCTGCATTAAAGAATAAAACTCTTCCGAAGGCAGTAATTGTTGTAAATCTTTATGGTCAAAGTGCCAAAATGGAGGAAATAACTGCTATATGCAATTACTATGGAGTTCCTATTATTGAAGATGCAGCAGAGTCACTTGGGGCAATGTATAAAGGAAAAGCAAGTGGAACGTTTGGAAAATTTGGGGTCTTCTCCTTTAATGGGAACAAGATTATTACTACCTCTGGGGGAGGAATGCTGGTTTCAGATGATTGTGAAGCTTTACAAAAGGCAAGATTCTTAGCCACACAAGCAAGGGATGTGGCCCCACACTACCAACATAGTCAAATCGGATTCAATTATAGATTAAGTAACATCTTAGCCGGTATTGGAAGGGCGCAATTAGAGGTATTGGATGAACGGGTTGCTGCTAGAAGGGCAATTTTCCAATATTATTTTAAGGAACTTTCCGACCTACCTGGTTTCACCTTTATGCCTGAATTAACAGATACCTTGTCTAATCGGTGGCTAACAGCATTAACTATTAATGAGAAAGAGGCGGGAATATCTGTCTCACAGATATTGAGTGCATTAAGTAAGGAAAACATTGAA
The DNA here is from genome assembly GCF_036962125.1 of Neobacillus drentensis. Taxonomy (GTDB): domain Bacteria; phylum Bacillota; class Bacilli; order Bacillales; family Cytobacillaceae; genus Neobacillus; species Neobacillus drentensis_B. The sequence goes on from NZ_JBALOA010000011.1 coordinate 138,874, forward strand.
GCACGGCCAGTTTGGAAGCCGCTTCATCTTCAGCCAGTTTTCAATGGTCTGAGATATTTTCAACATAGCGAGCAAGAAAGTGTTTCAGAAACACTCTTTAATAATGGGGTGTGCTTACCATCAGGATCAAATATGACGGATATCGACATAGAAACTGTTATTGACCATATTAAACAAACAGTTAATAAAGGAAGGAACGAGCGGGATATGTGTAAGTAATAATACTTTATTTTATGAAAACGGGGTATGAATCGTGATAGGGAAAATTATACATGAAATACGAAAGCAAAAGGGGTTGACATTGTCCGAATTAGCCAAACGGGCAAAAGTATCAAAATCTTACCTAAGTAATATTGAACGTAACCTGAATCAAAATCCTTCTATTCAAGTAGTAAATAGAATTGCTGCTGTCTTAGGTGTGGAATTAGACGATTTTTTTGATACAGGGAAGAATATCAATAATCAACAAGAAATAGATCAGGATTTGCTGGATCTAGTAAAAGAATTAAAAGAAACAGGAATTGAAAAAGAACAAATCAAGGATTACAGAACATTAATTGAATTTATTAAGTGGCAGCATCAAAAGGCTAGTGTTGAGAAAGCATGAGGTCATGATATGGAGTATATAAAAATTCCTAAAATAATTCATTATTGTTGGTTTGGTGGAAAAGAGAAACCTAGGATTGTAAAAGAATGTATGGAAACCTGGAAAAAGCATCTTTCAGAATATGAAATTATTGAATGGAATGAAAGTAATTTTAATATCGAAATAAATTCCTATGTGAGAGAAGCTTATAATGCGGGGAAATTTGCATTTGTTAGCGATTATGTTCGCGTTTACGCTCTCTATAATTACGGTGGGATTTATTTAGATACAGATGTTGAGGTATATAAACCCTTTAATGATTTGCTGAAACATCCTTCCTTTTGGGGATTTGAACAAGAAAACTTTATTGCAACCAGCACGATTGGAGCAGAAAAGGGAAATTCTTTAATAAAAGAATTTTTAGATTCGTATAGTATGAAAAAGTTCATTAATAATGATGGCACCTTTAATCAATTAACTAATGTGGCCATTATTACGAAGTTACTGGAGGATAAGGGATTAAAATCAAATGGTCAATACCAGGAAATTAATGATCTAGGTGTCTTTTACCCCCAGACTTACTTTTCTCCCTATGATTATATAAATTGCCAATCATTTATTACCGAAAATACTTATACCATCCATCTTTTTTATAAAAGTTGGCTGCCCCTAAGGAAACGAATAAAAGGAAAAGTGAAATTTGTTTTATCAAAACTTATTGGTGGTCACAATATTGCTAAATTAAGAAAAATTTATCGATAAATTAAGCTGTTGCAAGGGGATTGAGTATGTTTAACACAGGGATGAAAATAGTTATGACTTTTATTTCCGAAAGCAAAAAACGTGGTATTTTTATTACCATTCTTATGAATCTCTCTCATTTGGTTGGTATTTTAAGGGGTTTGTTTTATAAGATTTTATATTTTAATAACATTAAATCCTCTATCTATTCTCTTCAAGCCAATAGTAAAATAGAAATCTTCAATAATAAGGCAAATATTATTATTGGTAAATTTGTTTTTGTAAGGAAGAATGCGAGCATTCGGATTGATTTTGATGGAGTTCTAAATATAGGTAATCATGTTTTTATTAATGATAATTGTAATATTAATTGTGTCAATCGAATTACGATTGGAAAAAACACCAAAATAGCTCCCAATGTTTGTATTAACGATCATGATCATAATTATAAAAAGAATACCTCTGACCATTTAATTAGAGGGGAAGTTAGTATTGGTGATAACGTTTGGATAGGGTCAAATGTCGTCATTTTAAGGGATACCCATATTGGTGATAATGTGGTGGTTGCGGCTGGAAGTGTAGTTAAAGGAATCGTACCACCTAATACAATATTTTTAAATAAAAGAGAGACAGAACTTAAACCATATAAAGGTAAAGACAAGGTCGTGCAGTTTAGTGTTTAATACTTCTTTTAGGTGAGGATAGAGGATGAAAAAGAATATTTTAATTTCTGTTTATAATATGGAAATTGGAGGCATTGAGCGAAGTTTAATAAATATGCTGGAATGCTTTGATTATCAAAAATACAATGTTGATCTGCTAATCTTTCATCATGTAGGCGAGTTTATGAGTTTGATTCCAAAGTCGGTGAATATTTTGCCACAGGTAGCAAAGTATTCCGTATTTCGAAAGCCAGTGATTCTTTGCCTTAAAGAAAGACAATATTCATTAGCTTTTATTAGGGTTCTTTCGAAGTATATGGCAGAAATAAAATCAAAGTCTAGAAACTTAGAAGAGGGTGCTGGGTATATACAAATGCAGCTAACACAAAAATACTCCTCCTTTTTATTACCAAAATTTGAAAAGGAATATGATGTAGCAATCAGCTATGCTTGGCCACACGATATAATCGCAAACAAGGTGAAAGCTAAGAAAAAAATTGCATGGGTTCATACCGATTATAGTAAGTTGGAAATTGATAATAAGCTGGACCTTAAAGTTTGGAATCAATTTGATAATATTGCTGCAGTATCGGATGCTTGTAGGGATGCCTTTCTAACTACCTATCCAACATTGAAAGAAAAAGTATTAGTTGTAGAAAATATCACTTCACCTATTTTTATAAAAAAAATGGCGGGGGAAGAGTTGACATTTTATCAAGAAGAATCTCAAACTTTTAATCTAGTCTCTGTAGGCAGACTATCCTATGTTAAAGGGTTTGATCTGGCGATAGAGGCTCTTAAACTCCTTCATATGAAAGGGTTAACTAATATCAAGTGGTACATTATTGGCTACGGTGGATATGAGAAAGAAATGAAGGATTTAATATCTAAGCATAATTTAGAGGATAGTTTTGTCCTTTTAGGCAAAAAAACTAATCCCTATCCTTATATAAAAAATTGTGACCTCTATGTTCAACCGTCTAGATATGAAGGGAAAGCAGTAACTGTTTCTGAAGCAAAAATACTTGGGAAGCCTATTCTAATAACAAATTATCCAACAGCGCCTAGTCAAATTGAGAATGGAGTTGAAGGCCTGATTTGTGATCTAAGTGTTCCAGGCTTAGCGAGAGCGATAGAGGAGTTTTATAGAAATCAAGAAATGAAAAATATATTAATGAAAAACATTAGTAATAAAGATTATAGCAATAGTTATGAACTAGATAAGCTTTATAAAATCATTAGTTAGAAAAATAAGATGAATTGAACAAATTATGTAGGACGTTGTATGCTGTAGATTTATGTCGAAGGGTTGTTCTTTAAAAAGAAATAATCGTAAGTTATAATGTAAAAAAAGATTAAAAAAGTAGTGAACAAAAACTAATCAAAAATTTTTTAGTAAAAATGTTCATTATAATGAACGAGGCTGTTAGTGAAGAAGTTGAAAACAAATCTTATCATCTGAGTTACTACATGTTGGTTAATTCATATAAATAATATTTTAAGGTGTGAACAAATTGAGGGACACGATAAAAAAACTAGGGGTTCTATTAACTAAAAAGGATAAGAAAAAATTATTATTGCTTTTTTTTATGATGATCCTTGCAGCCATATTTGAAACAGTAGGAATTGGTTTAATCGTTCCTTTTGTCGGAATTGTAACAAATCCTACAATTATTCAGAAGCAATCATTTTTATCAAACGTATACAAATTTTTAAACTTTCAATCAACCAACACGTTTATTTTGTTTGCTGTTGTCTGCTTACTGATCGTTTATATTGTTAAAAATGCTTATTTATTATTTTTTTATTCGGTACAATATAGAGTCATCTTAAATCAAAAAGTAAAACTTTCCAGAACGATGTTCAAGTTGTATTTAACAAAACCTTATACATTTCACCTGCAGCGAAATTCTGCTGAATTATTAAGGAATGTAAACGGAGAAGTAGGGAAGGTATTTGATGGTATTTTATTAGCAAGTTTTCAATTGCTAACAGAGATATTAATCATGACTTTTATACTTTCGTTACTAATTATTACTGCGCCATTAGCCACGTTAACGTCTGGTATTTTATTGGGCGGGAGTGTTCTATTATTCTTTAAGATCTTTCGGAAAAAAATTACTCATTTAGGAATAGAAAATCAAAAAGTTAGTCGTGAGATGATTAAGTGGGTAAATCAAGGATTAGGGGCAAGTAAAGAAATCAAGGTTTCGGGAAAAGAAAGTTACTTTGTGAAATCGTATGCTAAGCAAAGTCAGATCATGGCAAATAATACTATTTATAAAAATACGCTCGATCAAATTCCTAGACTTTTTATCGAGACTTTATTAGTATCAGTTGTCCTTATTACGATGGTCATTATTGTATTCCAAGGTACTGAGAAATCTACATTAGTGGCCACCATGTCACTATTTGCCATGGCTGCATTTCGATTAATGCCTTCTATTAATAGAATAGTCGCCACAATAACCTCCATTCGATTTAGTCAGCCGGCATTGACGGTAGTCTATGATGATTTAATTAAAGATAATAACGGAAAAAGTCCAATTCAAGAAGATGCAACCATGGAGCTAAAACATGAAAAGCAAAATAAAGGTGAAAAAATATTTCGTAATTCTATTAAATTAGAAAATGTTTATTTTCGTTATCCAAATCAAAAAGAGTGTTCCATTAGAAATTTGTCCTTAACCATTCCGATTGGGCATTCTGTTGCTTTCGTTGGAACTTCTGGCGCTGGCAAAACAACTATTGTTGATATCATATTAGGGTTATTCGAACCCGAGAAGGGCCGCTTAGTAGTTGATGGGAAAGATTTAAATGAACTGATGCCAATATGGAAAAATAAGATTGGCTACATCCCTCAATCCATTTATCTATCAGATGAAACCATTCGGAACAATGTGGCTTTTGGAATAAACGATCAGGACATTGATGAGTTTGCTGTTCAAAAGGCAATTGAAGATGCACAGTTAAAGGATTTTATTGATACTCTCCCAGAAGGAATAAATACTGTCGTAGGGGAAAGAGGAGTTAGGCTTTCAGGAGGACAACGTCAACGTATTGGAATTGCCAGAGCATTGTATCATAACCCGGAAATTATTATTTTAGATGAAGCAACATCTGCTTTAGATAACGAGACAGAAAAAGAGATTATGAAAGCAATAGACGGCCTTAAAGGAGAAAAGACGTTAATTATTATTGCTCATAGATTAAGTACAATTGATAATTGCGACATTGTTTTTAAAGTGGATAAAGGAAAATTAATATCAGCTGATAATAAACTTAGACAGTCGATGTAAGAACCAAAATAATTTAGAAAGGAGGCAAAAGATGCTTCCAAAAGTCAGTGTGGTAATACCGGTCTATAATGTTGAAAGTTATTTACAACGGTGTGTTGATAGTATACTAAATCAAACATTTCAAGATTTTGAAATTATATTAATAAACGATGGTTCAAAAGATAATTCTGGCCAAATATGTGATGAATATGCACAAAAGGATAAACGAATAAAAGTTATCCACAAAAAAAATGCCAGGGTTTCAGCAGCCAGGAACGATGGCATTAAAATAGCAAAAGGAAAATACTTAAGTTTTATTGACTCAGATGATTGGATTGAACCTGAGATGTATCAGGTGATGGTTAACAAAGCTGAGGAGTTAAATCTTGATGTTATTATGTGTGATTACAAAAAAAAATCAAACAATTATGAATATAAACGAACACAGCCTATTCGAGAAGGGTATTATTCAAAAGATGACATAAAGAATGAGCTGTTCCGATGTTTAATCATGTTTGAAAATATCGAATTTCCACCAACTATATCAAACTGGGTTTGTTTATTTAATATAAAATTCCTTAAAAGAAACAATTTATACTATGACGAGGATATACACTACTGTGAAGATTCAATTCTAGGCTCGAAGATTATGTATCATGCAGCAAGTTTCTACTATTTTAAAAATCATTATTATTACAATTACTTTTACAATCCTGCTTCAACAACGAATACATATAATGAAAATAAGTGGAATGCTTACCTTAAAATAAATGAAAGATTAAAAATATACTTTGGAAATACTTTTGAATATGATTTCACAAGACAAATAAAAATTAATATGCTGTATTTTACACTAAATACGTTAGGGCAATTGAAATATTCCGGGTACGATAGCAAAGAAAGGTTGAGTAGGATTCAAAAGATAATTCTTCACCCGAAAGTTACGGAAATATTTGAAGACTTTAAATTACCGAATGTTTCTTGGAAGATGAAAGTTGCTATCCTTCTTATAAAGTTTAAATTTGTTAGATTATACAGCTTATTTGTACTGAATAAAAGAAGACTAAACACATTACATTTTACTGACGAATTATTGAAAAAACCACAATAAATTCAAAATCATTGGTTGATTGTGAGGTTATATTTTGAAAAAGAAAGTATTGTTTGTAAATGGTCATTTAATGGTAGGCGGAGTTGAGAACTCACTTATAAACGTGCTAAAAGGTATAGATTTTAACTATTATGAAGTTGATTTGATCTTATTTGAAGGACTTGGGGATTATGCAAAGGAAGTTCCTAAAGAAGTAAATATTATTTACTTCGATTTATCAAAAGCATATGGACCGATCATCCAGAGTATTTTAGCGTCCATAAGGAAAAGGAATTGGTTCGCGGTATGTCTCAGACTAATTTTCCTACTAGAGAAAATAATTGGGGTTAAGGCCTTAACTTTTGCAAAGCCACTTTTTAATCTGCATAAAAATTATGATTGTGCCATTGCATACCGTATAGGATTTTGCACAGATTTTGTTGGATATATCATTAACAGTAAAAAAAAGATCACTTGGTGGCATCATGGGTCATACGATTATTCAGAAAATGAAACAAAACGTTGGATGAAAGTTTACAAGAAATTTAACAAGATAATTGCTGTTTCGGATAGCAGCAAAGAATTACTAATAAACAATATTCATGGAATCCATAATAAAGTCCTGACAATACCCAATATTATTAACGTTGATGAAATTAGGGACAAATCAATTGAAGGAATCAGTTATGACATTAAATTTAATCATAATCTAACGCTAGTGAGTGTAGGCAGATTATCACCTGAAAAAGGTATGATTAATTGTGTTCATGCTTGTAAGAAGTTGGTTGACAATGGATATTTCGTGAAATGGTATCTCATAGGAGAAGGTACACAGCGTAGAAAAATGGAAAGATATATAAAAGAATATCACTTAGAAAATCATCTCTTTCTATTAGGTGCTATCTCAAATCCCTATCCATATATTAAAAATGCCTATATATATGTTCATCCATCAATTGTTGAGTCATTATCGATTTCGGTATTAGAAGCACTAGCTTTAAATACGCCCGTTATCGTTGCAAAGTCTATGGGACCAATGGAGTTTATTCGGCACGAAGTAAATGGTTTACTCGTAGATCCAACTCCAGAAGGATTATATAAAGGGATTGTATCTTTAATAGAGGATGAAAAACTTTATAACCTTTTGAAAAAGGAAAAAAGTGATGTTCTAAAAAATTACAGTCCAGAAGTGATAATGAAAAAAATATATGATTTAACAAAGGTTAGCTAGTACTTAAAAAATTCTAGTATAGAATGGTTGAAACACATAATTGTTCTTTAGAGGGAGATAGTTATGTTAAAGTTTTTTCAAAGGTTTTACCGTACTGATTATATGATTGCATATAGATTTATTAATGATAATGGAATATTAAATAATAATAGTATAAAATTCACAGCATTTAAAAA
>NZ_JBALOA010000011.1:146670-160341 GCF_036962125.1 Neobacillus drentensis
AATTATTGGTATGCAGATCCTATACTTTATAAACTAAACGGTAAAATCTATATGTTTTATGAAGCATACAATAAGAAAAAAAATTCTGGTGAGATTGGAGTAGCTACAATTATTAACAATAGAATAGTGGATAAGCAGATTGTAATAAATGAGCCTTTTCACATGTCATACCCTTTTGTTTTTGATATAAAAAATAAAATTTACATGATCCCTGAAACCTCTTCTAATAATAAACTATTACTATATGAGTCGGTAGATTTTCCAAATGAGTGGAAACTAAGTAAAGTATTAATGGATAATATTGAATTATCTGATGCAACTACTTTAAAGCTCCAAGATAAAATATATATCTTTGTATCAAAATTATTGTGTACCAGCCCGTACAAAGATGAGTTATTAATATATTCTCTTGATAACGAATTTAACCTAATCCCACACAAGAGAAATCCAATAATCACTGATAATGAATTTACGAGACCAGCTGGAAGAATATTAGAGTATAACAAAAAGTTGATTAGGGTTTCACAGGATTGTTCAAATGGTGAATATGGTAAAGCAATTAAGTTCAATGAAATTATAAGTATATCAGATCATTCCTATCAAGAAAACAATATCTCTACAATTTTACCCGACGATATCCCTTTAATATTTCATAAAAAATTGACTGGGACCCATACCTATGGCAGGTGTGATAACTTTGAAGTAATTGATGTAAGATACTCAGTTTTTGATGTCAAAAAACTATTAACTTTTCTTTATAAACTTCCTTATAAGTTCATTAAGAAATCAATTACAATAGCAATAAAATCGAGCGGATAGACGAGCTTAAAATTCAAGGAGTCTAGCATGATTAAGAAATATAAAAATAAAATAAATTTAGCTTTCTATAGGTTAAATCGACAAATAAAAATTAAACTATTTCCTCTGTCACAAAATGCTGCAACTATAAAAAAACTTAAAAATAAACATTCAAACATGAGATGTTTTATTATTGGCAATGGTCCCAGTTTGAAAACAGACGACCTAGATAAACTACAAAATGAAATTACATTTGCCTTCAATCGAATTTACTATTTATTCGATCAAACAGACTGGCGTCCTACATATTACTGCTCAGAAGATGAAAAAACAATTTTTAAAAGCAAAGAAGAAATAGACATATTAAAGATAGAAAAGAAGTTTTTTCCTGTGAACATTCCGTGGGATTATAAGATTAACTTTCAAAATGCAAATTATTATATTTTTAGATTAGGTGACAGTAAAGTCGAACCGAAGTTTTCTAAGGATATTGTTAATGGCGTATTTTGGGGAAATACTGTTGCTTACACAGCAATACAAATGGCAGTTTATATGGGAATTAAAGAAATTTATCTATTAGGAGTTGACCATCATTTCAGTAAAATGGAAAACGATAAAGGTGAAATTGTAATTGATGAAACTGCAAAAGATTATTTTACTGAAAAGTATAATACTGACAAAGATGATTTATATATTCCCAATGTCGAAATTTCAACACGAGCATTTACTGCTGCAAGAAGATATGCAGATGACAATAATATAAAAATATACAATGCAACTCGTGGTGGGAAATTAGAAGTCTTTGAAAGAGTAGATTTTGATAAAATTATATTTTAGAAAGCGTGGTTATTAGTATGAGGATAGTTGGAGTAATTCCAGCAAGAGGTGGGTCCACAAGATTTTATAATAAACCATTAGCAAATATTCTAGGAAAACCAATGGTAAGGTGGGTTTATCAGCATTCTAGGGAAGTAGAATGCTTTGAAGAGGTATATATTGCAACCGACAGCAATGAAATTAAGACCGTATGTGAGAATTTTGGTGCAAAAGTTATCATGACCTCAAAGGAACATGATACAGCAACTGATAGGCTTTATGAGGTTTCACAACAAATTGAAGCAGATCTTTATGTAATGATTAATGGTGACGAGCCAGCCATAGAAGCTAATGATATCGTAAAGTGCATTCCAGTAGATTTTAATAAAGAAGAATTTTATGTATCAAATTTAATGACAGATTTTACAGATCCCGTTGAAGTGGTTGATACATCTAACTTAAAAATAGTAACCAATAAAGATGGGATTTGTTTATTTATTTCTCGCAGCCCAATTCCCTTCCCTAAGGGTGGAATGAACTATGCTTACCAGAAATTTGTGGGGGTAGGAGCATTTACAAAAAAGGCCCTTCAATACTATCATGAAACACCACGAGGGCCGATTGAAAGAATTGAAGAAAATGATTCATTTAGATTTATAGAAAACAGAAAGGACATTTACTATATAAATGCACACTGTAAAACCATTTCAGTAGATACCCCTAAAGATATTGAAAAGGTTGAAGAGTATATGTTAGAAAGTGGGGGAATTCCAGTTTATACACTTAAATAAAGAATATGTATTAGAAAGGATGAGTTCATAATGAAGACAATGAAAGTTGGTAACATCCCCGTAGATAACACTATATTTACATTAATTGCAGGTCCTTGTGTAATTGAATCAGAAACACAAGTGATGGAAGTGGCCTCAAGAATGAAAGACATTACTGGATTACTTGGTATTCCTTTTATTTTTAAGTCGTCGTTCGATAAAGCGAATAGAACGTCTGTTTCAGCGTATAGAGGTCCTGGAATAAATGAGGGTCTTCGTATTCTTAAGAGAGTGAAAGATGAGTTAGGTATACCAGTAGTAACAGATATTCATGAACCGTACCAAGCAAGGGGTGCTGCTGAGGTTGTGGATATGCTCCAAATTCCTGCTTTTCTATGCAGACAAACAGATTTATTGGTAGCAGCAGCAGAAACCGGGTTGCCAGTTAATATTAAAAAGGCACAGTTTTTATCTGCAAAGGATATGAAAAATGTTATTACAAAGGTTAAGGAATCAGGTAACGAAAACATTCTTTTATGCGAAAGAGGTAACACATTTGGTTATAACAATTTAGTTGTTGATATGACCAACATTATTGAAATGAAAAAGTTCGGCTATCCCGTAGTTTTTGATGCAACACACAGTGTTCAAAAACCAGGGGGCAACGGCACATCGACTGGTGGAAATCGAGAGTATGTGGAACATTTAGCAAAAGCTGCTATAGCAGTTGGTGCAGATGCTTTATTTATGGAAGTACATGAAAATCCTGATTATGCTAAGTCCGATGGTCCTAATATGGTGAAACTTGATGAAATCGAAGTGATGCTTAAAAAGTTAATTAAAATATATAAGGCGGTGCACGATGTTGAATCAATTAGATATTCTCACTGAATCCAAAAAGGAACATCAAATTGATATTCTCTCTGAATCTAAATTTGTTTTTGAAACTGAGGTAAATGCTATAAACCTTGTAAAAGAAGCTCTGGATGAAAGCTTTGTTAGAATCGTAGAATTAATCTCCAATTGTACAGGCAAAGTTATTGTTACAGGAATGGGGAAACCTGGGCATGTTTCAAGGAAAATTGCCGCTACCATGTCGAGTCTTGGGACCTCATCGTTTTTCCTGCATCCAGCTGAAGCGTTACACGGAGACCTAGGAATGATTTCAGCAAATGATATTGTTATAGCTATTAGCTATAGTGGCGAAAGTGAAGAGATTACAAAAATTTTGCCTAATATTAAATTGATAGGCGCCACATTAATTGGTATCTCGGGTAACCAAAACTCATCACTTGTGAAATACAGCGATTACTCTTTTGTATTTCCTAAATTTAAGGAAGCCTGTTCAATGAACTTGGCACCTACATCAAGTACAACAGTTGAAATGGTTTTGGGGGATGCATTAGCAGTCTGTTTATCAAAAATCTATGGTTTTCATGAAAGGAACTACGCATTGTATCATCCAGCAGGTTCCCTTGGAAAGAAATTGCTAGTAAAAGTTAGTGACATTATGCATACAGGGAATAAAAACGCAGTCGTAAAGACTGGCACGAAGTTAAATGATGCTATTATTGAGATGAGTACGAAAGCAATTGGAATCATTAATATTTTAAATGAAAAGAATGAATTAATCGGAGTCTTTACTGATGGTGATTTAAGAAGAACGTTTACAAGAGAAGTGAATGTTTATAATTTATCGGTAGATGATGTAATGATAAAAACACCGCTCTATATAGATTCTGATATGCTTGCTGTAGATGCTTTAAAGATGATGAATGATCATAATATTTCAGCATTACCAGTCATTAGAAATAATAAATTGGTTGGAACCGTAAGGGTAAACGATATTCTTGGAGTTGGTATTTTTATATGATTAAAGAGAAGGATTTATCAAAAATTAAAATGCTCGTTATGGATGTTGATGGTACATTAACCGATGGGAAAATTTATGTAGGTGATAATGGTGAAGTATTTAAGGCATTTAATGTAAAAGATGGTTACCGTTTAATTAATATTAAAAAGTATAATATCATACCAGTTATTATTACTGGAAAGAAGTCAGAGATTTTAGCGAAACGTGCTGCTGAACTAAAGATTGAAGAAGTCCATCAAGGAATAGAGGATAAGCTAGCAGTTTTGGGCGAGGTTATCAATAGGTACCAGTTAACTTATGAAAATGTTGCATATGTCGGTGATGATATAAACGATATTGATTGTATGAAAGCATGCTATCTAAAAGCATGCCCAGCTGATGCAATTAGTGAAGTACTAGATATCGTGGATTATGTCTGTAAATCTACCGGTGGTAATGGGGCTGTTAGAGAATTAATTGATTTGATTGTGATGTGATCTATAAGTATGACTAGTGCTGAAAATAACAATGCTGTCGATGTAATGAAATTTATTTGCGCAATATTAGTGGTGATTATTCATGCACCACCCCTTCTATCCTATAACGAAACCGCAAATTTTATATTAGTTGATATTATTGCAAGAATAGCAGTACCCTTCTTTTTTGTATGTGCAGGTTACTTCTTTTTTAATAAGATTAATCTGAAAAATGGAAAGGTTGAAATGAATATTAGCAGTTTAAAGAATTACATCTTGCATTTAATTAATCTATATATTTTTTGGACATTATTTTATCTAATATGGTGGATACCCTTTTGGTATCACGATGGTTTTTTAACTTTAGCCAATTTTAAAGGTTATTTATTAAGTATTTTTTTAACTGGAAGTTATTATCATATGTGGTATATTGTTTCATTAATATATGGAATGATATTTTCATTTCTAATATTAAGATACGTCCCAGCTAAGCTAGTAATCGGAATTGCAGTTATTTTTTATTTAATAGGGACATTTTTATATTCATATTCTTGGATTGTCAGTGAGAACAATTTAATTGATCATTTTATAAAATTATATGGCCTCTTTAGTTCAATAAGTGTTGGATTATTTAGGGCATTCCCATACATAATGATGGGGTTCTTTTTTTCAAAGGTTAGAGTAAAAATAAATACTTTACTAAGCGGAATTATAAGTGGTATCTGTTTATTATTACTAGGCGTGGAGGTTTGGATACTTAAGACCTCTGGGAATACTTCTAAATTCTCTTATGTTTTATTAACAGGAGTCAATGTTTTCTTTATTTTTAATACAGTAAGTAAAATTAAACTAAAGTACAATCCATTTTATCAATTATTAAGAAAGATGAGTTCAATAATATATTTTGTACATCCTATGTTTATAAATATTAATGGTTTGATTTTGTCACACTATATTGGCAAAGTTAACCCGGCAATTTTGTTTCTTTCTGTATTGGGATGTTCGATTTTGTTTAGTGTTGGATTCATTAGATTATCACACTCTAAATATTATTACAGATTAAAGTTTATGTATTGAGGTGGGAACAATTAAGCCTATAATTTCAATCATAATACCTGTTTTTAATGTAGAAAAATATATTAACCGCTGCATAGATAGTATATTGGCACAAACTTTTTCTGATTTTGAATTGATATTAATTAATGACGGATCAATAGATAAGAGTGGTTCTATCTGTGAGCACTTTGCAAAAGAGGATAGTAGAATTAAAGTCATTCATTTAAATAATGGAGGGGTTTCCAACGCAAGAAACACAGGAATTGCTCTTGCCCAAGGGGATTATCTAATGTTTTGTGATAGTGATGACTACGTTGAAATAAATTGGTGTAGTGACCTTTATGAATCTATTAAGCAAGGTGGGAATATCTTACCTGTAAGTGGAATTAGATTTGTATATCAAATCAGGAAAAAAAAGGAAGAAACCATAAAAGCATTTCCTAAAAAAGAGTCATTTGATAAAGGGAAGTATTTCGAAACCTATAAAAAAGGTCTTTCCGGAAGTTTATGTTGCAAAATATATGACAGAAAAATAATCGTTGAAAACTCAATATCTTTTGATACTAAGGTAAATAGGGGAGAAGATTTACTATTCAACCTAACTTATATGCGTCATATGGATTCTTTTGTTACAATCCCAACAATTACATATAATTACGTTCACTCGAATGAATACAGTTTAATGAATGGATATCGTAAAGATTTATTTGATATTGCTGTAAGGGTGTATTACGCCTGGAAAGATTATTTAATACAAAATAATGTGGATAGCAAACAATTTGAGGAATTTGCAACGTTTTATTATCTGAATTTTTTGAATGTACTTAAGAATACTTTTGATGAACGGAACAAAGATAAATTAGTAAAAAAGTTAATCTATAACAACCAAATTCTAAATTCTAGTGAATTCATTGAGTGTATAGAGTTGGCAGATACGACAAAAGAAGATAGCCGATATTTAAAGTTATTAAAAACAAATAATTATTATTTAGTTTGGCTTTTGGAACAAGCGATAAAAGTAAAAAAATCTTTAATGCGTAATAAAAAATTTTTCCGACTCAGTTATTTTAAAAGGGATTAAATTATGACCTAAATAGATAAGGAGTAAGAGGTATGAAGAAATTATTGTTAAAAATGTATTATATATTACTTGATTTAAAAAATCATTTTAAAGTATTACGGGATAAATTAATTTCGGTTATTATTAAGCCCCCAATTGTTAAAACAACAGATGAAACCTTGAGCAAAATAATAAATGAAAGGTGTTCTGTAAGTCGCTATGGAAATGGCGAATTTAATATTATGTTTAAGGGAGAGCAATTCTTTCAAGCATACGATAAAGATTTGAGTCTACGCTTAATTGAAATTATTAGCTCTCAGAGTAAAAATCATATTGTATGTATTCCTGATGTTTTTAGTAAAATCGATAAGTTTACAGATAGAGCACAAAATTTCTGGAACAAGTATTTAATTTTAAACCGAACTAAAATATATCGGAAGTTAAACAAGAAGAAAGTTTATTATGATGCTATGGTGACGCGTCTATATATGGACTATAAAGATAAAAGTAAATCAGATGAGCGCTTTTCTAAATTTAAAATGATCTGGGATGATAGAGAAATTATTCTCGTTGAAGGTGAACAAAGTAGATTAGGGGCAGGTAATAATTTATTTAGCAATGCTAAATCCTTAAAAAGGATTTTATGCCCAGCGGAAAATGCTTTTGCAAAATACGAGGAAATTTTAACTGCAGTTAAAAAATACGATACGTCAAAATTAATCCTGCTAGCACTTGGACCAACGGCAACGGTATTAGCATATGACCTTTCTAAAATGGGCTACCAAGCAGTTGATATTGGAAATGTAGATATCGAGTATGAATGGTTTTTAAAAAGGACTCAAGTTAAAACTCCTGTTAAGCACAAATATACTGGAGAAGTTGCTAATGGAACGAAAGTTGAAAAATTGCATAATCCAGAGTATGAAAATGAAATCCTGGCTCAAATCCTTTAATTAGCGTAGGGCCTATAACAAGGCGATAAGGGAGGAACAGAAAGAGTGGGCAGTAAGCTAATTAATACAATTATGAAGGTAAAGTTCCGGTATTCCCCGTATAGACATGACTGGTACTATGGAAGCATTATTTATAAAATGGAAAAAAACCTTGAGATATTCAAATTGAATTCAAACAAAAACACACCTTATTTAAGTAAACCAGGTATTTCGTTTTCCTTTGATGATAGTTTTAGAGTTAAACATTGGTACAAATATGGAAAAGAATTATTCGGGTATTATGATGTCAAAGCAACCTTTAATATTAATGCATTCCATCATTTTGAGGGCCAAAGAGAGCACACTCAAGAAGAAATAGATATGCTGCTAGATTTACAAGCAAGCGGTCATGAAATCGCACATCATGGATATAAACATCAAAATGCAAAAGATTATTCCTCTGAAAAAGGTTTATCAAGTTGGTTAGAAGATGAAATTAAACCCTTGTTTACTTGGCTGGAAAACCAATCACATTCAAAAACGAAAGAAAAATTTAAAAAACCTGTTACTTATTCATTCCCATATTCTCATTATAATCAAGAGAATATTAAAGAAATAGTGCCAAAATATTTTAAAGTAGTTAGAGGACATTTAACCGAAAATAATTTAATTCCGTTTAATTTTACTGGACTTGCGCCTTCAATACGAATAGATAGCAATTTTCTAACAGATGTAAAGTATATTAAAAAAATTATGAGACTAGCAAAAACAACCGGAAGAAATTTAATTTTTATGTGTCATTCATTAATTCCAGAAGAAATTAACTGGAAGGATTTTGGTTGGGGTGAAAACTCGAGTGCTGCAGGAGAATGGAGAATATCACCCAAAGTTATAAAAAAAATAATTTATGAAGCCAAAAAGTTGGATTTGGAATTTTATACAACAGCTGAAATAGCTGGTGTCGCAACTTTTATAGATAAAAATTTGGAAAGGTGTGTTAGGGAATACATTTCAAATCCTGATGATCCATGGATCTCTATTTCAGATCTAAGCATGATAAAGGAATTGGATATAAGTGGTAAAAACGTTTCTAATTTGGACGGTATGCAATATTTTATAAATCTTGAAAGACTTAATTTAAAGGATAATAATATTTCAGATTTTAGGATTTTAGAGAAACTTAATAAATTGAAGGATCTGATTAAGCAATAATTCTTTTAAATGAATTTTTAACATTTAATCTGATTTTTTTATGATGAGTAAATATTTATAAATCTTACTGTAAAGTCAGGAAATTAAGGGGATCTCTTATGAGCGATAAAATTAGTATTATTGTCCCAATATATAATGTTGAACCATACCTACGTAAATGTGTGGAATCAATACTATCACAATCATACACTAATATTGAACTAATACTTGTAAATGATGGTTCACCTGATAAATGTGGGGGAATTTGCGATGAATATGCAAAAAAAGATAATAGAATAAAAGTAATTCACAAAGAAAATGGAGGACTTTCTTCAGCAAGGAATGCTGGTCTTGAAATTGCTACAGGAGATTTTATTGGTTTTATTGATGGAGATGATTTTGTTGATACGGACATGTACGAGATATTATACAATCTTTTAGTTGAATATAGTGCAGATGTGGTTGAATGTAGTTTTAAAATTGTAAAAGACAGCAATTTTCAACCAATAGAAAATGACAAAATTTTTGATGGAAGAATAGAAAGTGGAGATAACTTGTTCGCTTTGAAAAGGTTACTGGAATATCCCATTAGAAATGTAGCATGGAATAAATTATACAAAAAGGAATTATTTACTGGATTAAGATATCCAGACAAGTTATATGAGGATGGTTTTCTAGCATATAAAATATTTTATAAATTAAAAAAATATGTATTTGTTGCACTGGATAAATACAATTACATTCAAAGAGAAGACAGTATTATGGGGAAGCAAAAAAAATATACAATTAAAAACTTGGATGGCCTAGAAGTTCAAGAAGAAAGGTATCAATTCCTAAAGGAAAGAACTAATAATTTAAGCATTCTAATTTTAGCTGAATTCAATTTATTCAACCAAATTATGTTCCACTATAAAATGATTAAAAAATACAAGGAAGAAATTGATCCAAATAACAAATATAGAAAAATGTTAAAAAATAAAATTATTCAATACTACACTAGTTTTTTATCTAATGATAGATTGAGTAAATATAAAAATTTAATAAGATGTTCAAAACTAAATTTTACTCTTTTTGATTATTTTTTTTCAAATTACAAAATTTATCTCTACTACTTGGAGTTGATTGGGATAATAAAATATCAAATAAGTAAAATATCTAAAATTAAGAAGTTGCTCCCGAAATAATTCATGAATAATAATTGTTATTTTAGATAAGTAAAATGGCTTTACAGGTATAGCTATTTATTTTGTTTTTTAAAAGGCACTTAAAGATTATTATATGGGGAGAATGTAGGAGTGTACAAATATATAAAAAAACCAGCAAAAAAAGTCTATAATTTAGCAAATTTATTGCTATTTAATATTGTTAAAGACTTTGCAAAATTTAATATTCCAATTACAAATAATAACATCAAAATATTAAAATTAAAAAACAAATATCATGGTAGTCGGTGCTTTATTATTGGTAACGGCCCAAGTTTGAAGCCTGAGGATTTAGATAGACTAAAAGGTGAAATAACATTTGCTTCTAATAAAATATATAAGATATTTAATCAAACTACATGGAGACCCACATTTTATATGGTAGTAGACTCAGTAGTACTTGAGGAAAATGTAAAAGATATAAATTTAGTTGAAGCAAAGATAAAATTTACCTTAAGTTGTTATAAACATTTATTTAAATCAGATATATATTTTAACAATAACCTAAATAAAAATAAATTCGGATCTTTTTCAACTAATATTATGGAATCTTTATACTCGTCAGGGACTGTCTCATATCACATGCTTCAAATGGCACATTATATGGGGTTTTCAGAAGTATATTTACTTGGACATGATTATAATTTCAAGGGGGCAATTTCCAATACAAAGGATTTATCATTTCTAAATGAAGAAAATTCACAAATTTATTTTAGTAAAGATTACATTAGAGCCGATGAAAGGAAGGCAGGACAAGCTCCGGATGAAATGTATGTTGGAATGGAAAAAGCGAAATTTGTGTATGAAAATTCAGGGAGAAAAATTTATAATGCAACACGAGTTTCTTACTTGGATGTATTTGAGTTGAGGAATTTTGATGATTTATTTGGAGATAAAAGTGAAAAAAAAATGGGTTATTTATAAGGAAGTATTTTTGTAATTTGATAATTTAAAGTCTATTTTATATTTTTTTGACCAAATGTTCTATTTAAAGAACGGTAATATAGAATGGGATTCTTCTGTAGATAGGACCTTTTGTAATTTGATTGAAGATTAGAGGGAATATTATGCAGCTTCACATGATGGATTTAAAGAATCAATTAAAGAGAATAAATGATGTAATACCAAGAGGAGCAAAAGTATGTTACTTTGACTATCCTGTACATAATAACGTTGGAGATATGCTTATCTGGAAGGGGACTGAACAGTTTTTTAAAGAGTGTAAGATACGTGTTGTAAAAAGATTTAGCCATCATCTTATAGATTATCTGTTAAATAAACAAGATAAATTTATAGAAATACAAAAAGAAAATATTATAGTTTGTCATGGTGGAGGAAATTTTGGTGATTTATATTCAGTTCACCAAAAAACAAGAAAATTACTTGTGGAAAAATTTATAAATAATCGTATCGTGTTTCTCCCACAATCTATACATTATGAAAATAAACAAAAAATGCAAGAAGATTTTACTGTTTTTCGAAAGCATAAAGATTTGCATCTTTACGTAAGAGATAAAAAAAGTTTCTTGATCGCAAGTAAATATCTCGAAAATGTATATTTGTGTCAGGATATGGCACACGCGTTGTATCCTATTAACAAAAAAAAGACAAACAAGTCAAACTGTTTATATTTTTTAAGAAAAGACAAAGAACGAGTAGATTCACATATCATTAATGCAGAGAGAGTAAATGAATTTGATTGGCATCTCCTATTTTCAAAAATAGATTTAAAAATATATAGATTACTTATAAGGGCCCATCGATCATATAAGATTCAAAAAATCATATCTCCTAATTTACTATCAAAATTATGGTATATATTCATAAGTCATATGATAAACAAAGCAATAAATTTTTTTAATGGTTATCAAACTATTATTACTTCGCGATTACATGGCCATATATTAGCGTGTTTAATGAATATAGAAAATGAACTAATTGATAACTCTTATGGAAAGAATTCTAGTTACTATGAAAGTTGGACTAATTCTATCAATTGCGCACACTTGATTAAGGAACCTTTTCAAATTAAACAATAAATTAAATTAATGATTTTATAACTAAAAATAACTTATAAGAGATAGATTCTATAATCATAGTGTTAATTAATTCAAAATAGGACAATGTTAAGTTGTTAATGAAGGTTTTTCCGAAACTTCAGAAAAAGGAGAGGAAATGTACTGTGAAATATAAAGAAGGAATTAATGTTTTGAATCCTGTTAAATTCGAAAACACAGTAATAGTTGATTTTACCGTACCAAATAATATTGAAAAATTTTTCAAAGACCAAAGATTTTATGTTGAATATGACAGCAATATAAATAATATCCCCGATAGTATCTTAGTGATACCGTTATTGTCCAATATATTGCCAGTTGCATGGTTTAGCGGTGTGAATGTAATTGTAGACGAAGTAGATGAAAAATTTTATAACATAATTCCAAATATTCAAGCAGGGTTTAAAAATTTATATCCAAAGGTAAAAATGGAAAGTAAATTAATAGCTAAAAAGATAATAAAAAATGAAATGAAGGAGTCAGGTAGAAGTGCGCAGCTGTTTAGTGGGGGAATAGACTCACTTGCAACATATATAAGAAGGATTGGAGAAAAACCAAATCTTTTTACTATATGGGGTGCAGATGTAAATTTATATGATAAAGATTCTTGGGAAAAAGTAAAAAACTATAACATTAAAATCGCAAACAAATTGGAAGCGCAAGTATTTTTTATTAAGTCAAATTTCACTTTGATTTTAAATACTAGATCCCTTGGAGAGGAATATGGCCACTTGATAAATGGATTTCATTGGTGGGCAGGTGTACAGCATGGATTTGGATTAGTAGGTTTATGTTCTCCATTAACATATGTAAAAGAAATTACAACATTCTATATTCCAGCCTCTGATACAGCTGAATTTAATATTCCATGGGGCTCCCACCCTTTAATTGACAATGAAATTAAATGGGCTAATACAGAAGTTGTTCATGAAAGTTATGATTTAAGTAGACAGGGAAAAATACATTTAATTTCCAGATTTATTAAAGAAAATAAAGATGACCTGCAAATACGTGTTTGTTGGCAGGCAGATCATAATGGCGGGAATTGCAGTAAATGTGAAAAGTGTTGTAGAACAATTGTGGGACTATTAGTGGAAAACATTGATCCAAATTTTCATGGATTTAAAGTAACTGGAGATTTCTTTTCAAATGTAAAGAACAATATTTTAAAAGACTTTTGGGCTTATGATACGATTCCCTATTGGAAAGATATACAAAAAAAGATACCTCTAAATATAAGAATGGTTGATGGAAGGCATAGAGATTTTTTATTTTGGCTTAAAAATTATAATTTTGATAAACATATTAAGCCCTCGTTTCATACAAAAATTATTAAAAGTATTGGAAGGATTTTATCAGTATTCTCAAAAAAATTCATCAAAAAAATTATCAATTTAAAAATTCTTATGTACTTATTAAGTTCTGATTTTCTAATAAACACATTTAATTTTCTCTAAAATT
>NZ_JBALOA010000011.1:160358-210085 GCF_036962125.1 Neobacillus drentensis
TGAGTAGGTGTGTTCGTCAAGTAAAATGTGTACTTACAGCAATTTGATGGTTTGATTCAACCTATAATTACAAATTGACCTTTTTAAAATATATGTCAAGACGGTTTACCAGTTTCCACTAGAGGATTAAAGGTGCAAGTAAAACTATTATCCATATTTATGATCGATGGAATTTTATTAGGTTTTGGAAAAAAATTATTAAGAAGTGATACTGCTCAAAATATTAACAGTTCTTTCAAAAATTAGTGTTGACTTCATTTCCTTGAGATATTATGATGATATTATCATTATGTTCGTTATAAAGGATATTTAGGTGGTTTATTATTTGATTCATCAATAAATATAAGCTAGAGAGGGATTATAGATTAAATATAAATCCTCTCGTTTCTTTTTGATTAATTCGTTCTCTTTAGTGAACGTTGTAAAGGAGCTATTTTGGGGATAAATCTTAAACTGGATACAATGTTGGATTCAAGTAAGGAGAGTTTCGTAGATGAAAATCCTTGTATTAGCAAACTTTGGGATGGGCTTATACAACTTCAGAAAAGAATTATTAAAAGAACTAATAAAACATAATAATGAAGTTTATATTTCGTTACCGAATGATGATGAATATGTACCAAAACTAAAAAATTTGGGGAGCAAATTCGTAGAAACTCATTTGGATAGACGTGGGACCAATCCAATAAAAGATTTAAAGCTTTTGCTGAATTACATAAAGATATTGACGCGAATTAAACCAGACGTTGTATTAACCTACACGATTAAACCAAATGTTTATGGTGGCCTTGCATGTAGAATCACGAAAACCCCCTATATCACAAATATTACAGGGCTAGGTACATCAATTGAAAATAAGGGTATCATACAGAAAATCACGCTTAGGCTTTATAAGGCAGGATTAAAAAAAGCATCCTGTATATTTTTCCAAAATGAAACGAATCTAAAGTTCTTCTGTGAAAAAAATATGGTAAATAGTAAGGCTAGAGTTGTTCCAGGCTCCGGAGTGAATTTAAACCACCATCCTCTTGAAGAATATCCCTCGGAAAATGAAAGTAACAACTTCCTCTTTATTGGCCGGATGATGAAAGATAAGGGGATTGAGGAACTTCTAAAGGCTGCAAAAATTGTAAAAGAAAAATACTTTAATACACAATTTGATTTAATTGGCGGCTGTGAAGAGGATTATTATCAACAACTAGCTGAATTAAATAAATCAGGAATTATAAATTATCACAGCCAACAGAATGATGTCCATTCATTTATTAAGAATTCCCACGCAACCATACTTCCTTCCTATCATGAGGGTACAGCTAATGTACTGCTTGAATCTGCCTCATCGGGACGACCAGTTTTGGCTTCAAGAGTGCCAGGCTGTATAGAAACTTTTGATGAAGATGTAAGTGGTCTTGGTTTTGAGGTTAGGAATGTTGATAGTTTAGTTGAGGCAATTATTAAATTTATTAATCTACCTTATAGCCAAAAGAAAGCAATGGGAATTGCAGGACGCAAAAAAATGGAAAAAGAATATGATCGGAGAATTGTCATTAATGCATACCTTGAAGAAATTAACAATTTGGTAGGGAGAAATGAATATGAATTTATACGAGAAAATTGTTAACAGAGAAGAAAAAGTATCATTAATCGGTCTTGGTTATGTGGGTATGCCTATTGCTGTTTCTTTTGCTAAGAAGGTTGATGTTATTGGTTTCGATATGAATGATGAAAAGATTGATCTCTATAAAAATGGTATCGACCCTACTAAAGAGGTTGGTAATGAAGTTATCAAAAATACAATGGTTGAGTTCACTTCAGATGAAAAAAGGCTAAGAGAGGCGAAATTTCATATTGTCGCTGTCCCTACGCCTGTAAAAGAGGAACGAACACCAGACTTAACACCAATCGAATCAGCAAGTCGTACACTTGGTAGAAATTTGACCAAGGGCTCGATTGTAGTTTTTGAATCTACTGTTTTTCCCGGTGTAACAGAGGATATTTGTGTTCCTATTTTGGAAAAAGAATCTGGTTTAAAGTGTGGGTTAGATTTTAAAGTTGGCTATTCTCCAGAAAGAATTAATCCAGGTGACCAAGAACATAGGTTAGAAACAATCATAAAAGTTGTTTCTGGTATGGATAAAGAGACACTCGATATCATTGCAAAAGTGTACGAATTAGTTGTTGATGTTGGAGTTTATAAAGCAGAAAGCATTAAAGTGGCTGAAGCTGCAAAGGTAATCGAAAATTCTCAACGTGATATTAATATTGCATTTATGAATGAACTTTCGATTATTTTTAATAAGATGGGCATTGATACAAAAGCAGTTCTTAAAGCAGCCGGAACGAAATGGAACTTTCTTAATTTCTCTCCTGGGCTTGTAGGTGGCCACTGTATCGGTGTGGATCCGTATTATCTCACATACAAAGCGGAACAAATGGGCTACTATTCTCAGATTATCCTTTCTGGAAGGAAAATAAATGATGACATGGGTAAGTACGTGGCTGAAAGTACCGTAAAGAACATGATAAAGGCCAATAAACAAATAAATGGATCGAGAGTAGCGATCTTTGGTGTCACCTTCAAAGAGAATTGTCCGGATGTTCGCAATACAAAGGTAGTCGATGTTATCAAAGAACTAGAGGAGTACGGAGTAGAAGTAAAAGTGGTTGATCCTCTAGCAGATAGAGATGATTTATGGCATGAATATCGAATTAATCCATGTGAAGTTCAAGAGATTAAAGAGATGGACGCAGTTATCTTTGCCGTTCCACATGATGAGTTTAAAGCTATTAGTTTAGAAGATGTAAAAAAGATGTTTAGAACATCAGGATATATGTATATCCCCTCTGAAGCGATGAATGAAGTAGCTGCATCATCTGAGTTTAATACAAATGATGATAGGAACAATCGAGTATTAATCGACATCAAAGGAGTATTTAATCGAACAGAAGCAGAAAATGCAGGCTTTTTATATTGGAGGCTATAAAGTGGGTTATGAACAGATAAAATTCCCAGAGGGGTCAAATTTTTTAGTCACAGGATCAGCGGGATTTATTGGATCTAATTTAGTGGAAGCAATTTTGGATTTAGGGTATCAAGTTAGAGGACTTGATAACTTCTCAACTGGCAAGAAAGAAAATGTGAAACAGTTTATTAATAATCCTAACTATGAGTTTATGGAAGGAGATATTTGTGAGCTTGAAACATGTTTGAAAGCTTGCGATGGGATGGATTATGTTCTTCATCAAGCTGCATGGGGGAGTGTCCCAAGGAGTATTAAGATGCCTTTACTATACGAAGAAATTAATATTAAAGGTACTGTAAATATGATGGAGGCAGCTAGACAAAATGGAGTGAAGAAGTTTGTTTATGCCTCAAGTTCTTCCGTTTACGGGGATGAGCCAAATCTTCCAAAGAAGGAGGGAATAGAGGGGAATTTGTTATCCCCATACGCTCTTACTAAAAAGGTTGATGAGGAATATGGGAAACTTTATACCAAGTTATATGGTTTAGATACCTATGGTTTACGTTACTTCAATGTATTTGGCAGAAGGCAAGATCCTAATGGGGCATATGCGGCAGTCATTCCAAAATTCATTAAAGAATTACTTAATAATGAACAGCCAACTATTAATGGTGATGGTAAGCAGAGTAGAGATTTTACTTATATTGAAAATGTAATCGAGGCTAATTTGAAGGCATGTAAGGCAGGGAGTGAGGTGGCAGGGCAGGCTTTTAATATTGCCTATGGTGGAAGAGAGTTTTTGATAGATATTTATACTCACTTGTTGAATGCTTTAGGAAAAGATATTCAACCCATATTTGGACCTGCTAGAGTAGGAGATATTAAGCATAGTAATGCTGATATCACTAAAGCTAAAGAGATGCTGGGATATGAACCAGAATGGAGCTTCAAGCGAGGGATTGAGGCTGCAATAGAATGGTATAAAGAGAATTTGGGTTATTTAAAGCCGGTGTAAGTTTCCAGGAGGTAGGAAATGAGTAAACCTATTAGAGTTTTACACGTAGTAGTAAATATGAACAGAGGCGGTGCTGAGACACTAATCATGAATCTATATCGGAATATTAATCGATCCAAGGTTCAATTCGATTTTCTAACGTGTAAAGAAGGAGTTTTTGATCAAGAAATTAAAGAACTCGGGGGGACCATACATCGAATTCCCTATATTAATGAAGTGGGACATTTTGGTTACATAAAAGCTCTAAATAATTTTTTCTCTAATCATAATGGCTATAAAATTGTACATTCTCATTTAAATAGAATGAGTGGATTTGTAGTTCGAGCCGCAAAGAAATATGGGATTCGATATTGTATTTCTCATAGTCATAATACTGGTGGAGAAGGTGGGATGCTGGCAAAGGGGTATAAATGGTATTCAGGATTATTTATTCCTTCTAATTCTAATTATACTTTTGCCTGTTCCCAAGCTGCAGCAAAATGGTTATTTGGCAGTAAATCAAATGATGCCAAATTACTTAATAATGGAATAGAACCAGAAATGTTTAGTTACTCTCCTGACATCAGAATGATGAAAAGGCAGGAATTAGAGATTAGCGACCAACTAGTTTTGGGTCATGTTGGAAGATTTACAAAGCAAAAGAATCATAAGTTCTTAATTGAAGTTTTTGCTGACCTTGTTAAAAGAAGACCCAACTCTATTTTATTATTATGTGGTGACGGCGTATTACGGAAAGATATTGAAGAAAGAGTAAATGAATTAAATATACAAGAAAAAGTTAAGTTCCTTGGTGTTAGAAGCGATATAAATCATTTACTTCAAGCTTTCGATTTATTTTTATTTCCTTCTCTACATGAAGGTCTCCCGGTAACACTCATTGAGGCACAAGCAGCAGGAATACCGTGTTTCATTTCGGATGAGATTACGCGTGAGGTTGACTTAGGCTTAGATTTAATAAAATTTTTTAACCTAACAAGTAGAGATTTATGGGTTACCGAACTAGAGAAATTTAACGGGGAAATAGTAGATCGTCATACCTCAAAGCTCAAAAAGCTAAGAGATCGGGGATATGATATAAAAAATACAGCAGAATGGCTTCAAGATTTTTATATTTTAAATTCGAGGTGATAGTTGTTGGCGATATTAACTATATTTACCCCGACCTATAATAGGGCATATACACTTCACAAATGTTATAACAGCCTTAAAAGACAATCAAATAAGGAATTTATTTGGTTAATTATTGACGACGGATCTTCAGATAATACGGAGGATTTAGTTAGAAATTGGATAGATGAGAATGCTATTTCAATTCGATACTATCGACAGGAAAACCTCGGAATGCATGGAGCTCATAATACTGCGTATAACATGATTGATACAGAATTAAATGTTTGTATAGATAGCGATGATTATATGCCCTATGACGCTGTGGAAAAGATAGTGTCATTTTGGGTTGAAAATGGTAATGAGGATATAGCTGGGATTATTGGCCTTGATTGCAATAATAGAGGGGAAATATTAGGGACGGAGCTGCCAAAGGATATTAAAACCTCGACACTATTTAACCTGTATAATAAATACGGAGTTAAAGGAGATAAAAAGCTAGTCTATCGCACGAAACTGACAAAGAAATTTCCTTACCCAATATATCAAAATGAAAAATTAGTTCCTCTTTCCTATAAATATTTCATGCTGGATCAAGAATATGAAATGCTACTAATGAATGAAGCGCTTTGTTGTGTGGAGTATCTGCCAGATGGATCATCAATGAACATATTAAAACAATATGTAGTTAGTCCAAAGGGTTTTAGATTTTATCGAATGGAAATGATGAAGTTACCAAACACTTCGTTATTATTCAAATTTAAACAGGCAATACATTATGTGTCCTCTAGCATTTTTGCTGAAAAAAAAGGTGTATTAAAGCATTCACCTCAAAAGCTACTTACACTTATTGCTGTACCATTTGGTATCGCACTAAATAAATATATTACAGCTAAAGTAGTAGAAAAGTAAATATACAGCGACTATTCTTTTTATGGAGGTAGCGCTTCAATCTTGCACATATTTGGATGTTAAATAAAAAACTCTTTGACAATACCATGACTTGATGGTAAATTTTACTTATGTATCGTTCTTTTTAGAGAACCCCAAAGATGTTAAATAGAGATTAATTAATTATTTTCGTTTATTCCAGAGTATTGATTAACGAGAGTAATATTTTTTTGTTCCTTTGTTCTTTATAGTGAATATTTCTTGGTGAGGTTTAAAAATTTAGAAAAATGGATCGTAGGTGGGAAAGATGAGCGCAATAACTGGAATTTATCACTATAATGAGGAACCATTAACTCCTGTTCTAACCAATAACTTAATACAAGCCTTCCAACAATATCCTGCGGACCATGTTCAAACATGGAACCATAATAATATTTTTCTTGGCTGCCACGCTCAATGGATTACTCCAGAATCAATCGGTGAACGATTACCATATTATGATTACGAAAAAAGGCTTGCTATTACTGCAGATGCGATAATCGATAATAGAGATGAATTGTTTGATAGGTTACAGGTGGGGAAGAAAGAAAGGAAAACCATTCCAGATAGTCAATTAATTTTACTTGCATACTATAAATGGGGAGAAAAGGTTCCCAAGCATTTAATCGGTGATTTTTCCTTTATGATATGGGATGAGAAAAATAAGAAACTTTTTGGGGCGAGGGACTTTTCGGGAGCGAGGACACTTTATTTTTACCATGACCAAAGTCGGTTTGCTTTTTCAACGACAATCGAACCACTATTCCAATTACCGTATATTGTAAAAACTCTTAATGAAGAGTGGTTAGCTGAATTCCTTGCAATCCCAGGAATGGTTGAGGCAGTTGACACTAAATCGACAGCTTATAAGTCAATTTATCAACTTCCACCCTCACATAGTATTACCGTTGCAAATGATAAAGTAACTCTTTTAAGGTATAGCACGATAAACTTTAATGAGAAATTAAAACTTAAATCCAATGGTGAATACGAAGAGGCGTTTCAAGATGTTTTCCAAAAGGCTGTAACATCAAGGATTCGAACATACGGTAAGGTTGGTGCGCAGTTAAGTGGAGGTTTAGATTCTGGCTCCGTTGTTAGTTTTGCAGCAAATGCACTCCAAAAAGAAGAGAAACAATTACATACCTTTAGCTATATACCGGAAGAGAGTTTTATCGATTGGACGCCGTATTATTTTATTCCTGATGAGAGACCATTTATTAAAGAAACGGTGGATTATGTCGGGAATATTAATGACCAGTATTTGGATTTTCCAGGGCAGAGTCCATTAACAGAAGTTGATGATTTCCTCTCCATTATGGAAATGCCTTATAAATTTTTTGATAATTCTTTTTGGTTGAAGGGGATAAATGAAAAAGCGCACCAACAAGGAATTAAAATTCTATTAAATGGTGCAAGAGGAAACTATTCTATATCTTGGGGATCTCGAACATTAACGGTTGACTACTATGCTACTTTATTAAGAAAGTTAAAATGGGTCCAGCTTTATCATGATTTGGGTTTGTATTGTAAAAATTTCAAAACGGGAAAATCACGGGTTCTTCCTATTGTGACCAAAAAGGCATTTCCCATTGCTACTAATAGGTTAATAAAGGACGATCAAAGTGATTATATGTTTCCAATGCTGGTAAACCCGGAACTAGAAAGTAAAACAAATGTTTTGGAAAAGCTAAAGGAATTTGGTGTAGATATTACAGGTAATAGTTATGAAAAACCAAATGAGGCTAGAAGGAAGCACTTTGAAAATTTATATACTTGGAATAAAACTGGTACTGCAAATACGAAATTATCTTTGAGATATGCTTTATGGGATCGTGACCCAACAAACGACTTAAGAGTGATTCGTTTTTGTTTAGCCATACCAGATGAACAATATGTGAATAGCGGATTGGAACGGTCACTAATCCGCCGAGCAACAAAGAAATACCTTCCAGATAAAGTAAGATTGAATCAGCATAGCCGTGGTATACAAGGAGCTGATGTCATCCATAGAATGAATTCAAATTGGACTACGTTTATTGAAGAAATAAACCAACTTATTAAGGATACTAGAGTGGCTGAACTGTTAAATATTAAAGTGATAAAAAACGCCATATCAAGTATCGGGGAATCCCCTCCTCCTGAGATTATATTCGATGATAACTTTAGAATTTTAACTCGTAGTTTAGTTATGTATCGTTTTATTAAAAACTTTAACTGAAGGGAGGTGAATTTTTGATGAAGAAAGAATGGAGCAAACCAATGTTAGAAGTACTTGATGTAAGTATGACAATGGGTGGACCTGGAAATGCGACTGCTGATAGCTATTGTACCAATAATCAGGATTTTGAAACGCATGATGGAAGATCAAACATGTCTAATAAGTGTTCATAGAAACTACACCTTAATGCATGCCCTTATACTATCAATATTGTATAAGGGTTTTTTAAAATTTATTAAAGTTTTATGGGGGAAGTATGATAAAAACTTTTGCAAAGGTTAATTATAAGGTTTTCGGACTAAATGTTGTCAGTGAGATTACTCTACCAGAGTTGATTCAAATTCAAAGTCTGGTAGAAAGGGTAGATATAAGAATAATAATTAAAGATTTAACTAAAGTTTGGTCTGAGTGTGCAAACACTCATGGAGATTTTATGGTAAAGAAAAATTTAGTTATGTTTCAGGTTCCTAATATCGCTATCTTTTCCATACAGGATGGGAACAAAATTATTGTTTCACCATTCACTGGTTCAATGGAAGGGGAGATTCGGTTATTTATTTTAGGTACATGTATGGGCATCATTTTACAACAAAGAAAGATCCTACCGTTACATGGAAGTGCAGTAGAAATTGATGGAAGTGCTTATGCTTTTATTGGTAATTCAGGTGCTGGAAAATCTACGCTTGCTTCAGCATTCTTAAATAATGGGTCTCGAATTCTAACTGATGATATTATTGCTATTTCGTTTTCTGAAGATGGTCGACCCTTTGTAACCCCATCCTATCCACAACAGAAGCTTTGGCAAGAAAGTTTAAATGAGTTCGGGTTAGAAAATCATCAATTTCAACCATTATTTGAACGAGAAACTAAGTATGCCATACCAGTCCATTCACAATTTTCTAGAGAGCCAATTCCCTTGGGAGGAATTTTTGAACTTGTAAAAACAACCGATGAGGAAATTGAAATTCGTGAGGTAAAAGGACTTGAACGACTCCACACCTTGTTTTACCATACCTATCGCAATTTTGTGATTGCCCCTTCAGAATTAATGGATTGGCACTTTAACACTTCGGCTCAGGTAGTAAAAAAAATAGACTTTTTTCAAATTGTGCGGCCAGCTTCCCAATTTACAGCACATGATTTACCAGGATTAATATTAAAAAAATTACAAAGAGTAGATATCTCATAACTACTCACTTAAAGTGGTAATTTTATTACGCTTGGTGATGACTTACCTGTCCTAAATAGATGATTTTTCGTAGTTAGGAAATTAGAAGGAAATTCAAAAAAATGATTTTAGGAGAAGACTATGAATAAAAATTTTTATCTTGATTTCACCGGTTTACCGAAGGAATTAAGACTATTACTTGAAATCATAAAAGCAGATTATGATAGCTTGAGCAGTATAAATGTGGAAACAGAAATAGATTGGAATCTATTTTATGAGCTATCCATGCATCATCGAATATATCCATTAATCTATCCAAAATTAAAATTGATAGATAATAAAGGGATTCCTGATAATGTAATAAATTCATTAGGACAACTTTATAAACGGAATACATTCCATATGCTTCAATTGAGTGCAGAAATGGGGAAAATCAGTCAATTGTTTTCAGACGATAAGATACGACTCCTTAATTTAAAGGGACCTGTGCTTGCAACAGACCTTTATGGTGAACTTTCTCTTCGAACATGTGGAGACTTAGATGTCCTTGTTCCTATCCAGGATTTAGAAAAAGCAGAACGGCTTCTACTAAATCAAGGCTATATTAAAGATGATTATATTCATACAATCCTGGGAGATTGGAAATGGAGACACCATCATGTAACCTATTATCATTCAATGAAGCAAATTAAGATTGAAATTCATTGGCGATTAAACCCAGGTCCAGGGAAAGAACCTCATTTTGATGAATTATGGGAACGTAAAAGAATAAGTGCTCTTTCTAGTTACCCTGTCTACTATTTAGGAAGGGAGGATTTATTCTATTTTCTGGTGACACATGGCGCACGGCATGGTTGGTCACGCCTTCGCTGGCTGATCGATATTAATGAAATCCTAAAACAGGATATTGATTGGGGAAAGCTAGTTAAAACATTGAAGAAATATCAGTACTTACATATAGGGGGGCAAGCGCTTATTCTAGCTTCACAACTTTTAAATTCCAAGTTCCCAAAAGATAGTAAACCATTAATAATTAAAAATCGGTCGAATCAATTAGCGCAAGAAGCATTATTTTATTTTGAAAGAATGGTTAATTTGCATACATTTCCTGTCCCTGTCGATGTAGCAGCCTATCATAAGCATCATTTATTTTCATTAATGTCCGGTAAGCAAAAGGTTTTATTCCTTCTAAGTTTTCTGTATCCATATCCTGAAGATGCAGAGTTGTTCCCCTTACCTAAAGAGTTTCACTTTCTCTATTTTCCGCTACGTCCTTTTTTGTGGACTTGGAAAAAACTAAAAAAGCAAGTTTTACGAAGGAGGGCAACCTAAGTGAAGGAGATCTTTTATTTTGTAAAGAAATTACACTTATTTTCAGGGAAAATACTTTATATTAATCTCCTTGGTATGACGATTATGAGTTTACTTGAGGGAATAGGATTTTTATTTTTAATTCCAATGATAAGCATGAGCAATATTGTAAGTGTAGAAACTAACGGAACACCGTTATCTGGGGTTTTTGAAGCCCTTAAACATATTCCTAATTCCTTAGGGATGCCTATTATTTTAGGGATATATGTCGTACTGGTTATTGTTCAAAATATATTGCAACGCCAAATAACTATTAGGAACACTATCATACAGCATGGTTTTTTTCGCCATCTGCGGATTGAAACATACGACGCCTTGCTTCATGCAAAGTGGGACTTTTTTATTAAAAAAAGAAAATCAGACATTATTAATTTATTAACTTCGGAAATTGCTACTGCAAGTGCTGGAACCAACTCCTTCCTGCAGTTTATCGCCTCACTTATTTTTACTTTCATTCAAATTGGATTGGCCTTTTGGCTTTCGGCTAATATAACAATCTTTGTCATAATTAGTGGTTTAGTACTTATCATTTTTTCTCGTAAATATCTTAAAAGGTCAATGGCATTAGGAAACAAAAATTATGTGTCTGGTAAAAGTTATCTTGCAGGAATAACCGATCAAATAAATGGGATAAAAGATATTAAGAGCAATACGCTAGAGGAGTCACGAATGAATTGGTTCCGGACGGTGACACAAAATATGCAAAATGAACAAGTCGAATATGCGAAATTAAATACTAAATCACAACTATTCTATAAGACAGCTTCGGCTGTGCTAATTGCAATCTTTTTATTTATTGCTATGAACATGTTTCATGCCCAGGGCGGCCAATTATTATTAATAATTGTAATTTTCTCAAGACTCTGGCCTAGAGTGGCTGGTATTCAAGCCTCTATGGAGCAAATAGCTATGAGGATTCCATCGTATAAAGCTGTGATTGATTTACAAAATGAATGTATACTTGCCAGAGAGTTTCGTAAAGAGGAAGCTCAAGATATAAAACCTCTACAAATTAGAAATGGAATTGAATGTAAAGATATATTCTTCCGTTACAATAAAAACTTATCGAACTATGCGCTTCAAGATATTAATCTTTACATCTCATCCAATCAAATGACAGCTGTTGTTGGACGGTCTGGTGCTGGGAAAAGTACTTTAATAGATTTATTAATGGGTCTGAATAAACCGGAGACAGGGCAAGTGTTATTGGATGGGGCACCACTTTCAAGTGTCAATCTTCTATCCCTGAGACAGGCGATTAGTTATGTGCCGCAGGATCCATTTTTATTTAATGAAAGTATTAGAGAAAATCTATTAATTGTGGAGCCCAATGCGAATGAAGAGCAAATTTGGGAAGCATTAGAATTCTCCTCTGCGGCAGAATTTGTAAAGAAGCTGCCTAATGGCTTGGATACTTTGATAGGTGACCGAGGGATTAGACTTTCTGGGGGTGAACGTCAGCGCCTTGTATTAGCAAGAGCTATACTCCGGAATCCATCAATTCTTGTTTTGGATGAGGCAACAAGTTCTTTGGATGCAGAGAATGAGGCCAAAATACAGAAAGCATTAGAGAGATTAAAAGGTAGAATGACTATTATTGTCATTGCTCACCGGTTATCTACGATAAGAAATGCGGATCAGGTTATTGTGTTAGAGCAAGGTGAAATTATTCAAAAGGGAGAATTTCTCCAACTGGCAAAGGAAAAAAGAAGTATGTTTAATAAGTTACTAAGAAATCAAATGGAAGCTACACTATGAAAACACCCACTTTAATGTGAGTGTTTTCATTTTGGACCACCTGTCTGAGATGATGTTTTAGTTTAATCTATTACTTAAATTATAATGAACTGTAAAAATTCATTTATATAAAAATACCGTTACATTTTTTTTCTTATCAATAGTGCAAAGCAAAACCTTGCTTACATCTACCTGATGAAAAGTCTGAAGCCTGTTAACTATCCATTCTTCTTCCACGTTTATTTCTTCCAATGCAGAAATGTCAATCTTGCCTTCTTTAATAATTGTTTTTGGAAGGTCAAAGGGCTCTATTTTCATTGGATAGCTTGAAGGTGTTAATGCCTCATATTTTGGGTCCAAAAAAGTTGAAATTTTCCCATCAGATTCCCATAATGCTAACGCTACTTTTTTTACATCGTCGATTCTTTCTTTTCTTAACTCTGCTAATAAATATTCAATCGAGATTCTGGCTTTCTTTAAGCCTTTAAAAAGAATTTCTCCCTCTTTTATAAGGGGGAACGGTGCCGGGTCCAGAAACTTTCCTGTGCGGTTAGATTTTAAACTAATCAATAATCCACCCGTATACAAAACCACCAATACAATTGTTGTAATCATCGAGCCTTTCAATCCAAGGCGTTCATCTGATAATGGATGGGCAATAATATTACCAACAACTAAAGCCATAACAAAATCAAGTAATCTTAATTGAGAAATGGCTCGCTGTCCCATTAGTTTTGCAACAATCAGCAAAAAGAAGAATCCAATTACAGCTCTTAATATCCATTCTAGCGAATTAAGTGTTTCTTGACCTTGGAAAAAATCCATTGAAGGCAAATAGTCACATCCTTACCTAAAAAATTCCTTCTTAGTATCGTCCAAATTTCGCTCTTTTAATATAAAAAAAACGGATATAATACCGAGTGAATCAATAACTAAATCATAAAACCTACCATCCCTATCGAAAAATAATTGTAGGAATTCTGTTAAAAATGCAAAAATAGTGGATAGGCCGATAGAATATTTATGATTTCTTAAAAGATTAAAGAGGAGATAATCCATTATCGCAAAACCGATAAAATGTCCTAACTTAATTTTAATAAATTCTGAGTGAATCAAAGTTATATCATGAAAATTAAAAAATGACATAAAGTTTGGATTTGATACCCATTTTAAACTAAATGAATGTAAATATATTAGCCGCTCAATACTTTCAGTCCACGTATTTACTAACAAAAATAGTCCCCATAAAATAATCATTATAACTTTTATAAAAAGAAATCGTTTCTTTGTTTTTCTCTTATGTATACTACTACCTTGAATCGGTTGGTAATCCAATATCCTTGCTCCTAACTCACTAGTATTTCTTATTAAAATTATAAAAAATAATTGACAAGAAATATGTCAATTATAGTTGTCGAATTAAAACAGTGTAGTGTTTTGAAATAAAAGCTGATTGGAACGGCTCCAATCAGCTCAATTTTAGACTAAACATGTAGGAACTTGATACATACCGGATAAGGGACTTCAATGTCTGACTGTATTAAAGTAAGTTTTCCAGAATTCTCATCCCGCGAATACAAGACAAGATTACTGGACTCCTGATTAGAAGCAACCATAAACTTCTCCGTTGGGTCGAACATAAAGTCCCTCGGCCAATCTCCTTTGGTAGATACTCGTTCGACAAACATTAGTTCACCCGATTCTTGATCGACGCTGAATACGGCAATACTGTTATGGCCGCGATTTCCTGCGTAAACAAATCGTCCATCCGATGATAGATGAATCGCACTACCTTGATTATTTTCCGTAAAATCAGCAGGGAGTGTCGATATGTATTGTCTTTCCGTAAAGTGACCATCTTCTTTAAAATAAGTTAACACAATGACCTCAGAACTAAATTCGGTCATGATATACGCAAATTTCTGATTTGGATGGAATACCAAATGTCTAGGACCGCTTCCTGCTTTTAACGGGAGCAAATGTGCTTTTGAAAGGGTACCATCAGTATTAATTGCATAGGTGATTAATGCATCAATTCCTAGTTCTACAACCGCTAAATATTTCTCATCAGGGGTTACACCTGCGTAATGGGTATGAGGTTTCTCCTGTCTTGGGTCTGGACCAGATCCTTCATGTTTAATAACGGAGGCCGCTGGTAACACTGAGCCATCTTTCTGGTTAATTAAATAGGATTCTACAGATCCCTTATGGTAATTGGCACTGAAAGCATAGTGGTTTTTACTGTCCACATTTACGTGACATGGAGAAGAGCCCGGAAGCATTTGACGATTAAGCTCATTTAATGTCCCATCCTCGTTAATCAAAAAGGAAACAACTCCCCCTTGATCGCCTTCTTTGGCAACAGAGTAGAGGTATCGATTGTCGTTACTGATAGTTACATATGTAGGATTTTCTAATTGTGCCGCTTCCTTTATATCCGTAATTCTAGCTTCTTTCGTATCAAGGGAAAAGGAATAGATTCCTTTGCTACCACCCTTCGTGTAGGTTCCAATATAACCGAGATATTTTTTATTGGTTGTCATTTTTTTTGCTCCTCAATAATGTAGTCTGTTTATTTTATCAGAATTTCAATTTATTACTCAAATATCGCACCTATGGTGAATGAAATATAATAGATATGGTATATTTAGCACATAGCAAAAGATTATAGAAATGGGGCAAGGAACATGGTCTATCAAGCAGCAGAAAATCGGTATGAATCCATGAAATATAATCGCAGTGGCCGTTCAGGATTACTGCTACCGGCAGTATCACTTGGACTTTGGCATAACTTTGGCGGTGTCGATACATATGAAAATGGGCGGGTGATGTTAAGAAGGGCGTTTGATTTAGGGATTACCCATTTTGATTTAGCCAATAATTATGGTCCGCCACCAGGGTCAGCAGAGGAAATGTTTGGTCGAATATTAAAGACAGATTTTGCTCCCTATCGTGATGAAATGATCATATCTACCAAGGCAGGATACACGATGTGGCCGGGACCATATGGAGATTGGGGCTCAAGAAAATACTTGTTATCAAGTTTAGATCAGAGTCTGAAACGGATGGGACTGGATTATGTGGATATTTTCTACTCGCACCGTCCTGACCCCAATACACCGATTGAAGAAACGATGGCAGCGTTAGATTCCGTTGTTCGGCAAGGGAAAGCATTGTATGTGGGGATTTCTAACTACAGTGCGGAACAAACAGCTGCAGCTATCAAAATCTTGAATCAGTTAGGGACACCGTTATTAATCCATCAACCAAAATACTCCATGTTCAATCGCTGGATTGAGGACGGTCTGCAGGATGTATTACAGGAAAATGGGGTTGGTTCAATTGCCTTTAGTCCGTTGGCTCAAGGTTTGTTAACCAATAAGTACTTAACAGGTATTCCTGCCGATTCTCGGGCAGCAAGACCGACAGGATTTCTACGCGAAGAGCATGTGACGGCAGAGGTAGTGGAAAGAGTCCAAAAACTAAATAAAATGGCAGTAGAGCGTGGTCAAAGTTTATCACAAATGGCGCTTGCCTGGGTTTTACGCGGCGGCAAAGTTACTTCTGTTCTTATTGGGGCAAGTAAAGTGAGTCAAATTGAGGAAAACGTCGCTGTTATAAATAACCTTGAATTTACTGAAGAAGAGTTAGCAATGATTGAAGATATACTTAAAAGCTAGTTAGCTAACCATTAAAAATGCCATTTCAGATGGCATTTTTTTCATAGGGAAAGGGGAACCTTTTATTTGCATTATTCGAGCGGATAAGTGATATTTATACTAACTAATGAAAACGCTCATTCATAAAAAGGAGATTATTATGGCAAAAAATTTGAATAAAAATAAGAAAAAAGAAACGAAATCATCATCTACATTTGTTTTTTGGATGGTTGGATTGGTTGCTGTTTTTATTTTAGGTTTTATATTCTTAGGAAATCATTCAAAACAACTGGATAAAACAACTTCCACAAAAATTGATTATAGCAATCAGCCGTTTCTAGGCAAGGAATCAGCCCCAGTTTCAATCATTGAATTCGGCGATTATAAATGCCCGAATTGCAAAAACTTTACCAAGGATGTTGTTCCAATTATCCAGCAGGAATTGGTCGATACTGGTAAAGCTAAGTTTTATTTCATGAATGATTCCTTTATTAACGTAGACTCGATCCGGTCAGCAAAATTTGCCGAATCGGTTTTTGCAGAACTTGGTAATGAGACATTTTGGAAATTCCATGACCTCCTTTATAAAAAGCAACCGGAAGATCCGAAATATGAGAAGATGGACTATTTCACCGAAGATTTCTTGGTTACTACCTTAAAAGAAGTGGCCAGCGATAGTGACGCTGACAAAGTATTAAAGAATTTTCAAGATAAACAACCTGATAAGGCTTGGGACAAGGATATGGAATATGCAAAGAATCTAGGTGTTACGGGAACTCCAACCATCTTCGTTAATGGGGAAAAGTTCGAGGGACAAACAATTGATGACTTGAAAGAAATGGTAGAGAAAGCAGCAAAGGGTGAATAATATGAATAAATCCTTACTGCTTGCCTGGCTAGCAGCCATCGTTGCTACGCTTGGCAGCTTATATTTTAGTGAGGTTATGCATTTTATCCCTTGTACGCTTTGCTGGTATCAAAGGATCTTCATGTACCCGCTGGCCATCATCTTAGGAGTGGCCGTTTACTGGAATGATAAAAGCATTTATCGATATGCCCTGCCATTATCGATTATCGGCTGGCTGATTGCTGGATATCATACGTTATTACAAAAAATACCGTATTTACAGCAGTTTGAAATGTGTACAACAGGAGTTCCGTGTTCGAAGGATTATATCAACTGGCTTGGCTTTATCACCATTCCGTTATTAGCCTTCATAGCGTTTACGATTATTACAGTCTGTTTACTGATGATTTCTCGCAATAAAAAGTAAAGAAGCAACTATTAAAAAGAGCGGTGAACCAATGGGTTCGCCGCTCTTTTCTGTGAATTGCCTAGCTTAACTAGCAATTAGTACATAAAGGATGCGCCAACAATGATCAATAAAATGAACAACACAACAATTAAAGCGAAGTTGCTGTTGTTACGGCCGTGTTCTGACATATGAATATCACCTCCATCACTATACTAATTACAATGTATGCATGGCCACATGAAATGAAATGGACAAACGTTGAAGATTTAACAAGGGTTTGAAATTTTAGTTCCCGTTGGTCAAAATATCGCCATATGTATAATTTGTGAATTATGTTGTTGGTATGAAAAGTATGAATTATCCTACAGAAGAGAGGTGAGTGATCATGATGAATCATGGGAAAATTTTTGGAACAACCAGTATGGGTGAAAGAGGTCAGGTGGTAATCCCATCAGAAGCAAGAGAGGAACTAGGTATTAAGTCCGGAGAGAAGTTTGTGGTTTTTGGTGATGCGCGAAAGGGTACTGTGATTTTAGTGAAATCAGAAATTATGAACAAGTTTGCTAACTTCTTCTTTAACAAGTCAAAAAGATTCGAGAAGATTGCTAAAGAAATTTTTGAAAAAACAGAAATCGAAGAAGAAGAAGAAAAAGAGTAAGTTGTAGTTCGGAAAGTAAACCACGCAGGCTTGTCCCGTGGTGCTAACTATGAAAGGTGTGGACAAGGATGCGTGAGATGACTCGCTTACTATTCAACAAGAGGTTTCGACAAACGTTTTTTATGTTTATTGGATTTTTTATGCAATTTTGGTGGCTGGGAAAAACAAAAAAGTTTTACCATAAAGATAAAGTCACTCAAAAGTACAAGGTCATTTACACTGCCCAAGCTAAAAAGTTTGCTCGAGTTGCAGTAGAAATGGGCGGCCTTATTATCAAACTGGGGCAATTTGTCAGCTCTAGGGTTGATATCTTACCAAAGGAATATACTGACATCTTATCAGAATTGCAGGATTCAGTTGCACCAGTAGATTCAGAGATTGCCGTTAATAGAATTGAAGAAGAGCTGTCCGGTAAGGTTTCTGAGGTGTTCGATTCCTTTGCTAAAGATCCCGTTGCGGCAGCATCCTTAGGTCAAGTGCACAAAGCGGTATTGAAAAATGGCGAGAATGTTGCGGTTAAAGTTATGCGCCCTGGAATTGAAGCCACCGTTGCTCTGGATTTAACCACTTTGAAAATACTGATTGCCTTTGCTAGAAGGTTTACAAAAGTAGGCAAATTTGTTGATTTAAAGGATGTTTATCAGGAGTTTGAAGAAGTCATAACCGATGAACTTGACTATATTAAAGAAGCAAAAAATATTGAAAGTTTCCAGGAATCTTTCTGTGATTTTCCTGGGGTGACGACACCAAAGGTTTATTGGAATCTTACTACAAGTAAGGTCCTCGTTATGGAGTTTATCGAAGGTGTAAAAATTAATGAGGTAGATAAACTTGAGGGTATGTCTATCAACAAGAAGAATCTAGCGTCAATCCTTTATCTATCTTATTTAAAGCAATTGATGGAGGATGGGTTCTTTCATGCCGATCCCCACCCTGGCAACCTTTTAGTAAAAAAGGATGGGACCCTTTGCTACATTGATTTTGGTATGGTCGGAAATATTTCAAATGCTATGAAGGAAAATATGGTCAAGCTTGCTATGTCTATCTACCTGAAAGATGCCGGTGGAATTGTTGAAGCCTTTAACGATTTAGGCTTTTTAAGAAAAAAGGCGGATAAGTCTGCACTAACAAAGAATGTAAAAGTTCTACTAACAGGTTTTTCTGAAGATGGATTTAAAATGGAACAGATAAATAATGAGGGATTTCTAGAAGAACTGCGGGAGTTTTTATATGAACAGCCTTTTCAAATCCCTTCTAGAACTACCTTTTTAGGAAAAGCAATTATGACGGTTTTTAGCATTTGTAACGGGTTGGATAAGGAATTTGATATCATCAAGAATACGAAGCCATATGTGGAAGATATCATGAGTAGTGATGCTGTTAACCCCGCTAAGGAGACGGTGCTGGACCAAATCAAAACTACTTTTTTAAAAGTCATTCCAACATCCCGAAAAGTATTTAACTTGATTGATCAGCTTGAATCAGGAGAAATTAGAATTCATCCTTCCAAGGCATTTGAAAAAAATATTATCGAGCAGCAAGCTTTCCAATCGAGGAAAATAGTCATAGCGATGTTCGGAACAGGATTATTGATTGCTGGTGCCCAATTAATTACAGGTCATCAAGTAGTCAGTATTGCCATGATGTGTTTAGGTGGATTAATCACCATTTCTCAGGCGGGCGGAGCTT
Organism: Neobacillus drentensis; assembly: GCF_036962125.1. GTDB lineage: Bacteria > Bacillota > Bacilli > Bacillales > Cytobacillaceae > Neobacillus > Neobacillus drentensis_B. The sequence continues at coordinate 180,133 of NZ_JBALOA010000011.1, forward strand.
CAGGTAAAAAAAGAAGACGGAGACCACATCCGAACTTTAGAAAAGCGAAAGAGTAACCGTTATTAGGGGCTGACACTAAGTGTATTCTTAGCGTCAGCCCTTTTTTATGTTATCAGGATAAGCTAGTTATCGTTTTGAAATTCCACATAAACTTTTATAAAAATTAATATTTTCATATTTATTATTATAGTATAATAATAAGGCTGGATTAATAGTAAAGTCAGTCATTTTACTCGAAGAGGTGTTAGGCAATGGCAAAAATTTTAGTAGCAGGTGAGATTCCGCAAAAGGGATTGGATATGTTAGCAAAGGATCACTTGGTTGAAGTGTTTGCAGGAGAGAAATTGATTACAGAAGCAGAATTAAAAGAGCGAATCAAAGATAAGGATGCTTTGCTAAGTTTATTATCAACACCAGTAACGAAAGAAATAATTGACCAAGCCCCCCATTTAAAAATTATTGCAAACTATGGAGCGGGTTTTAATAATATTGATTTTGAACATGCCGCTTCGAAAGGAATTCCAACGACTAATACACCAATAGCTTCTACTGCAGCAACCGCTGACCTGACAATTGCACTGTTATTAGCCGCAGCAAGAAGAGTAGCGGAAGGGGACGAAGTTTGTCGTACAGTTGGCTTCAACGGCTGGGCACCACTCTATTTCCGCGGTCGTGAAGTAACTGGGAAAACCATCGGCATTGTTGGCTTTGGGCAGATTGGTCAAGCAGTTGCGAAACGAGCAGCCGCTTTTGACATGAAGGTGCTCTATACCGGCCCTAATCGCAAAAGCTCGTTAATTGAAAATACATTAAACGCGACTTATGTATCGTTTGATGAATTAATTGCTGAGGCTGATTTTATTACGATTAATTGTGCCTACAATCCAACGATGAAGCATATGTTTAGCACGGCGCAATTTGAAATAATGAAACCAACCGCCTATTTAATTAATTGCGCACGTGGACCAATTGTTGAGGAAGCAGCGCTTATAAAGGCCTTAGAAGAGAAACAAATTGAAGGCGCCGGCATTGACGTATTTGAATTCGAACCGGTCATTAGTGAAGGTTTGAAAAAGCTGAAAAACGTTGTATTAACTCCGCATATCGGAAATGCTACGTTTGAAGCCCGCGATGAGATGGCAAATATTGCAGCTGGAAACATTGTCAAGGTCCTAAACGGCGAGGAACCTTCATATGTTATTAATGGGGTAAGTAAAGAGACAATTCTAGTTTAATATAGAAAAAAGACGGCGGATGCCGTCTTTTTTTATAGGATAATAAGCGCTTGCGCTATGAATATTGCGGACGAAGTTTGGTGCGTTTATTGACGTGTTGCTCTGCGCTTAAGGCTGCTATCGCACCATCTGCTGCCGAGATTACCGCTTGTTTAATAGGGGTACGTCTTGCATCACCGCCGGCAAATACGCCATCAACATTTGTGCGGAGGTATTCATCCACGATGACATAGCCTTCTTCATCACGTAGGACTGCCCCTTTTAAGAAATCTGTTCCTGGCATCATTCCGCCGAGGTATAAGAAAATTCCATCGACATCCCACACTTGTTCTTCCTTTTTATCAGTAAGGACAACAATTTGCTCGACACTATCGGTTCCAATAATTTCTCTGACACGGTGGCGTTTATAAATGTCTACATTAGCATTATTTTCTAATAGTGAAAGATCAACGTCGCCCTTTAATTCAGTTGGAATTAACAATTTCACCGTTTTACAATACTTGGCCAATGTTTCAGCCTCATGGATTGCTTCATCATTATCACCAACAACAGCCACAACGCGGTCCTGATAAAAGGCGGCATCACAGGTAGAACAATAGCTTACCCCGCGCCCGGTAAATTCTTCTTCCCCTTTGATTTTACCTGAAGGGGCTTTGGCGCCAACTCCAATAAATACACTCTTAGCCTTAATGGTTCCTTCAGCTAGTTCGATTTTTTTAATATCCTCAGAAAAATCAACCGACAAGACGGTGGAACGAACAAATTCGGCCCCAAAATCTTTCGCTTGTGCCTGCATTCTTGTTAACAGTTCAAGCCCTGTTACCTCCTCACGTACACCTGGATAGTTGGCGATTTTATGAGTAATTGCAAGTGTACCAGCTTTTGGAGCTTTATCAATGACAAGTGTTTTTAATTTCCCTCGTGCAGCATAAACAGCTGCAGATGCTCCGGCGGGACCGCCGCCAATGGTGACAAAATCATAGACATCTTCGAGAACTTTTTGATTGACTGATTGAAAGATTGATTCTTCAGTTGCTTCACTAATTTCTGGCTTTGATAGGTTCTCAGCGGAAACTTGATCTTCCGATAGCCCAAGCAGTTTGTTAAATTTTTTCTCTTGAAAACCTAGTACAAGCTTTCCATTAATCAGTGTGGCAGGAGTTCCATAAATTTTTCGTTCCTTTAATTGATCAAAATATTCCTTATGTATAGACGCATTTCGCTCTTCATATTCAAATCCATGATCTTTAAGAAACGTTTTTACTTTTTCACAATAGGGGCAGCCAGTGCTGCTGTAAACGATAACCTCAGGCTTTGACAAGTTTCAAACCTCCAATTTTTATGTATATCTTTAACATTATAATAATGTAACTATTAAATAAAAGTCAATACTTTTTAATAATTATTATAAATAACAAAACAGTCCAATAAATGTATTGGACTGTTTGCTTTGATGATGAAAGATTAAATTGATCTGCCAAGGAAAGCAGTTAGCATCCACACATGCTTTTCGAGTTCAGAATGAATCGCAAGCAGCATGTCACCTGTTGTTTCATCATTTTTCTCTTCCGCAAAGTTCATGCCTTCTTTTAACTCACCTATAATAATCGAGAAGTCATTGATAACTGATTGAACCATTTCATCTGCGGACTCATTTCCAGATGCTTCTTTAATAGAAGAAATCTCTAAGTATTCCTTCATGGTTGCTGCTGGCTTTCCACCGATTGAGAGCAGGCGTTCTGCAAGTTCATCGACATGCAGGCCGGCCTCATTATAAAACTCTTCGAATTTGACATGTAATGTGAAAAAGTTTCCACCCTTCACATACCAATGATAGTTATGTAATTTCGTATACAAAACAGACCAGTTTGCAATTTGTTTATTAAGTACACTGACTAACTGATTTTCCATCTAAATAACCTCCTTATTTAACTCTATATTTATTATTACCCAAATTTGAGGTGAAATCCTGTATGAATTCAAGAAATTTGTTGTCAATTTGGTGAAGAAACTTAGGATTTCAAAGGTATAAAGGTCATTTTTGATTGTTACATGGCTGAAATAAAGTGTAATAATTGGTCCTTTCTTATCCAACTGTCCCACTTAATGGAAAAGATAAATTATTGGTGAAATATCCCAGGTGGCAGCTAAATGCCTTCATGGTGGGCGCTATTTTTGTGGGTTCAAAGTTACCACTTTTTGGTTAATGAATTCCAATGTTACAACTGTTAGCCTTAATAGTATAGAGAAGCGGAAAACAAATATGGGAGGGTAATCTATGAATAAATTAAAGAAACTATTAATTGCAACCGGACTAATTTTATCAATGTCAGCAGTAACGTTAACTGGAACAACAGAAGCGGCAACAACTACGCATCAAGTCCAATCAGGTGAAACCTATTGGAAAATTGCAGCGAAATACGGGGTAACCGTTAATAGTCTATTAAAAGCTAATAATAAAACTAGCAATCTTTTATATGCAGGAACAAACCTAATTATCCCAAATTCTACAATTACTGCAGCAGAAAAAGACTTGATGGCCCGCTTAGTAAGAGCTGAGGCAGTAGGTGAGCCATATGCAGGAAAAGTTGCTGTTGCTACAGTTATTCTTAACCGCGTCGCAAGTCCTGATTTCCCAAATACAGTTAAGAGTGTTATTTATGAAAAGTCGAATGGTTACTATGCCTTCACACCTGTGAAAAATGGCACGATTAATAAAGCAGCAGATGCAGTCTCGAAAAAAGCTGTGAATGAAGCACTTGCCTTTAGAGGACAAGGAAACGGCTCTTTATTTTTCTATAATCCCAAAACTGCTGTTAGCAAGTGGGTCTATTCACGTCCCGTGACGGTAACAATCGGTAATCATCGTTTCGCGAGATAATCTTTTAACTAATTTCCCTTTAATATTGGAAAAATCGAAGAAACAGTGAGTTCCTAAATATGGAATTCGCTGTTTTTTTATGCAAAAAAGAGTAGGTTATGCAATATTACATAAAAATCAAACTGAATTTCTTTTTTAATAGAGAATAAATTAACAAGAAGAGGTTTGGTAGTAGGCATTGACTCAATATATTAAACTTGGCACGAAAGTTGCAATTATTTATAATAGTTAGAATTTTAGGTAAAATAAAGGAGGCGAATCATTTTTTAAGTGTAAAACTCCATCCCTGTTAAAACAAAATGTAAATGCTTACAATCGTTTTTTTTTGATAAGTGAATATCCGGATACTAAAGGAGAGATGGTTAAATTGGAGAATACTACTCTTAAACGCTCACTTGGGCTTTGGGCAATCGTTATGCTGGGATTGGGTTATATGACGCCAACGATTGTATTTGATACATTTGGAATTGTCTCTGAAGAAACAAATGGCGTGGTCCCTCTTGCATATATTGCTGCATTGGTTGTTATGGTATTTACGGCGATCAGCTATGGAAAAATGGTTAAGGTCTTTCCGAGTGCGGGGTCTGCCTATACCTATACCCGGGAGACCATAAGCCCGCATCTCGGATTCATAGTCGGCTGGGCAGCGTTACTTGATTATATATTGCTTCCAATGGTGAATGCTTTGATTATTCGCATTTATATGGTATCTGTCTTTCCTAGTATTCCAGCTTGGATCTGGGTGGTTGCCTATGTTGCGATTGTCACTGCCATTAATGCCTGGAGTATGGGAAAAACATCCAGTTTAAATTCCCTGCTGGTTCTTTTTGAAGTAGTCTTAATTGGCGCATTTATTGTTCTTGCCTTTGTCCAACTCTCTAAAGGAATGGGACAAGGAACCATTTTCACAACAACCCCGCTTTTCCATTCCGATATACATCTCGGAGCCATTTTGACTGGGGCAACTGTAGTGTGTTTTTCCTTTATTGGTTTTGATGCAGTAACCATGTATGCCGAAGAAGCAATTGACCAAAAAACGATGCCGAGAGCGATTATGCTAACGGTCTTTATAGGAGGAGCCATCTTTTTTGTCTGTAGTTATTTTGCGCAAGCCTTATTTCCTGATGTTTCAGGGTTTAAAGTGACCGATGATACCTTACCTGAAATTGGTTTGTTTGTGGGTGGAACTATCTTTAAACTGATTTTCCTATCTGGTGCTTTTGCTGCAACTGTTGCTTCAGGACTTGCCTCCCACGCAAGTGTGTCAAGGCTTTTGTACGTTATGGGACGAAATGGTGTTCTACCAAAAAAGACATTTGGCTATGTTCATCCAAAATTTAGGACTCCCATTTTTAATGTCATCCTAGTTGGTGTGGTATCCTTACTTGCGATTGCCCCAAGTCTTGAATTGATTTCCTCCTTTATTAATTTCGGAGCTTTAATTGCGTTTACGTTCGTCAACCTCTCGGTAATCGCTCATTTCGTTTTTCGACAGAAGAGATATAAAACAGCTAAGGATATTTTCTCCTTCCTAATTATGCCGATTATTGGAGCAGGATTAACAGGCATTTTGTGGGCGAACTTACAATTTGATGCACTGATTGGCGGAATTGTTTGGATTGGCATTGGTGTGATTTATATGCTATTCCAAACAAGGTTCTTCAAAATCAAAATTGCGGATTTAAGTATCGATGACGCGGAAAGTACCACTTCCCTATAAAGTTACCTGAGCCAGGCTTGATGCCTGGTTTTTGCTTTGGATAAGAGAGTTAGTGAGGAAAATTTAGAATGCCTAATAATCTATGCATAAATGAATAATTAAATCATTTCCTCATAATCACATTGCATTTATCCTAGTTTAAGCTGTAAAAACTGCGGGTGATGGATTGGCACGAAACTTGCTTTAACCTTAGGTAACAATAAAAAATGAGGTGTTAGAATGGCAATCGAATCTCTCGACATGAAGAATACGGAAGAAAGAGAACAGGACAACTCCCTGATAGAGTTTCAGGAAACGTTAAAAGAAGCAGTAAACATCCTGAACTATCCACCGCAAGTATTCGAATTTCTAAAGAAGCCAATGAGATTTTTAGAAGTAAGTATCCCGGTTAGAATGGATAATGGAGAGACAGAGATATTCCAGGGGTATCGTGCACAGCATAATGATGCATCAGGACCAACCAAAGGGGGTATTCGCTTTCATCCCGATGTCACAGCAGATGAGGTAAAAGCATTGGCGGGCTGGATGAGCTTAAAATGTGGTATAACTGACCTGCCCTATGGCGGTGCTAAAGGCGGAATCATTTGTGATCCTCGTAAAATGAGTCTAGATGAATTAGAAAAGTTGAGCCGTGGTTACGTAAGGGCAGTTAGTCAACTGGTTGGTCCAACGAAAGATATTCCAGCACCTGATATGTATACGAACTCGCAAATTATGGCGTGGATGCTTGATGAATATGACCATATCCGCGAATTTGACTCCCCTGGTTTTATTACAGGAAAACCAATTGCACTTGGGGGATCCAAGGGCAGGGAAACGGCGACATCAAAAGGTGTTTTATATACGCTCCAAATGGTTTGTGAATTAAAGAAAATGCAGGTAAAAGATACCCGTGTTATCATTCAAGGGTTTGGAAATGTCGGTAGCTACCTTGCCCAGTATTTATATGAGTTGGGGGCAAAAGTAATTGGAATCGGTGACATGCTCGGCGGCTTATACGATGAGAATGGCCTGGATATCCCATTTTTGTTGGAAAATAGAGATTCCTTTGGCATTGTATCTAATTATTATTCTAGTGCGATCTCAAACCAGGAATTATTAGAAAAAGAATGTGATATTCTCATCCCGGCTGCCATCTCAGGGGTTATTAACAAGTATAATGCCAAGAAACTAAACTGCCAAATTATCATTGAAGCCGCCAATGGACCGACCACTAAAGAAGCTTTAAAGGTTCTAGATGAACAGCAGATCCTTGTGGTCCCGGATATTCTTGCCAATTCTGGTGGTGTAATTGTCTCTTATTTTGAATGGTGTCAAAATAATCAAGGATATTACTGGACGGAGGAAACTGTAGATGAGCGGCTCAAGGAAAAAATGACGGACAGCTTTTTAAAGGTTTACCAGACCTCGAAACGGTATGGTGTAAATATGAAAATTGCTGCTTATATCGAAGGGATTCAAAAGCTTGCTGAGGCTTCGAGACTTCGTGGCTGGTTGAAATATTAATAATAAATATGAAAAAGGGAGGACAATATATGAAACTGGATATATTAGCAGAACAAAAGGAACAGCAGCTATTACATTACTTTTGTCTAATTTCAAACAACCACCGCTACGATTTGACAATTGGCTATTCGGAGCAATTCTTTGGAAAAGCAATGGTCACTTCAATACAGTCAGGGAAAATGGTTTTACTATGCCAAGAGGATACCTATTTAGATAATCATTGGGCGGAAAGACTTGGTATCGAAGCAGAAGATATCCCAGAGTTTCAAGAATTTTTCAGTTTAGTATTACAACCACGGCCTTTTCAAGAGCAGTATTAAACGAAAAAGGAGAGTATGTTCATGTATTATGGTGTGGTTCTTAGCCCATGTTATGGGAAAGTGGAAAGAATCTCAATCTTGGATGAGTCAAGAATCTATGAGTGGGAGACCTTATTTATCATTAAATCAGAATCAGGTGAATTAGAAACTGTTCAAACTAGTTTGAGCGGTGAAGTTGAATCGCTTGAAGTCCAGGAAGGGGATTATGTGGTTCCAGGAATGGTCCTCGCTTATATCAAAGAAGACTTATTTGTTACCGGCAGTGATTAATGACGAGATAAAGAAGATGGGACGCTCATCTTCTTTTTTTTTTTTGCAATATTATAAAATATTTTATATAAAGTGATAGTATTAGAGTGACAAGGTGTTAAGGGGGAAGTAAACGATGTTTTCTGTTGCCAAAGAAAAAGTGAAACCAATTATTTCAGTGGACGTGGATGAAAGTGAAGTAGTTTTTCAATCAACCTTAAATAACCTTAAAGAGCCCTTTTTGTTTTTAAAAAGACAAAATCAGTTATTTGCATATGTCATCCTGGAAAACCATAAAAGAGAAAATGCTTCGATTGACTATCTGCTTGAACAAGCGAAATCGCTAGAAAGTATCTGCCATCTTAGCGAACAAATTTCTTTGCCTGCATTGTTCCAAATAATTGGCGAGCCCTTTGCGATTATTAAAGGTGAGGAAGGATTTCCGGCAGGCTATATTCGTAGGGAAGATGTTCTGGCCGAGCTTTTTAAACAGGAAAATAAAAGTGTCGACTTATTGAAGATTATTCTTACCTCGATCCCGATGGGAATTTTTGTATTAGATAGGGAAAAAAGAATTATTAATTATAATGAAGCTGGATTAAAAATGATTCGGTCGACTGCAGAAAAGGTAATGAATCTTCCGGCAGCAGAAATATTTAGCCGTACCCATCTTGATCAGGTATTTACCACCGGTAAGACGCTTCTTAATCATCTAGTCATCAAAAATGAAATTGGAATTCTCGTCGACTATAGCCCGATTTTGAACTATGAGAATGAAGTCGATGGGATTATTATTGTTGCACAGGACCTGCCAATGGTTGAAGAAATGGCTATGGAAATTGAATATATTAAGGATTTAAATAAGGATTTACATGCGATTTTGTCGAGTATTTATGATGAAATCCTTGTTGTGAATAACAAGGGCGAACTGATCAGGTTCAGTGAAAATATTATTCAAGATTTCTGGAAGGTCGATTTAAACGAACTAATTGGAAAAAATATTCTTGAACTTGAGGACCAAGGGCTGTTTACGCCTTCAGTGACTAGACTAGTATTAGAAAAAAGAAAAAAGGTCTCAGTAGTCCAAGAAACAAAGGCAGGAAGAAAAATACTTGCGGTTGGAAATCCTGTTTTTAATGAAAAAAATGAATTAGACCGGATTATCATTGCCTCGCGTGATATTACCGAAACAACAAGGCTAAAAAGCGAACTGCAGGAAATAAAAAAGATCTCAGAACAATATAAGAAGGAATTAGATGATTTTAAAAGTAAGGACCGTTTTTTGAAAAAGCTTATATACTGCAGTCCGAAGATGGAGAAGATTATCAATCAAGCAAAGAAAATTGCTGACTTTTCTTCAACCGTGCTTCTTTACGGTGAATCGGGCGTTGGTAAAGAGGTAATTGCTCAAGCAATCCATCAATTAGGCAGGCGCCAGGTGAAACCATTTCTTAAATTAAACTGTGGAGCAATTCCAGAAAACTTACTTGAAAGTGAACTATTCGGATATGCCAAAGGGGCTTTTACTGGAGCCGATAAGAATGGGAAGGATGGATACTTTAAACAGGCCGATGGGGGAATTTTGTTCCTCGATGAAATTGGTGAGATGCCTATACATCTCCAGGTAAAACTGTTGCGAGTACTGCAGGAGCAGGAGGTTATTCCGATTGGCAGCACTACCCCGTTTAAGGTGAATGTGCAGATTATTGCGGCGACAAATAAAAAATTAGAAAAAATGGTAGAGGAAGGGACATTCCGTGAAGATTTGTTCTACCGCTTGAATGTCATACCAATACATATCCCGCCATTAAGGGAACGGACGGAGGATATTTCCTTGCTTGCCTTCCATTTCCTACAGCAATTGAATGAGAAATATGAACGGAATTACCATCTAACACCTGATGCTGTTAATGTACTGGAGTTTTATCCATGGCCGGGAAATGTCAGGGAACTTCAAAATATTATTGAAAGATTAGTAGTTACTGCAGAACAGCCAGCGATTGATGCTGAGTTCGTCAGCCAATTTTTATCGATGGGTTTTGAAAATAAAAAGATGAAGCCAGTCATTACAAGGGTCATTCCACTGCAAGAGGCCATCGATCATGTCGAGGAGCAGTTAATTGTGATGGCGATGGACCAATATAAAACAACAACAAAAGCGGCAAAAGCCTTGGGGATTAGCCAATCCTCGGTTAGTAGAAAGTATCAAAAGATACTCCACGAAAAAAATATTAAAATTGAAAACTTTTCCGGCCTTTAATCCAAAGCTGCGGTATAGATCAAACGATCTTCCGCGGCTTTTCTTATTATGCAAAATACGATAGGGTTATGCAAAAATGAATAGGCATTTTTTCTAATATTGCAAAAGAAAACTATTTTGCTATGTTTCTTTAGTTGGCACGAATCTTGCAATAATTGTTAGTGAGGGTGAATAAAGGAGGAATTTAAATGGTCGAGGTAAAAAAACGAGTGGTAAACCTGAAGATGTTTATTGATGGTGAGTGGAAAGATGCCGAAAATCAAGAAACACGCCCCGTAATTAATCCTGCAAATGGTGAAGTGATTTCATATGCCCCTGAAGGAACGGTTGCTGACGCTCGTGCGGCGATTTATGCGGCGCGGCAAGCTTTTGAAGAGGGTGTTTGGTCTGGGATATCCGCTCAGGAAAGAGCCTCCTATTTATTAAAAATTGCTGACAAAATTGAAGAATATGCCGATGAATTATCTGAGTTAGAGACGATGGATAACGGGAAACCATTAAGAGAAGCTGGCTTCGATGTTGGGGATGCAGCGGCTTGTTTTCGCTATTATGCAGGCTTGATTACCAAGCCAGATGGACAGACCTATCATGTTGCCGACCCGATGCAGGCAATGGTTGTCCGTGAGCCGATCGGTGTGTGCGGCTTGATTGTTCCTTGGAACTATCCGCTGTTAATGAGTGTCTGGAAAATTGCCCCAGCCTTAGCTGCTGGAAATACGATTGTATTTAAACCGTCTGAAGTGACACCAATAACCCCCAAAAAACTATTTGAGATTTTTGAAGAAGTTGGCTTGCCAAATGGGGTGGCAAATCTGGTCATGGGTGCTGGAGCGGTGGTTGGAAATGAAATCGCTTCCCATCCCGAGGTGGATATGATTTCGTTTACCGGCGGTACGAAAACAGGGAAGCACATTATGAAAACCGCAGCGGATACGATGAAGAAGGTATCATTAGAGCTTGGCGGTAAATCGCCTAATATCATTTTTGCTGATGCTGATATTGAAACGGCCGTTGACTATGCACTATTTGGTATCTTCGCCGGTTCTGGTCAAGTATGTTCTGCTGGTTCAAGGATACTCGTCGAAGAAGAAATCTATGATAAATTCGTCCATCGTTTCGTCGAGCGGGCCAAGCAAATTAAAGTAGGGCCAGGAAATGATCCTATAACCGAAATGGGCCCGCTGGTGAGTCAAGAGCACTTAGAAAAAGTCCTTTCCTATATAGAAATAGGCAAACAAGAAGGAGCGACCGTTGCATGCGGCGGAAACCGAATCACAAGCAATGGTTTAGAAAAAGGTTACTTTGTTGAACCAACCGTTTTTGTTAATGTGAACCAAGAGATGCGAATTGTTCAGGAGGAAATTTTTGGTCCTGTCGTGACAATCCAGAAGTTCACAGATGAAGAAGAAGCTATTAAACTTGCGAATGGTACCGTTTATGGGTTAGCCGGTGGTGTATTTACTAATAATGGCGCGAAGGGTTTACGGGTCATTAAAAAGCTGCGTGCAGGGATAACGTGGATCAATTCCTATCATCCGACATATAACGAAGCACCTTGGGGCGGTTATAAGCAAAGTGGAATTGGCCGTAGCCTTGGAACATTTGGGCTTGAAGAATTTCAAGAAATAAAACAAATCAATATCAATCTGCAGGTGGAGCCAATTGGCTGGTTTTCAAACTAATCATAAAATAGGAGGAATAGATATATGAGTATCGATTTAAATCATGAGTTAAAAAGTAAGCTAAATCAGGATGTAAGTGAATATATTAATAAGGTTTTAAGCTTAATAGAAAAAGAGGAAATTACTGAAGCAGAAGCTTCTTGGATTACTAAGGAAACTGTTGACGGTTTTCGTGAGCATGTAAATCCGGGATTCCTTGAATACCGCAAAACAGTTACTGAAGGCGGCCAATTTGCTGCAGTGGAATGGTCGGATAATGGTTCTTGCTTCAAGGATGTCAATGGAAAAGAATATATCGATTGCCTTGGCGGGTTCGGCATCTATAATGTCGGCCACCGAAATCCAAAGGTAGTAAAGGCGGTAACGGATCAGTTAAAACGTCAGGCACTTCATAGCCAGGATTTGCTCGATCCACTGCGAGCGATGTTAGCAAAAATCCTAGCTGAAATCACACCAGGTGATTTGAAATATGCTTTCTTTACAAACAGTGGGACAGAAAGTGTGGAAGCGGCATTAAAACTAGCGAAAATGTACAGTGAGCGGACGACGTTTATTTCTACCACTCGAGCGTTTCACGGAAAAAGTTTAGGTTCATTGTCAGGAACGGCGAAAGGAATGTTCCGTAAACCATTCTTACCGTTAATCCCTGGCTTCCGTCATGTGCCTTTTGGTGATATTGACATGATGAGAAAAACCTTTGAGGTTTGTGCTTCCGTTGGTGAAGATGTGGCAGCAGTTATTTTAGAACCGATTCAAGGTGAGGGAGGAATTATTCTTCCACCCGAAAACTATTTAAAACAAGTCCGTGAGCTCTGTGATCAATACGGAACCTTGCTTATCTTTGATGAAGTACAGACAGGAATGGGCCGTACCGGAAAAATGTTCGCTGCAGAATTATATGAAGTTGTTCCAGATATTATCTGTCTAGCCAAGGCGTTTGGCGGCGGCGTGATGCCAGCAGGTGCTGTGGTAGCTACTGAAAATGTCTTTAAGAGCTGGTTTGATAATCCGTTTATGCATACAACAACCTTCGGCGGCAATCCACTAGCCTGTGCGGCTGCGATTGCAACGATTGGCGTTTTAATTGAAGGAAAATTACCGGAAAGAGCCGCTGAAGTAGGTGCCTATTTCCTTGAGGAACTGAAAAATGCAGCAGTTGGTCATGAGGATAAAGTGCAGGAAATCCGTGGGCAAGGCCTAATGATCGGAATAGAATTCCACCAAGATGAAATCGGCTACGATGTATCAAAAGGAATGTTTGATCGTGGGGTCCTAGTGGCTGGGACATTAATAAACTCCAAAACTATTCGTATCGAGCCAGCGCTAACGATTAGTTATGATGAGGTTAATAAAGTCGTTTCAACCTTCAAAGAAGTACTGGAGCAAATAAATGCTTAACGATTTACTTAAAAGGGGGAGCAAGCAAGTGGAAAAGAAATATGTCAAGCTCCAAACAGAGATACCTGGGCCCAAATCAAAGGAATTATTGGAGCGGAGAAATAAGTATGTCCCAAAAGGAATCAGCAATAACTGTCAAGCTTTTGTAAAAAAAGCACAAGGAGCTCTGGTAGAAGATGTGGACGGTAATTGTTATATTGATTTTGCTGGTGCTATTGGAACGATGAATGTGGGTCATTCCCACCCTAGAGTGGTTCGAGCTCTGCAGGAACAAGCAAGTCAATATATCCACACGGGCTTTAATGTGATGATGTATGAATCATATATTGCTTTAGCCCAGCGTCTTTGTGAGCTTGCGCCGGGTGAATTTGAAAAGCAGGCCGCTTTTTTTAACAGTGGTGCTGAAGCAGTTGAGAACGCTGTAAAGATTGCTAGGAAATACACCAAACGTCAGGGAATTGTTTCGTTTACAAGGGGATTCCATGGCCGGACATTAATGACGATGACGATGACTAGTAAAGTAAAGCCATATAAATATGGGTTTGGGCCATTCGCCCCCGAGGTTTATAAGGCGCCATATCCTTATGTGTACCGCCGGCCAGAAGGAATGAATGAGCAGCAATATAGTGCGATGATGATTGAACAATTTGAACAGTTTTTAGTTGCCGAAGTCGCTCCTGAAACAATTGCTGCTGTCGTGATGGAGCCTGTGCAAGGTGAAGGAGGGTTTATCGTACCTGACACTGCCTTTGTGAAACGGGTAAGAGAAATCTGCACGCAGTATGGCATCTTGTTTATTGCTGATGAAATCCAAACTGGATTCGCACGGACTGGAAAATACTTTGCAATTGAACATTTTGGCGTCGTTCCTGATTTAATAACAATATCGAAATCGATGGGGGCAGGTGTACCTATCAGCGGTGTGATTGGCAAGTCAGAAATAATGAATACTGCCGACATTGGTGAAATCGGCGGAACTTATGCGGGAAGTCCGCTTGGCTGCAGGGCTGCACTGACCGTATTAGATATTATCGAAAGTGAACAACTTAATGACCGTGCCCGAAAAATTGGAGACCGTGTCCTTGAAAAGATGCACCTTCTAGCTGATCGGTTTGAGGGAATCGGTGATGTCCGCGGCCTCGGTGCGATGTGTGCCATGGAAATCGTCAAGGATAGACAATCAAAATCACCGGATAAAGAGGCAGTAGGGAAAATGGTCAAAGCTGCTAGTGAACGCGGCTTGATGTTACTAAGTGCTGGGATTTACAGCAATGTCATTCGTCTGCTCATGCCAATTACCATCACTGATGACCAACTGGAAGAAGGTTTGCAAATTCTTGAGGAAGCCTTCGAAGCCGTTTATAAAAATAATCCTGCCATATCGGTTGGAGGGGAATAAAATGGATAGTATAAAACAAAATTATCAAATCTATCCGATGTATCTCAATGGAGAATGGGTTGGCAATGATTACGAGATTTTAACAGAAGTGATTAATCCGGCCACTAAAGAGGTTATAGGTGCGGTGCCAACAGGCGGTGCTTATGAGGCAGAACAAGCGGTAGATGCTGCCCATAAAGCATTTAAAATCTGGTCGAAAAAAACAGCGGATGAGCGGTACCAGCTCTTGATGAAGTGGTTCTACCTAATTGACCAGAACAAGCATGAAATTGCTCGAATCATGACAAAGGAGCAGGGTAAACCTCTTAAGGAAGCTCTTGGGGAAGTTCAGTATGCCAATGGCTTTATCTCTTGGTATGCCGAAGAGGGGAAAAGGATTTATGGTGAAACGATTCCAGCAAGTCATCCAAATAAAAGAATCCTAGTTAGGAAAGAACCAGTAGGGGTGATCGCAGCAATTACTCCTTGGAATTTTCCAGCCGCAATGATTACTAGAAAAGTAGCACCCGCGCTTGCCGCAGGTTGTACGGCTGTTGTAAAGCCAGCAAATCAAACACCACTGACGGCATTAAAAATAGCTGAGCTCGCTCATGAAGCAGGCATTCCTGCAGGGGTATTGAACGTGATAACGGGGAGGTCGGCAGAAATAGGCGAAACGTGGCTGAAGGACCCCCGCGTCACAAAGATAACCTTTACAGGGTCGACAGAGGTGGGAAAGAGGTTAATGCGCGGTGCCGCGGAAACAGTCAAAAAGGTTTCACTTGAGCTTGGCGGGAATGCTCCATTTATCGTGATGGATGATGCAAATTTAGCGAAGGCTGCTGAAGGACTGGTACAATCGAAATTTCGCAATGCGGGCCAAACGTGTATTTGTACTAACCGCATTTATGTTCAAGAGGGGATTGCAGATGAATTTATCACGCTTTTTCAAGCGGAATTAGAAAAGCTAAAGGTTGGTAACGGACTTGAAGAGGGAACGGATATTGGTCCATTAATTGATCAAACTGCCTACAAAAAAGTTGAAGGACTGGTTAAAGAAGCAGTTGAAAAGGGGGGAATAGTCACTTATCAGGGGACGGGGCCTGTGAAGGATAATGGCTATTTCTATGCCCCAACGATTTTGACGAACATTAATGATGAGATGGAATGTATGAAGGATGAAATCTTTGGCCCAATCGCACCGATTTCCACTTTTAAAACGGAGGAAGAAGTAATTGGACGGGCGAACAATTCTTGTTACGGATTAGCTGCCTATGTGTATACCGAAAACTTAAGCCGCTCTTTTAGAATCACAGAACAGCTGGAGTACGGGATTATTGGCCTGAATGATGCCCTGCCTTCCGTCGTTCAAGCTCCATTTGGGGGCTACAAGGAGAGTGGTCTTGGCCGTGAAGGTGGTCATTTTGGGATTGAAGAATACTTAGAAGTAAAATATATTTCAATTGGGTTGGATTTAAATTAACGTGGTGAAAAACTGCCAGTGAAACAATCGGAGCTGTATTCTTTCTAATGATTGTTTCGCTGGCTTTACTTGAAAGCTCCACAAGGACATGAAATCCTAAAAAGAAAGAATAATTAAAGGGTAGATTGAATAAAAAGAACAAGCCGTGCAGTCGGGAATCCCGTCACGCGGCTTGTTCTTTTAATGTTGATTAATTACGGATATGATAGTATCAATTGAAGCGTGATCGGCAGGTTCTGAATCGATATGTTTCCAAATAACATTTCCCTTCTCATCATAAATCCACGTACCACCCTGGATATAGATATCATGGGTTTTCATCGCCTTTTGGACTAGCTTTTTTTGTGCTTCATCTTCTGGCAAAAATGCTTTAGACCCATGCTTAAGATAGGCCATTCCTGCTTGGAGGAGCAACTTCCATTTTGGCATGGTCTGGTGACCCATTTCACGATAAAGATTTTTATCCGGATCTCCGTAAATCGGGAATGGATAGGGTCCAAATACTTGAACAAATTGCTCTAAATACGCTTGAAGAGACGGGGTAATCACAAGGATTTGAAAGCCTGTCACTTTAAGTTCTTCATATCTCTCACGCAACTGCGTAAGCATTTCTCGACAAACTGGTCAGCCGGGGTGTCTAACAAAAACAACAATGCTTTTTTGATTTTTGATGATATTTCTAAAGGGTTGATTCGTATCCTCAAATGGTTTTTCTAGAGTGATTTCCATGTTCTCACCTCAGTGTGATCAATAGGTGGATGATCCTATTGGTAAAGTAAATCGTGCACGATTAAATTTATAACAATTTAATAAGCATGTCAATTTAACAATATTTTCTGTTTATTATACAAATTTACTTCAAAACGTTTACCTTACTATGTTACGATATCGTAATAAGTACATGGGAATGAGGTGGGGTAGTTGTTTGAAACAATTTTGTTTGATGTAGATGGGGTTCTGTTAAGTGAGGAGCATTATTTTGATGCATCTGCCTTAACTGTTTGGGAAATGCTTATTAGTTCTAATTACTTGGGACTTGAACCTTGGCACTATAAAACTGATTATCATCAAGAGGAAATAAAAGAAATAAGAGAGACCGTATTTGAAAAGGACCAAGTTCTCAAGTTTTTGAAATCCCGTGGTCTAAACGCCAACTGGGACATGATTTACCTTTCCTTCTGCCACCAGCTCATCCACCTGCTCTCGCAAATCAGGGAAAAGGAAGCTGAAAAAATTAACCGATGGTGTCAGGCACCAATTAATCGCGAAGTATTAGTAGAGATTGGCGCGGTGTTGAATAATTATGATGTAAAACTGGATTTTGGATTGTTTGTGAAGGAATTTGTCCGTTCAGATGCAACGAAGCAGGAATTGTTTAACTATTTGAATGGGCTAGCAAAGGAAAAGCTGGGGATAGAAACTTCGATTTTCCATAAAGGGGAACTTTGGGACGTTTGTGAGCATGTTTCTCAGGAATGGTATGTAGGGGATAAGCATGTTCTTGCCTCGACTGGGAGACCCTCGGTTCAACTTGGAAAAAAAGGCTTTTTGGCATATGAAACAACCTTAGCCCCTAAGCAGGAAATTGAGGAATTATTTCTAATTTTAAATAACTCTGGTTTGACGATTGGTATCGGGACGGGCAGGCCTGAATTAGAAACCATCCAGCCATTTTATCATTTAGATTGGTTAAAGCATTTCGATGAAAAGCGAATTGTTACTGCTGATGATGTATTAATGGCCGAGAAAGAGTTTCCTGACGAGGGGGCGCTGTCAAAGCCTCATCCATTTACATATATCATGGGTCATCGTGGAAAAGGAACATCGGTACAGGATTGTTTGGATGCAGAGCTGCCACTTGCAGATGCGGAGACCATTCTTGTTGTGGGGGACTCGTTAGCAGATTTGTTAGCAGCAAGAGAATTGGGCTGTAAGTTTGCGGCCGTGTTGACCGGTCTCTCAGGAAAATCTGCACGGAGTGATTTTGAGAAACATGAAGCAGATTATATTCTCGATTCGGTGCTCGATATTAAAGGAATTTTATAGGAATAAAGGAACTACTCAGTGCACTTAGAAACTAAACAGTTAGGCAAGGATAAAAATGGGGGAGATTTTCAATATTGTTTTGAAAAATTTCGCTCAAAAAAATTAGCCTATCATGGTACGGAGTTAAGCGTTTACAGACTAGAAGACTAGAAACATATCTATTGTAAAAAAGTAAAGAGAATCATATAATGTCTACAACAGAAAAACATTTGTGCGTCTTACGAGGACATACATGGGGGGGAAAAACATGAAAGCAATCTCAATTGGGTTATTAGGTTTAGGGACAGTTGGTTGTGGGGTAGTCCAAATTATTAAAAAAAATCAAGATAAGTTAATCCATCAAGTGGGGTGCCCTGTTGTCATAAAAAAGATTCTTGTTCAGGATTTACATAAAACAAGACCCGTAGAAATAGATGCAAAAGTGTTAACCTCAAATGCGGACGAAATCCTTTATGATGAAGAAATAGATGTAGTGATTGAGGTAATGGGCGGTGTACAGGATACAAAAGATTATTTAATTACTGCACTTAGCCAAGGCAAGCATGTGGTCACCGCCAATAAGGATTTAATGGCGTTACATGGTTCAGAGTTGTTAACCGTTGCTTCTGAACATGGCTGTGATTTATTTTATGAAGCAAGTGTGGCTGGCGGAATTCCGATTTTAAGAGGATTAGTTGATGGACTAGCTTCTGACCGTATTAAGCAGTTAATGGGGATTGTTAATGGAACGACTAATTATATTTTAACAAAAATGAGTGAAGAGGGCCGTTCCTATGACGAGGTTCTTAAGGAAGCTCAGGAACTTGGGTTCGCTGAAGCGGATCCAACCTCAGATGTTGAAGGACTAGATGCTGCTCGTAAAATGACCATTTTAGCAACACTAGGTTTTTCTATGCATATCGATTTAGAAGATGTTCAGGTATCAGGAATATCAAAAGTGACAGATGAAGATTTGCGCTATGGAAAACAATTGGGATACACCATGAAACTAATTGGCTATGCCCATCGTGAAGGGGAAAAAGTTGAAGTAAGTGTAGCTCCTACCTTCTTATCCAATAATCACCCGCTTGCTTCTGTTCAAAACGAGTATAATGCCGTTTATGTCTATGGGGAGTCGGTAGGCGAGACCATGTTTTATGGGCCGGGTGCGGGAAGTTTGCCGACGGCAACTGCGATTGTATCTGACTTAGTTGCGGTGATTAAAAATTTAAGGCTTGGGGTTAATGGCCGTAGTGCAGTAACACCTCAATATCCAAAGAAGCTAAAAGATAATGGTGAGAAATATTCTAAATACTTCTTAAGGATTCATGTCCGAGATGAAGTTGGCGTTTTTGCTGATATTACAACCATTTTTGCAAAATATGGGGTTAGTTTTGAAAAAATCCTACAGCTTCCTGTGAAGAAAAATGAGACATCAGAAATTGTGTTAGTCACACATCGTGCCTCCTTAACCAATTATGATAAAATTTTATTAGCATTAAATGATCTTCAAGCGGTTAAGGAAATAAAAAGTGCATATAAGGTGGTACGGAAATCATTATGAACTTAAATGATCGTTTTTTAATAAAAGTACCAGCAAGTACAGCTAATCTAGGGCCTGGCTTTGATTCTATGGGTCTTGCTGTTAATTTGTATTTGTCATTGGAAGTGGAGAAAAGTGTAAAATGGGAAGTTTCGTCTGCTAGTGCTGAATTGATGGACTTCCCAACAGATGATACTCATTTTATTTGTCAAATTGCCATTCAAACGGCTGCGAAGTATGGAATTGATTTACAGCCTTGCAAAATAACAGTCGACAGTAACATTCCTTTAGCACGTGGACTTGGTTCAAGTGCTGCAGCTATTATTGCGGGGATTGAACTTGCTGATGCAGTTGGAAGGATAGGTTTAACTCAGCAAGAAAAGCTACTTATTGCAACAGAGATTGAGGGCCATCCGGATAATGTCGGTGCATCCCTTTTCGGGGGATTGGTTATTGGGGCCTACCAGCAAAACGAAGTAGACATGCTAAGTATCTCTAATATTTCCTTTGAAATGGTCGCAGTCATCCCAAATGAAATTCTTTTAACGAAGGATTCTCGCGGCGTTCTCCCTTCAGAATTTACCCGTGAAACCGCTATTCAAGCTTCTTCGACTGCGAATCTTTTAGTAGCTGCCCTACTAACTGAAAACTGGGAGCTGGCTGGAAAAATGATGGAGCAAGACCTCTTTCATCAGCCATACCGAAAACCGCTCATTCACGGCTATCAAGAAATTGAAAAAGTGGCAAAATCATTAGGTGCTTTCGGAGTAGCTCTGAGCGGCGCTGGCCCTACTGTACTCTGTTTTACAGAGAAAGGAAAGGGGAAAAAGCTCGAACAAGGCTTGATAAGTCAATTTTCAGAAATGACTGCAAAGTTACTTACGATTGATTATATTGGAAGCAGTGTTAAAGAAATGGAGAGATTTGTAAAATAATCTCTCCATTTTTTTATTACAATTTCTAGATGCTGCATCTTTTTAGTGGCTATCCTTTTACCCCTTCGAGCCATTCTTGATAACAATCATTACAAAGCGATTCATCTCTTTCTCGGTTTGAGGAGATAAATGTAACATAATGAAGCTGTCTTTCTTCAATTTCATTGGTACAATAAAAACATTTTTCAGTCATAGAAATCCCCCTCTATAACAAATCCAATTTATTAACTTGAGGCATTTTCCTTTTTGTGAGCAAGATTCAATGCTGTTTCTGAAACTGTTAGGTCCACTTGCAACTGTTCACTTAGGTTGTGCGGGTGATAGAAGCCCTTCGCTGCCATATAATTAGTGATTTTTTCATGTGTAGCAATAGCATCATTTAATTGTGCTCGTAGGGCTGCTTTTAATTCTGGTGTAGCCGTTTCCGTAATTGCTACAGCATAATTTCTCACACCGGCCTTCGCAGAGATGAGAAAATCAGTAGCAATCACTTGGTCAGTCATACCACCCATTCCCATAATATTTTGAATGAATTGATTCACTGGTTTGCCTCCCGCTCTGTCAAAAATTGCTTTAGTTGTTGGATATGCTGTGTTCCTGCAGCGGCATCCTCTGAAAGAATGGCTTTTAACTCCTCATCCTGGGCTAAAGCACTCATGGTTGTTGCTTTAGTTAAACACAAATTTTTGAATGAAAGCAATTCATGAAGGTCTAATGTTTCATGTAGCCCTAAATACTTGGTCATTTATTTTCCCTCCAGGCGCAACGTACTTTATCCTCATTATATTTTCTTAGATGCCCCTTGTTTATTCACCATGCATAAAAGGAAACATCAATAGGGGAAAATATATATGTTAAGAAACTGGAGGTGCTTTATGGAAGTAGAGAGCTTAGCCTTGCATGAAACAATGGAAACGCATGAAATCCTGAACTTTAAAACGGTTTGCTTACTTCGCTCCAAATTAATGCAAGGAATCTGTTTTGATAATGAATTAAAGGCGCTAATGGAGAAAGATGTGCAACAGTCAATTAAGGACATTAATGAACTTTTAGGCTTTTATAAACAAAGTCAAATACTGCAATAAAGCGAGGTAGTAAAATAATGGAAGATTATTTAGACCCAAGAAATGCGGAAGGAATGCCCAACTTAGCCGATTCAGCTTTTGCCATGGACTTTTTACTTTCTGTAAAAAATGGTATTCGTAACTACGGCTTTGCAATTACTGAAACGGCCAACCCTGAACTCAGACGGGCACTGCATAAACAGATGGAGAACGCAATCGATTTACACACTGAGATATCGGATTTGATGATCAAAAAAGGATGGCTGCATCCCCACAACTTTAAAGAACAATTTCCAATTGACTTAAAGTCTGCAGAAACTGCCGTACAAATTGCTAGTTTAAACCTTTACCCTATGGATACTGATCGCCTTGGCATGTTTGCCACGCCATACAAATAAAAGGAGGAGAAAACCTGATGAAGGCAGTAACATACCAAGGCATAAAGAATGTTGAAGTGACACAAGTCAAAGATCCAAAAATAAAAAATGCAGATGACATTATTGTAAAAGTTACTTCTACAGCCATTTGTGGCTCTGATTTACACTTGATTCATGCGATGATTCCCAATTTGCCTACGGGTTTTGTCATTGGTCATGAACCAATGGGAATCGTTGAAGAAGCAGGGCCAGAGGTAACGAACTTAAAAAAAGGTGATCGAGTCATCATTCCTTTTAATGTTAGCTGTGGCCATTGTTGGTATTGCACGCACGATTTAACAAGTCAATGTGATAACGGAAATCCACATGGACAAGGAGCGGGATTTTTCGGTTATTCGGAAACTACAGGCGGTTATGCAGGTGGGCAGGCAGAATATATGCGAGTACCATTTGGAAATTTCACCCCATTTAAGATTCCTGAAAACTGTGAGGTGGAAGATGAAAAGTTAGCATTACTTGCCGATGCAGTTCCGACAGCTTACTGGAGTGTTGATAATGCGGGTGTAAAAGAGGGGGATACGGTTATCATCCTCGGTTGTGGTCCAGTTGGATTACTCGCACAGAAATTTGCCTGGTATAAGGGAGCAAAACGCGTGATTGCCGTTGATTATATTGATTACCGTCTGCAACATGCGAAACGAACCAATAAAGTTGAAATTGTTAATTTTGAACAGCATCAAAACACAGGCGAATATTTGAAGGAAATTACCCAAGGTGGTGCCGACATCGTCATCGATGCTGTCGGAATGGATGGAAAATGGACCCCACTTGAGTTTCTTGCTTCTGGATTAAAGCTTCATGGCGGAGCAATGGGAGCGATTGTCATTGCTAGTCAGGCTGTTCGTAAAGGTGGAACGATACAATTAACCGGTGTATACGGCGGTCGATATAATGCATTTCCTCTCGGAGATATTTTCCAGCGGAACGTGAATATTAGAACAGGACAGGCACCTGTTATCCCTTATATGCCATTCCTTTACGAAATGATAAATGATGGTAAGTTAGATCCCGGTGATATCATCACGCATGTATTACCACTTGATCAAGCGAAACATGGCTACGAAGTGTTTGATACAAAAATGGAAGATTGTATAAAAGTAATATTAAAACCGTAGTTTTAGATAAAATGAAAAGTGGGCTGAGGATTTCTCAGTCCACTTTGTGTTCGAAACCACCTGCTAAGTCCAAGGCTCCTTCAATAAATAACTTTGATAAAAGTGATTGGGTTTTATTAATGTTGTAGACTAGATAAAAAAATCTTTCATCATCAAAGCCATTTATTTCATGCATCTTAAGCATCTTTTTTGAAGAATATTCGCTAGCTGCGATTTCAGAAATAATCGAAATGGCAATATCTTGGATGACAAATTGCATTAAACTTTGTCCGCTTTCTGTATAAGCAATAATATTTATCTGGTCCTTATTTATTTTCCTTTTTTTTAGGAATCGTTCCAAAAGAGCGTTTGTTCCAGAGTTAGAGTTTCGCATGACAAAGGGATAAGCCAAAATTTCTTCGATATTGACCGGACCCTCAATCTCATTTTGGTTTGAAGTAATTAACACTAATTTTTCTTTTAATATAGGTATGTAGCGAAGTTTATCGTTTTCGTATTTATCACCTAAAATACCAACATCAACCGACCCATGTAGGACCTTTTCAGCTACATTTTTGGAAGAAGATTGGTTGATATGAAACGTCACTTCAGGATACTGATCTCTGAATCGCTTCACCATTCGCGGTATCATAAATTGCCCCGGAACAGAACTCGCTGCAATCCGAATGATGCCGCGCAGGTCCGTCATTCCTTCTTTTACATCGAGAAGAGCTTGGTCCTTGATAAGCAAAAGCTTTAGAGCCCATTGATATAAGCGCTCCCCTTGAGGGGTTAGAATACTTTCCCTTCCAACTCGGTCAAACAGCTTTATATTCAACATTTTCTCTAATGCTTGAATATGAGAACTAACCGTGGATTGACTTAGAAAAATATCATCTGCAGCCTTAGAAAAGCTTCTGTGTTCAACCACCTTTGTAAAAACATACAGCTGATGTAAATCCATCCCAATCTTCTCCCCGCATATATTTGTTTAGTCGATTACTTATCATTTATAAAATAGATGATTATATGTATATTATCATATCATTTCAGTATAAAAAGAAGGAATGATTTTCATTCCTTCTTTTTAGGCATATAGAGATAATTTTTCCTGAGATAGGCATAATTCTAACATCCATGGCCATTCACTATGTCCGGACTGTGTATTGATATGACCAGCATTCGGGAGAGTGATGGCAGGGAGCCCGAGGTTTGCATAGGTACTTGAATCCTTCAAGCCGCAATAGGGATCATTAGTTGAATGGATAAATAATGTGTGCTCAGCAACTTTTTTAAGCTGGTTTCCAACCAATGGTACGGGAAAAAAAGACTTTGCTTCAGTAAGTATATGATTTGGGGAAGGTGGTGCAACTAGAATTACCTGATTGGCAATTTGTTTGTTTTGCTTAGAAGCATAATGGAGCCATAAAAAACATCCAAGACTATGAGTAATGATGGTTAAGTTATTTTCCTCCGGTATCATCCTCAGCGCATTAGATAGTTCCTCCAACCAAATGTCCTTATTTGGTAAATTATAGTTGGTAAAAGTCGGGTAAATTACGTGATTGTTCCTTTTTATTAATTCTTTTGCCAGCCAAGATTGCCAGTGATCAGGTCCACTCCCGCCTAATCCATGAATGATAAGAAAACTTTGTTGGTCCATTATAATCCCTCCTAGGAACGAATTATTACTATTCCGATGAAATAAGTTGGTTTTATTGAATTATAAATCTTTTATCTAAAAAGGGCAACCATGATTTGCTTTTATCAGGAAAAACAATCAATATGAATAGGATAGGTTTTAATAGAAAGTAGGGGTATTTTTGTCAGATTTTGTATCACTGGGTATTTCAGAAGCAATCGTGGGAAAATTACGCAGTCAGGGAATTGCCAAACCAACACCGATTCAAGAAAAATCCATTCCGTTAGTGTTGAGTAGCCACGATATTATTGCACAGGCCCAAACTGGAACAGGGAAGACGTTTGCCTTCATCCTGCCAATTTTAGAAAAAATAACTCATGAGGTAGAAGATGTTCAAGCGCTCATTGTGACTCCCACACGTGAACTTGCCTTGCAAATTACGGATGAAATTGAAAAGCTAATTGCTGATATTGCTGGAGTCAATGTTCTCGCAGTATATGGCGGTCAGGATGTTGATAAACAATTAAAGAAACTAAAGCGGGGTATGCAGATTGTCGTTGGAACGCCCGGTCGACTATTAGATCATATTAGACGCGAAACGATTCGATTATCAGAAATATCCTTCCTGGTTTTAGATGAAGCAGACCAAATGCTTCATATAGGGTTTCTTAATGAAGTGGAAGATATTATAAGAGAAACACCGGCAAGCAGGCAAACGATGCTGTTCTCAGCAACAATGCCGCCTGAAATTCGCAAACTAGCCAAAAAGCATATGCATGAACCTGAATATATTCAAGTAGAAAAAACGCAAGGACCAGCTGAAAATGTAAAGCAGATTGCGATTCATACCACGGATCGAGCAAAACAAGCAACGCTTTTTCAATTAGTCGAAACGTATCGTCCTTTTTTAGCCGTCATCTTCTGTCGGACAAAACGGAGAGTAAGTAAACTTTTTGATGCCTTGAAAGTAAACGGTTTTTCCTGCGATGAATTGCATGGTGATTTGTCTCAAGCGAAAAGAGAGCGGGTGATGAAGCGTTTTCGGGAGGCAGAAATACAATTGCTGGTTGCTACAGATGTGGCGGCGCGCGGACTTGATGTTGAAGGGGTTACCCATGTATTTAATTACGATATTCCTGAAGATGCAGACAGTTATGTCCACCGAATTGGCCGAACAGGCAGAGCTGGTATGACAGGGCTAGCAGTTACTTTCTATTCTTCAGCAGATATGCCCATGCTCGATACAATTGAGCAGGAATTAAACATCATCATTCCAAAAAAAAATATCGGAAATACTGAAGAAACCAGAGAGAAAACAGAAAATGATAATAGGCATACCAAGGTAAAGAAAGAGAGAATAGGCATAGGGAAAGAAAAGCAAAACACATCACGAAGACGAAACGAATCAAGTAGCAGCAGGGACAATCGATTTAAACGAAGAGGCGAATCTCCGGGAAAATCCAAACCGAGAGCAGGCACAGGCACAGGCTCAGGAAGAAAAGGACCAAGATCTTGAACTAAATAGAACAAGGATGAGCACTCTAAAAATGGGACTGAAAATGATTCAGTCCCATTTGTTATATTACCCATTAACTTTAATTCCAGTATTTGATTTCACCAGGACTTCCTCATATCTTTTCACATCCGCTTTTTGGCTCGAGAAGATGGTGCCTAGATAGCCGGCAATAAATCCAAGAGGAATGGAAACAATCCCTGGAGTTGTAAAAGGGAACCAAGGCTCGCCTACAAATATAGCTTTTCCAACTTCTGGGCTGAAAACATTCGGACTGACGATAACTAAGCCGATTGCTGATATAAGCCCAACTACCATCGCCCATACGGCACCGGTTGTATTGAAGCGTTTCCAGTAGATTGTGTACAGAATGACAGGCAGGTTGGCACTAGCTGCCACTGCAAAGGCAAGGGAAACTAGGAAAGCGACATTAAGGGTTTGTGCTCCTAAGGCTAGAAGAATTGAAATAACAGAAACTCCAACCGCTGCCCAGCGAGCCATCCCAACTTGCTGCTTTTCCGTTGCTTTTCCCTTTTTTAGGATTACATTATAGAAATCATGGGCAAATGCTGAGGCAGCTGTCAGAACTAAACCAGCAACCACCGCTAGAATCGTGGCAAAGGCGACTGCAGAAATAAAAGCAAACAGCATATTTCCACCTAGGGCTTGAGCTAACAGTGGAGCGGCCATATTACCAGCAGGATTGGCCGCAACAATGGTGCTGTTCCCTACAAATGCAGCTGCGCCAAAACCTAAGAAAATCGTCATAACGTAGAAAATTCCAATGATCCATGTGGCATATACGACCGAAGAACGAGCAGTTTTTGCATCCTTAACTGTAAAGAAACGAACAAGAATATGTGGCAGACCAGCAGTTCCAAGAACTAACCCCATGTTTAAGGAAATGGTATCAAGACCAATTTTGTATTTTACGCCAGGATTTAAGAATGATTCCTTTAATGGAGTCGCGGTTTTCATCTGGGCAAACATATCGGTAATACTCCAATTAAATTTCGCAAAAACAATAATCGAAATCACCAAGGTACCGCCCATTAATAGAACCGCCTTAATGATTTGCACCCAACTTGTAGCGTGCATTCCACCAAAAATAACGTATACGGTCATCAAAACCCCAACGATTAATACAGAAGTGGTATATTCTAAGCCTAATAATAGTTTAATAAGTGCACCTGCACCAACAAGCTGTGCGATCATATAAAAAATAGAAATCGTAACCGTATTCATTGCAGCAAATCCACGAACCTTTTTGGCATCAAATCGAGCGGCAATCATATCAGCAAATGTATATTTGCCTAGGTTTCTTAGTGGTTCAGCTACTAAATAAAGGACAACAAGATAGGCAACCAGGAACCCGATACTATAAAAGAAACCATCAAAGCCAGTTAAGGCAACTGCACCGGCAATACCAAGGAAGGATGCTGCTGACATATAATCTCCAGCGATGGCCAGTCCATTCTGCCAGCCCGTTAATCCACCTCCTGCCGTATAGAACTCACTAGCATTTTTCGTTCGTTTTGAAGCGTAGTATGTAATTACTAACGTTACAAAAACGATACATAGAAACATCGTAAAGGCAGCTGTATTCATTCGCCATGTCCTCCTTCTTGGATGACTTTAGATGCTAATTCATCAAATCTTGCTGCTTTCTTTGAATAAACCATACATAAAACCCAAGTCATAACGAATTGTAAAAAGGCAAACACCCATGCCCACGTAATGCTTCCGATAAATTTATTATTTAAAACGGTGGTATAAGATGTTAGTACAGGTAATGCAAAATAAAAACAAAAGAAGAAAATGGTAACTGGGATGATGAATTTTTTCTTTTCGGAGAGTAATGTTTGAAAAGATGCTGATTGAACAACTGAGGTGTAATCGCTTTCAGAATTAGCCATATTTTTTTTTGCCTCCAATAGAAGCTCCCCCTCTCAAATAAAAACCTTAATTATAATGAGGTAAAAATTAATGACATAGCTGATTGGTCAAAGGATGGAAAAAAAATATAGATCGGATTTTTTAGATGAAGTCACCTCGCTAAAATACAGACTTTTCAAAATTTTTAAACTACAAATATAATATTATTATAGTGATAAGGGGAGATGCAAGAGAAAAAATAAAAAAAGGTAAAAATACCCACAAAAGGTAGAGGTTAGAGAAAATAATATTATTATAAAAAAAAGAAAACCTCTGCAAACGCAGAGGTTTTCAAATAATGGAGAATAGGGGGCTCGAACCCCTGACCTCTTGCATGCCATGCAAGCGCTCTCCCAGCTGAGCTAATCCCCCAGATAATTGGTACAAGCAAAATTATATCTGTATTAATAAATTCTTGCAAGAGTAAATTTAGAAAATAATAAACTTTTTTGGTTAGCCGATACTTTCTATTTCTACTTTTTGTACACCTTCTAGATTTGACACAGAGGTATACACATCGGTTGTCTTTTCACGGTAATCAACTGCAACTAAAATTTGAACAAGATGATCCCCATTGTCTAGATCCTTTATTTTAAGTCTTCGAACGATATAATTTTTCTCCAATAGGAAAGAGATAGATTTATCGATTTGGCACTGATCCCTAATAAATAGTTGCAGCATCACTTCTTTTTCCCTTAGTTGTTTCGGACCAATGATTTTCATTAAAAAAGGAATAAATTCAACACTAATAATAAGTAATGCAACTCCAGCAAAAGCCTCAATGAAAAAGCCAGCTCCAACAGCTATACCAATTCCTGCTGCCCCCCAAATCATTGCAGCTGTTGTTAATCCAGAAATACTATCATTTCCACGTCTTAAGATTACACCTGCACCCAAGAAACCAATCCCTGATACAATCTGTGCGGCTAAACGAAGTGGGTCCATGGTAATTTTGAGATCATCTGATTTGGGAAACATGTAAGCAGATTCAATTGATACAATTGTCAGCAAACAGCTTACCACGGATATTACAAGGCTAGTTTTTAGTCCTACTGGTTTTCTCTTTAACTCCCGTTCAAGACCTATAATAAGTCCAAAAACAGCTGAAACACCTAGCTTAATTAATATTTGGATATCAACACTACTCATCACAGAATCACGTCCAATTATACAGAGTTGACTGGATTGTTGCATCTTTCAAAAATTAGCATATAAAAATAAAAGATTTCTAATTTTTATTCTACACATAAAAGTTTATCTAATGGAAGAACCAAATCTATGGTTCGATTTAATTAGAAGAAAATCAAATTTATATTATTGGAATGAATGCTGTTAAACAATGCGGTTCATCTTATTATATGTTTAGAATGTACGAAAAAGGCTTAAACACCTATTATTTATACATTCTTCAATTAAATTTCTAAAGTATGTAATTTTAATTAGAAGGGTTTTTGAAAAAATTGATAAAACTATATTGCAAACATTAATTTATCATGTTATATTAAATCTCGTCCTCATTGGAGGGTTCAACAAATGAAAAAAGAAATTAAAAAACTTGTTGACATCTCGATAAGGAATATGATAAATTAGTGAAGTCGCTTTCGAGCGGACGTTTGAAAATTATCTTTGAAAAGTAATTGTTCTTTGAAAACT
>NZ_JBALOA010000012.1:0-44153 GCF_036962125.1 Neobacillus drentensis
ATTATCGCGTTTTAGGGAAATGGATTTACTATCCTCTATATTTCCGGCTCGATCGCTACTGCGATAATCGATGGTGGAGATGCCATTTGTGTTTATCAAAATCGAACTTTCATACGTTTTCCAGTCGCCTTCATTCACACGGTATTCGGTTTTCTCAACACCGGCTCCTTCGTCAGATGCTGAAAGTGTGATACTGACTTCTGATTTGTACCACTCATTGGTACCGTCTGGTTTGCCTGGAGTACTTTCAGCCTTTGTAACCGGTTTGATATTATCGAGTTTTAGGGAAATGGATTTACTATCCTCTACATTTCCAGCCTTAT
Source organism: Neobacillus drentensis (assembly GCF_036962125.1). Lineage (GTDB taxonomy): Bacteria > Bacillota > Bacilli > Bacillales > Cytobacillaceae > Neobacillus > Neobacillus drentensis_B. The sequence goes on from NZ_JBALOA010000012.1 coordinate 324, forward strand.
CGATGCTGTGGTAGGCAATGGTGTAATTACCACCTGTTTTTACCGAAATTGAACCTTCATAGTTCTGCCAGTTACCCTCACTGACACGGTATTCGATTTTTTCTACACCGGCTCCTTCGTCTGATGGCGATAGTGTAATACTGACAGGTGATTTATACCACTCATTGGTTCCATCTGGCTCCCCTGGCACGACATTAGCCATTGTAAATGGCTTAGTAGTATCCAGCTTAAATGATATAGACTTGATCCCCTCAATATTTCCATTTTTGTCTATACTATGAAACTCAACCGTGTAGGGACCATTCTCTGTCGCAGGAATGGCTCCAGTGTAGACCTTCCACTCGCCATTATTGATTCTATATTCGGTTTTCTCTACTCCTGAATCTTGATCGACCGCAGTTAAGGTAATGCTTGCATCTTTCGTATACCAACCATTTGTACCATTCGGATTTTCAGGTGTGATTTTTGCTGTTGTGACTGGTGGTTCTTGGTCTTCTGGTAGTCTGTTATTATACAAATCAGTAATTTCAGCTGGACTTAATGAGTAGTTATAGGCCCTGAAATCATCCATTAGACCGCGGAAGTACTCTGTGACTCCTGGCGGGTCATAACCAATCAGCAACTGACCGTTATCATTCTTAAATACATCGTTCCAAGGTTTTGTATCTACTAGAGTTTCATTCACATAAAATTTGACGTTGCTGCCATCCCATGTGGTTGTGAACAAGTACCATTCTTTGAGATTAGTTTTTACTGTTGTGAATAGATGATCCGGCGAAGTTGTCGAACCGCCAGTCAATCTTACACCTGGAGAGACTCCGGATGGATCATGAAGTAGCGCATACGGACCGTACTCGGTGGTGTCACCTTTTGATAATATCGGTGACCATCCTCCGACTCCTTGATCTTCCTTATATAACCACATGGAAAACGAAAATGCGGTCGAAAGGTCAAGAGAATCATCATCCATTACTTTGATACCACTTTTTCCGTCAAATTTAGCTGCCTTCCCCTTAATACCATCGGCGAAGGTCATGTTCCCAGTAGGTGTACCATGGTTGTTGTTTCCTGAATAATCCTTAAAGTCGTTATCGAACGTGTATAAGGCAACTAGTTTAGGATCCCGTACAGCCCGTACGGTAATATCTTTGCTGTCCTTAGTTGATCCGCCGTCATCATCGGTAACGGTAAGCGTAGCAGTATATACCTTATCTGGTGCATCTTTTTCTAATGACGGGTACGTATGACTTGTAGTACAAATATCTGAGGTTGTTCCATCCCCGAAGTCCCATCGGCACGTTTTTGCATCAGCTCCCGGATCGTAGATATTTGCTGAAAAGGTTAACTTTTGTTCTGAACGCACGGTTATATCCCTGCCGACATCAACTGTCGGGGCAACATTAACCGGCGTAATGGTTTTTGTGACCTGTTGCTTCTTTCCATTTTTATCAACAGTTTCTAATGTGATGGTATATGTTTCGTTATCTCTATAAATATGATCATATGTTCCAGCGGTCGTCGTAAATGGAGAGGAACCATCGCCGAATTTCCACGTACTTGACACGATATTCCCCTCATCAAAACCAACAGAGGTATTGTAGAAGTTAACGTATTCTCCTTCTTTTGGTGTTTTTGGCAAGAAGGCGAAATCAGCTGATTGAACAATCTGATCTAAAGAGTAGGAACTGGTATTGCCAGCCTCGTCAGTAGCTTTTAAGCTGATCGTATACGTACCAGGTTCCGCATAAACATGCGTCGGATTTTTTTCCGTACTCACTGGGGTGTTGTCACCAAAATTCCATTCCCATGATACGATGTCGTTTTCTGGATCCGTCGATTGGTTTGCGAATGTTACTGTTGGCGTACTTACTTGACTGGTTTTAACTTTAAATTGTTGAGTAGAAATAACAGTATCCCCGCCATGTGAATTAAGAGGGCGGTACATAATATATTTTGCCAATACAGGTTGCGTCAATTTAAATTCCTGTAACGTCCCATTGTTGGCGGTTGTTGCCTTTAATACCGTTTTAAATGCGCCATCATCCAAGGTTGTCGTGGATACAGCCACCTCAAAGTCCTTTACGCGCTGGCTTGGGAAACCAGGGCGTGGCATCACTTGGATCCGATCAATTAAATACGTTTTGTTGTCGGCTAAACTGATTTTCACCCATTGATTGTCCCTCTGAGCTGTAGCCCAGGGATTGGAGTTTAAGTTCGTATCAAGCATGAGCTGTGCTGAATGACCTGAATCATATTGACTAGAGAAGGCCTCTACCTTTGCCCCAGATTCAAAGAGAGCTACGTTTTTTCCTAGACCGTCTGGATAGAACAATGCTTTAGGGGATAGGCTGATATCAGATGTCTCAGGATTGCAATCATCATCCTTCCCATTACCACGCTTCTCTTTTGCACCAGGATTGACAGTTGAATCTCCGTCATTACAATCCACATTAGCATTCCATTTGTCACCGTCGTTGTCCGGCATAAGGACAGACACTGGCCAGCTGACCGTCTCGTATCCACTTCGATGAGAGGAATCCGTTACAATCGCTTCAATAATGTGTTTACCGACTTTATCGTCTGAAGGTTTGTATGTGAATCCACTTCCTGTTCCAACATGAACACGGTCTACATACCACTCGATTTGAACCTGATCACCTTCTGGATCTGTTGCTTCTATCGCAAAGTCCTTGGCGTCACCGGCTATTACTACTGTTTCTGCCCGATCAGGTGACATGCTGGTGATGGTTGGACCATGGTTGCTATTTTCAATAAAAACAGTAGCATAACCAATGTTTGACCATCCATCGGCATTTGTGACTTTTAATCCCACTAGTTTATTTGTATTTCGGTCGTACGCAAAGGTTGGTTTTGCTTCCGTCGCATCATCAAACGCCCCGTCACCATCCAAATCCCATTCATACTTTACAATTTCACTGGGGCTTGTCGAAGCGGAGCCGTCAAAAGTAATCGTGCTACCTTCAGGATCTGAATATGGACCGCCGGCGTTGACAATCGGTGCACGGTCATTCACGGATGGCATGGCTGTCAGATAAGCTATCCAATTTTCATTCATATTCTTTGCAAGTTCTTCAAAGGCTGCACTCAGACTTTGATTCGTGGTGCGTAAGGAATCTAGTTGATTCAACAATCCATTTTTGTTGAACGAAAAGCTATCAGCTACAAGATTTGTCTTCATCTCGCTAATTTGTGAATTAGTTAAACCCATGTTTTTTAAATCACGCACAAAATCTGGATCAAAACCCTGTGCCGCAACTTCATCTCTAAAAGCTTGAAGATCGGTAGCTGTCTGATCGAGTGGACGCGGATCTGCATCTAGTACGTTCTTTGCAATTTCAATGGCTTTATTGGTGCGTGCAATTTGTAGCTTTAGCTGAGCTGCATAGTCTTGAACAGCTCGCGCATGGATAAGTGACCAGTCACCATTTTTTTCAATGGCACTTCCTTGGTATTTTTCAATAGAAGTTAAGAACGCCTTAAGTAATGGAGCTTCATTGCCAAGTTCGTTACCGATACCAACAAAGGCAATCGTTTCTGGATCATTGCTTTCCGTTTCAAGTAATTCTCGTGTATCAAGAGGTGTTAGCTTTTGAAAGTCAGGGTTCGGTGGATCGGCAGCAATCCCTCTATAATGGGAAGCAGTTGATAGAATTTGTTTCAACGCCAGTTGTTTAGGATTCACACCAGTGGCCCACTCAACACCCATCGTTAGTCCGGTGAAAAATCCATCAAATAATGCACTGTTTTGCACATCCCATGAAGTAGTTGTACCTGGAAGTGGCCCGCCTCCCATCTTGGGACAGACCAACGTAAGACTGAAGCTCGTGCTAACGGAAATGGCCGTCTCCTTTAGTCCGCCGCACTGCCACACTTTTCCAACCGTACCGAGCTTTGATTGGATCGCAAAGAAATCTTTATAAGCAGCATGAACACTTTCATACCATTCTTGAGCTTCAGCTGCTTTTGCCTTTGCTCTAGCAATGGCTGGGTCTGCCATAATATCTGGCATATCAGTAGGGAAGACAACCTCAAAGGCATCTGGAAATACCTTATCCTCCGGTGATACTTTCCCGTCTTGACATTCGTCATATACAACTGTGTATTTTCCAGGTCCTATCTTTCCGCCTGGTGTTGTATAGCCGATTACTTCAGAAATAAACAATCCCCCGTGAACCCCTTCAACAGTGTTGGGAGAGCCTGACACATCCTGCAGCTTTTCATCGGGTAGGCCCTGTCCGCTTGGTACAACATAAATGTCAGCAAACGGTTCAATGAAGTCATCAGCCCCACCATCCGCACAGCCTTTTAAAAACTCGATTTGCCCTGTATGGATCCGAATCTCTTGATTTGGCCCAAACGAAGCAAAGGTTTTCCCATCCTCACTCCACATCAAAAATTGTGACCCTGCCTGTGCAGACGGCAAGGCACCCCCTCCCAATATGTACATCAGTACTAGTTGGAGAATAAACAACACCTTTAATCCCTTTTTGAAACGCCTTTTCAGATTCTTCCCCCTCACTCAATTATCCCCTCCCTTTCATTTTTCGTTGGTAATCGACAATATTTTAAATATTCTGTAAATTACCAAATAAATCTTATCATAGGCAGGTTTGAAAGTATAGGTAATTTTTCCCTTAATAATTAAAATTTTACATATGTTTGTCCTGATACAAGTTAGGTATCAAACTTCTAAATGTAAATGGAATGTATGATACAATCTATTTACCATTGATATGAAAAAGAAGGATTCTCAAAGGAAGGGAAAGACACTTGAACATACCATTAAATCAAAAACTCATCAAAGAAATGTGTGGCACTGTCTCCTTCAAACGAGGAGATTATTTTTATCAAACAAATAAAGTAACATTTGAACAGTATCGACCCGATCGTTGTCACGCAACGGTAGCCGGAGACGAAAACTTCCATGTGACCATTAAGACGAACGGTAATGATGAGATATTCGCAGAATGCACCTGCCCGAAGCTGGCCTCGTTTACAAAGGATTGCCAGCATATTGCCGCGGTATTGCTAGCTATTTGCGGACATCAACAGAAGGGGACCACCCCCCAAGTGTCTAATCCAGCCCATCAAGATCTAACAAACGGGTTGCTGACACTTTTCACAGATCAGCCTGTGCGCACAAGCGGTCATCAACTCCATTTTGAGAAAAGAATCGTCCTTGATGTCGAGTTTACCTGTAAACCAGTGGATATTGGCAGGGGAAGGAATCTATTCGCAATTGAAATGGATATCGCTACCTTCCCTGTTCAAAATATCCGTCAGTTTTTGGAGCAAGTAAGAGCCGGAAAGGAGTATTCACTGTCTAATTCATTTAGTTATGATCCAAGTCAGCATTGCTTTGAACGGGAAACCAATGCCATCCTTGAGCAACTCATCCAGGTGCTTGGCGATGAAAAGGTGTATGTAAATATGGTACCTTACACCCATCCATCACAAATGCTGCTCATTCCATCATCTTCGTGGGAACGTCTGCAACTTTTGCTGCCAAAGATTTCACGCGTGAAGGTAGAGTATGGGGACGTTAGTTTTGCCGGTCTAAATACATCAGACGAACTACCATTAAAGTTCGATTTCTCGGAAGAAGCGAATGGGAGCGGCTATCAACTAATGGTGAAGGATTTACATCGGATGATTTTCCTCGACTCGTATGCTTCTATTTTCTATGAGGGGAAAATTACCAAGTTGGAGGATCAGGACTATAAACGTCTAGCGGACCTGAAGAAGATGCTGGATGCTTCAGGAACCAATCAAATTCCCATTCCAGAACAGCAAATTCAATTTTTTCTGGAAAAGGTGGCGCCCGGCTTAAAAAGAATAGGGCAGGTTACCGTTACTGAAGCGATTAAACGGCAAGTGATGAATACTCCACTTGTTGCCAAACTGTATCTTGATCGGGTGAAAAACCGTTTGCTTGCCGGAATTGAATTTCAGTACGACAATTGGATCATTAACCCGCTCGAAAACAGAGAGTTTCCGACAGGGTCGATGGTACGTGATGTTGATAGGGAAGATGAAATCCTGCAAATCATGGAAGATAGTTCGTTTGCTAAGACGGACGGGGGATATTTCCTCCATAATGAAGAACTCGAATTTGACTTCTTGACCTATGCTGTTCCTAAACTTCAAAAGCTGGTCCGAATTTATGCCACGACGGCGGTAAGAAATCGGATTTTCAGAGAGAATGTCCGCCCCATGGTGAGAGTGAAGGTCAAAAAAGAACGGACCAATTGGCTCGAATTCAAATTTGAAATGGAGGGTTTTCCTGAAAGAGACATACGTGAGGTATTGGCGTCATTAGAGGAAAAACGGAAATATTATCGATTGCCCAATGGATCGCTGCTCTCGCTGCAAACGAAAGAATTCGAGGAAATTCAGCGTTTTCTTCATTCACCTTTAGTCAAGGATAAGGATCTAGTCGATGGTTTAGATATACCAATGGAGCAGTGTCTTCAGCTCCTTGATACGGTTGAGGTTAGTAATGCCTTTAAGCTGGAGGAATCCTTCCGTCAGTTCCTCGATCACCTGCACAATCCAGCCAAGTTAAAGTTCGAGGTGCCGTCAAGTTTAAATCCAATATTGAAAGATTATCAAAAGATCGGGTTTAGCTGGATGAAAACACTGGCCTACTATGGATTTGGGGGAATTTTAGCCGATGATATGGGGCTCGGAAAAACGATTCAAAGTATCGCTTTTATGGTGTCAGTGCAATCCGAAATCCGTAAAAACAACTTGCCTACACTGGTTGTTTGTCCGTCATCGTTGACGTATAACTGGCTGAGTGAGATTCGGAAATTTGCCCCCGATCTAAAGGCGGTTGTTATTGACGGAACGAAGGTTGAGCGGACAAGCCTGCTGAAGAAAGGAACCGAGGCAGATGTGATAATTATCTCCTACCCACTACTTCGCCGTGAGATTAGTTGGTTCGAGAAGCAATACTTTCATACGGTGTTTTTTGATGAAGCGCAAGCCTTTAAGAATCCATTGACGCAAACCGCTCGAGCGGTAAAGAAACTGCAGGCTAATCATCGCTTTGCACTTACCGGTACACCGGTTGAAAATTCAGAAGTGGAACTTTGGTCGATTTTTCACGTTGTTTTTCCAGAGCTTTTCCTTGGTTTGAAGGAATATAGCCAGCTTTCTAGGGTAAAGATTGCGCGGAGAATCCGTCCGTTTTTGCTGCGGAGGTTGAAGGAGGATGTACTAGGGGAGCTTCCTGAAAAAATCGAATCACAGGAATCAGTGGAGTTGCTCCCGGAACAAAAGAGACTGTATGCAGCCTATTTGGCGAAACTGCGGCACGATACGTTTAAGCATTTAGATAAGGATACCATTCGAAAAAATCGCATCAAGATCTTGGCGGGGATAACGCGCCTGCGGCAGATTTGTTGTCACCCAAGTTTGTTTGTCGATGGATATCAAGGGAATTCAGCTAAATTTGAACAACTCCTCCAAATTATTGAAGAATCGAAACTCTCTGGTCGAAGGGTGTTAATTTTTTCTCAGTTCACCAAAATGCTTGATCTGATTGGCAAGGCGTTAACCTCGAAGGGGCATGCCTATTTTTACCTGGATGGAACCACTCCAGCCCAAGAACGGGTTGAAATTTGCGAGCACTTTAATCGAGGGGAACGAGATTTATTCTTAATTTCCTTAAAAGCGGGCGGGACAGGTCTAAATTTGATGAGTGCCGATACCGTGATTTTATATGATACATGGTGGAATCCAGCTGTTGAAGAACAGGCAGCTGACCGTGCCCATCGGATGGGGCAGAAAAATGTCGTCCAGGTGATCAAGCTTGTTGCCCGTGGAACGATTGAAGAAAAAATGAATGAACTGCAAGAGAGAAAGCGGCACCTGATCGAAGAAATTATTGATTCGGATGAGAAAGTGATGTCTGCGCTAACCGAGGAGGATATCAGAGAAATATTAATGATATGAAAAAAGGAACTGACTTGTGCAGTTCCTTTTTCTAATGTTTTAAGCGCCAATAAAAATTAGAGATTGGCGGAGACCTAGTAACGCATATTGTCTTATAAAACTAAAGGCAAACAGTGCGATAATCGGTGAAAAATCAATCGGACCAAGCGGAGGGATAAACCTTCTAAACAATCCTAAATAAGGTTCAACCAATTTGGCAACCCAGAGACCAAGCCTTGATGCTTGAAATTGAGGAAACCAAGAACCGAAAATCGAAATTAAGATTAACCAATAATAAATCTCAAAAGCATACTGACCAACCATAAAAATATAAGAACCCAATATAGATCTTCCATTCTTTAGTAATTTATTTATCATACAAGCTTGTGGCTTTATTTATATACGATTAAGGTCCGATAAAGTTTCAAAATATTATCTTAAATATTTTGTTGTAGCGGCACTAGGACCTTAGAATTAAAATCTGCATAACGTTCGATATAAAAATCGGCTTCAATGTATCGATTTTGAAAGGCACATGTTTTAATCTTTAATTCTCGAGCGGGAATTAAATCCAGGTCTCGGTCACCAACGACTAAATCGATTTGAAAACTTTTTAGAACATACTCATATGAGGCGCGGTGTGGCTTTCTTGTAAATCCCTGTTCCTCAACGGATACAATATCTTTAAAGTATTTTCTCAAATGATATTTCTCCAGGAGATAGATGGTGGATTCTTTATCGCGGTGTGTAACAATAATATTGGTATCAACAGCGGACAAAGCCTCCTCTAATTGTTCAAACGGTTTGCTTTCTGTCTTTGAATAATAGTTATGTAAATTTTGGTACTCTTGTCGGCGCTCTTCATCAATTCCATAATGTTTAAACGCTGTTTTGGAATCGATTTTTAGCCATTTCAGAACCTCATCCCGTTCTAGGTCTTGTTGACTGAGGGTGATGAATCCAGAGACAAGGGCTGGATAGGTATCAAAAAGGGTTCCGTCGAAATCCCATAGTACGTTAATAATAATCCCTCTTTTCAAAAACGTTTTGCTTTTTCTTTTTAGAGAGTACCATAAGTTGAAAATAAAGAAAAATCATTAGGCGCATTGGAGAGAGGAATTTGTTATACTTTTCCTAAGGAATGCACATGTTAATAGATAGAAATGAGGGATAACCATGCCATTTGATAGCTCCACACTAGGATTACCGTATTTTAGCCTTGATTCAGCATCCGTTGACAAAAGTCCGAGTGAATTGGTCATAACTGACGAAACGAAAGAAAACTATTACATAGTCTCTCGGGAAGTCTACGCGGACGGCCCGCAACAAAATGGGTATATCATTGTTGTAGAAGAAGGAGAGTAATGCACTCTCCTTTTTGCTTGCTTCTTTTTATTGATTGTTTAGCAGGAAAAGCAGGAATGAACGAGTAATTTAAATATAGATGTCTGTATTTTAAAATAAAGGGCGTGTTTACATGAGCTATCAACAAAAGACAAAAGAAACCGGTCACAGTGTGATTGAGTTTATGAAAACGTGCTAGTGAGATAAAGTAAGAGCGGCTCATTGACCGATAGGAGAAAATAAGAGTTCGAACGGTAAAAGAGAGAGCGGCTCATTGACCGATAGGAGAAGTGGGGGAATTTTTGATGAAATCAGTGTTAATACTTGGGGGAACACAGTTTGTTGGTAAAAGATTAGTCCAGTTATTTTTAAATGAAGGGATTGAAGTGACCATCGCGACTCGGGGGTTGACCTCTGATTCCTTTGGTAATCAAGTGGCTAGATTAAAAGTAAGTCGCGAAGACTCTGCTTCACTCGTCCAAGCCTTTCACAATAAAAGCTGGGATGTTGTCTATGATCAAACCTGCTATTCTTCACAAGAAGCCCAGGATACCCTGCAGGCACTTGAAGGGAAAATCCAAAAATACGTGTTTACTTCCAGTCAAGCAGTCTATGATTTTGGAACCAATCATAAGGAAGAAAACTTTAATCCACTAGAATATTCCCCGATTCTAAAAAGCAGGGGAGAGTACATCGGCTATGTAGGGTACCAGGAAGCCAAGCGTGCTGCTGAAGCCATTCTTTTTCAAAATGCACAAATTCCAGTAGTGGCTGTCCGTTTTCCAATTATTGTCGGTAAAGACGATTATACGAATCGGCTTAAATTTCACGTTGATCACGTGAAAAATGAGAAAGCGATGTATATCGAAAATCCCGATTTTAGATATAGTTTTATCGATTCAGAGGAAGCAGCTAAGTTTTTATTTAGTATTGCGAAGTCTGACTATCAGGGAGCCATTAATCCTGGTTCAAGTGACGATAGCAGTTTAAAAGAATTAGTAACGTTTATCGAGGACCAGACAGAAACCAAAGCAAAATTAGATGTAAATGGGGATCCCTCACCATATAATTTGCCTGGTTCTTGGTCAGTTGATACTAGCCTTGCCAATTCATTGGGGTATAATTTTACATCATTGAAAACATTATTAGAGCAATTAATCAATTACTATAAATAAAAATATTTTATGAAAAAACGCTTTCCACATTTGTAGTGGAAAGCGTTTGTGTTTTTACCCGATAAAACTCGCCAGCTCATGTGTAAACTTCTTTTGCTCCTCCCAAAACAATCCGTGGCCGCTATGTTCAAACCAGACAAGTTTGGAATTAACCATTCCCTGGCGGAGGACGGAGGCCAATGGAGGTAAACAAACTTGATCATGTTTTCCATGAAGAATCAATGTAGGTGCCTGAATTTTTTTAATATCAGAGAAGAGAGTTTCATCTCTTAAGGAAGCAAGTAAACCAGCGGTGGAATGGCCAGCCGCTTCCAGTCCTAATTGAAAGAACCAGTCTGAGAATGGTTTTGTAAGGGCTTGATGGAAGAACATATTGGTAAAATCCGCCAACATTTTCGGACGATCGTTATAAATCTGCAGCATTAATGCATGGATATCCTTTGCCTCTAGGCCAAAAGGAAATCCCGGTCTCTTAATAAAACTAGGAGCTGCGGCCCCAAAAAGGGCTAGTTTCGAAACCCCATAGCCATTGTGTCGAGCCATATACCTGATAACAATCGCGCCGCCAACAGAATGGCCGGCAAGAGTGAAATTTTGTAATCGCAGTGCTTTAACAATTTGGCGAATATCATCAGCGAGGCGGTCATAAGAGTAACCTTCCCAAGGCTTATCTGACTTTCCAAATCCCCTTAGATCAATCCCTATGCAGCGGTACCCCATTGCAGGAAGGACATTAAACTGATATTCAAATAATTTATGGCTGGCAGGCCATCCATGGACAAAGAGGATGGTCTTAGTACTTTTTGGATTAACATCTTCTACATATATATTTACTTGAGATGCCACTTTAACATAATACCCCATTTTCTATCCCCCCTTGAAAAAGCATGAAAAGTACATTTACAAATAAGCTATTCGTCGATAGCTAGGCTAATACATTAGTGAACATTTTCGTACAAGTTTTAGATAACCACTTTTTCTGTATCTAATAGTTTAAAATGGTGAAGGTAGGTGGAAGAAAAGCTTTCTCCTTGAAAAAGATCAAATAGTAAAAATAAAAATAAATTTCGTTCAACTACGAGTTGTTTCTAAAATAAAGGACTGGAGCTGGTTATGGTTATGGAGAAAAAGAGGGTAGTTATCATTGGTGGAGGAATTACAGGTTTATCGACAGCTTATTATCTACAAAAAGAGATAAAAGAGAAATCCCTGCCGCTTGAAGTAAAGCTGTATGAAGCGAGTAATCGTTTTGGCGGTGTCATCCACACCGTGAAAAAGGACGGCTTTATTATTGAAAAAGGCCCAGATTCTATTCTCGGAAGGAAACCAAGTGCCCTGAAATTAATTAAAGAGGTTGGCCTAGGAAATAAAGTAGTTTCCAATACAGCCGGGAAATCATATATTTACGCCCGTGGAAAGATTCACTCAATGCCAGAGGGAGCATTTATGGGCATCCCTACTCAGGTTACACCGTTTGCGCTTTCAGGACTTTTTTCCCCATTAGGGAAACTCCGTGCAGCGGGCGATTTTATTTTACCAAAAGGAAAAGAAAAGGCGGATCAATCTCTTGGTGAGTTTTTCCGAAGAAGGCTTGGCGATGAGATTGTGGATAACTTAATCGATCCGCTGTTGTCAGGGATTTATGCCGGGGACATCGACCGCTTAAGCTTAATGTCCTTGTTTCCAATGTTTTATCATATGGAGCAAAAACACAGAAGCCTTGTACTGGGCTTGAAAAAAACGATGCCAGTTCCCCCTAAAGCGGCAAAAAAAGAACCTTCAAAAAAAGGTATGTTCATCTCCTTATCAACAGGTTTGGAATCGTTAATTGACGAAGTCGTCAAACGGATGGATGAGGGAGCTCTTAGCAAAGGAAATCCTGTGGAAAAAATTGTCAGAGACCAGAGCCACTATCGGATTACTTTTGCGAATGGAAGGGTTGAACAAGCCGACAGTGTCGTTATTGCGACAGAACATTTTCACGCAAAAAAAATGCTTTCTGACTATCCTTTCATGGAGACGTTTGCTCAGATGCCATCCTATTCGGTCGCAAATGTGGCGATGGCATTTCCAAAGTCGGCGATTAAACAGGACATTGAGGGAACGGGATTTCTCGTGTCAAGAAACAGTGATTTTAGAATAACTGCCTGCACATGGACACATAAAAAATGGCCAAACACAACCCCAAAGGATATGGCTTTATTACGGTCCTACGTTGGAAAGCCAAATGACCAAGCGGCAGTTGATCTATCAGATGAAGAGATCATTGCTATTGCTTTAAGGGATTTAAATAAGACCATGAACATCACCGAAAAGCCGCTCTTTCATATTATTACAAGATGGAAGAAAGCCATGCCTCAATACAATGTGGGACATATTGAACGGATGAAGAGTGTAAAGGAATCGCTAGCTAAGGAGCTGCCCGGAGTATTTTTAGCCGGTGGTTCATATGAAGGTGTCGGTATCCCGGATTGTATTGATCAAGGAGAAGTTGCAGTTAAAAAGGTCCTGGAGTTTTTACAATAGTATTGAGGCCATAATAGTGTTGATGAAAAATAATTCAATGTCCAGTGGAGAGGGAGAGCGTTCCCTCTCTCTTTTTATTTTACTAATAAAAAGGTAATAAACGTAAATATGTCCATTTGTTGTCGGATTTTGGGTAATTTAGAACCTATCAATAAATAGGCATGAAGTCTTGGTATATAAGGGATAATTACTATACTACTATTCTAAATGAGAGGAATTCCCACTTATATACTATTGTTTAGAACTTGAATAACATATAAAATATACTAAGATTGCTTGTATAGTAGAGAGAATGTATTAATTTTAATAGAAAGAAAACAGAGTTGATGACGAAAAGGATCAACTTTAAAATTATTTTAATATAAAAGGAGAAATGCAGATGAAAAAGATTAGTCTAGCTTGGCAGATATTCATTGGTCTGGCCCTCGGTATTATTGTCGGTGCGGTTTTTTATGGTAATCCACATGTGGCAAGCTACCTCCAGCCAATTGGCGATATATTTATCCGTTTAATTAAAATGATTGTTGTTCCCATTGTTATTTCCAGTCTAATTGTGGGTGTTGCTGGCGTTGGAGATATGAAGTCATTGGGGAAACTTGGCGGGAAAACCCTGTTATACTTTGAAATAATTACAACAATTGCCATCATAGTTGGTCTACTTGCTGCGAACGTATTTCAACCAGGAGATGGCGTTGATAAATCAAAACTTACCAAAACGGATATTAACAGTTATGTAAGTACGGCTGAACAGACAGAGTCACATTCTATGATTGACACCGTTGTGAATATTGTTCCAACAAATATCATTCAGTCATTAGCAAACGGCGAAATGCTGCCAATTATTTTCTTCTCTGTTATGTTCGGACTTGGGGTGGCTGCAATTGGAGAGAAAGGGGTACCAATCCTTAATTTCTTTAGAGGAACCGCAGATGCGATGTTCTTTGTCACCAACCAAATCATGAAGTTAGCGCCATTTGGTGTGTTTGCCTTAATTGGTGTTACTGTTTCGAAGTTTGGAATCACGTCATTAATTCCATTAGGAAAACTTGTCTTAGTTGTATACGGAGCGATGTTTTTCTTCATTCTAGTCGTTCTTGGATTAGCGGCTAAAATTGTCGGATATAACATTTTCCATCTCATTAAATATTTAAAAGACGAATTAATTTTAGGGTATACCACAGCAAGTTCAGAAACGGTTCTGCCTAAAATTATGGAAAAAATGGAGAAGCTGGGCTGTCCTAAGTCGATCACTTCCTTTGTCATTCCAACGGGATATTCGTTTAATCTCGATGGCTCGACGCTCTATCAAGCCATTGCTGCCTTGTTTATTGCACAAATGTATGGAATTCATATGACTATTGGGCATCAAATTACGTTAGTTCTTGTCTTGATGTTAACTTCTAAAGGTATTGCCGGGGTTCCTGGTGTATCGTTTGTTGTTCTACTTGCGACATTAGGAAGCGTAGGCATCCCTGTCGAAGGACTTGCATTTATTGCCGGTATTGACCGGATTCTTGATATGGCCCGTACCTGTGTAAACATTGTCGGAAACTCTTTGGCAGCGATCGTTATTACCAAATGGGAAGGCCATAAGCTTACTAATTACGAGGAACAAAAAGCAGCTTAATATTTGGAAAAAAAGACATCTTCGAAATGGGGATGTCTTTTTCGTTGTATCCAATATTGCAACCAATCATTCTGAACTTAAATATATTTTTAAAAACATACTTGACAGGTAGGAAAAGTCAGAATAAAATGTAAATAATTCAAATAGATTCATAGAGAAGATGAATTGAATATTAAGCTGATTGGAAAACCAAAGGCTTATACTCTGATAAATAGGGTATAAGTCTTTTTTATTAGAAAGGGGACAAAACATGAATTTTCCAATAAGTAAGTGGAGTCCACATTGTTGTTTGAAGGTTTCTCAACGAAATGGAATCAAGGATCTTTTTTTACTATAAAACCAAGTATTCTTATGTGATATCAGGAGTTTGGAGGAGGATGATTAGATGGCAACTTTGGATCAAGCACAAGCCAACTATATTATATCGACCCTAAAGGGGTTGGAGTACGGTTCGGTGGTGATCACGGTTCATGATGGCACCATTACCCAAATCGATAAGACCGAGAAAACTCGATTTGCACAAAAAAAATACACCCCTAAAGAAAAAAAGTGACCAATGCTTTGATGATTTTTTAAAAACAGCCGATCAGACCACTGAAGGCTACTTATTTTTTAGATTATCCTTAAGATGATTACGGGCCATTTCTATTTGACGCTGAACGTCATGTTTTAAGTGATACTACTAAAAATAGGTAGTCTTTTTTGTTAAAAAAAGGAGGAAATGAAAATGAAAATAACTTACAAATTTACTACGGTACTACTTCTTGTCGCCCTTATTCTTGCGGGCTGCGGCAATCAGGCAAGTAATCAAAGCACTGAGAAAAAGGATAGTGGCACGAAACAGGAGACTACGAAAACAAAGGATCCTGTACAATTATTAAATGTATCCTATGACCCAACCAGGGAGCTTTATGAAGAATTCAACGGTGAATTCGCCAAGTATTGGGAAAAGGAAAAAGGACAAAAGGTGACGATTCAACAGTCACATGGCGGCTCAGGGAAACAAGGGCGTGCAGTCATTGATGGGCTTGAAGCAGATGTAGTAACACTAGCCTTGGCCTATGACATTGATGAAATTGCCAATATTGGCGGCTTACTTTCAACAGATTGGCAAACGAAACTGAAGGATAACTCGACTCCATATACATCTACAATCGTGTTTCTAGTTAGGAAGGGAAATCCAAAAGGAATTAAGGATTGGGATGATTTAACGAAAAAAGGCACTTCCGTTATTACTCCGAATCCAAAGACATCAGGTGGAGCTAGATGGAATTACTTAGCCGCTTGGGCGTATGCAAAGGATAAATATAATGGTGATGAAACAAAAATTAAAAAATTTATGAGCCAGCTCTATAAAAATGTTGAAGTGTTAGATTCTGGTGCACGCGGTGCAACGACTACTTTCGTTGAACGTGGCATTGGCGATGTCTTGATTGCTTGGGAGAATGAGGCATTTTTAACACTGAATGAATTAGGCAAAGACAAATTTGAAATTGTCGTTCCTTCGATTAGTATTCTGGCCGAACCGCCAGTAGCCGTGGTAGATAAGAACGTTGATAAAAAGGGAACCAGAGAGGTAGCAGAGGCTTATTTAAACTATTTGTACAGTGATGTAGGACAGGAAATTATCGCAAAGAACTATTATCGCCCGCGTAATCAAGCGATTCTTGACAAGTATGCAAATGTCTTTCCAAAAATTAATCTAGTGACGATTGACAAAGATTTTGGCGGTTGGAAAAAAGCACAAGAGACGCACTTTAATGATGGAGGCACGTTTGACCAGATTTACCAGCCATAGTTAGTAGTTCTGTTAGTGGGGTGTCCCTTAATCCTTTTGAGTGGGATGCCCTCTATGTATCTTATCCGGAAGGGGTCAACCTCATGGCTCGTTTAGCAAGTTTGAAATTGAAAAGAAATAGTGTGCTGCCTGGATTCGGTCTTTCGCTTGGATTTACGATGTTTTATATAAGCATCCTTGTCATTTTGCCATTATCCATGATTTTTATTAACTCCGTGACCGTTGAGTGGTCGAAAATTTGGGAGACGATTTCTGACCCGAGAGTGGTAGCTTCCTATAAATTGAGTTTTGGTGCGGCCTTTTTGGCGGCCTTTATAAATGTTATTTTTGGAGTGTTAATTGCATGGGTGCTGGTTCGTTATTCGTTTCCGGGGAGACGGATCATTGATGGACTAGTTGATTTACCTTTTGCCCTTCCAACAGCGATTGCTGGGATTGCCTTAACGACTTTGTATACGGAAAATGGCTGGGTCGGGCAGTTTTTAAGTTTCAAAGTGGCGTTTACTCCGCTCGGGATTACGATGGCATTAACCTTTATCGGCCTGCCCTTTGTGGTCCGCACGGTGCAGCCCGTTCTGCAAAGCTTGGAAAAAGAAATGGAAGAAGCCTCGGCAAGTTTGGGCGCAAATAGGCTTCAAACGTTCGTCAAAGTAATTTTTCCAGAATTACTGCCAGCCGCGCTAACAGGTTTCGCGCTCGCCTTTGCAAGGGCACTTGGAGAATATGGCTCGGTGGTTTTTATTGCAGGAAATATGCCGATGCGAACAGAAATCACGCCGCTCCTTATCATGACAAAATTAGAGCAATATGATTACGCCGGGGCTACAGCGATAGCGGCCGTTATGCTGATTTTTTCATTTATCATTCTATTAATTATTAATTTATTGCAATGGTGGACCAATCGGAAATTTATTTAGATGATTTTGAAGGGCGGGCGATTATTGGTTTCGCAAACAAACGGGGTGGTTTCGCAAATAAATCACCTAGTTTCGCAAATAAACGCACAGGTTTCACAAACAAACTAGGAATTTCCGCAAATAAATAAGAATAGGTAGCAGTTTGCTGATAGTTTTTGGTTGAAAATTACACTCTATCAGCGAATTTATCGGTTCAATCAGCGAATCCTCCAATTCAATGAGCGAATCCACCGCTTCAATGGGCGGATCAATCGCTTCAATGAGCGAATACCACGCTTCAATGGGCGAATTCTCCAATTCAATGAGCGAATCAAGATTAACAACAATTTTGTATCATCTAAAAAGGATCAATTTTAGGTCCAGAAGGAGGTATATATGGCAGGAAATGTCGCGATTCAATATTCAACCAGTACATCATCGCAAACCGTAGCCCGCAATTCCGAGCCTCGGCTTGTCCGCTGGATTCTAATCACTCTAGCATTAGCGTTTTTAGGTTTGTTTTTGGTTTTGCCACTAGTGGCAATTTTCATAAAAGCCTTTGATAAAGGCATTGCTGTTTTTCTGGAGGCAATTAGCAATCCTGATGCCTTATCGGCAATTAAGTTAACGTTAACGATTACATTAATCACCGTGCCGCTTAATGCGATCTTTGGTGTGGCTGCGGCATGGGCGGTTACCAAGTTCAATTTTAAAGGAAAAAGTCTGTTAATTACGATTATTGATCTGCCCTTTGCTGTCTCACCGGTAATCGCTGGATTAGTGTTTGTTCTATTGTTCAGCGCCCATGGCCTGTTTGGGACATGGTTAATAGACCATAATATCAAAATTATTTTCGCAGTTCCAGGAATTGCCATGGCCACGCTATTGGTTACGCTCCCCTTTGTTGCTCGGGAATTAATTCCGCTCATGCAGACGCAAGGCACGACCGATGAGGAAGCCTCCTTAACATTAGGAGCGAGCGGCTGGAAGACCTTTTTACTGGTGACTTTGCCGAATATAAAATGGGGACTCCTTTATGGGATTATCCTTTGTAGTGCACGGGCTATTGGTGAGTTTGGAGCTGTGTCGGTCGTTTCCGGACACATTCGTGGAATGACCAACACCATGCCGCTCCATATTGAAATTCTTTACAATGAATATCAATTTTCTGCCGCCTTTGCTGTAGCTTCCTTAATGTCACTATTCGCCATTATCACTTTAGTTGTGAAAAATGTGATTGAATGGAAAGTAAAAAAATCATTTGAACCAGGAGAAGGGGTACACTAGGATGAGCATTCAAATTCAAAACATCTCAAAATCATTTGGAAACTTCCAAGCCCTTGATCAAATTAATCTTGATATTCAAACGGGAGAGCTCGTTGCTCTGCTAGGTCCTTCAGGTTCAGGGAAGACCTCACTGCTAAGAATTATCGCTGGTTTAGAAGCAGCCAATCAAGGAGCGATCCTATTTGGAGAAGAAGATATTACCCACATTAGTACAAAAGAACGGAAGGTTGGATTTGTTTTTCAGCATTATGCTTTATTTCGTCATATGACTGTGTTTGATAATGTGGCGTATGGGTTAAAAGTAAGGCCAAGAAAATCACGTCCTTCCAAAGTGGAGATCAAAGAAAAGGTGATGGAATTACTTAGTTTAGTAAAATTAGAGGCATTTGCCGATCGGTACCCATCTCATTTGTCAGGCGGCCAGCGGCAGAGGGTAGCATTGGCGAGAGCATTAGCGGTTGAGCCCAAAGTACTTCTGTTGGATGAACCATTTGGGGCATTGGATGCCAAGGTTCGGAAGGATCTTCGCAGATGGCTGAGGAAACTTCATGATGATTACCAGATTACGAGCATTTTTGTAACACACGACCAAGAAGAGGCGCTAGATGTTGCCGACCGAGTCGTCGTGATGAATGAAGGAAAGATTGAGCAAATTGGCACTCCAGAAGAAGTCTATGAAAATCCTAACAGTCCGTTTGTTTATCACTTTCTAGGGAATGTTAATTTGTTTAAAGGGCGTCTTCATAAGGGGAAATTGCGCCATGGTGATTTTGAAGTCGATGCACCTGAATTTTCAGGGACAGTGAATACAGAAGCAGTCGGTTACGTGCGGCCGCATGACATTGGAATCGAAAGAGAAGCAAGCTTGGATTCAGTTTCTGCAAAAATTAACTATATTCATTTAGTTGGAGCCATCGTACAACTGGAACTGATTCGTAACGATAATGGCGAATACCTAGAAGTGGAAGTAACAAAAGAACACTTCCGAAACCTCAATCTAAAAGCTGGAGAAGAAGTGTTTGTAAAACCAAAACAACTAAAGGTCTTTATCCCTCAGGATTATTCCATTTAGTGGAAATGTGTCCACGAGCGGTACCTGACACCACCATGATTATTACACCATGATTGATTAGTATGAAAATAAAAAGACGAGCTTGAGTTTCAAGCTCGTTTTTGCGTGTTATCATTGATTAAAAGTTGGGAATTTCTGATATTTAGGATAGTTTTTAATTGGAAGGTTCTATAAAATTACTTTCAGATATTATTTAGAGGGGGGAACGTAATTGAGAAAAATAACCTTATCCAATGGAAATACAGTCGAGGTGGAATGTTTAAGCTGTGCGTTAACAAGTGGATTGATTGAGCCTGATGGAGGTGTTGTCCTCGAAACAGAATTTTTCCATGCACATCAGGATGTAGCCTACCCGATCAAGGGATTAATCATCCTAGCATCAAAACGGCATATTAAATGTCTGGATGAATTGACTGAAGAGGAGAGGTCGGAATACATAAATATTCTAACCAAAATTAGAATAGCTCAAAGGGAAGTCTTAGGAATCGAACATGTTTATTATTTTTATAATGAAGATACCACCCACCATTTTCACACCTGGATGGTCCCGCGTTATGAATGGATGAACGACTTTGGACGTTCGGTTGAATCGGTTCGGCCAGTATTACTCCATGCTAGAAATAAAATGAATCATGAGGAAAATCTCAAAGAAGTGCTAGAATCAATTAAGTTATTGACGATAGAGTTAAATAAATAAAATTTAAAAGGCCGACTCATTTATGAGCACGGCCTTTTTTGGTTGAAAATCGGCTTAAAACCATCAATTCCAATCTGTGTGAAAAACACCTTCCATATCAATTCGTTCATACGTATGGGCACCAAAATAATCGCGTTGCGCCTGTAAAAGGCTGGCGTTCGAACGGGCCGTTCGAAAACTATCGAAATAAGATAATGAAGTACTTAAACATGGGAAGGAGATGCCAGAATTAATCCCCTCGCATACTATTTTTCTCAACCCCGATTGATACTCCTTAACTTTTTCTGCAAAAAATGGTGCGATTAATAAATTCGTCAGATTTGCTTGTGATTGATAAGCTGCGCTTATTCCATTTAAAAACTCAGCGCGAATGATACAGCCACCGCGGAAAATAAGCGCAATCTCCTCTAAAGGCAAATTCCAGTCATAAAGGTCAGAAGTCATCTTATATTGTGTAAACCCTTGGGCGTAGGCACACACCTTGCCCATATATAATGCTTGTCTAACGTATTCAATCCACGCATCCTTATCTAATTCCCGCTGCTCCATTTTCGGTCCAGCTAATATTTCTTCCGCAATGACACGTTCGTCTTTTAAAGCAGATACATAACGGGAGAACAATGACTCCGTAATAATGGAGAGGGGAATCCCGTTATCAATGGCTTGCATACTTGTCCATTTACCTGTTCCTTTTTGACCTACCTTATCGAGGATGACATCGATCAGTGGTAAGCCCGTTTTATCATCCTTTTTCTTTAAAATTTCTGCTGTAATTTCGATAAGGTAACTTTTCAGCTCACCCTGATTCCAAGTGTCAAAGTTATCAGCAATTTCATTGACTGATAACTGCAATCTATCCCTTAAAAATGAATAAGCTTCAGTGATTAATTGCATATCAGCATATTCAATTCCATTATGAACCATTTTCACAAAATGCCCTGCACCTTTTGGACCAATATACGTACAACATGGCGTTCCGTCCACTTGGGCAGCTATTTTCGTGAGAATTGGCGCTACTTTTTCATACACTTCTCTATCACCGCCCGGCATGATAGAAGGTCCATTTAAAGCGCCAACTTCTCCACCCGAAATACCAATCCCTAAATAATCAATTCCTTTAGACTTCAAAACGTCATATCTTCGGGCTGTATCTTCGTAATGGGAGTTGCCGCCGTCCATGATAATATCACTTGGCTCAAGAAAAGGAACTAACGAAGAAATGACGGAATCTATTGCTGCTCCAGCGGTTACCATTAGAAAAATTTTTCGAGGAGTTGCCAAGGACTGCACAAATTTCTGCACGTCGTAGTAAGGATTGATTTGTTGACCTTCAATTCTATGTAAAAGTTTATCTGTTAAATCTCTTGTGTAATTATAGACTGCTACTTTTTCACCGTTGTTTGCCATATTTAGGGCAATGTTGCTGCCCATTACGCCTAAACCAATAACTCCGATTGTATTGTTCATTATACATACTTCTCCTTTATAAAAATTTGAAAGGGCAGTAAATCTACCTCATTAGCGAATTCTAAGCATAAGAGGGGGATACTGCCTTAACTTAACGACCAACAGTGGGGGTATTTAATACCGCCCACTGTTGGATATTCATCTTAAACGAATAAGCTTAGTAATAGAATAAATCCTAATCCACAAACGGAAATAATTGTCTCAAGTAATGTCCATGTTGCGAATGTTTCCTTCATGCTTAAACCGAAATACTCTTTAAACATCCAGAAACCAGCATCATTAACGTGTGATGCAATTAAACTACCAGCTCCAGTGGCAAGAACGACTAATGCAAGGTTGACATCTGTCTGACCCAACATCGGAATAACTAAACCTGCAGTGGTTAAAGCAGCAACAGTAGCAGAACCTAATGAAATACGTAAAATTGCTGCAATGATCCATGCTAGTAGAATCGGTGAAATGGAAGTTCCTTTAAATAATTCGGCTACATAGTCACCTACATGGCCATTAATTAATACTTGTTTGAAGGCACCGCCGCCGCCGATAATTAACAGCATCATTCCAATATGTGAGATGGCTGTAGAACAAGAATCCATCACTGTTTTAATTGGAATATTTCTTGCCAATCCCATTGTATATATAGCGAACAATAAAGAGATGACCATGGCAGGAGATGCACCGCCAACAAAACGGATGATAGCTAGTAAATTATTATCTGCAAATCCGATTGTTTTTTGAAGTAACGTAATAATGGTAGCAATCGACATTAATATAACAGGAAGCATTGCGGTAAACACACTGATTCCAAAACCTGGAGTGTCTTCGAGTTTGAATGTTTTTTGTTCACCTAAAGAAGCAATATTCCCAGTTTTCGCAAATGATTGAGGGACCATTTTTTTAGCAAGCTTTGTAAATAAAGGTCCAGCAATATAGACTGTTGGAATGGAAATAATGAAACCGTAAAGTAATACTTGGCCTAGATCTGCGCCATATTCGCCTGCAATGGTGGTTGGTCCCGGATGCGGCGGTAAAAAGCCGTGTGTAACCGATAAAGCTGCTGTCATTGGAATACCAAGGTAGAGAATAGAAACCTTTAATTGTCTAGAAATAGCAAATACAATTGGAATTAATAAAACAAGTCCCACTTCGAAAAATAAAGCGATTCCAATAATGAATGAAGCAGCCACTACAGCCCACTGAATATTTTTTTCGCCAAATTTATTAACCAGAGTCATCGCAATCCGCTGCGCGCCTCCTGAATCTGCAATTAATTTACCCAGCATTGCACCAAGTCCAAAGATTAATGCTATATGTCCTAGTGTTCCGCCTAATCCAGCTTCAATAGTTGCAATGATTTCATCTAATTTCATCCCAAGTGCGATAGCAACTCCGAATGAGACGACGATAAGTGAAACAAAGGTGTTCAATTTAAGGCCCATGATCAATATAAGTAATGCTACAATCCCTATTGCTACGATGACTAATGGCATTTTTATTTCCCCCAAAAATTCAATTATATATTTTTATTAATTAATCCCCTTTGATAATTGGCAATCCGTGTATAATCTTCTTCTAAAACTCTTGATAAGTTAATAAAGATTGGCAGTAATTGTCTATACTCAATTGCTGCCGCTTCTTTAGGTGTATGTTTGTGGGTACTTCCAACCATTTCAGAAACAACATCAAATGATTCGATTTTGCCTGTGGCATAAAGGCCTAAAATACAAGCACCTAAACAAGAACTTTCGTAACTTTCCGGCACAACTACTTCTAAGTCAAAGATATCGGACATCATTTGACGCCATACATCTGATCGAGCGAATCCACCTGTTGCTTGGATACGGGTCACAGGCCCTTCCATGCATTCAAGTAATGCTAAAAATACGGTATATAAATTGTAAATCACACCTTCAAGGGCTGCACGAATCATATGTTCTTTCTTATGCGCCATTGTTAAGCCGAAAAATGAGCCGCGCACGTCTGGATTCCATAAGGGTGCTCGTTCTCCTGCTAGGTATGGATGAAATAACAATCCATCGGACCCTGGTTTTACACCTTCTGCGATCTTAGTTAGGACTTCATATGGATCAATACCTAATCTTTTGGCAGTTTCAACCTCGGATGCGGCAAATTCATCGCGGATCCAGCGGAAGACCATCCCACCATTGTTTACTGGCCCGCCAATAACCCAATGTTTTTCAGTTAATGCGTAGCAAAAAATCCGCCCTTTTTCATCAGTTTGTGGCTGGTCAATAATCGTGCGAATGGCACCGCTTGTCCCAACGGTAACCGCGATCTCACCTTTTCGAATGGCATTTACACCTAGATTGGAAAGGACACCATCACTGGCACCAATCACAAAGGGAGTTTGTGGATCAATCCCCATTTGTTTTGCTAATTCTGGATTGCAGTTGGTAAAAATTTCAGTTGTTGATACGAGCCTAGATAATTGTTCACTTGAAATACCGGCGATGTTTAAGGCTTCTTGATCCCAATCAAGTTTTTTGAGATCCATCATACACATAGCTGAAGCAAGCGAATGATCGACCACATACTGGTCAAAAAACTTTTTAAAGATATATTCCTTTATCCCGATATATTTTTTTGCTTTTTCAGCTATTTCGGGACGTTCATTGACAATCCAAGTAATTTTACTTAATGGTGACATGGGGTGAATTGGCGTTCCTGTCCGTTTGTACACTTCATGTCCATTTAATTCATTTTTTATTTTATGGGTCCACGCTTCACTGCGATTATCTGCCCATGTAATACAAGCGGTAAGCGGTTGGTCATTTTCATCCATTGCAATCAGACTATGCATTGCACTGCTAAAAGAAATAAATGAAATCTCTTTTTGCGGATGATGTTTCGTGATCTTCGAAATTGCCTGTACGACAGCCGTAAAGATTTCTTCCGGGTCTTGTTCAGCTGTCGAAATATCAGGTGTGTAGAGTGGGTAACCAATATTCTCTTGTTGGATGACTTCGCCTTTTTCAGTAAATAATACTGCTTTGGTACTTGTCGTACCGATGTCTATACCTAACATGTAGCTAGTCATTTTTCTTGAACTGCTCCTTTAGATAGCATTTGTTGAGACCTCCAAAGGTCTTCTACTTTTTCTTGAACTTGAACATCATCAAAGTTTAGATGTAGAGATTCAATCATGAGGGCTCTATCTTTTGATTCTATCGCTTCAATATAAATCTCATGATTTTTAATTACCCTTGTAAAGTCCTCATACTCTTCAGCTATACGCATACGCATCGATAAAAGAATTAAGCATTCCATAACAGGTTTTATATTATTCCAAATCATCAGGATGTAGGAATGATTAATGGAACCGATAATTGTTTCATGGAATAAAACATCCTGGAGGGCAAATTCGTCAGCATCGCGATATTTTATCGCGACATTCATCATTTCTAAAATTTTACTAAGTTCTTTTGAAAGTTGATTTGTGTCCATTTTTAAAAGGCGTTCAAACACATACGTTTCAATTAGCAGACGAACATCATAAATCTCTTGTATTTCTTTTTCTGTTAAACCAACGACAACTGCACCCATTCTTTCTAATCGAATAATATTTTCGGATGCTAGTACTTTTAAAGCTTCACGAATCGGTGATCTACTCACAGCAAAATCAGCTGCTAATTTATTTTCAGATAATATGGTACCGCTTTCAATCATGCCTGAAATAATCCGCATTCTAAGCTCGCATGCAATACGCTCACCAGCGCCAGCTTTTAAAAGCATTTTTTCAGGAAATAGAAATTCCCTTGATTCAGCCATAAACTCACCTCTTGTTAATCAAGTATACTTGTATACAAGTATTATAGAATGAATTTTAAAAAATGCAAGCGCTTTTTTAAAGATTAATGAGATGATAGGAAGGTAGATTAAATATTCTTAACGAATTTAATAAAAAATTCGCAAATAAAGTCTATTAAATATAAGTTTAAGAAAGAGAGTCAATGTTGTTGCAAATGAAAATAATGGCATTTACTTTTAGGGGGAAATTCAAATGAGCATTTTTTTAAACCAAGTCTTTGTAGGTTTGCCGAAAACAGTTGGATTGAAAGAGGCAAAAAATCCAATGGAACGCGAATGGACTAGTGCTATTTTTAAAGAACCCGTCCAAGGGCCTGTCTGGGTCGGGAAAACGGGGTTAGCTGGTGATGGACAATGGGCCACAGAACATCATGGAGGACCGGAAAAGGCAGTCTTTGCTTATGCGCTCGAAAATTATACCTATTGGCAAAAGGAATTGGGGATTACTGAGATTTCAGCGGGCGGAATGGGTGAAAATTTTGTTATGGAGCACCTTACTGAAGGGATGATTTCAATTGGCGACACGTTCCAAGTCGGGGAGGCCGTTATTCAAGTTTCACAGCCAAGGCAGCCATGCTGGAAACCAGCGCGACGATTTAAAGTCAAGACCTTGGCGCTGTTACTACAAAATACCGGAAAAACAGGCTGGTATTTTCGAGTGCTGCAAGAGGGTAATGTCGAGAAAGGGCAGACGTTTACTTTAGTCGAACGCCCCTATCCACAGTGGACCATTCTGAAATGTAATCAAGTGATTCATGCAAAGCAACCAAATTTTGAGGAAGTACGTGAACTGTCCGAATGTGAATTACTTGCACCAGGGATGAGGGATACCTTGGCCAGAAGAGCCCAGACGATGGAAACCCCAGATATTCGAAGCAGGGTTTTTGGACCCAATGAGTGATTTTGAATCGCCGCTTATTTATCTCGGTGTCTCCTGAAAAGTGATCTTAACGAGCTTTTCTGTTTCATTATTAAATTCGATATTAACGAAAACACCGAATTCTTTATTGTTATCTTTTAACCAAAGCTTGAATCTTTCGGTAGACGTTTGCGGCCCTTTGATTCTACCGATGTGAAGATAATCCACTATTTTGGCATGTGGATATTTTTCATGAGTTTTCTGTAATGCTAGAGTCCCCCACTTCGCATAGGGTGGAATCGGTTTATGTTGAGCCAAGGCGCTATTCATGGCTGGAAGTGGACTAAAATATCCTGTGAAGACAAACGTGCTAACGAATAAACCAATGAAAAGTTTTTTCATGATATACCCTCTTTGTTTTTACTCTTATCATTTCAATTTGAGCCATTTTTTATGATTATATATTAATGTTAAATTTTGACGATGATTCATCTGGGCGAGGAGAATAATATGGATATTAAATTACTTACTGAAACTGACGCAGAAATCTATTGGACGCTAAGACTGGAAGCACTAAAGCAAAATCCGGAGGCATTCTTAACGAGTTATGAAGATGCTATCAAACGGGAAAACCCGATTGACCAAGTTGCACGAAACTTTACCACAGAAGGAAATTATACATTTGGAGCATTTGAAAACGGTTCACTGATTGGGGTAGTCACCTTACTTCACGAAAGGGCGGAAAAAATTCAGCATCGAGCTAATATATATGCTATGTATGTTACACCGAATAAACAAGGCTTAGGCGTCGGGAAAGCGTTAATGACAGAAGCCATTAATAAAGCCAAAACGATTAAAGCAATTGAAAAAATAAATTTATCAGTAATGGCAAGTAATGAAAAAGCGAAACAACTTTATCATAAACTAGGTTTTCAAGTTTATGGCTATGAGGAAAATGCCTTTAAAGTAAATGGTGTCTCCTATCATGATGAACATATGGTGTTGCATTTGAAATCAGCTAAGGAAGAGGCAAGTCTCAAAGGTGAAAACATCTATATCAGACCATTGTCCGGAGAAGATGCGCTATCACTTCTTCAATTACAATTAGACAATCGGCATTTTTTCGAAAAGTTTTCAATGGAGCGCGATGAAGAATTCTATACGGTTGAAGCCCAGCGTGAACGGATAAAGATTTATGAAGAAGATAGCATAAATGACCAAAGCTATATGTTTGGAATATTTAAATGTGAGGGCCAATTAATTGGGACGATAAATCTTTTTCATGTTTTAAGGGGTTCCCTTCAAAGTGCGTTCATCGGATATTTTTTAGATAAAAAGCATAATGGAAAAGGCTATACAACAGAGGCTGTAAAACTTCTAGTCGATTATGCATTTAAAAAATTGAGGCTACACCGGATAGAGGCGGGCGTCATGCCTCATAATATCGGCTCTATTCGTGTGTTGGAAAAATCTGGATTTCATAAAGAAGGTTTGGCTGTGAAAAATGTCAAAATCAACGGAAAATGGGAAGACCATCAGGTTTTGGCGAGGATTAACCCGACGGAATAGGGGGGTATCGCGGCTAAAAGCGAAGGAGGGGGTCCTCTATGTAAAGGACCTCTTTTTTCATTTATGTTATAATAAGGTCATGAGGGAATTATTTGATTGGGGGCAAGGGAAAAATGGATAATACACAAATGATGCCAACCGAAATATCGATAAAAGATAAAAAACATACGGTAAAAGGAAATGCAATCAGGACAGCGGTATTTGCACGAAGTAAGGTAATAGTAGTCAGTACTGCAGACTTGGAAAGCTATTATCTTATTTTTTATAAAAATTCCTTGATATTTGGCGGGAAGCTTGACCATGTAGAAGAAGGAACATTTATTAATAAGGCTATTCATGAAGGCATTGTTATTGAAACACCCCATCCAATTTTACGAGCGTTAATCCCCGAGAACATCGTTACGATCCCGAATAAAAGTACCTTACTTTCTCAACTCCAACTTCAATACTCACCACAGGAAATAGTCTATATTCTGACCACACTTGACTCCTTTATTGAAAGGGAACAACTGATTAAGATAATTGACAAGATCTATTTCCACTTAAGAAGAAATGGTAAATTTCTGAAATCCTTTCAAGTCCTCCAACTGTTAGTTAAATTCGCTCCAGAATTAAAGTCTGCACAAGAACGGTTAGCCTCACACGAATTTGCATCTTACCATCATTTTTATGATTCCTCCAGCTTAACGGCAATCCTAACCAAGGACCCTCTCTATGTTGAAATGCACTGCTTCCAGAATCGAACCAATTCAGATGAAAGAGTATTATTAGCAGATATCCTGAGTAAACAGGACGATTTAATTGCGTTATTATTATGGTTAGAAAATGTGGAAAAATTGGGCGAAACTCCATCCATTGTAACGTATACGAGCATGGCTTTGCGTTTTGTGACGATGGAAGAATGGATACTGATTTTAGCCCAGCTCAACATCAATCCCTTTCAAGCTCTTCCAGATTCAAAGTCCACCATCAAAAAAATGCTTCAAGCAGGCAATTATGAGAAAGCGGCCTTCTGCTTATTAAACTTTATCGATGATTTGCCTGCTTCCTATAATGCCCTTCTACAATTAATATGGGAACAATCCGACCCGACATTTGCCATTGCTCATTTTGATCAATTTGTTAAGTTATTGCAGCACCTTCCACATGAGGAAAAGACGAAGCAAATGGAGCAAAAAGTCTTCCAATTTGCTGAAATTCTGCTTAAAGAGCATGATCTTAAAACGGTTCATGGACGGCTAATGCCGATCCAAAAGATCATCCCAGGACTTGATGCGTTCCGAAAAATTAGTGAAATGGTTAGCATGGTAGAGAATCCCGATCGGATGATGGAATTGGGCGACTATTATGCGGAGTTTAAACAATTCGACCAGGCCATTGAATGTTTTTATTGGGAGATGGAACTACAGCCGCAAAATCCTTCTCCTGTTCGAAAAATCAGTAAAATGTATCAATCAAAGGGCATGGTACAGGAGGCAGCAGCCTATCAAAAGGTGTATGCCTTATTAAAAAGGAATCAAGAAACTGGCTGATGGTTAATATTCGCAAAAAAGGTCATCAGAAATTATCTGATGACCTTAATATGTTTTGTCAGTAAACTAAAAGCTGACTAGATGCGTTTCTTAATATCCTCTCTGATAAGTTCAATAATATTCTCGGATAAATTAGCTGGCAGGGAAGTACCATTCGTAAAAACCCACGCATTAACTAATTCAAGATCACCCTTCTTAAAGGTAATACTGTAATTTTGATCTTCATAGGTAAAATCAACAGTCACTTCTTCCTGGTCATATGAATCATCATCAATTATCATATTGGAAATTTGATAAGGTTTCATGGAAATGCTCCTTTAAAATTCTATTTACGTAATAGGGTTAACTTATAAAAATTTGTTATTCAACAGAGCCATAAAAACTACTATATTTCACTTTAATATATTAAATAAGAATATGATAAAATGGGATTGGAGTGAATGGAGGTTGGCAGGCATGATTACTTTCTATAAAATCCTTGTTTTTATACATATTTTTTCGGCTATCTTGGGGATGGGGCCGGGTTTCATCTTAACAACAGTGGTGAAATCGGGGAAAAACATGACGGAATTAAGGCATTCCTATCGGATCAGACATAGGCTGCATATTTTTGTTATTATTGGCGGTACCCTGTTATTACTCACTGGGGTAGGAATGGGTTTCCTCAACCCAAGCCTATTTCAGATGGGATGGTATGTAACTAGTCTGCTGCTCTTTTTGGCAGCCCTTGCTATCGGTCCCCTTGTTCTATCACCTAGATCCAAACCTGTGAAAACACTACTAGAATCTCATCAAGGCGAAGAGATTCCTGAGGAATATTGGAAGTTATCCAAAATTCTTTTTCGTTTTGAAAACCTTGAAAATATAATATTCCTAATCATCATCGCCCTGATGATCTTAAAGCCATTCTAAAAAGGTGTCAGGTACCAACATGGTACCTGACACCTTTGTCTTTATTCTGAAAATAAGTAGGATAGTACGGCTGGAATTCTTTGTCTAAAGAATGGATATGCATGTTCCGCATCCTCTATGAGTTGAAAGTTAAAATCGGTTACCTTTTCGTTCAATATCTGATTTACACGATTAGTAAGGTCAAGAAAAACTTGGTGCATCTCTTCATCATCACCGAGTTCTTTTGTTCCAAAGTCCATGTAAAACTTTTCAATTTCAGATAAGTCGGAGTTTCTTATTAATTTTTCAATTTCTTCTTGATTACGATAAAATCCCGGAGATAAAGCAGCAATTCTTCTGAAAATATGCGGATAGCGGCAGGCGGCATATGTCGAGATTAATCCACCTAATGATATCCCAGCCATTGATGTATGATTTACCAGAGTACGGTATTTCTCATCAATTAATGGTTTCAGTTCATGAACAATAAAATCAATATATTCCCCACCACGGCCACCCGATGGACTAGCATAACCTAAGATTTGTTTGCTTATATCGCCATTCACCCATGGGCAGTATTCGTTGACTCGTTCTTCCCCTTCAGGATTTAGATCAATTGCAACCACAATAATCTCAAGGCCTGTTTGATCTAAGTAATCTTTCATTCCCAATGATACTCCTTTAATGGCCCCTTCATCTTCGAAAACATTTTGTCCGTCATGCATATACAAGACTGGGAATCGTTTGTTTTCAACACTATAGCATCTAGGCAGGTATACCCTAATCAGTCTTTCTTGCTTAAATGAGTTCATATATACAGGGAATTTTTCTAACACGGTTGTCCACCTACATTCTTAATTTTTATAATAAAAATTTACCATAATTTTCTTTAAATTCGTTACCTTTTATTTCGAAAATTTGAATTGCCCTGTATAATATGGTTGGAATATATAGGAATATTGGATTGATTAGATTGGCACATGGGGGGGAGATAAATGTTTGCGAGAAAAACAAGAAAGATTGTGAGTAAGTTTGGATCGATTGCTGCATTAGAGGAAGTTTTCCTCGGAGGAACCAAACAGTTTGTCTTGATGAGAGGAGAGAACATTGAAAATCCAATCATGTTATTCCTGCATGGGGGTCCAGGAACGGCTCAAATCGGTTTTGCCCCAAAATTTCAGCGGAACTTAGAAAAAGATTTCCTTGTTGTCAATTGGGACCAAAAAGGTGCGGGCATTTCTTATTCACCTACACTGAAAAAGGAAGAAATGACTATTGAGAGTATGCTCCATGATGCCGTTCAGTTGATTAAATATCTTTTAAAACGATTCAATCAATCAAAATTATTTCTAGTGGGGCATTCGTGGGGAACGGTACTAGGAACGTTAACAGCCCAAAGATTTCCGCAATATATTCATAGTTATATAGGGATTGGTCAAGTGGCACATATGGAAAAGGGCGAAAAAATTTCCTATGAGTATACATTAAACAAGGCAAAGGAACTAAAAAATGAGAAAGCATTTAAGGAGTTAACTTTGCTTGACTATAATCCCTCTGATCTGAATTATTTACTCGTCCAAAGAAAATGGCTGTCCAAGTTTGGCGGATCGGCTATTGGAATAACGGATTATCAGCTCATTTATTCTAATATGTTTTCTGCGAATGAATATACGTTCAAAGATTGGTTTACTTACATGAAGGCTAGTAGATTTTCATTAGAATCAATGTGGTCACAAGTATTAACCATCGATTTTTTAAAAGATCCGCTTCAGATAGAAGTCCCTGTCTATATTTTTGCTGGGAAACAGGATTATCAAACACCGACTCAATTAGCTAATCAATATTTTGATAATCTGGACTGTCCACATAAAGGGTTTATTTTGTTTGAACAGTCAGCTCATCTACCTAATTTTGAGGAACCACAGAAGTTTTACGAGGAATGTGTCAAGATAAAAGAAAAACACACACCTCTATTGGATGAACGTGTTCCTAAACATAAAGAGTTGGTTAATACCAAATAATCTCATTTGGAGACTAGACGAATTTCTATCTTTGCGTCGATCTAGTCTCTTAATTTTACTTTTAAAGAATACTGCTTACCACTTTTTTATCATTCTTTGAGTTTAGAATTTGAGGGATTTACCTAAACTAATAGAAGAATACTTAGATGAAAGTTGAAAGTTCGGCGCCAAGAGTCTTTGAAAGCTTCAAGAAGGGATTTTAATTTTTTAGGTCCAGGTGAAGATCTCATTGGTAAACAACACTGACAAAGTTCGCTATTGATTCTTCGAGTTGAATCAAGTAGTATGGAAAATACGATAATTGAAAGGGTGACCAAAAAGCCAATGAATCACTAAACCTATTAAAAAGAAAACGATTCGGATGATAAAACGGACAAATTTCTGGATAGGTTTAGTGCGGGCTTTTTTAGACAATAGGAGTATACAGTTTTGGTGTACTGTATCCTATTGTTTCGAAGTACCTCCTATCCAGATAACTGGATGAGGAGGTTTTTTTATGGAAGAAACAAAAGACAGCATTACCATGGGGGACTTATTTAGAAATCGTGTCATTCGTACCATTTTACTCTCAACGTTATTTTTACAGGTTGGGATTTGGGTACGAAACTATTCGATTTTATTATTTGTGATTGAGCAGACCAACGAAGATCCCGTAGCGGTCTCGCTGATTTCCGTTGCGGAGTTCGCACCTATTTTTCTCTTTTCCTTTATTGGAGGCACCTTTGCTGACAGATGGCGCCCGAAACGGACCATGATATGGTGTGACTTCCTTAGCGCCGTGTCAATATTTATTGTGTTGCTTACACTTGTATTTGGCAGTTGGAAGGTAATTTTCTTCGCTACACTGGTGTCATCGATTCTATCACAGTTTTCACAGCCTTCTGGAATGAAACTTTTCAAGCTTCATGTAAAAGAAGAACTGATACAGATGGGTATGTCGATGTACCAAACTGTGTTTGCCTTGTTTATGATTTTAGGACCTGTTATCGGTACCTTTGTCTTTCAGCATTACGGGATCAATGCTGCAATTGCGATTATGGGGATTGCTTTTATTCTTTCGGCAGTCATTTTATTTATGCTTCCACCTGATCGGGAGCTTGAGGAAAGCCCAGTGAAATCCACACTTTTGGAAGAAATGAAGGCCGGTTTCGGCTATGTATGGAACAGTAGGGCATTAACATTGCTCGGTGGATGTTTTGCTGCAGCTGGTTTAGGGCTGGGGCTGACGCAGCCACTTTCTGTTTTCCTGATTACAGAACGACTTGGTTTACCAAAGGAGACGCTCCAATGGTTGATGGCGGCATTTGGTGCGGGGATGATTTTAGGCGGGGGCCTCACGATGGGGTTAGCAAAAAAGACTCCTCCACAAATCCTGCTTGCAATTGGAATGAGTGCCAGTGCACTTGGATTTTTGGTGATGGGTCTGTCAGAGCAGCTGTGGCTGACATTAACTGCACAGTTTATTAGCGGTTTGTTCATGCCTTGTATTCACATCGGTATTAATACAATGATTTTGAAAAATACAGATGAAGCCTTTATTGGAAGGGTTAATGGGATTTTAAATCCGATGTTTATGGGGACTATGGTTATTACAATGAGTGCAAGTGGGTGGTTGAAGAAAACATTTTCACTTGTCACCATGTACGAAGCTTCAGCCCTGCTTTTCATCATAGGGGTAATCGTCTTAATACCTCTCTTTAAACAACCTGTTTCTATTTTAAATAAGAGTGAGGAAATTTGAGTATATATTACAGAAAGTTGCTCTTTAGCAGAGCAACTTTTTTATTTTGAAAACATTACTCTCCCTCGTTATTATTGGATAATAATGGTGTGGAGACTTCAATCTCTTCCGTTTCTTTTATTACTCCTAGAAGAGTTAGGACCGAGCCGACAGCTTGGATCCAGCTTCCATTCACTTCTAAAGTTTCTCTATCATTTACTTCGTTCGGATTCAGAGTCGCCTCGCCATCTCCTACGAGTTCAATTCCGCCGCTAAGTGCTTGCATCGAATTTCCAATTACCTGCAGTATGTTTCCTATAACATGAAAAGGAAAACCTGCATTAGGACTTTCCTCCAATAACTCTCCGATAGCGGTTGCACCACCAAGTGCTTGTATCCAATTCCCTGTAATAATTAATCGTGTTTCCGTTTCTTCATCAACATTAAGGACAATACCAGCGGCGACGGTGGTATTTCCTACTGCTTGGATTTCATTTCCAACCTTTTCAAATGGCAATCCCTCCTCTGCCTCTGCTTGAAGGGAATTACCTGAGGCCTGTAAAATGTTACCCACCAAACTTATGTCTCTTCGTAAATATATACTTTCGATGATTGTAGGTGTACTTCCTATCGCGGCGACAACGGTTCCTAAGGCTGATAACCCAGCGCCAAAGATTCTTTTCGTTTGATTGTCCATATTATCTACCATCATTTCATGATTATCGGTAAATTATATTCAAAGATGGGAAAGAGCGTTAACAAATTAAGAAAGTTTATCTTATTAATTCCTATAGAATGTATTTTGTGACAGCTGCGTCATTTAAACAAAAAAGTGACACAAAAATTTATCATCGATAAAATAGTAGATTAATTTTTCCCAATGAAAAACTGAAAGCGGCGTTGATATTTTTAATAGAATCAGTTGTTTTTTGCTGGTACCTGACACCTTGTCCCTTACATTTTCCCAATTATCCTCATAGAGATGCTGTGTTATGATTATTTTGAAAATTCGAAAGAGTTATCATTTAATTAGGAGGCGGTTGGAGATGAAAAAGAGAACGTCACTTGTATTAGCGTTGGGATTAACAGTGGGGTCTGTACTGCCGATTACGGCTGCGGCAAAAACTGTGCCGTATAATGTTACGGTTCAGAAAGATGCATCACAGTTTGGTCAGGATGTAAAGGTTCAATGGAAACAAGGACAAAAGGTCCCATCCTTCGTCCATGGAAAGTTATCTACCAAAGCTTATAAAGATAAAGATGCCATTAAGCAATTTTTAAAAGAAAATAAGGAGCTTTATCAATTAGATACAGCTAAAGATTTAACCTTACTAGATGTTAAGACAGATGAACTAGGCAGCAAACATTATAATTTTGTCCAATCGGTACAGGGGATTCCGGTGGATGGGGCAAAGTTTAAGGTTCATACCGATAAAAATGGATTCGTTACGGCAGTAAATGGAGACGTGTTCCCAGAAGCATCCTCCTATTTCAAAGGTGCCCTGAAAGCCCAGCTATCAAAGGATGCCGCACTTAATCAATCTTGGAAATCTATTAACGTAACGAAAGCGGAAACCTTAACTAATGCTGAAGCGGGCCCTGCTGGTAAAAAGGTAGAAGATACCGTTGAAAAGGCAGAATTGGTTGTCCTTAAAAATGGAGATCAATTTAATCTAGCTTATAAAACCAACCTTCAATTTATCCAGCCATACCCTGCCAACTGGGTCGTCTATGTGGATGCGGTAGATGGCACAATTTTAAAATCCTATAATGCGGTTGCTGATGGTACAGGGGTTGGTGTGTTAGGGGATACAAAAACGATTAACACCTATTACTCTAGCGGAACTTACTATTTATATGATACTACAAAACCGATGACGGGTGTTATTGAAACAAGAACGGCAGCAAATCAATCTCGATTACCTGGTAACTACTCTGTTGACCCTGATAATAATTTCAACGCCACATCACAGCGGGCCGATGTAGACGCGCACTATTATGCTGGTGTGGTCTATGATTATTATAAAAATACGTTTAATCGAAATAGTTTTGATAATAACGGTGCGACACTTCGCTCGACTGTTCACTATGGAAGAAATTACAACAACGCCTTCTGGAATGGGTCACAAATGGTTTATGGAGACGGCGATGGAACAACCTTCCGCTCCTTGTCTGGTGCACTTGATGTAGTGGCTCACGAATTAACCCATGCGGTTACAGAAAGAACAGCAGGGTTAGAATATCAATACCAATCAGGTGCCTTAAATGAGTCGATTTCTGACACATTCGGCGTATTCCTTGATAAAGGGGATTATTTAATGGGTGAAGATGTGTACACACCTAATAAAGCTGGCGATGCTCTCCGCAGTCTATCTAACCCTGAACTTTATGGACAGCCATCGACGATGAGCGGTTATGTCAATACAACCTCTGATAATGGAGGGGTTCATACAAACAGCGGTATTCCGAACAAAGCAGCCTATTTAACGATTTCAAGCCTCGGGACAGCCGTCGCTGAAAAGATCTACTATCGTGCACTTACAGTTTATCTGACTCCGACAAGTAATTTTAGTGGTGCTCGTGCCGCTCTCCTTGCTGCAGCAGCTGACCTTTATGGCT
Organism: Neobacillus drentensis; assembly: GCF_036962125.1. Lineage (GTDB taxonomy): Bacteria > Bacillota > Bacilli > Bacillales > Cytobacillaceae > Neobacillus > Neobacillus drentensis_B. The sequence goes on from NZ_JBALOA010000012.1 coordinate 37,211, forward strand.
CCGGCAGCACACAATACAATGCCGTGAAATCCGCATGGACTCAGGTAGGAGTTAACTAAGAAAAAAGGTCAGCCATCAAAAAATCTGATGGCTGACCTTTTTATGGGCAAAAAAAATAGATTGGTGCAGGGCACCAATCCAAAATGGGAAGTTTTAAGAAATGAGCTCTTCGAACCATTTCCTAAATAAGTTACCTTTATAATAAATAATACTTGTGAAGAACTTAGGTGGAACTTATGTGGAAGATATGAAGATGGATAATTCTTTGAAGAAAATCGGATTGAAGGCAAAAAAAATAGATTGGTGTCAGCACCAATCAAAATTATGGGAAGTTTTAAGAAATGAGTTCTTTGAACCATTTCCGTATTAACTTGACTTAATAATATGAAAAACTTGTGTAGAACTTAGGGGGAACTTGTGTGGAAATTGTGAAGATGATAGATTGTTGATAATCTCGGTCTGGAGGCAAAAAAAATAGATTGGTGTCAGCACCAATCAAAATTATGGGAAGTTTTAAGAAATGAGCTCTTTGAACCATTTCCATATTAACTTGTCTTTATAATATGAAAAACTTGTGTAGAAGTTATATTGAACTTATGTGGAAGTTGTGAAGATTTTTAAAAAACTTGTATGTTAAGATGGTTTGCGCCCATTTAATACGACTTCAGCCATAAATGATGAGTACTTCTTCAAAAGGTTTGCTGATTCGTCACTCAAGATACCACCCTGATAGTGATGGAGTCTTTTTTTAAGATAAGAGTTTGAATCAATGAAATGTGCCATATCCATGTATTTATCCTCAACAGAGAAGACAACATTGCGAATATTGGCAAGCGCTATGGTAGTAAGGCACATCATGCAGGGCTCAACGGTTGTATAAAGAATACATTCTCTAGCATGTTTTCGTAAATAGGACGCACATTGATTCATTGCATTGATTTCAGCATGTGCGAGCTCACTATCCATAGTATTAATTCGATTAGATCCGCGCGAAATGATGGTCCCATTGTGGACAATAATGGTTCCAATCGGCCGGTCCCCGCGTTTTCCAGCCTCTTCTGCCTCTTTTAATGCCTCCTTCATAAAAATTGAATGATCCAGTTCATTAAAATTGGTTATCAAATAACTCCCCGCCTTATCATCTTCTTTACTATTAAAATAGCAGATATTTGACAATAGTGAAGCATAAAAAGAAAACAATAATCTTTTTAAAATTGATTGTTGTTTAAATTAACATTTGCAATATAATAAGAATATAGATGTTCACGAAATTGTCAAAATTACAACTTTAATAACGTACATAAATTAAAATGCAAACATTTGGAGGGAAACGTGATGATTAGAGCTGCGGTGGCTGGTGTTGCTGGTTTTGTGCTTATTTTTCTAGAATCAATGATTGTGATGAAGTTTAAAGGTCTTGAAACAATCGAATTTGGTGGATTAACTCCGTTCATTAATGTCTGGGCCATGAACTTCTTTTTCATGTTTGCCATCCTTACACAGGTAACTAATTGGTACCAAAACAAGGAAAGCTTAAATGAGGATAATAGCTATTGAGAATCATTTCTTCAAATAAAAAAAGGCGACTCAATCATTTTGATTGAGTCGCCTTTTTGCAAGGCTTATCCGTTTTGTTTTACTGTTTTATTTCCGAATGCAGTTTTGCGGATGAATGGAATTACCCAACGGTCTAGACCAATACGTCCAGCATTATAACCAGAGAATAGAATAATAGCTCCGATGAAAAGATCGGTTGGAATATGAGATACCGTTCCAGCTAAGAAGAACGCGAAGTTCATCACTAGACCAAAGAACATTGCAGCAGTTGTTAAACATCCAAGAAGAAGTCCTAGTCCTACTAAAAATTCACCTAAAGGAACGATTGTGTTAAAGATATCAACGTTTGGTAATGCGAAATGTTGTAAGAAATCTACGTACCAGCCGTAAACAACGCTGCCATCAGGTCCTTTTACGGGATTAGCAATTACCCCTTTTAAAAATCCAGATGCGTCGAAACCGCCTGTTAATTTGTGATACCCTGCAGTTATCCAAGAATACCCCATATATAAGCGAAGAACTGTTAAAATTCCTGCGGCAAATTTATTTTCTCTTAACCAATTTACTACCATTTGAAACACTCCCTATTAAATAATTTATTGATTTGTTAACCACATTCATACTATAACAAACTTATTTTGAAATTAGGGTAAATTGTTCACTATTTCACATAATCGTAAAAAAGATGTGAACATTTTATTAACGAAAATCTTTTGAATGATTATCGTGCCTCTGGACCCATTTTTTAACTTTTTCCAAAAAAAGGTTGATTAAACTAATGGTGTTAGTTAATATAAAACTAATACTATTAGTTTAAGGGAGAGGGATCTGATGAGGGTCATCAATAATAAGCATTTGTATCAAGTTACCTTTATGGCGAGTGTTTTTCCAGTCAACTGTTATTTGGTGGAGGAAACGGATGGATTAACGCTGATTGATGCAGCCTTAGGTTTTTGTACAAAGGGCATTATGAAGGCAGCGGAAACGATTGGAAAGCCAATTACTAAGATTGTTTTGACTCATGCTCATGAGGACCATGTCGGAGCACTAGATTCCTTAAAAGAACTGCTGCCTGAAGTACCGGTTTATATTTCGCAGCGCGACCACAGACTAATGAATGGCGACCGCTCGCTCGATTCGCACGAGGTTCAATTGCCCATAAAAGGCGGGGTTCCTAAAAAATTAAAAACAAGTGCCAATATATTATTGAAAGAAGGAGATGTGATTGGTTCGTTAACTGCAATTGAAACACCAGGACATACGCCAGGATCCATGTCCTTTTTAGATTTACGGACAAAAGCACTGATTGCTGGGGATGCCTTTCAGACACGAGGTGGAATGGCCGTTGCGGGGGATATTGTTCCGTGGTTTCCATTCCCAGCCTTTGGTACATGGAGTAAAGAAACTGCATTAACGAGTGCACGGAAATTAGTTGGCTGCCAACCAGAGCTACTTGCGGTAGGACATGGTGAGATGGTATTGAATCCTGTTAACGAAATGGAGAAGGCTATCAAAAATCTGGAACGAAAAATTAGGGTGAGGAGTTAATTATTATGTCACCAAGACCAAAGATTGGTCTCGAACTATCATTTATTATCGAAGCAGCAGGGAAGCTTGCCGACGAACATGGAGTAAATGCAGTTACCCTGGCCAACTTGGCGAAGAAACTGGGGATTCGTCCGCCTTCCTTATATAATCATTTTGACGGACTGTCGGGCTTACGGAAAAAATTGGCGATTTACGGAATCGATAAGCTTTATGAAGCTATGGCTAATGCTGCGGATGGAGTGTCAGGTACCGAAACCGTGCTGGCGGTAAGTCAGGCTTATGTAGATTTTGCCCGCAGGCACCCTGGTATGTATGAAGCGACATTGCTTGCCCCCAATCCAGAAGATGTAGATGTCCAGCAAGCAGGAGCGAAAATCGTTGACCTGTCTGTCCGCATCTTGCAGGCGTATCAATTAGAAGGGGAGCGTGCCCTGCATGCCGTCAGGGGCTTGCGAAGTATTTTGCACGGATTTTCCGCTCTAGAGCAAAAAGGCGGTTTCAAAATGTCATTGGATTTGAATGAGAGCCTATTTATTAGTATTAAGGCATTACTCACTGGGATGGAGCATGGGGATTAATGTAGAAGCAAAGGGACATTTTGGAGATAGAGTCCCATGACTAGCTTTGGTATAATGGGATAAAGTTTACTTATTAAAGGATGATCATGAAGATGAGATCAGAAAAATTGGGTTTAGTATTAGATGTTGAGACAACCGGACTAGGTCCTACCAAGGATGAAGTAATCGAGCTCGCTTTAAAGTTGTTCTCTTATCGAGCAGACACCGGTGAAGTGCTCGATATTATCGAAGAAGACTCTTTTTTACGTGAGCCCATGTCCCGTTCAGCTAGGAACAATTATGACACAGCCTACCGAGTACATGGAATTCCATATGAGTTAGTTCAAGGGAAAAGTTTTCATGATTCAAAAATAAAAACGTATTTTCATCGCGCTGATTCGGTCTTCGCTCACAATGCTTCCTTTGACCGTAGTTTTCTATATCAAATGTATCCGGAAGTCAACGATCTGAAATGGTATTGCACGATGAGAAACATCCCATGGAAAAATTACGGTTTTCCTAATGGGAAATTACTCACCCTTTTACAAGCACACAACATTACAAACTATCAAACACATAGAGCTCTTGATGATATTACATACTTGTTGGAGTTGCTCAAGAAAACAAGTCCAAATGGGAACTTTTATCTGCAAGAAGTGCTAGACAAGGCGCCAATGAGAAAATATCAGCCAGCTGTTTCACGAACAAAAATGGGTTAAATTAATGAAATGAATCGATATATAAAAACCCGGTCGCAAATGAGACCGGGTTACTTCTTGTATGTAATGATCTATTGTCGGCCCTCAGTGAAAATTTGGAAGTTTATTCCGAATTTATCTATTACGCTGCCGTATGCTGGGCTGAAAAATGTCTCTTGAAGCGGCATGGTTACTTGACCGTCTTGCTGAAGAGCTTCGAAAAACTTATGTGCCTGGTCTTTGTCGTTAGTTGAAATACAGATGGTCACTTGATTTCCACTTTGGTGTGGCTGGCCAGGGAATGTATCAGAAAACATTAATTCCGTTTCGCCCACTTTAATGGTCGCATGGCTGATACGGTCTTTTGCTTCGGCAGGGAGTGGGAAATCAGGGTTTTCTGGCATTTCCCCAAAAGATTGTGAAAAAAGAACTTGTGCATCTAAAGTCTTTTCATAAAATTGAATTGCTTCCTTCGCATTTCCATTCATTACAAAATAGGGAATCAAACGTAATGTCATTATCAATCTCTCCTCTATAAAAAATATTTTTTTAATATCCTCAATCGGATCTAAGGTATGGACAATCTAAATTTAGCGTCCCACTACTTAATTATTACCGATATTTCCATTATAATACAAGGAACATTTGTTCGCAACTAAAATGAAGCCCGTAAGATAAAATAATCTCATGGGCTTCATTTTAGTTCATTTCAACAATGGTAAGTATCTATCCGTAATAATTTTATAATGGTGGAGTGCGTGGCCTGCAATGATGTAGCCGAGGGCACGGGCAGTGACTTCCGTGTTATTGGCAAAACCGATATTTGTCCAAGCTTGGTCCGGCATATTTTGAATTAAAGTTAGAGTTGCCTTTCTTGCTGAAATAAAGTCTTCGAGAATACTTTTTATTGGTAATTTATTAACTTGTGAACCTTGAACATAATCGTTCTCGTTAAAACCAGCTAAAGGTGTCTGGTCCCCGCGTCCAACACGGAGCAATCGGTAGCTCATGATTCTTTCTGTATCTGCCATATGGCCAAGAACTTCTTGAATGCACCATTTATGATCGGCATAACGAAAGTGACCGTCTTCTTCCGATAACGACTCAAAAAGCTCAATTGACTTTACTAGATTCTCCTTCAAAATAGAGATTAAATTCCCATCCGGAACGAGATTTACATATGGTTTGTAATATTCGGGGTACTCACTGTCTAATGGGCGTTGTAACATTGCATTAGCTCCCTTCTAATTCGCAAATAAGATTGAATTTTCGGATAATAACCATCAATAATCTTACCACAAATGGTAAATAGTTGGTCAAAACTAATAAAAATAAACATGACATTCCAATTACTTGTACAGACAGTTCGGTAGCAAATATCTTTTTATAAAACGAATGAGGTAATTCCAATTTCAAGAAAAAAATATCTTAAAAAAATCATAAATACTTTTTCCAAAATTTGTGCATTCTAAAAAGAAAAAGGATTGGCACATTATGAGAAAAAATAAAATGATTTTACTCGTGATTATGATACTTCCTTGGTTATCGATGCCCTTCATTGGTAAACGAACAATGAAGCGTCTATATCCAGGAGCTTTATTTATGTTTGTCTGGGTAGGTGTTGAAAGTATTCTCGCCAAAAAAAGAGTATGGTGGAGGATTTATGAAAGGATTAATCCTAAAGTAATCGGTGAATTGCCCTTCATGCTGGGTCCATTTTTTGTCGGTTCATTATGGATCTTAAAATGGACGTTTGGTAATTTTTTTCGTTACCTTTTTTTAAATTTAATCTTTGATACTCTTTTTGCATATCCAGGAATGTTTATTTTAAAAAGACTAGGAATTGCCTCTCTTGTTAGACTAAGACCTTACCAAATGGTCCTTTTATTTATGGGTAAATCAGTGCTCATGTACGGACTTCAAAGCTCGGCGGATAAATTGCGAAAAAAACCTAAATCTCTTCTTCAAAAATTCATTGGGATTTTTTGATTTTCCAGTAATAGTGATTTAAATCACGAAAAGACATCCAATTTATCTCTATAATAATCAAAAATAGGGGATAAATAGAAAGTGGATGGTGAGAAAATTGGAATATAATTTTAAGTCGCTTTATGCGGAAATTGGCGGGCAGGAAACGATTGATAAACTAGTGAATGCTTTTTACCCGCGCGTATATGCGGACCCAGAATTAAGACCATTGTTTGAAGGGGATATGGAAGAAATTAAACGCAAACAGCGGATGTTTCTCCCGCAATTTTTAGGAGGTCCTGCCCTTTACAGTCAGGAATTTGGACCGCCTGCCATGCAGCACCGGCATCTCCCATTCGAAGTAACGCCAAGAAGGGCAAAATGCTGGCTACGCTGCATGAAAGAAGCATTTGAAGAAATTGGACTTGACCAACAACCTGCTGGACTTGCGTTTTATGACCGTTTAACCCAAGTGGCTGGAATTATGATCAATAGCCCTGACCGGGAATAATCCCTTCCAAATTATACAATCAATCAATCAATCCTCATCCATTCATCGCTGGGTGAGGATTTTTATTGTATAGGAAATTATAAATTATTTAATTGTGGATATAT
>NZ_JBALOA010000012.1:44323-58002 GCF_036962125.1 Neobacillus drentensis
CCATACGCCGCTAAACGGGTGCTTGCGCCTTTTGTTCTATTTTAGTGCCTTTAATCGTTGTGTCCATAAATTTTGTGGTATAGTGTGTTTGTTTATAGTTTGGAGGGATTCAAGTGAAAACGAATGATCAGTGGTGGAAGAAAAGTGTTGTTTATCAAATTTATCCCCGGAGTTTTTTTGATTCTAATGGAGATGGAATCGGCGATATCCAAGGGATTATTCAAAAACTTGATTATTTAAATTTACTTGGTGTGGATGTGGTTTGGTTAAGCCCAGTCTATGATTCACCCAATGATGATAACGGATATGATATTCGCGATTATCAAAAAATTATGGAAGAGTTTGGAACAATGGCTGATTTCGATCAGTTGCTTGATGAACTACATAAACGGGGCATGAGATTAGTCATGGACCTCGTCGTTAACCACACCTCAGATGAACATGAGTGGTTTATCCAATCAAAGAAATCGAAAGACAATCCTTATCGTGATTATTATATTTGGCGTGAAGGTTCTAACGGAAAAGAACCTAACAATTGGGGTTCATTTTTCAGTGGTCCTGCCTGGGATTATGATGAAACGACAAACGAATATTACTTACACTTATTTGCTAAAAAGCAGCCTGACCTTAACTGGGAAAACCCAACGTTGCGTGAGGAAGTTTACCGGATGATGAAATATTGGCTTGATAAAGGAATCGATGGCTTTCGGATGGACGTCATCAATATGATTTCAAAACAGACAGGACTACCGGACGGTGCGCAGGAAGAGGGACAATTATATGGGGATGGCAGCCCATTTTATATGAATGGACCCAAAATCCATCAATTTTTAAAGGAAATGAACCGGAAAGTGTTAGCTGATTATCCTATTATGACAGTCGGAGAAATGCCTGGAGCAACTCCAGAGGATGCCATTCTCTATACGAATTCTGATCGAAACGAAGTTAATATGATTTTTACATTTGAACATATGGATTTGGATAGTGCTCCAGGTGGCAAGTGGAATTTAAAGAAGCTTAATCTCGTTGATTTGAAGGAAAACCTTGCTAAGTGGCAAGTAGCCTTACATAAAAAAGGTTGGAACAGCTTGTACTGGAATAACCACGATCAGCCAAGGGTTGTATCCCGCTTTGGCGATGACCAAGAGTACCGAGTGGAATCTGCGAAAATGCTAGCGGTCTGCCTTCACTTCATGCAGGGCACCCCATATATTTATCAAGGGGAAGAAATCGGCATGACCAATGTGAAGTTTGATTCCTTAGCAGATTACCGTGATATCGAGACGCTTAATATGTACCAGGAACGAAAATCCTTAGGTTATACTCATGAGGAAATCATGACTTCGATTTATGCAAAAGGCAGAGATAATGCAAGAACACCAGTTCAATGGGATAAAACCGAACATGGAGGCTTTACCTCGGGAATACCATGGATCAAGGCAAATCCAAGGTACAAAGAAATCAATGTGAAAAGTTCCTTAGAAGATCCACAGTCAATTTTTTATTTTTATCAAAAGTTGATTTCGCTTCGAAAAGAGATGGATATTATCGTAGAAGGTGATTTTCAATTGCTGTTGAAAGACCATCCGACTTTATTTGCTTATGAACGAAAGTGGAAGAATGAAAGCCTTCTCGTGTTGTGTAACTTTGATGAAGACGAGTTAATCATTGATGATGAAGTGCTCGTTGCAAGAATGCCAGAATACCAATTACTCCTTTCTAACTACGGAGGTAGAGAAGTAAATAAACTACGTCCATTCGAGGCGATGGTGCTACAAAAATAACATATATCTGCCAGGAAGCATCAGAATGTTCTGATGCTTCCTACTTATTATAAAATTAATTCCAAAATATGATTGCACATTTATTTTAAAAGTGCTACTATGAATCTATCGATTAGTGCAAACGTTTTCGCTAACGACACATAAAAATTATGGGGGGTATTAGTAGATATTAACTGTAAAGTAAGTTAGATTTGTATGGAGTAATAACGTTTTTTTACAGTTTTTCTGCTATTTTGTGCAAACGTTTTCGTTGAAAACTAGTAATATCACCATTTCGAAGTATATTCTAATGCTTAAACATCATGATAGATTAGGTTTTTATTTACTCTTTAGTGCAAACGATTGCACGAAAATAAAATTTCCTTACCACTTCTATTATGGTTAAAAAAGCTTAGAATGACCTATTCACAATGGCACAAAATAAAGACATCTATGTTCTCGATGGTGCACAGTTTTACATTCACAAAAATATTAAACAGGGGGTAAATCATGAACAAGAAAAAGTTATTTTCTGGAATTGGAGCAGGACTTCTTTCACTCAGTCTTCTTTTAACAGGTTGTAATAACACCGATAAAGACGGTGGTGCTAAGGAAGAGTCAAAAGGCGGTAATGTAACGCTTGATGTGTTCCAATTTAAAGTTGAATTTAAAAAGCAATTCGAAGATGCAGCGAAAAAGTATGAAGCATCACACAAAGGTGTAAAAATTAATATCACTACAGTTGGTGGCGGTGAAGATTACGGTGCAGCACTAAAGTCTAAATTTGCTTCTGGAAAAGAGCCGGCCATTTATAACATCGGTGGTCCACAAGACGTTGAAGATTGGCAAAAGAAATTAACCGACCTTTCTGATACAAAAGCGTCTGAAGTTGCTTTAAAAGGTACTCTTGATGGAGTAACAAAAGACGGAAAAGTATTAGGATTACCGTACAATCAAGAAGGTTACGGCCTAATCTATAACAAAAAGGTATTCGAAAAAGCTGGAATTGACCCAACAACAATTAAGAGCTTTGCAGACCTTGAAAAGGCTGTTAAAACACTGGATTCAAAGAAGAAAGATCTTGGTCTTAAAGCAGTATTTGCTCTTCCAGGTAAAGAAACTTGGGTAACTGGTTTACACTTATCCAATGCATTCCTTGCACCTGAATTTGATAACAACGTCCTAAATGCTTTCAATGCAAAGAAAGTTGATTTCAAATATGGTGATGCGTTTAAGAAGGTCTTAGACCTCCAAAACGATTATTCTGTACAACCGACGGTAAGCCTTGATTACGCTCAACAAGTAGAAGAATTATTCTCACTTCAAAAAGTAGCAATGATTCAACAAGGTAACTGGGCATATGGTTCGATCGCTGGTATCGATGAAGAGTTTGCTGCTAACAGCATTGGTTTCTTACCAATCCCTGTAGAAGGTTATAAAGAAGATGCGATTCCTGTTGGTATTCCAATGTATTGGGGCGTAAACAGCAATAAAGACAAAAATACGATCGCTGAAGCAAAGAGTTTCTTAGACTGGTTATATACTTCTGACGAGGGTAAAGAAATTGTCCTTAACGACTTTAAATTTATCCCTGCTTATGATGGTTTTGATGCATCAAAAATAAGTGATCCACTATCAAAAGAAATTTATCAATATGCTCAAGATGGTAAAACAATTGGCTGGACCTTCATGGGTTACCCAACTGGCTGGGGACAAAACGAGCTAGGTGTTCAGATTCAAAAATATCTGAGCAAAGAAGCTAAATGGGAAGATGTTGTGAAAAATACACAAGCAGCTTGGGAAAAAGCAAGAAATAAATAATCCCTTATGAACTTAGATAATGGGTCCTACTTGATAAAAGCGGGGCCCATTCTAAATTACCAGAGAGGCAAGCGGCTGGTTTATAAAGTTTACTTTCGTTGAAGATTTTGTTTATCTTATCAATCAGCCCCTTTTCTCTCTTTAACAAGTATAAATACTAATCCATTGGAGGTTTTTTCCATGATGCGTACAAGGGATTTATCCTATTGGTTATTTTTAGCTCCGGTTCTTTTAGCCTTGTCCATGGTTGTTATCATTCCGTTACTTTTTGGAGTCTATTATTCATTCACAGACTGGAATGGAATTGAAGTGGGCAGCTTTATCGGCTTCGAAAATTATCTAAATGTTTTTAAGGATCAGGAGTTTCTAGATTCATTATGGTTCACCGTGAAATTCTCAGTTGTCTCGATTATTCTTATTAATTTCTTTGGGCTAGCTTTAGCACTTATTGTTACGTCTAAAATTAAAACTAGTAAGTTTTTACGAACGATCTTTTTCATGCCAAACCTAATTGGTGGTCTCATTTTAGGTTTTATATGGCAGTTTATTTTTATCAAAGTATTTGCTGGAATTGGCAATCTGTTTGGAATCGAAAGTTTGGAAGGATGGCTATCGACAACACAAACCGGTTTTTGGGGTTTGGTCATTCTGATGAGTTGGCAAATGGCTGGATATATTATGGTCATTTACATTGCTTACTTAGAAGGAGTACCTACAGAGCTTATTGAAGCGGCTGAAATTGATGGTGCAAGCCCACTTCAGCGTCTGCGCTTTATCGTATTTCCACTTGTTGCACCTGCGTTTACTGTCAGTATGTTTTTAACTTTATCGAATACATTTAAGCTTTATGACCAAAACTTATCGTTGACAGCTGGTGGACCTTACAATTCCACACAAATGGTCGCGATGGAAATCTTTAAAACAGCCTTTGGTGAGAGTGAAATGGCTTATGCCCAAGCAAAAGCAGTTATTTTCTTTCTCATTGTCGCTGTCATTTCATTAACACAAGTGTATATCAATAAGAAAAGGGAGGTTGAAATGTAATGGGGCGCAAATATAAATTACCGCTCGAGATTTTGGGTATACTATTAGGCCTGTTATGGCTTTCTCCTTTTTACTTAATGATCGTTAACTCCTTTAAATCAAAACGAGAAATCTTTACCGATACATTAAAGCTGCCTGAAGCTTTTAGTTTCGATAATTATATCGAAGCATTTAATGAACTTAATTTTTTAAAAACTTTCATGAATTCCGTTCTTATTACTGTTGTGAGTGTAGCCATTATCATTGTGTTTTCATCCATGGCTGCCTATGCCTTATCAAGAAATAAGAGCAAAATGAGTACGATTGTTTTCTTTATGTTTGTAGCGGCCATGCTGATTCCATTTCAGTCGGTTATGATCCCGCTTGTTACGATTTTTGGGAAAGTTGAGTTATTAAATCGTGTCGGAATTATCTTAATGTACTTAGGGTTTGGTGCAAGTCTTTCAATCTTCTTATACCATGGCACCTTAAGCGGAATTCCAAAGTCATTGGATGAAGCAGCGACCATCGATGGAGCCAATCGTTTTCAGATCTTTTGGTACATTATTTTCCCAATGTTAAAGCCGATTACTGTAACGGTTGCAATTCTAAATACAATTTGGATTTGGAATGACTACTTACTTCCATCCCTCGTTATCAATCAAGAAGGAATGGAGACAATTCCATTGAAAATGTTTTTCTTCTTTGGTGAGTATACAAAGCAATGGCACTTAGCACTTGCAGGATTAACGATTGCGATTATTCCCGTTATCGTTGCCTACTTTTTTGCACAGCGGGAAATTATCAAAGGAATTTCTGAAGGTGCTGTTAAATAAGAAACAATTTTTTATATAATGATATAAAAGGGTATTTTTGGTAAGGGGGAAGTAATGGTGGTTACAATTAAGGATGTGGCAAGGGAAGCAAATGTGGCACCTTCGACGGTTTCAAGGGTGATTGCAAATAATCCAAGGATCAGTGAACAAACCAAGAGACGTGTAAAAGAAGTAATGGAAAAATTAGGATATTATCCTAATTTACAAGCACGCAGCTTGGTTGCTAAAAGTACTCATACCATTGGAGTTATTATGCCAAATTCGGCCTACCATGCCTTTCGAAACCCCTTCTTCCCTGAAGTATTAAGAGGAATCAGCATGAATGCACATGAAAATAAGTACGGCATCTATCTTTCAACGGGTTCAAGCGAGGAAGAAATCCACGAAGAAGTGCTTTCAATGGTAATGGGCAGACGTGTGGATGGAATTATCCTGTTATACTCAAGGGTAAATGATCGGACCATGAACTACCTTGAAGAAATTGGATTTCCTTTTACGGTTGTAGGGCGTCCAAGCATAAATGAAGAGAGAATTACGTTCGTGGATAATGATAATATTTGCATTACCAAACAAGTAACCAATTATTTAATAGAGCAAGGGCATAAAAATATAGCATATGTTGGTATTAATCCGGACTTTGTCGTAACCAATGATCGAATTGCGGGATATAAAGCGGCACTAACTGAAGCAGGACTCCCTGTGAAGGGTGACTACTTTGTCCATGAAAAATTGGTTAATGAAAAAGGGAGAGAAGCAATTAGTTCGCTTATGGGTCTGGATGTTCCTCCAACTGCATTTGTCACGCAGGATGATTTAATGGCATATGAAATCATTAGTCATTTAGAGAAGTTTAACATTAAAGTACCTGATGATATTTCAATCGTAAGTTTCAATAACCTTTCATTATCGGAGCATTCAAAGCCTCCATTAACCTCTGTCGATATTGGTACCTTCCAATTAGGCCATGTTGCCGCACAATGTTTAATCGAAAAGGTTGAAAATCCTGAGACGCTGCCAAAACGTATCACGATTCCAACAAAGCTGATTGAACGAGAATCATGTGCCGTAAGGAAATAAGCTTTGGTTTGAATGTGAAGTAATAAACATAAAAATAGTCAGTGAGGATTTTATATGAATAAATTATGGTGGAAAGAAGCAGTTGCCTATCAGATTTATCCTCGAAGCTTTATGGATTCAAATGGAGACGGCATTGGGGATATCAAGGGTATCCTCTCAAAATTAGATTATTTAAAGGAATTAGGGATTGATGTCATCTGGGTTAGCCCGATGTATCAATCACCTAATGACGATAATGGTTATGATATCAGTAACTACCAAGAAATCATGGCAGATTTCGGGACGATGGCTGATTTTAATCTACTTTTAGATGAAACACATCGTCGTGGCATGAAGCTTATCCTTGACTTAGTAATCAATCATACCAGTGATGAACATCCATGGTTTATCGAGTCCCGTTCCTCAAAAAACAATCCGAAGCGGGATTGGTATATTTGGCGTGACGGAAGAGATGGAAAAGAACCGAATAACTGGGAAAGTATCTTCGGCGGTTCTGCATGGAAATATGACAAGCAAACGGATCAATATTTCATGCATATTTTTTCCGAGAAGCAGCCAGACCTCAATTGGGAGAATGAAGAGGTACGCAAGGCACTTTACGAAATGGTTAACTGGTGGCTTGATAAGGGGATTGACGGTTTCCGCGTCGATGCCATCAGCCACATTAAAAAAGAAGCGGGCTTAAAGGATATGCCCAATCCTGAGGGGCTTCCTTATGTGGATTGTTTTGAAAAAATGATGAATGTCGATGGGATTCATCCGTTTCTAAAGGAATTAAAGGAAGAGACGTTTGCTAAATATGACATTATGACCGTTGGTGAAGCAAACGGAGTCACAGTTGATGATGTGAAAGATGTGGAGCAATGGGTGGGTGAAGAATCTGGTAAGTTCAATATGGTCTTTCAATTTGAACATCTCGCCCTTTGGGATGCAGAGGCAAAAAAAGAGCTCGATATCATTGAACTGAAGGACGTCTTATCCCGATGGCAAAAAGGCTTGGAAGGCAAAGGATGGAATGCGCTATTCATTGAGAACCACGATCAGCCTCGTGTTATTTCCACATGGGGAAATGATCAGGAATATTGGCGTGAAAGTGCTACCGCGTTTGCAACCATGTACTTTCTCATGCAAGGTACGCCGTTTATTTATCAAGGTCAGGAAATAGGAATGACAAATGTTCAATTTGACTCAATTGAAGATTATGATGATGTTTCCGCAAAAAATATGTATCACTTAAAGCGAGCAGAAGGTATTCCTCACGAGGAAATTATGGAAATTATTTGGGCTTCAGGCCGTGATAATTCCCGGACTCCGATGCAATGGTCAAACGAGGCGAATGCTGGTTTCAGTACAGGAAGTCCATGGTTAAAGGTCAATCCGAATTTTAAAGAAATCAATGTAGCTGCCCAACAAAAAGATGCTAATTCTGTTTTGAATTACTATAAGAAATTGATTGCCTTGAAGAAGGCGAATGAGATTTTCACCTACGGTACGTATGACTTGCTGTTAGAGGATAATTCGCAAATTTATGCCTACACAAGAACGTTAAACGAGGAAAAGTTCCTTGTCTTGACGAACCTTTCCACTCAACCAGCCGTGCTGGAAGGTGTTTCACTTGAAGATTGTCATCTGCTCCTGAATAATTATCAGATTTCAAAACATGAACCACTACAAAACATAACCTTAAAGCCTTATGAGGCAAGAGTTTATCGAATGAAGTAAACGAATATTCATAATGGGCATTAACGAGAATGAATATCGTAAATCCTATTTAATGCAGAAATGAGCAGAGCCGAATCCGGTTTTCTGCTCTTTTTTTTACACCTTGAATAAATGGAATATCCCGTGGTAAGTTGATAGGCGATATGTTAAATTGAATAAATAATAATAGTCAAAACTATTGATTAAGAAAAAGATTGTAAGGGTTTTCTTTTGTCTGGGGGGATACTATGTTTTTTTCCTTACGTAATCGTTTATTTATTATTTTTACGTGTTTGTTAACGATTCCCTTAATCATTTTATCGATTATTATCCCACGATGGTTTACATCTATTATTGAAAACCAAACGCAGGAATTAACCATAGAAGCGATGGATCAGTACTCGCTGTATACTGACTCGATTACAACCCAGGCGGAGGATTTAGGTAAACAGGTCTTGGTCAATCAAACCACACAGCAATGGTTAAGGTTGGAAAAAAAGGATGAAGAGATACCACGAGAACAGAGCCTGTTACAGAAGAATCAATTGAAAATGCTCCTATCTTCAATGATGGTGAACAATTCAAATGGGATGTCTATCTCCGTGGTTTTGAATAATGGTGAAGGAGCATGGGGCAATAATCCAAACTTACACGACCTAGATTGGTTCCAAGAGTTTACTATAAATGAACAGCGATTTGTTAAATCGCATATTGATCCATATATGCCGGCACAAGGAACTAGTAATAGTTTTATGTTACCTCTTGTTGATTTGAATACGGTAGTTTCCTATGGATTTATCAAGGTTAATTTCCCATCAACATTGCTGGAAACAGCCTTAGGAAAAATCTCAATTGGTAAAAATGGACATGCCTATTTATTAGATCAACAGGGGGCAAATGTGTTAGAAGGTGAAATTGATACCCCTAAATCGGTATTGAAAAATAGTTTAACTAAAATAAAAACCAGTCAGAAGAATAAGGGTTTATTAGAAACTGATTATCAAGGTGAAAAATACTTCGTGTTTTTTCAAAAGTTAGCAGTAGGTGATTGGATTCTAGTCAGTGAAGTGACCAAGTCTGACTTATTCTCTAAAGTAAATATTCTGCAGCGCAACCTGCTTTTAATCAGTGCCCTTGTTTTTTTATTAACCATTGTGGCTTCTTTCGTGCTTTCATCCAATATCGTTAGCCCGTTAGGAAAACTAGCAAAAGCAATGAAATTTATCGAACGTGGGGATTTTTCAGGTGCCAAACGCTTTATGCCAACGATTAAATCGTCTAACGATGAAGTTGGTTACGTGGTAAAAGTGTTCGACCATACTGTCGACCAATTGAAGAATTTAGTTGAAACGGAATATGAAGCGAACATTCGTAGAAAAGATGCGGAATACAAAGCTCTATTACTGCAAATCAATCCTCACTTTTTAAATAATACGCTTGAAATTATTGGCGGTTTAGCCGTACAAGGAAAAAATAAAGAAGTCATGAATGTAAGCATCTACTTAGGACGGATGATGAGGTACTCCTTGAATACACAAAATGATGTCGTGAGATTGGGGGAGGAGATCAGCTATATCCGCAGTTATACGGATATTTTAAAGGTGAGATATGAGGATGCAATAACTATTGATATTGTAGAGGATCCAGAGACAAAAAATCTTCCTATTATTAAATTCATTCTCCAACCGCTTGTTGAAAATGCCGTTAAATATAGTTTTATAGAAAAAACTACAGCTGATATTTTTATAAAAACCGAAAAAATTAACAATCAAGTATGGATCATTTTAGAAGACAAAGGGATTGGTATGTCCGAAAAAATGATATCAGATTTAATGAATGAAGATGGAGCAATTAGTGTCTTAGAAAGCAAAGGAAACAGTATTGGGCTAAAGAATGTGCTTGGCCGCTTAAAGCTTTACTACGGTCAAGATTTCTCGTATAAGATTGAATCTGAAAAAGATATAGGCACGAGGATTACATTGTGTATTAATTTTGACCGAGGTGATATACATGATGAAGGTCATCATAGCGGATGATGAGATTCAAATTCGTAAAGGCTTGCGGATGAAAGTGGATTGGGAAGAGGAAGGGTTTCAAATCGCTGGCGAGGCTTCCAATGGGAAAGAAGCACTCGAACTGCTTGGGAAAATGGATATTGATTTAGTCCTTACAGATATGAGAATGCCAATTATGGATGGCCTTGAATTGGCTAAACGCTGTCAGCAGGAATTTCCAAACGTAAAAGTGATCGTATTATCGGGTTATTCCGATTTTGAATTGGTCCGTGGCTCCATGAAGGAAGGGGTTAAAGACTATCTATTAAAACCGGTTGCCCCGGATGAACTAGTGGAAGCCTTACAAAAAATCCGTAAAGAAATAGAGACAGAGAGGAAAAAACAGGTTGAAACGGCGCAGATGCGTCAGCTTGTTCTTTCTCAACTGCAAGAAGTACAGGAACAATACTTGCTTTACTTGGTGAAAGAGGAATGGCTGGAGTTTAATTTAGTCATCGAGAGACTTCGCCAACTTCAACTTGAGGAACTTGTCAATGAGAACACAGTAGTTCAATTTGTTACTGTGGAAATTCGAGAGAGTTTTGGAAATCCTAATCGATTAAAAGAACTCTGGCTTCCTTTTCAAATGCTATGTAAGGAAATCTCTAAAGAGCATGTAGGAACTTATTCCTTTTACGACCCAAGCTATGCTAATATGGTTCATTTTTTAATACGAATTGATATAAATAATCCTTCTAATTTAGTTGAAAGTTTACAACAAAATGTGAAAAGGTTGTTGAATTTAGAAACGGTGATTGGAATTGGGAATGTGGTCACCGGTCTAGCAAACTTTAAGACAGGTTACATTTCCAGTTTGCTTGCTTGGAGTCAAAGTCAGATAGGCTCACGATCGCAGGTGATTGATGCAGCGATTACGAAAGAGGAAGCGTTTGAATTTTCACCTGATTTTGAGAGAAAGTTAACCAATGCGATTGAAAATAACAGCTTCGAGGCGTTTAGAGAAAATATTCAATCCTTATTACAAGAGGATGGAAACCAATCGATTTTATCGTTTTCGTTTGCTGCCAATCGAGTGTTATTTCTGTTAGGGTCACTTGCCAAAAAATATGATATTGAAACAAAAGATATTCAAAAAACGATTTGGAATTGTCAACAAAGTATTTGGGAGCTTAATTCGCAGAATAAAGTGCTTGAAAACCTCCTTCAATTAGCCTACTTAATAATTGAAAAGGTGCGTTTGGCCCGCTTTTCAAATGGAAAGTTAATCGTGGATAGTGTTCGGAATTATCTGGACCAGCATTATGCAAGTGAAATTTCATTGACCTTATTATCGGAACTATTTCACATCAATAGTGCTCATTTATCAGAAACCTTTAAGAATTATGTTGGTCAAAATTTCAGTGATTATCTGGTGAAAATACGAATAGATAAAGCCCAGCAATTTTTGAGAGATAAGCAGCTTAAAATCATTGATGTAGCAAATTTAGTTGGCTTTTCTAACTCTGGGTATTTTAGTACAGTTTTTAAAAAACATGTGGGGCAAACACCGGTTGAATTCCGTAATGCCATAGATTCCTAAGTTTTCAGGAAAGAAAGGGAATGTAGATGAAGAAATGGTTCACTATTTTTGCAGTGATACTTGTGGGGATTTTAGTGTATGCGTTCTCCTTTTTTGATATATTCTCAAGCAATGGTCAAAAAGAGAAAGGGGAAATAGTAAAGGATCCCGAACGAATCCAGTTGACTTTCTGGAGAAACGGCGGGAACGTGGCAGAAAATAAAGCATATGAAGAATTAGTTGCTTCTTTTGAAGCAGCTAACCCTAATATTTTGGTGAATATGAAGTCGATTCCTTATAGTGACTATGAAGTCAGGCTACGAACGGAACTTGCCGCGGGGAACCCTCCGGATATTTTGACCATTGACAGTCCTACGCTAGGTCTGTATGCAAATACGGGCTCGTTATTATCGATCGACCCTTTCATGAGAAAAGAGGGGAAGATCGATGACATCCCTGACTCTACTTTAAAAGGCTTAAGTTATAAAGGGCAAATTTACCTCGCCCCAATTGTAGAGTCAAGTATTGCTTTATATTACAATCGACATTTACTAAAGGCAGCAGGAATCCCCGATCCACCAACAGATCCCAATAACCCGTTAACATGGGAAGAGGTATTGGAGATTGCTAAGAAAGTAAATAATCCAGCTAAAGGAGTTATTGGAATAGACCCAGCTCAGGGATTTAACGATGGAGAAGCTCCTGCTTATTTTAAAACACCACTTCTTTGGCAGTTTGGGGCTAAGGTTATAAGTCCTGATGGAACAACTGCAAGCGGGTTTTTAGATTCAAAAGAAGCGTTAGCTGCTCTACGATTTTACCAGGACTTGTATCATAAATATGGCGTTGCTTCCATAGAAATACCTGGTGGTGCCTTTGAAGATGGGAAGCTGGCAATGACTGTGCTTGGCTCTTGGACACTGGCCGACTTGGAAAAAAATCATCCTGAATTCCAGTTGGGAGAAGATTTTGGGGTAACTCCCTTGCCAAAGGGGAAGTATCAGTTTGTACCCAATGGCGGATGGGCGCTTGGCATCACATCAAAGTCAAAACACCCACAGGAGGCATGGAAGTTTATCAAATATGTCACCGGTTATCAAGGTGTGAAAAAGTATGTCACCATTACAGGTGATATACCGGCCAGATACTCTGTCGCAAAAGACTTCCCGGAGTTGAACGAATATCCTAAAAACATATTTGTACAGCAAAGCCAAAAGTATTCAAAGAACCGCCCGGTTACTCCTGCTTATCCTGTTGTCAGTGATGCCATTAGAAGATTATTTGAGGATGTTGGAATCGGCGGAAAAGATGTAAAGGTTGCTGCTACAGAAGCAGTTGAAAAAATCAATACAGGTCTGAAGGAAATCAAATAAATCTAGGTCCATGGGTAATATTGGTAATTTTTACAGAGACATCTCTTCTAGTTAATGTACTAGAGGAGATGTTTTTTTATTATAAGGTAACCTTAGTGGTTCAGGTGGTTTTTGGGATCCGATGGACAAAGCGGGGCCAAGTACCTGGTAAAACGTCTAACGGGAAGGGTGTGATGGACGAAACTGCCCAAGAGAACAGGCAAAATGTCTAGCGGAAGGGGTACGATAGACAAAACGGGGCAAGGGAACAGGTAAAATGTCTATCGGGAGGGGTACGATGGACAAGAGGGCCCAAGGGAACAGGTAAAATGTCTATCGGGAGGAAGCTGATGGACAAACGGCCCAAGGGAACAGGCAAAACGTCCATCGGGAGGGCTCCGATGGACAAAACTGCACAAGGAAACAAGAAAATGTCTATCGCAAAGGTTACGATGGACAAAACCACACAAGGAAACAAGAAAATGTCTATCGGGAGGAAGCCGATGGACAAAACCACACAAGGGAACTGGCAA
>NZ_JBALOA010000012.1:58131-58263 GCF_036962125.1 Neobacillus drentensis
GTCTATCGGAAGGGAGCCGATGGACAAAATGGCCCAAGGGAACAGGTAAAATGTCTATCGGAAGGGCACCGATGGACAAAACGGGGCAAGGAACCAGGTAAAACGTCCATCGGAAGGAAGCCGATGGACAAA
>NZ_JBALOA010000012.1:58396-99198 GCF_036962125.1 Neobacillus drentensis
CACACAAGGGAACTGGCAAAACGTCTATCGGGAGGATCCGATGGACAAAACGGCCCGAGGAACCAGATAAAACGTCCATCGGAAGGGAGCCGATGGACAAAACGACCCAAGGAACCAGGAAAAATGTCTATCGCAAAGGTTACGATGGACAAAACCACATAGAGAACCAGGAAAAATGTCTTCCAAAGAGATTCCTAGGATTACTCATAATAAGTCCAATTACGTACCCCTACCGTCTTGAAATGTCTCTCTAGAATTCTGCTTATTCTTTTCTTAGACTTAACCACCATACACCATTCGTGGACAACCTTGGTCGTTATTTTCAGATTAGGAAAGAGGATCTTAATCTCCTTCACATTACGTAAAACAGCAGATTCAACTATCTCTTTGCATCCACAATCATTACACGCAACATTCTTTCCCAAGGCAGTGATCATAAATGAACCACAATCTCTGCAAGTAATCCCCTTCTTCAGTTGCTCATAGTCATATGGCGGTACCTTTATAAATGAGGAGCCCCTTTGATGTAACGAAACTAGTTTTTCAGCTAGCTGTTTATTCTGGTTGGTTAATTTCGACGTAGTTGCATTTAATTCTTCCATTAATGTGTCTAACTGTGTTGGATAAATGATAGGTTCGTTAAGAGGAGCTTGGTATAAGGTAAACCGGGGGTTAATAAAAACAACTTTTCCCTCAATAGATACATTATATCCGTGCTTTTGGAGTAATTGGCGGAATAAGGACTTGCTGCGCTTCAACTGATAGAGCGGATTCTTTATTTCCTTTTCAGCGAGCGTTTCAAAGACACCGTCGCGAAAACAATAATCGCCTTCGGAATTTTTTACATCAAAAAGGCTAATTTTCTTTTGAAAAATGATCGTGGTATCTAATTGGAACGTTGTGTCATTAACCTTCAACACCAAATCATTTAAAATATAACACTCACTCTGAATCTTCTCTGTTAACAAATCAAACTGAACTTCACCCGCATAGCCTTTTTCTTGGTATAAATAATACCGTTTCTCCTCGGGTGATAGATTCATTCGGTTGTGTAGAATTCGTAGTTTGATTAATTCAACTGGGACTGTTCGGGCTTTAAAAGGCATTTCCCACTTCCTCTCTCACTTTCAAATCTCCATATTTATCATACAAAAATTAACAGTCGAAATGCGTGAATACTTTGTTAATCTTTTCTCGAACTTATTGCAATCGTTTTCAATTGCCGAAAATTTTAAACCTTCGTTTCCAAAGATATTAAACTCTTCCTTTTTTTAAATTTGTTAAAGTTAGGAACAGATAAACCAATATAGATAGGAGGTTAAAAGCTTGCAAGAGTTAATAAATACCCAAAAAGAAACCGCTTTAAAAATTCCGTCCGAAAAAAAAGCAGTATCGAAATTGAAAAGCAAAATCGATTATATCATCAAAAACTACCATCTTTATTTACTTATCGCACCAGCTGTTATTCTAACTATCATATTTAAATATATCCCTATGTATGGAGCCGTCATTGCCTTTAAAGATTTTAGTACGATCAAAGGGATATTAGGAAGCGATTGGGTGGGAGTAGAAAATTTCACTAAATTCTTATCCTCACCTAATTTCACTGACATATTTATGAATACACTTAAACTTAGTTTTTGGGGCTTAATCATAGGTTTTCCAGTCCCAATCATTCTTGCATTAATGCTTAATCAACTGCGCAGGGCAGCTGTTAAAAAGAATATTCAACTTGTGCTCTATGCACCAAACTTTATATCGGTAGTAGTAATCGTAGGTATGGTGTTCATTTTCCTATCACCAACAGGTCCCATCAATCAACTTGTTAGTTTCATAACTGGAAAGCCACTTATGTTTATGTCAAACCCAGATTACTTCCGGTCGATCTATATCATCTCTGGTATTTGGCAGGCTGCAGGCTGGTCATCAATTATCTATGTTGCCGCTTTAGCCAATGTGGACCCTGAATTGCACAATGCAGCAACAATTGATGGAGCAAACATTCTTCAAAGAATGATTCATATCGATTTACCGACACTGAAGCCATTAATGGCCGTGACCTTTATTTTGGCGGCGGGAGGGATTATGTCGATTGGCTTTGAAAAGGCCTATTTAATGCAAACCTCAATGAATTTACCTTCATCAGAAATCCTGCCTACTTATGTATATAAGGTAGGGTTGCAATCAGGTGATTATGCGTATTCGACAGCGGTTGGCCTATTTAACTCAGTCATTAACGTCATTCTATTATTTGTTGTAAATAAAATCGTGAAGAAATTAAACGAAGGAGAAGGTTTATATTAACGAAAAAGGAGTCTTGATATGAATATTAAGCACACCCGCATAGACCGAATCATATTAGGCTTTAATAATATCTTTCTATGCATTGCTGTATTAGTCGTGTTAGTGCCCTTGGTTTATGTCGTCCTAGCCTCATTCATGGATCCAACGGTTCTATTAAATAAAGGAATTTCATTCAATTTTTCAGAATGGAGTTTTAAAGGGTATCAGCTGATTTTAACCAATGATGCAATGGTGCGCGGCTTTATCAATTCGATTCTTTACTCGGTAGGATTCGCGATTATCACTGTTGTAGTCTGTATTTTCGCGGCCTATCCGTTATCGGTAAATGGTTTTGTCGGGAAAAACTTCTTCATGACCCTATTTATGATCACCATGTTTTTCGGAGGCGGGCTTATTCCCACTTACCTAGTTGTAAAAGACCTCGGGATGTTAAACACCCCTTGGGCGATTTTGATCCCCGGAGCCGTTAATGTTTGGAATATTATCTTGGCAAGGACTTATTTCAAAGGGATTCCGTATGAATTGCATGAAGCAGCTAAGGTTGATGGAGCATCTGACCTATTAATCTTCTTTAAAATCGTTTTGCCGCTTTCCAAACCAATTATCTTCGTTTTGGCGATGTATGCGTTTGTTGGTCAATGGAACTCGTACTTTGATGCAATGATTTATCTCGAAGATCCAAATTTACACCCATTACAATTAGTGCTGAGATCGATCTTGATTCAAAATCAAACCGGTCCTGGAATGATTAGTGACCAGCAAGCAATGGCTGAACTTAAAAAGCTCTCAGAAATGATTAAATACTCATCGATTGTCATTTCCAGTCTGCCGCTAATGGTTATGTATCCATTCTTCCAAAAATATTTTGAAAAAGGTGTCATGGTGGGCTCATTGAAATAATGAGCCAATTTAATAGATTTACTTGTAAATGCTTACACACAACATTTAGGAGGATAAGTATATGAAAAATGTGAAAAAAGTTATGGCTGCCTCGCTTGCTACGATTTTACTAGTTTCAGGTTGTAGTAACAGCGGCAAAAGTGAAACAGCATCGTCTAAAGAATACAAACTAAAGGATGTAACATTTCCATTAAAGGAAAAAGTAACATTGAATTTTATGACGCAAAGCTCGCCATTAGCGCCTGCTGACCCAAATAAAAAATTAATATATAAGCGTTTAGAAGAACAGTCTGGTGTTCATATTAAGTGGAAAAACTACACTTCAGATGCTTTTATTGAAAAAAGAAACCTGGCAGTGGCGAGCGGTGATTTGCCGGATGCAATCTTAGATGCTGGTTTTAATGACCATGATCTATTAAAGCTAGCAAAAGATGGGGCGATTATTCCAGTTGAAGATTTAATAGAGAAGTACATGCCTAACTTACAAAAGGTCCTTGAGGCTGCACCTGAATATAAAGCGATGATGACGGCTCCGGATGGACATATTTATTCATTCCCATGGATTGAGGAGTTAGGTTCGGGGAAAGAGAGTATTCACTCCGTCGATGATTTCCCATGGATTAATGTGGAATGGTTAAACAAATTAGGGTTAAAAATGCCGACAACAACTGAAGAATTAAAGCAAGTATTAATTGCTTTTAAAACAAAAGATCCAAATGGTAACGGAAAAGCGGATGAAATCCCAATGTCGTTTATTGGTAAGCAAGCAGGCGGAGAAGACTTAGCGTTCTTATTTGGTTCATTTGGCCTTGGGGAAAACTGGGACCATACGGTTGTAAGCAATGATGGGAAAGTCACATTTACTGCCTCAGACAAAGGCTATAAGGAAGGAATTAAATTCCTCAATGAGTTATATAAAGAAGGCCTAATCGATGTGGAAGCGTTTGAACAAGATTGGAATACGTATTTAGCAAAAGGCAAAGATAATCGCTATGGGTTATATTTCACTTGGGATAAAGCCAATATTACGGGAATGAATGACAAATATGACCTAATGAAGCCGCTGGCTGGTCCTGATGGTCATGTGAATGTAGCCAGAACCAATGGTATGGGCTTTGATCGAGGTCGAATGGTCATTACAAGTGCTGATAAAAATATTGAATTGACGGCAAAATGGATCGATCAATTATATGAACCAAAACAATCTGTTCAAGATAACTGGGGAACGTATGGTGATAAAACCCAGCAAAACATCTTTGAATTGGACGAAGCGGCAGGAATGCTCAAACATTTACCATTAGAAGGTGCTGCACCAGTTGAATTAAGACAAAAAACAAATGTCGGCGGGCCATTAGCGATTTTAGATGAGTATTATGGAAAAGTTACCACCAAACCAGATGATGCGGCATGGAGATTAGGGCTAATGAAGGATGTTATGGTACCGCATATGACTGCCGAAAATATTTATCCAAGAGTATTCTTCTCATTAGAGGATAGCGACAAGCTTACTACCATTGAAACAGATATGTTTGCTTTTGTGATGAGAAAACGTGCGGAATGGGTTCAAAATGGCAAAGTGGAAAAAGAGTGGGATGGATATGTGAAAGAATTAGACCGCTTAGGTTTACAAGATTGGCTAAAAATCAAACAAGCAGGATATGATCGGGCAACAAAATAATAGATTAAAAGATTTGGCTGAGGCTGTACAATGCAAGCATTCGTACAGCCTTCTTCCAATGTAAAATAACAAGGGAGTGAAACCAAATGACACAACGATATCAAGAAATGCATCGGCCGCAATTTCATTTTTCCCCTGAGGAAAAATGGATGAACGACCCGAACGGAATGGTTTTTTTTAATGATGAATATCACCTTTTTTACCAGTACCATCCCTTTGGTACAACTTGGGGACCCATGCACTGGGGCCATGCCGTTAGTAAAGATTTAATTCATTGGGAACAGCTGCCCATCGCACTTTATCCAGATGAGCATGGAGCCATTTTCTCAGGTAGTGCAGTCGTTGATTGGAATAACACATCAGGTTTTTTCCAGGATGAACCAGGGTTAGTCGCAATTTATACAAGTGCCGATACCTATCCGGACTCTGACCGGCCGCGTCAGCGTCAAAGTCTCGCCTATAGTGACGACAATGGCAGAACATGGACGAAATACGAAGGAAATCCAGTCCTGTCTGATGTCAACATAACCGATTACCGTGATCCAAAAGTATTTTGGCATGAAGAAACGAATAAATGGGTGATGGTTTTAGCAACGGGGCAAACCGTAACCATCTATACATCTGCTAACCTAAAAGAATGGAAGTTTGCTAGTGAATTTGGCCATCAGGCTGGTTCACATGACGGCGTTTGGGAATGTCCCGACCTGTTTCGTTTGCCAGTAGATGGTGATGAAGACAAGCAAAAGTGGGTCATGTTTGTCAGCATTGGTGATAACCCGGAATTTAAAGAAGGGTCAAGAACCCAGTATTTTATTGGTGATTTCGATGGTACCACATTCGTAAATGATAATTACGATGAAACGGTCCTCTGGTTAGATTATGGGCGGGATAATTATGCTGGTGTCAGTTGGTCAGATATCCCTTCAAACGATGGCAGAAGAATTTATATTGGCTGGATGAGTAATTGGCGCTATGCAAACCAAGTACCAACGGAAGAATGGCGCAGTGCGATGACATTACCTCGCACATTATCGTTAAGAGCGAGTGACGATGGGGTACGCTTAGTTCAAAAAGTGGTTTCAGAAATTGATTCGATTCGAAAAGATTCTAAAGTTTATCAAGATCTAACAATTGAATCAAATAATCCTATTATTTTTCATATGATGAGTTCATTATTGGAAGTAAATCTAGAGTTTGAAAAACAAGCGTCTAATTCATTTGGTCTTGTATTACAAGGTTCTGAAGACGAAAAGACAGTGATTCGGTATGATGCCGAAAAGGAACTAGTAGCAGTTGACAGAGCCAGCGCGGGCGACAATGTTTTTTCAGCATCATTCCCAGCCGTCCAAGAAGCTTCAGTTAAATTGGAGAATAACAGACTCAATCTTCAAATCATGATCGATACTTCATCGGTAGAGGTGCTGGTCAATGATGGTAAAGTTGCTTTGACTAGCTTAATCTTTCCTAATCAACCATATGAGCAGCTTGTTTTATTTTCAGAGGAAGGAAACACCTCGGTATCCTCATTGAAATTAACAGAACTAGAATCCATTTGGGGGAAGTAATTTCATTATTAAACCAAGCTCTAATCGTATATATCTGGTTAGAGTTTTGTTTTTGCAGGAAGAATGATTTTAAAAGAAAGGAAGTGTGAGAGGAAATGAAGACCAGTACATCCGTCATTTGTATCGGTGAATTATTAATCGATTTTTTCTGCACAGATGTAGACATCGATTTAGTTTCGGGACAAAATTTTGAAAAACAGGCAGGGGGAGCGCCTGCCAATGTGTGTGCAACGATTGTGAAACTAGGGGGCAGTGCCCTCTTCAGTGGGAAAGTTGGCAATGATCCGTTTGGGTATTATTTAAAAAATACATTAGACGAAGTGAATATCGATACCTCGATGGTGATCCTCGATGACGAGCATCCAACCACGCTGGCATTTGTTTCATTAAAAGCAAATGGCGAAAGAGATTTTGTGTTCAATCGCGGGGCCGATGCCTTTTTAACGAAGAATGATCTTGATAAAAATAGAATGATGGAAGCTGGTATTCTTCACTTCGGATCGGCCACTGCTTTATTAACGGATCCATTTCAATCGACCTATTTGAACGTCATGAAAGAAGCAAGAGAAAAAGGCAAATTTATCTCATTTGATCCTAACTACCGAATCGACTTATGGAAAGGTAGAAAGAACGATTTTGTGGACTTGTCAAAAAAAGGAATATCTATAGCAGATTTTGTTAAAGTCAGTGATGAGGAATTAATGATAATTTCTGGGATGAACGATATAAGGGAGGGCATCGCTGCCCTTCACCAAATAGGTGCCTCCGTCGTCGCCGTTACATTAGGAAAAGAAGGAACGATGATTTCTACTGGGAAAAATATTGAAATTGTTCCAAGTATAAAAGTCGAATCGATTGATTCTACTGGAGCTGGTGATGCCTTCGTAGGGGCAACTCTTTACCAATTGTCAAACAAAGCAGAACCGAGACAAGTTTTACAAGACTTCGAACAGGTAAAGAAAATCATTTCCTTTAGTAATAAAGTGGGTGCAATGGTTTGTACGAAAGTAGGCGCCATTGCTGCTTTACCATCCCAAGAAGAGGTTCACCAATTTTAAATGAGCTAGAGTCTGCCCTTCCTTTCTAGAGAAGGGCTTTTTGCGTATCCATTATTCCATCTGTCGATAAATACCTGGTGGTAAGAAATTACAGAAAAATATCACCTTAAGACCTTATGAAACAGGGGTATATATGTTAGAATAGAGGAATTAAAAAGGGGCTACTGGCCCTTTTTTTGCGTGGAATAGGATGTCCTATCTAAATGGAGAGCTAGAAATATCTAAATTGAAATGTAATTAAACAAAAGAATGATTTTTTACTGTAATCGCTTTCAAAATTAGAAAGCTTTGATTGTTTACTAAATAGTTTTTTGTTATGTTAATGATAATACTATTTTTATAATTTTGAAGGTAGAAAAAGTTTAGCAGAAAAGGGAGAAACCACAATGAGGACCCAACACATACACTTTAAATATAATTGGATGCTCATCTTTTGTTTAATCATGCTATCAGAACTAGCAGCGATTATTTTTCCGAGCATAAAAATAATCAAGTTTGCTTCCCTTTTCATATTAATCGGGATCCTTCCTTTTGTTATTTTTTCTTTAAAAGAAATGAAGAGAAAGGAAGACGAGCTTCGATTAAGTAAACTAAAATTAAAAAATATATTTGATACGCTAGATATAGCGATTTGGTCACATGATTTAAAGTCAGACTCCCTATTAATCACACCTGGGATAGAGAAGTTATATGGGTATTCGTACATCGACTTTTATAAAGACCTTAATCTATGGAAAAAAGTCATTTATCCCGATGACTTAGAAATCTTAGATGCAAGAGCCCAAAAACTAGCCAAAGGTGAAACGGTTACAAATGAATATCGGATTATTCGTCCTGATGGCGAAGTCCGCTGGATTCAGGATCGCGGGTTTCCTACGCTCGACAATAAAGGAAAATTTGTAGATTTCAATAGTGTATTGTTTGATATCACTGACCGTAAAGAAAGTGAAGACCGGTATCGTAGTTTAGTAGAAATGACGCCGGATATTATCGCGGTTGTTAGCCGGGAAAAAGTTGAATATATTAACGAGGCTGGCTGGAAGCTGGTTGGAGCAGAAAGTCCGGATGAAGTTATTGGTCAATCTGCCTTGAAATTCGCATCATCAAACATTATTAACTCGATTAGAGCAAATTTTGAGAAGCCGAACCACAACCGGATCAGGTTTGAATTCCAGGTGAAACGGCTCGATGGAGAACCCATTGATGTGGAAATGGCTGCAAATTATATCTTTTATGAAGGCAGGTCGGCTATACAAGTTGTTGGAAGAGATATCACGGAGAGAAAGAAAGCAGAGAAAACGATTCAATATATGGCCTTTTTTGATTCATTGACAGGCTTGCCTAATCGAAATCAATTTAGGAATCATCTAAATGAAGTATTAACGAAACAAGTGGACAAAATGCTTGCTGTTTTATTTATAGATTTAGACCGTTTTAAGATTATTAATGATACAAAGGGGCATACCGTCGGTGATTTTATTCTGAAAAAGGTTGCCAATCGCTTAGCAGACACCGTGAGCAGTGAAGGGATTGTTTCAAGGCAGGGCGGGGATGAGTTTATTATTTTACTAGACGACACTGATAAAGAAAATGCGACTCGTGTTGCTCAGCAAATCCTCACTGAATTTTCAAACCCGTTAGAAGTGAATAATCAAGAGTTTTTTGTTACTCCAAGTATCGGCATAAGTCTTTATCCGCTGGATGGGATGGATGTTGAAACCTTAATTAAGAATGCAGACACTGCGATGTACCAAGCCAAAGAACGAGGAAAGAATAACTTTCGGTTCTATTCCTCAAATCTGAATGGAATATCTGTTCGGAAAATGGAGTTGGAAAATGGGCTTCGAAAAGCGCTGGAAAAGAATCAATTGATGCTCCATTATCAACCGCAAGTATCATTGACAACCGGAGAATTGGTAGGAATAGAAGCGTTAATTCGTTGGCAGCATCCTGAACATGGTCTGATCCCACCATCTGAATTTATCCCGCTGGCAGAGGAAACTGGTTTGATTGTTCCAATCGGAAAATGGGTTCTCAGGGAAGCCTGCAAGCAACGTAAAATCTGGGAGTCGTTTGGGTTTCACAACTTTCCTATCGCTGTGAATGTTTCGGTCCGTCAATTTGAGGATGATCATCTTATTGACTATATTTCGGAATTATTGAATGAAATCGGTCTTGCTGGCTGCCAGCTAGAGTTAGAAATAACGGAGAGTATTATGCAAAATCTAGAGAATTCAATCATCATATTAAATCAATTAAAGGACTTAGGGGTACTACTTTCTATTGACGATTTTGGAACGGGCTATTCTTCATTAAGTTATTTAAAACATCTACCGATTGATAAAATTAAGATTGATAAATCATTTGTGGATGATATTATTTATCATTCCAACCAAGGAATTATGGTTAAGACGATTATTGATATGGGAATAAATTTAAACTTTGCAGTTATTGCAGAGGGAATTGAAACTGATGAACAGCTTCACTTCTTGAAGGAAAATGAATGTAAGATTGGTCAGGGCTATTTCTTTAGCAAGCCCATCTCCTCGGAGCAGATGGATGAGTATCTGTTAACTACACAAGGAAAGTTTAGTGGTATCCCCATTTAATTGGGATACCACTTTTTTATAAGATAAGAAATTATTAATTTCGACTTTGAGAATTGTCTAGCTCCAGCGCCCTAACGGCTAGTGTCCTTCGCTCTCCGCCCTATGATAAGTCAANNGCTCCAGGCCATACGCCGCTGACCAGGGCGCTTGCGCTTGTCTTAATGCCCCCATTTCATAGACACCCTTAAGGTGCAGCAGCTAGCAGGGGCGGTTGGGTCCGGATGAGAGGTGAGTTCGAAAATAACTCCAGAGGGAGTGAATTGGGTTTCGACATGTACTTTTAATCCAACTGTCCTAATTAAACGATCAACCTCCGCTTTTTTTCCTTGCTGGGCGGCACTCATCACTTTTCGAGCGAAGTCAAGGTCACCTAAACGGTCCAACAACCTACTCCCTTGCTCCATCAATAGTCGAAACGACTTGACAGAGCTCTCAAATATCTTTACATCAACTGGCGGATAACTTCTTGGATGTGGTTGAAACGGGCTTTGGGGCGTATAGGCAGGCGATGGAGGATAGACGGGATATTGATATGGGTAGTAGTAATACATGGTAACGCTCCTTCCATATTTAAAACACAAGCCAAAATAAGATATGTTATTTTAAGGTCTTTGGTTACTATTACAATCAGCGTAAAGACCACCTCTGGCGTAGAGATTCTTGAACTGGTTAATACTAATGCATCTTTTTCGATATTCGAAAGATTTTCATCATAAAAAAAGAAATTGTGGTATTCTTTGAATGGGAGGGAATCGACTACATGCTGCAAAAGTTAAATAAACAACTAGAAAGAATTATGCCATTAATTACTCCGGTTGGAGTATTAACAGGAGTCATTTTCAGTGTCCATCTAAGGGACTTTTCATACTTAATTCCGTGGATTTTTGCCTTTATGACCTTCGCGGGGAGTTTAGGCTCCAACTTCCGTTCATTAAAAGAAGTGATCGTTCGTCCGTTTCCTATTTTAATAGCGATGTTCATCCTCCATATTCTGATGCCAATATGGGCATGGAGTGTTGGCCATGTCGTCTTTCCTGGTGATATTTATACAATTACCGGCCTTGTTTTAGGAATGGCAATCCCAACAGGAGTGACAAGCTTTATGTGGGTGGCAATCTACAAAGGGAATATTCCGTTGGTCTTATCGATTATTTTAATTGATACCTTGCTTTCGCCAATTATCGTTCCATATTCATTATCCCTATTTTTAGGTGAAAAAATTGAAATGGATTTTATTAATATCATGAAGGGACTTCTAGAAATGGTTGTTATCCCTTCACTGGTTGGTATGTATTTAAACCAAGCGACAAAGGGGAAAATTAAAGACCAATTAGGGACACGCCTTGCTCCTTTTTCGAAACTTAGCCTTGGAATTGTCGTCATGCTTAATGGAGCGGTTGTGGCGCCATACTTAAAAAATATTAATCTTAAATTGGTTAGCATTACCTTGGTCGTCTTTTTAATTGCATTGACTGGGTATTTGTTTTCATTTTTAATTGGAAAGCTTGTCAAAGGTGGACGGGACAATATCATTTCATTGACGTTCGCTGGAGGAATGAGAAATATTAGTGCGGGAGCGGTTATTGCTGTTTCCTTTTTTCCTGCGGCGGTTGCTGTTCCTGTCGTGGTCGGGATGCTGTTTCAGCAAGTACTTGCTTCGTTAAATGGTCATTTTCTAAATAAATACTATGATAAAAAAGTTGAAATGAAGGATTCTGTTGCCTTATAAAAGAAATAAAATCCCCTTGCCCAAAACTGTGGCAAAGGGATTTTTTCTATTTAAATGGATTCGATAGCAATATGTTTAAATTTTGAGACATGGAAAAGTCCCTGGTCTGTAAGTTTTAGTTCTGGAATGACTGGAAGAGCTAGAAATGATAAGGTTAAGAATGGGTTGAAATTATTATTTGCTCCTAATTTATTAAGAGCAAGATTTATTTCATGAAGACTAGAATAAACCTCTTGATAAGGGCGATCTGACATTAACCCTGCAATGGAAAGTTCTAATGCGGCAATGACTTCTCCATGGTTGACAACCACTAGACCACCTTGCATATCTTTGATGGCATTTGCGGCGATAACCATGTCATCATCAGTCGTTCCAGCCATTATTAGATTATGAGAATCGTGGGCAATCGTTGTGGCAATCGCTCCTGATTTTAACCCTAAACCTTTGACAATGCCTAAACCAATTTGTTTTCTCAAATGATGGCGCTCAATTACAGCCAATTTTAATTGGTCATCTTTAATCGAGACTTGAAAATTTCCGCTTTTATTTGTCTCGACCTTT
This sequence comes from Neobacillus drentensis, assembly GCF_036962125.1. Lineage (GTDB taxonomy): Bacteria > Bacillota > Bacilli > Bacillales > Cytobacillaceae > Neobacillus > Neobacillus drentensis_B. Next base: position 70,801 of record NZ_JBALOA010000012.1, read on the forward strand.
TCAATAATATGGCGTGTGATCAGACTATTTGGGATAATTTCAATAATATTCGCATTGGCTGTTTTTAGAGGAATCTGAAAATGGTTTTCCGTAAGATTTTCGTAACGAACAGAGCTTCTTAAGCGCTCTGTTTCCGTCACGGCAGGTTCTTGAAATTCAATCACTAATTTTTTATCCTCGACAATAGCCGCCCCATCTTTATAAACCTCGGTAATGTTAATTGTCTTCAAGTCATCAAACAGGATAAAATCCGCTTTGTATCCGGGGGCAATTGCTCCCTTATCCTCGAGACCAAAACATTCAGCGGCATTAATTGTGGCCATTTGAATGGCAGTAATGGCAGGGAGACCTGAGGCAATCGCCAGTCTCACATTGTGATCGATGCTCCCATCGTGGATTAGGTCATCTAAATGTTTATCATCTGTAACAAATAAACATCTTCTAGCATTGCGCTCATTAACAACGGGAATCAGTTGTAGTAAGTCCTTCGCAACTGTACCTTCGCGAATCATTAAGTACATCCCTCTCCTGAGACGCTCTTTTGCTTCCTCAGCTGTTGTGCTTTCATGATCGGTACGGATTCCAGCAGACATATATACATTTAAATCTTTGGCAGATAAACCGGCGGCATGGCCGTCAACTTTTTTACCAGCGCACTTTGCTGTTAGGATTTTTTCAACCATGTCATCTTCGGCATTTAGAACCGCGGGGAAATTCATGACTTCTGCTAGTCCTAAGACACGCGGCTGTTGATAAAAAGGTTTAAGATCTTGGGCATTAAGAGTAGCACCTGAATTTTCAAATTCAGTCGCTGGTACACTTGAAGGAAGCATAAAGTAAAAGTCAAACGGCAGGTTTTCAGAGGAATCCAGCATATATTGTATCCCATCAGCACCTAGTACGTTGGCAATTTCATGAGGGTCACAAATAGCCGTTGTTACCCCATGCGGAAGCAAGACCTTTGCAAATTCAGTTGGTGTCACCATTGAGGATTCAATATGAACATGGCCCTCGATAAAGGCAGGGGAGATATATCGGCCGTTTGCATCGATTACCTGATGCCCCTCATATTCTCCAATCCCCGCAAAATATCCATCAACAATCGCAAGATCTCCTTCAATAATTTCGCCATTAAAAACGTCGATAATTTTACCATTTTTAATCACAGTATCCGCAGGTTCTCTTTTAGCCGCTACAGAGATTCGTTTCTTTAATTGGTTTCCATCCATAGGACAACATCCTTTTTTGTTAAATTAATACTCCGTTTTATCTTTTACATTCTCCCAAGTTCTAAACGGTATGTCGCCATCTGGTGGAAAAAGCTTTTTCATCGGTATTTTTCGTTGCTCTTCTGGAAGCGAGAGCTGTTCATAGATAAATTGGTCATCGAAGCCTATCTTTGCTGCATCTTGTTTGGTGCAGGCATAATAAACAGCCTTGGGGCGAGCCCAATAAATCGCACCGATACACATCGGGCAAGGTTCACAGCTGGTATAAATTTCACAGTCGGTAAGCTGGAAGTTATTTAAGTTCCTGCAGGCATCGCGAATGGCTTGCACTTCCGCGTGTGCCGTTGGATCGTTTGTGCTGGTAACTTCATTTCTGCCGATACCAATAATTTTCCCATCCTTAACGACGACCGCTCCAAAAGGACCGCCGTGTTTTGTCAGAACATTATTTAATGCGAGTTCAATCGCCTTTTCCATAAAGTGTCCCTCTTTCATACAACCGCTCCTTCTATTTTTCAATTAATCTATTTAGTTGTCGTCAACTTGTGATTCATTCCTGCTTGATGAGTAGTAAGATTCACACCATGATTTAACTTAAAATACATTATTCTACAATGGACTCACAATTTCTCCATTGTTGTAAGACTTTCTGACAAAATATTTTGAGCCAATTTCCATGTAAGATTATATGACATTCTCGTAGATACTATTTCCCCTTTTGGATATCATAGTGAAAAAAGATGACATAAGGACGGGCATAATTGTTCGTCTACGATTTGTGCATCACCCCTTATTAGAAAATTGGCAAAGACATGGGTGTATTTTGGGAGGTCTATCAATATATATAGTGTTAGATAACTAGGAAGGAATAGGGGGGCATGGATGGAAGGGATTCATGAAATTTTAACTGCTTTATCCTCTGATACTTCTCTTAGAGGTGATGTCCTCGCTACCATCATTCACGTGGAAGGATCCGCGTATCAGAAAGAGGGCACGTCCATGTTGTTTCGGGGAGACGGGACACGGGTGGGGATGTTAAGTGCAGGCTGTCTTGAAACCGATTTATCCCATCGAGTTCAAGCAGCTAGGAATGAGGGTACTGCACGAACCGTTCGTTATGATATGCGGGAAGAGGACGACTTATCTTGGGGACATGGGGCAGGCTGCAACGGGGTCATTCACGTGCTTCTCGAACCTGTCGATGTGTTTTTACGTGACCAGCTTAGGAAGTTAAAGTTCCATTTGGATAATGGAAATCGGGTCACGATGATTAAAAAATTGACAAATGAGTTTGCTGTTTCTGATTATTTATTTTTATCAGATGATCTGCATCATTTTGGAAAATGGCATGGACCTGTTTCAAGGGAGTTAAAAAGTCTAATAAACAATCTTCATCAAGCCTTCCCGAAAAGCGGGATGAGATTTTTAACGGAATTATCAGCTACTGTTTATCTTCATTCTTTTGAACCGAAACCTCGATTAATCGTTTTCGGAGCGGGGGAGGATGCTGTGCCGTTGGTAAAGTTCGCTTCACATGCTGGCTTCAAAGTGATTATTGCGGATTGGCGCTCGGCAGTGTGCACTAAAGTGAACTTTCCAGATGCTGACCACTTGTTGGTCGGTTATCCTCGTGAAACGATCCCATTACTTGATTTGACCCGTTTCGATTCAGTCTTAATCTTTACTGACCAATTTCAACTGGATAAGGAGCTTGTGAATCAGTTGAAAAATCTGGAATTAAGTTATTTAGGCCTGCTTGGGCCATCATCATGGGCACAACTCCTGCTTGATGGGGAGAAAAGTCCAGTTCATATCAGCTGTCCTGCAGGTCTGCCAATTGGTGCTGAGGGTCCTGAGGAGATTGCCATCAGTATTGTTGCAGAATTAATTCAACGGCAGCGAAAAGAAAATGACCAAAAGGTGGTTTCAGTTGAACGGAAATGATGGAGTCATTGCAATCTATCTTGCAGCAGGTCTGAGCAGGCGGATGGGGATGAATAAACTTGAACTCCCATGGGGCGAGAAGACCATTGGTAATTCAGTTCTGGAAAAAGCGGTAAAGTCGGACTTAACTTGTACCATTGTGGTTACAAGGAGGAGTGATCGACTAGGCTGGATAGATGGTGCCCTTTTTCAACCTCCCCTCCGAGAAAAGTGGAAATCTGTCGTTTGCCCAGAGGCAGAAAAGGGTCAGGCTCATTCCTTGCATTGGGGATTACATGCAGCTATGGAAATGGGTCCGAAGGGGATTATGGTCCTTCTTGCCGATCAGCCCCTCCTCCCCTTAAGGACCATTAATCAATTGATTTTTCAATATCTCGAGTGTCGGCGGGAAAATATCAATATTCTGTTTCTGGCCGCAAGTTTTCAAGGGATTCCGAGACCGCCGATTATTTTTTCGCCACAGGCGGTACCTGAATTATTGAAACTAGAAGGGGATGAAGGGGCACGCCAGCTTTTCAAACAGGCGAAATTAAACGGTAAACTGGTTGATTATGAAAATGGTTGGGACTTTTATGATGTTGATACGAAAGAGGAGTATGAAATTCTAAAAGGGGGCGGCCACGAGTGGTGAATGACCAGAATAAGAAGGAAAGAGTATCACCAAACGTGAAGGTGCCTTCTGAGCTTGAAGAAAAAAAACTTTCAATAGAAAATGTAAACCAAATGGAAAAAGAAGAGTTTGTGAATAGAATAGGCTGGGTGTTTGAGCACTCCCCATGGGTGTCTTCGCAGGTATCGGTAAGTCGGCCGTTTAAATCTCGTGAAGAACTCTTTCAATCGATGGTGACGGTCGTGAAACATGCGGAGAAATCCCTGCAATTAGCCTTGCTACGTGCCCATCCTGACCTTGGAACAAGATTAATAATATCAGAGGTTTCACAAAAAGAGCAGGCCGGAGTCGGGCTGGATCAGCTATCAAAGGATGAATATAGGGAGTTTATTTCACTTAATCAAAGGTATGTTGATCAATTTAGCTTTCCGTTTATCATGGCCGTTAAGGGACAGACCAAACAGACAATCCTTGCGGCAATGCAACAACGAGTCTGCAATTCCTATGAACAAGAATTCCAGACCGCCTTAAGTGAAGTGTTTAAAATTGCCCGATTCCGTTTAAATGATGTTATTCAATAAAGGGGGATGATTGGATGCAAAGAACGATGCAATATGGGAAAGCAGATGTGTGGGTTTATCGTACGTACGCAGCCCCGCTTACAGGAGTACGCCAGATACCTGAGTCTGCCTTTAGGGGCAGGAGCAATATTCTATTTGGAATGAATGTTAAGGTTGCAATCGAAGGAGAGGCTTTCTTATCCTCTTTTACAGATGGGGATAATACATTAGTGGTGGCAACTGATTCGATGAAGAACTTTATTCTAAAACATGCTGGCGATTATGATGGTTCAACCCAAGAAGGCTTCCTTGAGTTTGTCGCCCGCCGTTTCCTTGAAACCTACTCACATATGAGTGGCGTAGAGATCTCCAGCGAACAAATTCCATTTGATGAACTTCAAGTGCCAACCAAAAATGGTTTTGAACCAAGTCCATTGGTGTTTCGCTACTCACAAAATGAACAATCGATGGCTTCAGTAGAGGTGAAACGTTCCGGAAAAGAGATTCTTACAACAAATCATCTCTGCTGTTTAAAAGGACTTAAGCTTCTAAAGGTACGGGGCAGCTCCTTTTACGGCTTTGTGCGGGATGAGTATACAACGCTGCCGGAATCCTACGATCGCCCGCTGTTTATCTTTTTGAATATCGGCTGGCGCTATAACGATTTTGAGGACGCAAAGGGCACAACGCCTGCTGGTTATGTTGCTGCAGAGCAAGTAAGAGATATTGCTTATACTGTTTTTCATGAAGAAAATTCTCCGTCTATACAAAACCTTATCTACCGCATTGGTCTTCGCGTATTAGAGCGCTTTCCACAATTAGCAGAGGTTCGCTTTGAATCCAATAACCGAACCTGGGAAACAGTGCTAGACGAAATTCCTGCCTCTGGGGAAGGGAAGGTATTTACTGAACCGCGACCTCCCTATGGTTTTCAATGTTTCTCCATGACACGTGAAGACTTAGAACATCCAAGGGAGTCACCCCAATGACCGGAAAGGTAACCACACATGTTCTTGATTTAAGTATTGGAAAACCAGCTAGTGGAGTGTTAGTTGAATTATGGGAGTCAGGTTCAGATAACACCTTTGATATTATTCAGATTAGCTATACAAATGAAGACGGCCGATTAAATCAACCTTTGCTCGAAGGGAGCAGGATAAAAACAGGAATGTATGAAATTCGTTTCCATGTTGGAGATTACTTCCGGAAGCGCGGTATGTTTCTTGGAGACCCTTCGTTCTTGGAATGCGTTCCGATTCGCTTTGGCATTTCTGATCCCGGCTCACATTATCATGTCCCATTGTTGATTTCTCCAGGCGGGTACAGTACGTACCGCGGGAGTTAAGGAGGTTCCTTAGATGAAAGAACTATGGGTGAAGAATGGGCTTGTTTTTACCGAAAGAGGTTTTCTAGAGGTAAATATTCGCATAATGGATGGGCGGATAGATTCTCTTATAAAAAGTGAATCAGGACCTTTGCTTGAGAAAACGGGACCGATGATTGATGCGAGCGGATGTCTTGTGGTGCCTGGCTTTATTGATGCCCATGTCCATTTTAATGACCCAGGAAGAACGGATTGGGAGGGAATCGAGACTGGAAGCCGTGCTGCCGCTATCGGTGGAACCACGACCATCTTTGATATGCCGCTGAATTGTGCCCCGTCTGTTACTGATTTAAAGACGTTGATGGATAAAAAAGAATATTTAACCTCAATGTCCCATGTGGATTATGCTCTTTGGGGTGGAATGACAGAAACAAACCTCACGAATTCGCTGGAACTCTCTGAGATGAGTGAGGGGATTATTGGGTGGAAAGCATTTATGAGTGAAAGCGGAATTGACGATTTCCGCTTTGTCTCACCAGATGGATTGAAGCAGGCCATGCAGGCAGCGAAGGATCATAACAGGATTCTTGCCCTTCATGCAGAATGGAATGAGGAGATTGATAAATTAACAGTTTTTTATAAACCTAGGTTAGGGATCAATGAACGACGGGCGTTTCTGGCAAGCAGGCCGATAGCTGCAGAAGCGAAAGCGGTCAGTTATGCGCTGGAGCTTGCTGCCCAATACGGAACAGCCTTACATTTTGTGCATATCAGCTCGGCGAGAGTCATTGAGCTCATCGAACAAGCAAAAAAAAGTGGAGTCAATGTTACGGTTGAAACCTGTCCTCATTATCTAATTTTTGACGAAGAGGATTTTATTAACTGTGGTGCGATTCTTAAATGTGCACCGCCATTACGACCGCGCGAAGAGGTAGAGGGGCTATGGGATTGTATTCAAAAAGGCTGGATCGACACAATTGGTTCCGATCATTCCCCTTGTCTTTATTCAATGAAAACGACGGAGTCAATCTGGGATGCATGGGGGGGAATTCAAGGCGTTCAATTTACATGGCTTTCACTAATGGATGAGGCACTAAAACGGGGAATTAAGCTGAAACAAATTCTACCATTAGGGACGGCGAATGTGGCTGAGCGGTTTGGCATTGCCCACAGAAAAGGGCGAATTCGTCCAGGCTTAGATGCCGACTTGGTGCTGTTCCGATTAAATGAATCTACGATTGCTGATAAACAGTCATTGGCTTTTCGAAATGCTTATTCACCCTATGAAAATAGAGAATTTTTACTCAAAGTGAAGAAAACGATTTTAAGAGGCAAGGTCATTTATGATGATCAATCCGGGGTGACCAAGGAGAAATTAGGTATTTGTCTTTGAGCAAGGAGGACCGGTATGATGCAATTTCCAACTAATTTGGCTGAAGCAATCGAGTGGCTTAGTTCGTTTGGAGCAGCGGGGGATGGCGGAGTGACTCGAACACTCTATTCCAAGCCTTGGCAAGAAGCCCAGCATGCTTTACGGGAATGGATGGAAGTGCTGGGTATTGAAACAAGATTCGATTCTATTGGTAATCTGTTTGGGCGTCTAGGGGCAGCAGATTCAAGGGCTCAAACCATTCTAGTTGGCTCCCATATCGATACGGTGTTATCTGGTGGAAAGTATGATGGGGCTTATGGAATTCTAGCGGCCATCCTAGCGTTAAGCCATCTAAAAAAAACATATGGCCAGCCAATGTTTAATCTTGAAGTGGTCTCGCTTTGTGAAGAAGAGGGGAGCCGGTTTCCGATTGCCTGTTCAGGGTCAGGGATTATCACAGGCGCCTATTCTTTTGCCGAGATTAAAGGGGTAAGCGATTCGGAGGGAATTGCGTTTGAGACAGCGATGAGAGAGGCAGGCTTTGGTGTCGAAGCTGAAAATTATAAGGTTCGAGATGACATTCATTCCTTCATTGAACTACATATCGAACAAGGCCCAAGCCTTGAAAAACTAGCGAAATCAATTGGCATTGTTGAAACGATTGTGGGACAAAAACGTTTTCGTGTGACGGTAAAGGGTGAATCCAACCATGCTGGAACCACATTGATGAAATGGCGAAAAGACGCCTTGCATGGAGCGGTGTTAATGATCCAAGACTTATATGAATGGGCTAAAGCTTATGATGAAAATCTAGTCACGACGGTGGGGCAGCTTCATGTAGAACCGAATGTTTCGAATGTCATCCCAGGTCAGGTAGTTTTTACAATCGATGCCAGACATCCCTTAGAATCGGTTCTAAGCACATTTTGCGAGAGTTTTACGAAACGATTTCTTGAAATTGCTTCGGCTCGTGATTTGCAAATAAACATGGAGCTGTGGCATGAAGTGCCTCCGGTCCAAATGGATTCAAACCTAAATAATAGGATACAGACGATTTGTAATGAACAGGAGGTTGCTTATCATGTGATGAACAGCGGGGCGGGGCATGATGCCCAGCTGTTTGCATCCGTTTGTCCAGCCACGATCATGTTCGTACCAAGTCAGGGAGGAATCAGCCATTCGCCTTTGGAGTATACCGCTACTGAGGCTCTAGAGATCGGTCTAGATGTCCTTATCCAATTATTACACCAATTAGCGTATGTGAAGTGATAAAGGAGGGGTTATATGAATCAGGATAAGGGAACTATCGTCCAATGGATTGATGAGCACCAAGAAGAACTAATTAATTTTTTGAAAAAAATTGTGCAGGTTCCTTCAGATAATCCTACTGGTGATTGTTATCCGATTGCCGCGTTTTTATACCAGCAGCTAGAGGAGCTCGGATTTGAGGATGTTTCTCTATTAGAGGTAGATGAACCGGACGTCAAAGCTTGTGGAATGATTAGTTTGGCCAATATTGTAAGCCGCACCGAGTTTGGGAGCGGAGCAGGAACGAATATTGCCTTAAATGCACATGGGGATGTGGTCCCACCAGGGTTAGGCTGGAGTGTCGACCCATACGGCGGTGAAATTATTAATGGTAAGATGTATGGCCGTGGCGTGGCTGTTTCCAAATCGGATATTGCTGCCTATTCATACGCCGTTTTAGCTTTAAAACACGCGGGAATCAGTCAACAGCTAGATGGGCAAGTCGATCTTGCTTTTACATTTGATGAAGAAACAGGCGGAGAATTAGGACCGAAAAGGCTCCTTGACCAAGGCATCCTTACTCCTGACCAAGCGATTGCAGCAGGCTTTACCTATTCAGCAGTGAATGCCCATAATGGCTGCCTGCATTTTGAGGTCAAAACAATCGGTAAGTCTGCTCATGCCGCTTTGCCGCATACTGGAATCGATGCGCTTGAGGCAACGACAAAAATTCTAAATAGCTTATATGAATACCGTCAGACACTAGCAGCTAAAAAATCTTCTGTGCCTGGGATTGACCACCCCACCCTTGTCGTCGGCCTGATTTCGGGTGGAATCAATACGAATGTTGTCCCTGATGAATGTACGATCAGGGTCGACCGAAGATTAATTCCTGGAGAAGACGGAGTACAAGCGGAAGCGGAATTCAGGAGTGTGGTGGAAGAAGCCGTTAAGAGTATTGAAGGTTTAAAACTGGAGATTCGAAAAATTTTACATGCAGAAAGCTTTGGGCCAGTTCCGGAAGAGTCCCCCTTAATTGCAGCCCTTACTTCAAACTGGAAGTCGCTTATGGAGGAAAAGGGGGAATTAGCCATTAACGGAGTACCAATCTATGCAGATGCTCGTCATTTTTATGAAAGGGGCATTCCGACAATCATGTTTGGTGTTGGGCCAAAAGTGCTGGAAGAGGCCAATGGACATCGTGCTGATGAACATATCCGGATTGCTGATTTGGTCGATGCCACGAAGATTATTGCCTGTACACTTTATGATCTACTGGCGGGAGGAAAAGGATGAAATTAACCCAGCGCGAGCAGGAAAAATTAATGATTGTCGTAGCAGCAGACATAGCGAGGCGCCGAAAAGATCGAGGATTAAAATTAAATTATCCGGAAGCTGTGGCTCTCATTACTTATGAAATTATTGAGGGAGCAAGAGATGGAAAATCGGTAGCTGAACTGATGAGTGAGGGAACAAAAATATTATCTAGCGAAGATGTGATGGAAGGGATACCAGAGATGATTCACGATATCCAAGTAGAAGCTACTTTCCCCGATGGAACCAAGCTGGTCACTGTTCATGAACCGATTCGCTAGCTTTAGAGCACTTGGATTGGGATTTGCTCTGATTTTACAAGAAGGATAGGTAGATTTTACAAAAGAGAGGGTTAATCTTACAAAAGACAATTTTATTTTACGAATGAGAAGTGCAATTTTACAAAAAATGAAATTTTTTTACGAAAACGAGGGTTGATTTTACGAAAAATGTAAAATCACTTCCAATTGAGGATAGGAAGTGAAAATAGTGATTCCAGGAGAATATCGATTAAGACAAGAGCCGATTATCTGTAACCAAGGCAGGACTCCTGCAAAGGTCATGGTACTGAATCAAGGCGACCGGCCCATTCAAATCGGCTCACATTTTCATTTTTACGAAGTAAATGACGCACTGAAATTTGAACGTGACCAAGCGTTTGGCAAGCATTTAAATATCCCAGCCGGCACCGCCGTTAGGTTTGAACCTGGTGATGCGAAAGAAATAGAACTCGTTCCATTCGCCGGTCAGCGTGAAGTCTATGGGTTAAATAATAAAACGGAAGGCCGATTGGACCAGGGAGAGGAGAACACGTAATGAGTTTTCGAATGTCGAGAAAGCAATATGCAGACATGTTTGGTCCTACAACAGGCGATGCCATCCGGCTTGCCGATACCGATTTATTTATCGAAATAGAAAAGGATTTTACCGTTTATGGGGATGAAGTTAAATTTGGCGGCGGAAAAGTAATTCGTGACGGGATGGGGCAGCATCCGCTGGCGACTCGGGCAGATGGGGTGCTCGATACCGTCATTACCAATGCCATTATTCTCGATTACAGCGGAATATATAAGGCTGATATCGGTATTCGTGATGGCCGCATCGCTGGGATCGGAAAAAGTGGGAATCCGCTCTTAATGGAAGGCGTAGACATGATTATCGGCGCTTCAACCGAGGTCATTGCCGGCGAAGGGATGATCGTTACGGCCGGCGGCATTGATGCCCATATCCATTTTATCAGCCCCCAGCAAATCGAAACCGCCCTTTCATCGGGGATTACCACCATGATTGGCGGCGGCACGGGACCGGCAACGGGAACAAATGCGACAACCTGTACACCAGGTGAATGGAATATTCACCGTATGTTAGAGGCTGCTGAAGAATTTCCTATGAATCTAGGTTTCTTAGGAAAGGGAAATTCGTCTGCTGAGGACCCGTTAATTGAACAAATTAATGCCGGTGTGATTGGTCTTAAATTGCATGAGGACTGGGGAACGACGTCATCAGCCATTGACCACTGCCTCAGGGTCGCGGATAAGTACGATATTCAGGTGGCCATTCATACCGATACATTAAATGAAGGCGGGTTTGTCGAAGATACTTTGGCAGCGATTAATGGCAGGGTCATCCATACGTACCATACGGAAGGGGCCGGTGGCGGACATGCTCCCGATATCATTAAGGTTGCAAGCTTCCCGTATATCCTGCCGTCATCGACTAATCCAACGCGTCCTTATACAAAAAACACTTTAGATGAACATTTAGATATGCTGATGGTTTGTCATCACTTAGACCCCGACGTGCCTGAGGATATTGCTTTTGCTGATTCTCGTATCCGAAAAGAAACAATTGCAGCGGAAGACATTCTCCACGATTTGGGCGTATTCAGCATGATCAGTTCCGATTCACAGGCGATGGGACGAGTGGGTGAGGTGATAACAAGGACTTGGCAAACGGCCGATAAAATGCGGAAGCAGCGGGGCAAGCTGCCTGAAGACAAGGGCGAGTGTGATAACTTTCGTGCCAAGCGATATATTGCCAAATATACTATTAATCCAGCGATAACGCATGGAATTGCTGAAGAGGTTGGTTCCGTGGAAGTCGGAAAATTGGCTGACCTTGTGATTTGGGATCCCGCCTTTTTCGGTGTTAAACCAGAAATCGTCATCAAAGGCGGCATGATTGCACACAGTTTAATGGGAGATCCGAATGCCTCCATTCCCACCCCACAGCCTGTTCTGTACCGGCCGATGTTTGCTTCCTTCGGAATAGCCAAATACACCACTTCAGTTACTTTCATGTCAAAAGCAGCGATTGAGCTTGGTGTGCCTGAAAAGCTTGGACTAAAAAAACAAATCAAACCAGTACAGGGAATCCGTCAGTTATCAAAACGAGATATGAAACTTAATGCTGAAATGCCAACCATTGAAGTGGATCCACAAACTTATGAAGTCATCGTCGATGGTGAACTTATGACCTGTGAACCAGCAGACGTATTGCCGATGGCCCAGCGCTATTTCTTATTTTAGGAGTGAGAAAATGATTATTGAAAAAGTAATTGGCAATATAGAAGAAGTTTCAACCACTGGACATCATGTGGAAAGGGTTTATTTGGCCAGTGATGACTTAGTGAAGCGAATTCAGCGGGTGACAACGGACCACGGGAAAGAACTTGGAATCCGCTTAAAGGAACCCAAAGACTTAATTGATGGCGATATATTATTCATGGATGACCGAAATATGATTGTCATCAGCGTCACCAGTGACGACTTACTGGTAATTCAACCGACAAGCATAAAGCAAATGGGGGAAATTGCTCATCAGTTAGGCAACCGTCACTTACCCGCACAATTTGAAGGGGAGGTAATGCTTGTCCAATATGACTATCTCGTTCAAGAACTGCTCGACCAATTAGAGGTCCCATACTCAAGAGAAGAGAGAAAAGTAAAAACGGCCTTCCGCCATATCGGACACTCACATGGATAATCAGCTTTTGGCATTACTGCAAATCGGAGATTCGAATTTTCCTTCTGGAGCTTTTTCTCATTCTTTTGGATTGGAAACATATATACAAGAAAACGCCGTCCATAGTAAGGATACCTTTTTTGAATGGCTGCGTATTTACTTGGAAAAACAAATGGCCTATACCGATGGACTTGCCTTCCGCTTGACCTTTGATGCTTTATTAAAAAATGAAATGGAGGAAATTTGGAGGTTGGATCAAAAATTATTCATGCAAAATCTCCCCAAAGAATCACGCGAGGCAAACCGAAGGATTGGAGAAAGATTGATTCGGACGGGGCTCGACTTATTTTCGATACCTTTATTGGAAGTATACCTAAAAAAAATCCGCGCCAAAGAGGTGCATGGTCATCAAGGGTTAGTGTTTGCGATTATCTGCCAGCACCTAGAAATAGAGAAAAGACAGGGGATATTGACCTTCCTTTATTCAAGTATGATGACTCTTATTCAAAATGGCGTGCGCGGGATCCCGCTTGGCCAAACAGCAGGTCAGCACATCCTCTTGGAATTACAACCTTATTTGTTAAAAACAACAGACAAAATTGAAAGCCTGGACCAGGATGACTTTGGGGCTGTTGCACCTGGAATCGAGATTGCACAAATGCGCCACGAAAGATTACATACCCGTTTGTTTATGTCCTAAATAATATGAAAGAAGGAGAGGAGAGAGAGGATGGAACCAATACGTATAGGAGTGGGCGGCCCAGTTGGAGCAGGAAAGACGTTGCTTGTCGAGCGCTTAACGAGATATCTCCATGAAGAATATAAAATGGCGGTTGTGACCAATGACATTTACACAAAGGAAGATGCCCAGTTTTTAGTAAAAAACAGTGTCCTCCCTGCAGATCGAATTATTGGTGTAGAAACCGGAGGATGCCCGCATACGGCAATAAGGGAAGATGCATCAATGAATTTTGCTGCGATTGATGAGCTAAAAGAGCAGCATCCAGATCTAGCGCTGATTTTTGTCGAAAGCGGAGGGGATAACCTAGCTGCTACTTTTAGTCCTGAACTTGTTGACTTTTCTATTTATATTATCGATGTAGCCCAAGGTGAAAAAATTCCCCGTAAAGGCGGTCAAGGGATGATTAAATCTGACCTGTTTATAATTAACAAAATCGATTTGGCCCCATATGTTGGAGCCAGCTTAGAAGTCATGGAGGCAGACACTCAGGTGGCGAGAGGCAAGAAGGCCTACATTTTTACGAACTTAAAAGAGGATGTCGGGGTAAACGAGGTTATTGATTGGCTCAAATCAAATGCATTATTGGAAGGGTTAAGATAGGTGGGAGAGCGTACTGGATACCTGCGATTAATAGGCTTGAAGAAAGGCAAGAAAACGATAGTAAAAGAGTCCTATTCAGAGGGTGCGTTAAAGTTAACAAGACCTTTATACCTGACAAGGAGTGGTGAAGCCTATCTTTATGTGATGAATCCAGGTGGAGGATACGTGGAAGGTGATTCCTATCAAATAGATATCCTGTTGGAAGAGAATGCTGAAGCGGTTGTGACGACTCAATCGGCTACTAAAATATATAAAACCCGTTCCTGTCCGGCTATTCAGGAAGTGGACATCCATTTAAAAGCCGGTAGTGTGCTAGAATATCTACCTGACCCAGTCATTGCTTATCAGCAGGCTTGTTTTAAGCAACGAACGGTCATTCGAATGGCACAAAGCTCTTCCCTTATTTGCTCGGATATTTATACTCCCGGCTGGGCATCTGATGGAACACTTTTTAAATATGACCTACTGCAGACCAAAATGGAAATTTACCTCGAAGACAAACTTATGTTATTTGACCATGTGAAACTAGTACCTGACACCACCATTAACGGGATTGGCATGATGGAGGGTTTTTCACATTTTGGGTCGATGCTTGTCATTGATCAGCGAATCGATGATGTTTTATTGGACCAATTACAAGAGATTTTCGATACTTTATTTGATGTTAGAATTGGCATATCGATGCTAGCCGTTACAGGGTTTGTTCTCAGGGTATTGGCAAATACCACACAGGACGTTGAAAAAGTCCTAAATATCTGCCATGAAATGATTAGAATCAGAGTGTTGGGAAAAGAACCTATTTTTTTAAGAAAATATTAATCGGCAGGTGTAATTAGCATCGCCGCTTTTTTTGTTTTTCCGATTACATTATGAATAGGCCTTTCATTGGATTATAATGGTGATATCGATGATGCTGAATTTTTGGGGAGGAAAAAGAAATGAGTAAACTTTTTGTTGACCAAACGATTGAAATCAATGCTCCAGCGACAAAGGTTTGGGATGTTCTTACGGTCAGTGAGTTTAATAACCGTTGGGCAACCGAATTTTCAAGCGGTGGACCACAGTTTCATCTCGATTCCACTTGGGAGCTTGGCAGCCCGGTATTATGGAAAGGCGAGGACGGAACTGTCATTGTTGAAGGGAACGTGACGGCTCTTGAGCCGAAAAAACTCCTTCGGTTTACTGTATTTGATGTTCGGAGTGAAGAAAAGGCGCTTGTCACGGAGGAAGACGGGATTACTTTCCAATTAGCAGAGGTGAATGGGAAGACGATTCTACATATTATACAAGGGGATTTTTCTGTCATGCCTGAGGGGAAAAAATACCGCGATTTAAGTGCTGATATTTGGGACAAAGTGCTTCCAAGTATTAAAAAGATGGCGGAATCAAACTAATTATTAAATTAAATTAAATTAAATTTGGAGGGCTGGGTATTTATCAACCTAGCTCGTTTTTGTTGTGTTAAAATTTTTATTAAAAAGGAGACAGTGCTGAATGAATATCATTGACTTACATTGCGATGCCTTAATGAAGCTTCAGGAAGCTCATGGTACATTACGTTTTGCGGACGCACCAGAATTACAAACCAATAAAGCACGTTTACAGCGAGGGCAAATTAAAGTCCAATGCTTTGCGATATTTATTGAACCCGAAATAAAGGGAGATCAGAAATTTCAAGTGGTCCTCGAGCAAATTGATTATTTTTACAAGGAAGTGCTTGGGAAAAACCCAGACATGGTCCATATCAAAGACTGGTCTGATTTTGATCGTTTGAAAATTGGGCAGATTGGCGCGATGTTAACGCTTGAAGGTGTGGATCCGATTGGCAACGATTTAGCGAAACTCCAGATTCTTTATCAATTGGGTATTCGTTCGGTTGGTTTGACTTGGAACCAAGCGAACCTAGCCGCCGATGGTGCCGGCGAACCGCGCGGCGGAGGATTGACGTTGTTTGGAAAGGAGATTGTTGAGTTTAATAACGAGCATCAAATCCTGACCGATGTTTCCCATCTAAGTGACAGAGGGATTTGGGAAGTCATTGAATTAGCCAAATATCCGATTGCAAGTCACTCGAATGCTCGGGCACTTTGTAACCATCTCCGTAATTTAACCGATGAACAGGCGCAGGCGATGTTTGCAAAAGGAGGCTTGATTCATGTGGTTTATCACCCACCTTTTGTTAAAGAATCTGGAGAGGTGACGATTTCAGATCTTATTAAACATATTGACCACTTTTGCTCATTAGGAGGGGTCAAACAAATTGGGTTTGGTTCTGATTTTGATGGAATAACCACTTTTATCACTAATTTAGAAGATGCTTCAAAAAGCCAAAATCTTATTAATGAATTATTAAAATATTACAGTGAAGAGGTCGTCCGTGGCTTTGCTTTTCAAAACTTTCTTGACCATCGGCCAGGGATTTTTCGATGAAGGTAAGATAAAAAAATCACTTTGGCAATACTGTTACGGGATAAATTCATATGTTAAAAAGAGGAGTAACCACATTGTACTTAACAATAAAAGAAACAGCAGAATATCTATCGGTCCCTGAGGCAACCGTCAAAAGCCTTATTCAACAAAAGAAAATACGTGCCCTCTTCGACGGAGAAGAATACCTTATCTACAAAGAACAATTCAGCACCCACCTTAAACAAGTAGAAAAATACAAACAACTAGTCGAAGAAATCCTAAACGAACCCATCCCCGAAAGCATCGACGTCAAGGACGAAGATTAAAATTGGGTACCATTGTGTGCCCATTGTGTGCCCTTTGGGACCTCCATTGGTACCTTCCATTGGTACCTGACACCATTCGTGGACAATTCAGTGAGTTTGTCCATACGGAGTGGACACTTGGGTCGTTGGGTATCTGACACTAATTGGAGGTGAAGTATGGATAATATTTTTATGAAAAGGGTCTATGAGCCTTATGAGGAAATGGATGGATGTAGAATTTTGGTTGACCGGCTCTGGCCGAGGGGGATTTCGAAGGAGGCAGCCAAGCTTTCTTATTGGTTCAAGGATTTAGCTCCGAGTAATGACCTGCGGAAGTGGTTTTGTCATAAACCCGAGCTATTTGAAGAATTTCGCGATAGATACCTTGATGAACTACGGACGGATGAACAGAAGCGTGAGTATATCAGTGAGATTATTGAAATGGCAGCTCGGGGACCAGTTACGCTTTTATACGGAGCAAAGGATCCGGTACATAATCATGCACTGGTTTTAATGGAGGAACTTGAAAGATTAGTTGAGGTGGATTTGAAATAAAAAAAGTGGGGGCTTCGGGCCTATGATGCCCATGAAGGCAGGAAAAATGGTTCAGCGGTAACCATAGGACACGTATGATGCCCGTGAAGGCTGGAAAAATGGTTCAGCGGTAACCATAGGACACGTATGATGCCCATGAAGGCTGAAAAAATGGTTCAACGGTAACCATAGGACACGTATGATGCCGTGAAGGCTGGAAAAAAGGAAAACCGGTAACTAGTGGGAGCGACTGATGCTCATGAAGCCCCCAAAAACACTCAACGGTAATCAGCGCCGTCATCTGATGCCCATGTGGCCTTAAAAAAATCATCAACGGTAATCAGGGCAGCGCCCCGCCCGACTAGTACCCTTTACCAATAACATGGGCATCTATCTTCCTCCCTAATCCCTGCGGAAATGCCCCATCACTTCCATCGTTTGCATGATATTTACAAACGCCTTCTGGTCCACCGTTCTAATCGTATGTTTGGTTTCGTTTAATTCATATTTGGTAATCACTGTGGTTAATACCTTTTTGGGCTTGTGGGTGTAGGCCCCTTCTGCATCCGTAACCGTGACCCCGCGTGCATGCAAGTGGATTAATGCTTCCGTAAGTTCTTCGTATTTATCCGTGACAATCGTTAGTGTTAATTTATTTTGATTTGTATAAACCATATCCACGGCCCGGCCGGCAACATAGATGGCGATTATCGTGTAAAGAGTAATACCCCATCCAAAAATTAATCCGGATATCCCCACCACTAAAAGATTCATACAAATATTTAAAAACCCAACCTGCAAATTACGTTTTTTAGCAAGAGTGAGACTAACAATATCTGTCCCTCCCGTTGAACCCCCAATTCGAATAATAAGCCCCACCGCAATCCCATAAAGGGCGCCTCCAATGATTGAAGAAAGCAGAATATCATGGCTAATCGGGTGAATCGGGATAAATTTCATACTAAACGACAAAACAAAAACAGCATACCCTGTCAGCAAAACAAATTTTTTCCCTAAGTATTTTAGACCTAATAAAAATAACGGTATATTAATAAGCAAAATAATCCAACCAGTATTGATATGTAAAAAATGATGAATAAAGAAGGCGATCCCTGTTACACCGCCAGAGGTCAGTTTATGCGGGATAAGGAAGGTGTTAAAAGCAAATCCAAATAGTATGGAACAAAGTCCAATCACAATCATTTGAAAAATCAATCGTAACAAGTCACACACCTCGATCTGTTGTTGGTGCTTCCTGTTTTTATTTTGTTCTCAATTAAAATATTTATTAAAAACAAAAAAACGCCTCATTGGGCGTTTTAGATAACATAGAGGAATACCGTTAAAAAATGGGCCAAGCTCCCTAGCAGAATGAAAATATGAAAAATCTCATGGAAACCCATGTATTTCGACTGCAAGAACTTAGGTTTGGCACCGTAAATAACGCCGCCAATTGTATAGAAGATGCCCCCAAGAATTAGCAAGACTAACCCGATTGGGTTCAAGCTGCCTGTGAGCGGTGAAAAAACAAATACAATCATCCAGCCCATTGCTAAATATAAAGCAGTTGAAATCCAGCGCGGGCAATTAAACCAAACCATTTTAAATACAACCCCGCTAATGGCAATCCCTGAAATAATCGAAAATAGAATCGCCCCTATTTTTCCGTTCAAGCTGATAAAACAAAATGGGGTATACGTGCCCGCAATTAAAATGAAGATCATCGAATGGTCAAGCCGTCGTAAAAAGGCAATTACTTTATCGCGAGCAATCACCATGTGATAGGTAGCCGAGGCTGAATAAAGCAGAATCATACTAACGCCAAAAATTATGACAGCGGTAATCTCAGTAGGTGAGCCGGTCGTTACGGACGCTTTAATAACCATCGCAAGGAGCCCGGCAAAAGCTAAGACTGCTCCAGCTAAATGGGTCAGGCCATTAATAGGTTCACGGATATAATTGTTCATTTAAATCCTCCTAATTACAACACGTAGTTTTTATAACTACTTATAATAATACTCATATATCTACATCTAGTCAATGGATATATCTTTAGGTATAATAAAAATACAAAAGAAAATGAACGGGGATAACTGCATGGAAAATATCAAACAAATTATTGAACAACTTGGCTTAGAAACGAGTTTATCGTTAGAGGAAATCCCACAGATTGATTTATATATGGACCAGGTCATTCAATTATTTGAAAATAAATTTACTGAAACAAAGCGAAATGAAGATGATAAGATACTCACTAAAACAATGATCAATAACTATGCGAAAGGAAAACTCATTTTTCCAATCCATAATAAGAAATATTCAAAAGAGCACCTCATCCTAATCAGTTTAATTTACCAATTAAAAGGCGCCCTTTCGATCAATGATATTAAAGCCACTCTAGCTGGAATTAATCAAAAAATAATCACTGAACAAATCGAGCTTGATTCTTTTTATCAAAGTTATCTCAATTTAACACATCAAAATGTTAAGGATTTCAAAGATGACGTTAAGGATAGAGTCAGGGGTGTTCAGGAAGAAATCAGCGTGAATCAAAAGGAGAATTCTCCTTATCTTGAGCAGGTGTTAATGATTTCTTCACTCGTACATATGAGTAATTTATATCGGAAAGTAGCCGAAAAATTGGTCGATCAAATTACGGAGGAAAAAGAAGCAAAGCGTCACAAATAGTTGTCGACGCTTTTCACATTTTCAAGAGTAATAACTGTGATATCCTTTCCAGCTACCACGGCCTTCGGAGCAGAGTTTTGGCTCATTACATCATGAATACGTACAGAATCAGCTCGATTTTCTCCACCAAATACTTTAATATCGCTCCCAGCCTTTTTGAAATTTTTAACAAAAATTTGTTTTAAGACGACATTTCTAGCTCGATATTGAACAGCAACAACCGGATTACCAGTGTAATCATAGTCAGGATCACCAATCAAAGTAAAATGGGTAACCACCACATTTTTATAAGCGGAAATCACCATGCCTCTAGGCGTTGAGTCTTTATATAACTCGGTAAAAATGGGGGCGATTGCGACAAGATTCGTTGCAATTATATTGTAAGCCGTTTTTGATTCAGGCTCTGCATTTTTGTGGTGTCCAATGTGCCGGAAATTAAATGAACGGTTATCGTTAACGGAAATATGCCCGACAATTTGTACATTTGAAGCAGCTGAAGAGTTTTCGTGCGCTTTAATTTCCACTCCGCCAAAGCACCTGGCAGAAGAATTATTGACAAGCAAAACATTCCTTGAACCATCATCGACCTCAATCCCATTGGAGTTTGAAAAGCCCTTCTTATGAGTACGGCCACTCGGATCACACATATGGCAGCGGGAAATAAAGATATAATCACTGTGATGAGTAGTGACCCCATCATCGCCGAAGCCATATCCGTTTAAGTTATCGAGCCAGACATACTTGCTGCCACCGCGGGCACGAAATCCGTCACCGGCATAATTGTATAAAGTCGACGAAATATCGAAACAATGCAGACCTGGATTCCGAGCTTCCACATCCTTCACCCAGCCATAGGTAACATTAGCATAAGTTAAGCAGCTCGAATGATTTCCCCATGTACTCGTTTTAGCTGCGTTTCCCAATCTTTCCACGTTCCAATCCAAGCTTAAGGAGCCGACGAAAAGGTGGTGGTTTCCGGTCCAATGATTCGCATTGGTGATGAGGCGTGTCCCCTTATCGGCGGAATCATGAAGTTTAATGGTCGTTACACCTTTTCCTGCCCCAACTAGGATTGTCCAAGAGGGCAGTTGGATTCCTTTTGTGATAAAAACTCCAGCAGGAACCACTACTTTTACTTTTCCGCTGCCAATTGCTTTTTTAAAGGCATTGGTGTTATCAGTCTTTCCATCGCCAACCGCTCCAAAATCTACAACATTGACTTCCTTCACCAAATTCTTATGTAAATTCGAGAGTTCTTCATCTAACAATTCTTTCCAAGCTGGAATTACATTTCCTTCAGGATCTACCTTTACCTTTATTAGATTATCAGGTTCAGTGGTCGTTGACAGGAGTCGAAAAAGAGCCGATGCGATTTTTTGCGGGAAACTTCCCCCTGAACGGTGAACATGATGTGTGGCTTTATTCACTCGTACTTGATTGAAAAGTTGTTCTGTTTCTTGGATGGTCTTTGTAAGATCGAGGACAATTCCATATTGCGCAAGGATTGCTGCGTTCTCTCTTGGGTCATGGTCTTTATCTAAATAAAGCAATAATTTCACTCCCAAAAAACAGTTTTCTTAAAAGTAGTATGACATTTTTCGTGGATAAAGTGAAACTGCCATCAGTGGGGGGGCCATCGCCCACTGATGGTTAGTTGAATATCGGGCTTTTACTGGCAGTTGATCCCCACCTATCATCTACGACACTGTAAACTTAGAATCTTGACGTAGGGGTCTTACTGCCAGTTAATGCGGGATAAATAAAATTTTCATTATTGGGGAAAAATCCTTTTGAATTAACTTTACTAGAAGGAGATTATCATTTGAAAAAATTAACGAAGAAATTTACCATAATGCTTTTGTCGATGGCCATAATTTTACCTGCAGTAAGTGTCAAGGCAGCCCCGCCACCGCCACCGCCAGTTGCTCAGATACAGATGAGCGAATCAGCTCACCAGTTTAAGTTTAATTTAAGAAGACTGTGGATGGAACATGCGATTTGGACAAGAAGTTATATTGTAAGTGCATTGTCAGGACTTGAGGATCAAGACAAGGTTTTAGCAAGGCTATTGAGAAACCAGGATGAAATTGGGAATGCGATTAAACCATTTTATGGGGAAGCAGCAGGTAAAAAGCTAGGACAATTGTTACGAGAACACATCCAACTTGCAGGAAAAGTGGTCACCGCAGCCAAAGCCAATAATCAAGCAGATTTAAAAAAATATAATGCCGCATGGTACAAAAATGCGGATCAAATTGCAGACTTCCTCAGCACTGCAAATCCAAATTGGAATAAAAATGTAGTGAAGCAGCTGTTTCATGCGCACTTAAATATGCTAACACAAAATGTAGTAGCTAGACTTAAAAAGGATTGGAATGGTGACATTCGCGCTTTTGATGAAGGGGAAATTCACATTATGAAAATCGCCGATGTTTTATCTGACGGGATCATCAAGCAGTTCCCGCAAAAGTTTTAGCACAGATATGATTGATTATAGAAATAAGTTCAAAAGGACCAAATCACTTTGGTCCTTTTGATAATTTTCACTGCTGTGGATTGCCGCTTGTGAGATGTACATCAAACATATCGATGATTTCTAAAAATCTATCCGCTTCACGGAAAACGTGGTCAGCTAATAGTGGATGGATGATACTTTGTATTTTACATTGTTCAATTAAATCACGCGCGGTTTTTTTAAAGTCACGAAGCGAGGAGACCGAGACCCGATTTTGATCAAGGAATTGATCTAAAAGAGGGACAGTTTGAGACTGCGGCCTCATGGATTCTAGGTCCCTTGCTTGATGTAATAATTGATCAAAATCATTGCTGAAATTTCGTGCCATATCAATCAGTTTTCTTTCTGATGGATCCAGCAAATGGCCAATAAATTTAGCGTGATCTGCCATAATCCTTAAGAAGAAGACATTTTCTTTAATAATGGCATCTGGAAGGGATTTCAATTTCCCTTCATTTAATTCTATTAACCGCTTTCTAAAATAGTTTGCCTCGCGGCTGGTATGATCGACCAACAAGGGAAAATTATTGGCCCCTGGTAATTTACATGTAAGAATTAATCCTAGTATTTTTCGTTTAAATACGAAAATATTGGCTGCAGCTGTTT
The DNA here is from genome assembly GCF_036962125.1 of Neobacillus drentensis. Lineage (GTDB taxonomy): Bacteria > Bacillota > Bacilli > Bacillales > Cytobacillaceae > Neobacillus > Neobacillus drentensis_B. The sequence goes on from NZ_JBALOA010000012.1 coordinate 93,765, forward strand.
GTACTTCTGTATTAAATCTTCTTATTTGTTCAGGGTCTGTTTGATTGTTAAAGGAATGTGCTCGTTGTTCGATGTTTTCAAACAATCGGTAAAATTGATTGGCCTCCTGAATCAGTTGTGTGTCTTCTGCTCTAAAACCCAGGCGAAGAAATAAAGAATGCTCTTTCATAATCCTAGCCCAAAACCGGATTTCATTTAAGGACCGCTCAACAAACATACTTGAGGTTACCCCTGTATCGGCATGTATTCTGGTTTCATCACCATGCATCTAAAACCCCCCCCTATAAGTCCATACATTCTAATCTTATTAAGAAAGTCCAATGAAAATACCAAAATAGATAGACTAGGGATGTGACTCTTTTGCCATTCACTTGATTTTACTCTGATGGTGTTTAGAGTTCTGAATGTTTTGTGAACATGGCGTTGTTGATTAGGGAAATGGTTCCGTTTGGTTTAGGATGTAATTAGGATAAAAGAGAAGAAATTTAAGGTGGGAGGGAACAAGCATGAAGAACCAGAAGTCTATTAGTATCCTTGTCTTTGTGATCACTATTTTATCAATCGGTGCCACTTCATATGGAATCTTTTCTAATCAAGGACCTGGAGAATATGAGTATCAATCTATTTTTGGAGAAACCATTTCGATTTATGGTGTAGGTCTATACAAACATGATTCGGTCTCGATGGCAGCCCAGGCAATTGCCCAGGATTACGTGACCTTATGTTTGGGCGTGCCATTGTTAATTCTATCGCTTTTTTTGTCCAGAAAAGGACGATTAAAAGGTCATTTACTCCTTACGGGAACACTGGGATATTTCTTGTATACTTACGCCTCTTATTCTTTTCTCTCTATGTATAACTCCCTATTCCTGGTCTATGTCATCCTTATGTCAGCAAGCTTTTTTGCTTTTACGTTGGCAATGATGTCGTTTGAGATTCCCAAATTACCGCTAGTTTTCAAAGAAAAACTGCCTGTCAAATTAATTGGCGGCTTCTTACTATTTGCTTCATTTGTGTTTGGTATGATGTGGTTGGGGAAGATTGTCAAGCCGCTCATGAACCATACTCCTGTAGTAGGAATCGAACATTATACGACACTTGTCATTCAGGCGCTTGACTTGGGATTTGTGGTTCCGATTGGGATTGTATCAGGAATTCTGTTAATAAAGCGCAGACCGTTTGGTTATCTCCTAGGACCCGTAATCATTATTAAAGATATCACCTTGTTAACGGCACTAACCGCAATGGTTCTCCTCCAAATTCAGACAGGAGTTGAAGTACAGCCCATCGTTGTCGCACTCGTTATTGGATTAAATCTGCTTGTCATCTTTCTATTGGTATTAATCTTGAAAAATGTGAAAGAGGTGTCAGGTACCACACATAACCACCGGGAGCAACGCTCGGTGTGAATATTAATAGTCTAATTATCTTGCTTGTTCATATAATGGAAAAATGATAAAAGGAGTATGATGGGGATGGGAAAAAAGGGATATCTTTTCGTCGTTTTTTTACTTATCTTAGTTTTTTTTGCTTCAGGGCAAATGCAAAAGGCTACTCCATATGAGAAATATTATTTATGGTACACAAATGAAATTGCCATCCCCATTGATCAGGCATTAAAAAAAACCAATGACTCTAACACGATAAAAGATTATCGGCAAGCTAGAAAAACCTTTTTACATGCCTTTGAAGAAGCGAGTGAATATCATTTACCTGACCAGAAACTGGATAAAACCCACGAGCAATTATTAGGCTACCTGGAATGGCGCATAAAGTATGTAGATGGTTTCATAGAATACTTACAGACAAAAAGCAGGGACACAAAGGCCGTAGTAAATAATTATAATGATGAGGGAAATATTCATTATTCGATTTTTATTAGCAATTTTAATGGGTATGCAAAAGAAAGTAATCACACCTTCATCACACCAGTTTATTTATATTGAAAGCCCTTCCGTTTTATTGCAGGAAGGGCTATTACTATAGGCATATATATATGTTCAGTTATTCACAAACAGAATCATTAAATAACAATTCCCGCAATTAGCAGCAAAACTGGAAAGATACTTACGAAAAAAATTCGGCTCGTATTAACTTGACCATACAAAACTACTGTACCAATTTGTTGATCCCATGTTGATTTTCCATTCTTTTTAAGATCAACATATGAAAAATAAGAGCAAATAAAATTAATTAATGGTACACCAAATCCCATACCGGCAGCGGTTACAAAAATACTTCGTTTAAGCGCTGTTAGAAAATCAAGAGGATTCCCGTTCACCGTTCTGATTCTTGTGTTGAGAATGGATTTACCCAAAGTGTTTCCGAAGATTGAGAGGATGATTGCCTCTACGAGGATATAGAGAATCAGGCTAAGGATAAAAATAAAAAGTGCTGATGATTGCACAACAAATTTTGGAGAGAAGATTGATACGAATGTAATAAGAAACAATGAAAATAATGAGAGATCGAAAAGTCTAGCTAAGCATCGGATAAAGGGTCTGCCATTCGGATAAGTATCCTTTTTTATTTCTCGCCATTGACCAGCTAAGTTGTTCGGAGGTTGTTCGATCTGTTCTGTCATGAAGAACTTATCGGAAAAATAAGATAGAGACTTCGCCATTTGCCAGCGTTCCATATCTTTCGTCCAAATAAATGTCTCTGCTGACAAGACGCCTTGTTCAAACATTTTTTCTAGTTCAAATAATCCCACAGGTCCCTGTTGATGATGATCCCGTATATAAAACCAACTATTTTCCTCCAATGGTTCCATTTAATTCCCTCCAATTCAGGTAAATTATACCATGAGGAGATATTTGAAATTTTTTTCTGTGACTATTAAATTTGAAGAATTTCTGACAATTACATATCAGGGATAAATTTATTAATAGGAAAAATACTAACAAATGTTCGGAGGTGAAATAATGGAAACAAGGGATTATGAGAAGATTTATCAAGAATACAAGCAGCAAAGTCAACAGCAAGCCCAAATGGAAGCAGAGAATAGTAACCCTGATGGCAAAGAAGAATTTGTGTCCGTAAGGAAAAATGAGGATGGAGATATTATTGCTTTTAAAACCAGTACTGGCCGTGAGTTGGATTATATTTCGGCTTTGAATGATGCCAAAGCGCGGAAGATTGCTCATGTGGATGTTTTCCATAAATATGGAAGAGATATTATCCGCAGTGAGCCAGATGGCATCAAGGAAAATAATCTAGACCAGCTGCCTGAATTTTAACAGCACAAAAAAATGAGCCTGGATTTCCAAGCTCATTTTTGTCCTTATTTAGAAGCAAGCTCATATTCTGCAATCTTATCTTCATACGTTAAGGTAACACCAATTTCATCCCATCCATTAAGGAGCATGACTTTAGGGTAGGGAGCAATCTCAAAAGATACCTTGAAACCTTCGTTATCATAAACTACTTGATTTTCAAGGTCGACCGTTAATTGATATTCTTCAGATTCAGCTTTTTTAATCAAGTATTGAACTTGTTCGTTACTAGCCTGTATCGGGAGAATCCCATTTTTCACACAATTATTTTTGAAAATATCAGCAAAACTTGGAGCAATCACTATTTTGAACCCAAAGTCTTGAACAGCCCACGGGGCATGCTCACGAGATGAGCCGCAGCCAAAGTTTTCACCAGCGACCAAAATGGATGCACTTTTATATTTTGGATTGTTTAACGAAAAGTCTTGGCGAAGATTTCCTTCGTCATCAAAACGCCAATGATAAAATAGGAATTGGCCGAAACCACTGCGTTCAATCCGTTTTAAAAATTGCTTCGGAATAATTTGGTCGGTATCAATGTTCGAGCGGTTAATTGGATAAACCAAGCCTTGATGTATCTTTAATGGTTCCATAACTATCTGACCTCCTGTGCTGCAGAGAATTGGCGGACATCCACGAAGTGACCAGCGATAGCGGCAGCAGCTGCCATTTCAGGACTCACAAGATGTGTTCTGGCGCCATTTCCTTGGCGACCTTCAAAGTTTCGGTTAGAGGTGGAGGCACAGCGTTCGCCAGGTGGAACGATATCATCATTCATCGCTAAGCACATACTGCAGCCGGCTTCGCGCCATTCAAACCCAGCATCTGTAAACACCTTATCTAAGCCTTCTTTTTCAGCAGCAAGCTTGACACTAAAAGAACCTGGGACAACGATGGCAGTCACATTAGCGTTAACCTTTAAGCCGCGAACCACATCTGCTGCACTTCGTAAGTCACTTAAGCGGGAATTTGTGCAAGAGCCGATGAAAACATGGTCAATTTTCACATTAGAAATCGGCTGACCTGCTTCTAAGCCCATGTATTCAAGTGCACGCTGGATTTCATCCTTTTCACTAGGTTTATCTGTTTCATCAGGATTCGGAACATTAGCCGTAATTGGGATACACATACCTGGATTTGTTCCCCAGGTTACTTGTGGCTCAACTTCGGCTGCTTCAATCTCAACAATCCTGTCATAGGCAGCACCGTCATCTGTTGCAAGAGCTTTCCATTCTGCAACCGCTTGTTCAAACGCTTCTCCCTGTGGTACATGGCGCCTTCCCCGTAAGTATTCAAACGTGGTTTCATCAGGAGTGATGAGTCCTGCTCGAGCCCCAGCTTCAATCGACATATTACAAACGGTCATCCGTTCTTCCATCGAGAGCGAACGGATTGCCTCACCTGTATATTCCATCACATAACCTGTTCCAAATTGGACACCGAATTTACCTATGATCGCAAGAATTAAGTCCTTCGCAGTAACACCAGTACCAAGTTTTCCATTGACCTTCACATTTAAGGTTTTCGGGGGTGCCTGCCAAAGGGTTTGGGTGGCAAGAACATGCTCGACTTCGCTTGTACCTATCCCAAATGCAAGCGCACCAAACGCACCGTGTGTAGACGTATGACTATCGCCGCAAACGATTGTTTTACCAGGCTGGGTCAGCCCAAGCTCAGGTCCAATGACATGGACAATTCCGTTATCTGGGTGGTGAATATCTGCAAGCGGAACCCCGAATTCCTGACAATTTTGCTGTAGGGTATCAATTTGATTTTTCGAAACAGGGTCATTGATGACCAGACGCTGGCGGGTTGGAACATTATGATCCATCGTTGCAAAGGTAAGGTCGGGGCGGCGTACTTTTCGCCCATTCATTCGTAAGCCCTCAAAAGCCTGAGGAGAGGTTACTTCGTGAACAAGGTGTAAATCAATATATAATAAATCTGGCTTTCCATCCTCTTGATGTACAACATGCTTTTCCCAAATCTTTTGGATAATATTTTTTGGTGTTTGCATAGCGTCCTTCCTCACATAAATGAATTTTAATTCCTTGGATAAATTTAGGGGTAAACCGCCAACAAGACGGTTTACCCACCAAAAAAAATGAAAAAGTATAAGTTATTGAACTTAGTTTACTGCCTAGCTCCAGCGCCCTAGC
>NZ_JBALOA010000013.1:0-1109 GCF_036962125.1 Neobacillus drentensis
AGGACTTAACCAATATTTTTAGGTGAACTCTAAGTTTACAAACTTCTTCTACATTATCTAGTTTTGAGGGAATGAAAAAAATTAATTTTCCTCTTGAAAAAAATAAAAAAGACATTATAATAAAATAGTGTCAAATAAATGGTCTGGCAGTTATGGCGAGAAGGTCACACCCGTTCCCATACCGAACACGGAAGTTAAGCTTTTCAGCGCCGATGGTAGTTGGGACACGCGTCCCTGTGAGAGTAGGACGCTGCCAGGCCCTTATAATTTTTTTATCGTTCCGCAGTAGCTCAGTGGTAGAGCTATCGGCTGTTAACCGATCGGTCGTAGGTTCGAGTCCTACCTGCGGAGCCATTTTTATGTCTATTAAAGTTTGCTATGCTTCCATAGCTCAGTAGGTAGAGCACTTCCATGGTAAGGAAGAGGTCAGCGGTTCGAGCCCGCTTGGAAGCTTTCCTATAATTTAAGTATGGCCCCTTGGTCAAGCGGTTAAGACACCTCCCTTTCACGGAGGTAACACGGGTTCGAGTCCCGTAGGGGTCACCATTTTCGGAGGATTAGCTCAGCTGGGAGAGCATCTGCCTTACAAGCAGAGGGTCGGCGGTTCGATCCCGTCATCCTCCACCATAATCTTATTATGTAAACCTATGCCGGGGTAGCTCAATTGGTAGAGCAACTGACTTGTAATCAGTAGGTTGGGGGTTCAAGTCCTCTCGCCGGCACTTTCTTTTTTAAAATTTAATATGGAGGGGTAGCGAAGTGGCTAAACGCGGCGGACTGTAAATCCGCTCCCTCCGGGTTCGGCGGTTCGAATCCGTCCCCCTCCACCATTTATATTTTTAAAAAAGTTGGACATACTAGATTTATCACATCATTATTGGGCTATAGCCAAGCGGTAAGGCATCGCACTTTGACTGCGACATGCGTTGGTTCAAATCCAGCTAGCCCAGCCAGAGAGCCATTAGCTCAGTTGGTAGAGCATCTGACTTTTAATCAGAGGGTCGAAGGTTCGAGTCCTTCATGGCTCATATTATAAAAATGAAAAAAACTTTGGAGAATACTCCAAGGTTTTTTTTGTTGTATAGGAAATTATAAAATATTTAATTGTG
>NZ_JBALOA010000013.1:1264-27594 GCF_036962125.1 Neobacillus drentensis
GCTAAACGGGCGCTTACGCCTTTTGTTCTGCTATTTACGTATATATATACATAATTTTGTCGAGTTGAGTCATTGATATGAAAGCGGTTAAAATAGGATACATAAAGGGGTAGGAGGAATGGATATGAACAAGCTTTCAATTATTGGGATGCCGATGGATTTAGGACAAATGAGACGTGGGGTAGATATGGGTCCTAGCGCGATCCGTTATGCTGGGATTGTAGAGCGGCTAAAGCCATTGTTTGATGAAGTGCATGATTTAGGTGATATTCCCATTGGAAGGCCGGAAGTAGTAGTTGATAAGGAATCCAATTTACGAAACTTAGATTTGGTTGCTGAAAAAAGTGCATTACTAGCTGAACAAGTAGATAAAGCGGTCGTTTCAGGTGCTTTTCCACTCGTGCTTGGCGGCGACCATAGTATTGCCATCGGTACGTTAGCAGGTGTATCAAAACATTATAAGAATCTTGGTGTTATTTGGTATGACGCGCACGGCGATTTAAATACTGCTGAAACAAGCCCATCAGGTAATATTCATGGGATGCCTCTAGCTGCAAGTATTGGCCTAGGACATAGCAAGTTAACCGAATTAGGCGGGTATGCTCCAAAAGTGAAACCGGAAAATGTCGTCATTATAGGTGCAAGAGCACTGGATGATGGGGAAAAAGATTTAATTAAAGAAATTGGGATGAAAGTTTATACAATGCATGAAATTGACCGGATGGGAATGGCCCAAGTAATGGAAGAAACCATCGCCTATCTTAAAGATAAAACGGATGGTGTCCACTTATCGCTTGATTTAGATGGATTAGATCCTAATGATGCTCCTGGTGTAGGAACACCTGTTATTGGAGGTATCAGCTACCGAGAAAGCCATCTTGCCATGGAAATGTTAGAAGAATCAAAAATAATTACTTCAGCAGAATTTGTAGAGGTAAATCCAATACTAGATGAAAAAAATAAAACGGCCAGGGTTGCTGTTGAATTAATGGGTTCGTTATTCGGAGAGAAATTATTATAAATGTGAAACTGCTGCATATAATCTATGCGGCTGTTTTTTTATAAAAAATACATAAAACTAAAATAATTCACTGAATCCAGCTCCAGCGCTTTTTTTATTTTCTGCTTATTATTAAACCCTTTTAGTAAATTTTTGTTAATATTAAAGTATGAGAAGTTTTTTCGTTTTAAACGAAACTTTTTTGCTTTCGATACGTATTATCGGATAGCAGCAATGGAGCTGAGATAAATTAATGGATGCAATAGTAAAAAAGAGAATAAAACAAGTAATCAAGGGTGATCAGGAAGCCTTTGGTGAAATTGTTGAAATATATAAAAACAGTATTTACCACCTTTGTTTCCGCATGCTCGGAAATCGTCATGAAGCAGAGGATATCGCTCAGGAAGCATTTATTCGAGCATATGTGAATATCAAGTCCTTTAACCAAAATCTTAAATTTTCAACCTGGCTGTATCGGATTGCGACTAATTTGTGTATTGACCGGATGCGTAAAAAGAAACCGGACCATTATTTAGATGCAGAAGTTGCAGGGACAGAGGGCTTAACAATGTATTCACAAATTCCATCAAATACACCGCTGCCTGAGGCAGAGTTAGAAAGTTTAGAACTACATGAGACGGTCCAGAAAGAAATCTTAAAACTGCCCGATAAATATCGTTCGGCTATCGTTTTGAAATATATGGAAGAGTTGTCTTTAAATGAAATTAGTGAAATTCTTGATTTACCGCTTGGAACGGTTAAAACAAGGATTCACCGAGGAAGGGAAGCCTTGCGACAACAATTACGATATGTGTGATAAGAGGTGAAACGGTTAATGTGTCCAGAAGAAATCATCGTACTAATGCATGAATATCTAGATGAAGAAATTACACCAGAACAAGAACGAACGCTAAGAGAACACCTCCGAAGTTGTAAGGAATGTGAAGATTTATTTATTGAACTAAAAAAGACCATTGTTTTTGTAAAAGGTGTCTCTCATATGCAAGCCCCAGATAATTTTACTGCTAATGTCTTGGCGCGTTTACCAAAAGAGAAGAAAAAGATTTGGATGCAGCGCTGGTTAAAAAATCATCCCATGCTTTCTGCAGCGTCATTATTTCTAATATTAATGTTGGGAAGCCTTCTTTCTACCTGGAATGGAGAGCGGGAGTTTTCAGTTACAAAGCAAGAAAACCTAGTCGTTAAAAATAATACAGTCATCGTTCCAAAAGGAGAAACGGTCAAAGGGGATGTCATCGTCCGAAATGGCAATTTGGAAATTGAGGGTGAAATCCAGGGTGATGTGACAGTCATAAATGGTGAAAAGTACTTGGCCTCCGCCGGGCATGTAACGGGTGATATTGAAGTGGTCAATGAAGTATTCGATTGGATTTGGTACCATATTAAAAAAACAACGCAAGATGTGATAGAAATTTTTGAGGAACAACCAGAAACCAAATAAAAACAAATCACTCTAAAGGGTGATTTGTTTTTTTAAGCTGATACACATAATAGGTACAAGAAGTATTTATGGTATAATAAATAGATTGTAATTATATGTGTCAAAGAAAATTACGGAGGAAATACAATGCCGTTTGCTGATTTCGAACTATGGAAGTATTTAGCTAGTATTGTTGATATTGTCCTCGTATGGTATGTCATTTACAAGCTGATCAATGTGATTAGGGGAACGAAGGCTGTTCAATTACTGAAAGGTATCCTCGTTATTCTTCTTGTCAGAGTGGTCAGCGAGTTTTTAGGCTTCCAAACGTTAAGCTGGATGATGGAACAGGCCATAACATATGGATTTCTTGCAATTATTATTATTTTTCAGCCAGAGCTTAGAAGAGCCCTTGAGCAATTAGGCAGAGGGAAGTTCTTTTCGAGAAGCAGTACTCTGGATGATGAAGATCCTGAAAAAACAGTTGACGCGATTGTGAAGGCAACTGACTATATGGCGAAGCGCCGTATTGGGGCGCTAATCTCGATTGAAAGAGAAACAGGAATGGGCGATTACATAGAAACAGGTATTCAGTTAAATTCAAATATTTCTTCTGAATTGCTCATTAATATCTTTATTCCGAATACACCGCTGCATGATGGTGCGGTAATTATCCAGAAAAACAATGTTGCTGCTGCTGCATGCTATCTGCCATTATCCGAAAGCCCGTTTATTTCAAAGGAATTAGGAACCAGGCACAGGGCGGCATTAGGGATTAGCGAAGTCACCGATAGTCTTACTGTCATTGTGTCAGAAGAGACAGGTAATATTTCGCTCACAAAGAATGGAGAACTTCACCGCTCAATCAATCTGGATGAATTAAAAGAATTACTTACAAGTGAATTGTTAATTAATATTAAACCGAAACAAGCTTCTTCAGCTCGGTGGAACTGGAGGGGGAAAAATAATGGATAAATTAATGGATACGCCATGGTTTATTAAAATTCTTGCCTTAGTTTTAGCTGTTCTTCTCTATTCTTCCGTCCCGCATACAGGGAAAAAGATAACAGATGTACCAGGAGAACAATCAACGGCCACGATTTCAAACATCCCTGTTAATGTTTATTATGATACGGAAAATTTAGTCGTGTCTGGAATTCCAAGTAAGGTTGAAGTTACCCTTAAGGGACCTCTTACCCACATTCAGACTGCCAAGGGTTTAAAAAACTTTGAAGTATATGTCAATTTAACAAAAGCTAAAATTGGAAAACAGAAAGTGAAGATAAGGGTTAGGGATTTGTCAGATAAATTAACGGCAACAGTAAAACCATCAACTGTAAATGTTTCTGTTCAAGAGAAAATCACTAAGGAATTTAAGGTAGAGGCAGAATTTAATAAAAATCAAATTGAAGAGGGTTATTCGGCGGGGCAGCCTGTGGTTGAACCAAATAAGGTGAAAATTACTGGTGCAAAAAGCATCATCGACAGAATTACCTATGTAAAAGCCACCCTTGAGGGAAAAGACAAATTGAAAGAAACCATTACAGAAGAAGCAAATATTCAGGTACTGGACAAAGACTTAAATAAGTTAAATGTAAAAGCGGAACCTGATACCGTAAAAATTACGATTCCAGTAAAAAGCAACAGTAAAACAGTACCAATCAATATTGTCAGGAATGGAACTCCCCCTAAAGGTGTGACCATTGACTCAATTGAGATTGATGAAAAAGAAGCAACAATTTACGGAAGTGATAGTGTTCTTGGTAAAACTGAAAAAGTCCGTGTTGAAGTGGATCTAAGTAAAATTACCGATAACACGACCTTGACGCTGCCAGTTATCATTTCTAATGGGATTACCAAGGTTACCCCACAAACGGTGAAGGCGACGATTGTCGTCAAAAAGCAGGAAGAAAAAACTGTTTCGGATGTTCCTTTAAAAATTCAAGGATTATCGGATCAATTTACAGCCACAATTAATGATCCTGGAAGTCAGATGATCGATATCCTTATTAATGGTCCCGCACTTGCAGTTAAACGCGTTCGGCCTGAAGACTTTAAAGTATTTATTGATTTATCCAGCCTTGAAGAAGGGGACCATGAAGTGAACATTCATGTAGAAGGTCCTACCGATATAAAGTGGAAACCTGTTAAATCATCAGCGAAAATAACGATTGAAAAAAATAATGCATAATATCCAGCAATACACATGTTGAAGGAGAGATTTTTAAAATGGGAAAATATTTCGGGACCGATGGGGTACGCGGAGTAGCAAATAGCGAATTAACACCGGAGCTGGCTTTTAAATTGGGCCGCTATGGCGGATATGTATTAACAAAGGATAAAGATCGTCCCAAAGTCCTGATTGGACGTGATACCAGGATATCTGGCCATATGTTAGAAGGGGCCCTTGTCGCAGGGCTACTATCGATTGGTGCGGAAGTCATGCGTTTGGGAGTTATTTCTACTCCAGGTGTCTCGTTCTTAACAAAAGCACTGGGTGCACAAGCAGGAGTAATGATTTCTGCTTCACATAATCCCGTGGCTGATAATGGAATCAAATTTTTTGGTCCCGATGGCTTTAAGCTTTCTGATGAACAGGAATTAGAAATTGAAGCACTGATTGATATGCCAGACGATCAACTTCCTCGACCAGTCGGGTCGGAACTTGGTCAAGTTATGGATTATTTTGAAGGCGGTCAGAAGTATCTCCAATATTTGAAAAATAGTGTGGATGAAGATTTTACAGGAATTCACATTGCATTAGATTGTGCGCACGGGGCGACTTCGTCGTTAGCTGCCCATTTATTTGCTGATTTGGATGCAGATCTCTCAACAATGGGAGCATCTCCGAACGGTTTAAATATCAATGCTGGAGTTGGTTCTACACACCCTGAAGCATTAGCTGCTCTCGTTCAAGAAAAAGGTGCAGATGTGGGTCTATCATTCGATGGTGACGGCGACCGTTTAATTGCGATTGATGAAAATGGGAACATCGTGGACGGCGACCAAATTATGTATATTTGTGGTAAACATATGAAAGAACAGGGTCGACTCAAGCATGGAACGATTGTTTCAACCGTTATGAGTAATCTCGGTTTCTATAAAGGGTTGGAAGCTCATGGAATCCAGAGTGTTGCAACTGCTGTAGGGGACCGTTATGTGGTTGAGGAAATGAAGAAAAATGGCTTCAATCTTGGCGGGGAACAATCGGGTCATATTATATTCTTAGATTACAACACTACAGGTGATGGTTTATTATCAGGGCTGCAGTTAGTTAATATTATGAAGGTAACAGGAAAACCATTATCAGAGTTGGCTGCTGAAATGAAAAAGTATCCGCAGAAGCTTGTCAATGTGAGGGTGACTGACAAACACCATGTTACCGATAATGAAAAAGTAAAAGAGGTTATCGAGCAGGTTGAAGCTGAAATGGCTGGAAACGGGAGAATTCTCGTCCGACCATCTGGAACAGAACCACTCGTCCGAGTCATGGCAGAGGCATCAACAGAGGAACTTTGTGATTCTTATGTGAGCCGGATTGTCGCAGTTGTCAAAGAAGAAATGGAATTAAAAGAATAGATTGATACTGTCCTGCTTCAGTGCCCAATGATTAGTGTATTGCTAAATGGGGGGCTGGAGCTTTTCTTTTATGCATAAGGGAACAATCCGTTCTCTTATGCATATTTTATTATGTGTGTAATAGCAGAGGGGAGGGAATTGGAAATTCCTTATTTTGGTTGACGAGCGCCTTTAATCATAGTAGTATTAATATGCTTTACTTTTCAAAGCAAAAGGATTGCGTAAATTTATGAAAGGTGGGTAGGAAAAGAGTATCATTTTTTAAAAAGCGCCTGAACTAACCTAAAGTGGTGAGGTTAGTTGACGAGGAGGAGGAGTATCGAAAGTTCGGCGGATACCTCCCGGTTGAGTACGCACAACCGTAAATTTCTTCTTTAAAACACAGAGGCAACTCTGTGCACAAAGAGAAGAATATGCGTATACTATCAGTAATGTTTCAACAGGTATAGACAGATACCTAATAAAACAGAGATAAGGGGGCAAGTATAAGCCCCAAAGGATTCTTGCCCCCTATATCAGGGAGGAATAGAAAATGTGTGGAATTGTTGGATATATTGGAAATAATGATACTAAAGAAATTTTATTAAAAGGCTTAGAAAAGCTCGAATATAGAGGATATGATTCAGCAGGAATTGCCATCAAGAATGAAAATGGAGTTCATGTTTTTAAGGAAAAAGGGCGTATTGCTGATTTACGTAATATCGTGGATGAAAATGTTTCAGCAAACATCGGAATAGGTCATACTCGCTGGGCAACACACGGGATACCAAGCAAGACAAATTCCCATCCACATCAAAGCTCTTCAGGTCGGTTCACCCTTGTTCATAATGGAGTAATCGAGAACTATGACCTTTTAAAGCGTGAATATCTAGCAGATGTTAAATTCACTAGCGAAACGGACACAGAGGTCATCGTTCAAATGATTGAGTTGTTTGTCAATGAAGGATTAGTGGTTTTAGAGGCATTTCGTAAAACATTAACATTATTACATGGCTCATATGCTCTTGCCTTATTAGACGCACAAGACAATGAAATCATTTATGTTGCAAAAAACAAAAGCCCGCTATTAGTTGGATTAGGTGACGACTTTAATGTTGTTGCTAGTGATGCGATGGCTATGCTTCAAGTAACCAATCAGTACCTAGAATTAGTGGACAAAGAAATCGTCCTTGTTTCAAAGGATGAAGTGATTATTCAAAATCTTAACGGGGAAGTCATCACCCGAGAGCCATATACAGCGGAACTTGATGCAAGTGACATCGAAAAGGGCACCTACCCATACTATATGTTAAAAGAAATCGATGAACAACCGCTTGTGTTGCGTAAGATTATTCAAACCTATCAAAATGAACAAGGGGAATTAACCATTGACCCTGAGATCATTGGTGCGATGAATGCTTCTGACCGCGTATATATTGTTGCGGCTGGTACTTCGTATCATGCTGGTCTTGTTGGCAAGCAGTTCATTGAAACAATTGCAAAGGTTCCTGTCGAAGTGCATATTGCAAGTGAATTTGTCTACAATATGCCGCTTCTAACAAAGAATCCGTTGTTCATCTTTATTTCTCAAAGTGGGGAAACGGCTGATAGTCGTGCGGTTCTAGTAAAAGTTAAGGAAATGGGTTATCCAACTTTAACAATCACCAATGTTCCGGGTTCAACACTTTCTCGTGAAGCGGACTATACACTATTGCTGCATGCGGGTCCTGAAATTGCAGTTGCCTCTTCAAAAGCCTATACAGCACAATTAGCTGTGCTTGCGATTTTAGCTGAAGTTACGGCAAAGAGTCAAAATATCAGTGTGGATTTTGATCTAATACATGAACTTGGTATTATTGCCAACGCTATGGAGGTTCTTTGTGATTCCAAAGAGTTGATTGAACACATTTCAAGAGAATATTTAGCAGTAACACGTAATGCCTTCTTCATTGGTCGCGGCGTTGACTATTATGTTGTCTTAGAAGGTGCTCTGAAGCTGAAGGAAATTTCTTATATTCAAGCAGAAGGTTTTGCTGGTGGGGAATTAAAGCACGGTACGATTGCCTTAATTGAAGAGGGAACACCAGTATTCGCTCTTGCCACCCAAGAAAGTGTAAATCTAAGTATCCGTGGAAATGTGAAAGAGGTTGCTGCTCGGGGAGCAAACACTTGTATCATTTCAATGAAGGGATTGGAAATGGACGAAGATAGCTTCGTCATTCCAGAAGTACATGAATTATTAACACCACTTATCTCTGTCATTCCTATGCAATTAATAGCTTATTACGCAGCGCTACACCGTGATTGCGACGTTGATAAACCGCGTAATCTTGCTAAATCGGTAACGGTTGAGTAAGCTAAATAAGTTTTTTTAAAATCGAAGAGAAATCAGGTTTTTCACCTGGTTCTTCTTCGATTTTTTTGTATTTTAAAAAATTATCAATGTTGTCAACAATCATAATGACAAATTGTATTTTTGTAAAAATAGAAATGTTTATGAAAACGCTTTACTATAAAGATAGAAATTATATTAGATTATATTTTAATAAAGAGGAGGACAAAAGATAATGAATGAAAGAGTTAATGATAAATCAGATGTAAAAGTAAAAATTCAAAAAATGGGTAGTTATTTAAGTGGCATGGTCATGCCTAACATTGGGGCAATAATTGCTTGGGGACTCATAACCGCATTATTTATTCCTACTGGGTGGTTACCAAATGAAGATATGGCTAAATTAGTTGGGCCAATGATCACCTTCTTACTGCCACTATTAATTGGTTTTACGGGTGGTAGAATGGTTTATGATATTCGTGGTGGTATGGTCGGTGCAACAGCAACGATGGGTGTTATCGTTGGTACGGACATTCCAATGTTTTTAGGAGCCATGATAATGGGACCTCTTGGTGGTTACGTCATCAAGAAGTTTGACCAGGCAATTCACGGAAAAATCAAATCGGGTTTTGAAATGCTTATTAACAACTTTTCTGCAGGTATTCTTGGTGGTGCGTTAACTTTAATAGCATATAAAGGTGTTGGACCAGTTGTTGAAGCATTAAGTAAGGTTTTAGCTTCAGGTGTACAATTTATTGTCGACCATCATATGTTACCATTAGCAAACATCTTTATTGAACCAGCAAAAGTACTTTTCCTTAATAATGCAATTAACCATGGTATCTTAAGTCCTTTAGGGATTGAACAAGCAGCAAAGGCAGGAAAATCAATTCTTTTCTTACTAGAAACTAACCCTGGTCCTGGTTTAGGGATCTTACTAGCGTTTATGCTTTTTGGTAAAGGGACAGCAAAACAAACGGCTCCTGGTGCAGTAATTATCCACTTCTTAGGTGGTATTCACGAAATTTACTTCCCGTATATCTTAATGAAACCGATGTTAATCTTTGCAGCTATGGCTGGTGGTGTGAGTGGAGTATTTACATTTAACCTTTTTGGCGCAGGTTTAGTCGCAGCGCCATCACCAGGTAGTATCTTCGCTCTTATGGCGATGACACCGAAAGGAAATTACCTTGGAGTATTAGCGGGTGTGTTAGTAGCAACTGCTGTTTCCTTCGCCGTTGCATCATTAATCTTGAAGACTAGTAAATCAACTGAAGAAGATTTAACGTCTGCTACAGAAAAAATGGAAGAAATGAAAGGCAAGAAAAGCTCTGTTTCTTCTATGTTAACTAGTGATAAAGCCATTAATGCAGCATCTGTTAATAAAGTTGTCTTTGCTTGTGATGCTGGGATGGGATCTAGTGCAATGGGTGCGTCCATTTTAAGAAACAAAATGAAAAAAGCCAGTATTGATGTCACAGTAATTAATACAGCAATTAATAATTTACCAAATGATGCAGATGTAGTCGTAACCCATCAGGATTTAACGGACCGTGCCAAAGCAAAGCTTCCAAAAGCACACCATATTTCAGTAGAAAATTTCCTAAATAGTCCTCGTTATGATGAATTAGTTGAATCTTTAAAGAAATAATCTAGAAAAGCGCAAGCGCCCTGGTTAGCGGCGTATGGCCTGGAGCTAGACAGTAAACTAAGTTCAAAAACTTATACTTTCTTATCTTAGAACAAATGCCTAGCCGATGTGCTAGGTTTTTGTTTGTATGGTTCAATGTGTTCGAAGTCCAATTTGAACTAATTGCCACTTCTGTTATTAAATATTGTCAACAATTCATATGACTAACTTTAATTATCCTTTGGTTGTATAAAGGTTTTCCGGAGATTAATATTAAACTGTGAGTATTAATTATAATTTTGGCAACAACCTATGATTGGGGGACGAGGATTTAAATACTTTACACGGAGTGAGATCATGTATATTTCCGCAAGAGAAAGACAAATTCTTGAAATCTTGTTAACTGAAACAGACGAGATGACCGTGAAAGACCTCGCAGATCAAATTGGGGTGAGCGGGAGGACCGTTCATAGAGATTTAAAGAATATAGAAGATATATTAAAAGAGTATGACCTTTCTTTGCAAAAGAAGTCAGGTGTGGGCGTTCAAATTACTGGAAGCAAGGAAAAAATAAGCGAGCTTGAGTTATTCTTATTTAATCTTTTTCATACAGAATATACACCGGAAGAAAGACAAACGATTATTTTGTGTGCCTTATTGGAATCGAATGGACCGGTAAAGCTTTTAGGGTTAGCTAATGATTTAAATGTTACTATTGCTACGGTAAGTGCCGATTTAACGAAATTAGAAGAAAAATTACAAACTTTTGGATTAGAGCTGATTCGAAGACGAGGGTATGGGGTTGAAATTGAAGGCCATGAAGGTGCGAAAAGAAGAGCAATGAGTAACTTGATTTCTGAGTATCTTGATGAGTCAGAGATCCTTTCGCTGGCAAGAGAAAATATTCAGAAGCGGTCAACACAGCAAATTAATACGATTTCTGAGAGGCTTCTCGGGCTGGTTGAAAAGAAAAAACTGCTCACGGTTGAGAAAATTGTTGAATCAATTATTCATGACTTACCTTTTAATATGGCTGATAGTGCCTTTATTGGTTTAGTTGTTCATTTGGCCTTGGCGGTTGAACGGATTCAAAAAGGGGAAGGAATTAAGATTAACTACTCTTACTTAGAGAATCAACAATCTTCGAAGGAATATAAATTTGCTGAAAAAATTGTCGTTCAATTGGAGCAAGTTTTTCAAATTGACATCCCGGAGGCAGAGATTGCTTATATTACTATGCACTTAAAAGGTGCAAAGCTTAGGCACGATAATGAATTTTTAATCGAGGACTCCAGTTTGCAGGTAGCGATTAAATCGAAGAATTTAATTGACATGGTTGGAAAGCAAGTTGGATTGGATTTAACGGAAAATCGCTCACTATTCGAAGGATTAGTTGTTCATTTAAAGCCTGCTATCTATCGAATTAAACAAAAGATGGGGATAAGTAATCCGTTATTAGATAAAATAAAGCGAGATTATGCGGAGTTATTTTCTAATGTCAAACAAGCAGTTGAACAAGTGTTTCATGAATTTTTTGTTCCTGATGAGGAGATTGGTTATCTCGTCATGCACTTTGGTGCTGCCATCTTAGCGAACAAGGATATCGTTCAGTTAAAAACATTGGTTATTTGTTCTAGTGGAATTGGAACATCAAAGATGCTTGCAACAAGATTACAACAAGAGTTCCCGGAGCTAAAGCAAATTCAGAATGTATCCGTTATGGAATTTAAGAAAATGAAAGCGGATAACTATCAACTAATTATATCAACGATCCCTATTCCTGATTATCAATTGGATTATATCTTAGTGAGTCCAATCTTATATAAGGATGAAATTGAGAAGATTCGCTCGTTTATCAATGAACAAATCATCATCAATGGTTCGGAAAAGAAATTTAAGGTCTCTTTCATTGATAAAATAAGTAAGAAAAATACAAGGATGCTAATCGAAGAGATGCACAGTATTCAGGGATATGCCCAGACGATTGCTGCAATCTTGGAAGGATTTAAGTTAACAAATATTAGTGGCGAAGAGACTGTAACAGCAATTATTAACCGAGCATGCAAAGACTTATTAGCAAGCCAAAAGATTAATAATACTGAAGAAGTTGTCGATGCGATATTCGAACGAGAAAAGATAGGTGGTTTAGGTATTCCCGGTACGTCTATGGCTTTATTCCATGCTCGATCAGCGCATGTTCTTACACAAACATTCACTATTTATGTCACTCAAAAACCGATTGTGGTTGTAGGTATGGATCAGAAAGAAATGGAGATAAAGTCAATCGTATTAATGTTATCCCCTGAGGAAACAGCGGAGAGTTCATTAGAAATCCTGAGTTATCTTAGCTCCTTGCTAATTGAAAGTGAAGAAAGTATTTCTATGTTTCAATCGGACGATGAGGAAGAAATATTAGCTTATCTGACTGCAAAATTTGATCAATATTTTACGGAGAAATTAAACATTTTAAGGAGTGTATAACTATGCCAAACGCAATCTTAGCAAAAGAAAATATTCTATTAAATGCATCAGTGGGGACAAAGGAAGAAGCAATTAGGTTAACAGGAAGCATTCTTGTGGACAAAGGGTATGTAGATGCTAATTATATTGAAAAAATGCTAGAAAGAGAAACGTTAACTTCAACTTATATGGGGAATTTTGTCGCAATTCCGCATGGCACTGAAGATTCAAAGTCTTTTGTGAAGGAATCTGGTATTTCTTTCATTCAGGTTCCTCAAGGCGTGGACTTTGGAAATGGAAACATCGTTAAGCTGTTAATCGGAATTGCCGGTAAAGATAATGAACATTTAGATATTCTTTCAAGTATAGCTATTGTTTGCTCAGAAGAAGAAAATATTGAAAAACTTGTTGCAGCAAAATCAGCTGAAGAGATTTTATCGATTTTTGAAGAGGTGAACTAATATGCTCGCTATTCATTTTGGTGCAGGTAATATTGGCCGGGGCTTTATTGGGAATTTATTATATCACTCCGGTTATGAAACATGTTTTGTTGATGTAAACAGTGAAATTGTTAATTTACTTAATGAAAAGCACGAATACCGGGTAGTTCTTGCGGAACCATCGCAGGAGGAAGTAGTGATTAAAAACGTTAGAGCGATCAATAGCGCCCTTAACCCTGAACAAGTGATCGAGGCAATTTCTGAAGCGGATCTTGTTACGACGGCAATCGGTCCCAATATTTTACCGTTTATTGCGAATTTACTTGCAGATGGATTACGAAAGCGAATCGAACGAACAGATAAGCCGCTAAATATTATTGCTTGTGAAAACATGATTGGTGGTACATCCTTTTTAAAAGAAAAGATTTATCAAACATTGACTGGGGAAGAAAAATCACAATTTGATGTGCACTTTGGATTCCCAGACTCTGCTGTTGATCGAATTGTTCCGAATCAAAACAATGAAGATAAGCTAATGGTTAAGGTGGAGCCTTTTTATGAGTGGGTGGTCGAAGAGCCAAAAATTATTGGCGACAAACCGCCTGTAAAGGGGATAACATACGTCCAAGAATTAGTCCCTTTTATTGAACGGAAGTTATTCACGGTGAATACAGGTCATGCCTTAGCTGCTTATTTTGGCTATCATTATGGAATGGAAACAATTAATAGTGCAATGGCGAATAAAGAAATCAGTAAGTTAGTGGAAGGTGCGCTTAAGGAAAGTGGAGCCTTTTTAGTAAAGAAATATGGTTTTAACGAGGCAGACCATAATAAATATATTCAAAAGATAATCGGACGCTTCTCAAATGAGTATATTGTTGATGAAGTAACAAGAGTAGGTCGCTCTCCGATTCGGAAACTAGGGCCAAATGATCGTCTCGTAAGTCCTGTAAAACAGTATGCAGAAGTAATCGGAACAGAACCGACATTCCTTTTAAAGGGAATTGCAGCGGCGCTTCTTTACGATGTTCAAAGTGATGAGGAAGCAGTTCAAGTCCAATCGACAATCCGTGAGCAAGGTTTGGAGGCAGCGATTGAGAAGTACACCCAGCTAGATTCAACATCTATTTTATTTAGAGGGATTGTTGAGCAATACCAACAATTGACTACAGATACAAGAAAATAAGCTTAGTAAAACGAACAGTGCAGGACACTGTTCGTTTTTTTATCTACTCGCTTATTCTTGACCTGAATAATTAAGGATTGAGTCAAGGTAAACAGATGGTTAAACGACTTTTCTTGAAGATTCATAGATTTAAATAGAGCAATGAACATCTGAAACAGTTAAATATCAAATATTATGCTTTTAGCTTCTGCCATAATTTTTTTCATTAGTAGTTCAACCGATACATCTTTGGCTAATCTTGGGCTTTGACCAGACCAAAGTGACATGAATTCTTTGTTATTTTGTGCAGCAGATGTTTTTCTAATATCTTGAGTTAGTGTATTTTGAACAGGAAAGTCTGGGATAAGTGTTTCATGATTCCTCATCTCTGAGATAAATTGATTTTGAATTCCTCTTGCCCATTTACCAGAAAATGAACGAGTTAAAACAGTCTGATCCTCGTTAGCAGAAAGAATGGCGTCTTTATGTACCTTATGTGCACCACTTTCAACACAAGTCAGGAAAGCGGTGCCCATTTGTACGCCCTTTGCCCCTAAGCAGATAGAAGCAACTAACCCTCTGCCATCCATAATTCCTCCAGCAGCAACAACAGGAATGCTTATACTGTCCGAAACCTGGGGGATTAGTGACATTAACCCAACTAAACTTTCTTGATGGCTATTGATAAAGTTCCCCCGATGCCCGCCAGCTTCACTACCTTGAACAACCACAATATCCATTCCTGCCTTTTCATTTTCCACTGCTTCCCGAACAGTTGTGGCAGTTCCGATTACAATAATGTTAGCTTGTTTCAATTCAGCAATCACTTCTTTAGAAGGAATGCCAAATGTAAAGGAACAAATCGGAACTTGCTCTTCAATTACAATCTTTAACTGTTCCATGAATGTTTCAAAAATTGTTTTGAATGTAGTTGTAGGTATTTCATTACTATCTTTTTGAGGTAAATTCAATTGTTCACGGATAGGATTTAAGATCTGGTTAGCTGAATTAATATCATCCTCTGAAACTTCATATTTGTTGGGGACAAAAAGATTTACTCCAAAAGGGTTTAAAGTTAACTCCTTTATTTCTCTAATTTGTGCTCGAATTTGTAGGGGAGTCATATAACCTGCTCCAATCATTCCTAGACCGCAGGAATTGGAAACTTCCGCCACTAATTTTGAGGTTGTTACCCCACCAGCCATCGGTGCCTGGATAATTGGAAACTCAATTTTCAAAAGTTTTGTCAATTCATTGTTTAACAAACATCTCACCTCTTATTTTGTTCAGTTCAATTAATTTAATTACTCATATATACCAATAAGTATAGCATCTCTCTCTAGTTAATTAACTTCATCGAAGAACAAGTGTTCATTGAGAAATGCATTTTGGAAAATGACTCAAAAAAACTATTGACAATTTAATTTAGGTGTGTTATAATTTTTATTTATTGACATTAACTATAATTCTATCATAAAATAAACTCCTAGCAGACATGTGCCAGGGGTTTTTTCTGTTTTAAAAAGAATTTGAGGGGGGAACTTATTTGGAAACTGGGAAGGAAAGTTTAACTGCGTTAGTTAGCTGCTTTGCGAGGGGATATCATGCATCAACTAGCGGAGAGCCGATTTTTAATGATTTTGTCGCACATTCGCTTTTAAAAGAAGAAGAAAAGCAGGTAATTGCCTCCAAGTGGGCGAACGCCATTGGCTTCTTTGATCAGGATATCTGTGAAACTTTAGAAACGTTTGACGAAAAACTGCAGTGGGTAATGAACAACCAGACTATTCCCCAACTCGTCAGTCGGGCAAGATATGCGGAAGATGGCCTTAAAGATGCAATAAGGCGTGGATTTAAACAGTATGTTATTTTAGGGGCAGGATTTGATACCTTTGCGTTACGACAGGAAAAATTGCCTGAGGATTTCATGATTTTTGAAGTCGACCACCCCGCCACTCAAGCTTTTAAGATCAATCGTTTTCAGGAAGTTGGAATGGAATTTCCAACAAACGTAAAATTTATTCCGGTCGATTTCAAAAGTAATTCGCTCCGTGATGAGCTTAAGAAAAGCGGCTTTGATGAACAAAAGTATTCATATTTTAGTTTATTGGGCGTGGCCATGTACTTAGCCAAAAAGGACTTCTACCAACTTCTCACTTCTGTTGCGGAAATGTCCATGAACGGAAGCTCTTTCATCTTTGACTACCTCGACGATAATGCATTTAATGAAAAAACAGCTTCAACGAAACTAACCCAAATGAGACAAATTACCGCCAGAACAGGTGAACCGATGATCACGGGCTTTGACCCGTTTGAACTTGACTTGGAACTGCAGGACTACAACATGTTACTCTATGAAAATCTTTCTCCTGCTAATATAGAGGATCTGTATTTTAGGAAAAGAGACGATGGATTGCATGCCTTTGACCATTTTCATTTTGCGCATCTAGTCGTCAATAAGTGAACAACTTTTAGTGCACCGCTCCTTTTCATCTGAGCGGTGCACTTTTATTTTTCTAATTATCGTTTTTTCGCTAAATTTTCCTGTGCCATTTTGACAAGCTCGCGGACCATACTGCCACCGAGTCTGCCGCCTACTTTTCCCGCCTGCTCTGAGGTTAGCTGGCCGTTATATCCTTTTTTTAAGGGAACGCCAACCTCTTCGGCTGCTTCAAATTTAGCGTCTTCTGGGTTTCCGGTATTTGCGACTTTTGCCTTCAACGCATCTAAGCCATTACGCGCCTCGGGGACAAGGATTTTATTTCTTCTTCTCGCCATCAAAATCCCTCCTTTACTAGTAGGATTACCTGAATGTAAAAAATAATCAACAATCACTGGCAAAACCCATTTTAATCCAGTATAATAACTGGTAATAAATTCGGAAAAAATCAATGATAAAGAGAGTAGTTATCTACTTCGTTCCAGCGATTCAGGGATGGTGAGAGCCTGAAACAGAATGGATAATGAAGCGCACTTTTGAGATGCGTACCTGAACGCAAGCAGTAGGGTATGCCGGAGATCCTCCGTTACAAAGGAAAGTTGGTTCATTAATATGAACAATTAGAGTGGTACCGCGGGATTATATACTCTCGTCTCTTTCATTAGAGACGGGAGTTTTTTGTTTTTTAAAAGAAGAAAAACTAGGAGGTCGAATCAAATGAATTTTAAACAAGAGTTAGCTGCAATTTTACATGCTTCGCTAGAACAAGCAATTTCACAGTCGGACCTAGCGCAAATGATCGAAAAACCAAAGAACCAGGACCATGGTGATTTAGCTTTTCCTTGCTATACACTAGCAAAGCTAAAAAGAAAATCACCTAATCTGATTGCGGAAGAGTTAAAGGGGAAAATTAATTCACCAATTTTTGAAAAGGTAAACGTGGTCGGTGCCTACCTTAATTTCTTTCTAAATAAAAAGACCGCTTCGGAACAGATCATAGAAGAAATCATCTCTCAAAAAGAAAATTACGGTGCACTATCTATTGGGAGTGGCGGTGCTGTCACCATTGATATGTCCTCCCCTAATATAGCGAAGCCTTTTTCTATGGGGCATTTGCGTTCCACAGTCATTGGTAATTCCCTCGCGTTAATTGTTGAAAAATGCGGCTATCAGCCGATTAAGATCAATCATCTTGGCGACTGGGGTACACAGTTTGGGAAACTGATTACCGCTTATCAGTTATGGGGTGATGCAGAAAAGGTCAAACAGAATCCGATTAAAGAGTTATTAGCACTTTATATAAAATTTCATGAAGAAGCAGAGACTAATCCTTCTCTAGAAGACCAAGGGCGCAGTTGGTTTAAGAAGCTAGAAGATGGAGACGAGCAAGCGTTAGAGCTGTGGAAATGGTTCCGTGAGGAGTCATTAAAGGAATTTTCAAGAATCTATGAGCTAATGAATGTTCAGTTTGATTCTTTTGCTGGCGAGGCTTTTTATAATGACAAAATGGATCGTGTGGTTCAGCTTCTTGAGGAAAAACACTTAATGGTTGAATCTGAACAAGCGCAGGTTGTTGAGCTCGAGGAGGAACAGCTTCCGCCATGTCTGATTAAAAAGTCAGATGGGGCGACGTTATATGCCACCCGTGATTTAGCTGCGGCTCTTTATCGACAGGAGGAATATCAGTTCGTCCAATCCTTATATGTAGTTGGGCATGAACAAAGCCTACATTTTAAACAATTAATATCTGTGTTAGCAAAGATGGGCTATGATTGGTCCGGGCAAATGCACCATATTCCATTTGGATTGATGCTAAAAGACGGAAAGAAAATGTCGACGCGAAAAGGGAAGATTGTTTTATTAGAGGAGGTATTAAATGAGTCCATTGCAATGGCTCGACATAATATCGAAGAGAAAAATCCAAGCCTGTCAAACAAAGATGAGGTAGCCAAACAAGTCGGTGTGGGGGCAGTAATTTTTCACGATTTAAAGAACAATCGCATGAATGATATTGAATTCTCGTTAGAAGAGATGCTTCGCTTTGAAGGCGAGACCGGTCCATATGTTCAATATACCTATGCTCGTGCCTGTTCCATTTTACGAAAAGCAGCAGGAAAAATTGAGTTGGCTCCTGTCGTCTATAACAATTCTTGGGAAAAAGAATGGAAGATAATCAGTCTCCTTATGGAATTTGCACCTGCGATTAAACGAGCCTGTGTCAACTTCGACCCATCCCAAGTAGCGAAATATATTATTGACCTCGCGCAAGCCTTTAATAAATATTATGCAGAGGTCAAAATTCTTGAGGAAAGTCCTGAACAGCAGGCACGGTTGGCACTTGTTTATTCTGTAACAGAGGTTTTAAAAGAAGGGTTACGATTATTAGGTCTAGAGGCTCCTGTAGAAATGTAAGTTCAATAATTTTCCATTGTAGGAAGTTTCCTTTAAAATATAGCTATGCGATGAAAAGGGAGGCAAAAGCAATGAGTGAATTGTTATTTAAGCATTTTGAGTTAGTGAGAGGAAAATTTATAAACTTCGTGGCGGGGCTTGAAGAGGGGATCTCCGACGTCCAACCAGAAGGATTTAATAATACAATCCACTGGCATGTGGGCCATGTCTTAACGGTTGCTGAGCAATTTATGTTTGGTTTTCCAAAAAAATCAACCCAATTACCTGAAGACTATATGACATGGTTTGCCACTCGTACAAGTCCCGCGAACTGGCAAGGGGATGTACCGAATGTGCTGGAATTAATCGGACAGCTGCAGAGTCAAATGGAACGAATTAAAGAAATTCCAGCAGAGAGCTTTAATCAAAGGCTAAAAACACCTTTTCTTGGTCAAGAAACGTTTGGAGAATTAGCAAACTTTGCGATTTACCATGAGAGTATTCATTTAGGTCAAATACAGGCTATGAAGCGTGTTATTGAAGCAGCGGCAAAATAATTTTCTAGAAAAGACGTTTCTATTTTTTTCATAGAAGCGTTTTTTCATTGATGATGACAATTAGGGGAAAATAATAATATTCATGTAAAGAGAGGAAGTCTACTAGCTAAATGGATCGACAAACAAATGCAAAACCCAAAGAAAAGATATGGACAAGGGATTTTGTGCTTATAGTACTAGCCAATTTTTTTATTTTCCTTGGATTTCAAATGACCTTGCCGACTATTCCACTTTTTGTTGAGGAGCTAGGAGGCAATGATCAATTGATTGGGATGGTTGTAGGAATCTTTACTTTCTCGGCCTTACTGCTTAGACCATTTGCGGGTCATTCACTTGAAACAAAAGGAAGAGGATTCGTTTATATATTAGGCTTAGCGATCTTTGTCCTGTCTGTTGGCTCGTTTGGTTTCTTAACAAGTCTTGTCTTTTTATTTATCATTCGCATCATCCAAGGTGTTGGCTGGGGATTCTCCACAACAGCCTCTGGAACGATTGCTACAGATTTAATCCCGCCTACAAGAAGAGGTGAGGGAATGGGCTACTTTGGTCTATCGGGAAACTTGGCGTTGGCCTTTGGTCCTGCTCTGGGCCTCATATTAACGGATAAGTTACCATTTAAGCCATTTTTTCTAATTTGTGCAGGCTTGGGTCTGGTTGCCCTGCTGCTTTCTTCCAAAATTCATTATAAAAAGGTAGATAAGAAACAGGAAAAGGCAACTATAAAACGAAACCTCTATGAAAAAAGTGCGTTAAAGCCATCGTTGCTGATGTTTTTTCTTACGGTAACTTTTGGAGGAATGGCAGCCTTTCTCCCGTTATATACAGCCCAAAAACATATTGCAGGGATCCAGTTATTTTTTGTGCTTTATGCGTTTGCTTTAATGGTAACGAGGACATTTGCGGGTCAGTTGTATGACCGAAAAGGGCACCGAGCCGTATTTATTCCAGGCACTCTGTTAATTTTAACAGCTATGCTTCTATTATCGTGGCTTCCGAATAGTCTAATCCTTTACACAGTAGCATGTCTATATGGTCTTGGTTTTGGTACGGTCCAGCCTGCACTGCAAGCATGGTCGATTGAAAAGGTTTCAATCAACCGAAGAGGAATGGCGAATGCGACTTTCTTTTCCTTTTTTGATTTAGGGATCGGTTTTGGAGCAATAACATTTGGACAAATCAGCCATATGTTTGGATATAGCAGCATATATATAGCATCAGCGATATCAGTATTCTTATCGATGATTCTATATTCCGTTTTCCTGTATAAAGAGCGCGGGAGTGCCGCCCAGGAAGGTTGACCAGCATGGAGATGATACAGAGTCTCCATGCTTTTTTATTTAACTAAATTTTTATTTTTCATAATCGTCATATTTAGGATAAAACTAAGGAGTAATCAATAGAAATTAGCAGTTATATAAAAAATTTGGTAAATGGACAAAAGAAAACACTTCATTATCTCTAGGGTGTTGTGTTAAAATCAATCGGTAATTCTACTTCAAATGTGGTGGGTGAATCAGGTGCTCTCTTCTTTTAAGAGGTTCTTAATCGGCCGGCCGTTAAAATCAACGGCACTAGGCGAACAAAAATTAAATGTATTAAAGGCTTTAGCGATTCTATCTTCAGATGCCTTATCATCTGTGGCATACGGGACAGAACAAATTTTGATTGTTTTAGCAACCATTAGCGTCGTCGCTTACTGGTACTCGGTACCGATTGCAGTAGGAGTATTATTTTTATTAGCAGCTCTGATCTTATCTTATCGACAAATTATCTATTCCTATCCCCAAGGCGGCGGAGCCTATATCGTCTCCAAAGAGAATATTGGTGAGAAAGCGGGGTTAATTGCTGGCGGTTCACTTTTGGTTGATTACATATTGACGGTGGCAGTAAGTGTCAGCGCCGGTACAGATGCGATAACTTCAGCATTCCCAACCTTACATCAGCATACAGTTGGAATAGCTTGTGTTCTTGTTGTCTTAATTACCATCCTCAATTTGCGTGGGATTACGGAATCGGCCTCTATCTTAGCCTATCCGGTTTATTTGTTTGTTGTAGCTCTGTTTATTTTGATTGGTGTTGGCCTATTTAAAATTATGACAGGAGATGTTTCCCCAACTGTTCAGCATGCTGCAATTGGGACACCTGTTCAAGGTATTACCCTTTTCTTGCTGCTGCGTGCCTTTGCATCGGGATGTTCGGCGCTAACAGGGGTTGAAGCGATATCGAATGCAATTCCAAGTTTCAAAGATCCAGCACCAAAGAATGCTGCGAAAACATTAATTTTAATGGGGACGCTGCTTGCCTTGTTATTTACAGGGATTACGTTCCTTGCTTATTATTACGGGATTTCACCAAAGCATGATGAAACCGTTGTGTCGCAAATTGCTAAAGAAACCTTCGGACGAAATTATCTTTACTTTTTTGTCCAAGGAACGACAGCGCTTATCTTAGTTCTAGCAGCTAATACGGGATATTCAGCGTTTCCTCTTTTAGCGTATGCACTTGCCAAAGATAAGTATATGCCAAGGATGTTTACAATTAGAGGAGACAGACTTGGTTATTCGAACGGGATTGTTTCCTTGGGAGTTGCCTCCATCTTACTTATTATATTCTCAAGAGGGAAAACAGAGCATTTAATCCCTCTTTATGCGGTGGGTGTTTTTATCCCCTTTACCTTGTCACAAACAGGGATGATCATTAAATGGCTACGGGAAAAACCAGCCGGATGGGTGGCGAAACTAACGGCCAACTTAATCGGCGCGATTATTACTTTAGCAGTTTTAATCATTTTCTTTTTGACCAAATTTGGCCAGGTGTGGTTTGTGGTTATCTTTTTACCATTAATTGTGCTTGCATTTAAACGAATTAATAGTCATTATGAAGCGGTTGGAGAACAACTGAGGATTTACCCTGACCAGCCGGCACTTCCGATTGAGGGAAATGTAATTATTGTTCCAGTTGCGGGGATTACCAAAGTTGTTGAGAACTCCATTAATTATGCAAAATCCTTAACCGATCAAATTTTTGCGGTTTATGTGTCGTTTGATCGTGACGATGAAAAGCGTTTCGAAGAAAAATGGCAGGAATGGCAGCCGGATGTAAGACTGGTTACCTTACAATCGCATTATCGAAGCGTGCTTATCCCATTATCGAAATTTATTGATACGGTTGAACACAAAGCAAGTGAGAACAATTACCGGGTGACGGTGTTGATTCCGCAATTTATTACCAAGAAGAACTGGCATAATATTTTACACAACCAATCGAGTTTATTAATTCGTACCTATCTTATTTTTAAGAAAAGGGTTATTGTGTCTACACTGCCATTTCATTTTAAAAAGTAACGAAGGTGGGGCGAAATTTGGATTTTTTGGTTGAAAACAAATGGACCATCTTGGTGAGTTTAGAAGTATTAGCCTGGTCATCTACATTCTTTATGCTATATGCCAGGTATGGATTGAAATCAAGTTTTTGGTTTAAAGTAGCCACCGTTCTTTTTGCGCTAACAGGGGTTATTCCACAGGTGTTGATGGGGATTATTAACTTTATTGCGACAAAGAAAGTGGATGTCTTTACGTTAATCATTGTTTTACTGATACTATATGGCTTTACGATTGGGAAGGGCCATGTGAAAAAGCTCGACATGTGGGCACAAAAAAAGTTCTCCGCAAAGTAAAACCACCGCGATTAATCGGTGGTTTTCTTTGTTTTTTTGATAAGAAAATAGATTGCGCCTAGAACAATAGCTCCGATAATGGCCGGCATTACATAAGGCTGTGCGTATTCTTTAATATGTGCCCAGTTACTGCCTAAGACCTTACCTAGGTATAGGAATAAAATGGTCCATGGGATAATTGCTGCCACAGTGTACAGTGTAAATTTTGCAGCGGACATTTTAGCAATCCCGGCTGGAATGGAGATGGCGTGTCTGACGACGGGGATAAACCGTGCTGAGAAAATCACTCCAGCTCCATATTTTTCAAACCATTGTTCAGCAATATCAATATGATGTTTTTTTATCAGGATATATTTTCCGTATTTTTCCAAGAAAGGTCTGCCCCCGTAATAACCGGCCCAATATAAAAACAGCTGAGCAATCGTTCCGCCAATCGTTCCAGCGACGACCGCTCCGAAAAAATTGAGATGCCCTTGCGATATCATATAGCCGCCATAGCCTAAGACAATTTCACTTGGGATGATTTCGATCATTAATCCTAAAGCAATGCCGAAATAACCTAATTGTGATAGAAACTCCAAAATTGATTGAATAAAGTCTGACATAGTTCACCTTCACTTACTTAAATGATTAGTTAATCTCCTTTTCTAGTGTAAACGAGTTTGTCTATTTAAGAAATATTTATGGTCCATTTCTTTAGGACATTCCTAAAAAATCAAAAAGCAACGAGATGCCGCTGTCTTTTCCAAAATCCTAAATGTATCTACATAAGATATTTTAAAAACATCGTGGCGATCCCAAAGTAGGTTAGCAAGGAAAAAATATCATTTAAGGTGGTAATCAGCGGTCCGGAGGCAACGGCAGGGTCAATATTTAGGCGAAATAGAATGAGCGGAATGATCGTCCCTGCAAGGGTTCCAATGATGAGCGTGAAAAACAGCGAGCAGCCGACTACCGCCCCTAAAATGAGGCTTCCCTGCCAAATGAAGGCAATCACAGCAATAAGAATAGAACAAATAACTCCAATCGTAATTCCAACCCCAAGTTCCCTTGTAATTAAGCGCGTAATAACGCCTTTATTAATATCGTAGTAAATTAGTCCTCTTACAACCACTGCAAGCGATTGGGTGCCGGTGTTTCCGGTCATCCCGGCAATCATCGGCATAAAAAAGGCAAGGGCCACGACCTGCTTTAGTGTATCTTCAAAACTGCTGATAATTCTCCCTGAGACGACACCAATAAACAACAGCAAGATCAACCACGGGAGCCTTCTGGCCGCCGCAACAAGAGTCTTAGTTTCAAAGTCGATGGACTTTCCTGTTGCCGACAGCTTCTCGATATCCTCGTTGGCTTCCTTTATCACGATGTCAATAATATCATCCACCGTGACAATTCCAACGAGAATATTGGTCTCATCAACAACGGGGATTGCTAAGAAATCATATCGTTGGACAATTTGTGCGACTACCTCCTGATCCGTTGTCACCGTAACAGAAATTATCCTCTCATACATAATCGTTCGGATATGTTCTTCTGGCTCTGCTAAGAGTAAATCCCGATATGAAACGACTCCGACTAGCTTTCGATCTTCATCAATTACGTATAAATAGTTAATAGACTCTGCAAATTCAGCAAATACTTTAAACTTATCGACGGCTTCTCTTACCGTATAATAGCTGCGGATCCAGACAAATCGGTTGGTCATGATTCTTCCTGCGGTTTCAGGCGGATAGTTCATAATACCTTGTACAGCGTTAGACTCCTCTGCCTTCATTCCAGAAAGGAGAGAGTCCTTCTTCTCTGGAGATAATTCATGTAGTAATGACGCCAAATCATCATTATCCATTAAATCGAGGACCTTACTAGACTTTTCAATACCTAAAATATTTAATAAACCAAGCTGGTCTTCCTTATCCAGCTCCTCCATCAAATCAGCAAGAACGTCAAATTTTAAAAACAATAGGAATCGTGCTTTATGCTTTTCGGGGAGGTCTTCATAAATTTTCGCAACATCGTAGGGCTGGAGTTCATCTAGTATATGTTCAAATTCCGTTTTCTTATTTTCCTTTAACGTTTTAATGATATATAGGCTTAATTCATCTTGAGTCATATCTTTAATCATGGATGATTGACCAGCTCCTTTTCTCATTCATGCATAGATTTTCATTGGCTAAAGAAATATAGATGAAATAGAAATGTTAACAAATAATAATCAATAGTGATAAAGCTAGTATGTGTCAATCAAACTTATTATTTGTAAAAGAATTGAAATAAGCTATTTGGACTATTATTTGATAAAATAAGGAAGTATTGACTAAATAATTAAATGTGTTGATCGGAGGAGTTTTGCTTTGAAGAAGCATCATCAAGACATACAGGATCTCATCTATGTCCACTTAAATCAAACAGACCAGTATGTAATGTCTTCCGGTATCGAATTTGCTGAATTCGCTGCTGCATTTTCAGGTTCATTAAATCACTTGCTGCTATTAAAGCACCGTTTTGATGATGCTGATTTTAATATGCATACCCAACTTGAATACTGTCCTGAAGAAAGAATTAACAAATTGGCCGAAGAAGATGTCTATAGTTACGGAAATTTCTGTTGGATTGATTTTATTGAGGAAGATGTCTTGAATGAACTGACAGGACAAGAAATAGCTGAATTATTGTACTTAGGTCATCAAAAGCATCATTTAAAATTACCTTTTTATAATAAACTAGGAAACCGTTTTGTTTATTTGGCACAAGATGATGGCTGGTTTAACAAAACCTATTACCGAAGCTTCAAGGATTTTTTCCAGGTTCTTAGCGAAGTAGTGGCTGTTAAATTAGGGGATCTTAAAAAAGAAAAATCGATTCTCGGATTTCGAAAGAAAAAAACCTATCCGCAGGTAAATAAAGAAATCCTCCTATCGTTAACCCCTTTCATTAAAGAGGGAATTTGTATTTCCTTACGAGATGCCGATCACCAGCGCGGCCGTATCGAAATTCCCATCTGGGTGATAGGCGATTTCGCCAATATGGATGATATGGTCGAGGAATATGATCAAATCTCAACACGACCGTATCACGCTAAGATCATTTTTGACAAGAAAACCAAAGAATGGAAGTTGAATGTCATTTAATTGTCTGAATGGATAAAAACAGTCCCACTCCTTCTGGGTGGGACTGTTTCATTGTATAGCTCGAGGGCGCTAGGCTGTTTGAACCCAGATAACTGTCCAGCTCCAGCGCCCT
>NZ_JBALOA010000013.1:27639-43575 GCF_036962125.1 Neobacillus drentensis
GCTCTCCGTGTTTCCTTTAGCTAATCAGAATTTATTCGATAAATTCTGAACGCATAAATTCAACTATACCTCTGTCTGCGCCTAACGGCTTGCCAGTCGGTAAGTTTACATTTATCTCAGTTGGAGAGCTCCAGGCCATACGCCACTGAACAGGGCGCTTCCGCTTTTCTTATGAAAACCACATACTGAATAATCCTTCGTTCACGCCTAGGTTATACATATAATAAATACCAAATAATATGCTAATAATGCCTGCCAGGTTATTTAAATACCTATTTATCTGTTTCCCTGATGTTAACACAAATGGGATTCCAATCACGGTTGAAAAGCTTAGCATACCGACAACTGTCCCACACCCGAAAATAAGTATGTATAAAGCACCTTGCCAGGCCGTCGAAACGGTACTCATAGTTAATAGAACCATTGCTGCACTGCCAGCAAGCCCATGAATAAGACCGATGAAAAAGGATTTAAGATGGGTTCGTCCATTCTGTCTATGTGCTGAAATGGTATGTGTGTGAGGATGGCGATGTTTCATAAAACTTATAATACTATTTAGTCCAAGACTAACGAGCATGATTCCGACGATGAATTCGAGGCTAAGTGCGACCGTGTCTGTGATTGTGTTCTTGGCGATAATCAAAAACATGCCGACAATGAAAAGTGTGGCAGTATGTCCAATACCCCAGTAGACGCCAGCAAAGATCGACCGTTTTAAGTTCTTTGATTCGCTTGCGATTGTAGATACAGCAATAACATGGTCCGGCTCAATCGCGTGCTTGATTCCAAGCAAAAAGCCCAATAATAATATGGATAATAGTGATCCTGTCATGAAGTGGCCTCCCCAAAAAACTTTACATAATGATTATACAGGATAGATTAGGTTAATAAGCAGTGAAAATTGACAAATTAATCAGGACTAGTTTTTAAGCAAGCTATAGTCATCATAAACTATTCAATAGGAGAAAAAACTTAGAAAACTTGTGTGTCTACATTTCCTTTCTTTTTAAATAAGTTTAAAATATAACCGTGAATGAGAAAATGGAGGTTTCGTATGAAAACAAAATTAGGTTTATTATATGGAGGAAAATCTGCTGAACATCAAGTATCACTGCAAACAGCATTGGCTGTCATTCGGGCATTAGACCTTGAAAAATTTGAAATTCATCCAATTTACATAAATACTGAAGGAAAATGGATTAAAGGACCACAGTTAAGTGAGCCGGTCGAAAATGTGAAGGCACTTGAATTTTCAGAGGGGAACCAACTCTCACCCCTTTCGTTAGCACCTGCGCTTTTCCAAGCTGAGAAGCAGGAAACACTAGATGTTATTTTTCCGTTGCTTCATGGGCCGAATGGGGAAGATGGGACCGTCCAAGGCTTATTGGAATTATTAAACTTGCCGTACGTAGGCAATGGAGTCCTTGCTTCTGCAGCAGGTATGGATAAAGTGATGATGAAAAATGTGTTTGCACAAGCAGGGCTGTCTCAAGTTAATTTTGTTGCTTTTATTAAAAGTGAATGGGAGCAAGCTAAAGCAGAAGCCTATAACAAGGTCGAAACTGCACTTGGCTACCCTTGCTTTGTCAAACCAGCCAACCTCGGCTCCAGTGTTGGCATCAGTAAATGTACCAACCGTGCCGAACTAGAATCTGCCTTTGTTGAGGCTTTCCAATTTGACCGCAAAGTCATTATCGAAGAAGGTGTTGTTGCGCGTGAAGTCGAGGTAGCCGTCCTTGGCAATGATGAACCGGAATGTTCGGTTGCCGGTGAAATTGTTCCAAAGAAGGATTTCTATGATTATAAAGCGAAATATGAAAGTGGCGATACAGCACTTATTATCCCTGCTGACATAACGGAAGAAGAATCCCAGCAAATTAAGGAAATGGCTATAAAAGCCTTCAAATCCTTGGATTGTTCTGGTTTAGTCCGTGCCGATTTCTTCTTGACCAAAGAAGGTAAAGCGTTGATTAATGAAGTGAATACGATGCCTGGCTTTACGCCGTTTAGTATGTTCCCACTTTTATGGAAACACACAGGGGTAGAGTACCCGCAATTAATAGAGCGACTTGTCAGTCTTGCCAAAGAAAGACACGCCGAGAAACAACAGATAAAGTTTACCTTTTAAAGATGAGACACGGCTGATGAACCTGCCGTGTCCGTTTCTATTTTTAAAAAACGGGGAAATAGAAGGAGGAAGAAATGATAAAACGATCGTTAGCACAGATTGCAGATATGGTCTCTGCTCAAAATGGCAATAGTCCGTTTGCTGATACGAATATTACCGGTGTTTCCATTGATTCTCGGAAAATTGAAAAAGGAAACTTATTTATTCCTTTTAAAGGAGAACACTCAGATGGGCATAAATATGTCGAAGAATCCATCCGTAATGGAGCAGCGGCTGCCCTTTGGCAAAAGGATGTCCCAAATCCGCCGTTACATTTACCAATTTTAATTGTAGAAAATTGTCTTGTTGCCTTACAGGAACTAGCAAGAAATTACCGGAAACAATTAGCTGTAAAGGTAGTAGGAATCACTGGCAGCAATGGGAAAACGACGACCAAGGATATGACAGCTGGGATTCTTTCGACCAAATATAAGGTTCAAAAGACGGAAGGTAACTATAATAACCATATCGGTCTGCCATTAACCGTTTTAGGATTAGATGAGGACACGGAAATTGCCGTCCTTGAAATGGGAATGAGCGGCAGGGGGGAAATTGAATTCCTTACCAACCTCGCATGCCCCGATGCAGTGGTTATTACCAATATAGGTGAGTCCCATCTTCTCGATCTTGGCTCAAGAGAAGGGATTGCAGAGGCCAAGCTTGAAATTCTCCAAGGCCTAAAAGAGGGTGGACTAGCTGTTTTGCATGGCGACGAACCGCTTCTGATGGAAAGAATTAAAGAGCATAAAGGAAGTGTCCAGGTCGAAACGTTTGGTCGAAGTGAAACAAATGATTTATACCCTACTGAAATCATGCAGTTAGACAATGGGAATCGTTTTAGGATTAATGCCTCAGAGACTACATTTGAACTGCCGGTGCTAGGAACACATAATATATTAAATGCATTAGCTTCGATGCTAATCGCCAACTATTTTTCGATTTCGTATGAAAAAATGAATGAGGGCTTAGCGAGTATCAAGCTAACCAATATGCGCATGGAGTTAGTAGAAGGGAAGCAGGGCGAAAAAATAATCAACGACGCCTATAATGCCAGCCCGACTTCCATGATGGCAGCGATTGAATTGGTATCCAATCTTCAAGGATATGAGAGGAAAATCCTTGTCTTAGGTGATATGTTAGAGCTTGGTCCACAGGAGGAGCAATACCATCAGCAAATTGGCGGAGCTATAGATGGGGAAAAAGTTGATTTGCTGTTCACCTATGGGAAACTAGGAGTGCACATCGCAAATAAGGCCAGAACAGTTTTAGGGAAAGAAAGAGTTTTCGCTTTTACAGAAAAGGAACCACTTATTCGAGAATTAGTACAACATGTTGATCATAAGACGTTGATTCTTGTGAAAGCTTCAAGAGGAATGAAATTAGAAGAAATCGTTACTGCCCTGCAAGTAAATGATGGAAATTAAATCTACTGAGAACATGAATGATTTCTTGATGAGAAAAGAAAAATAACATAGAACCCCCCTTGCGTGGAGACGGTGCCCTTTCGTTTTGATTTAGATTGGTTGATGAGGAAATAAGATTAGTTTGAAACTGTAACAAACTTGTCTTGATTGCAAAATACTAGCAATAGTGGTATGATGTTCATCAACGTGTCTAAAGAACGATGATTAAAGGGCATACTCCTTGAGGGAGCATGTTTTTTTTTGGTAAAATAAAGATGTTACCTATTTTACGGCATTTTGATGCGTGTCAGCTCAAGCGCCAAGGGGACCCGAGACGTTTCGGTCCTGCCTAAGATGAAGAATAAAAATCCACTGCCATCCTTGTGGATGAAATATAGACCAATTTCATCCTTGATGAAATAAAAGTATATTTCATCCTTGATAAAATATTTCATTGAGGATTCTATTCTTAATGAATCCAAAATGGACTTCACCTTAAGGCCCTCCAGCGCTTTTCGCCTCTATAGAGCAGGCGCTTCCGCTTTTCTGAGTATCAGGCGAAAATATTCAGCATTTAAAAAATATTTTCACATAGATGAAGGAGAATGAAAACATTGACAAAGTTTGAAGATTTAGGCATTGGTAATGCCACGTTACAAGCTGTCCTCAAAATGGGTTTTGAGGAAGCAACACCAATCCAGGCAGAAACTATTCCATTGGGGCTAAAAGGGATTGATTTGATCGGGCAAGCTCAAACAGGAACAGGTAAAACAGCTGCATTCGGTATTCCATTGGTGGAAAAAATTGATACAAGTGCGGATGCAATTCAAGGGATTATCATTGCACCAACTCGTGAATTAGCGATTCAAGTATCAGAAGAACTTTATAAAATTGGTTCAGGGAAAAGAGTTCGTGTTCTGCCAATCTATGGTGGACAGGATATTAGCCGTCAGATTCGTTCATTAAAGAAAGCTCCACATATCATTGTTGGTACTCCAGGACGTGTATTGGATCATATCAACAGAAAAACAATGCGTCTTGATACGGTTAACACCGTTATACTTGATGAAGCTGATGAAATGTTAAACATGGGCTTCATTGAAGATATTGAGTCAATTCTAGCTTCGACACCAGCAGAACGACAAACATTGCTTTTCTCAGCAACGATGCCTGGACCGATTCAAAGAATGGCTGAAAAGTTCATGAAGGACCCACAAATCGTCCGCGTGAAAACGAAAGAAATGACCGTTCCTTTGATTGATCAATATTACCTTGAGGTTCAAGAAAGAAATAAATTTGATGTCTTAACAAGACTTTTGGATATCCAATCACCAGAATTAGCAATTGTTTTTGGCCGTACGAAGCGTCGTGTCGATGAATTGTCTGAAGCTTTAACATTAAGAGGTTATACAGCAGAAGGAATTCATGGCGATTTAAGTCAGGCAAAGCGGATTTCTGTCCTTCGCAAATTTAAAGAAGGAACGATTGATGTCCTCGTTGCAACAGACGTAGCAGCTAGGGGTCTTGATATTTCCGGAGTAACGCATGTATATAATTTTGATATTCCACAAGATCCAGAAAGCTATGTACACCGTATTGGACGTACAGGTCGTGCTGGTAAAAAGGGTGTAGCTCTAACATTTATTACACCTCGTGAAAAATCATACCTTGCTGTAGTTGAAAAAACGACTAGAAGCAAGATGGAAAAAATGAAAACTCCTACACTTGATGAAGCTTTAGAAGGTCAACAAAAAGCAGTTGTGGAGAAAATCGTTGCAACGATTGAATCGAACAATTTACATTACTATAAAGCGGCAGCACAAGAATTGCTGGAAGAAAATGACGCATCAACCGTCATTGCAGCTGTATTAAAAATGTTAACGAAAGAACCTGATACAACACCAATTAAGTTAACAGAAGAGCAACTTCCACAAAGAAGAGAAAGAAAGCCGTATAATGACCGTGACCGTAGAAGAAGAGATGATTCTAGAGGTTCAGGTTCATATGGTGGGGACCGTAACAGAAAAAAAGCCCCATCATCAAAGCCGCGCAGTGGTGAAAAAAGAACTGGCGGTGGCGGCAAGCCATCATCAAAGCCAAGAACATTTAACCACTAAAATGCAAAAGCATGAACGAAATCGTTCATGCTTTTTTCTTTGGTTAAAAGGGAATAGTAAACATAAAACCATTCTACTGGGGTGATGATAATGACGATTGTACGGCTTGGCTATGTCGCGATGAGTGTAGAGCTTCAGAATGCCTCTCCCTCACAAACAATGACCTTTGCACAATTTGAAAAAATAAAGGACCGGGAAGCAGCCATTCGAAAATTAGAGCGAATTGCTATTTCAAATTTAGAAAATAGTCTGCGACTATTAAAGCATAATGCTGGAAACCAGATTCACTTCTTTAGGTTAAGCTCGCGACTCATCCCGCTAGCCAATCATCAGGATTTATTGGATTGGGACTACATCACTCCTTTAATGGATACACTTCGCAAGCTGGCAAATTATATAAAGGAGCATCTCGCTCGAATTGATTTCCACCCTGATCATTTCGTTGTGCTTAATACGCCGGATAAGGAGATATTAAGAAATTCCTTAAAAACACTCGCCATGCATAAAGCATTGCTAAAAGGAATGGAGATAGATACCGAGCATCGATGTGTATTACATGTCGGTGGCGGGTATAACGATAAGGAGAAAGCCCTTGAGTTATTTATTCATAATTGGGCCTATATTTCCCCATCGATTCAAAAAATGATTATGCTTGAAAATGATGATACCACGTTTACGGTGAAGGACACCCTCTACCTTTGTGAAAAGTTAGGTGTACCGATGGTGTTTGATTATCATCATCACCTCGCTAATCATGAAGAAAATGACTGGGTGACAGATTGGGAACGGATTGTTGCGACATGGTCACACTCACCACTGCCAGTAAAGATGCATATTTCTAGTCCGCGTTCTGAAAAAGATTTTCGAGCCCACGCAGACACAATCGATCCACAAATGTTTCTCGATTTTTTACATCAAATTAAAGGGACTGTTCCTGAAATCCACTGTATGATTGAAGCAAAGCAAAAAGATGCGGCGCTTTTTCAACTCGCAAAGGATCTACAAGGAAATGAAGGTGTTACATGGATCGACCAGTCTAGTTTTATAATCGAATAAGGTCACATTATTTTTGAGCTAGTAAACCGATCACAGCAATAATAATAATCACAGCCCAGATGAGAATTTTCCAAGGCGATTGATAAGAAATATTCCCTTTCTTGCTGTTGGCCCAGTTTGCAGTGCTTCGAAATGAATCGGAAAGGTCCTTTTTATTAAAGTAAGGAATCGCACCCAGTAAAAAGCCACCAAGCAATCCAAATAAGTGTGCGGTTATATTGATATTGGGCTGCAGGAAGGTCATAATCAGGCTGACGACACATAGGGTAAGGATGATTTGCGAATTTTGTTTGCTAAGCATATGCTTTCGAAAGATAATAATCGCAAGATAATAGCCAAACAGTCCAAAAATTGCTCCACTTGAGCCAATATGGGTGTAGGTTAACGGCTGGATAAGGAACGTCGCAACATTGGCAATAAACCCTGATAGAAGATAGATAAATAAAAATCTGCCGCTCCCAATCATACGTTCCAAGGCAGGACCAAAAAGAACAAGTGAGAAGCTATTAAAAAGCATATGGGCGAACCCGCTATGCATAAAGGTGGGGGTGATTAACCGCCAATATTCTCCTTCCCTAATGTATAGATTCACACCTGTCAGATGGTCAAAGAACCAATAATTTGGGAAGATTGGTAAACTAGTTACCAGATATAATCCTAAATGAATGGTAACGATGATAGAAACAACTGGATATAGGCGGATAAAATCACGGAAACTTTCCGTCCTTGTAAACATTACATACACCTCCTGAGTCACCTAACTATTATTTACTACTTTCCATTCTTGTACACTATTACTTATGCTTATTGTATCTTAAATAGAAGGAAGATGAAGAATGATTAAAGGGATTGGAATTGATATTATTGAACTTTCTAGAATCAGGGACATCCTTACTCGACAACAAAAGTTTGTTGATCGTGTTTTAACACCGTATGAACAGAAGAAATTTGTGGAGTTATCAGCAGCAAGAAAGGTAGAATTTCTCGCAGGGCGATTTGCGGCGAAGGAAGCCTATTCGAAGGCAAACGGCACGGGTATAGGTGCTGAGTTATCCTTTTTAGATATTGAAATCGACAATGATCACACGGGTAAACCATTTATTGCAAAGCCGAAGACTCTTGCCCATTTATCTATTTCGCATAGTAGAGATTACGCCATCGCGCAGGTGATCATCGAGGAGAACTAGGAACTAATTTTTAGATAGCTTGGTCACAAGATTAGCATAATCCCTTAGGTTGTCTCATATATTCATAGGGAAAACAGGAGAGACAAGGTCAGCCATGGTCATTTTGGAAAGCAAACTCCATTGCCTGACCCCTGCCTTTCTCTTCTCTATTAACCATATGAAATGAGACAAGAAGGGGTTGAAGGAATGAGGAAAAAGTTGTTGCTGCTAATCACGGGGCTTATGGTCATTTTTGTACTAGCTGCCTGTGGCTCAAAATCACAAGGTGATGTGGTAAAAGAGTTAACAGGGAAATTAGATGACTTAAGTGGCTACAAGGTGAATGCAAAGATGACGTTAAAAATGGGTTCGGATTCACAAATTTATAAGGTGGAAATCTGGCATAAAGATCCTACTTTCTATCGGGTCAATTTGAGAAATGCTCAAAAAGACCAAAGTCAAATGATTCTAAGGAATAATGAAGGGGTATTTGTATTAACACCGGCGCTAAATAAGAGCTTCCGCTTCCAAAGCGATTGGCCGCAAAACAGCAGTCAGGCCTACTTGTATGAGTCGCTGATTAAGGACATTGTTGCTGATAAGAGTGCAAAGTTCTCTACGACCAAGCAGTATTATGTATTTGAAACAAAAACCCGTTATCAAAATAATACCATGCTGCCATTCCAAGAAATTAAACTGAATAAAAGTGATTTATCTCCTGCAGTAGTGAAAGTAATGGACCCAGATCGGAATGCTCTTGTGACGGTTGAATTCTCCAAAGTGAAATTTAACGCCAGCTTTGACAAAGATGATTTTGATATGAAGAAAAACATGACACGTGCTCAGCTTAATTTACCAGCCATGGCTGATGGCGGGGATGAGGCCTTTACGGTGATGTACCCAACCACAGAACTGAAAGGAACAAAATTAATTGAGGAAAAAGAAGTGTCGCTTGAAGATGGAAAAAGGGTGGTTCTCACTTACGATGGTAAAAAATCGTTTACCCTTGTCCAAGAAAAAGTAACCGCAAAAACGGCATCCACCAATCCAACCTATGTTGAAGGGGATATTGTTGATTTAGGAGTAACGATTGGCGCAGTTTCAGATCATTCCATTTCTTGGTCACATAATGGTGTTGACTATATGATTGCTTCTAAAAACCTAACCAAAGAAGAACTAATTGAGGTGGCTTCATCGGTCCAGGGGGAAGCAGTGAAATAGTTATTTACATTGGCAGGCTCTTTATGGGTCTGCTTTTTTGTTTGTAAATGGTTTGAAACAGCAGTATGATAATTTTTGTGATAAGATGGAATGATATTTCATTAAGCTTACTAGGAAGTGGAAACATGGAAGAGCAAGGTTTTTTTTATCGTGATACATGGGCCGAAGTAGATTTGGATTGTATTCATGCCAATCTTACCTCGATTAAAAAGCGTTTGCCTCAAGAAGTGAAGATGATTGCGGTTGTCAAAGCGAATGCTTATGGGCATGGGGATGTACAGGTAGCTGAAACTGCTTTGGAAGCCGGGGCAGCCTATCTGGCTGTGGCGTTTATGGATGAAGCGATTGCCTTAAGGAATAAAGGGATTACTGCGCCGATTCTTGTCTTGGGAGCAACTCGTCCGGAAGATATCCAAGTAGCAGTGAAATTTGATATCACCCTTACTGTTTTTCAGCCAGAGTGGTTAGAAGAGGCATTAAAGCATATAAAAACAAATGATAAAATTTCTGTCCATATTAAAGTAGATACAGGAATGGGGAGAATTGGCGTTCGTTCTTTATCTGAATTAACAGCAGTTGAACAAATTATTTCTGAAAATGACTCATTTTTTCTTGAAGGGATTTATACTCACTTTGCGACGGCTGATGAATTGGACGAATCCTATATGTACCAGCAATTAGCAAAATTTGAAACGTTGGTCGGTGCGCTCAAACAAAAACCAAAGTATATTCATTCTAGCAACAGTGCTGCGGCCCTGCGTTATCCGAAAACTTACTTTAATGCGGTTCGAATTGGGATTGCGATGTATGGTCTAACCCCTTCGCTGGAGATGGAAAACGAAATACCGTTCCGGCTAAAGGAGGCATTTTCTCTTCGCTCACGTCTTGTTCATGTCAAGAGGATGCCCAAAGGCGAAAAAGTGAGCTATGGTGCAACCTATGAAACTGGGGATGAAGAGTGGATTGGAACGATTCCAATCGGTTATGCCGATGGTTGGATTCGCAAGCTGCAAGGGCAAGAAGTGCTGGTAAAAGGGATGAGATCTCCGATTGTCGGAAGAATTTGTATGGACCAGTGTATGATACGGCTTCCGCAGCCTGTTCCAATTGGGACAACAGTTACTTTAATTGGCGGTCAAGAGAATCAGTTTATTTCAATCAATGAAATTGCCAAGAAGCTAGACACGATTAATTATGAAG
This sequence comes from Neobacillus drentensis, assembly GCF_036962125.1. Classification (GTDB taxonomy): domain Bacteria; phylum Bacillota; class Bacilli; order Bacillales; family Cytobacillaceae; genus Neobacillus; species Neobacillus drentensis_B. The sequence continues at coordinate 37,970 of NZ_JBALOA010000013.1, forward strand.
TCCCGTGTATCATTGCCAATCGAGTCCCGCGCCTATATAAAAAAGGTGGGAAAATTGTCGATTTAAAAAATTATCTTCTTGAAGATTAATGGCCTAAATGAAGTTTTTTCATCATATTTATGATATTGCGGTGATTTATGCATAAAAGGATGTTTTATTGGCTTATAATACAGTAGTATTATAATTAGTCTATGCAATAAGTTCGATTAGTGTTATTATTAAATATGGTACAGATAAATAAATGAAACTACTGTATGAAACAGGCCAAAGGTCATTCATTAAGTGTAGTGGAGTTTATGCATCAGAAGGAATTCTGGTTAGATAAAATTGGTGTGTAGTGATGGTGGAGGTGTATGTTTGTGTCTGAAACTGGCGCAACTACGGAAATCTTGGTGAAGTTACCGCAACATCTTTTAACTGAATTAGATGGCTTTGTAAAGCAAGAAAATGTAAACCGCAGCGAGTTTATCTACCAGGCAACAAAAATGTATTTACGCGAACGTAAAAAGAGACAAATTCGCGAGTCGATGAGACGTGGATACATGGAAATGGCAAAGATAAATTTAAGGATTGCATCAGAATCATTTTTAGCAGAATATGAGGCAGAACACACAGTTGAACGTCTTGTAAGCGGAGGATAATCCTTTGATAGTCAAACGTGGTGACGTATATTTCGCGGACCTATCCCCAGTTGTTGGTTCTGAACAAGGCGGCGTCCGACCTGTACTTGTCATCCAAAACGACATCGGGAATCGGTTTAGTCCCACAGTGATTATTGCAGCGATTACAGCTCAAATTCAAAAAGCCAAGCTTCCTACTCATGTAGAAATTGATGCGAAGCGCTACGGATTTGAACGAGACTCGGTCATTCTGTTAGAGCAAATTCGTACAATTGATAAGCAGCGGTTAACCGATAAAATCACCCATCTCGATGACGAAATGATGGAAAAAGTGGATGAAGCCTTGCAGGTTAGCCTGGGTCTCATCGAATTTTAATTAAAAGTACGCTCTTTTTAGGAAGAGCGTTTTTTCATACATATCCTGACCTCAATTTCAACTATCAACTTCTGCTTAGGCGAGCCCGTGTGCTTGCCTATTTTTTTTGAAATAAATAAGGTGGAATGGCCGTTTAATGAAACGGTAAGTTTATTCTGCTACAATAGAATGAATAGGAATGGAATGGAGGACAAGTGTTGTGAATGATACAGCCATAAAAGATGATCAGTTATTAAAGAAAATTGCTGCAGAATTAACCATATCTTTAAAACAAGTGAAAAGCGTTATTTCATTAATAGATGAAGGCAATACAGTTCCTTTTATTGCGCGCTATCGTAAAGAAATGACGGGTGCGCTAGATGAAGTTCAAATCCGAAATATAGTAGAACGCTGGCAGTATATTCAAAACCTCGAGCAAAGAAAAGAAGAGGTTATCCGCATAATTACTGAACAAGGGAAATTAACCGATGAACTAAATGCCGCAATTACTAAGGCTGAGAAGCTTCAAGAGGTTGAAGATTTATACAGGCCTTATAAGCAAAAAAGACGGACAAAAGCAACGATTGCCAAGGAAAAAGGTTTGGAGCCTTTAGCAGAGTGGTTACTAACTTTTACGAAAGAAAGTGTGGAGGAAAAAGCAAAACAATTTTTATCAGAAGAAAAAGATGTGCTCACGGTTGAGGATGCAATAGCAGGTGCGAAGGATATCATTGCTGAATGGGTATCGGATGATGCAGAATCCCGTAAATGGATTCGGAAGGAAACGTTTAAATCCGGTGCGGTTGTCTCGGTGGTCAAAGATGCCGAAAAAGACGAGAAAAATGTCTATGAAATGTACTATGAATATGAAGAGCCTGTAAATAAAATTGTTCCCCACCGAATCCTTGCGTTAAACCGTGGTGAAAAAGAAGACATCTTACGGGTTTCGCTCAAAATGAATGCAGACTTAATCCTCACTTATTTGTCGAGAAAGTGGATTCGGGTTCAGCACGCACCTTCAGCCCTGATAGTGGTTGAAGCATTGGAGGATAGCTACAAACGATTAATTCAACCTTCAATAGAGCGGGAAATCCGCAACGAGTTAACGGAAAAAGGGGAAGAGCAAGCCATACATATATTCTCTGAAAATCTTCGTAACTTACTTTTGCAGCCGCCGTTAAAAGGAAAGGTTGTTATCGGGGTCGACCCGGCATACCGGACAGGCTGTAAATTGGCAGTCGTTGATGAAACAGGTAAGGTGCTGAAAATTGATGTAATCTACCCTCATCCGCCGGTTAATAAGGCCAAAGAAGCGCGCGAAAAGTTTATTAATATTCTCCGCGATTATAAAGTTGAGATGGCTGCAATCGGAAATGGGACAGCATCAAGGGAAACAGAACAGTTTGTGGCTGATATCTTAAAAGAAATGGATGAGGAAATTTACTATTTGATTGTCAATGAAGCGGGTGCCAGTGTCTATTCAGCATCTGAACTGGCTAGAGAAGAGTTTCCAAATCTGCAGGTTGAAGAAAGAAGTGCAGCATCGATCGCCCGTCGTTTGCAGGACCCATTAGCTGAATTGGTGAAAATTGACCCGAAATCGGTAGGGGTTGGTCAATACCAGCATGATGTTTCTCAGAAGCGACTGTCAGAATCGTTACACTTTGTCGTCGAAACCGCGGTTAACCGTGTCGGTGTGAATGTCAATACGGCCTCGCCTTCGCTATTACAGTATGTTGCTGGACTAAACAAGACAGCCGCGAATAATATTGTCAAAAAGCGTGAAGAGGAAGGGAAATTTACGAGCAGGGTTCAACTTAAGAAGGTTCCTCGCTTAGGGGCGAAAACCTATGAGCAGGCGATAGGCTTCTTGCGGGTATTGGATGGAAAGCAGCCGCTCGACCGGACAGGGATTCATCCGGAAAATTATGATGAGGTGAAGAAATTATTAGCGAGTCTTGGTTTTACAACTGATGACCTTGGGTCGGACGAGCTTAAAGCAGCCCTAAATGGTCTCGATTTAAAATCTGTCTCCGAAGATCTTGCTATCGGTGAGTTAACCTTAAAGGATATTATTGATGCGTTGGTAAGACCGGAACGTGATCCGCGTGATGATTTACCACGTCCACTGTTAAAGAAGGATGTCTTGAAGCTTGAAGATTTGAGTGCAGGCATGGAGCTGCAAGGTACTGTTCGAAATGTTGTTGACTTTGGCGCATTTGTTGATATCGGCGTCAAGCAGGACGGACTTGTTCACATCTCTAAACTCAGCAATCGCTTTGTAAAACATCCCTTAGACATTGTATCTGTAGGGGATGTAGTCACCGTATGGGTGGATTCAGTTGACATGAAAAAAGGGCGGGTAGCGCTAACGATGCTGGCGCCTTCAAACTAATTCTGTAAATAATACAATGGTAGGAGTCCATTTCGCGTTGCGATTTGGACTTTTATTTTTATCTAGAAGAGAATAAGTCTAGTGAATTGGTTGTAGAAAATCACATGGTATTTCGTCAAGAGGGGCTATTGACGACCGAAGCGGAGGAAAAAAGGAGTAGTGGGTAAGACAATGGGCGCTATTGGCGACCGAAGCGGAAGAAAAAAGGGGTAGAGGGTAGACAATGGGCGCTATTGGCGACCGAAGCGGAAGAAAAAAGGGGTGGAGGGTAGACAATNNATGGGCGCTATTGACGACCAAAGTGGAAGAAATAAAGGGTCAAGGGTAGATAAGAGATATTTTTGACGAGCAAACACTCTATTAATAAAACTCTTAGGTGTTTAATTTAATGAAATAAAAAGTGCAAACCTCGATATGGGTTTGCACTTTAAAATTTTCCCCTTTAACGAAAACATTAATCTGAGGAGAAGTGTTTTTTTCTGTAGAAAAACCAGCATTGGTTTAACAGCTTGATCTGATAGCGGTCCTTCTCATAAAAAGCTCTTTTCATTTGGTTTTGCAACCAAGTTGGCATAATAAAACCTCCCGAAAAGTTCATCATTATTATGGGTATATACAATATATGCTATAATAGGTTGTCATGTTCGCATAGAAAGAGAGGAACCCACAATGGAACAGCAACAACTTCAATTATTGGTTGAAAAGATATCTGTTGATTCATTTGGGAAGCCGTTTATGCATCAGGCCTATTTCAATCCAAGACTAAGATCAACGGGCGGAAGGTATCTCCTTGGTACACACAATATAGAGATCAATAGAAAGTATTATGATCAGCTCGGTGAAAGAGAATTAATAGGGATTATTAAACATGAGTTATGCCATTATCACCTTCACCTTGCGGGAAAAGGGTACCAACATAAGGACCAAGATTTTAAGCAATTATTAAAAATAGTAGGAGCACCACGATTTTGCGCTCAACTACCAGATAAAAAGGAAAAACATTCAACCAAGAGAATCCTTCTCTACCAGTGTACTAATTGCCAGCTTACTTATAATAGAAAAAGAAGCATTGATACAAGTAGATATGTGTGCGGGAAGTGTAAAGGAAAGTTGACAAAAATAAGAGAAATTATTCTCGAATGATATTGGAATTTGGAAAAATCTTTATTCAAAACTATATTGACTTTCTATTCTATCGTCATTATAATGTAAAGAGTCGACAAGGTAATTGCCCTGTTGATTCTTAAATATCTTTATTATTCCGCAGTAGCTCAGTGGTAGAGCTATCGGCTGTTAACCGATCGGTCGTAGGTTCGAGTCCTACCTGCGGAGCCATACGGGGAAGTACTCAAGAGGCTGAAGAGGCGCCCCTGCTAAGGGTGTAGGTCGGGTGACCGGCGCGAGGGTTCAAATCCCTCCTTCTCCGCCATATAAATTTTTGGCCCCTTGGTCAAGCGGTTAAGACACCTCCCTTTCACGGAGGTAACACGGGTTCGAGTCCCGTAGGGGTCATCTGGGACGGGAAGTGACCTTGATTCATTTCCTGTTTCTTAATCATTATCATTTAAATTATTGGGCTATAGCCAAGCGGTAAGGCATCGCACTTTGACTGCGACATGCGTTGGTTCAAATCCAGCTAGCCCAGCCATTTTTTTAAATAGTAAATATCTATGCGGGTGTGGCGGAATTGGCAGACGCACCAGACTTAGGATCTGGCGCCGCAAGGCGTGGGGGTTCGACTCCCTTCACCCGCACCAATTCTTTTTGATTGAACTCAAATGGATTGTGTGTTATGATTGTTTTTGTCGCTAATTATCATGCGGTCGTGGCGGAATGGCAGACGCGCTAGGTTGAGGGCCTAGTGGGGGCAACCCCGTGGAGGTTCAAGTCCTCTCGGCCGCACCAAATAAATTGTTGACAAGCGTTACTGAGTCTGATATACTTTAAAAGTTGACTTCAATATTTGCGCCCTTAGCTCAGCTGGATAGAGTGTTTGACTACGAATCAAAAGGTCGGGAGTTCGAATCTCTCAGGGCGCATTTTTACGGGAAGTAGCTCAGCTTGGTAGAGCACTTGGTTTGGGACCAAGGGGTCGCAGGTTCGAATCCTGTCTTCCCGACCATTTTAATAAAATATGCGGGTGTAGTTTAGTGGTAAAACCTCAGCCTTCCAAGCTGATGATGAGAGTTCGATTCTCTTCACCCGCTCCAATTCTTATAATTGTTCTTTGAAAACT
>NZ_JBALOA010000014.1:0-25096 GCF_036962125.1 Neobacillus drentensis
CAAACCTACCCCACAAACCCACCTCCACACCCCTAAAAAAACACATAACTCCAATTCCCCCATTGAAAAACAAGATTCTTTTTTCCAGCAACACTCTTTTTTTATCATAAATAAAGCCCTTGACTCATAGAGTGTAAGTGACATAGTGATTTTGCGTGAAGGAAACGAAAGGAGGAGTCGCTTTGTCCCAAGAGAACCAATCGTGCCTACGCTTTTCCTTGGAGGAGTCTTTGTGGTTTAGAAAAGGACAGGAAGTCGAAGAACTTGTCTCCATTTCTTTAGACCCAGACATTACCATCCAGGAAAACGATCAGTACGTAACAATAAAAGGTTCGCTCGAACTCACAGGCGAATATAAAAGTTACGAAACTAACAATGAAACTGATGATGAAGGTGTCACATCACAAAAGTTTGTCGAGAGGGTTGATGAACGGGAGGAAGGAACCTGTGAATTTACCCATAGATTCCCAGTTGACATCACGATTCCAAATAATCGGATTCAAAGTATTTACGATATCGATGTAATCGTCGAATCGTTTGACTATTCGATTCCTGAACGCAGCTGCCTCAAGCTCGCCGCAGAGCTAACCATTAGCGGTTTATATGGCAGCGAACAGCAGCAGGAGGAAGAAGTGGAAGAAATTGAAGTTGTCCATCGTGCCGAGCCTGAGATAGAAGAAGAGGAAGAAGTCGAAGTGGAACTAGAAGTTGTTCAAAGCAACTTCCAAGATAATTTCCTCTTTGAAGCAGAGGCAAGAAAACAGCAAGAAGAAGAAGAGAGTGTAGAAATTTTACCTAAATTTCCTACCTTCAATTATCAACCGCAGGACGACTTTGAAGAAGAAGAAGAAGAGGAAAACCAACCTGCATGGAACTTACAAGAAGCAAGAAGTGAAGTGAGCCAGGAAGAACAAAGCGAAGAAAACGAGCCAGCATGGTATCTCCAAGAAGCAAGAAGTGAAGCTAGTCAGCCACAGGAATCGGCACCTGAAAAGGTTGTTGAAGCAGTTCCAGTCCCAATAGCTCATGCTGAAGAAGTGCATCATCAGGCTGAAGAAAGTTCTTCCTCATCTGATGAAGAACCGCCAAAAAATGTGAAAAAGAAAAAGCCAGCCAAAAAGAAAAGCATGACGCTAACTGAGTTCTTTGCTCGGAAGGATGAAAGTGCGGCTCAGGCAAAAGTGAAGGTTTGTATCGTTCAGAAGGGGGATACCGTGAGCAGTGTGGCGGATCGTTACGATGTATCGGTACAAAACCTCCTTCGCGTCAATAATCTAGAAATCAATCAGGATATATACGAAGGTCAGGTCTTATATATTCCAGGCAGCCTTGCAAAAAAATAAGATTAAAAGATGAGCGGGTTTCTTTGACCTGCTCACCTTCATTTCATGCATAAACGCACCTCCGGCTTAATTGGCAATTTGCTTTTCCTATTGAAAGTGAGTTGATTTCCCATGAATAACTCCAACCCTATCGACCGATTGGCCCCAATATTAAGAAACTACCAGATCGAACCAAATTTTGTCGAGGATTTTGGCAGTGTTCTAAAGATTTATTCTAATAAAGGAACCTTTGCCTTGAAAAAGGTTGACCCCGCGACAGGGACCGATTTCATTCGTCATGTTCATTTACTCTACCAAAAAGGGTTTAATCGCATTGTCCCCATCTATCCGACGATGGACGGTCGATATGCAGTTTTACATGAAAATTATCTTTATTACTTAATGCCCTGGATGTCAAATGAACAAAAGGAAGACCGTGAGCAAAAAAACCATCAGCTTTTTCGGGAGCTCGCTCGCCTGCATAGCCTTTCCGCCAAAGAAATACCTTTGAACAAGGAAGAAAGAACCGAGCATTATGAAAAGACGATTCAGCAGCATGAAAAACAGCAGGAATTTCTTGATGGGTTTATTGACGAATGTGAAAAGAAGACGTACATGTCACCATTCGAATTGTTATATTGCCTTTATTACAATGAAATCAGTCAAGCGCTGAACTTCTCGAAAACAAAATTTGAAGAATGGTATGAAAAAACGAAGGACAATGAAAAGGCCCGTATGGTCATTACGCACGGGAAGTTGTCACCTGAACATTTTTTATATGATGATCGAGGGTATGGATATTTTATTAATTTTGAGAATACATGTTATGGTTCACCCATTCATGACCTCCTCCCTTATTTATCAAGAGCCTTAAATACGAACCCCAAACGAAGCGATACCGCCATTGATTGGGTCTATCATTACTTTAAATATTTCCCTTTTAAAGCCGATGAAAAATTATTATTCTTCAGCTATTTAGCACTCCCAATTCCAATCATCCAAGTGGCGGAAAGCTACTATCGAAAAAAGCGTCCAAAGAATGAGCTGAAATATGTACGCCAGTTGCAGCACCGCTACTGGCATTTGAAAAATTCCGAGTATGTCGTAATGCGAATGACTGAGATTGATAAACAAACAGAAGCAGCAAAAGAAGGAGCCCAGCCGCAGTAATTACCTGCAGAATGGGCTCCTTAAACGATTTCAAAATATATCGACACGGCAATGGCAACAAATATGGTCAATAACACGATATCAATGAAGGTAGGAATAATCAATGTTCGAATAAATTGGAACACTACAAATGGGATAATTAACTGCGCACAAACCCTCCGACACGTTCGAAACCAGGGTTGGTATTTAAATTTATGGAAATTCCTCTTCAAAGCAACCTCCCCCTTACAAATATGATATTTAATTTTATGTATATTCCACAAGAGCGGAGAATTCTCCAAAAAAGATACATATAGTATAAAAAATAAAAAAACTGGTTATCATTATTGACGTCAAACCCTTTTTTTCGGTAGTATTACAATATAATTTAATTATAAAAGCCAAGACAGGGAAGAGTACGACTTTAAACCTGCTTCGAGAGAGGGGAATCATTAGCTGGAAGATTTCCTAAGCAGACAGTCGGAAGGTCGCCCATGAGCTTCTTCTGTGAACGGATGATGAATCCTATTAGTGGAAGACGGACTAACTCCGTTATCTACATAAGTGCCAATCATTACTTTTGATTGGAAAAAAGGTGGTACCGCGAAGCAAACTCCATTCGTCCTTTTATGACGATTGGGGTTTTTTGTATTGGCAAAGGAATCAAAGGAGGAATTGTACAATGGAAACAAAAGAAATAACGATGCCCACTAAATACGATCCGCAAACAATTGAAAAAGGTCGTTATGAATGGTGGTTACAAGGTAAGTTTTTCGAAGCCAAGGATGATGAGAGCAAAGAATCTTACACGGTTGTAATCCCGCCGCCAAACGTAACGGGAAGACTTCATTTAGGCCATGCCTGGGATACGACCCTTCAAGACATTGTGACCCGGATGAAACGGATGCAGGGATACGATGTACTTTGGTTACCAGGAATGGACCATGCGGGAATTGCTACCCAAGCAAAGGTAGAAGAAAAACTTCGCAATGAAGGAAAAAGCCGCTACGATTTAGGCAGGGAAAAATTCGTTGAAGAAACTTGGAAGTGGAAGGAAGAGTATGCTTCTCATATTCGTCAGCAGTGGTCGAAGCTTGGCTTAGGCTTAGACTACAGCCGTGAGCGTTTCACTTTGGATAAAGGTTTATCTGATGCCGTTAAAGAGGTGTTTGTTACCCTTTATAAAAAAGGCCTCATTTACCGCGGGGAATATATTATTAACTGGGATCCATCCACCAAAACTGCTCTATCTGACATCGAAGTAATTTATAAAGATGTTCAAGGTGGGTTTTATCATATGAAGTACCCTCTTGCTGATGGTTCCGGACATATTGAAGTTGCGACAACTCGTCCGGAAACGATGCTTGGTGATACTGCGGTTGCCGTTCATCCTGAGGATGACCGTTACAAGCACCTGATTGGTAAAACCGTTATCCTGCCAATTGTCGGCCGTGAAATTCCAATCGTTGCGGATGATTATGTTGATATGGAATTTGGTTCTGGAGCGGTAAAAATTACCCCAGCCCATGACCCGAATGACTTTGAATTAGGTAATCGTCACAATCTTGAACGTATTCTTGTTATGAACGAGGATGGTTCAATGAATGATAAAGCTGGCAAATATAAAGGTTTAGATCGTTTTGAATGCCGCAAGCAAATCGTGAAAGACTTGCAAGAACAAGGTGTTCTTTTCAAAATTGAAGAGCATCCACATTCCGTTGGTCACTCTGAGCGAAGCGGTGCTGTGGTTGAACCGTATCTTTCTACACAATGGTTTGTTAAAATGCAGCCACTTGCTAATGAAGCGATTGCTTTGCAGGATAAAGAAGCGAAAGTAAACTTTGTTCCAGACCGTTTTGAAAAAACGTACTTGCGCTGGATGGAAAATATCCGCGATTGGTGTATTTCGAGACAGCTTTGGTGGGGGCACCGCATCCCAGCTTGGTACCACAAGCAAACAGGAGAGGTATATGTAGGAACTGAAGCACCTGTAGATGCGGAGAACTGGGAACAGGATAAAGATGTCCTTGATACTTGGTTCAGTTCGGCATTATGGCCATTTTCAACAATGGGCTGGCCGAATACTGAAGCAGCTGATTTCAAGCGTTACTTCCCAACCGATGTGTTAGTGACTGGGTATGATATTATCTTCTTCTGGGTATCTCGGATGATTTTCCAAAGCATCGAGTTTACTGGTGAGCGTCCATTTAAAGATGTGCTCATCCACGGTCTAGTTCGTGATGAACAAGGACGTAAAATGAGTAAATCACTTGGCAATGGCGTAGACCCAATGGATGTAATTGAAAAATACGGTGCTGATGCGCTAAGATATTTCCTTTCAACAGGAAGTTCTCCAGGTCAAGATTTACGCTTCAGCTTTGAAAAAGTAGAGTCGACCTGGAACTTTGCCAATAAAATTTGGAATGCATCCCGTTTTGCGTTAATGAATATGGACGGCATGACCTATGAGGAAATTGATTTTAGCGGTGAAAAATCAGTGGCAGACAAGTGGATTTTAACACGCTTAAATGAAACAATTGAACATGTGACACGACTTTCTGACCGTTATGAATTTGGTGAAGTCGGCCGTGCTCTCTACAACTTTATCTGGGATGACTTCTGTGATTGGTATATTGAAATGGCGAAGCTGCCGTTATATGGTGAAGATGAAGCGGCTAAGAAAACAACTCGTTCGATTTTGGCTCATGTTTTAGATCAAACGATGCGTTTGTTACACCCATTCATGCCATTTATCACCGAGGAAATTTGGCAGAACCTTCCACATCAAGGAGAATCGATTACGACAGCGAAGTGGCCTGAAGTAAATCCAGCCCTTTCTGATGAGCAAGCAACCCAAGAAATGAAATTGCTCATGGAAATGATTCGTTCCGTACGAAATATTCGTGCGGAAGTAAACACACCAATGAGTAAGAAAATTAAAATGCTGGTAAAAGCGAAGGATGAAACAGTTCTTAAATCGCTTGAGAATAACCGCAGCTATATTGAGCGCTTCTGTAATCCAGAAGAATTGCAATTGGGTGTGGAGCTTGAAACACCAGAAAAAGCTATGACAGCTGTTATTACTGGTGTTGAAATCATCCTCCCGCTTGCAGGACTGATTAACATTGACGAGGAAATAGCTCGTCTGGAAAAAGAATTTGACCGCTTAAATAAAGAAGTGGAGCGAGTTCAGAAGAAACTAAGCAATGAAAGCTTCATGAAAAAAGCCCCTGAAAATGTGGTAGCTGAAGAACGGGCCAAGGAAAATGATTATCGCGAAAAGAGAGCAATCGTGGAAGCGCGAATTAAAGAATTAAGAGGTTAAATAAAAAGAGGAGGCGAGTCCAGCAATGGAGTCGTCTCCTCTTATGAAAATACGAACAGATGGGGTGTTGCAAATGTTTACTACATATAAAGAGGCCCTAGATTGGATCCATGCGCGGTTAAGATTGGGAATTAAGCCAGGATTAAAGCGGATGGAATGGATGATGGACAAGCTTGGAAATCCAGAAACAAAAATGAAGACCGTTCATATTGGCGGAACGAACGGGAAAGGCTCTACCGTTACTTTCCTTCGCTCGATTATAGAAGTAGGAGGATATACAGTCGGCACGTTTACCTCACCGTTTATTGAACAGTTTAATGAACGGATTAGTGTGAATGGGAAGCCGATTTCGGATGCGGAAATGCTCCAATTAGCCAATATCATTCGGCCGTTTGCAGATGAACTTGAAGAGACAGAGCTTGGCGGACCAACGGAGTTTGAAGTAATTACTGCAATGGCGTTCTATTACTTCGCGAACTTGAGGAAAGTAGACCTTGTTATTTTTGAAGTAGGATTAGGGGGACGGTTTGATTCGACGAACATTATTCAGCCGTTAGCTTCCATCATTACCAATATTGGTCTTGACCACACCAATATCCTCGGGTCTACCTATGAGGAAATTGCCTTTGAAAAAGCAGGGATAATTAAACTGAATACCCCTATTTTTACTGCGGTTAGACAACCTGGGGCAGTTAAGGTCATAGAGGAGCAAGCCGAAATGAAGGGGGCACCGATTTACCGCATTGAGCAGGAATTTTCGATTAGTCACCATACATCCTTACCAAAAGGCGAAGTGTTTACTATAATTACCGAGTTTGAAACAGCCAGGGAGTTAGAAATTAGCATGATTGGTCAGCATCAAACGGAAAATGCAGCCCTCGCTGTGATCGCCGCGCAATTTTTAAATCAACAGGGCGAGTTCATCCTTACTGAGCATGCGATTCGCACCGGATTAATAAAGGCGTATTGGCCAGGTAGGTTTGAAATCCTCTCTGAACGCCCCCTAGTTATTATCGACGGGGCACATAATGAGGAAGGGATTACTGCTCTAACCCAAGAATTAATGACACGATATCAAAACCGTGAAATACAGGTGGTCTTTGCTGCGCTAACAGATAAAAAGCTCGATGAAATGATTGCCAAGCTTGATCAAGTATCAGAACATATTACCTTCGTAAGCTTTGATTTTCCGAGGGCAGCGAAAGCAGAGGAATTAGTGAAAATTAGCCAATCACAAAACAAACTTGCCGTCGATGACTGGGGACCTTATCTATTAGAAGAGATACAAAGCCTAGAAAACAACAGCATGTTAGTAATAACGGGGTCGCTCTATTTTATTTCAGAAGTAAAGCCGTTTTTAGCTAAATATTTGAAAAATAAGACAACTTCTTTATGACAAGATATTTTTATAATGGTAAAATAATATTATCTAAATAAAAATGTGAGGGGGATAAGCATGGAAGTAAAACCGTCTATTAAGAAAGCTATTTTTCTTATCTGGTTTCTATTGGTTCCCGCCGGAACTTGGTTCACCTATAAGACTTATCCTCCAGATATCGATGGACAATGGTTAGGTCTACTTGGATTTTTGTTGTTAACCTGTGTGGTGGCAACGATGCCTATAGTCATTAATAATATGTTTATATTCTTAATTCAATGGGTGGCGCTGGCAACCTTTTTAAGATTTGGATTATTTGTTGAAATCATCTTTGCACAAATAGCCGTGGTCGTATTACTTCTAAAGTTAAGAATCCTGCGCAAAGGTGAATTATACCGAATGCCAGTAAACCTGAATATGTTTTTTCTCGTTTCCTTAACGAGTGGAATTGTCTATTACATGCTCGGTGGAAAACCAGGTCCTAATTTTGCTTTCGACACCAAGTCGCTATGGCTAACTCTCCTTTATGCCGTCGTCAGTTATACCATGAATCAAATCATTGTCTCATTCAACCTTTACTTTATCTATAAAAGTAAAGAATCCTATTTTGGAAAAGATTTCATTGTTGAGTCGATTACCACCTTCATCACCTTCCCAATCGGGTTTGTTCTGTATATCCTTTATAATTCAGTCGGGAGTTTAGCTCTATTGTTTGTGGGAATCCCATTTGTCAGCTTATCGATGATCTTTAGACTCTATTATTCTAGTGAAAAAATCAATGGCTATTTACAAAAGGCTGCCGAGATTGGTCATCAAATGGCCGAACGCTTAAAGGTTGATGATGTAGTTGAGTTGTTAATCCAAAAAGTGAGTGAAATGCTTCCCGTCGATTATGCTTATATATTCGAGGTAGATAAGAATGATGAACTTCGATTGGTTCGGGGAATTGAAGAGGGCATTCTTAATGATTTACCACCTGTGAAGAAAAACCAGGGAATTAGCGGCATGGTCTGGGGCAAGCAAAAGACCTTCTTATATACAGCAAGAAAAGAGTGGGCTCAACACTCGAATGGCCATATCCCCGATGATGCAGAAAGTATTCTCGGGGTGCCAATCGTGAGAAGCAAGAAGGTGATCGGCGTATTATTACTTGCCTCCAAGCGAAAACGAGCCTTTGAAAAATTCCAGCTGATGATTATCGATATCCTTTGTTCCCACTTTGCCGTTGCCATCGAAAATGCAAAGCATTATGAACTGACAAAAAGGCAAAGTGAACATTGCTCGTTAACGAAGCTGTACAATTATCGCTACTTTGAAAACCTCCTAACCGAAGAATTCGAAAGATTAACTCGATTCGAACGTCGAACGCTATCGTTAATAATTCTAGACATCGATCATTTTAAAGCAGTTAATGATACCTATGGTCACCAGGGTGGAAATGAAATCCTGTTTGAACTTGCCAGTAGATTAACTAAATTGGTAGGTGGTCATGGCACAGTGGCACGATATGGCGGAGAAGAATTCGTCGTTCTATTACCTGATACACAAAAAGAAGAGGCCTTCCAAATGGCAGAACAAATTAGGCAAATGATCTCGAACTGGCCATTTACAATTAGACATTCTTTAGATCTTGAAAAACCACTGCAAAAAGTAATGATTACCGCATCGATTGGGGTTGCAACAGCACCTGAGGATGCCGAAGATTCCCTAGCGTTAATTCGACATGCTGATCGAGCGCTTTATGTCGGAGCGAAACGGGCTGGAAGGAATCGGGTGGCGGAGTATTCGTCGTGTTAAACTCCTTCTTATTATTTTAATAAAAGCAGAGAAAAGCCGGTTCATTTAATTGAACCGGCTTTTTATATTATTGATATGTGACTGTTACACCACTTTCGGGATTTACAGTCCAACTAGAATTGGAATTTTGACAAGAGTTTCTAAAATAAGTTGAGAAATTATTGTAGTCTACTAATACTTGTTTTCCATCAATAGTTTGAACAGTATATATATTTCCATAAATACATATATCCGCTTGTCCTGAAATTTGATCAATTCTTGGTGTTGGGCTTAGGAATATAGCATCACCATAAATTTTAAGATTTGTATTTCCATTTACCGATTTGATTTGTTTAATGATTGCATCCTCTTTGACTATAACTTGTGATCCCCCATTTATCTCCATGGATTCAAAATAAGCGCTTTTACCAACTGTCAATATATTTCCTCCGACAATGGTAAGACCTGGCGTAAAAGAAACTCCATTAGGATACACAGTAGCGGAGAACTCTATAGAATAATTAACCTGTTTGTTGATCCCTGAATTCGTGAAATTTAAATAGTTTGGAAGATTCTTGCCTATCCTGACTTGCGAAATAGCGATAGTACCTTGAAGTTGTTTTACCTCACCAGATTTAGTTGTGCCCGTACTAGTAAAGTTAAATTTGAATGAGCCTGTATTAGAACAAGCAATTGCTGTAGTTTTATCAATTTTATACTGATCTCCGTTTGTATCAACAAGCTTAGAAGAATATAAGGTTGTATTTTTACCTTCTTGGCTTAAAAATTCAGAACAAAAATTAGTATTGTTCACTTTAGTTACAGTTTGAGTAGTAGCGATAAGATTATTAATTGCAGCTTGATAATAAGTGATTCCCATTTCTGCTAAATCGGTTGCTCTGTTCCGATTATCGGTTTTATCGAACTGCTTTCTTGTACTGAGAGCGGCGCTGCTTAAAGCAAGTCCCAAAATCATAGTTATTGTAATGATAATGATAACAAGAATTAAAGTGTAACCTTTTTCATTCTTGATGGTGACCACCCCTTAATATTGCTTAATAATCGTATTAATTTCATAAGACTTTCCAGTGTTATTTGTTAACTTTAGATTGACGTATAAAGGCTGATAGGGGTTAATTGTCTGTTCGTTTGGTATTTCTTGATAGTTTGGTTGTCCCACTTTAAGTTCAATCTTTAAACTGCCATTTACTAGCGCAATATCTGCAGTCGTTTTACCAACAAAAGCAGTTTTATTAATAGGGTCATATTTAATTTTATATGTCTCTATTTTTGTTGTGGCATCAATATAATGAAGAGTTTTTTTTTGATGATAGTTTGTTAAGGTCGACAAGATAATATTTGCCTCTTGCCTTAAATTATTATTTTCCGAAATTTGCTTATAATTTTTGTTGACTCCAATAAAGACGCCATAAATTAGTGAAGATATAAGCATGAGAATTGAAAGCGTAACTAACAATTCAATTAAGGTAATTCCCTTTTCGTTCCTCATAGCTTCAGCTCACTTCCGAATGTACGTATAAGTTGTCGATCTATTATTTATATCGTTGGGATCTTCGACAATTATGGTAAATTGAATTAGGTTTTCAGTATTTGGCGTAATAATTAACTTTCCCCTTATATTATAGGTACTTTTAGCTAATGGAGGGTCAAACAAATTCCTTATTTGATCTTCAGTTAATGGAACTTCATTCAGCAGATTCGGATTAAATGAAGCGAATTTTGTTTTAGGGACATCTTCGATTAAATTAATGTATTTTTGTGCGGTAGCCATTGTTTCTAGTTTTTGTTCATTTTTTTTGGTAAATAATGCTGATTGAGTAAAAAAACTTAAGAATGAAGTTAAAACAACAGCCAGCAATACTATCGAGACTAGAACTTCTACTAAGGTTAGTCCTTTTTGACTATGGAGATTTCCCTTCATAAAAAGTTCACCGCCTTCTTTTAAAATAGATAATAGTATTATACAATATCTAGTAGGCGGATTATGTCATTTATTTGAATAAAATGTTTAAAGTTAATATTTTTTGTAAGAAAAAGTATTTATATAGTATAAATGAACTGATATAAAGGGAGTGAATAGATGCAAATAGTCATTTGGGCATTAGGATCTATGTTTGTTCTCATGTTGTTCATATCCTGTCTACAACTTGGATTAACCTTTAAAGGTAAGTTAATCTTAGTAATAATTAGCTTCTTACTTGCACTTGGTGGAGTGGCTGCATTAGCGTCTTTTCCTTTGTGGCAGACAGCACTTTTGATGGGAATTCTCAGTTTTTTTATTGCTTACTTTATGGACAATCGTATCGGAAAATTATTGTATAAAGCAAATCCTGTAAAGGAAGAAACAATAGAAAATATCGTAAACCGAATGGAAAGGATAATAAATGTTGAATCGGTACAATTAAACGATGAATTGCCAACTATATTGGATTCTTCCTTAGTAAATTTGGAAAAGGTCACAGATATTGAAGTAAAGCAACCAGAATCAATAACAGATAAAGAAATAGAGTTAGTCGGAAATCTGGAGATATTAGATGAAGATATTTCGTTTTTATTGGAACGAAATCGGGAAAATGATGTGGAAATACAAATAAGAGAAAATGAGCTAGAGATTGGCTATTTATCTGATCTTGAGAGATTGCTAGCTTTTGAAGAAGAAAAGACTGAAGATGTGGATGATTTAATAGAGGAAATTCCCGATCTCACAGAAAATGTCGTAAAACCTGGACAATTCGAAATAGAAGAAGATTCAATAGAAGACTCACTATTTGATTTTATGCTGGCGCCTAAAGAAGCTGCTTCTGGAGAAGGAGACATTTTAGAAGAAATTAAACCAACAGAACAGATTAGCTTACAAAAGTAACTTAAATGTGAAATATAATACCGATTTTTCAAGCAGAGGTTAAGGAATAAGTTGAAGGGAGGCAGGACTTGTGCGTAAAAATCAACAAATGATGAAGTTATTTGTAGTCCTATTCCTAGGTACGTCATTTATTTTTAGCTTTACCCATTACGGTGCTAAAGCATTTAACAAAATTACCAGCGATGATGGAAAATATTTAGATGGGACTACAATCGGGATGTTAAATGTATCTGGAAAAACATCTGATGAAGCAATAAGTTTGTTGAAGGAAAAGTACGCAGAATGGCTTAAGAACAAGTCTATTGAACTACAGTATGGTGAAAAGAGAGCTCCCTTTGATTTAACCGAATTTCATTTAGATGCTCAGCAAACAGTCGATTCTATCAAGGATGGGCAAAAAAACTCTGCTTATATTACAGTTAATCAATTACAGGTTAAAGAACAGGTAGAAATGCTTTTCCAACAGATAAAAACCAGTGACTTTAATATCGAAAAACTAACAACAGACTTAAATTCGAAGGCTGGACTATTTGAAACGGGTTCACAAACCTTGGATTTATATAATAACTACTACCTACTTGCTGGAAAAATAAAAAAGGATGCAATTATAAATAAAGCAGTAATCTCAATAACAGATATTCCTTTGGGATTGCAATCTGATATCGAGAGAATTTCTGAAATTGAAATTCCTGAAGGGTCCACTTTTTCATTGTTAGAATTTGCTGAAAAAGAAAAGATCGATGATACAGATTCATTAAATGTTATTGCGACAGGTATTTATCAAGCGATTCTACCTTCAAATTTTTCAATTGTTGAACGGAATATTGGCAGATCATTACCAAATTATTCGATCCTAGGATACGAAGCTAAAGTAAATCCCAGTAAAAAGGCTGATTTTGTGATATCAAATCCCAATAAAGCAAAGTATATTCTTAAACTTCAATTAGAAAACAATCAGCTGAAGGTTACCTTAATGGGTGGAAAATTAATTTATAAATATCAAATTAACAAAAAGGACGAACAGAAGTTAGCACCTAAAACAATCGTTCAATATAGCCCGTTGCTTCACCCAGGAAAAATGAAGGTACAAACTAAGGGAGCAAATGGTCAAATTGTTAAGGTATATAGAGAAGTTTATCAAGGCGATGAATTGATTAAGAGCGAGCTAATTTCAGAGGATTATTATCCGCCAACGTATCAAATCGAAATCCACGGACTTGCTAGTGGTGTGCAATCAGTTACACAAACTACTGAATCCACCGGCAATCAGGTTGATGATAGTAGCCAAAATGAAGAAGCATTCAATCCAAACGGAAATCAAACGACCACTACATCTGATAATCCCCAACAGGATTCGAATGAAAATGACTTATGGGGAAAGCCAAATGAACAACCAAAATAAAAGCAGGGATGTAAAATGAGGGAAGCACGGAAACGACTAGGTGATTTGTTAATTGAAGAAGGTTTAATTACAGCTAAGCAGCTTCACTCCACGATGGAGGAAAAGGATCTCAATCAAAGGATCGGTGAAGCGTTAATACAAAGAGGGTATATTACAGAACAACAATTGGTTGAAGTGCTGGAGTTTCAGCTTGGAATTCCTCATATAAGCCTATTTCATTATCCATTTGAAACTAATCTTTTTTCACTGATCTCAAAAGAGACTGCAAAAAGGAATTTAATTATTCCGCTCAAAAGAGATGGAAATAAACTGTTTGTCGCAATGGCAAATCCAATGGACTTTATTGTTATTGACGATTTACGCTTATCGACCGGATTTCAAATTGAAGCTGCAATTGCGACAAAAGATGATATTTTACGGACGATTAATAAGTATTATGATGTTGACGATGGATTTGATGAACTGCTCGATGAATTGCCTCAAAATGAAAAAGGGAGAGCAGAAGATATCACCGATTTAGATTCACCGATTGTCCGGCTAGTGAATCAGCTTCTATCAAATGCCGTGATCCAAAGAGCAAGTGATATTCACATTGACCCCCAAGAAACTAAGGTAGTTGTTCGGTACCGAGTCGACGGCGTGTTAAGGGTCGAGCGTGTTCTACCTAAAACCACGCAAAGTGTGTTAATCGCTAGAATTAAAATTATGTCCAATCTTGATATCACCGAACACAGGGTTCCACAGGATGGACGGATTAAAATAAATCTTGACTTTCATCCCGTTGACCTCCGTGTCTCAACGCTGCCAACGGTTTATGGTGAAAAAATAGTTATGCGGCTTCTTGACATGGGCTCAACCTTAAATGACCTAAACAAACTTGGCTTTAACGCACTCAATATGAAGAGGTTTACTGAGATGATTGAAAAGCCAACAGGGATTGTATTAATTACAGGCCCTACTGGTTCAGGAAAATCCTCGACCCTTTACGCTGCACTTAATAGATTAAACAGTGAAGCAGTTAATATTATTACAATTGAAGACCCGGTTGAGTACCAATTAGAAGGAATCAGCCAAATTCAAGTAAACCCAAATGTTGGCATGACCTTTGCGGCGGGTTTAAGATCGATTCTTCGTCAAGATCCAAATATTATCATGGTCGGAGAAATTCGGGACAGGGAAACAGCCGAAGTATCCATCCGTGCCTCATTAACTGGACATCTGGTGCTGAGCACATTGCACACGAATGACTCTGTTGGGACGGTCACTAGATTACTTGACATGGGAGTAGAACCGTTTTTGCTTGCTTCTTCATTGAGCGGAATAGTGGCCCAAAGGCTTGTGCGCAAGGTTTGCCGTGATTGTATGGAGGAACAAGAGCCATCAAAACGCGAAAGAGAAATTTTTGCAAAGCGTGGCATGAAAATTGACATAATTCCACGTGGGAAGGGCTGTTCTTCCTGTAATATGACCGGATATAAAGGAAGGGTAGCGCTACATGAAATTCTTGTCATTAATGAGGAAATCCGCAGGGTTGTCATGAATGGGGAATCGTTTCAAAGACTTAAGGATATTGCTGTGAAAAATAAGACGATCTTTTTAATTGATGATGGGTTATTAAAGGTAAAACAAGGGTTAACAACAACTGAAGAGGTATTGCGAGTTGCAATTCTGGAGTAGGAGATTGTTACAATGAAAGAACAAATTGACGCAATATTACGAGCAGCAATTGAATATAAAGCCTCCGATGTTCATCTAACAGTGGGTGTTCCACCTGTTATGCGAATTAATGGGGACTTAAAAAGATATGGAACAGATATATTGTTGCCAGCTGACACCGAAGCTATGGCAAAGGCGATAGTACCCGAAAATATGTGGGATTCGTTCAAGGAAAAAGGGGAGCTTGATTTCTCCTATGGAGTTCCTGGTAGTTCACGCTTTCGTGTGAATACGTATCATCAACGGAAAAGTGTGTCATTGGCATTAAGGGTGGTTGCTTCAAAGGTGCCATCCATTGACGATTTAGACTTACCTAATATAGTAGCTAAATTGGTAGAGAAACCTCAAGGTCTAGTTCTAGTTACTGGTCCAACAGGGAGTGGGAAATCTACTACGCTTGCCTCAATGATTGATTATATGAATAGAACAATGCGTAAGCACATCATTACTTTAGAAGATCCAATTGAATATCTCCATAAACACGGAAATTCGATAATTGATCAACGGGAAGTTGGTTTTGACACCAACAACTATGCTAGTGGACTAAAAGCTGCCCTTAGACAAGACCCAGATGTCATTCTTGTAGGGGAGATGCGTGACTTGGAAACTATTTCAGTGGCAATTACAGCTGCAGAGACAGGACACTTGGTTTTAGGTACGCTACACACGTCAAGTGCACCAGCAACCATTAACCGAATAATCGATGTATTTCCATCGACACAGCAGCCACAAATACGGATTCAGCTAGCTTCGGTTTTGGTGGGCATTATTTCACAGCGTTTGTTTCCTACCGCAAATAAAAAAGGCAGGAAAGCAGCAACGGAAATTTTGGTAAATAATCCTGCAATAGCTAACTTAATTCGAAATGAAAAGATTTATCAAATAGAAAGTACAATGCAAACATCCCGAGCCCAGGGAATGCACACACTTGAAATGAGTATTAAAGAGCTAATTGAAAAAGGTATTATCCTGAAGGAATCCGCTCAGGAATATCTGCAGGAGAAAGCAATTAATGGCTAGATATAAGTATTCCGGACGTGATCGAAGTGGTAAACGACAGGGTACCGTTTACGCCAATTCAAAGCGGGATGCAATGTCCAAGCTGAAAGATGGGGGAATCAGAGTCATTGAAATGACAGAAACCCCCGAAACTCTATTGACTAAGGATATATCAATTGGTTCTCCTGTAAAGCTACAGCACTTTGTTATTTACCTAAGGCAATTTGCTACTCTTTTAAAAGCAGGGGTTACTGTGGTTGAAGCAACAGTGATTCTAGCTTTTCAGACAGAAAGCAAGGGTTTGAAGAAGGCATTATTTAGTGTTGAGCAGGACCTGCGAGAAGGTAACTCACTCTCAGTAGCTGTTTCTAAGCACAAGAAAATATTCAGTCCAATGTTTATTAACATGGTTAAGGCTGGAGAGGTAAGCGGGAATATCGATGATACGCTTGAGCGGTTAGCCGATCATTTTGAAAAACAAAATTATACTCGGCAAAAGATTGTCTCTGCCCTAACGTATCCAATGGTGATTGGAGTTATCGCTATTGCAGTTGTGATCTTTTTACTTGTTGCGGTTGTTCCTACGTTTGTAGATATGTTTGATGACCTTGGTGGTCAATTGCCAGCTATAACAAGATTTGTACTGGCTGCAAGTGAGTTTATGCAATCATTCTGGTGGCTTGTTGCTATAATAATTATTTCGTTTATCCTTTTATTAATGTACTTAAATAAAAATAAAAAGGCGAAATATCATTTAGATTACATTCTCTTAAGAATGCCTATATTTGGGATAATGTTGCAAAAGGCTGCAATAGCTCGAATGATGCGAACACTTAGTTCATTATTCTCTAGCTCTGTACCAATATTACAAGCCATGTCAATTGTGGAAAAAGTGGTTGAAAATGAAGTAATAGCCAAAGTAATTCGTGAGTCACGCAATTCATTAGAGCAAGGTCGCTCGATGACTGAGCCGATGAAAAGCCATTGGGCGTTTCCTCCACTTGTTACGCAAATGATTGCTATTGGAGAAGAAACGGGAGCGTTAGATGCGATGCTTTCAAAAATTGCTGAGTTCTATGAAAAGGAAGTCGAAACTGGAACAGACCGACTTAAATCATTGATTGAGCCATTGATGATTGTTGTTTTAGCGGCTCTAGTTGGAACGATTGTAACCTCTATCATGGTACCTATGTTTGAGATGTTTAACCAATTTGAGAAAAAATACTAAATAGTGACAAAAAAACAAAAAGTTCGAGAAAATAAGATAAATTACCAAAAAATATTCTTTTCTTCACATTGTGAATTACTGTATACTACAAGAGATAATATTACTAGGTTTATAGAACTATAAGGAGAGTGGAATTATGTATCAATTATTAAAAAATAAGCTTAAAGACCAACGCGGATTAACATTAATTGAATTACTTGCTGTTATCGTTATTTTAGGTATTATTGCAGCAATAGCTATACCTGCAATTGGTAATGTAATTAGTCATACTAGAGAAAAGGCGACAGTTGCAGAAGGTGTACAAATTATTAATGCAGCTAAATTATATTGTTCTTCTAATGATGTAACTGCTAGTACTACATTAGATAATTCTAAATTAGGTTCTCTATTAGATAATGTAAAAGATACAGGTTACACAGTGCACGTAACATTTGTTTCCTCAGGGAAATATACTTATACATTATCTGGGCATGGTTCCGTAGCCTTAGTTGGTGCAACGACTCCATCAGGAGCACCAGAAGCAACAGAACAGCAATTGCTAGACTATAAATGATAAATAGTTTGCTATTTATTTATGGATTAATTTTTGGCTCTTTTTTTAATGTTGTTGGACTAAGAGTTCCTCTTAATAAATCTATAATAGCCCCGCGCTCAACATGTCCAACATGCGGGCATAAATTAACACCTCTAGAACTCATCCCTGTGGTTTCATATATAATTCAAGGAGGAAAATGCCGCGGCTGCAAGTCGCGGATTTCTCCTATCTATCCAATTTTTGAATTGCTCACTGGGGTCCTGTTTATGACAGCCCCTTTAGTTATAGGGTGGTCAGGAGAGTTAGTCGTTGCTTTAACACTAATCTCAATGTTTATGATTATCATAGTTTCAGATATAAATTACATGCTCATCCCTGATAAAATTCTGATTTGGTTTGCAGGGATTTTTTTATTGGAACGGATATTTTGGCCGCTTAGCCCATGGTGGGATAGTCTTTTAGGGGCTATTACTGGTTTTACACTCCTGTTAATCATTGCCCTGGTTAGCAAAGGTGGAATGGGCGGCGGGGATATTAAACTCTACGCAGTCATTGGATTAGTCCTTGGGTTTAAGCTTGCCCTGTTATCCTTCTTTCTGTCAACATTATTTGGAGCTGTCATAGGTGGATTAGCAATACTCTTTAAAATCGTTCAAAGACGTCAACCTATACCATTTGGGCCTTTTATTGCTGCTGGTACACTTACTGCCTACTATTGGGGATCAGAATTAATTGATTTGTACTTAAGTTTTTTACAAAAAGGATTTTAACTAAGGGGTTTTTTACATGGCATTTTCCCTCTTCACACCCAAAAATCGAATTATCAACCTGGTACTAAACGACCACTCGATTCGCTATCTTGAATTGAAGCAAATGGATCCTCCAGTTGCGCAAAAGTGGGGGGAACGCTTTCTGCCGCCAGGTATCATCCATGATGGGAAAATTATTGATAATGACGCCTTAACCAATATCTTAGATGAGTGTATTGACGAGTGGAAAATATCTCGGCGTTCGATCCGGTTTATCGTTCCGGATCAACTAGTCATCATTAGAAAAGTGTCTGTACCCGCAGAAATACAGGATGATGAAATGAAGGGCTATTTGTATTTGGAGCTTGGCTCAACGATCCATTTACCATTTGAGGAACCAGTATTTGACTTTTATCTGCTGTCGGATAATGGGAAAACAAAGGATTTACTGCTGTTTGCAGCACCAGAACAAAATGTAATGCAATATTCGGAGTTATTTACAAGTGTGAAGTTAACCCCGATCGCTGCAGATATTTCTCCGCTAGCACTTTATCGTTTATACTATGCGCTTGAACAAGCTAAGCAAAATGAAATACTTATTACAGTCCAGTTTGATATGACAAGTGTTAACTTATGCATTTTTGAAGATAAAGTTCCTGTTGTGATGCGACCGTTCGCTTTACCGTTTAATTTGGAGCAATGGGATATTAAAAGGGATAACCTGGGATTAATGGGATGTAAGTATATTGGTGATACTGATGAATTGGTCAATCAGTTTGAAGATATTTTTAAAGAATTAATTAAATTAATTGATTATTATCGATATACACTTAGTAATGGAAAACGGGATGTCAACAAGTTTTTACTAAATGGTGACCATCCAATGCTTCAAGCAATTGGGGATGAAATGAAAGAAAGATTTGATGTGCCCGTCGAATTGCTATCACTAGATGAAAAATCAACTGGTAAAACAGGAAGCGTACCGGCTAATTTAATATTATCTCTTGGTCTCGCTTTAAAAGAGGTGAAATGATGTTAGTTGATATTAATTTGCTTCCTCAAAAAGAACCGAAAAAGATTAGTTTTCTTATTACTTTATCTTGTTTGCTTGCACTAATAATCTTAATTGGTGGTTTTTACTTTTGGAAAACCCAAATACTAAAAGATGAGTTAACGTCATTGGACAAACAAATTACAATGACGAAGCAAATTGCTGAAAAACAAGATAAAAAGAGCGAAACCGTTGCTTCAGCTGACTCCGTTAGCCAATTAAAAAGTGCAATTGATTGGGTAAACGAATATCCCATCCAAACGATTCCAGTAATGCGACACTTAACAGCTTTATTGCCTGAGCGTGGCTTTATTCAATCCTTTGGGTATACAGAATCAGGTTCAGTTGCCATTTCCGTTCAATTTGATAGTGCAAGAGAAGCAGCCTTTTTCTTAGATAGTCTCAATCGATCAAAATGGATTGAAGAAGCAAGTCTAAGTTCGTTAGCTACAACAACATCTGAAACAGAAACCACTGCTACTAACACAGTAGCTTCAAATAGCCAAGCGAATACACCGAGTACGACAACAGATGCTACAACTCAATCTACAACAGATACGACTTCAACTGAAATAATTCAAGATAACTCGTCATCAGATACTACAGCTTTACAGAACAGCCCAAATAACTCAACTACTACAACGAATCAAAATTCAGAAAATGATTTTCCAACTGGAGATTTAACCGGTACAACAAGCATGTCAACCAGCAACATTCTCCCCCGTTATACTGGACAATTCGAAATAAAGTTTGACAAAGAGGCAATTAAGAAGATTCTTAAGAAGAGCAAGCAAGATGAGGAAGGAGTGAAGGATTCGTGAAGCTTCGATTCTCTAAAAGAGACAAACTTATTATTGGAGCCGGCACTCTTTTATTAGTACTTGTTATTGTTTATGCTCAGTTACTTATACTTACACCATTAAATTCAGATATTGGAATTAAGCAGCAAGCTTTAGAAACAGAACAAAAGTTTTTGGAAATAATCAGTCAAAGGAAGACAAACTCTGAAACAAAACAGACTGAAGATACTCGTGAATTACAGAAAAAGGTCCCTGTCGAGCCACTTCAAGAAATGTTAATTTTAGATTTAGAAAAGGCTGAAACTATTTCTAATAGTCAAATTAAATCGATGACCTTTACGAAAAATGCAGAGGTTAATCCTGCCGAGGGTCAGGATAATGCAGTTAATGGAAATGCACAGCAAAATAGTTCTACTAATCAAAATTCGACAACTCAGGGAGAAACAATTCAAACTGGCACCAATATACAGTCGGAACCAGAGGCACCAAAGGGGCTTAAAAAACTTACTGTTAGTCTGAGCGTGGAATCCCCAAGTTATGAAGAATTTGAAAAGTTTATTGAAACTCTCGAATCTTTGAAGCGGATCGTTGTAATAGAATCGATTGATTATGCAGGTGGATCGGAAATCACTTCACTTGAACAAGCAAGTCAGCCATTTACGTACATGTTGACTGCATCTGCCTTTTATATGCCTGAACTAACAGATTTGGAAGCAGAGGTTCCAAAGATTGATGCACCTGAATCGGCAAATAAAGATAATCCCTTAAGTCAGTTTCCGGATACGGCACAAACTCAGCCATAATTACCACCATGGCAAACTAGTAAATAATTTGGCGAAAGTCTACGATAACAAGACGACAAAAGTCTTGTTATTTTTTTTTGCCTATATGTTAGGATGAAACCAATTACCCATCGGAAGAGAGAGGAGTACGGTTTAGTGGACAAGCCTAACAAAGGCAATACAATCAAGATTAAATTAAATGGAGAACACAAGATCCTTCAGGATGTTCCCCTAAAAAAAGAGGAAGAAACAAACATCGATCCCCTTCCTACTAGAGTGATTAAAATAAATAGGGACCCTTCAGAAGCAGATGTATTTACTGAGACGGCGGCAGCACAGGAGTCTGTTGATGAAAGTTTTGATTGGATTATTCCGGAGTCTTCCGAAAACGATATTGAGGAGTTTAAACTTGGACCCAGTCAAACCAGTAAAAAATCAACCTTCCCAAAAATCGCCACTTTCACATCAAATACGAAAAAGAAAAACAGCCGTCCTTTAGGGACAATCTTAATTTCAGCCGTCTTCGCTATTCTGATCGGAACAACGATTGGTGTGGTCATGCTAAAGCTAGTGATGACATCCCCATCCGATAAGACAGTAATAACAGAACCAACAGAAGTCACAAATCATCCGATCGAAACTGACACGAAAACCACTGAAGGCAAAAATACTTCATCCGCTGCAATCTCTCAGTTAACCGCTTATGTTATTCAAGGCGGGGTTTTTTCCTCAGAGGCTGGTGCCAAAGAAACTTCGGCTGGTCTAACTTCGAAAAATGTTCCCACCCAATCAGTTGAAATAGATGGCAAGTATTATTTATTTCTAGGTGTGGCCGATTCCATCGAAGGAGCGAAAGCACTAGGGGCCCAATATAAAGAAAATGGCATTGAAGATGTATTTGCAAAGCCGCTTTTATTAGACGAAAAAAAGTTTACTAATATCACCGATAAAGAAAAGACCTTTTTAAAAGCAATACCTGCCATTTATCAAACGCTATCCCTCACTAGTTCAACTGCACTTGTGACAAAGAGTCTTTCTGAGGATGAAAGTAAAATTCTTTCAGACATTGAAACGACTTTAAAAAGTAGCGTTAAAAATGAAAAGATAAAAGATTTAAAGGCGGAATTAGTTAGTGCAAGTGAAAAAGTTAAGACATTTCAAGAAACCAAAGATGAAAAGAATCTTAGCGATGCTCAACAGCACTTACTAAACTTCCTAACTTTATATTTCTCTAAGTAAACAATAAACGACAATGCTCGATATTTTCCGGGAAATATAGCCTATCAAACTTTGATAGGCTTTTCACATTGTTAATATTGAAAAAACGACCGCATAATTTTACATATTCCATCAAAATTTAATGATATAAAAATTGTTTGCGACTACAATTTCTGATACGATTGAATTGTATCTCCCTAATTCGTTCCAAAAAGGTAAGGTGATTACATGCAGAACCTCATTTTGGCCTCTTCTTCTCCACGGCGAAAAGAACTTCTAGAAACTCTCCGTTTAACATTCACGATTTCAAGTAGCGAAGTTGATGAAAGTTTTGACCCTGCTCTCTCTCCTAAGGAGGTAGTGATGGAGTTAGCTAACCGTAAGGCACAGTTTGTGTTTAAAGAAAACCAGGATGCCTATGTGATTGGCTCGGACACCATTGTGGTTGCGGATAATCAAATCTTAGGAAAGCCTGCAGATGAAGCAGAAGCTTTTACGATGTTAAAAAGCTTGTCAGGTAGGCAGCATGAAGTGTTTACAGGTGTAGCGATTGTGTCTCCAATTGGTACCACAACATTTTTCGAAAGAACAGAAGTTTGGTTTTGGGAGTTAACGGACGACATGATATGGGCATATGTAAAAAGTGGGGAACCGCTTGATAAAGCAGGTGCGTATGGCATTCAACAGCTCGGTAGTATGCTTGTCAAAAAAATAAATGGAGACTATTTTGCGGTTGTCGGACTGCCGGTTTCACGAACGATTCGAGAATTGAAAAAGGCAGGCTTTCAGTTGCCGTATTAAACTTTTTTAGTTCATTAACTCCCTTTAAAAGGGAGGAAAAAAAGTGTCCACCAATACATTAATGATTCGAGATTTCCCTCAAGATGAACGGCCTAGAGAACGTTTTATTCAACATGGACCACAAAGCTTATCCAACCATGAACTGATCGCTATCTTGCTTCGAACCGGAACAAAAGACGAATCGGTCCTGCAGCTGTCGAATCGACTGCTGACCCATTTTGAAGGGCTGCGGCTATTAAAAGCGGCAACCCTCGAAGAAATGACGGAGATAAAAGGTATAGGTTCGGCTAAGGCCATTCAAATCCTCGCCGCCGTCGAAATCGGCAGGAGGATAGCCAATCTTGATTATAAAGACCGATATGTCATCCGCTCTCCAGAGGACGGAGCAAAGTACGTGATGAATGATATGAGCTTTTTATCACAAGAGCATTTTGTTTGTATGTATTTAAACACAAAAAACCAAGTCATTCATAAGCAAACGATTTTCATTGGCAGCTTAAACGCCTCGATTGTCCACCCAAGGGAGGTGTTCCGTGAGGCGTTAAAACGCTCCGCGGCATCGATTATAGCCGCGCATAATCATCCTTCTGGCGACCCGGCACCTAGCCGTGAGGACATTGAGGTCACAAAACGACTTGTCGAATGCGGCAAGATCATTGGCATCGATTTGCTCGATCATCTAATCATTGGCGAGAATAAGTTTGTGAGTCTGAAGGAAAAAGGTTATTTATAAACTATGATTTTAATTGACGTTGCGTTATAATAATGGTTATGATTTTTCAGGACTGCTTAACATTTAACTAGATAAATATTGAGAAAAAAGACATGATATTAAAGTGATTACCTACCAATTGGAAATTTGGCATTTAGGTTTAGAAAGGGAGATACAAAACTATGTTTGGAATTAGAGCAAGAGATCTTGGGATTGACTTGGGGACTGCGAATACCCTTGTATATGTAAAAGGAAAAGGGATTGTCCTGCGCGAGCCATCAGTAGTGGCGATGCAAACTGATACGAAAAACATTGTTGCGGTTGGGAACGATGCGAAAAATATGATTGGGCGGACACCAGGGAATATTGTCGCCTTACGACCGATGAAGGATGGAGTTATTGCTGATTTTGAAACAACAGCTGCGATGATGAAGTACCATATTCGTCAAGCACAGAAAAGTAAAAATATATTTACTGGCAATCCATATGTAATGGTGTGTGTTCCTTCAGGGATTACCGCTGTTGAGGAACGAGCAGTAATCGATGCGACAAGACAAGCAGGTGCGAAGGATGCCTATACAATCGAAGAGCCATTTGCGGCTGCGATTGGTGCCAATTTGCCAGTCTGGGAGCCAACCGGCAGCATGGTGGTTGATATTGGCGGCGGAACGACTGAAGTGGCGATTATTTCATTAGGTGGAATCGTCACAAGCATTTCTATCCGAGTGGCTGGTGATGAAATGGACGAGTCGATCATTTCTTATATCAGGAAAAATTATAACCTAATGATCGGGGACCGTACGGCTGAAACGATTAAAATGGAAATCGGCTCTGCTGGGAACCCTGAAGGTATCGACAATATGGAGATTCGCGGCCGCGATCTATTAACGGGTCTTCCAAAGACGATTGAAATAACTGCCAAAGAAATTGCAGGCGCATTACGAGATACGGTCTCTGCGATTGTTGAAGCGGTCAAGAATACCTTGGAAAAAACACCACCGGAACTTGCCGCCGATATTATGGACCGCGGGATTGTGCTTACCGGCGGGGGTGCGCTCCTTCGTAATTTGGACAGTGTCATTAGTGAAGAAACAAAAATGCCGGTCTTAATAGCCGAGAATCCACTTGATTGCGTTGCCATTGGCACAGGAAAAGCATTAGATCATATTCATCTATTCAAAAACAAAACTAGAGATTCACGATAATATAGAAAAGCGGAAGCGCCTTTTAGCGGC
Organism: Neobacillus drentensis; assembly: GCF_036962125.1. Classification (GTDB taxonomy): domain Bacteria; phylum Bacillota; class Bacilli; order Bacillales; family Cytobacillaceae; genus Neobacillus; species Neobacillus drentensis_B. The sequence continues at coordinate 25,063 of NZ_JBALOA010000014.1, forward strand.
GTATGGACTGGAGCTCTTCGACTGAGATAAAGGA
>NZ_JBALOA010000014.1:25107-42924 GCF_036962125.1 Neobacillus drentensis
GACTTATCGTAGGGAGAAGAGCGAAGTCCACTAGCCGTTGGTCGCTGGAGCTAGACAATTAACAAAGACTAAAAAATCATAACTTATTATCTAGATAAAATAGAGGTGTATAATCATGCCACAGTTCTTTCTGAATAAACGTCTGATTATTTTGCTTGTCAGCATCATTGTTCTCGTGGCATTGATTGGGTTTTCTTTAAGGGAGAGAAGTAAACTAACTTGGCCGGAGCAATTTCTCAAAGATACCACCGGCTGGGTTCAATCCCTGGTTTCAAAGCCTACTCATTTTGTGACAGGCTTTTTTGAAAATCTCCAGGATTTGCAAAATACATACGATGAGAATAAAGAATTAAAATCACGGGTCGAAAATCTTGTCAATCTTGAAGCCCAAGTTCAAGAACTCAAGAAAGACAACGAAGAATTGCGTGACATTCTCGGTGAAAAAAGAACCCTGCGAGACTTCAAACCATTACCAGCTACCGTCATTGGCAGAAACCCTGATCGTTGGCATGAAATGATTATAATCGACAAAGGCAAACTAAACGGCATCGAAAAAAATATGGCTGTCGTCACAGCAACCGGCCTGCTGGGCAAAGTAAAAAATGTGACACAATTTAGTTCGACCGTACAGCTATTAAGTGCGATGGATCCTAAAAATCGTATATCAGCTGTTGTCCAAGGAAAAAAAGATGTTTATGGATTTGTTCAGGGATTTGATGACAAACAAAAACTCTTGTTAATTAAATCAATTCCTTCAGGGGACAAAATTGAAAAAGGGCAAACTGTTATAACTTCTGGATTAGGCGGTGTATTTCCGAAAGGATTGATGATTGGGAAGGTTGTTGATATAAAACCCGATCAGTATGGCTTAAATCAAACGGCCCTCGTGAAACCAGGTGCGGATTTTTATGATATTGAAAATGTTATTGTGATAAAAAGATCAATGACCAAGTCAGTAAATATGCAAACTTCTGATGGGAAGGAGAAAGATTATTGAGAAAATTCCTTCTTCCTCTATTATTTCTTTTGCTCTTTATTATTGAAAGCCTTTTTGTGGAGTATTTACCTGCAAAGGTTTTTGGAATGGAGCGGATTTTTGTTCCGCACTTTCTTTTTATTGCGATTCTGTTTTTAACAATATTTGTTGGAAGAAAACATGGCATTATTTATGCGGCTATCTTTGGACTTTTATTTGACATCGTTTATGTCGAAATTATTGGCATATACTTTTTCTTATATCCATTTATTTCTTATCTCATTTATAAACTCCTGCAGATTATCCAGTCCAATATAATCACGGCGTTTCTTGCAGCCCTTCTCGGCATCTCGTTATTAGAGATTGGTGTTTATGAAATGAATTATTTAATCCATGTAACAGACCTTGATTTTATTGGCTTTATTAACTTACGTTTTTACCCAACTCTTATCTTAAATGCAGTTATTACACTCGTTGCTGCCTATCCATTAAAGTGGCTTTTTGAAAAACATTCGGAAGCATTAAGGGCTGAATGATTTTTTTAAAAAAAGAGGAGAATAGACGCATTGTGTCGAATTTTTATAAAGGTAGTATGACTTTTGATTCGGAATAAGTGAGAGGGCTTCCATATCCCTCTTAAAACAGCCAAAATTTGGCCTGTTCCGAAATTGCTTTCCTATTATGAGGTGAAAATTTCTCCATGAAAAAACGGCAAAAGGTTACAATAAAAGGAACGAAGGAAGGTCTTGTCCTTCATCTTGATGATAGCTGTTCTTACGATGAACTAAAAAGGGAACTTGATCATAAACTTTCAGCCAACTCGAGGACACAGGATGAGCGTCATTTAACCTCAGTCAAGGTGGATCTCGGTAACCGCTATTTAAGTGAACTGCAGCTTGAAGAACTAAAAAACTTAATTCGTCAAAAGAAAAACTTTGTTGTTGATGATATTGAATCTAATGTAATCACGAAGGAAGAAGCGAAAGAGTTAGTGGCCGAAACGGAGGTCATTACCGTTTCAAGAATTATTCGCTCTGGACAAGTCCTTGAAGTGCCTGGTGACCTGCTGTTAATTGGTGATGTTAATCCAGGCGGGACGGTCATTGCAGGCGGAAATATTTTTATCATGGGTACCTTAAAGGGGATTGCTCATGCTGGCTGCTATGGCAATGATCGAGCTGTCATTGCCGCATCAAGTATGAAGCCATCACAGCTTCGAATTAGTGATTGTTTAAATAGAACTCCAGATAGCATTGAAAGCAATGAAATGCGGGAAATGGAATGCGCTTATATAAATGAAGACCGTCAAATCATTGTTGATAGATTGCAAGTTTTAATTCAATTAAGACCTAATTTAACGAGATTAGAAGGGGGACATTAAAGTGGGAGAGGCAATAGTAATTACATCCGGTAAGGGTGGAGTAGGAAAAACAACAACTTCTGCTAATATCGGCACATCATTAGCCCTTCAAGGTAAAAAAGTATGTTTAGTAGATACAGACATCGGTCTTCGTAACTTGGATGTCGTGATGGGACTTGAAAATCGAATTATTTATGATTTAGTAGATGTCGTTGAAAAACGTTGCAAAATCCATCAAGCCCTTGTAAAGGATAAACGTTTTGATGGATTATTATATTTATTGCCTGCGGCGCAAACGGTTGATAAATCAGCGGTTAAGCCCGAGCAAATGAAAGAACTTATTACAGAATTAAAGCAGGATTACGATTATATTATTATTGATTGCCCCGCTGGGATTGAACAGGGGTTCCAAAATGCTGTAGCTGGAGCTGACAAAGCGATTGTCGTTACAACCCCGGAGGCTTCTGCTGTTCGTGATGCCGACCGAATCATTGGTTTGCTCGAAAAACAGCCAAATATGGAGTCGCCTAAATTAGTAATTAACCGGATTCGAAATCATATGGTGAAAAATGGCGATATGCTCGAGATTGATGAGGTAACCCAGCATCTCTCGATTGAACTAATCGGCATTGTAGCCGATGATGATGAGGTAATTAAAGCCTCTAACCATGGTGAACCGATCGCCTTAAATCCAAACAATAAAGCTTCGATTGCCTATCGAAATATTGCCAGAAGGATTCTTGGCGAATCAATCCCCCTTCAGTCTCTCGAAGATGGAGAAAAAGGAATGTTTACGAAAATTAAGAAGTTCTTTGGGGTGCGTTAATAAAATATACCGTCTCTAAATGACCTGTCCACTTCCTTGTGGACAGGTTGTTTTATTTTAGAGACATACTCTTCCATTCTCGTTCATAGACTTGTACAAAATATTGTGAAGAGGGTGGATGGAAATGGCGCGGTCTACACCGGAAGAAATTCGGCGACGAATCGCAAAGCGAAAAACTGATAAAGGATCAACGGTAAAAAGCCCCGACCACCAGATTACGTGGCCTAGTGACGACGAAAAATATGGCTTTAACCATTTTACTTCTTCAGGAAGTAGTAATAGTGATGACGGACATCCATTATTTAAGAAGGAAGTCTTCTTTTTCAAAATATTATCCTCTATCCTCCTGTTTTTAGTGATTGCCATCCTTTTTCGGAACCATTCGGCTGCTTTGGAACCGACAAGAGACGTGGTCACAAGAACGATGGACAAGGATTTTAAATTTGCGACCGTATCCAACTGGTACGAAAGTAAATTTGGAAAGCCGTTAGCTCTTTTACCATTTTCTGATAAAAATCAAAAAGAGAAAAAAACAGTGGCTGAAAAGGAGTTTTCCGTACCGGCAATGGGAAAAATCCTTGAGAACTTTGAAAAAAATGGCCAGGGGATTATGATTGAAACAGGTAAAGGGGCATCGGTGCAAACAATTAATGATGGAATTGTAACCTTTGCCGGCGTGAAAGAAGAACTTGGGAAAACCGTTATTGTCCAGCATTCGGATTCAACGGAAACCTGGTATGGAAATTTAGATGAAATTAGTGTGAACTTATATGAATATGTTGAAAAAAGAAAAGTAGTCGGTACGGTTTCTGGGTCAACTGGTGAAGATAAAACAAAAGGTAAGTATTACTTTGCGATAAAAAAAGGCGATGATTTTATCGACCCCATCCAGGTGATTCGCTTTGAATAAAGCCATAAACTTATTTCGACTGATTACTATACATCCATTGTTATGGCTTGTCATTGCCCTTTCCGTTGCTACCGCACATTTCGTTGAGGTTTGCTTATTGCTAGGAATCATTTTCATCCATGAATTGGGGCATGCGGCTGCGGCTTCTTTTTTTTCATGGAGAATCAAAAAAATTACTCTTTTGCCGTTTGGCGGGGTTGCTGAGATGGATGAGCATGGTAATCGGCCGTTAAAAGAAGAGACAATTGTCGTTCTTGCCGGGCCGCTCCAGCATGTATGGATGGTGGCCTTAGCCTATGGGTTGGTTAGTATCAACTTGATGCCTGTTGACCTATTTCAGCTATTCTTAAGCTATAATCTAATGATTTTTATATTCAATCTTTTTCCTGTTTGGCCGCTTGATGGTGGAAAATTAGTTTTCTTACTGCTCTCATTAAAAAATTCTTTCCCGACCGCCCATCGTATAACACTCATCCTTTCATTGGTTAGCCTGTCCATTTTCTCGTTGGTAACCCTTGTAGCGGCTCCGACTCATATCAATGTCTGGATCATCGTCGCGTTTCTTTATTTTTCACTTTACCATGAATGGAAACAGCGGCGCTTTATTTTTATGAGATTTTTATTGGAGCGTTATTACGGGAAAAAATCAAGTTTGCAGACTCTAAAACCAATTGAAGCCAATGAAGAGGAACTCCTCATTCACGTCTTAGAAAAGTTTCAACGCGGCTGTAAACATCCGATCATCGTCGAAGCAGATGGCAAGGAAAAAGGACTGCTCGACGAAAACGAACTCCTGCACGCCTACTTTACCGAGCGACGGCTAACCGACAAAATCAGCGACCTTCTTTTTTCGTACTAAAAAGGGTATTATTAAAAGAAAAAAGTGAGGTTGCTTGATTGGAAACACTAATAATAAATTACAACTCACGGGAAAAGCGATTTGCTTATGTAAAAGACAACCGTGTTGAGAATATCGTTTTCGACCGGCCAGAGCACCGTACTCTGGTCGGTAATATTTATTTCGGGACAGTCACGAAAGTATTACCGGGCATGAATGCTGTGTTCATTGACATCGGTGAAGAGAAAAATGCGTATTTACAACGGAATATGCTTCCTTCCTATCTCTTGTCGGCTGATAAACAAAAGAATGTTTCCTCATTCGTGCATCAGGGAGAAAAGCTGCTAGTTCAAGTGGACAAGGATGCAACCGGCACAAAAGGAGCCCGCGTAACGGGGATTATTGAAATACCAGGGAATCATCTGATTTACATGCCAAAAGGGCGGTATGTAGCCGTTTCAAAAAAAATCACTGATACCAAACAACAAGCAGCGCTTCGTCAGATTGGCGGCCATATAAAAACAGATGAAGAGGGACTGATTTTTCGTACTTCCGCCCATTCGTGCACAGAAGATGAAATTCACATTGAACTAGCGGAACTACGCTCAATGCACCAACATTTGGTGCAAAAAACTGCGGCTCTAAAAAAGCCAGGACTTATTTTTCAAAAGGATACCTTTGTCGAAATGATCTTGGAACAAGTGGGGCGAATGACGGACGGAGAAGTAATCGTTGATGACTTAGCACTTAAAAAGCTAGCTGAAGAGAAAAATACTAAAATTAAACTAAGTTACTATAATGGAAAAGAGAATATTTTTTCAGTACATAATGTGGAGCATGAAATAGATAAAGCCCTAAAGCGGATTGTCTGGCTTGAGCATGGCGCTTACCTGATTTTTGATGAAACCGAAGCATTAACCATTATTGATGTGAATACTGGGAAATTTTCAGGAAAGACAGATTATCAGGAGACGGTTTTAAAAACGAATACGTTAGCTGCGATAGAAGTAGTCCGGCAGCTAAGGCTCCGTGATATTGGCGGAATAGTCCTTATCGATTTTATTGACATGACACGCGAAAAGGACAAGCAATCGATTCTTAGTCTAATCGAATCAGAAGTATCCAAGGATCAGAGAAGAACAAAGATCATTGGCTTTACCCCGCTTGGCATCCTTCAAATGACAAGGAAGAAGACGAAAGTCACCCTGTCAGAGGCCCTTGAGGTGAAGTGTCCTGTCTGTGACGGAACCGGAAGGATTCTAAGTCCAGAAACGGTCGGTTTTAGGCTGGAGCGGGAACTGATGGAGCAACGCTATTCGGAGTTCGAAGCGGTCTTGATAGAAACGACTAATGAGATAAAAGAGCATCTTTTAGGGCCAAATGGAGCATATCTAGAAGCCCTCGAAGAACTCTTACATTTTAAGCTCTATTTTTCTATTCAGCCATCGAATCGTCCTTATTATGTTCTAAAACAATTCGGGAATGTGAGTGAGATTGCTCAAAAAGGATTGGACAGCAAATGATGTTCCTAAATTTCTATTGACACTTTTGCCTAGAATATGTTAGGATTTTAATGTTATGTTTGTAGCGCACCCGTGCTACAACCGCACAGAACAGGTATTAAGTCTTTGCATTTTGCTAAAAGCGCCTGTGTATGGCGAGTCTGAGTTTATAAGGAGGTGCAGTTCATGTACGCAATTATCGAAACTGGCGGTAAGCAATTGAAAGTTGAAGAAGGCCAAGCTATCTACATTGAAAAATTAGATGTTGAAGCTGGTGAAACAGTTACTTTTGACAAGGTATTATTCGTTGGCGGTGAAAACGTAAAAGTAGGTTCTCCTGTTGTTGCAGGTGCTACAGTTACAGCTAAAGTTGAAAAACAAGGCCGTCAAAAGAAAATCATTGTTTTCAAGTACAAGGCGAAGAAAAACAACCGTAAGAAGCAAGGTCATCGTCAACCTTACACTAAAGTAATCATCGAAAAAATCAACGCATAAGGTGTTGAATCATAGATGATTCAAATTACGATTAATCGTACGAAGTCCGAATTTATTCAATCATTTGAAATAAGTGGTCATGCATTTTTCGCTAATCGTGGCAAAGATATTGTCTGTGCAGGCGTATCTGCAGTATCGATTGGCGCAATCAACGCGGTGCACGCCCTAACCGGTGTAACACCTGAGATTGAGCATGAAAGCGGCTTTCTCCGCTGTGTTGTACCGGAAAATCTTCCGCAAGACATATATGAGAAAGTACAACTTCTTCTTGAAGGTATGGCTGTTTCATTACGGACGATTGAAGAAGAATACGGAAAGCACATAAAGATTACCTTCAAAAAGCAGGAGGTGGAATAAATGTTATTAAAATTAGATCTTCAGTTGTTTGCATCTAAAAAGGGTGTAGGTTCTACAAGAAACGGACGTGACTCTATCGCTAAGCGCCTTGGTGCTAAGCGTGCAGACGGACAATTCGTAACTGGTGGTTCAATCCTTTACCGTCAACGCGGTACAAAGATTTACCCAGGTGAAAACGTTGGCCGTGGAGGCGACGATACACTTTTTGCAAAAGTTGACGGCGTTGTAAAATTTGAACGTTTCGGTCGTGATCGCAAAAAAGTGAGCGTTTATCCAGTAGCTCAAGAAGCTTAAGGGAACTAGCGAAAACTCTAACCTCTTTGGTTAGAGTTTTCTTTTTATCTATCGAAAATTCCTTCCACAATTTACTTCGGGAGAACGCCTTCGTAGATGCTTCTTTTTGCCTCTAAAAAACATTCATCAAAGAAATAAGCTTACTCAGAGTTAATTTTTTGATATACTATCAGCAAACTGGTGTTGTCACACTTAATGTGGGAGTGTACGTATGGAGAAAGAATGGGATATTGTTGAGGTGCTTCGGCATTCTCGTCATGATTGGTTAAATAAGCTTCAATTAATAAAGGGGAACTTGGATTTAAATCGAATCGACCGGGCAAAAGCGGTCATTGATGAAATTATCATTGAAGCACAGCATGAGTCAAAGCTGTCGAATCTGAGGATGCCTTTGTTTGCCTCGCTGCTGCTAAAAGCTAATTGGGAGAACCCTTCCTTTAAACTTGAATATGAGGTGCTGCAAGACCCGGAGGCATACCAAATTAAAGAAGAATTAATGACAAATTGGACAAGGCTTTTATTTCAATGTTTAAATAATGCCATTGAAATATTCCAGGAAAATCATCTTTCAATAACAATTGACCCGCAATCCCAAGGAATTCGTTTCTTTTTTGATTTTAGCGGGATAATAATAAAAAGCCATTTAATTGAAGAATTCCTTGCAGAACCAAATCAATACCTCAATATCGAGGTCAAGGACTTCTCAAAAAGTGAACTCGCGTTAGAAGTTTTTATACCTTTTCAAAATAAATAGGTTAAAGCTGAGATATATTTCGTGACATTTTTTGATTCAAAATGCAGACTGGAGGAATAAGATGTTTGTTGATCAAACGAAGATTTATGTAAAAGGCGGAGATGGCGGAAATGGTATGGTCGCGTTCCGTAAGGAAAAATATATACCAAAAGGCGGTCCGGCCGGTGGAGATGGCGGAAAAGGTGCCAATGTTGTTTTTGAAGTAAATGAAGGTTTGCGTACGTTAATGGATTTCCGATATCAGCGTCATTTTAAGGCGCCACGCGGCGAGCACGGCATGTCCAAAAATCAGCACGGTGCTGGTGCAAAGGATATGATTGTTAAAGTACCACCTGGAACAGTAGTCATTGACGCCGATACGAAGGAAGTTATTGCTGATTTAGTCGAAAATGGACAACAGGCGATTATTGCCAGAGGCGGCCGTGGCGGGCGCGGAAATTCACGATTTGCGACCCCTGCAAATCCGGCTCCGGAGCTCTCGGAAAATGGAGAACCAGGTCAAGAGCGTGAAGTAATTTTAGAATTAAAACTGCTTGCTGATGTTGGTTTGGTTGGGTTTCCAAGTGTTGGGAAATCAACGTTATTATCGGTTGTTTCTTCGGCAAGGCCAAAAATCGCCGAGTACCACTTTACCACGATTGTTCCGAATCTCGGCATGGTAGAAACAGAAGACGGCCGTAGCTTTGTTATGGCCGATTTACCTGGGTTGATTGAAGGAGCAAGTGAAGGTGTCGGCTTAGGTCATCAGTTCTTACGACATATTGAACGGACAAGGGTAATCGTCCATGTCATCGATATGTCTGCGATGGAAGGCAGGGACCCATATGAAGACTTCCAGACCATCAATCATGAACTAAGTGAATATAATTTACGTTTGACAGAACGGCCACAAATTATTGTAGCCAATAAGATGGACATGCCTGAAGCAGAAGAAAATTTGAAAAAGTTTAAAGAACAGCTTGATGAAGATTTCCCAATCTTCCCAATCTCAGCAGTAACGAGAAAAGGATTGCGTGAATTATTATTTGCGGTTGCAGATAAGATCGAGGAAACACCGGAATTCCCGCTTGAGCATGAAGAAGAGGAAACAACGGGTGTGCATCGTGTTCTTTATAAGCACGAAGCTGAACCGGAAGCATTTAAAATTACAAGAGAACCGAATGGTACATTTGTTGTCTCTGGTGAAAAAACAGATAAACTCTTTAAGATGACAGACTTTTCAAGAGAAGAATCCGTTCGTCGTTTTGCACGTCAACTGCGTGGTTTAGGTGTGGATGATGCATTAAGGGAAAGAGGAGCAAAAGACGGGGATATTGTGAAATTGTTAGAGTTTGAATTTGAGTTTATTGAGTAGATTGGGACGTGTCCTGAATAGACTAAGGTAGAGTGATAAGAATGGAAACAATCGATAAAAAGTTTTATTTAGTCCGTGAAGATGTTTTGCCGGAAGCGATGAAAAAAACACTTGATGTGAAAGAAATGCTCGAAAGAGGAAAGGCTGAATCAATTGCTGATGCTGTTCAAAAAGTGGATTTAAGCAGAAGTGCCTTTTATAAATACAGAGATACGGTTTTTCCTTTTTCATCGATTAAAAAGGAAAAGCTTGTCTCGCTTTTCTTTCATTTAGAAGATCGCTCGGGTACGCTCTCAAACTTGCTCGGTGTGGTTGCACACTCAGGCTGTAACATTGTCACCCTACACCAAACGATTCCGTTGCAAGGCAGGGCCAATGTGACACTCTCATTAAACACTTCAAATATGACGATGGAAATAGATGAGTTACTGAAAGAGTTAAGGAAGCTCGAATTTGTAGAGAAGGTAGAAGTGCTGGGAACTGGTGTGTAGGATAACTACAGCCTGCTCTCAGCTTTCTTTTTAAAAAAGTAAGGAGTGGGGAAATAGTGAAGGTTGGATACTTAGGACCAAAGGCTACATTTACTGAGTTAGCAGTCAAAAAGGTTTTTCAAGGATGTGAACTTGAGCCCTATAAGACAATCCCTGCAAGTATGGATGCCTTAGTCGAAAAAGAAGTGGAACTAACCGTGGTTCCAATCGAGAATGCGTTAGAAGGCTCTGTCAATATTACGCTTGATTATTTAACGCAGGTTGTTCAAATCCCTATTGTTGGTGAAATTACTCTACCGATCAAGCAGCACTTGCTGGTGCATCCTGATAATCAGGAAAATTGGCAGACTGTCAGTAAGGTCTATAGTCACTCTCATGCGATCGCCCAATGTCATAAATTTTTACATAACCAGTTGAAGGGTGTTCCATTTGACAGTGTGTCCTCAACCGCAGCTGCCGCAAAAATGGTGATGGAGAACCCTGATATAAATATTGCTGCGATAGCCAATGAACTTGCTGCACGGGAATATGGGCTGGCAATTGTGAAAAGAAATGTACATGATTTTGATTACAATCATACCCGCTTTGTCGTACTGTCTGAAAAAGGTCTTGATTTTCAGTCGATTAGCGGGTCAACCCACTATAAAACAACCCTGATGGTTACACTCCCTTCGGACCGAGCGGGGGCATTGCATCAAGTCTTATCTGCGTTTGCATGGCGAAAATTAAACTTATCAAAGATTGAATCCCGGCCGATGAAAACAGGAATTGGCAATTATTTTTTCATCATTGATTTAGAAATGAAGCTGGATGAGGTCTTGATTCCAGGAGCAATTGCAGAACTAGAAGCATTAGGCTGCGGTGTCACGTTACTAGGTAGTTATCCATCTGTTTTAGTAAATTTAGACTGATTGAAAAGGGACCCGTTATTATTACGGGTCCTTTATTATAGGTGCGGATGATTAATTTAGGATTCAAATAAAAAGCCTTCTGCTTTTAAGGCTGATTCAGCTTCATCTAAAACTTGGATACTTGATGCAGAAATCGTATGAAGGTGAATTCCTTCGGTTAGCTCAGATAATAGTGCAGCTCCTGTCTTTTGCATATTTGCCATGAATTGTTTTACTTCTTGGCGATTTGAGACCATAATTGACGCTGTTAAATCGCCATAAACCTTGTGTTCAATTTTGACATCCTTCACTAATACTCCATGGTCCACGAGCAAATTCAGTTCTTTTTCTGTGTCATTAGGTAAATGTTTGCAGGCAATCGTTCTTTCAAAAGTATATGTGCTAGTGCTTTGCTTTAAATAAATATAACCTTGGCTCGTTGCGATAATGGGTTCATTTTTTGCCTTAAGAAGCGTAATATCCCCGACAATCACCTGTCTGCTAACATTGGTGCGATTGGCCAGTTCACTGCCTGTCAACGGGACAGGACTGTCTTTTAGCAATTGTAAAATCAAAGACCTCCTTTCCTCTCCCAATATTTTTCTTTGCTCTACCATAAAATACCTCCTAAATGCATTGCTGTTTCCCTATTTTAGCATAGTTTAATTATTTTCTATAACTGCAGAAGCACTGAATTTATTAACAATTGTAACTATACTTTCCCCAAGCTCGACCACATCCTCCAAACAGGTGGAACGGCCAAATGAAACTCGAATAAACTCTTTTGCTTCAGTAGTAGTAAGTCCCAGTGCCTGAGTGACTTTGGCCGGGGATTGCATGCCAATCTGACAGGCACTACCCGTGGAAATCGCAAAGCCAAGCCGATTGCATTCAAGCATCATCCATTGACCTTCGATGCCAGAAATACGAAGCCCAATAATAGTAGCGACCTGGGACATATCATCCGCTTGATATATTGTTACTTTTTCTTTAATCGGTTCCAGCGAATCAATTAAGGCCTTCCGTAATAATCGGTATCTATGATGATCCTCTTGCAAGTTTGCGGTTATTTTCTGTGCTGCGACAGTCATCGCGGCAATGGCAGGAACATTTGAAGTGCCCGGTCGAAAACCATTTTCATGAGACCCCCCAGGAAAAAAGGGCTCCCAGTTAATATGGGGATCAACGTAAACTCCGCCTATTCCTTTTGGACCATATATTTTATGACCTGAAAAAGAAAAACTACTCACTAGAGGAGCTATCGTGTTTACATTAATTTTTCCAAACGACTGCACACAATCGCTGTGGAGATGAATTCCATTTAACCGGCATATTGTTGCGATTTCCTCGATTGGCTGGATGGTGCCAATTTCAGAATTGACATGCTGAAGTGCAATCATTATTGTTCCTGGTTTAATGGATTCCACTAACAGTTCTAAATCAACCAGTCCATTTGAATTGAGGGGAAGCAGTGTGATTTCATAGCCAGCTCCTTTTAGTCGATTCAGAACTCCGTGGATGGATGAATGCTCGGCCATACCAGCGATGATATGATTTCCATCCTTTTTGGGGGAGGACAATAAAGCCTCTACCGCTAAAAAATTTCCCTCCGTCCCGCCGCTAGTAAAGAACAACCCTTGTTTATCAATCCCAGCTAGTTTGGCCAATTCTTCACGGCAATTCTCCAGGAGGGCAGCAGATTGACCACCAATATCATGGAGACTGCTTGAATTGCCATAGTACTCCGTTGCAACTTGTACATACACTTCCGCTGCTTCAGGGTCGAGTGGAGTTGTTGCCGCAAAATCAAAATATTTCATGGTATGTCTCCAATTCTCATTTTTTATCAAGCTAACACAGCAAACCTTTAGCATTCTACTTTTCTATAAAAATACTTGTTTTTAGTTTAATTCTATGTAAATATAGATGTCAAGACACCTGTTAGGTCAGGAGGGTCATTTAATGACTGAGGATGATGTATTAATAATAGGAAGTGGAATAGCCGCCTTACAGTTTGCTGTCCAGCTCACTGACGATGTAAATGTGAGGATACTCACAAAAGAAAAGTTGAGAACGGCCAATTCTTATCTCGCCCAGGGCGGGATTGCAGCGGCACTTGGAAAAACAGACCACCCTGGAAAGCATATGATTGATACGCTTGAAGCGGGAAGGTTTCACAATAATCAAGACGTTGTGCACGAAGTGATTACTGCTGCCCCCGACTTAATTAAGAACCTGGATCGACAAGGAGACATATTTGATAAGAATCAGAAGGGCGAATGGTTGCTTGGGATGGAAGGGGCGCACAGTGAGAAGAGGATTGTTCATGGCGGCGGTGATGCCACCGGAAAGAACGTCATGGAGAATTTGATAACCAGGCTCAAGCAAAGGTGTAATCTTTCCGTCGAGGAAAATTGTTTTGCCTATGAATTACTACTTAATACCGAACAGACACGCTGTATTGGGGTTAAAGCCAAAACATCAGCAGGAACCATTCAAAAGTTTTATGGCAAGCATATCATTATCGCAACAGGAGGCTGTGGTCAACTATATACCTATACTTCTAACGCCAAAACGGTTAGCGGTGATGGGATTGCCATGGCTTATTTAGCCGGTGTGGAGATTGTTGATATGGAATTTATTCAATTCCACCCTACGCTCTTATATATTAACGGTGAAACAAAGGGGTTAATATCCGAGGCTGTGAGAGGAGAAGGGGCCATTCTCGTTACGGATGATGGGATTCCTATCATGGAAGGGGTTCACCCCTTAAAAGACCTCGGGCCGCGGCATGTAGTCTCACAAAGAATCTATGAATACCTAAAAAAAGGGAAACAGGTGTACCTAGATATAAGCACCATTGATAACTTTAGAAAAAGATTTCCTTCCATCACATCGATTTGTGAAGAAAATGGGATCCAAATTTCCAATGGAAAAATCCCGGTTGCACCTGGCAGCCATTTCTTAATGGGAGGAATTAAAACCGATTTAATCGGGCGTTCTTCCATAGATGGACTCTATGCCATAGGAGAGTCCTCCTGTACAGGATTACACGGTGCCAATCGTTTAGCAAGTAATTCCTTATTAGAGGGTCTATTCCAAGGAGAGCATTTAGCGAAGTGGATCAATAAAACATGCAAAGAACCTTATGAAATAGAACGAAGCCCATATAACTTTGTGCCCAAAAGAGAAAAATTGGTTTGTTTACCTGACACCCAACAAATTAAGGATTTAATGATGGAACGGGTTGGAATTGTTCGAGATGAAGTCAATTTGAAAAAGCAGCAAGCATGGTTAAATCAGTTCAGGGCAGAATCCATTCATTTAGATACATGCTCAACTGAAGAAACAACTAAAGTATTTATGTTGTGCATTGCAAAGTTAATCACAGATGCGGCACTAGCACGGACCGAAAGCCGAGGCGGTCACTTTCGAAGTGATTATCCAAGAGAAGAGGATCATCAGTGGTTAAGGAAATCAATTATTCATCATTATTACCAGGGAATGGAGAAGTCCAATGAACATATTGAAACTGCGCTCGCAACTTGAAAAATTTTTTATTGAAGATATTGGGGAACAGGATATTACCACCGATTTAATCTTTGCCAATGAAACAGAAGGAAAAATTGTCTTTCTTGCAAAGGATAATGGAATTTTTTGTGGAGAAGAAATTATTAAGACGGGTTTTAAACTGCTTAATAATGAAATTACCACCCAGTTGTTTGTGAAGGATAGTCAAGCAATCAAATATGGTGACCAGCTAGCCGTCGTCTCCGGTAAAATTGCTGACTTATTAAAAGGCGAAAGAGTCATTCTCAATCTTGTCCAACGGATGAGCGGGATTGCCACGCTCACTCGAAAAACGGTTAATACCTTAGATAGCGGCCATACGAAAATTTGTGATACACGAAAAACAACGCCCGGACTGCGGATGCTTGAAAAATATGCGGTTCGCTGCGGGGGAGGATATAATCACCGCTTCGGTTTATATGATGGAGTTATGATTAAAGATAATCACATTTCTTTTGCCGGTTCGATTTCAAATGCTGTGGAAGCAGTTCGTAAAAATGCAGGTCATATGGTGAAAATTGAAGTGGAAGTAGAATCGGAGCAGCAAGTATTGGAAGCTGTAAATGCAGGGGCAGATGTGATTATGTTTGATAACCGGACCCCAGCTGAAATTAAAGAATTAATTAAATTGGTTCCCTCGACAATTATTACCGAGGCATCTGGTGGGATTCAAATGGCCGATATTGCCGATTATCGTGACACTGGTGTTGATTATATTTCCCTTGGGTACTTAACTCATTCCTACAAAGCCCTTGATATCAGTGTGAAAGTCCAATGGGAAAAAGGAGATGAGTAAGGTGAATATTTTGGAAACGCTACAGAAAAATAAGATGATTCCCGAACAATACAAACAAATGTCGAGACAAGAACTCGAAAACCGGGTTATTGAGGTAAAGAAAGAACTGGGATCTCGACTGTATATTCCTTGTCATCATTATCAAAAAGATGAGGTTGTTCAGTTTGCTGATGCCACAGGTGATTCCCTCCAGCTGGCACAATTATCTGCTGAAAATAAAGAAGCAGAGTTTATTGTTTTTTGTGGCGTGCATTTTATGGCTGAAACGGCTGATATTTTAACCACTGAAAATCAAAAGGTATTCTTACCAGACATGCGCGCGGGGTGTTCAATGGCTGATATGGCTGATCTCCAGCAGACAGAAAGAGCTTGGGATGCGCTTCAGAAACTTTTTGGAGATACCATCCTGCCATTAACCTATGTCAATTCAACAGCTGCGATTAAATCATTTGTAGGTGCCCACGGGGGAGCAACAGTCACCTCTTCCAATGCAGAAAAAATGGTGAAGTGGGCGTTTGAAATAAAGGAAAGGATTTTATTTTTACCCGATCAGCATTTAGGTCGAAACACTGCCGTGGAACTGGGAGTAAGCTTAGACGAAATGGCTGTTTGGAACCCAATCACAAATGAGCTGGAATTTGATGGCGACCCTTCCGGAATTAAGGTCATCCTTTGGAAAGGGCATTGTTCCGTACATGAAAATTTCACTGTGCAGAATGTGATTGATACACGCTATAAATATCCAAATATGAAAATCATCGTTCATCCTGAATGCCGCCGCGAGGTAGTGGAGTTAGCTGATATGGCAGGGTCAACGAGCTATATAATCAAAGCAATCGAAACAGCTGAGCCCGGAACAGCTTGGGCAATTGGTACAGAAATGAATCTCGTCAATCGCTTGATCCAAAATCATCCTGATAAAAAAATCATCTCGTTAAATCCAAATATGTGCCCATGCCTAACAATGAACCGAATTGACCTGCCGCATTTAGTCTGGAGCCTTGATACTCTTGAGGAGACTAATAATATCATTAAAGTAAGTCCTGAGGTTGCCGAAAACGCTAAATTAGCGCTTGAACGGATGCTTATTCATTCCTAAATCCCATTTGCAAAGATGCAATTTTTCCTAATTGCATCTTTTTATATTTCATGGCGGCATTCATATTCTTTTGAAATATAGCATAAGTTTTTGTGAAGAAGGATAGCACTTTGCCCATTTTCACATAGACTATATGGACTTATGCCATAGGAGGGGAAATCAGAGTGAAGATCCATATCGTACAGAAAGGGGATACTCTTTGGAAGATTGCCAAGAAGTACGGCGTGAATTTTGAAGAGCTGAAAAAGATGAATTCACAGCTCAGCAACCCTGATATGATTATGCCCGGTATGAAAGTAAAGGTCCCAACATCAGGTGGAACAATAAAAAAAGAAGCACCGATGGGAACTAAACCAGGTACTACAATCAACTTAGGAGTTAAGAAAGAGCAGCCGTTGGTCAAAGAGAAACCCGTTAAAGAAGTACTGATTAAAGAAAAACCAATTAAAGAAGTACCAATCAAGGAAGCACCAATCAAGGAGGCGCCAATCAAAGAAGTACCAATCAAAGAAGTACCAATCAAGGAGGCTCCTATCAAAGAGGCTCCAATTATCAAAGAAACACCCGTAGCACCATTTACTCCAAAAATGCCCCTACAAATCGTCCCAGAAATAGATATTAACAATTATTATATGATGAACATGCAGAATATGACGGTACAACAGCCACAACTGCCACCCAAACCCGCCAATATCCTGCCCGAGATAAAAGAAGTACCAAAGAAAGAAATGCCAATTAAAGAAGTGCCAATCAAAGAGGCACCAATCAAAGAAGCACCAATTAAGGAAGCACCTGTTGTTCCAGCACCACCGCCAGTAATGGAAGCTCCTGCAGAGGTGGCGCCGCTACAGGATAATTGTGTTCCAATGACTCCAATTATGCCAGGGCCTGGATTCTGTCCTCCATTTGGCGGATTCCCAATGCAAATGCAGCCGTTCATGCCTTACCCACAAGTACAAAGCGGGGCTATGCCAATGCAGCCTGTTATGCCAGGAGGATTCCCAGGCAGTCAATATGGATTACCAGGCAGTCCAGCACCAGCACCGTCTGTTGCAGGTACATCATTTGTTGCACCACAATTCGATGATGAATCATCATCATTTATGCCGCAATTACCGGTTATGAACCCAGCATATAATCAAGGAGCCGTAATGGGTGTCCAGTCACCACAGCAGCCGATGGGTTACCCTTACATGGATCCTTCTGCGTTTGGTCAAATGCCACAAGGCTATGGTCAGCAGGCTCCAGTTGGCTTCGATCAAATGCCGCAGGGTTACGGACAGCCGATGCCAGGAGGATTTGAAC
>NZ_JBALOA010000014.1:43087-48278 GCF_036962125.1 Neobacillus drentensis
AACAAATGCCGCAGGGTTATGGCCAGCCAATGCCAGGAGGCTTCGGCCAAATGCCGCAGGATTATGGCCAGCCAATGCCAGGAGGCTTCAATCAAATGCCATCTGCCTTCGGCCAAATGCCATCAGCATTTCCAATGGAAAGTCCCTCAGGTTTTGAGACAGGACAAATCTCACCTGACTTTGGACCATCACCAGTAATGCCGGGCAACATGTTTGGAAATCCTGCAATGGGAAATCCATACGGAATGGGAGCACCATATGGGCAAATGCCATTTGGATACCCACAAATGAGTGGACCCGGGGCATATATGCAGCCATCCAATTTTGGTCAAGGGTTACCAGTAGGAAGCGGCGGGGATTGTGGCTGTGGTGGAGGAGCCCCTGCGGGAATGCCGCAGCAAGCACAAATGCCGCAACAGGCACAAATGCCGCTACAGGCTCAAATGCCGCAACAAGTACCAATGCAACAGCAAGGCCCAATGCAACAACAGGCACCAATGCAACAGAACTTTGTACCGCCAACACCGCCAATTTACAGTGCGCCATATTCAGGACCTGTTAATACTGCACAGCCTCCTTATATGAATCCATATGGCATGGGGCCGGTAGGTTCAAGTCCATACGGGATGCCGGGTTACCAAGATGAGAGCCTTTAATATCACAAATAATAAAAAGGGAGACGATGATTATTTTGATCGTCTCCTCTCTTATTTTCAATCACAGTTCTATGAGAGAATTATTCAGATGGTTCCGATTCGGAAAGCTGTTATATATTTAAGAACGGAGAAAAATGCTTATGTTGTAAAAGGATATCATACCAACAGTAGACTTAGACTCCAAGAGGCCTTTACAGCCACTTTAAAAAAGGAGGGATTTGTTAAAACTTATTTATTTTTAACGCCTCCAGTGAGAGAACAGCTTTTTTTTGAAGGAACCTACTTTGGCTGTATGGAGTACATACCTCCAAATAAATCGGTATTTTCTTTCCATTCTCACAAAAATCGCCAAGAAGGTATTGAGTTATTAGAACAATTTCATCGGACCACGTCATCTTTTGAAGCCCGTTATCGTACATTAATTCCAAAAGGTCACCTCATCGAAAAGTGGGCGGAAAGATTAAATGTATTTTCAAATAATCTCCCCATTCTTGAATATTTTATAAATGAACAATTTCTAGTGGAAATGATCTCCTGGGCAGAATGGTCATTACAAGGAATGGAAAATAACCGAAGTTTTTTTCAGAAAGAGCCATCACTAATTCTCCATGGAGACGTAGCGCATCATAATTTTTTAAGGGATGCTGCGGGTCAGTTAAATCTCATTGATTTTGACTTAATTAGTCTCGGTCCTGCCTCCTTTGATTATTTACAATATGCAAACCGGATTTTACCTTACCTCGATTGGTCATTTGAACGGCTCTCAAGCCTTAAGCAAATTAAAAAATATTTGCATAACGCGGCATTTTTATATGCTTTAGCATACCCAGCTGATATTTTTCGGGAATGGAATCGAATGGTCCGTGAAAAGTCCTACACAGATCATACAAAATATAAACAAGTAATGGACTTAACAATTAGTCAGTTTTATGCTAGAAAAAAATTTATTGAAACTCTAAAGGAGTTATTAGACTGAAATCGGTTTGGAATTATCCGTCTGAATGAAATCCTCTCAAAAATAACACCCTAATAAAGAGCATGGATCATATGCTCAGGATGTTAATTGAGGGGGTTTTTTCGCTTGAAAAAGAAACAGTGGATGATTCCTCTTTCAGCAGCCGCATTGATGTTAGGGCTGGCTGGATGTGGTAATAATGACCGTGCTGGAGGTAATAATAATTCTCTAAGTCCGGTCGGATATTACTCAAATGAAAACCACCCAAGCTCAGATAACGATCTCTTTAGGGATGACGACGGAGCAATTACCGAAATGATGGACCATTCTCTAGGAGATGAGGACCAAGTAACAAACGAAGGTAAAAGAAGACAGCTGCAAACAAGAGATGAAAATGGACATCCGAAAAATCCAACAACACCTTTAGCTTCCAAAGACCGTAATTTTTTCCAGCGTGATAATCGTTTTAGTACGAGTGATATGAATTATCACGGTCATCTTAATACAAAAAACGGGAATGCAGGGGTAGCTACAGACCCTGACTTTCAGGATGATTTTTCTAATAAAGTCAGAAATCAAGTAGCCGCCATTCCCAATGTTCAAGCCGTAAGGTCAGTCGCTTATGGGAATACCATTATCGTTTCCGTCGATTTAAAAAATAACGACAAAGCTTCTGCAACCAAAAAGGCGATTAGGAGAGCTGTGAAGCCTTATGCGAATGGAAGAACAATCCAGATAATAACCGATGAGGGAACGCTTGGACGCGACCGCAATATCTATAATGACAGCCAACGGCAGCAGGGCGGTAGGTAAGTAATTCCGTCCGAGGATAAGGGTAAGGCTTTCGAGCTTTACCCTTTTTATAATGGCCAGAAGGATAAAAAGGCAAAATAAGGCTAAACTAGTACTGGATAGATTGTTCAATTTATAACAATAAGAGGTGAGTAGCATGAGGTATCATTGGATGGCCTGTTATCGGTATATTTTCGCCGGATTCGCTGTTCTTCTCTTCATGTTTATTTTTAGTGCCCAAGGAATGACCATCATTGGCCTAGCCTCCCCGATTGGAAACGATCAGAACAAAGAAAAGATAGAACCTTTCAATACGACGGTTATCTTAGAAAGGGTCTATTTGGATGGGGAAGTGAGTCAAGAAATGGTTCATGAGACAGGCTGGTCAATTGAGAATTTTTGGGCGAAGTATGACCAATGGCAGCTGGTGGACATAGATGAGTCGACTTTTGTTTTTCGCAAGCAAGTCAATGATATCTCTCCATTACTAAAAGCAAATGGCTTTTTTGGAATAACGGAGGATGGTGTATTAAGCATTTTCAATGGAAGACCGGACCAATTAAGGATCATTCAATCATTTTTTCAAATAGATATTAAGAAATTGGAAAGTACCAAACAAGAAGAACTGATTCAAGGGATTCCTATTAAAACAAAGGATCGATTTGTAGAAGTTTTAGAGACATTTAAGCCTTACACATTAAAAAAAGAATAGAAATATCACCGAATCAGACTGATGCCGCCTTCTCAGCCTGGTTTTTTTCTATTTTTTACAGTTAAAATATATGAAAATTGAACGCAATGGGCGAATTTTGAGGGTCAATGAGCGAATTCCAAACTTCAATGGGCGAATTTTGAGATTCAATGAGCGAATAATGGACTTCAATGAGCAAATTCCAATTTCCATCAGCGAATCCCGAGCTTCAATCAGCGAATCCTAAATTTCAACACACCCCCGCCCTCAAATTCCGAATAGTTTGATGTTTCGCCAAACTGCTATTTTCTTCAACTAACTTAAAATAATATGTTAGAATGAAATACAGTGCAAAATTAGGGGAGAGAATGGCAGTGTATGAATTTATTAAAGGTACCGTCGAATTTGTCGGGCCAGAATATATAGTGATCGAGAACAATGGCATTGGATATCAAATTGCAACGCCTAATCCGTTTATTTATACGGGAAAACTGGAAACAATGGTAACTGTCTATACATACCATTATGTTCGTGAGGATGTAATCGCCCTCTACGGCTTTGAAACAAGAGAAGAAAAAAAGTTGTTTACAAAATTACTAAATGTCTCAGGGATTGGTCCAAAAGGAGCGCTGGCCATCCTCGCTTCCGGAGAAGTCCAGCAGGTAGTTAACGCAATTGAAAACGAAGATGAAACCTTCCTCGTCAAATTCCCAGGTGTAGGCAAAAAAACAGCTCGGCAAATGATTCTAGATTTAAAGGGTAAATTGCAGGATATCGTGCCTGATTATTTTCCTAATTTATTTAATAGCGATCAACTTCACATACATATGCAAGCAGGCAGTTCCAACTTAGAAGAAGCAATCCTTGCCCTGAAAGCATTAGGTTATTCCGAGAAAGAAATCAAAAAGATTACACCTGAGTTAAGAAAAGAGCAAATGTCAACTGACCAATACATTAAAAAAGCCCTGCAGCGGCTTTTAAAATAGGTGATGACTCATGGAAGACCGGATTATATCCAGTGAAGTGAACGAGAACGAGTTGAGTATCGAACAAAGCCTGAGGCCGCAAACGCTAAGTCAATATATAGGACAAAATCAGGTAAAGGAAAATCTTGATATTTATATCAAGGCTGCAAAAATGCGGAAGGAAACGCTTGATCATGTGCTTCTTTATGGTCCGCCTGGATTGGGGAAAACGACACTCGCCGTCATTATCGCCAATGAAATGGGTGTGAATATCCGCACGACCTCTGGGCCGGCAATCGAAAGACCTGGTGATTTAGCTGCGATTTTAACGGCACTTGAGCCAGGGGACGTATTATTTATTGATGAAATTCACCGCTTACACAGGACGATTGAAGAGGTGCTTTACCCAGCGATGGAGGATTTTTGTCTTGATATTGTGATTGGCAAAGGGCCAAGTGCAAGGTCGGTCCGACTGGATCTCCCGCCATTTACACTTGTCGGCGCGACAACAAGGGCAGGATCTTTATCTGCACCTCTAAGAGACAGGTTTGGAGTTTTAAGTAGACTCGAGTATTATAAGGAAGACCAATTAAAGAATATTGTTCTTAGAACAGCAGAAGTGTTTGGTACTGAAATCGATGACCAGTCCGCATCGGAAATTGCCAGAAGATCAAGAGGGACCCCGAGGATTGCGAATCGTCTTCTCCGTAGGGTTAGAGATTTTGCCCAAGTTAGAGGGAATGGAACGATTGATCTTAATCTTGCGAGAGAGGCACTAGAGCTCCTCCAGGTTGACAAGCTGGGGTTAGACCATATCGACCATAAACTCTTGAAAGGTATTATAGAAAGATTCCGCGGTGGCCCCGTTGGACTCGATACGATTGCCGCCTCGATTGGGGAAGAAGCCGAAACGATTGAAGATGTATATGAACCATATTTATTACAAATTGGCTTCCTGCAAAGAACTCCCCGTGGACGGGTAGTCACTCCGCTGGTCTATCGCCATTTCGGGTTGGAAGTTCCGCCACAGAGCTAATAGTATTACACAACGTTTTCCTCATCACATAAGGAAGCATAAGCTTTGAAAGTAGTTTACTGTCTAGCTCCAGCGCCCTAGCGGCTAGTGTCCTTC
>NZ_JBALOA010000014.1:48285-69036 GCF_036962125.1 Neobacillus drentensis
TGGAGTGCTCCAGGCCATACGCCGCTGAACAGGCTGCTTGCGCTTTTCTTATTTCTTATTAAAAAATAGATTAGGGTGTCATAATATGAAAGTAGATTTATTTGATTTTCATTTGCCTGAGGAACTAATTGCGCAGGTTCCGTTGCACAACCGTACGGACAGCAGATTAATGGTTCTAAATAAGCAATCAGGCGAAATAAAGCATGAAGTTTTTAAAAATGTGATTGACTATTTGCGTGAAGGGGATTGCCTTGTCTTAAACGATACCAAGGTACTGCCTGCACGTCTTTTTGGTGTTAAAACAGATACCGGTGCCAAAATTGAAGTCTTACTTTTGAAACAGCTTGAGGGTGATCAATGGGAGACATTGATTAAACCAGCAAAAAGGGTAAAGGAAGGAACCGAAATCAACTTTGGTGATGGCCTGCTTACTGCCGTTTGTACAGGAACCTCTGACCATGGCGGGCGAGTGTTAGATTTCAAATATAAGGGAATTTTTTATGAGGTACTTGACCAATTAGGCGAAATGCCGCTGCCGCCATATATAAAAGAGCAGCTTGAGGACCGTGACAGATACCAAACGGTATATGCGCGCGAACCTGGTTCGGCGGCCGCTCCAACAGCAGGTCTTCATTTTACGGACAGCTTGTTAACTGAAATTAAAGAAAAGGGCGTTCATATTGCCTTTATTACGCTTCACGTAGGACTTGGAACTTTTCGTCCTGTCAGTGTAGATGATGTGTTAGAGCACGATATGCACTCTGAATTTTATATGATGACAGAGGGAACAGCACGGCTGCTTAATGAGGTTCGGAGTAATGGGGGAAGGATTATTTCAGTTGGGACTACTTCAACCCGGACGCTTGAAACCATTGCCTCCGCAAATGATGGGCACTTTATCGAAGGAAGCGGCTGGACAAGTATCTTTATTTATCCAGGCTATAAATTTAAAGCAATTGATGGGATGATTACCAACTTTCATTTACCAAAATCAACCTTGATTATGCTCATCAGTGCATTAGCTGGCCGAGAAAATGTATTACACGCCTATCAAACGGCGGTGAATGAGCGGTACCGGTTCTTTAGTTTTGGTGACGCGATGCTGATCATCTAAGGTAGCATTAGGAAGGAGAAACAATATTGACTGCGATTCGTTATGAATTAATTAAGACATGTAAACAAACGGGGGCACGGTTAGGGAAAGTACATACCCCGCACGGTTCGTTTGATACCCCGGCATTTATGCCGGTGGGAACGCTCGCCACCGTAAAAACAATGGCACCAGAAGACTTAAAGGAAATGGGTGCCGGCATTATTTTAAGCAATACTTATCATTTATGGCTTAGACCTGGGCATGAAATTATCAGGGAAGCTGGCGGATTACATAAATTTATGAACTGGGACCGGGCCATCCTCACTGATTCAGGTGGTTTTCAGGTATTTAGTTTAAGTGAATTCCGTAAAATTGAGGAAGAAGGAGTCCATTTCCGTAACCATATGAGTGGTGAAAAATTATTTTTATCACCAGAGAAGGCGATGGAAATACAAAATGCCCTTGGTTCAGATATAATGATGGCTTTTGATGAGTGTCCACCATATCCCGCGACATTCGAGTATATGCAAAAGTCAGTTGAGAGGACATCAAGATGGGCAGAGCGTTGTTTAAATGCCCATAGCCGACCAAATGATCAAGGATTATTTGGGATTGTCCAAGGTGGAGAATATGAGGAACTACGTAAGCAAAGTGCTAAAGATCTTGTATCCTTAGACTTCCCTGGCTATGCTGTTGGAGGTTTGTCAGTTGGGGAACCAAAGGACATCATGAATCGGATGCTTGAATACACAACACCGCTTTTACCTACTAATAAACCTAGATACTTAATGGGAGTAGGTTCACCGGATTCATTAATTGATGGCTCGATTCGCGGAATCGATATGTTCGATTGTGTGCTGCCAACTCGAATTGCGAGAAATGGTACATTAATGACCAGCACCGGCCGCCTTGTTGTGAAAAATGCACAATTTACAAGAGATTTTGGCCCGCTAGATGAGAATTGCGATTGCTATACTTGCCGAAATTATAGCCGCGCCTACATTCGTCACTTAATTAAATGTGATGAAACGTTTGGAATTCGCTTAACGTCTTACCATAACCTCTATTTTCTGTTAAGATTAATGGAGAAAGTCAGACAAGCCATTATGGAAGACCGGCTTGGTGATTTTAGAGAAGAATTTTTTGAGCAATATGGTTTTAATAAACCGAATGCGAAAAATTTCTAATAGATAATTTTTGAAAGGAGGGAAACAAATGTCTGGAGGAATTGGTACAATTATCCCATTAATATTAATGTTTGTGTTATTTTATTTCTTATTAATTCGCCCGCAGCAAAAGCGTCAAAAAGCTGTTGCCACAATGCAAAACGAATTAAAAAAGGGTGATAAAATTGTCACGATTGGTGGATTACATGGTTTTATAGATTCAATTGATGAAAATAAAGCCGTAATTAAATGTGGTGACGGTAGCCGTCTTACATTTGACCGTAATGCAATTCGTGAAGTTACTGCTGATGCAAGTGAAGGCAGCGTCAATCTAACAAAATAATCACCAACAAAAAGGAAGCCAAGAATTTTGGCTTCCTTTCATTATTTATTGTCTAGCTAGCGCCTAGGGGCTTCAGTTATTTTGTCTAGCTATACAGATCTACGTGAATTGTTGGTAGAGATGTTGACTCCTAAAATACCACCCATCATCGCAATTAATGTGTAGCAAGTATGGTAAATGACTTGTTCGGCGTTAAATAAACGGTCATACCCTAAGTATTGGAACAAAAAGACGACAAGCGAGTAGATTAATCCCGTTAATCCCCCAATAAGCCAGCCCTTCTCTTTTCTTTTTCCCCCTGACAGGAAACCGCCTCCGAATAACCCGATGAACGATAATGCCGTAATAACATATTGAAGTGATACTTCACGAGCTGATGTAAACCTAAGTATAAACGCAAAGATAATACTACTAATCACAGCAAAAACAAGAATAAAGATTAATCCGTACAGAATAGAAGTACCAAAACTTTTCGATTCGATTTTAACTCTCCCCCTTCAATAGCCCTTCAGGTTGGCATTATTATTTATGAAACTCTCCACCGCCAGCCCCTAAATAAGTTTCTTACCTAGTACAAGCGTATTCGTGAAACGGGAAAAGTAGAATTAAAATTTCATTCCTTTTCAACGATAAATATATGTATGGAAGTTACTTCCGCTTATTTTTTGAGAAAAAAAGTAAACAATATCGTTGAGCGTACAAAAAGGGGCGACGGATGTGCAAGATTATCTAACGATTGTGTTTCGAACGATATTTTTATATGCATTAATCCTTGTTATATTTCGAGTAATGGGAAAAAGGGAAATTGGGGAATTAAGTGTACTCGATTTAGTAGTATTTATAATGATTGGTGAGATGGCGGTCGTTGCGATTGATCAACCACACTCTCATTTACTGCATGCAGTAATACCAATGGTGTTATTAATGCTTATTCAAATAATTTTAGCTATTATTTCCTTAAAAAGTAAAAAGTTTCGAAACCTTGTCGATGGGCAGCCCAGCATTATTATTAATAAAGGGAAAATTGATGAGTCAGCGATGCGGAAACAGCGCTATAATTTTGATGATTTAATGACCCAACTTCGTGAAAAGAACATTCGTAGCATTGCAGACGTGGAGTTTGCGATCCTAGAATCCTCGGGCAGTTTATCAGTTATTCAAAAAATAAAGTCTGAAGGTGATGAATCGCATCCAGGAGACATTACCGTTCCTTTAATATTAGATGGGAATATTGAGGAAGAGAATCTGAAAAGAATCAATAAAACCAATCTCTGGCTTCGGCAAGAGCTGAAAAAAAAGGGCTATCGGGATATTAAAAAAATATCTTTTTGCAGTTTTGAAAATGGGAAATTCTTTATCGACTTACAAGATGAATGAGTAAAGACACGCTATAAATGCGTGTCTTTTCAAATGGATTGGGCAGTCCGCTTAAGCAATAAAGTTTCCAATCCATGGAATCCGTTTTAACTCATCCTTTTTAATCAAACCGAACATTAAAACCAAAACAATATAGGAACTTCCCATGGTTACTAAGGAAATTAACACTCGTAGCGTTAACGGATTTTCTAGGAAAGTATTTGTAAATATCCAATAGCCAAGCCAGCCTGACCCTGCCATTACTAATAATCCTTTAAGATAGTCACGAACATAAAACGAAAAGGATATCTTTTTTAATACGGTTGCAAAATGAAGAACCGTGACCAATACAAAGCCGACGATAATTCCTAAAGCGACCCCATTAATGCCAAATGAGGCTTGCGAAGCCAGTAAAAAGATAACGGCTGTTTTAACGATTGCCCCAATGAGACTATTGATCATTGCTGCGCGTGCAAGGTTTAGGGCTTGCAGCACTGCTTGCAATGGACCCTGATAATAAAAGAAGATAAAGAAAGGAGCCATTAGGCGGATAAAATATGATCCTTTGGCTGAGCCGTACATAAGTTCCATTAACGGGTCGGCCAACACATAGAGAACGACGACGGCTAGTCCTCCCGATAAGAAGGCAAACCTTAAAGCCTGTTGTAAGCGGTATTCAATCAATCTTTTGTTGTTTTGGGTATTGGCTTCGCTAATTGCAGGGACGAGTGAAGTGGCTAAAGAAAAAGTGATGAATGACGGTAACATCAGTAGTGGCATTGCAAATCCGGTTAAAGCCCCATATTGTTTTGTGGCTTCAACAGTCATAACACCTGCTAGTGCCAAGCTATGGACCACGACAATCGGTTCAAAGAACCAGGCAACTGAACCAATCATCCTGCTCCCCATGGTCGGCAAGGCGATATCCATAAGATCCTTGAATGTTTGTTTGCCTTGATGAACAAATTGGAAGAAATTTTTCCTAAGCCTAAAACGTTTTTTTAATTTGAAGGTAGTCATTAAATAGATTAATGATACTAACTCTCCTATGACTGAAGCCACCATAGCAGCTGCTGCCGCATATTCAATCCCATATGGCAAGAATGCTTTTGTCATAACAGCAATTAAAGTAATGCGCACAAACTGCTCCAATATTTGTGAGATAGCAGAAGGACGCATCTGTTGCCTTCCTTGAAAATATCCTCTTAGGACAGAGGAAACGGCAATGACTGGTACAACGGGAGCTATTGCAATTAATGGATAAAAGGTCCGTGGGTCAGTAAATAAGGTTTTTGATAAAATTGGTGCAAGCAAAATAAGCGCTGGGGTAAAAATAAGCGATAATGAAATCGTGATTGCCAGAGCGACGACAAGAATTTTTTTAATCTCAGCATAATTCCCTTTTGCTTCTGCCTCTGCCACATTTTTTGAAATAGCAACAGGGAGCCCCATTTGAGTCAGCGTTACTACTAAGATGAATGTAGGGAACGCCATCATGTATAAGCCTACGCCTTCTTCCCCGATACTTCTTGCTATGACAATCCGATTAATGAAACCAAGGACTCTTGTGACCAGGCCTGCAATTAATAGGATAAAGGTCCCTTTTAAAAACTTCGACATACTGATTCCCACCTTCTCAAATAAGAAGAATTCATATACAATTAACTATATGCATGAGGGTGGACAAAGCATGACAAGTTGTAACAGCTTTTTGCAAGGTTCAATTTATTGGGAGTTTTTCCAAGGAGGCAGTCAGAATGGATGATAGTCACAGATTTGAACATTTTCGGACCCAGGTACACCCGGCCATAGAAAGTAAACTCAACGAGTTTCAACTGCTAGGGCTTGATTCTGTTACCGAGCAGGGAATTTGGGATTATTTAATTAAGAAAAGATGGAAAAAGGTAAAAGAGGAAATGAAACTTTACGAAATGATCCAAGAAATTCTGTCTGTTAAAGCGAGTGATTATATTAATTTTGCGACAATCGAAGCGTACAAAGCTTCTGAGTTCTCCATGGAAAATGAAGATGAATTGAAAGAGCTTTTAAAGTAGGAATGCAGTATATTTTCATATTATTGTAAATTGACAGCCATTCCAACTTCTTTCATAATGAAAGAAGCGACTTTTTTGTTATTTTTGTATAAGGATTATACGGAACAGTGCCATGCACATGCACTAAGGAGGAACAATACATAATGGTAAAGCGCAGTAGAATAGTTGCTTTCTTACTTGTAGTCCTAATAATTGGGGGCACAATGGGAGCAACCACGAAGAACATTTTAAACAATATGAAGCTGGGACTGGACCTTCAAGGCGGGTTTGAGGTCTTGTACGATGTTAAGCCAGCTAAAAAGGGTCAAAAAATTGATAAAGAGGTTATGGCAAGTACCGCTGAGGCACTGGATAAGCGTATTAATGTCCTTGGTGTAAGTGAACCGAATATTCAAATCGAAGGAAAGAACCGTGTTCGCGTTCAGCTTGCTGGGGTGACTGACCAGAATAAAGCCCGTGAAATCTTATCTACTCAGGCAAATCTTACCTTCCGGGATGCTAATGACAAATTGATGATGGATGGCTCTGACTTAAAACAAGGCGGTGCCAAGCAGACATTTGATGAAACTGGAGCTCCTAGCGTCTCTCTTACTTTAAAGAGTGCGGATAAGTTTCGTAAGGTTTCTGAACAAATTATGAATATGGCACCAAATAATGTTCTTGTTATTTGGTTAGATTTTGAAGAAGGAAAAGACTCCTTCAAAAAAGAGGTTACAAAGGCCAATCCAAAATATTTATCTGCACCAACTGTAAAGCAAATTTTTAATCAAAATACGGTTTCGATAGTGGGTAGTTTCACAGCTAAAGAAGCCCAAACTTTGTCATCACTTTTAAATGCTGGGTCGTTACCTGTTAAACTCGATGAGGTTTATTCCACTTCTGTTGGAGCGAAGTTTGGGGAACAGGCGTTACATGATACGGTTTTCGCAGGAATCATCGGTGTAATCATTATCTATCTGTTTATGATTTTCTACTATCGTTTTCCAGGCCTTATTGCGACCGTTACATTAACTATTTTTACTTATCTCGTTTTATTAATTTTCGATTGGATGAATGGGGTTCTGACCTTGCCGGGAATTGCCGCGATTATTCTCGGGATCGGGATGGCGGTCGACGCCAATATTATTACTTATGAACGGATTAGAGAAGAACTGAAAGTGGGCAGAAGCATTAAATCAGCATTCCTAGCTGGTGAGCAGCATGCATTTACAGCCATTCTTGACGCAAACTTAACGACCATCTTAACAGCAGGTGTACTATTCTTTTACGGAACAAGCTCTGTCAAAGGATTTGCGACGATGTTAATCGTGAGTGTTCTTATGAGCTTTCTCACGAATGTATATGGTGCAAGATTCTTACTAGGACTTTGGGTCCACAGTGGTTTATTAAATAACAAACCAGGATGGTTTGCTGTACGCAAATCCCAAATTAATTCCATTAACGATAATGTAGATACCATCGATCTTCCAACTCGATTTGATAAAATAGATTTTGTGAAGATTAAAAATAAAGTTTTTATCCTTTCAGGAATCCTGATTGTAGCTGGAATTATTGCTATCTCGATTTTCAAAATGAATTTAGGAATTGATTTTTCAAGTGGTACTCGAGTAGAGGTACAATCGAACACACCTTTAACTACAACCCAAGTTGAAAAGGCTTTTACTAAACTTAATTTAACACCAGATGATATCGTGATTTCTGGAGAGAAAAAGCAAATTGGGGCAGTACGAATGATTGGAGTACTGTCAAAAAATGAAATATCCGCTTTGAAAGCAGATTTTAATAAGCAATTTGGCTATGAGCCGAATGTCAGCACAGTTTCTCCGACTGTTGGAAAAGAACTAGCGAAAAATGCCTTTTTTGCTGTTTTGTTTGCATCTATCGGAATTATTCTCTACGTTTCCGTGCGATTTGAAGCATACATGGCTATCGCAGCGGTTGCTGCCATCCTTCATGATGCCTTTTTTATGATTGCTATTTTTAGTATTACAAGACTTGAAGTAGATTTAACCTTTATTGCAGCAATTCTGACGATTATTGGTTATTCAAACCATGATACGATTGTTACTTTTGATAGAATTCGTGAGAATATGCAAAAGAAAAAACGGCTTAAAACAGTACAAGATATTGCTGATGTAGTCAATGTAAGTATTCGTCAAACGTTAACAAGGTCATTTAACACTGTTTTAACCGTCTTAATTACGGTATTGTGCTTAATGATTTTTGGAAGCCCATCAATTCTCAATTTCTCCATCGCCTTATTTGTAGGATTGGTTATCGGTGTTTATTCTTCTGTCTTTGTCGCAGGCTCTTTATGGTATGTGATGAAATGTAAAGAGCTGAAGAAGAAAGGCGTTATTAAAACCGTAAAAGAAAAAAGAAAATACTCTGATCAGCCACAAGTATAATTTTATGAAGAACCGCAGAATTCCTGCGGTTTTTCTTTTGATTGAATCCTTTCCCACACTCCTGTATAATAAGAAGGTCTGAGGGGTGAACATGCACATGTTAAGTTCGAAAACAAGATGGATTGTTCGAAAATCCGATGATCAACTGATAAAAAACCTAGCAACTGAATTAAAAATTACGCCTCTTGTCGCCTCACTGCTTGTCAACCGTGGCTTTAATACCGTTGAATCTGCACGGTATTTTTTATTTGGGAAGGAAGAGTTTCATGACCCCTTTCTATTAAAAGGTATGGATCTTGCAGTGAATAGAATTCATGAAGCCATTGAAAAAAATGAGCCGATTCTCATTTTCGGAGACTATGACGCTGATGGTGTTAGTAGTACCTCTGTATTGATGATTACACTTCGTGAACTTGGTGCGAATGTTCAATTTTATATCCCGAATCGCTTCACAGAAGGATATGGTCCGAATGAGAATGCTTTCCGGCTTGCAGCAGAAAAAGGAATAAAGTTAATTATTACTGTGGATACTGGAATATCAGCTGTACATGAAGCAGCTATCGCCGAAGAGCTTGGAATCGATTTAATCATAACCGACCACCACGAGCCGGGACCGGTTTTACCAACGGCACTTGCGATCATTCATCCTAAGCTTCCTGATAGCATTTATCCGTTTCGTGAACTAGCAGGAGTGGGAGTAGCCTTTAAACTAGCACAAGCACTCTATGGAGAAGTTCCAGAGCATTTGTTAGAAATAGCTGTGATTGGCACGATTGCAGATTTAGTTTCTTTAAAGGATGAGAATCGACTGATTGCCAAAAAAGGACTTGAAAAACTAAAAACTACTAATAATATGGGTCTTAAAGCCATATTGAAACTAGCAGGGGTTGATCCCCTGTCAATAAATGAAGAAACGATTGGTTTTACACTCGCGCCGAGAATAAACGCTGTTGGGCGTTTAGAAGATGCTGACCTAGCTGTTCAGTTAATTTTAACTGATGACCCTATTGAGGCTGAGAACTTAGCGGCGGAAATGGATGCCCTTAATAAGTCAAGACAGTCGATTGTCAATGCGATAACGACTGAGGCGATCGAAGAGGTGGAAAAGAACTTTCCAATTGAGACAAATAAAGTTCTTGTCATTGGTAGAGAAGGTTGGAATGCGGGGGTTATCGGAATTGTTGCCTCGAGGCTGGTTGAAAAGTACTACCGTCCGGTTATCGTTTTAAATTTTGACCCTGAAAAGGGAGTGGCCAAAGGCTCAGCTCGCAGTATTATTGGCTTTGACCTCTTTAAGAATTTATCCACCTGCCGTGAAATTTTGCCGCACTTTGGCGGCCATCCCATGGCAGCAGGAATGACCTTAAAACTTGAGGACGTTGCTGAACTTCGTTCCCGATTAAATAAACTTGCAGATGAGCAATTAACGGATGAGGATTTTATACCGGTAACTTTTCTCGATGAGGAAATCCAACTACAAAATGTTTCGCTCGACTCATTAGATGAAATGAGTCTCCTAGCTCCTTTTGGGATGGACAATCCTAAGCCTAAGGTTTTAATCAATCATGTTGATATTACAAGTATTAGAAAGATAGGTAGTGAGCAAAACCATTTAAAGATGATGGTGAACGAAAAGGGCACTAACCTTGATGGGATAGGCTTTGGGTTAGGACATTTGGTCGATCATATCTCGCCCGCTTCAAAAATTTCATTAATTGGAGAATTATCTATTAATGAATGGAACAATATACGTAAACCGCAAATTTTTATCCACGATCTCGCCGTAGAATCATGGCAATTATTCGACTATCGCGGACAAAAGAGGATCACTAGTCTTTCAAATACGGTTCCTGCCGAAAACCGGAAATTTATTGTTTTTAATAAAGAAAATCTTGAAAAAATAAACCCGAACCTTTTGGCTGAAACGATTCTTATTCATGATATGAATGAGGCGAGAGCCTTCAAATGTTATCAGGACAATATCGTCTTGGTTGATTTCCCGTCCTCTCGGGAGATTCTAGAGGCCTTGTTAAAAGGATCTAAGCCAGCTAGGATTTATGCCTATTTTTATAAAGAATCCAGTGATTTCTTCAGTACCGTTCCAACCCGTGATCATTTTAAATGGTTTTATGCTTTTCTCTTAAAAAAAGGACCAATTGATCTTAAAAGGAATGGGGATGACTTGGCAAAGCATCGCGGTTGGTCACAGGAAACCATCAATTTTATGTCAAAGGTGTTTTCTGACTTGGATTTTGTTACAATAAACAATGGATTTATTACTTTGAAAACCGGAGCGCCAAAGCGCGACTTAACTGACTCTAGAACCTATCAATTAAAACAGGCACAATATGAACTTGAAAGGGAGTTATTATTTTCGTCCTTTCAAGATTTAAAAGGCTGGTTCGACAAAGTATTTCAAGAGTCGGTTGAATTTGAGGAGGCAATTACAGAATGGACTTAAAGGATTTTATTACAATCGTACCAGATTGGCCAAAAGAAGGAATTAAATTTAAAGATATTACTCCATTAATGAATAATGGTGAAGCTTATAAATATGCAACCGATCAAATTGTTGCTTACGCCAAAGAAAGACAAATTGACTTAATTGTTGGCCCGGAAGCGCGCGGATTCATCATTGGCTGTCCTGTTGCTTATGCCTTAGGGGTTGGTTTTGCTCCAGTCCGTAAAGAAGGTAAACTTCCAAGAGAAACCATTAAGGTGGGATATGGCCTTGAATACGGGAAAGATGTTTTAACCATTCATAAAGATGCGATTCAGCCTGGCCAACGTGTCTTGATTACAGACGATTTATTAGCTACTGGCGGAACAATTGATGCGACCATTCAATTAGTTGAACAGCTAGGCGGAGTCGTTGCTGGGATTGCATTTTTAGTGGAATTAAGTTATTTAGAAGGTAGAAAAAAACTTGATGGTTATGATGTTTTAACATTGATGCATTATTAAACCATTGATGAGGGCACTCGAAAGCGCGAGTGCTCTCTTTATATAATTTTCCTGAATTGTTTGGGAAAAAGGTCTTAATCCCTTTACATCTTGGCTATTTTTGCGATAATAGTAACAATCATTCATTTAAAGGAACAAATTTTTAAATAATGACATTTATATATAAATAAAATGAGACGAAAATAAAGGTGATTTCATGGCGAATGATTTAGTGTTGACTGCCGACCAAGTCATCGACAAGACTAGGAACTATTTAAATGAGGAACATGTTGAATTGGTAGAAAAAGCCTACGAATTCGCAAAACATGCTCATCGTGAACAATATCGGAAATCGGGAGAGCCATACATTATTCATCCCATCCAAGTTGCGGGAATCTTAGCAGACTTGGAGATGGATCCTGCCACGGTTGCTGCCGGTTTTCTTCACGACGTCGTTGAAGATACGAGTGTATCCTTAAAAGATATAGAAACAGCTTTTAATGGCGAAGTGGCGATGCTTGTCGACGGCGTAACAAAATTAGGGAAAATTAAATATAAATCTCACGAGGAACAGCAAGCAGAAAACCACAGAAAAATGTTTGTGGCTATGGCACAGGATATCCGAGTGATTCTTATTAAGCTTGCCGACCGTTTGCATAATATGCGGACGCTTAAACATCTTCCTTTAGAGAAGCAGCGGCGGATTTCAAATGAAACACTTGAAATTTTTGCACCTTTGGCACATCGTCTTGGGATCTCTAAAATTAAGTGGGAATTGGAAGATACAGCTTTAAGGTATTTAAATCCGCAGCAATACTATCGAATTGTTAACTTAATGAAAAAGAAGCGGGCCGAACGTGAGCAATATTTAGTGGATGTCATTGATGAAGTAAAGAATCGTATGGGGGAAGTGGCTATTAAAGCAGAGCTTTCTGGCCGTCCGAAACATATTTATAGTATTTATCGAAAAATGGCACTGCAAAATAAACAATTCAGTGAAATTTATGATTTGCTGGCCGTCCGAATCGTTGTTAACAGTATTAAGGATTGCTATGCTGTTTTAGGGATTATACACACATGCTGGAAGCCCATGCCTGGTCGTTTTAAGGATTATATTGCGATGCCAAAGCCGAATATGTACCAATCGTTGCACACCACTGTCATCGGCCCAAAGGGAGACCCGCTGGAGGTGCAGATTAGAACAAAGGAAATGCACCGAATTGCAGAGTTCGGGGTTGCGGCACATTGGGCATATAAAGAGGGGAAAGAAGCTATTAACGAAAGCACTTCTTTCGAACAAAAATTGACTTGGTTTAGAGAAATCCTTGAGTTTCAAAATGATACCGCAAATGCGGAAGAGTTTATGGAATCATTGAAGATTGACTTATTTTCCGATATGGTCTTTGTTTTTACGCCTAAAGGCGATGTGATTGAGTTGCCATCTGGTTCAGTTCCTATTGATTTTGCGTATCGTATCCACTCTGAAATTGGCAATAAGACGATAGGTGCAAAAGTGAATGGCAAAATGGTTACTCTGGACTATCGACTAAAAACAGGGGATATTATTGAAATCCTTACCTCAAAACATTCATACGGTCCAAGTCAGGATTGGTTGAAGCTCGCGCAAACTTCGCAAGCGAAAAACAAGATTCGTGCTTTCTTTAAGAAGCAGCGCCGTGATGAAAATGTCGATAAAGGTAAGGATCTGGTTGAAAAAGAAATTCGTAATATGGAATTCGATATTAAAGAAATATTAACGACCGAGAATTTGAAAAAGGTTGCCGAAAAGTTTAATTTCTCCAATGAGGAAGATATGTATGCAGCGGTTGGGTATAATGGTGTAACTGCCTTACAGGTGGCAAACCGTCTAACTGAGAAATGGCGGAAAAAACGAGATCAAGAACAGAGCTCAAATATTACGAACGCCATTACCGATCTCAAAACCTTCCCTGCAACAAAAAAACGTGAGTCAGGTGTCCGTGTTTCTGGTATCGATAATTTACTGATTCGACTATCCAGATGCTGTAATCCAGTGCCTGGCGATGAGATTGTCGGCTTTATCACCAAAGGCCGCGGGGTTTCTGTCCACCGTTCGGATTGTACGAATATTGATTCGAATGATGCTCAGTCAAGATTAATTCCTGTTGAATGGGAATCTTCTCTAAATGACCGGAAAGAGTATAATGTTGATATTGAAATTAGTGGATATGACCGACGCGGGCTTTTGAATGAAGTACTTCAAGCGGTCAATGAAACGAAAACAAATATTTCTGCTGTTTCTGGTAAAACCGATCGAAATAAGATGGCCACAATTAGTATGTCAATTGCCATCCATAATGTAGCCCACTTGCAAAAGGTAGTTGAACGAATTAAACAGATTCCAGATATTTATTCCGTACGTCGATTGATGAATTAAGGAGTTTCAAAAAAATGCGAGTAGTTGTTCAACGAAGTAAAAGTGCAAGAGTAACCGTTGCCGGAGAGGTAACCGGTCAAATAACAAAAGGGCTAGTCTTACTTGTTGGTGTCACTCATGCTGATCAAGAAGACGATGCCGCCTATTTGGCCGATAAAATTGCCAACCTTCGGATTTTTGAAGATGAGAATGAAAAGATGAATTTATCTCTGATGGATGTTGGGGGTGAAATTCTTTCTGTTTCGCAATTTACCCTCTACGGTGATTGTCGAAAGGGAAGAAGGCCGAACTTTATGGATGCAGCTCGTCCAGATCAGGCTGTTCACCTATATGAGGTATTTAATGGTTTACTCCGAGAAAAAGGAATTCGTGTTGAAACTGGAATTTTTGGTGCAATGATGGATGTCCAGCTCATCAATGACGGACCAGTGACGTTGATTGTAGACAGTAAAACATAAAAGGCTTGGCACTTTAATTAAGTGCTAAGCCTTTTTTCTTCTATTCAATATCTTTAAAAAACCTTGCTAATCCATCAAACAATCCAGCAGCTGCATTTTCTTGAAATCCATCCGAATTGAGAGTCATCTCTTCTTCTGGATTGCTTAAATATCCAAGCTCCATTAAAGCCGCTTTTTGGCTATTTTCACGGATGACATGAAAATCTCCAAATCGTACCCCGTGACTCTTCAATCTGGTTTGCCCTATGGTTGATACAAAAAGGGAATTTGCCAGTGATTTTTGATAGTCATAATAATAGTAGCCAGTCATCCCACGGATGCTAGCGTCTAAATTACTATCGTAATGGATGCTGATAAAGGCATCTGCGTTATAGGTTCGTGCCATGTTCACCCGGGTTGCTAGTTGCAGGTAAGAATCACTTTTTCTTGTTAAATAGACAGCAGCGCCCGCCGCTTTTAATTTGTCAAATAAAAGTTGTGAGGTCCTGAGTGTTAATTCTTTTTCTTGGGTTCCCCTCGAGCCTGTAGCTCCTTTATCTCCGCCGCCGTGGCCAGGATCGAGTACAATCGTTTTATTTCTTAGATATTCCTCAGCCCCAGGCTTTACAATCTGTGGTTTATTCCCGTTAATGGAAACTAGCCATCCAGCTACATAACCCGTTTTTCCGTTTTTTAAATCAATTTCATACCAATCATTGATGACTTTTATTACGGAGTATGTGATGCCGCTGTTCGCACGTTCTATGACATCTGATTGCACATCCGGTTTTTTTCTAATACTGGTCCCTCTATGTAGGATCGTAATGTAGCTTTCCTTAATGGCTTGTCCAGTTTGAGATTTGGTGGCATTTATCTCAAGAAACCATCGAGGAACCCATCCAAAACTACCAGATTTGTATTCTATTTTTACCCAATTATTCTTTTCTTCCAAAATGAAAAAACTAAGCCCTTTGGTTACCGAGCCGAGGGGTCTTGAATTTAATGAGGCGGCAGACCGGACATTAAGGATGTTTGCAGTGACCATTCCGGTGAAACTACTCTCTTTCGTTAGAGAAGTATTCGGTGCTTGACTATCAATAAACTCAGACCTTACCCATCCTCTTATATTTGAAAAATCTACTTCCAACCAATTGTTTTGTTTTGAGTAAATCGTTACTCTTGTCCCGCCTGTTAACTTCCCAATAACAGGACTCGATGTTGTAGGCTCCTGTCGTATGTTTAAGGTATCACCATTGACAATACCAATTGATGTTGAATTTACTGCTGCGATACTTCTCCCTTGAGGCGTAAAGGCTCCAAAAAATAGAATAATAGATACTACCAATAACCTACTCTTTTTGACCATAACTACCTCCTTTTTTTATTCTATTTTAGCGTATAAAAAGGTGAAAATCATTCCTAAATTACTAATATTGTCGATCTTAATAGAAAAAAACTTATTGTCTATGCAAGTTTTTCGCTTAAGGTGGAAATAATATCAGTATTGAAGTAAAGGCTGAGGTGATTGGGAATGAGAGCTAGTGAAAAAGGAATGAACATCCAGTCAATGGATGGACGGCTTTTCGGTGTTGATTTTCATGATTTTATTCAAAAAGAACAGCATGCAACCTCGTTTGAACTCGCATCAGAATTCGGAATAACGATTGGTGATGTCAGAAAGTTAAAAAAACATTTAGAAAGATCATAAATGGCTATTGACAATACCAGCGATGCTCCGTAATATTAATAAAATAAAATGACATATTGTGAAATACCAATGATGGAGCATAGTAATTAAGCATACTCATGAAAAGAGAAGAAATGTCCAGGGCTGAAAGCATTTCTACATGGAACTTAATGAATGAACACTCCGTAGGCTTCTCTCTGAAAAAGAATGAACTTTAGTAGGAGAAGAACGTAGCAGGCGTTAACTGTTAAAGAGGAAGTGCATGATTTTCTATGCCTTCAACTAGGGTGGCACCGCGGGAACAATCAAACTCTCGTCCCTTGTATTTATACAAGGGATGGGAGTTTTTTGTTTTTATAATGGAAACGGGGAGGCGTCCTGTCTACTTACATAATGAAAAAATAAGGAGGTTTTCCACTATGTCCATCAGCATTCCAAGGGGAACGCAAGACATTTTACCAGGTGAGGTAGAAAAGTGGCAACTGATTGAAGCAAAAGCCCGTGAACTGTGTGAGAAGTACCAATATAAAGAGATTCGCACTCCAATCTTCGAACATACAGATCTTTTTTCCAGAGGTGTTGGCGATAGCACCGATATTGTTCAAAAGGAAATGTACACTTTTGAAGACAGAGGAAAACGAAGCCTTACGTTGCGACCAGAAGGAACTGCAGCGGTTGTTCGGTCGTATGTGGAGAAGAAAATGTTCGGACTCCCGAATCAGCCAGTAAAGCTTTATTACATGGGACCCATGTTCCGATATGAACGTCCACAAGCCGGCCGGTTTCGTCAGTTTGTCCAATTTGGAATAGAAGCATTGGGCAGTAATGACCCTGCGATTGATGCAGAAGTCATTTCACTTGCGATGAATTTATATAAAGAAATGGGCTTAAAAAAGTTGAAGCTGATAATTAATAGCTTAGGTGATAAGGAAAGTCGAAATGCACACCGCGAAGCGCTCGTCAATCACTTCAAACCAAGAATCGGCGAGTTTTGTCATGACTGTCAAAATCGTCTCGAAAAAAACCCGCTTCGGATTCTGGATTGTAAGGTCGACCGTGAGCATGAATTAATGAGAATAGCTCCTTCAATACTGGAATTTTTAAATGACTATTCTAAGAACTATTTTGAAAAATTACAAAAATACTTAACCCAGTTGGATATTCCTTTCGAAGTCGATGCAAACTTAGTCCGCGGACTGGATTATTATAACCATACAGCATTTGAAATTATGAGTGATTCCGAAGGATTTGGCGCGATTACCACGCTTTGCGGCGGGGGACGCTATAATGGATTGGCCGAGGAAATTGGTGGTCCTGAAACACCGGGTATCGGCTTTGCTCTAAGTATTGAACGCTTTATTGCGGCCCTTAATGCAGAAGGAATCGAGTTAGAGATAAACGAAAGCATTGATTGCTATCTAGCCGCATTAGGTGAAGAAGCCAAGGATTACACTGTCGTCCTTTTACAGGAGTTGCGAAGAGCTGGTTTTTCAGCAGAAAGAGATTATTTAGATCGTAAAATTAAAGGACAATTTAAAGCAGCTGATCGTCTAAAAGCTAAGTTTGTGGCGGTGTTAGGCGATGAAGAACTGAAGAATAATAAAATCAATGTAAAAAATATGTCTTCGGGTGAGCAAGTAGAAATTGATTTAGCAACTTTTATTAAACAATTCAAAGAGTTGCAGGAATAAGGGGAGGATAACGATGTTTGGCAGATCATATTTTTGTGGGGAAGTTCCTGAAACAGCTGTTGGCGAAAAAGTAACCTTAAAAGGCTGGGTTCAAAAAAGACGTGACTTAGGCGGTTTAATTTTTATTGATCTTCGCGACCGGACAGGAATTGTTCAGGTTGTCTTTAATCCTGATTTATCAAAGGAAGCATTGCAAATTGCTGAAAAAATCCGCAATGAGTTTGTTTTGGATATTGTTGGGACTGTTGTTGCACGTGATGCGGCAACGATCAACGAAAACCTAAAAACGGGCACCATTGAGGTTCAGGCAGAGAAAGTAACTATTATTAATGAGGCGAAGACCCCGCCATTCATGATTTCGGATAAAACGGATGCGTCTGAAGATGTTCGCTTAAAGTACCGTTACCTTGACTTCCGTCGTCCGGTTATTTTTGAAACACTAAAGATGCGTCACCAAGTGACCAAGCAAATCAGAGACTTTCTAGACAGCGAAGGATTTTTAGATATTGAAACACCAATCCTAACAAAAAGTACCCCTGAAGGTGCGCGTGATTATTTAGTACCTAGCCGTGTCCACCCTGGAGAGTTTTATGCTTTGCCGCAATCACCACAGATTTTTAAGCAATTGCTTATGGTCGGCGGTATTGAACGCTATTATCAAATTGCTCGCTGCTTCCGCGATGAGGATTTACGTGCCGACCGCCAGCCGGAATTTACCCAAATCGATATCGAGACAAGCTTTTTAAGCCAAGAAGATATTATGGGCATGATGGAAAAAATGATGACCAAGTTAATGAAAGAAGTTAAGGGAGTAGACCTGCCGGCTGCCTTCCCGCGAATGACTTATGATGAGGCGATGAGCCGCTATGGTTCGGATAAGCCGGACACTCGTTTTGGTCTAGAACTTGTCGATCTTTCAGAAATCGTCAAGGATTCAGGTTTTAAAGTATTTGCTTCAGCTGTGGCAAATGGCGGTCAAGTTAAAGCGATTAACGTGAAAGGGGCTGCTGACAACTATTCACGTAAAGACATTGATGCCCTAACGGAATTCGTTGCTGTTTACGGTGCAAAGGGACTTGCATGGCTTAAAGTCGATGCTGAAGGGTTAAAGGGGCCCATTGCAAAATTTTTCGCTGAAGAGGACGCTAAAGCTCTTACCAGCACACTTGAAGCATCCGCAGGAGATTTGCTGCTGTTCGTAGCTGACAAGAAGAGTGTGGTTGCTGATGCGTTAGGTGCACTTCGCCAGAAGTTAGCTAGAGAATTAGATTTAATCGACCCAAGCTTATTCAATTTCTTATGGGTGACCGATTGGCCGCTCCTTGAGTACGATGAGGAGGAAGGCCGTTATTACGCAGCCCATCATCCTTTTACGATGCCGTTTAGGGAAGACCTTGAATATTTAGATACTGCTCCTTCTAAAGTTCGTGCCCAGGCTTATGATATTGTCTTAAATGGCTATGAACTTGGCGGTGGTTCACTGCGTATTTTTGAACGTCCGATCCAAGAGAAAATGTTTAACATACTTGGGTTTACACCAGAACAGGCAAATGAGCAATTCGGATTCTTAATGAATGCGTTTGAGTATGGAACACCTCCACATGGCGGAATTGCGCTAGGATTGGACCGTTTGGTTATGCTGCTTGCCGGCAGTACAAATTTAAGGGATACCATTGCCTTTCCGAAAACAGCAAGTGCAAGCTGCTTGTTAACCGACGCTCCTGGCGAGGTTTCTGAAGCACAACTGAAGGAATTAAATTTGTCACTAAATGTTAAAAAATAGCAGGAATTCGCTTTCATGATTCCTTGAAACGAGATTTTTAATATGCTATTATAAAGGCAACAAAGAAGAGTCCTGAAATGTACGTTACGTTGCCTAAGTTTTGACCGAACATTATTTATTGGGAGTCCAGGTTTTCTGCTTGCGTAAATGCCTCACTCTTATACGGGGAAGGGGACTTACAATTTCGGGAACAGGACACCCCCCTGCGAAAGTAGCGGGATCAAAACTAGGAATGAAAAGTGACGGCATAATTGGGACTCTTTTCTATTTTCGAAATGACCAACCTCCTGAACGTTACAGGAGGTTTTATTTTGCTTTTAATTTTATTAATCCTATCAAGATACTTGTTTTTAATGGAGTGTATGATATATTTTTAATCGGGTAAAAGAAACATAACGAATTTAATAATTGGAGTGAGTGAACCTTATGCTGCATCAATTTTCACGTAACGAACTTGCCATCGGTAAAGAGGGCCTTGAAATCATGAAAAATAGTACGGTTGCTGTTTTAGGAATCGGCGGTGTCGGCTCATTTGCAGCCGAAGCATTGGCCCGTTCAGGTGTCGGCCGGTTAATTTTAATAGATAAAGACGATGTAGATATTACCAATATCAACCGCCAGTTGATTGCCTTGTTATCCACGGTTGGAAGACCGAAAGTGGAGATTATGGAGGAGCGGATTAGAGATATTAATCCAGACTGCGAAGTTATTTCCTTAAAAATGTTTTATACAGAAGAGACCTATGAGCAGATTTTTAGCCACAATTTAGACTTTGTCGTTGATGCTTCAGATACCATTGTTTATAAAATTCATTTAATGAAGGAATGTTTAAAAAGGAATATTCCCATCATTTCAAGTATGGGGGCAGCCAATAAAATGGACCCTACCCGATTTAAGATTGCGGATATTTCGAAGACCCATACGGATCCGATTGCCAAAGTGATCCGTACAAAGCTCCGTAAGGAACGAATCCACAAAGGTATTCCGGTTGTGTTTTCCGATGAAAGCCCGATTGTGATTCGTGAGGATATTAAGAAAGAAGTTGGAAATGAGAACGCACCGATCCGCAAGGCGCAAATGCCGCCTGCATCAAATGCTTTCGTTCCATCAGCTGCCGGTTTGATCATGGCTAGTTATGTTGTACGTCAATTACTAAGTAGCATCAAAATTCAACGTGTATCGGATGAGAAATAAGCAATTTGTGAAGCCCTGGACCTTAATTGGTTCGGGGCTTTTTATGGAGATAGCCACCTAAGTAAGAAAGATAGCCTCTTAATGACCGTCCAGAGGAAAAGCGAGCCATCTAGGTAAGAAAGAGAGCCTCTTAATGACCGTCCAGAGGAAAAGCGAGCCATCTAGGTAAGAAAGAGAGCC
>NZ_JBALOA010000014.1:69064-98793 GCF_036962125.1 Neobacillus drentensis
CTTAATGACCGTCCAGAGGTAAAGAGAACCATCTGGATAAGAAAGAGAAATTATTCATTCAAAATAACAAAACTTTCTTCCTCCTTTTGCGGTATAGTTTTGCATTAAAACCCTCCTGATAAATTTTGTAGACTTAATTCCACCACACCATTCAAAAACCAACCCAGTTGTAATTTTCATCTCTGGAAAAAGCAACTTTAGTTCTTCCACGCAGCGTAATATGGCAGATTCGTTTGGTTCTACACACCCATAATTCTTACAAACAACAGTCTTATCACCACCTGAAATCATATAAGAATCACATTTTGGTTTTGGACAAACAATCCCCTTTTTCATCTGATTAAATTGATAAGTCGGTAACCGAGTGATATAAGGGGATTTGTTTGAATGCATAGATATTAATTGGTCGGCTAACTTTTTGTGCCTGTCATTTAATTTGGATGGCGTCCGGTCAAATTCTTTCATAAAACCATTAATCTGTGTTGGATATATAATTGGCTGCTTTAGAGGAGCTTGATATAGGGTAAACTCGGGGTTGATGAAAATGATGGTGGATTCAATAGGAATATTAAAGCCAAGGCTTTGAAGTAACTGACCTAGTAATAATTTACAACGGCTCAACTGATGTAGTGGATTAGTTATATCTGGCCCAGAAATTTTATGGAAACCATCAGAGTCGTAAAAATAATCTCCATAGTAATTTTTTATTTCAAAGGGATAAATCGTATTTTGTGCAATGATTAGAGTATCGATCTGAAAGATCGAGTCATTAATCTCAAGGCATATGTCGTTAATGACCAACATATCACTTTGAAGCTTATCAGTTAACAAATCAAACATTAATTCCCCTTGAAAGCCTTTTTCAAGTTTAAAATAATACTTCTTTTCTTGTGGAGATAATTTGCTTCGTGTGTTTAAAGCCCTCATAATTAGTAATTCATTAGATTCAGAGCGAGTCTTTAACAGCATAGTCCACATCCTTTCTTTTTGATTAGAACCTACATTTATCTTACAAAAAATTCCTATCAGTTAGAGGGAAGTATATGAATATTTTGTTAATATTTGCTTATACAATTTCTAAATAAGAGGAAAATTTTTCTACAATAAGATAAACTAGATGATGGACATGGGGAGGAGTGAGAATTTGGAAAAAATTGTAGAGTTGAAAAATGTAACGAAAGTAATTAAAGG
Source organism: Neobacillus drentensis (assembly GCF_036962125.1). Classification (GTDB taxonomy): domain Bacteria; phylum Bacillota; class Bacilli; order Bacillales; family Cytobacillaceae; genus Neobacillus; species Neobacillus drentensis_B. The sequence goes on from NZ_JBALOA010000014.1 coordinate 70,256, forward strand.
TCGGACGATCATAGATAATATTAGCTTTCAGGTAAATAAAGGTCAGGTTTTTGGTTTCTTAGGCCCCAATGGTGCGGGGAAAACAACGACAATTAGAATGATTGTCGGGTTAATAACCATCACATCAGGAGACATTGAGGTGAGTGGTTTTAGTATTAAAAATAATTTTGAAGATGCCGTTCGTCATATTGGTGCAATTGTCGAAAACCCTGAAATGTACAAATTTTTAACAGGGTATCAAAATTTAATTCACTACGCCAGAATGGCAAAGGGAATTACCAAAGAGAAGATTGACGAAACAGTCGAACTTGTCGGCTTATCTGAACGAATCCATGATAAGGTAAAAACCTATTCCTTGGGAATGAGGCAAAGGTTAGGACTAGCGCAGTGTCTTTTGCACGACCCGCAAGTATTAATTCTCGATGAACCTACCAACGGATTAGACCCTGCAGGGATTAGAGAGATTCGCGATTATGTTTGTCACTTGGCCCGTGAAAAAAACTTGGCAGTAATTGTTTCTAGTCACCTCCTTTCAGAAATGGAAATGATGTGTGACCGGATTGGCATTATTCAAAATGGCCGCTTAATTGATGTTCAGTTAGTTCAGGAATTAGTCCATGGAGCTGCAAAAATGACTTTTGAACTAGAAGTCATCCCTAGTAATAAGGCTTTGAATCTTATTGAAACAGACTATCCCAATGTGCAGGCAAGTCGTTCACACAATGGAATAACTATTGAGTTACCAAAAGCAGAAATACCAGCCCTAGTAAAAAGATTCGTTAACGAGGATATTCAAGTTTTTGCAATTAAAGAAGTAGTGAAGACATTAGAAGATCGTTTTCTTGAATTAACAACCGATAAGGGGGGAAAGAGCCGTGGTTAATTTAATTAAAAATGAATGGATGAAAATTTTTAAGCGGCCTGGAACCTACGTAATGATTGCAATCGTCATAGTTATTACTGCGATATTTGGCATCTTTCATAAATATCAGGAACAGGATTACAAACCTGATAAGAACTGGGAACAGACTCTACAGCAGGAAAATGATGCGCTTCAGAAACAGATGAAACAAAGTAATTCCAAGCTTGAGAAGCAATATTTTAAGGAAGAAATTGCTATTAATGATTACCGTATCAAGCATCATCTTCCCTTTAACGAAAAATATAATATTTGGACGTTTGTAAGAGATGCATCCCAATTAATTATCCTGCCAGGTTTATTTACGATTATTATTTCCGCCGGAATTGTTGCTAGTGAATTCAACTGGGGAACAATCAAACTGCTATTAATACGCCCGATTAACCGCAGTAAGATTTTGACTTCCAAATATTTAACGGTGCTAATATTTGCGTTAATGATGCTAGGGGTTCTATTTGTTTTTTCTGCTTTACTTGGAGCAATTTTGTTTGGTATGCCAGATCATGCGGTACCGTATTTAAATTATGCCGATGGTCAGGTAACAGAACAACCGATTGTTGTTCACCTGCTGATTTATTATGGATTAAATTCGATTGATACGATCATGTTAGCGACGATGGCCTTCATGATTTCATCAGTATTCCGGAACAGCTCCTTAGCCATCGGCTTATCACTGTTTTTATTATTTACAGGTTCGCAATTTACTCTTCTGTTGGCCATGAAATATAGCTGGGCTAAATACATCTTGTTTGCCAACACCAATTTAATGCAATATGTGGAAGGGACCCCGATGATGAAAGGAATGTCGATGACCTTCTCCATTATCATGCTGCTCATCTATTTCACTGTCTTCCAATTTCTAGCCTTCTTTGTATTCAAAAAACGGGATGTCGCTGCTTAAAAAATGAAGGGTGTCAGGTACCATGTGAATTTTTCACATGGTACCTGACACCCTATTTTTTTCGTGTTAATTTTTCATAGACGATGGCGAGTGCTTGTTCGAATTTTCCGGTCTTCTTTGGATTGTAGTATTGTTTGTTTTTTAATTTATCTGGTAAATACTGTTGTGGGACCCAGCCGTTTTCATAATCATGTGGGTATTTGTAGTCGATTCCTCTGCCAAGCTCTTTTGCCCCTTTATAATGGGCATCCTTTAAATGATCTGGTACCTCACCGACGATGCCCTTTTGAATATCTTCAAGGGCCGCCTGGATGGCTAAGACAGCAGAATTAGACTTTGGAGACAGGCATAACTCAATGACGGCATTCGCAAGCGGGATCCTTGCTTCAGGAAAGCCAATTCTTTCAGCCGTCTCGATCGCCGCTAACGTGCGTGCGCCCGCTTGAGGATTAGCTAATCCGACATCTTCATAGGCGATTACGATTAATCTTCGGCTGATACTCGGCAGGTCCCCTGCTTCAATTAATCGGCTCAGATAATGGAGCGCCGCATTGACGTCACTTCCCCGAATGGACTTTTGAAAGGCAGACAGGACATCATAATGCCCGTCCCCATCTTTGTCCGCAACCAGGCTCTTTTTTTGCAAACATTCTTCTGCTGTGCCTACATCAATATGGATGATATGATTCTCATCTTGATCCGTTGATAAGACGGCTAATTCAAGGGCGTTTAAAGAGCTTCTTACGTCCCCATTCGCCCCTTGTGCAAAATGCAACAAGGCCTCTTCGGCAATTTCCACCTTAACTTTCCCTAGTCCCCGTTCCTCATCTTCAAGGGCACGAATTAAGGCTAGTTTCACTTCATCCGGTGTAGGCGGTTTTAACTCGAAAATCTGACAGCGGCTTCGGATAGCGGGATTGATGGCATGGTAAGGGTTACTAGTCGTGGCCCCAATTAATACAATCATTCCATTTTCAAGATAAGGTAATAAAAAATCTTGCTTGCCTTTATCTAAACGATGGACCTCATCAAGGAGCAAAATGACTTTTCCCGACATTTTTGCCTCTGCGGCAACAATTTCCATATCTTTTTTATTATTAGTAACGGCATTAAGGGTGCGAAAGGCATATTTTGTGCTGCCTGCGATTGCACTGGCAATGGATGTTTTGCCAATCCCAGGCGGACCGTATAAAATCATCGAGGTCAGCTGCTTTGCTTTTACCATTCTAGAAATGATCTTTCCGTCACCGACTAAATGCTGCTGCCCGACAACTTCTTCAATTGTTCTGGGGCGCATTCGAAATGCTAAAGGCTTTTGCTGCATGCTACATCTCTCCAAAATTCTTATTACAATTGGCTATTTTTATAGCCTTACTTTATCATTTTCTGTTGAAAAAGCATATTAAAGAAGAATATGATATAATTTTAATGCCTATTAAATTACTAAGGATTTTAATTTATCTTGACTATAGATACGAATAGAGGTGCGCTATGAAAATTTCAACAAAGGGTCGCTATGGCTTGACAATCATGATTGAACTTGCCAAAAAACATGGTGAGGGTCCAACATCTTTAAAAACGATTGCCCAAGCAAATGATCTATCCGAACATTATTTAGAACAATTGATTGCCCCATTGCGGAATGCCGGCTTAGTAAAGAGTATTCGCGGTGCATATGGCGGCTATATCTTAACCGACATTCCAGCTAAAATTACTGCTGGTGATGTCATCCGTGTTCTTGAAGGACCCATTACACCGGTTGAAGGGATTGAAGATGAAGAACCTGCTAAGCGGGAATTGTGGATTCGGATTCGTGATGCAATTAAGGGTGTATTGGACAATACGACGTTAGAGGATTTAGCGAATCACAGTAATGACGAAACGCCTGAAGGATATATGTTTTATATTTAGGGTAAAAAGTAACATTGAGAATTATTTTGATAGAAGGTGTAAATGTGGAACGTATCTATCTCGACCATGCTGCAACATCGCCTATGCATCCACAGGTTATTGAAATAATGCTTGAGGTAATGCAATCAACTTTTGGAAATCCTTCAAGCATTCATTCCTTTGGGAGAGAAGCCCGTCACTTGATTGATCAAGCACGTGCGGGCCTAGCGGACAGCATTGGTGCAAAGGAAAATGAGATTATTTTTACAAGTGGCGGTACGGAAGCAGATAATATGGCGTTATTTGGTGTGGCTGAATCCTATCAGCATAAGGGCAAGCATATTATTACTACTAAAGTGGAGCACCATGCTGTTCTCCATGCTTGTCAAAAGTTAGAAAAAATGGGCTTTGAGGTCACATACCTGCCTGTTGATGAATCAGGACAAATATCATTAGATGATCTTCGAACGGCGTTAAGAGATGATACTATTCTGGTATCAATTATGTATGGTAATAACGAGGTAGGGACGCTCCAGCCAATTACCGAAATTGGGCAGTTATTAAAGGACCATCAAGCCATGTTCCATACCGATGCGGTCCAAGCCTATGGAGTCGAACAAATCGAAGTCAATCAAAGTTTCATTGATTTGTTATCTGTCTCTGCTCATAAAATCAATGGACCAAAAGGGACAGGATTCCTTTATGCACGATCAAACGTAAAACTGTCTCCACGTTCCTTTGGTGGCGAGCAAGAAAGAAAAAGACGGGCAGGCACCGAAAATATTGCGGCGATTGTTGGATTTCATGAAGCTTCATCCATTTCAAATGGAAACCGCAAAGCCAAACGCGAACAATTCCTTGAATTGAAAAGAACGTTAATCGAGAAACTCCGTAAGCTAAATGTAGAATTTAACATAAACGGAATACTTGAAAATTCATTGCCACATGTATTAAACTTAAGTTTTCCTGGGACAAGTGTAGAAGCCATGCTCGTCAATCTCGATTTAGCGGGAATTGCTGTATCGAGCGGTTCGGCATGCACAGCGGGTTCAATTGAACCTTCACATGTCCTTGTTGCCATGTTTGGTAAAAACTCAGAACGATTAACCAATTCAATTCGTTTCAGTTTTGGCTTTAATACAACCGTTGAGGAAGTAAGTAAGACTGCTGAAGAAACGGCAAGAATTGTTTCACGTTTGAAAAAATAAATATTTTTAGCTTTTTGCAAAAAGAGAGGTGAAAACAGTTGGAAAAGAAAGATCCGAAAAACACAAGAGTTGTGGTTGGAATGTCTGGGGGAGTTGATTCTTCTGTGGCAGCCTTACTGCTAAAACAGCAAGGATACGATGTCATCGGCATTTTTATGAAAAACTGGGATGACACGGATGATACAGGTTTCTGTACAGCGACAGAGGATTATGAGGATGTCATTCGTGTGTGTAATCAAATCGGCATTCCTTATTATGCTGTAAATTTTGAAAAACAATATTGGGATAAGGTATTTACCTACTTCCTGGAAGAATATAAAGCAGGACGGACCCCAAATCCAGATGTAATGTGTAATAAGGAAATTAAATTTAAAGCCTTTTTAGAGCATGCAATGAATTTAGGGGCAGACTATCTGGCTACTGGTCACTATGCACAAGTTGAATATCGTGATGGTGAATACAAAATGCTCCGAGGTCTCGATGAAAATAAGGACCAGACCTATTTCTTGAACCAATTGACACAGGAACAGTTAAGCAAGGTGATGTTCCCGATTGGTAACCTTGAGAAACCAAGAGTTCGTGAGATTGCCAAAGAAGCGAACCTAGCTACGGCAACAAAAAAAGATAGCACGGGTATTTGTTTTATTGGCGAACGAAATTTCAAAGAGTTTTTGGGACAATATTTGCCGGCTCAGCCAGGTAATATGGAGACATTTGATGGTGAAGTGAAAGGCAAACACGAGGGCTTAATGTATCATACAATTGGCCAGCGTCATGGCCTGGGAATTGGCGGTTCAGGTGAACCATGGTTTGCGATTGGTAAGGATTTAGAAAAAAACATTCTTTATGTAGGCCAAGGCTTTCATCATGAAAAACTCTATTCCGACTCAATTACTGCTGTTAATGTAAGCTGGGTGTCTGACCGGGAAAAGCCAGCAGAATTTAAATGTACGGCTAAATTCCGCTATCGCCAGGATGATAATCATGTCACCGTCCGTTTGTTGGAAGATGATCAAGTGGAGGTCATTTTCGATGAACCGATTCGTGCCATCACGCCAGGACAGGCTGTGGTTTTTTATAATGGCGATGAATGTCTCGGCGGTGGGACGATTGATAAAGTGTTTAAAAATGGAGAACGTTTAACATATGTTGGATAGAACCAACCTGATTCCTAAAAATGGAGTCAGGTTTTTTTGTTCAAGGTTCATTTTCAATGAAATATGATATACTTTCTCTTAGATTGGAGTGGTATAAATGGATAAAAACCAATTAGGTGTACAATACATGCAGGATGGCAACCTAGAAGAGGCAGCAAAGGCCTTTAATGATGCGATTCAAGAAAATCCGAACGACCCAGTTGCTTATATTAACTTTGGAAATGTTCTTTCCGCCGTTGGCGACGATGAAAAGGCACTTAATTTTTATCAAAAGGCACTTGAAGTAGATGAAAACGCTGCGGCGGCTTATTATAGCATTGGAACATTGTTATTTACGAAAGATCTTTTCAACGAAGCTAAGAATATGTTTGAGACGGCCATGAAAAAGGGGCTGCAATCGAGCGATAATTACTTCATGTTAGGACTGACTCTTGTCCAGTTAGAGCAAGGAAAGTTTGCGCTCCCTTATCTACAAAGAAGCGTGGAGTTAAATAAAACTGATGCGGAAGCGCGGTTTCAGTATGGATTATGTCTAGCTCAATTAGAACTAATTGATGAAGCGTTGATTCAATTTGAAAAATGCATTGAGTTGGACCCGACTCATTCGGATGCCTATTATAATTTAGGTGTTAGTTATGCTTTTCAGGAAGATGCGGTAAAAGCCTTAGAAATGTTCAATAAAGCTCTAGACATCCAACCGGATCATCTACTCGCAGGTCACGCAAAGAAATTAGTAGAAGGCAATCAATAATATTTGCTATTTTCTAGAAGGGAGGGAGCAAAATGGAAAAGCAAGATAGCCTTGATTTGTTTTCAGAACAAGGGAAATTCGTCAAGGGCAGACCGATTGTGACTATTTTTCACAATGAGCAAAACCTTTACACGGTTTTACGGATAAGAGTTGATGAAACTAATCATTCATACGATGATAAAGAGGCAGTTGTCACCGGTTATTTTCCAAAAGTACATGAACAAGAGACCTATATCTTTTTCGGAGAATTTAAGGATCATCCAAAATTTGGCCTGCAATTTCATACTAATCATTTTCGCAAGGACATGCCTCAGTCAAAACAAGGGGTAATCAACTATTTGTCTGGAGAAATGTTTAAAGGAATCGGGAAAAAAACTGCTGAAAATATTGTTGAAACCTTGGGAGATAACGCAATCTCAAAAATCCTCAATCAACCGTCCTTGCTTGACACCATTCCTAAGCTCCCTCCGGAAAAAGCCAAAATGCTTTACGATACACTAATGGAACATCAGGGACTAGAACAAGTAATGGTTGCTTTAAACCAATATGGCTTTGGACCTCAGATTTCGATGCGGATTTATCAGGCCTATAAAGATGAAACACTTGAGATTATGAAAAAAAATCCGTACAAACTTGTGGAAGATATCGAAGGAATCGGTTTTGGCCGTGCGGATGAGCTCGGTTACCAGCTGGGGATTTCAGGAAACCACCCGGACCGGATTAAAGCAGCTTGTCTTTATATCCTTGAGAATGAGAGCATGCAAACGGGGCATGTATTTATCAAGACAGAGGACCTATTAGAACAAGTAAAAGCCCTTTTAGAAGAGAATAAGCGTGATCAAATTGAATACATAGATATCTCGAATGAGGTCATCAAGCTGCAAGAAGAGGGTAAGTTAATTGGTGAAGAGACACGTGTGTACCTGCCCTCCTTATATTTTGCAGAAAAAGGGCTGGTGACGAATATCCAGCGGATCCTTGAACAAACGGAATATAAAGATCAATTTCCAGAATCTGAATTTCTCCTCGCCTTAGGGAATTTAGAGGAACGGCTTGGGGTGCAATATGCCCCGACACAGCGAGAAGCCATTCAAACCGCATTAATGTCACCAATGTTGATGTTAACTGGTGGACCTGGTACAGGAAAAACAACGGTGATTAAAGGTATTGTGGAACTTTATGCAGAATTGCATGGCTGTTCCTTGGAGCCTAAGGATTACCATAAAAAGGGGGAACCATTTCCTTTCCTGCTTGCAGCCCCAACAGGAAGAGCGGCAAAAAGGATGAGTGAATCGACAGGACTCCCTGCTGTAACCATCCACCGTTTGCTAGGCTTTAATGGTACAGAGGGCTTTGACCGTGATGATGCGAGTCCGCTCGAAGGGAAAATCATTATTGTCGATGAAACCTCCATGCTCGATATTTGGCTGGCTAATCAATTATTTAAGGCTCTTCCTGAAAATATACAGGTTATCATGGTAGGCGATGAAGACCAATTGCCATCAGTTGGCCCCGGCCAGGTCTTAAAGGATTTGCTAACATCTGAACGGATTCCAACTGTCCGCTTAACGGATATTTATCGTCAGGCTGAAGGATCTTCCATCATCGAATTAGCCCACGAAATAAAAAAGGGTTATTTACCGGCAGATATTACCGTGAAGCAAGCAGACAGGTCATTTATTAAATGCTCCACAGCACAGGTTGCTCAGGTTGTTGAAAAAGTAGCTCAAAATGCAAAAAATAAGGGCTATTCGGCAAAGGATATTCAAGTGTTAGCGCCAATGTACAGAGGACCAGCAGGAATTGATCGTTTAAATGTTTTATTGCAGGAAATTTTTAATCCCAACCCGGACGGCAAGCGGAAGGAGATTGCTTTTGGTGATGTCAAATATCGGATTGGTGATAAGGTACTCCAATTGGTAAACCAACCAGAAAGCAATGTCTTTAACGGGGATATCGGAGAAATTATTTCAATTATATATGCAAAAGAAAATACAGAAAAACAAGATATGATATATATTACCTTTGAAGGCAATGAAGTGGAGTATACAAGACAAGACTTAAACCAAATCACCCATGCTTATTGTTGTTCTGTCCATAAATCACAGGGCAGTGAATTTCCGATTGTCGTCTTACCAATAACAAGAAGTTATTACCGGATGCTGCGTAGAAACTTAATCTATACGGCAATTACAAGAAGTAAACAATCCTTGATACTTTGCGGCGAAATTGATGCGCTTAAAATGGGCGTTGAAAGAGCGGATGAACTTTCTCGTCAGACTACTTTGTGTCAAAAACTGCAAGAATCGATTATGGAGGGACCGAATACTGGCGGGGATCTTGAACCAATTTCACCCCTAATAAACAATGTTGATGCTGATCAATTAGTTACTGTCATGTCCTACGAGGAAGAAATGATGCAGGTAAATCCAATGGTTGGTATGGAAAACGTTTCACCTTATGATTTTATGGTTAATGACTAACACTATAAATGTTCACAGGAGGTGGGGTACTCTTTGCGGACATTTTCTTTACTGAAAGGACAGTCTGTTTTTGAAACAACAAGCGGCCAAAAAATTGGTGAAGTTTGTGATTTATCAATCTCTGGGAACGGCAAGGTAAACGGCTTACTTGTGAAAAAGGGCGTTTTTTTCAAACAATCCTACTTTTTGGATATCGAAAAGGTGTCTTCCTTCGGTGTCGATGGGGTAATGATTGATGACAATGGTTCTTTAGAAAAACTGAAAGATCAAGAATATACCCTTAACCATCAGCATTCATTAGACGGAATGATGATGCTTTCTAAAAGCGGAGAATCCCTCGGATTGTTAAAAGATGTATATTTTCAGGAAGAATTGGGCACAATCATAGGGTACGAAATCACGGATGGCTTCTTTTCGGATCTTACGGAAGGCAAACAAGTCATTCAATCCGGGAAGCCCTTAGCAATCGGAAAGGATGCCATTATCGTAGACGTAAATAATACGTGAGGTGTCTTTCCATGTTTAAGTGTCCCAATTGTCAAAGCAAGGATATCGGTAAAATTGGTATTAACCAATATTATTGCTGGAATTGCTTTATTGAACTTTCAGTAAACAAAGGCCTAATCAGCACCCATCAAGTCGAAGAGGACGGTTCACTTAGTTCCTTAGACGATTTGTTTGAAGAAGAAGAGCGTCGTTACACCCTTTAAAAATAGAAAAGCGGAGGCTCCCGTTTACCGGCGTATGGCCTGGAGCGCTTTGACTGAGATAAAGGAAACACGGATAGCGTAGCGATTCGATGTTGACTTATCGTAGGGAAAAGAGCGAAGGACACTAGCCGTTGGGAGCCGGAGCTAGACAATACTAAAAGAGGTGAAACGTATGAATAAAATGATGACGACAATGATTGCGTTTGGTGCTGGGATTGCTGCCTATAATGTGGCCCAAAGAAACAATATGATGTCAGCCCGCAATATGAAAAGAATGACAAAGAAAGTGAAACGCGCGATATTCTAGAATGAATCCCCCTCACGATGAGGGGGATTTTTTAATGCATAATTCCATGAAGGGTCTCTAACACTAACGTGAAGGAGGTTCGGTTATTGTGGAGATTCGAATGAAATGGTATTACCGGATTGGTTTTTTACTCCTTTTATTAATTGCTATTTATGTATTTCTTAAAATTCGTTTTGTTTGGATGCCGATCCTTCGTGTGGTTGCCATTGTTGTTTTTCCTTTTGCTATTGGTGGATTTATCACTTATTTGCTTCATCCAATTGTCGAGAAATTACATCAAAAAGGGCTGCATAGAGGTCTTGCCATTTTTATCATTTATATATTATTTTTTGGAGGAATTGGCCTTGGTGTATATAAAGGTGTTCCAGCAATCATTGATCAAATAAAAGACCTTTCAGAGAGTGCACCAGTATTAGCAGAACAATATAGAGGATGGATTGAAACCCTTCAATCACACACGAGGGAATGGCCAGATGGTTTGCAAACGAGAATAGAAGATGGTATTGATGCGTTTGAAAAAAAGTTGGATTCCCTCTTGACGGTCATTGTAAATATTTTAGTTAGTTTTCTAAATTCAGCACTACTTATGATGGTTATTCCGTTTATTGCCTTTTATATGTTAAAGGATTTTCCATTGATTAAACGAACGCTATGGTATTTAACACCAAAACAGTGGCGGAAGAAAGGGACGCTCTTTCTTAAAGATGTGGATGAATCGCTGGGCAGCTATATTAGGGGGCAACTCTTGGTCTGTATGATTATTGGTGGTGTCTCTGCATTATTGTTTTGGATGTTCCATTTAAAATATCCGTTGATATTAGGTCTAATCGTTGGAATCACGAATGTTATTCCCTATTTTGGACCCATCATTGGGGCTGTGCCGGCAGTAATCATTGCTGCTACTTCATCAGGAAAATTAGTATTGGTTACATTAGTGATTGTTTTTGGACTACAATTTCTAGAAGGAAACATCTTATCCCCACTGATTGTAGGAAAAAGCCTTCATATGCATCCATTAATTATCATGCTCGCATTAACAGCGGGAGGGGAAGTCGGAGGGATACTTGGTCTGATAGTGGCAGTTCCAGTCCTTGTTGTCATAAAAGTTGCTATTATTCACGCAAAAAATCATTTGATCCGAAGGAATGAAAAAGGACCATCCGCATAATAGGAAAGATTGATTTGACAAACTTTTTTTGGGTGGCTATAATTCGTGATATAGAATAATTGTATGAAAATGTTGAAGGATAGAGTATGTTGTAGACCATCTATATCGTTTTTGCGAAGAAGAGAGGAGCTTCCCTGGCTGAAAGAAGCTCTAGATGAAGGATGACAGAAAGCTAATCTGGAGTGCAGCTAATCCCTGCCGTATGCCTGCGTTAAAGGTATTTTGAGAGGTGGATATGTTTTTGTATCCATAATCAGGGTGGTACCGCGAGACAAAGCTCTCGTCCCTGTTTTGGGGATGAGGGCTTTTTTGTATGCTTTTTTATTAATAAAGGAGGTCTAATGTTATGAAAAATTTAACAGGCTCACAAATTCGTTCGATGTTTTTAGAATTTTTTAGTAAGGAAAAAGGTCACACAATTGAGCCAAGTGCATCGCTTGTTCCACATGATGATCCCTCGTTATTATGGATTAACAGTGGTGTCGCTACATTAAAGAAATATTTCGATGGACGGGTGGTTCCGGAAAATCCGCGCATTACAAATGCCCAGAAATCAATTAGAACCAACGACATTGAGAATGTAGGGAAAACAGCTCGTCACCATACATTCTTTGAGATGCTCGGTAACTTTTCAATTGGTGAATATTTTAAAGTCGAAGCGATTGAGTGGGCATGGGAGTTCTTAACGTCTGATAAATGGATTGGCTGGAATCCAGAACTTCTTTCTGTTACCGTCCATCCTGAGGACAACGAGGCCTATGAAATATGGCATAACAAAATAGGCCTGCCGGAGGAACGTATTATCCGACTTGAAGGAAATTTCTGGGATATCGGAGAAGGTCCAAGCGGCCCAAATACCGAAATATTTTATGACCGCGGTCCCGAGTATGGAAATGACCCAACTGATCCTGAACTTTATCCTGGCGGTGAGAATGACCGTTATCTAGAAGTTTGGAACTTAGTGTTTTCTCAATTTAACCATAACCCGGATGGCACCTATACACCGCTGCCAAAGAAAAATATTGATACGGGGATGGGATTAGAACGTATGGCTTCGGTTGTTCAAAACGTCCCAACCAATTTTGATACAGATTTATTTATCCCGATTATTCGGGCAACAGAAGAGATTTCAGGTGAAAAATATGGTGAAAACAAAGAAACCGATGTAGCTTTCAAAGTAATTGCTGACCATATTCGTACCGTTGCTTTTGCTGTTGGCGATGGAGCCCTGCCATCCAATGAAGGGCGCGGATATGTGCTCCGTCGTCTGCTCCGCAGAGCTGTCCGTTATGCCAAACAAATTAATATTAATCGACCATTCATGTTTGAACTCGTGCCAGTGGTTGGCGAAATCATGGCCGATTTTTATCCAGAAGTTAAGGACAAAACTGATTTCATTCAAAAAGTGATCAAAAGTGAGGAAGAACGCTTCCATGAAACACTGCATGAAGGATTAGCGATTCTCGCTACGGTCATTAAGAAGGAAAAAGAAAAGGGCAGTGATACCATCACTGGTGCAGATATTTTCCGATTATACGATACTTATGGCTTCCCGGTTGAATTAACAGAGGAATATGCTGAAGAAGAAGGGATGAAGGTTGACCACGCCGGCTTTGAAATAGAGATGGAGCAGCAGCGTGAACGTGCTCGGGCAGCAAGACAAGATGTCGATTCAATGCAGGTCCAAGGCGGCGTCCTTCGAGATGTTAAGGTTGAGAGTAAATTTGTTGGTTACGATGAACTCAAAACAAATTCCACTGTTGCAGCGATTATTAAAAATGGTGAACTAGTTGATGCTGCTGCAAGTGGTGAGGAAGTGCAAGTTATTCTTAATGTGACACCTTTCTATGCAGAAAGCGGTGGACAAATTGCGGACCGCGGTTTGATAACAGGTGATGGAAGCAGCGTCAGCGTTAAGGACGTACAAAAAGCACCTAATGGCCAAAATCTACATCAAGTCATTGTTACAGCTGGAACCTTAAGGACGAATGACAAGGTGAAAGCTGAAGTGGATGCCGAAAATCGTGTCAAGATTATCAAAAACCATACCGCTACACATTTGTTACACCGTGCCCTGAAAGATGTTCTTGGCGAGCACGTGAATCAAGCCGGTTCTCTAGTTGAACCAGATCGTCTCCGTTTTGACTTTTCGCATTTTGGTCAAATAAAGCCAGAAGAACTAGAACAAGTCGAAAAAATTGTCAATGAAAAAATTTGGAGAAATATCGAACTCGATATCAGCCTAAAACCAATCGCAGAAGCTAAAGAATTGGGAGCTATGGCTTTATTTGGTGAAAAATATGGGGATATTGTTCGTGTCGTAAGAGTTGGCGATTACAGCCTTGAGCTTTGCGGCGGATGCCATGTTCCTAATACATCGGTGATTGGCTTATTTAAAATCATCTCTGAAGGTGGAATTGGTGCAGGAACAAGAAGGATTGAAGCGGTGACTGGTGAATCAGCCTACAAGGCACTAAATGAGCAGGTTGGCTTATTGAAGGATGCGGCTGAGAAATTGAAAACGAATCCGAAAGATATCGTTAGTCGAATTGAAAGTTTACTGCTTGAAGTTAAACAACTTCATAGAGAAAACGAATCACTTGCAACGAAACTGGGGAATATCGAAGCTGGCAACCTCGTGTCTAAAGCAAAGGAAATAGATGGGGTAACCGTTTTAGCAGCAAATGTTCAAGGTGCGGATATGAACAACCTAAGAAATATGGCTGACGATTTGAAGCAAAAGCTAGGCTCCGTAGTCATCGTTTTGGGAAGTGCCCATGAAGGCAAGGTTAACTTAATTGCGGCGGTAACAAAGGATCTAATTGAAAAAGGCTATCATGCAGGCAAACTGATCAAGGAAGTTGCCTCTCGCTGCGGCGGCGGTGGCGGTGGCCGTCCAGACATGGCCCAAGCAGGTGGGAAAGACCCTCAAAAATTGGATGCTGCTCTTCAATTCGTCGATGAATGGGTAAAATCCATTTGATAATCAAATAAAGTAGTGTAAAATGTAGGTAACTAGACAAGCGAAAGCGCCTTATTGCTAGGAATATTCTAAGGAGAATTCCTATGTGCAAAGGTGCTTAAGTGGAAACAGGATAATTTTTTCCTCAAATAAGAAGCGAGGTGCATGCAATGAGCTCATTTGACAAAACGATGCGATTTAATTTTCCTGAAGAACCATTTGAACATGATATCACTGATGTTCTTCTTCAAGTTTATGAAGCTTTGCAGGAAAAAGGCTACAATCCGATCAACCAAATTGTTGGTTATCTTTTATCAGGAGACCCTGCCTATATTCCGCGTCACCGCGATGCCCGCAATATTATTCGTAAGCTTGAGCGTGATGAAATTATTGAGGAATTAGTGAAATCCTATCTTAAACAACAGCGAGAGGGTTAATGAATGCGCGTATTGGGTTTAGATGTAGGCACGAAGACAGTCGGCGTAGCTTTAAGCGATGAGTTTGGCTGGACTGCACAGGGCCTCACCACTCTCAAAATCAATGAAGAAAAAAATGAGTTTGGTTTTGAGGAAATTGGTCAATTAATAAAAGAGTATCAAGTAGAGAAGGTTGTCATTGGTCTTCCAAAAAACATGAACGGGACCATTGGACCGCGCGCAGAAGCGAGTATGCAATATGCGTCTGAAATTGAAAATAAATTTGCAGTGCCAACTGTCCTATGGGACGAGCGTCTGACTACCATGGCAGCAGAGCGCGTTTTACTTGAAGCTGATGTTAGTAGAAAAAAACGGAAGAAAGTCATTGATAAAATGGCGGCTGTCATGATCCTGCAGGGTTATCTTGATAGTAAAAATTAATGAGGTGAAAAAATGGTAAACGAACACGAGCATGAACACGATGAAGAACAATTTATTACACTAGTTGACGAAAATGGTAATGAACAATTACATGAAGTACTTTTTACTTTTGATTCTGAAGAGTTTGAAAAATCATATGTATTTTTCTATCCAGTCGGATCTTTTGATGATGATGAAGAGGATGTCGACATTCATGTATACGCCTATGTTCCTACAGAAGATGGCGGATATGGTCCGTTAATGCAAATTGAAACGGATGAGGAATGGGATATGGTTGAAGAAGTATTTAATACCTTCAACGAGGATCAAGAAGACGAAGAATAGAATCGTGAAAACCGGCCAGTTTCGATGGCCGGTTTTTTTTATCCTCTTTTTTTTAATATTATCTGACAAATTTATTGTTAAATTGACATTTTTCTTACTATGTGCTGAAATAATTAAGATGCCTATTTTTTTAATTATACATTAGTATATTACCAACTTAATTAGAAGTTCTAAGGGTTTAAAGGTAAAGGAAGGGGGAGTCAAATGACAGACAAAACCGATACGAAAAAAGATGTGATTCGCAAAAAAATGCTAGAACATCAAAGTGAAGCAAAAGTTGTTAGAAAGATTGTTTTGATTATTTCAATTCTATTGCTATTATTAATAGTCTTAATTAGTGGTGGGGGATATTTGTACATAGAATCTGCACTCAAGCCCGTTGACTCAGGTAGTAAGAATCTGAAAAGGGTTGATATTCCAATTGGTTCATCGGTAACAGGTATAGCAGAAACGCTAGAATCCCATGGGATTATAAAAAGTGCGAAGGTATTTAAATATTACGTCAAACTAAAAAACGAAGGCGGTTTTATGGCAGGCGAGTATCAACTCAGTCCGTCCATGGATGTACCTGAAATCGTCAGCCGACTGAAAACTGGAAAGGTACTAGCTGAAGCAAGTTTCAAAATTACCATTCCAGAGGGGAAACAACTGAAGGAAATTGCAGCTATGATGGCTAAGGCAACAAAACAGAACGAAGCGGATGTTTTTAATAAATTAAATGACAAGGAATTTATTAAAACGCTTATGGCTAAATATCCTGATATCCTATCAGAAGAAATCTTAAATTCGTCTGTAAAGTATCCTCTTGAGGGTTACCTATATCCGGCAACCTATCCATTCTTCAAGAAAAATCCGTCTGTTGAAGAAATGGTTACAGCCATGCTTGATAAAACACGAACTGTTTTATCGGACTATACAGAGGAAAGTAAGAAAAAGAAGCTTTCCGTTCATCAATTATTAACAATGGCCTCTTTAGTTGAGGAGGAAGCTACCGAAAAAGCTGACCGCAAAACAATTGCTAGTGTTTTCTACAATCGTATCAAAAAGGGAATGATGCTCCAAACGGATCCGACGGTTCTCTATGCGCAAGGGAAACATAAAGAAAGGGTATTTTATAAGGATTTAGAAGTGGATTCACCATATAATACTTATCAAAATACGGGTCTGCCTCCGGGGCCGATTGCGAATGCCGGAAAGTCTTCAATTGAGGCATCACTTGAGCCTGAAAATACAGATTTTTATTATTTTCTTGCAACAGCTGACGGGAATGTTATATTTACAAAAACACTCGAAGAGCATAATAAAGAGAAATCTAAGCATATAACAAGTAAAGATTAATTGCTTAAACGAGGGAAATGCCTTTCCCTCGTTTTTATGTTGAAACTTGCGTATGTTTTATGATAAAATAATTCAGGTGTTTTAAATAAGTGATCCATAGCGTAACTCACAGTAAAGGTACCTTGCAACAACAGCTTGCAACGCATCTTGACGGAATTCTACCCGTTAATGCGGAAGATTACTGTGAACGCTATTTTTTCATGTCTAAAGACCATTAACGTTAGAGATAATAAAAGTATTTTACTTTGAGAAATATTGTGCAATTTTTATTAGGGATAGAGGTGGGGGCAGCTTGTTAAATGAGAAGTTGCATTCTTATATTAAAGGTCTTCTTACTGAACGAAATCCGTTATTAACTGAAATGGAGAACTTTGCGCATGTTCATAAAGTCCCAATCATGGAAGTAGAAGGAATAGAAACCATGCTTCAATTATTGCGGATTCACGGTTCACTAAGAATCCTTGAAGTAGGAACGGCGATTGGTTACTCTGCCTTACGAATGGCCCAGGCGATGCCAAATGCCCACATTGTTACAATCGAGCGTGATATTGAGCGGATCCAATTGGCTGAACAGTTTATTCATCGTTCAGAGCATCGTCATCAAATTACTTTAATAAAAGGCGATGCACTCGAGGTTGAAGAGGTTGTGAAGGAACATGCCTTATTTGACGCCATTTTTATTGATGCGGCAAAGGGGCAATATAAAAAGTTCTTTGAAATTTATTCTAAATACCTGAATGATAACGGAATGATCATTACTGATAATGTCTTATTTAAAGGTTTAGTAGCGGAGCCTGTGATAGAAACAAAGAGAATTCGTAATCTTGTTAAAAAAATTGATGAATTTAACCACTGGATAATGAGCCATCCAGGTTATGATTCTGTCATTTTACCCGTCGGGGATGGGATTGCGATAAGTAAACGAAGAGGTGAGCGTAAATGAAAAAGACAGAATTACTTGTAACTCCCTTGACTGTCGATGATATTTTGCCGTTAATTGATGCAGGAGCCGATGCATTTGTGGTTGGTGAACAAAGATATGGCTTGCGGTTAGCTGGTGAATTTAACCGTGAAGATGTCCAAAAAGCGATTGAATTAGCACATTCAAAAGGTAAAAAAGTATATGTTGCTATGAATGCGATTTTCCACAATGAAAAAATTGAAGAATTAAGTGATTATATAAAGTTTGTTTCTGCAGCAAAGGCTGATGCGATTATTTTCGGTGATCCTGCCGTTTTAATGACAGTAAGAGAAATTGCACCTGAAATGAAACTGCATTGGAGTACCGAGACAACCGGAACGAACTGGTTTACTTGCAACTATTGGGGACAAAAGGGTGCAAAAAGAGCGGTCCTAGCTCGTGAAATTAATATGGACGCAATTGTGGAAACGAAAGAAAATGCAGAAGTCGAAATTGAAGTCCAGGTCCATGGAATGAGCTGTATGTTCCAATCCAAGCGCTCTTTGTTAGGCAACTATTACGAATACCAAGGGAAAGTATTAGAAATTGAAAACCGTAATATGGAAAAAAATATGTTCCTGCATGATAAAGAACGCGAAAATAAATATCCGATTTTTGAAGACGAGAACGGGACGCATATTATGAGTCCAAATGATATTTGTATCATAGATGAACTTCAAGAAATGCTTGAAGCCGGTATCGACTCTTTTAAAATAGATGGAATTTTAAAAAGCTCAGAATATATTCTTGCTGTGACAAAAGCCTACCGAGAAGCCATTGATTTATTTAATGAAGACCCAGATGCTTATGAAGATAAAAAGGACGAACTATTAGCTGCAATCGAAGAAATTCAACCGGCCAATCGTTCATTAGATACAGGATTCTATTTTAAAGAAACAGTTTATTAAAAGAACAGCTCAGTGCCTAGGCGCTGTAGCTAGAAAAATGGAGGGGTTCAGCTGTGAATACAGTTAAAGATAAGATTTCTGAAATCATCGACGGTAAACGTGTCATTGTAAAGAAGCCGGAACTCCTAGCTCCAGCTGGAAATCTCGAAAAATTAAAAATCGCCGTCCATTATGGTGCCGATGCTGTGTTTATTGGCGGGCAAGAGTATGGACTTCGTTCAAACGCAGATAACTTTACCTTTGAAGAAATGAAAGAAGGCGTAGAATTTGCGAGAAACTACGGAGCAAAGATTTATGTAACTACCAATATTTTCGCCCATAATGAAAATTTGGACGGATTAGAAGAGTATATACTAGGTCTGAAGGAAACAGGAATTGCCGGAATCATTGTTGCAGATCCGTTAATTATAGAAACATGCCGCCGGCTTGCACCAGAGATAGAAATCCATATCAGCACCCAGCAATCGCTCTCCAATTGGAAAGCAGCTCAGTTTTGGAAAGAGGCAGGGGCATCACGGGTAGTATTAGCGCGTGAAGTTGGTGCAGATGAAATCCGAGAGATGAAGGAAAAGGTTGACGTTGAAATCGAAACCTTTGTACATGGTGCCATGTGTATCGCTTATTCTGGCCGCTGTACATTGAGCAACCACATGACAGCAAGAGATTCAAATCGTGGTGGCTGCTGTCAATCCTGCCGCTGGGATTATGATTTATACAAGCTCGAGGGAAGCAAGACGGAAGTGGCTCTTTATGAAGAAGGAGACGCTCCCTTTGCAATGAGCCCTAAAGATCTTAATTTAATTCAAGCCATTCCGCAAATGATAGAACTTGGTATTGATAGTTTAAAAATCGAAGGCCGAATGAAATCTATTCACTATATTGCGACAGTGGTCAGTGTTTATCGTAAAGTAATCGATGCTTATTGCGCAGACCCCGAGAATTTTGTTATTCAGAAACAATGGTTAACAGAACTCGATAAATGTGCAAATCGGGAAACGGCTCCAGCATTTTTTGAAGGTGTTCCAGGGTATAAAGAGCAAATGTTTGGTAATCATAGCAAGAAGACAAATTTTGAATTTGTAGGTCTTGTCTTGAATTACAATTCCGAAACCCAAATGGTGACACTTCAACAGCGGAACCATTTTAAACCAGGAGAAGAAGTGGAATTTTTCGGACCTGAAATTCAAAACTTTACACATGTAATTGATAAAATATGGGATGAAAAAGGTAATGAACTGGATGCTGCAAGACATCCGCTTCAAATTGTACAATTTAAATTGGACAAACCGGTCTACCCTAACAACATGATGCGAAAGGAGAACTAGCATGATGCGCAAACCGGTTGTTATTGGTGTAACCGGCGGCTCCGGCTCCGGAAAAACCAGTGTAACAAAAGCCATTTATGAAAGTTTGAAAGATCATTCCATTTTAGTATTGGAACAGGATTATTATTATAAGGACCAGAGTGAATTACCATTTGAAGAGCGTTTGAAAACAAATTATGATCATCCGCTTGCTTTTGATAATGACTTGCTTATTGAAGATATCGAAAGACTATTACGATATGAAACCATTCAAAAGCCCGTATATGATTATTCGATTCATACGCGTTCAGACAAAGTCATCCCAGTTGAACCCAAGGATGTTATCATATTGGAAGGAATCTTAGTACTTGAGGACGAGCGGCTCCGCAATTTAATGGATATTAAATTGTACGTTGATACGGATGCGGATTTAAGAATTATCCGCCGCTTGACTCGTGACATTAGAGATCGCGGGCGGACGTTTGATTCTGTTATTGATCAATACTTAAATGTGGTTCGTCCCATGCACAATCAATTTATTGAGCCGACCAAGCGATATGCAGATATTATTATCCCTGAAGGCGGTCATAACCATGTGGCGATTGATTTAATGGTCACAAAAATTCAAACAATTCTTGAACAAAAGTCGATTTTATGAAACAATAGCAGATGTATAGTCTAAAAAAAATTTCAGACTGAAAAATATTTCTGTCGCGCGCCCTTAATAAAAGGACGCGCTACTATCTATTGTGCTGTTGGCATAATACTACATATAGTACATACACATTTTTTAATGACTAGAAGGAGTGAGGGTTTTGGCTACAGAGAAAGTATTTCCGATGACACAAGCAGGTAAAGATAAGCTTATTCAAGAACTTGAGTATTTGAAATCAGTGAAACGAAAAGAAGTAGTTGAAAGAATTAAAATTGCAAGAAGTTTCGGTGATTTATCTGAAAACTCTGAGTATGATTCAGCAAAAGAAGAGCAGGCGTTTGTTGAGGGCCGTATTACAACTTTAGAAAATATGATCCGCAATGCAAAGATTATTGCTGAGGCTTCTATGGCAAGTGACTCTGTAACATTGGGCAGTTCAGTTACCTTTGTTGAGCTACCAGATGGGGATGAAGAAACGTATTCTATTGTGGGAAGTGCTGAAGCTGATCCATTTGAGGGGAAAATCTCGAATGATTCACCAATCGCCAAAAGTCTGTTAGGCAAAAAAGTCGGCGACCAAGTATCAGTTCAAACTCCTGGTGGAGAAATGAGCGTCCGTATTGTTAGTATAAAGTAATCGTAATTATTACTATTTTTGCTTAAACATTTCAAAAATTGTTTGAAATAACCAAACCTCGTCAAAACTTTTGACGAGGTGTTTTTTATGTGGCGAAGACGCGCAATCGGATGGCTTATTATTTCATTTGCTGGTTTGCTGTTGCTTTTAGGAAGATTAATACAGATCCAATTAATTGATACTGAGACCTTTTCTAAACATAATGTAAATTTACTAGAGGAAAGTGTAAGACAAAGGACACAAGAATTAGTGATCGATAATGGCAGAGGCAATTTTCTCGATCGGAATGGTACCATGCTCACTCATAAGAAGGTATCAGTGCTTGTCCTTTTTCCCTTTTTAAAAAAAATCGAATGGGACGCAGAGAAAGTATCAAATATTTCTGGAATACCAGTACATGTCCTTAAGCAGGCGGTGGAAGTGGCGGAAAAGCCATTTGCTTACGGTGACCCTGAACCATACGAATTGACCACTACTCAAAGGGATAGAATCAATCGTTTGAAGATTCCTGGAGTTTTTGCAATTGAAAAGAAATTTGAACGTTCAGATGTACCAGCGGAACAACTGATAGGACTGACAGGAGAAAATCCTAAAGAATTAAAAAAACGTTATCCGAATAAAGAACTATCAGAGAAAACCTTGCTTGGTGTATCTGGTCTTGAAGAAAGCTTTGATGAGTTCCTACTCCCTGAAGGAAAATCAAAGCTGGTTTATCATGTAGATGGCGGCGGAGCACCATTGTTTGGAATCAATGTCAAGTATGTCGATCCTGCCAACCCATTCTATCCTGTTAATATTCGAACTACCATTGATAAAACTCTTCAACAAAATGCAGAGCAATTGGTGGACCAATATCAAATTAAAAAAGGGGGCCTTGTTCTCCTTGATATGGAGGATAATAGTATCCTTTCACTTGTTTCGCGCCCAACCATCAATAAAAATGATCCTTATAATGACTCTGGAATGTCAAATATGATGTTAAAACAGCAAATTATGGGCTCAGTTTTTAAAACAGTTGTCGCTGCTGCAGCGATTGACCATAGTCTTGACGGTGCAAATAGGCTGTTTGATTGTAGTAAAAAAATCAATGGAAAACCTGAATTGAAATATAATTATGGCATGTTGAATTTTACCGATAGCTTTGCTAGGAGTTGTAATCGTACGTTTGGACAGTTAGCAAGCGAATTGCAAAAAATGAATCCACATTTGTTAGAGGATTATGCTAACAAATTGTCGCTAACTGGTTCGGTTGGCTGGCAAGGGGATGTCTATCATACCAATGATTTTAACCAACTTGCTGATGAAGATAAAGGAAGAGTCTTTCTTTCTGATGAGGCAAGAAAGGATGCAAATTTAGCAGCAATGTCTGGAATTGGACAAAATGAAGTACGGGCAACCCCTCTAGCTGTAGCTAATATGATGGCAACAATCGCTAGAGGCGGGGACAAGGAAATGGTCCGAGCTGTATCAAAAATTGAATATAAAAACGGTACGACGATGATAGATTTTCCGAAGAAAAGCATCAAAGGAGATAATATCTCCCCTTACACCGCAATGAAATTACAAAGATTATTACGGGAAGTAGTCATGAATCCAAATGGAACGGGAAGATGGTTTAAGGATTTGCCATACACGGTAGCAGGCAAATCAGGTACGGCAGAAACAGGAAAATATAAATTGGGACAGCAATTACATAATAAATGGTTCGCAGGTTATTTTCCTTATGATCATCCCAAATATGTATTGGTGGCAGTCAATTTGGATGTGTCAGATTCGGAGGGAGGAGTAAATTTACTATTTGCTGACATGGTAAAAATGCTGTATCAAAAAGACCATGGGATGAAATAGGAAATGGTTTTTCCTTCAAGTTCTCTTAAAATCGTGTTAGAATATTGAGAGTCTACAAATGGATGGCTCCGATATCAAAAGGGATCTCTGTATTTTTATCATAGGAGGGAATAAATTTGACTAATGACTTGAATTCTAAATCACGATCAGGTTACCGTGCGAAAAGAAAAAAAACTAATATCGTCTTAAATAGTTTAATCATCGTTGTGCTCCTGCTAATAATTTTTGTCGCATATAATATTTTTGCAACTGGAAATGATAATGCATCTTCAAAAAAGGAAACGACTAAAACAGAGCAAAAAGAAAACGTGCAAAAGGAAACGGAACAAAAGGATACGGAAGCCGTTACGACTAATGAGAACGACAGTGTCACTGATCCTGCGACTGAAGAGGAAGATACTTCAACGCCAACAGAAGAGTCAACAACATCTGAAGATACGTCCGCTCCTGAGGCTGCTGATGAATCACAAGAAGTGGTAACAGAGGGTGACGGGAATTCCAATGTGCTTAAAGTAACTGAAAACCCATCATGGCAGCCTGTGGGTACTTCACAATCAGGTGAGCATACTGCTGTTTATGACCAATCTTCTGTTGACTGGCAGGAAATGTTGAAGGCCATTTCTTATGCAACTGGATTAGATCAAAGCAATATGACCGTGTATTGGCTGGGAAGAGATAAATCTACCCCAAACGGCTCGTTTAGTACAGTAGCTTCAAAAGATAAACAGCAAAAGTATAATGTATACCTTCAATGGGTGGATGGCCAAGGCTGGAAACCGACCAAGGTAGAAGAAATAAATGAGATTGGCCAGTAATAATCAATATGGAAAAACCTCTCGAGAATGTTGAGAGGTTTTTTTCTGTTTTTTTCTACGAAGATTTGTGAAAATCATGTTAAATCTGATCTGTTAAGAACAGGTTTTTGTCTATTCCATAGTATACTTATAGGATTGGTGTTCTAGTTGAGGATGACAATTGAGGGCAGGAACTGATCTATCTAGCATGCTTTTCTCAAAAAGGGTAGAATAGTGTTTGCGGATACGATGTTTGAATCCGAGGAAGATTATTAGCAGAAATGTTACGACCTTCAGCACCAAGGAAAAGAAGGCGTAAAAAACTATGAAAGAGGTCAAATTATGAAGATAGCAATCATCGGAGCAATGGAAGAAGAAGTTACTCTACTAAGAGACAATATCGACGGTCAAACACAAGAATCTGTCGCAGGGTGTGAATTTACCTTTGGGAAAATGCATGGAGCGGATGTGATCTTGCTGCGCTCTGGGATAGGAAAAGTTAATGCTGCTATGTCAACTACGATTCTGCTTGAAAAATATAAGCCTGATTGCATAATAAATACAGGGTCTGCAGGGGGCTTCAATCCTTCACTAAATGTTGGAGATGCCGTAATTTCAACAGAAGTCCGGCACCATGATGTAGATGTTACGGCGTTTGGTTATGAATATGGGCAAGTACCACAGTTACCTGCAGCATTTTTAGCAGATGAAAAACTAATTTCAGTCGCCGAAACAGCTGCACAAGAGCTTGATAATTTTCAAATCGTTAAGGGCTTAATTGTTACTGGTGACTCATTTATGGAAGACCCCGTCCGCGTTGATTTTGTACGTTCTAAATTTAATGATTTGCAAGCTGTTGAAATGGAAGCAGCTGCAATCGCGCAAGTAGCCCATCGATTTGGTGTTCCTTTCGTGATTATTCGCTCGCTTTCAGATATTGCTGGAAAAGAATCAGAACTTTCGTTTGACCAATTTATTGATAAAGCAGCAACTAATTCTGCGACCCTTGTTATGAAGATGGTGTCAGCACTACGATCGTAGTGGAGGTGAAATTATGAAGGTTTACAAGAATGTGCATGAACTAATTGGGCATACACCGATGGTTGAGATTTCAAAATTTGCACTGCCTAAGGGAGTTCGTATTTTTGCAAAACTTGAATTTATGAATCCTGGCGGCAGTGTAAAAGACCGTCTTGGGATTGAACTCTTACATGAAGCTTTTTCAAACGGAAAATTGCAAGAGGGCGGCACGGTGATTGAGCCCACGGCCGGGAATACTGGAATTGGTTTAGCACTTGCTGCCATTAACAAAGGTGTACAGGTCATACTTTGTGTTCCTGAAAAGTTTAGCATCGAAAAGCAAGACTTAATGAAGGCACTTGGGGCCAAAATCGTTCATACTCCAACAGAGCAGGGAATGAAGGGGGCCATTGCTAAAGCTGAGCAGCTCCTTAAGGAAATACCTGGGTCGTATTGTCCACAGCAATTTGGCAATCCTGCTAACCCAGAAACGTATTATAAAACCCTTGGTCCTGAACTATGGGAGCAAATGGAAGGTGAGATTGATATCTTTGTTGCCGGAGCAGGAACAGGTGGAACATTTATGGGAACTGCCCGATTCTTAAAGGAACAAAAGAAAGCAGTAAAGACAGTCATTGTTGAGCCTGAAGGGTCCATCTTAAACGGTGGAGTTTCAGGTCCGCATAAGACCGAAGGAATTGGGATGGAATTCCTACCAGAATATATGGACCCCAACTACTTTGATGCGATTCATACCATACTGGATGATAGTGCCTTTGCCCTTGTTAAAGAATTAGCGATGAAGGAAGGACTATTAGTGGGGAGTTCTTCTGGTGCCGCCTTTCATGCTGCACTTAAAGAGGCAGAGAAGGCAAAACCTGGTACAAATATCGTGGTTATCTTTCCAGATGGAAGCGAACGCTACCTAAGCAAAAAGATTTTTGAAGGAGGCATTTAACTTGAAAAGAAAAACCCAATTAATTCATGGCGGAATCAGTAATGACCCTGCAACAGGGGCAGTTACGTTTCCCATTTATCAAGTAAGTACGTATAAGCAAGAAGGTGTCGGCGGACATAAGGGATATGAATATTCACGTACTGGCAATCCGACTAGACACGCGCTTGAGGAATTGATTAAAGAGCTTGAAGGAGGCAAGGCAGGATTTGCTTTTGGTTCTGGGATGGCAGCCATGACAGCAGTCATGATGCTGTTTAACAGTGGCGACCATGTAATCTTAACTGATGATGTTTATGGTGGCTCGTTTCGTGTTATGACTAAAGTCTTGAATCGATTAGGAATTGACTCAACTTTTGTTGATACAAGTAAAGCCGAAAATATTTTAAGTGCCATTAAACCAAATACTAAGGCGATACATTTAGAAACACCTACAAACCCGCTCCTAAAGATTACAGATATTGAGGCTGTTTCAAAGCTGGCAAAACAACATAACCTATTAACCATTGTCGATAATACATTTTCAACACCTTATTGGCAAAATCCACTTGAACTTGGTGCAGATATTGTTGTTCATAGTGCCACCAAATATCTCGGTGGGCACAGTGATGTCGTAGCAGGTTTAGCTGTTGTAAACAGTGAAAAGCTCGCGGAAGATCTCCATTTCGTGCAAAATTCAACAGGAGGAATCTTAGGTCCGCAGGATTCCTATTTGTTAATTCGCGGGATTAGAACGTTAGGGGTCCGCTTGGAAGAGATGGAAGCAAATACAAAAGCCATTGTTTCGTTTTTACAAGGACATAAAGATGTTAAAAAAGTTTATTATCCTGGAATAGAAACCCATCCTAATCATCAAATTGCTAAAAAGCAGACCAGAGGTTTTGGGGGAATGGTTTCTTTTGATGTTGGCAGTTCTGAAAATGCTGATAAATTACTTAGTAAAGTAAAATATTTCACATTGGCTGAAAGCCTTGGAGCAGTTGAAAGCTTGATTTCTGTTCCAGCAAGAATGACCCATGCCTCGATTCCAGCAGAGCGCAGAGCAGAACTTGGAATCACAGATGGACTCGTTAGAATCTCTGTAGGTCTTGAAGATGTCGAAGACCTGATTGAGGATCTAGACAACGCCTTGAAATCGTAACTCACCTAGGGTGTCAGGTACCATGTGAAAATTTCACATTGTACCTGACACCCTTTTGTTACTATGGGCGTTTGAATTAATTATAAAAAATTCCAGAAAAAAGGTTTACAAAGTCATGATCGGTGGATATAATTACCGTAGTAAGTAAATTATTCCAAAAGGAGGTCGAAGAAAATGATGTTAGTATTAACTGGAATTACTGTCGCAGTAACTGGCACTGTTGAAGCATCAGGAACTTTATATCTGAATATCGAACATTCGACCCGACTGGAATGGATTACTTAATATTAAGTTAAGTTACCATACATATCCATGCCGCAGGTAGGATGACGCCTTGCGGTATTTTTGTGCCTAAAAATCACCGAGCCGCAGGGACACTCTTCTGCGGCTTTTTTGTGCCCTTTTTACGAGCATTTTGGATATGTGGTGCATAGATTAACTTTGTTGTGACTATTCTGCTGTAAAAATTAATTTTAAAGGAGGTGATTATCCATGACCCTAAATATATTCTTTTTCACAATCACATTCAAAAAACGTGAGATAAGTCTCCAAGAAGCTACAAATCAGGAAATGGTTGAAAAGCTTTATGACCAAAACAAGGATAAGCAAATTTCTATGTATCGTATGATGTAATTGAAATATTTTATAATTTTAAAAAGGATGTGAACTAAAATGACACTAAATATCATCTTCTTTTCGATTACAATTAAGAAACGAAAAGTAAGTACTGAAGAAGCGATCCATCAAGAAATGGTTGAAATGCTTTATGAACAAAACAAAGACCGTCAAGCAACCATGTACCGTGGTATGTAATTAGTTTAAAAAATTTACTGATAGGAAAGGTGGTTTTTAATATGAAGTTATTACTATTACAAGGTCGGGGTGCAAGTTTCTGGGTTATGAAGGATACCGCCTAGCTACGAATAAAATTAGGAGGTAACAAGGATGCCGCTGCATATTCTATTTTTTTCATTAATTTTTAAATCAAAGAAAAAAAGTCACTTATAATACCATAGTTAAATTTAATTGCTAATAGTGGTTGGTGTTTGTTAACAAAATGTTCATATTTCCTTCAGATAGATACTGTGAAAATATGATAAATTCATAGTAGGAAGAACAGACTAGGATCTATCTAAGGGGTGGAGAGTATGTTCATGGTTGTGATGGCTATCGTCATTACTGCGGCAATTGCCTGCGTAATTTCAGCTGAACTTAGTGTAGAGTAAAAAAGAGCATCGACCTCAAATTTGGTCGATGCTCTTTATTTGAAAAAAAGAAAGTTAAAAAGTTTGAACCTAGATAACAGTCTAGCTCCAGCGCCCTAGCGGCTAGTGTCCTTC
>NZ_JBALOA010000014.1:98819-185712 GCF_036962125.1 Neobacillus drentensis
TTATCTCAGTTGGAGCGCTCCAGCCCATACGCCGCTGAACAGGGCGCTTCCGCTTTATTTGTCTGTCAACTCCAAGAATTCTTCAATATCATCGAGACAAATTCTTACAGCTTTTTCCCAAAAGTCTGGTTTTGTTAGGTCGACTTGCAAATGTTTCTTTGCAAGGTCTTCCACGGACATGGAGGCTGTATCTCTTAACAACCTAATGTACTTCTCTTCATAGCCTTTGCCTTCCTCGAGAGCCTGTGCGTAGATGCCAAGTGAAAATAGAAAACCAAAGGTATAAGGGAAATTATAGAATGGAACTCCGGTAATAAAGAAGTGCAGTTTCGAAGCCCAGAATAATGGATGGTACTCTTCTAAAGCATCATTATAGGCTTCTTTTTGTGCCTCAAGCATTAATTCATTCAAACGCTCCACCGCTACGGGCCCTTGTTTTCTTTCGTCATAAAACCGTGTTTCAAACAAGAAGCGGGCATGGATATTCATCAATAGAGCAACCGTTCTTTGGATCTTGTCATCCAACAGAACTAGCTTTTCTTCTTCATTTTTAGCGTTCTTCACTGCTGCATCCGCCACAATCATTTCAGCAAAGGTGGAGGCCGTTTCAGCGACATTCATCGCATAGTTGCGATTCAAATGATGAACACCCTTCATTGCAAATGTATGGAACCCATGACCAAGTTCGTGTGCTAATGTTGAAACATTGGACGGTGTTCCTGAATATGTCATGAAAATGCGCGATTGATTACTTTCTGGAAAGAAAGTACAGAAGCCACCAGGTGCTTTACCAGGACGATCTTCTCCTTCAATCCATTGTGCCTCAAATGCCTTACGGGCAAAGGAAGCCATTTTCTCTCCAAAAATAGCGAAGTTCTGTTCAATAAATTTTGCACCCTCTTGATAAGGAACTTTTGATGCCGTTTTTCCATAAGGCGCATCTAAATCATACCAACTCAATTTTTCAAGGCCTAAAAGTGACGCCTTTCTTTCTAGATACTTCAAGAGCATTTGCTTATTTTCCGAAATGACCGCCCACATGGTGTCTAGTGTTCCTCGTTCCATACGGTTGATGCTAAGCGGCTCTTTTAAAACATCTTCCCAGCCTCTTTTTTGATATACGTTTAATCGAAAACCGGAAAGATGATTAAGAGTTTTGGCTAGAATATCAGCCTGTTCCCCCCATGCCTTTTCCCAATTCTCAAAAATCTCTGCACGAACATTCCTATCAGGGCTTGAAAATTTGTTAAATGCCTGGCCGACAGACAGCTGTTTCGCTTCGCCGTTTTCGTTAAAAGAGATCTTTATTTTTCCAACGATTAAATCATACAGCTGGCCCCAACTATGGTACCCGTCCACACCAAGAGCACTAATTAAGGCTTCCTCTTCCTTTGAGAGCTTATCTTTTGCACGTTCACGCCGTTCCGTTAATATGTATGATAGTTCATTTAAGTGTTTACCAGCTAACAGCTTCGTCCACACTTCATCTGAAATAGCAGTCAAGGAACTGTCAAATTTACTAAGTGCTGTCTGGAAAGCAGCACTTAAGCTTGTAACTCTTGCTTCCAAAATAGTGGCTTTCTTATCCTCGGTATTTTGGGCTTGCAAACATCCAACAAAGGCACCAGCCTGACGCAGCTTTTTTGCAGCTTGCTCAAAGTCTTCAAGCAACTTTATAAGTTGTTTTGAATCCTCAATAGAATTGAGTGGTGTCCAATTGTTCACGTTAGTTTGGAAAGCCTCAATTAATTCTGAGGTAAGGTTTAAGTGGTCTGTAAATTCTTTGGACTCACTGCCCCCATTAAAAATTACGTCCAGGTCCCAAACATCTAAATATGGAGTGGCTGTCATTCCTATCTACCCCCTTTTTGTATGTACGTCATTATTATATAGATATCATTCGAAAAATTCTATATACTACGCTTTCCGAAAGATAAATTGTACTGTAATTCATGACATAAATTTTCATATTTCTCCTGGAGGATGTAGTATAATGTAACTCTAGATTTATATTTGCAGGAGTGGAAATAGTGAAAAAAATACTGCTCATTGACGATGAACCAAGAATGTTAGATTTACTATCCCTTTATTTAACTCCCATGGGGTATCACTGTGTAAAAATGACCTCTGCATTAAACGCAATTCGTTATTTGGAAGAGGAGAAAGCAGATCTAATCCTATTAGATGTGATGATGCCAGAAATGGATGGGTGGGAAGCTTGTACGCTTATTCGAAAAAACTGGGACATTCCAATCATCATGCTTACCGCACGAAGTGAAAAAATTGATATTGTAAAGGGTTTAAAAATAGGTGCCGATGATTATATATCAAAACCATTTGATGAAGAGGAGTTACTAGCGCGGATTGATGCCGTATTAAGAAGAAAAACAGGCCAATCAGGATTAATTGACTTTAATGGATTAACATTGAACGAAGATTCTTTTGATGTTTCTTTTAAGAATCAGCATATCCCAATGACACCTAAAGAATTTGCATTACTGGCACTGCTGCTCAAAAACCGGAACAAAGTTTTTACCCGTGAACATCTTTTAACAACAATATGGGGATATTCAGCTCCTACTGAGGACCGGACGATTGATTCGCACGTTAGGAATTTACGAGATAAATTACGGAAAACAGAATTTCCTGTGGATGATTATTTGACAACCGTATGGGGACTAGGGTATAAGTGGATGGATAAGGATTCATAAACGAATACCTCGTAGTTTAATATGGAGGGAAATAAAGTGAAGAGAACATGGAAAGGCTTTTTTACTTTGCTGGCAGGGATTATGCTGCTTGCGTCCTCAGGCTGCAGTGGGACGAATAAAGAACAAAAGAAGCCAGTACAAGAAAAGGCAGCTAAAGTAGACTATGATATTGTTCAAGCTAACTCAATAAAAGTGGAGCAAATCCTAGGAATTGGTTACCCAGGGAATGATATTTCTTTGTATGTAGCCACAGATGATGGTATTAAAATGTATAATGGATCAAAATGGTTTGAACCCACCACGAACCAATCTGATTATATTGGCTTTCAAGCAGTTAGTGACGGCTTTATTGCTAGTGGCCATCCTCAAAAAGGTTCAGGTCTAAAGGATCCATTAGGAATTATTAAAAGTGTGAATAAGGGACAAGCCATCAGTAAATTATCTTTCTATGGTCAGTCGTTGTTTCATTTCGTGGGGGCTAGTTATTCTGGAAAAGGCCTTTATGTTATTAATGAAGAACCTAATGATAAACTAGGGCAGGGTGTAAACTATTCTCCGGATAATGGACACACATGGAAAAAAAGTGCATTAAAGGATTTTGATGCTGATTCATATGGAATGATTGCTGTTCATCCCAAGAATGGTAATATTGCTGCCATGTCGACGCGTACCGGTATTTATTACTCAACCGATAATGCGAACACGGTGAAGCGGATTACAGGTCCATTTATGGTAACGGCACTAACGTTTAGTGGTGATACGATTTTATTTTCGAGTGTTGAAAATAAGAAAGTCCTATTAAAAACACTCAATCCTGACACTGGCGAACAAAAAAATATTGCATTTCCATTTCTTGATTATGATAATCCAATTACTTATTTAGCAGTAAATCCTAAAGATCCAAAACAAATCGCCTTCACCACCTATAAGAATGATTTATATGAATCTATTGATGGCGGGATTAAATGGAATAATCCTATGATTAATGGAAAAACAGAGCTGAAATAAATCTCAGCTCTGTTTTTATGCTATTTTTTTTTCTTCTCTTTTTCTGCACGGTAGAATTCATGGAACATTTTCATTAAGGCGCGTTTCTCAATCCTGGAAACATAGCTCCTGGATATGCCTAGTTCTTTAGCAATCTCCCGTTGTGTTTTTTCCTTTTTTAAGTCCAAACCAAATCGTCCAACGATGACTTCCTTTTCACGATCATCGAGAACTTCAATGTATTTTTTTACTTTCTCAAGCTCCATGTTCAACTGAATCGTGTCAATGACATCTTCAGATTCGGATTTCAGCACATCAATTAATGATATTTCGTTTCCTTCCTTATCTTGACCAATCGGATCATGTAAGGAGACATCTTTTTTTGTTTTCTTGAGGGCCCTTAAATGCATTAATATCTCGTTCTCAATACAGCGTGCGGCATAGGTTGCTAACTTTGTGCCTTTCCCTTCTGAGTAGCTCTCAATTGCCTTGATGAGTCCAATGGTTCCAATCGAGATTAAATCTTCAGAGTCTTCCCCAGTATTTTCGAATTTCTTTACTATATGCGCGACCAATCGTAAGTTATGTTCAATTAACATATTACGCGCATGTGAATCCCCTTCTGCCATTAAACGAAGATATTTTCTTTCATCTGCAGCAGATAGGGGTTGAGGAAAAGCATTATTTTTTACATAGGAAACAAGGAATAAAAATTCTTTCATCAAATATCCGAGAGCTGTTAAGATTCCAGACATCCACATCCACCCCCGTTTTTTTTGGCTAATTAGAATTTATTTTCATAAATTCTGAACGCATAAGTGCAACATCGCCTCTGTCTTCGACTTAGTACTCGCCAGTCGGCATGTTTTCTTTAGCTAATTCGCCTATTATTAATTCCTATGAAGGAAAAGGGAAATTGTGTCTGTCCATAAACTTTTTTATTTAAGGAAACATTTATATTTAGAAAAAAATAAAACATCAATCATTGGTACGATTGATGCTCATCTGCAATAATTAGACTTTTTTCAGTTTAAATGAACTTACCATAAGGAATGATAGAATGATGATAATAAATAAGAATGATTGCGATGGAATATAAGGAATGGCTAAGAAGCTTAAGGTTGCTAAGCATCCTGCTGCAGTAATCGGTAATCCAGTAAAATATCCATTGCTTTCCGTAATATTAAAGCGTGCCAATCTGAAAGCACCACATCCAATGTAGAAAACGGTGAAAAATGAACCCGGTCCGCCAAATTCATGTAAAATTCCTTGATATAGTAATAGTGCAGGTGCTACGCCAAATGATATAATATCACTCATGGAATCTAATTGCTTTCCTAATTCCGATTCGATATTAAATTTTCGTGCGACCATGCCGTCAAACCGATCTGCTAAGGCTGCAATAAAGATTAACAGCAGGCTCAGTTGTAGATTGCCATGGAGCCCGAATACTATTGCAAATCCGCCCAATGATAAGTTTGTTAAGGTGATTACATTAGCTGTTTGTAATTTAAGTTTTTTAATTGTTTGATCAAGTACTTCCAATAAAAACATGCTCCACACCACTCCTTTTTTAAAGCTAAGAGGGAAATTAATTTCTGTAATCCATTCTATAATATTTAATATTAAGCGTTTTATGACTTTTCGTAAAGAGTATTTTTACACTATTTGGGGGTAGTACGATGATTCAAGGGCTTTATCGTCTAATGATTGAGTTAACAAATGGAAGGTGGACATCAGTTATACTAAGAAGGTTTGCTCGTTCTTCTGTCAGTCGTTTCATGATTCCATCCTTTGCGAAGATCTACCGTTTGAACCAAGCTGAAATGGAGAAGGACTTGTCAGAATACCCAACGCTTCATGATTTATTCGTTCGAACCTTAAAAAAAGAGGCAAGAGAAATCGATCAAAGTGAAGTTGCAGTTGTTAGTCCAGTTGATGCGGTTATAGAAGATGTAGGACCAATTACTGAATCGAGTGACATTCTTGTTAAAGGCAAGACGTATTCGATTGAGGAAATGCTTGGGGATTCAAAGCTGTTAGCGAAGTATTTACATGGTACATATATGATTCTTTACTTAAGCCCTAGCCATTATCACCGCATTCACAGCCCGGTTAATGGGATCGTCACTAAACAGTGGACGCTTGGTTCGAAATCATATCCAGTCAACAAGCTGGGGTTAAAATACGGGGTTCGAACTCTTGCAAAAAACTATCGAGTGATCACCGAAGTGAAAACCGATTTTGGTCATGTGGCTATTGTCAAGGTAGGGGCTATGTTTGTTAATTCAATTGAAACCACACATAAGGGATCGGAGTTGGTAAAGGGCGGAGAAATGGCGTACTTTAGTTTCGGCTCAACTGTTGTGTTGCTATTCGAAAAGGGTATCTATCAAGTCGATTCTAACATTCAAACACCGAAAGAAATTAAAGTAGGAGAAAAAATCGGTTTTTTTACGAAATAGAAAATTAAAAAATGAGAGTTATCAAAGTAAGTGGACAAAAAGAAAAGCCCTATTTGGGCTTTGATAATCTACGAAGACATTTTTATTTTATGGAATAAAGAACGTCGAAGCATTTCTGACTCAATAAGACCGATGAAATCTGGGCTGAGATTTAATTCTCTTGCTTTAAAGTATGATTCAATTAATAACTCATCTGATAGTTTCCGCACGGCAAGATTCACCTCCGATTTGAAAATAAAGTGTTCTTTTATAGGAAGTATAAACATAAAATGGTATGTTCAATTGGTGTACCCTAAATCTACCAAATTTATTCCTGTAGAACAATCGTTCCGTTTATCCACAGATTATGGTGGATAACTTGTGATTACTTTGTTTATAAAATCATGAAAAGTGTATGATTCAATGGGTATAATGTTAATAACTTTATCCACAATAGCGGGAAATGCGGAATTTGTCGAAAAGTATTTATATGTTTTTAAATTATCGCCACAAATTTGAAACATTTAACCCGCATTTATCCAGTAATATTAAAAAATCATTATTATCATGATTTGATGGATAATAAGATTACTATCAATTTAATTTTAATCTTTGAAACAAAGGTTAAAATTGGTTATGATGGTACAAGTAAAAATAGATGAAACGTAATATTTAGAAGTCAATGAGGTGTTAGCTTAGTGTTAAAACAATTTTTACCAAATGAACATGTAAAAAGCATTCTCGATATCTCCCCTGAGCAATTAAGTGCAAAAGGGATTAAAGGAATCATTACGGATTTAGATAATACGTTAGTTGAATGGGACCGTCCTAATGCAACCCCTCAATTAATAAAATGGTTTGAGGAAATTAGAAAACATAATATCCTCGTTACCATTGTTTCTAATAATAATGAAGAACGAGTCAAAGCTTTTTCAGA
Source organism: Neobacillus drentensis (assembly GCF_036962125.1). Classification (GTDB taxonomy): domain Bacteria; phylum Bacillota; class Bacilli; order Bacillales; family Cytobacillaceae; genus Neobacillus; species Neobacillus drentensis_B. Next base: position 105,899 of record NZ_JBALOA010000014.1, read on the forward strand.
TCCACTCAAAATTCCCTTTATTTTTAGGGCCAGAAAGCCGTTTGCAGTAGCTTTTCACAAAGCAATTTCTCAAATGGGAATTAAAAAAGAAGAAGCAGTAGTAGTTGGAGATCAGCTCCTGACAGATGTACTTGGCGGAAACAGGGGCGGGTTTCATACCATCTTGGTAGTCCCTGTTGCACAGACGGACGGCTTTTGGACAAAATTTAACCGTTTTGCTGAAAGAAGAATTTTAAATTGGTTTCGAAAAAAAGGTATGCTTCAATGGGAGGATTAATGTGTGAGTGAACATCAACATATATGTATGGGTTGTGGAGTAAGAGTTCAAACAGAAAACCCAGAAGAACTAGGATATGCACCGTCATCTGCCTTGGAAAAGGAGATGATTATTTGTCAGCGCTGTTTTCGTCTGAAGCACTACAATGAGGTTCAAGATGTTAGCTTAACTGACGATGATTTTTTAAAAATCTTAAATGAAATGGGTAAGTCTGATGCGTTAATTGTCATGATTGTAGATATATTTGATTTTAATGGCAGCTGGCTCCCTGGTTTGCACCGTTTTGTAGGCGGTAATAAAGTACTTCTTGTCGGAAACAAAGTCGATTTATTACCTAAGTCTGTGAAGCATAGCAAATTAATTCACTGGATGAAACATGAAGCGAAAGAACTTGGATTAAAGCCTGAAGATGTCTTCCTAGTAAGTGCTGCAAGAGGGTTATTTGTTCGAGAAACTGCAGCGGCCATTGATGAATATCGCAACGGTAAAGATGTCTATGTAGTGGGCTGTACGAATGTTGGGAAATCAACGTTTATCAATCGAATTATTAAAGAGGTAACTGGTGAAGCGGATGTGATTACCACTTCCCATTTTCCAGGAACGACTTTAGATATTATCAAAATCCCACTTGATGATGAAAAATCATTAATTGATTCTCCAGGTATCATCAACCATCATCAAATGGCCCATTTTGTAGATAAGAGCGATTTAAAAGTAATCACCCCTAAAAAAGAGATTAAGCCAAAAGTCTTTCAACTAAATGAGGGACAAACCCTTTTCTTTGGTGGTTTAGCTCGTTTTGATTATATTAGCGGCGGCCGCAGGTCCTTTGTTTGTTACGTTTCAAATGAATTGAATATTCACAGGACAAAAATTGAAAATGCTGATGAACTATATGAAAAACATGTGGGGGAAATGTTAACTCCTCCGCGAATGGACCAGCTAGATTCCTTTCCAGAGTTAGTAAAACAGGAGTTTATCATTAAAGAAGCTAAAACAGATATTGTATTCTCTGGCCTTGGCTGGATTACTGTCAACGAGCCTGGTGCAAAGGTAGCTGCTTATGTACCTAAAGGAGTACAAGCATTAATTCGAAAATCATTAATATAAAAAGAGTGCTTTAATGGGTGGGGGAATACGGGTGAAGAAATTATTTGCTGTTTTGGGGGATCCAATCGGACATTCAATGTCTCCGTTTATGCTTAATGATTTATTTTCCTTTTATAACATGGATTCCGTTTATTTACCATTTCATGTGAAGGGTGAGAATTTACATGATGCTGTCAAGGGTTTAAAAGCGGTGGGAGTCGGTGGATTTAATGTAACAGTACCACATAAGAGCAACATTATTCCCTTTCTGGATGGTATAGATGAATTAGCCGCAAATATCGGAGCGGTCAATACGGTTGTGAATGAGAATGGTCAGTTAATTGGCTATAACACTGATGGTCCAGGTTTTCTAAAAGGGTTAACTTCTTTAGTGCCTAAAATTGCTGATCAAAAGGTTCTTATTATCGGTGCAGGCGGTGCTGCAAGAGCGATCTACTTTACATTAGCAAAGGAAAACCCTCGTAAATTAGACATTGCAAATCGAACGATCGAGAGGGCGGTTTCTCTAATCAACGAATGCCCCTATTCCGTTTCCTCTAGTGCTTGTTCGTTTGATGAGGCGTACGAATTATTGGGGGAATATGATTTAGTTATTCAAACCACAATGATCGGTATGTCCCCGAAAATTTATGAGCAGCCAATCGCTCTAAATAATTTAAGGAAACAGTCAGTCTTTTGTGATATAATCTACAATCCGATTGAAACACAAATCTTAAAAGAGGCACGTCTTAATGGAGCAAGCATCCAGAACGGAATAGATATGTTTGTATATCAAGGAGCACTAGCTTTTGAAAAATGGACAGGAATTTTCCCGGATGTAAACAGAATGAGAGATAATGTGCTAAAACAACTAGGAGGAAAAACATGTTAACAGGCAAGCAAAAAAGATTTTTACGTTCAAAAGCTCACCACTTAGATCCTATTTTTCAGGTAGGTAAAGGCGGAGTCAACGAAAATATGATTAAGCAAATAGCTGATGCTCTCGAAGCAAGGGAGCTTTTTAAAATCAGTGTTCTGCAAAACTGTGAAGAAGATAAAACAGTCGTTGCGGAACAGTTAGCAGAGGGAACTGGTGCGGATATTGTTCAATTAATCGGAAATACCATCGTCCTTTATAAAGAGTCTGTAGAAAAGAAAACAATCAAGCTTCCATAATTGGAAGTATAAGGAGTCGAGCGCATGAAGAAGGTGGGAATATTGGGAGGAACCTTTGATCCTCCGCATTACGGACATCTTTTAATTGCAAATGAGGTTCTCTCCACCCTTCAACTGGATGAAATTTGGTTTATGCCAAACCAAGAGCCTCCCCATAAGAAAAAGTCGGAGTCGATTAAAAATGAAGACCGATTGAATATGCTCGAACTAGCCATCCAAGGTAATGCTGCATTTAGAGTCGAAACCATTGAATTTCATCGGCAAGGACCTTCTTATACTGTCGATACGATGAAAATGATTAATGACCTCTATCCTGCTCATCAATTCTATTTCATAATTGGGGCGGACATGATTGAGTACCTGCCAAAATGGCATAAAATTGACGAACTGGTTAACCTAGTTGAATTTGTAGGTGTTGAAAGACCCAAGTATAGTAATCAAACCGATTACCCTATCCTTTACGTGGATGTACCTGCGTTTGATCTATCCTCAAGTATGATACGGGATAGGGTAAATAACGGAAGGACGGTTCGATATCTACTGCCTGACCCAGTCATTCAATATATTGAGGAGAAGCATTTATATGGAACGTGAAGCGGCATTAAAACTTGTTAAAGAACAATTAACAGACCATCGCTATCAGCATACTTTAGGTGTTATGGAGACAGCTATTTCTCTTGCAAAGCAGTACGGCGGAGATGTACACAAGGCTGAGCTAGCTGCTATTTTTCATGATTATGCGAAATTTCGTCCGAAAGAGGAGATGAGTGAAATCATTTCCAATCAAGGATTTCCCAAGGATTTGCTTCATTTTAATTCGGAATTGTGGCATGCACCTGCTGGGATGTATTTAGTGGAAAAGGAAGCAGGTATTAGGGATCCGGAGGTGCTAGATGCTATTCGCTATCATACTTCTGGTAGGCCGGCGATGACACTAATGGAAAAAATTATCTATCTGGCTGATTACATTGAACCGGGCCGCCACTTTCCAGGTGTGGATGAAGTAAGAGCAGTGGCCAAAGAGAGTTTAGATCAAGCATTAATAATGGCAATCAAAAATACCATTATCTTCTTAATGAAAAAGAATCAAACTGTATACCCTGATACATTCTATACGTACAATGATCTAATAAAAAAACTGGAGGATTGATTAATGGATAATCAAGAGCTACTTAAAATTGCTGTAAAAGCTGCAGATGACAAACGAGCAGAAGATATTCTTGCTTTAAATATGAAAGGAATTTCCCTTATTGCAGATTATTTTATCATTTGTCATGGTAATTCGGATAAACAAGTTCAAGCAATAGCAAGGGAAATGAAAGAAAAAGCACAAGAAAATGGATATGAAGTCAAGAGAATTGAAGGCTTTGATGAAGCAAGATGGGTTCTGATTGACTTAGGCGATGTGGTTGCCCACGTATTTCATCGTGATGAAAGAAGTTATTACAAGTTGGAGCGGTTATGGGGCGATGCACCAATGGAAGATATTCATAGTGAGTTAAATACATGAGTTATCAACAATTCGCATACCTCTATGATGAGCTAATGAAGGATGCACCCTATAAGGAATGGGTCCAGTTTGTCAAAGATCGATGCGCGAAATTTAATGTGTCTGGCACTCGTTTACTTGATTTGGCTTGTGGCACCGGCGAACTGTCCGTCAGGTTAGCCCAAGATGGATTTTCAGTAACGGGTGTCGACTTATCTGAGGATATGTTAGCGGTAGCGCAGGCAAAAGCCGAAGATGTAGGGATTAGAATTCCGTTTTTTCAGCAAAACATGGCTCACTTGGAAGGTCAGGCAGAGTTTGATGTGATAAGTATTTTATGTGACTCGTTAAATTATCTGCAAACAGAGGAAGACGTAAAGGCTACATTTTTAAATGTCTTTCAACATTTGACTGATGAAGGAATTTTTATATTTGATGTCCATTCCATTTATAAAATAGACCATCTATTTATTAATCAAACCTACGCTTCCAGTGAAGAAGTAGTTTCCTTTATCTGGAATAGCTTTGCAGGGGAAACTCCAAATAGTGTTGAACATGAGCTGAGTTTTTTCGTGTTGGACGAAGGGACGGGAAAGTACGAACGCTACGATGAACTGCATTTTCAACGTACATATTCAATTAAGCAATACTCAAACTGGTTAATGGAAGCTGGTTTTGACCTCCTGGAAGTCAGCGCAGATTTTGAAAGCTCTGAACCTCACTCCCAATCAGAGAGGATTTTTTTTGTTGTAAGAAAAAATAAAAAGGCCATCTAAAAAAAAGATGGCTTTTTTAAATGAAAAAAAAGGAATAATGTCAGTTAATGACGAAATTAATAATTAGAGAATTGTGATTCCACTTTATCAAGATCTTCTTTAAATTTTGCTTGTGTAGCCTGGAAGATATGTTCAAAGACGTCCCCGAGTTCATTATCTAGTACTTTAATTCCTTCACCAGTAATCCCGCCTTTTACACATACCTTTTCTTGTAATGTCGCTAAGGTATAATGCCCTTGCTTTAATAATTCACCTAAACCAACTATCATTTCACTAGCCATAATCGTAGCTTTCTTTTCATCAATTTTTGTCTCTTTTACTGCTGCTTTGATAAAACTCTGAAGCAGGTAGCTAAAGAAGGCAGGGCCACAGCTAACGATATCAGAGGCAGCTCTGGTTATACTTTCGTCAATATGGACTGGAACCGAAATTTTAGTAATTAATTCCTCGATTTTTGCTTTCCATACATCACTACAATTTTCACCATAGGTAATTAAAGACACCCCAGCTAATGCTCGATTGGTTATACTTGGGATTACTCTTGCGGTCGAACAAAGAATCTTTTTTTCAATTTGGCTTGTACTGATAGGACTCGTTATTGATATCAAACATTTTTCTGGGCTTAAATGCAATTTCATTTCATCTAAGATTTTATATACATCTAAAGGTTTGACACAAACAAATACCAAGTCGGACTCTAGCGCGACTTCTCTTGGAGTGGATTTAACCTTAATATCCCTATATCTATCCTTAAGTAATAAGGCTTTTGATTTTGTTCTGTTAGTTATGATCATCGATGCGGGGGAAATTGCTTTTCCTTCAATTAGGGCTTCAACCAACATCCTCCCCATATTACCTGTACCGATAATACCTATATTCATTGTTCCGACCCTCCTCGCATGCAATATTCTTTTATAACCATATGAAGTCAGAAAGTGAAATATACCTTTAGAAAGGAACGATTAAGGTGAAAGACTGGTTGATTGAACATAAGATTTCAGTAGTTATTGGTGCTTTTATTGCAATAAGTGGTTTTTATTATTTTTATGTCAGTGATTATGGTAAACCGTCCCCCGTCAATACCCTAAGTCTTGAAGAAAAGATTCAAACAGATGAAAATGGTATAGAAAATACCCAACCCGATAAACAGCCCGAACTTCCCGCAAAAATAATGGTCGATTTGAAGGGCCAAATCAAACAACCAGGAGTATATCAAGCGAATACAGATGAAAGAGTGATTGATGTAATAAGCCGAGCTGGGGGTTTAACCGATAAAGCTGATCAGGGGCAGGTGAATTTCGCGGAGCATGTCAAGGATGAAATGATTATTTACATACCTGCAAAGGGCGAGACAGCACCGATTTCATTTGGAGGCACCCCCTCTTCATCTGTAGGCGATCAAAAGACAGCGAAAATTAACATTAATAAGGCCGATGAGACAGAACTGCAAAATCTTCCTGGCATCGGTCCAGCTAAAGCAGCAGCCATCGTAGAATACAGAAATACAAGCGGTCCATTTAAAGTTGTTGAAGATTTAAAGAATATAAGTGGGATCGGAGATAAAACCTTCGAAAAATTAAAAGATTTAATCTCTATTTAGAAAAACAATAATTGACCTACTAGGACAAGGGTGATTAAACTTGTAGAAGAAGAGTATACAAAAAGGAGTGGGAGAAATGGAGAGAATTTCATGGGATCAATATTTTATGGCACAAAGCCATTTGCTCGCACTGAGAAGCACATGTACACGGCTGACAGTCGGTGCTACTATCGTTAGAGATAAACGTATTATTGCTGGCGGCTATAACGGTTCGATAACGGGTGGCGACCATTGTATTGATAAAGGCTGTTACGTGATCGACAATCATTGTGTTAGGACGATCCATGCCGAAATAAATGCCTTGCTTCAATGTGCTAAATTTGGGGTACCGACAGCTAATGCGGAAATTTATGTTACTCATTTTCCTTGTCTACAATGTTGTAAAGCAATAATCCAAGCTGGAATTAAAACAGTTTATTATGCTGAGGATTATAAAAACCATCCTTATTCTATTGAACTTTTCCACCAGGCAAACGTTTCTATTGAAAAGGTTGCACTAAATGAGTCAGTGATTGATCTACGTAAGGTTTCACAATAATTTTTCCAACCAGAAGCCGGCTTATGCCGGCTCTTCCTCTTAAAAAATCCCTTAAACTGGAGAAAACAAATGAATGGAAAATATTTTTATTATGCTATTGCCGCCTTATTCGGAGTACTAAGTTCTCTCGTTAATTTCTTCCCTTTCTTCTTCTTACAACTCCTTTTCTTATATTTTCTATTTAATTACAAAAGATTTACTACAACACAGTTATGGAGTATTGCAGGATGTTTTATAATCTTCTTATGGATCGGTCATCATTCCGCCTCAAACAATTTCACTGTTATCCCCGCGTCCACTTCAACCTTCTATTTGCAGTATACGCAAGACCCAAAAATCGACGGTGACTTATTTCAAGTGAAGGCTACTGAACAACAATATAAAGAGAAAGTTCTAGTACGCTACAAAATTCAATCCGAACTGGAAAAAGAGGGGTTAAAAACGAAAAAATATTATCAATATTTATGCCGAGTGTCAGGTACTTTAGAAAAACCAAAAATCGCCAAAAACCCCAATGCATTTCATTATCGAAATTATTTAGCTAGGAAGCAGATTTTTTGGATTATTGAAATTCAAGAAAATCCTCTGCAAAATTGTGCCCCGCAAAAACCCTCACCATTGGTCATATTTAAACAACTTCGATACACTGGCATTAAATATCTTGAATCCCACTTTCCCGTCGAAATTGCCGCCTTATCGGCCGCATTAATATTTGGTGATCAAAATTTATTTGACCCAGATGTATTATCAGCTTACCAAAAAACGGGCCTTGTCCATTTACTTGCGATTTCTGGGCTCCATGTTTCCTTGCTAATCGCAATGGTTTTTTATTTAGGCATTAGGTCTGGACTCACAAAACAATCGATGATAAACATACTGTTGGTCCTTCTTCCGATTTATGTCATACTGACTGGAGCATCGCCATCTGTTAATCGCTCAGTAATGATGATATTTCTTGTCCTCCTCACAGTAAAGTGGCAAGCAAGGCTGAAGCTGCTTCCACTTGATGCCATTAGTTTAGCTTTTAACATCTATTTGTTTATTAGTCCAATGGTGATTTTTGATGCGGGCTTTCAGCTGTCCTTTTCCGTAAGTCTGGTCATCATTTTGTCTGCACCCTATATTCTCCAGAGTTATCAAAGAAATATAACCCGAATGCTTGTGACCTCATTGGCTGCCCAGTTAGCAGCACTTCCTTTCCTGCTCTATCATTATTTTGAAGCTTCATTTATTGGTCTTTTCGCCAACATGGTCTATATTCCACTATTTTCATTTGTCTATCTTCCAGGTTTATATCTTTTGTTTTTCATTCAGTTTATTTTTGGAAAAACACCTTTGATCGTAACTAAACTTTTTTTAACCATCATTAGTCTTGCCAACCAATTTATCGATTATCTGGCTGATATCTCATTTTTTCATTTCATACCAGGACGGCCAAATTTGGTGCTACTCATAGATTATATTTTCCTGTTACTAGCTATATTTAATCTTTGGGAAGCAAGAACTTATTCCAGAAAAAGAATTTACCTATTTATTTTCAGTGGATTGTTAATGTTTTCTCAACTCAGTTGGAATTGGCTTGATCCTTATGGGGAGGTAACAATGATCGATGTTGGACAAGGGGATAGTATTCTAATCCGGTTTCCTCATGGAAAAGGAACGTATCTCATTGATACAGGGGGAACAGTAAATTTTGGTGAAGAAAAATGGAGAGAACGGGCAAAAGAATTTGAAGTGGGTCGGGATGTGGTAGTTCCATTTTTAAAAGGAAAAGGAATTACCAAAATTGATAAACTCATTTTAACGCATGGGGATATGGACCATATCGGCGGGACATTTTCAATAATGAAAGAGCTGAAGGTAAAACAAATTCTGATGCCTTCCGTTGCTGAACCCTCGACAACTGAGCTTAATATTATTAAGGAGGCGAAGAAGCAGAAAATTCCAGTCTTAAAAGTGTCTGCTCAAGATCATTGGTCGAATGAAGAGAGTCCATTTTATATCCTTTCACCTGAAAAAAATTATGCTGGGGAAAGAAATGGCGGATCGATTGCTTTTATTGCTCAAATAGGTGGAGCAAGTTGGTTTTTTGGAGGGGACCTAGATCAAGAAGGAGAAGAGAAAATTATAAAAAAATATCCTCATTTACAGATTGATGTATTAAAAGCGGGACACCATGGCAGTAAAACTTCCAGTGCCGAATCTTTTATTAAGCAAATTAGCCCGAAAATAGCATTAATTTCAGCAGGGGAAAATAATCGTTTTGGTCATCCACATCAAGAGGTGCTGGATAGGTTAGCAAAAACGAAGACAATTATTTATCGTACAGACCTGCAAGGAGCAATCACCTATAAATTTTATCATGGAAATGGAACCTTTTTGCCGTACATACCATAGGATAGAGCATCACAAAAATAATAAAAAGACTGCAGCAATGCAGTCTTCTAGCTTACACATATGTAGCCAAACATTACGAACCGATTACCTTAATGACTGTTGCAACAATAAACATAATAGCAAAAAAACCAAATGAAACCCCAAATCCTACCCCAGAATCAATTGCGTCGTTTCGCTTACTTTGCACATCTTTTTCAAATTCGTTCACTGTCTACCCCTCCTATTTCACAATATAGTATAAGTCATTATCGAAAAAAAATCCAGCATACTTCAAATTGCTTTCCTTAACTGACAAGAGTTGTCAAAATAGTTCGACCGCCAAACGGCTACACTATAATTACTTAAGGAACTCCGCCAGACAATAGAATATCCTAGGGCTTCTATTGCAGGCGTTCATTATAGATTGGGAATTAGCACCTTGCTAATTCCCTTTAAAAATACTTGTCAAAATGTCCAAGCTTCTTTACCATAGGATTGAATGGAAAGAAGGAGAGCGCTGACAGATGGTAATGGGTAGTTGGAAAAAGATTAAAAAGAAGGAAATTGCTCCTATTTATTTATTATTTGGAACAGAGTCATTTTTAATTAATGAAACAAAGCAATTATTACTTAACCAAATTCTAACCGAAGAAGAGATGGATTTTAATTTTGCAAGTTATGATTTAGAAGAGACACCGATTGAGGCTGCTATTGAAGATGCGGAAACTTTTCCGTTCTTAGGTGAAAAAAAAGTAATCTTTTTACATAATCCTGTTTTTTTAACTGCAGAAAAATCAAAGGAAAAGGCTGTGCATAATTTAGCTAGGTTCGAAAAATATTTAAAAGAGCCGTCACCCTATTCCGTCTTAGTTATATCGGCTCCCTATGAAAAATTGGATGAACGAAAGAAAATAACAAAAGAGTTAAAAAGAACTGCCGAGGTAGTTGAAGCTAAGAAGTTAAATGAACATGATTTACGGAATTGGGTACAAGACAGGGCGAAGTACAGCGGGATTGAAATGGAACTAGATGCCATTGATCAGTTACTTGCACTAATTGGAACGAATATGTTTATGATTAGCAGTGAAATGGATAAATTAGCCTTATATGCAGCTGATGAAAGAAAAATTGATGTGACACTTGTGGAGAAGCTGGTGGCACGATCCCTAGAGCAGAATATTTTTACACTTATCGAAAAAGTAGTTCAACGAAAACTGGATGAGGCTCTACGGATTTATTATGATTTGCTAAAACAAAATGAAGAGCCGATAAAGATTTTGGCGTTGCTAGCAGGACAGTTTCGATTAATTTACCAAGTCAAGGAGCTTTCAAGAAGGGGATATGGACAACAGCAAATTGCTGGTTACCTGAGAACACACCCTTTCCGTGTCAAGCTCGCACTTGGACAAGCGAATAAATTTACAGATGAAGAATTAGCCCATTTAATCGATCTTCTAGCTGAAGCAGATTACCAAATGAAAACAGGCGGCATGAATAAATCCTTATTAATTGAAATGTTTTTATTTCATTTGAAGAAATAAAAAAACGATTCCTTTTGACGGGAATCGTTTTTTTTTACGCTTTAATTATAGCGCGTTTGTCTTTTTCATTAGACGGGATTTTTTACGAGCAGCAGCATTTTTGTGGATAAGACCTTTTGCAGCAGCCTTGTCTAATTTACTAGCAGCAGTTACTAATGCTTCTTTTGCAGCTGTAGCATCGTTAAGTGAAATCGCAGCTTCTGCTTTCTTAACAGCAGTACGAGTTGCAGATTTAACAGTTGTATTTTGAGCATTACGAGCTTCGCTTGTTTTCACACGTTTAATAGCGGATTTAATATTAGGCATTACTTTCACCTCCTACAAAGAATCGAGACACTATATGAACTCGACTTAACATTCCTAAAAAATTAATCAGAACATGAAATATTTTATCAAATCAAAGTCTATATTGCAATACTTGATTTATGAAAAGGGGAAAAGCGCCGCAAAACCTAAAATATATTTTTTACAATGAATGGACTGAAGTTAAGCAATGCTCACCCTGCTTTTATATCATTTGCATGATTTAGAACGGAAAGGGTAAAAATAGGAAATAGTTTCTATAATTTAGGAAATTCTTGATAGGAGTGAGTATAAATGAGTGAGTCAATAGATTTGAGTCAATACTCTATTCGAACGGATTTGGCGATTGAAGCAAGGGAAATGGTTATTTCCCAGCAAAGAGGAACAGTTGGAGAAGAGAAAGATCTGTCGCAAATTGAAGGAGTCATTATTAAGGAAAAAGATGTTGATGATATAAAAATTTCACTTGTTGAAGTAACCAAACAAGGTGAACAGCAGCTTGGAAAAAAGGCGGGAAGATATTTAACCGTCGAAGTTCAAGGAATCCGCCAGCAGAACACAGAGGTCCAACAAAAGGTTGAAGAGATTTTTGCTAGAGAGTTTGCTTACTTTTTAGAAGGAACGGGAATTAAAAAAACAGATTCATGCCTAGTGGTGGGTCTGGGGAATTGGAATGTAACCCCTGATGCACTTGGACCGATGGTTTGCGAAAATTTACTGGTTACAAGGCATCTTTTTCAACTTCAACCAGAGAATGTTGAAGAAGGCTTCAGGTCTGTAAGCGCACTTTCACCAGGTGTTATGGGGTTAACTGGGATCGAAACGAGCGATATTATTTTTGGGGTTGTTGAAAAAACTAAACCGGATTTTGTTATTGCTATTGACGCATTAGCCTCACGTTCAATTGAGAGGGTTAATTCAACGATTCAGATTTCTGATACAGGAATCCATCCGGGTTCAGGGGTGGGGAATAAAAGAAAAGAATTGAGCAAGGAAACTTTAGGAATCCCTGTGATTGCGATTGGGGTTCCAACGGTGGTAGATGCGGTATCAATTACAAGTGATACGATTGACTTTATCCTCAAGCATTTTGGAAAAGAGCTCAGGGAGGGTAATCGTCCTTCGAGGGCTCTTGCACCAGCTGGAATGAGCTTTGGTGAGCGCCGTAAACTGACAGACGAGGATTTACCCGAAGAAAAGCACCGAAAGACATTTTTGGGAATGATTGGCACACTAGAGGATGAAGAAAAAAGAAAGTTAATTTATGAAGTTCTATCGCCTATCGGACATAATTTAATGGTTACACCCAAAGAGGTTGATGTATTTATTGAAGATATGGCCAATTTAATTGCGAACGGATTGAATGCTTCCCTTCATAATTCTATTGACCAAGGAAATGCTGGCTACTATACCAAATAGAAACTGCGATTAGAGGCATCTTTGAAAACTACTTTTAAATGCTGCCTCTAAAAATAAACTTTGGGTTCTACCAATTCTAGTATCTTCATATCATTTACTAGAATCCGTTTTGGGAGGTGGAACCATGAAAGCTAAAAATTCAGGAACTTTTATTATGGTACAAGGGACAAGTCTACTTAAAGCCACTGGATTATTGTTACTATTTATGCTATTGATTTTCTCTATTAGTGGGTTATTAACCTCGTTAAAGCCACAATATCGACTGATGTCGTCTTCGGTTAATCAAGCAGCAACCAATGTCAATGGAGAATTGTTATATCAATTAATGGGTTGGGAAAACCACCATTTCTTATCAGTCGAACATGATTGGACGGCAACACCAAAATTAACCAACCTGGTGTTTAAACTATCAAGCAATATTAATTTAAATGATCCTCGGAGCCTCCTAGGACGAGAACTGCCTGGTTTTTATGAATTTGATGGGAAAATTCTGGTTGCAGGTGAGGGGACAAACTACACTAATATGCCAATTGAATCGGCCCCTCCTCTTGAAATAATGAAAGCGGAGCGAGAAGCATCATTGCAAAACCTAGACAGTATTGAAAATTCACCTAATGAGAATCCACCATCAACACCTGGTCAAACCACGGGTAAACGCAAGGTGGTCTATGTTTACTTCTCACATAATCGCGAGTCATACTTACCATACTTAAAAGGTGTTACCAATCCAAACCTTGCGTATCATTCGAAAATTAATGTAATGAAAATAGGAGATCATTTAAAAACGAGTCTCGAGGATAGAGGAATTGGAACCACCGTTAATACTACTGATATTCAAGCGAACCTAAATAAAAAGGGATGGAAATTTTGGAAATCCTACGATGAATCCCGCCCGGTTGTTCAAGCTGCAATGGCTTCAAACCATGATTTAGATTACCTAATTGATATTCATAGGGATTCCCAGCGGAAACCACAAACAACAGTAAGTATCAATGGTAAATCATATGCGAGATTGGCATTTATTATCGGTGGTAAAAATCCAAATTATGAAAAGAATGCCAAACTAGCAAAGTCTCTTCACGATCTTCTTCAAAAAAAGTATAAGGGCTTAAGCAGGGGTGTAATGATTAAAAATGCTGCAGGGTCTAACAGTATCTATAATCAAAACCTCTCTGAAAATGCACTTTTGATAGAATTTGGGGGAGTTGATAATACATTTGAGGAATTAAATCGTTCCGCTGACGCCCTAGCAGATGTATTTAGTGAATTTTATTGGCAAGCTGAAAAAGTAAATCAGGATATTGAACAATCAACCAAAAAACAATAGGTGTAAGGGAGCATTTTTTATGAAGATGTTCATGTTCAAAAGCTTATGCTTGGCTGCTCTCATGTTAATCTCTGTTTTAGTAGGAATGCAATTGGCGAATAATGGTATTCATAAAATGAAGGGTTATGATGATCCAAATCTTCAAAAAGCAGTCAATATAAATGAAACAAATAATGATTTACAAGCTACCTTCTTGGGGAACGATATTTCAAGTCATGATCTTGAAGCAAAACGGAAGAAGCTTGAAGAAATTAGTGCTTACAATTTTTTCTCATCAATGGGAAAGAAGATGTCTGAAGGCATATCTGGTGCTTCTGAAAAGTTAGTTCAGCTTATAACAGAATAAAATCATGATAGTGGCACCAATATGGTGCCGCTATTTTGGTATTTGAAATTTTTAGGATCTGCTAGCGATTAGGGGGTCGGAACCGGAACCATAGGCCCGCTTTTCGATTTTGATTGAATCTTGTTAATCCTATTGTTATAATTCAAAATAGTGTATATGTGCGAGTATAGTAGGAGTGAAATACCGTGAACAATAATGAAAGACTTAAACGACAATCAAAAATTAGAAATTTCTCAATTATTGCCCATATTGACCATGGGAAATCAACATTGGCGGACCGAATCCTCGAAAAAACCAATGCTTTAACCTCTCGGGAAATGAAAGATCAGCTTTTGGATTCAATGGATCTTGAAAGAGAACGAGGGATAACCATCAAGTTAAATGCGGTTCAGTTAAAATACAAAGCCAAAGATGGGGAAGAGTATATCTTCCATTTAATTGATACACCGGGACATGTCGATTTTACCTATGAGGTTTCAAGGAGCCTTGCAGCTTGTGAAGGGGCTGTTTTAGTCGTTGACGCTGCGCAAGGAATAGAAGCACAGACACTGGCAAACGTTTACCTTGCCCTTGATAACGATCTTGAGATATTACCAGTCATCAATAAAATTGACTTACCTAGTGCAGATCCGGAACGCGTTCGTGGAGAAATTGAGGATATCATAGGTTTGGACGCTTCGGAGGCTGTATTAGCATCAGCAAAGGCTGGAATCGGGATTGAAGAAATCCTTGAACAAGTCGTTCAAAAAGTCCCTGCACCACAGGGAGACCCTGAAGCACCATTGAAGGCGTTAATTTTCGATTCGCTCTATGATGCCTACCGCGGCGTTGTAGCCTATATCCGTGTGGTCGAGGGAACAGTTAAAGTTGGCGATAAAGTCAGAATGATGGCTACAGGCAAAGAATTCGAAGTTAATGAGGTTGGCGTATTTACACCGAAAGCGACCTTACTTAATGAGTTAACCGTTGGAGATGTTGGCTTTTTATCTGCTTCAATTAAAAATGTCGGAGATACTCGTGTCGGTGATACGATTACCAATGCTAAAAATGGAGCAACGGAACCACTTCCAGGTTATCGGAAACTCAATCCGATGGTTTATTGTGGTCTATATCCGATCGATACAGCGAAATTTAATGATTTACGTGAAGCTCTTGAAAAGCTTCAGTTAAATGATTCCTCCCTTCAATTTGAACCAGAAACTTCGCAAGCACTTGGCTTCGGTTTCCGTTGCGGCTTCTTAGGATTGCTTCATATGGAAATCATTCAAGAGCGGATTGAACGGGAATTTAAAATCGATTTAATTACAACTGCCCCAAGTGTTATCTATCATGTTCATATGACAGATGGTTCTGAAATAAAGGTGGATAATCCATCAGATTTACCAGATCCACAAAAAATTGACCGTGTCGAAGAACCTTATGTTAAGGCAACCATGATGGCACCTAATGATTATGTAGGAACAATTATGGAACTATGCCAACTTAAACGTGGAATTTTCGTTACCATGGAATATCTTGCTGAAAATAGAGTAAGTATTATTTATGAAATGCCGTTAGCGGAAATTGTTTATGATTTCTTTGATCAATTGAAATCAAGCACTAGGGGTTATGCATCCTTCGATTATGAACTGATTGGTTATAAACCGTCCAGTCTGGTTAAAATGGACATATTGTTAAATGCTGAGAAAGTCGATGCCCTGAGCTTTATTGTCCATAAAGACTTTGCTTATGAACGTGGAAAGATTATTGTTGAAAAGCTGAAGGAGCTAATTCCAAGGCAGCAGTTTGAAGTACCAATTCAGGCAGCTGTTGGTCAAAAGATTATTGCTCGTTCTACCATTAAAGCCATGCGGAAGAATGTTTTAGCAAAATGTTACGGTGGAGATATCTCCCGGAAACGTAAATTGCTAGAAAAGCAAAAAGAAGGTAAGAAGCGGATGAAACAAGTTGGGTCCGTTGAAGTACCACAAGAAGCATTTATGGCCGTCTTAAAAATGGACGACAGCAACACAAAAAAATAAACGAGCGGGAGGTTAGGACAAGCCATTTTAGGCGAATTCTAGCCTCTTTTTGTTCCAACAACTGAGGAAGTGAAAGTAATGATTAAATCTGCCTATCTCCATATCCCTTTTTGTGAGCATATATGCCATTATTGTGATTTTAATAAAGTTTTTCTTAAAGGACAGCCGGTAGATGACTATATAAATGCACTTGATCTAGAAATGAAAATGACTTTAGATCAATTTCCGACCAACGATTTAAATACCATATTTGTCGGTGGAGGTACCCCGACATCGTTAAACGAGCAGCAGATTTATCAATTTTGTGAAAGTATTAACAGAAATTTGCCTAAGCACAAGTCGGTAGAATTTACCTTCGAAGCTAATCCTGGTGATTTAACGATGGGGAAATTAAAAATATTAAAAGAGGCTGGTGTGAACCGCATTAGCCTTGGAGTTCAAACGTTCAATGAGGAATTACTGAAAAAAATTGGCCGTGTTCATAAAGCGAAGGACGTATATCAAACAATTGACAATGCAAAGTCCTTAGGATTTGAAAATATCAGTATTGACCTTATCTTTAGTTTACCTTCACAAACCCTAACTGATTTTAAGGAAACGTTAACAGAGGCTTTTTCACTTGATATCACCCATTATTCTGCATACTCTTTAATCATTGAGCCCAAAACCGTCTTTTATAACTTAATGAAAAAAGGAAAGCTGCCCACTCCTGGGGAAGATACGGAAGCAGCTATGTACGAATTATTAATGGAAGAAATGGAAAGGCATGGGTTTAACCAATATGAGATAAGCAATTTCTCGAAACCAGGATTTGAGAGCATCCATAATCTAACGTATTGGAATAACGAGTCATATTATGGGTTTGGTGCTGGAGCACATAGCTATTTAAATGGGCTCAGACGTTCAAATATTGGTCCTTTAAAAAGGTATCTGGATCAAATCAATGGTGGTTCCCTGCCTGTGATGGAAGAACATCAAACCACAAAAGTTGAACAAATGGAAGAAGAAATGTTTTTAGGTTTACGCAAAACAGCTGGTGTTTCAATTACCCATTTTATTGAAAAATTTGCGGTTGACCCACTACAATTATTCGAAAAGGAGATAGTGGAATTAACAGCAAAAGGGTGGTTAGAAGTGGGAAAAGATCATATATTCTTAACAAAAAAGGGGAGACTGCTAGGAAATGAAGTTTTCCAGGCATTTCTAAGATAAGTTTTTGAACAGTTTCAGAGGTTCTCTGTTCTTTTTGATTGACACCATCCCCCTTCATTTGATAATTTATTAATATAATTAGCACTCGGTAACCAGGAGTGCTAACAGAGGTGATGAAAGTTGCTAACAGATCGTCAATTGTTAATTCTACAGGTTATTGTTGATGACTTTATTCGATCTGCCCAACCAGTCGGCTCAAGAAGTTTGTCGAAAAAAGAGGAAATTTCCTTCAGTTCGGCAACTATTCGTAATGAAATGTCCGATCTTGAAGAGTTGGGGTATATTGAAAAGACACATACCTCATCAGGGCGTGTCCCATCGGAAAAAGGTTATCGCTATTATGTTGACCATCTCCTGTCTCCACAGGTATTAAATCAACATGATGTATCGATTATCCAATCGATTTTTGCAGAGAAGATTTTCGAGTTTGAAAAAATTATCCAAAGATCTGCAAAAATCTTATCGGACTTAACGAATTACACATCGATTGTTCTCGGTCCTGCTGTCAGTGTTAATAAATTGAAAAGAATTCAAATTATCCCGTTAAACAAAGAAACCGCAGTGGCTATTTTTGTCACAGATACGGGCCATGTTGAGAACAGGACCTTTTCTTTACCACCATCAATAGATGTAAGTGATTTAGAAAAAACAGTGAATATCTTGAATGATCGTTTAGCAGGTGTGCCTCTCGATGACTTAAATGATAAGATCTATAAGGAAGTAGCGATGTTGTTAAGGCAGCATATTAATAATTATGATTTAATGCTGCATACAATTGCCGATTCTTTAAAGATGCCAATTAATGAAAAACTTTTCTTTGCTGGAAAGACGAATATGTTAAGCCAGCCGGAGTTTCATGATGTAACCAAACTCCGCAGCCTTTTAACAATGATTGACCAAGAAGAATGGATTTATAATTTAATCCGAAATGATTCAGCTGGAATTCATGTTAAAATTGGCACAGAAAATAATAATAGCGTTATGGATCATTGCAGCTTAATTACTGCTACCTATTCGGCGGGGGTTGAAAATCTAGGTACGATAGCCATCCTAGGTCCGACAAGAATGGAATATTCACGAGTGATTAGCTTATTACAATTTTTAAGTAAGGATTTAACAGCGGTCTTAACAAACCTGTATCAAAATAAATAACACGGGTAATATTGAGTAAGGGTGAATTACCTGATAATTCACCAAGGGTGAAATTATTTGGTTCACCAAGGGTGAAAGTATTTGGTTCACCAAGGGTGAAAGTATTTTCTTCACCAAGGGTGAAAGTATTTTCTTCACCCCTTTTACTATGAATATGAATTATCCTATAAATGGTAGTAAATGCTTTAAGGGAGGTGAGTAAGTTGACGAATGAAAATAATAATACGCTAAATGAAGAAATAGATGTTGAAAGCACTGATCATGTTGAACTTACCGATGAAAAAACGGTTGAAGCTGTTTTTGAAGAAGGTACAGCAACAAGTGAAGCAGAGGCCCTTCCTGTTGATGAAAAGGACCAAGAAATTCAATCACTGAAGGCAAAGCTAGAGGAAGCGGATAATCGCTACCTACGATTGCAAGCAGATTTTGATAATTTTCGGAGACGTACTAGATTAGATCAAGAAGCGAACCAAAAATATAGAGCTCAAAAACTAATCACAGATCTATTACCTGCAATTGACAATTTTGAAAGAGCAATGAAAATTGAGGCTGATAATGAACAAACCAAGACACTCTTACAAGGAATGGACATGGTTTACCGAAGTTTGCTAGATGCCTTAAAAAATGAAGGTGTTGAACCAATTAATGCGGTTGGTAATGAGTTCGACCCTCATCAGCATCAGGCAGTAATGCAAGGTGAAGATGAAAACTACGGATCCAACATTGTTACAGATGAATTTCAAAAAGGTTATTTGTTAAAAGACCGCGTCATCCGACCTGCAATGGTAAAAGTAAATCAATAAGATTACATATTTTTTAGGAGGAAAAGGAAATGAGTAAAATTATCGGTATTGACCTTGGTACAACCAACTCTTGTGTTGCTGTCCTTGAAGGCGGCGAACCAAAAGTCATTCCAAATCCAGAAGGCAATCGTACGGCTCCTTCCGTTATTGCATTTAAAAATGGGGAGCGTCAAGTTGGTGAGGTTGCTAAACGTCAAGCAATTACCAATCCTAATACAATCATGTCCATCAAACGTCATATGGGCACAAATTATAAAGTAGAAATTGAAGGGAAAGAATATACACCACAAGAATTGTCTGCTATTATCCTTCAATACTTAAAATCTTATGCAGAAGATTACCTTGGCGAACCAGTGACAAAAGCAGTTATTACTGTACCTGCTTACTTTAATGATGCGGAACGTCAAGCAACAAAAGATGCCGGTAAAATTGCTGGTCTTGAAGTAGAACGTATTATCAATGAGCCAACCGCGGCAGCTCTTGCGTATGGATTAGACAAAACAGATGAAGATCAAACAATCCTTGTTTATGACCTTGGCGGTGGTACATTCGACGTTTCCATTCTTGAATTAGGTGACGGTGTATTCCAAGTTAAAGCAACAGCTGGTGACAATCGCCTTGGTGGGGATGATTTTGACCAAGTCGTGATTAATTATCTTGTCGACCAATTTAAAAAAGAAAATGGAATTGACCTTTCACAAGACAAAATGGCTTTACAACGCTTAAAGGATGCGGCTGAAAAGGCGAAAAAAGATCTTTCAGGCGTTACTTCAACACAAATTTCATTACCATTTATCACTGCAGGCCCTGCAGGTCCGCTTCACCTTGAAGTTACAATGACTAGAGCAAAATTTGATGAATTATCTGCACATCTTGTTGAACGGACAATG
This sequence comes from Neobacillus drentensis, assembly GCF_036962125.1. GTDB lineage: Bacteria > Bacillota > Bacilli > Bacillales > Cytobacillaceae > Neobacillus > Neobacillus drentensis_B. The sequence goes on from NZ_JBALOA010000014.1 coordinate 126,234, forward strand.
GGTCCTACTCGCCAAGCATTGAGTGATGCTGGGTTAACTCCTTCAGAAATTGATAAAGTTATCCTAGTGGGTGGTTCAACTCGTATTCCAGCAGTTCAAGAGGCTATTAAAAAAGCAACTGGCCAAGAGCCTCACCGTGGAGTTAACCCGGATGAAGTGGTTGCGATGGGTGCTGCGATTCAAGGCGGTGTTATTACTGGAGACGTGAAAGATGTTGTCTTACTAGACGTAACTCCACTTTCCCTTGGTATCGAAACAATGGGCGGTGTATTTACAAAGTTAATCGATCGTAACACAACGATTCCTACGTCTAAATCACAAGTATTCTCTACTGCTGCTGATAATCAGACAGCTGTGGATATCCATGTCCTTCAAGGTGAACGTCCAATGGCTGCAAATAACAAGACCTTGGGACGCTTCCAGTTAACAGATATTCCACCAGCTCCACGTGGAATTCCACAAATTGAAGTTAACTTTGATATCGATAAGAATGGTATCGTAAATGTGCGCGCTAAAGATCTTGGTACAAATAAAGAACAACAAATCACAATTAAATCGTCAACCGGATTATCAGATGAAGAAATTCAAAATATGGTTCGTGAAGCTGAAGAAAATGCAGAAGCAGACAGACTTCGTAAAGAAGAAGTAGAACTTCGTAATGAAGCCGATCAACTTGTCTTTACAACCGAAAAAACTTTAAAAGACCTTGAAGGTAAGGCTGATGCTGGTGAAGTAGCTAATGCGAATGAAGCAAAAGAGGCGTTGAAAGCTGCAATTGAAAAGAACGACCTTAATGAAATCCGTGCGAAAAAGGATGCATTACAAGAAATCGTTCAAGCTTTAACCGTTAAGCTTTATGAGCAAGCAGCGGCTGCACAGCAAGCACAACAAGGTGGTCCTGAGGCAGGAAATGCCGCTGGTCCTAAAGATGATGTCGTTGATGCAGAATTTGAAGAAGTAAAAGAAGATAAATAGAAAAGCAGAAGCGCCTTGTCCAGGGGCGACAGGCTTAAGACGAACTGGCGAGAAGGTTGCTTTTTACCTTCTTGACAGTTTGCTGTAGACCTTCGAGCCCCTAGGCGCTGGAGCTAGACATTTATAAGAGTTATTACAGCTCAGAAAAAAGTCAAAGTCAGAACGATGGGCTTTGGCTTTTTTATTGCAATAACAATGCCATAAATGATAGAATAACCTTTATGTGACAGATTCGGGAGTGGGTAATCATGAGTAAACGGGATTACTATGAAGTACTAGGAATTAGTAAAAGTGCTTCAAAGGATGAAGTAAAAAAGGCTTATCGTAAGCTATCAAAAAAATATCACCCAGATATTAATAAAGAAGCCGATGCGGCTGATAAATTTAAGGAAATAACGGAAGCATACGAAGTATTAAGCGATGATCAAAAAAAGGCCCATTATGACCAATTTGGCCATACCGATCCAAACCAAGGCTTCGGCGGCGGTGGAGATTTCGGCGGCGGCTTTGGCGGGTTTGAAGATATCTTTAATACTTTCTTTGGCGGCGGTGGAGGCGGTCGCAGGCGCGATCCAAATGCCCCAAGACAAGGAGCCGACCTGCAGTACACGATGACTGTATCATTTGAAGAGGCAGCCTTTGGTAAAGAAACAGATATTGAAATCCCACGTGAAGAAACATGTGGTACATGTAATGGCTCAGGTGCAAAGCCTGGAACAAAGCCGGAAACATGCCAACACTGTCATGGAACGGGGCAGTTAAATGTCGAACAAAATACTCCATTTGGGAGAATTGTCAATCGACGGACCTGTAATCACTGTAATGGAACTGGAAAAGAAATTAAACATAAATGTGTAACTTGCGGTGGTAAAGGGAAAGTACAAAAGCGCAAGAAAATTCATGTTAAAATTCCTGCGGGGATTGATGATGGTCAACAGCTTCGCATGTCAGGTCAAGGCGAAGCCGGCATTAACGGTGGACCAGCCGGTGATCTTTATGTGGTCTTCCATGTAAGACCGCATGAGTTCTTTGAAAGAGATGGCGATGATATATATTGTGAAATGCCGATCACTTTCGTACAAGCGTCATTAGGTGATGAGATTGAAGTACCTACGTTACACGGGAAAGTGAAGCTGAAAATTCCTGCTGGAACACAAACGGGGAAAAAATTCCGTCTAAAAGGAAAAGGTGTTCCTAATGTTCGAGGATACGGTGTAGGCGATCAATACATTCTTGTCCGGATTATTACTCCAACAAAATTATCGGATAAGCAGAAGCAACTATTAAAAGAATTCGCAGAGCTAAGCGGCTCATCTCCGATAGGTGAACACGAAGAAAGTTTTTTCTCGAAAGTAAAAAGAGCCTTTAAAAGCGAGTAAGGATTGGAGTTGGTAGATGTGAAGTGGTCTGAAATCAGTATTCACACAACAAATGAGGCGATTGAACCTATTTCTCATATTTTGCATGAAGCTGGTGCGAGTGGTGTAGTTATTGAGGATCCATATGAACTGACAAAAGAGCGTCAAGATCAATTTGGAGAAATCTATCAACTCAATCCTGATGATTATCCAGAAGAAGGCGTTATTTTAAAGGCGTACCTACCTGTTAATAGCTTTTTAGGTGAAACGGTGGATGCTATAAAAGAATCGATAAATAATTTAATTATTCATAATATCGATATTGGTAAAAATAAAGTAACGATTAGCGAAGTAAATGAAGAAGAATGGGCAACTGCTTGGAAAAAATATTATCATCCGGTCAAAATTTCTGAAAAGTTTACCATTGTACCGACTTGGGAGATTTATACTCCAGTCAGCAGTGATGAATTAATAATTGAATTAGATCCAGGTATGGCGTTTGGAACGGGGACACACCCAACAACAGTCCTATGCATTCAGGCTTTAGAAAGAACGGTTCGTCCTGGTGACCGGGTAATTGATGTTGGAACAGGCTCGGGAGTATTAAGTATTGCTGCTGCAATGTTAGGTGCGGAAGATGTCCGCGCATTTGACCTTGATGAGGTAGCAGTAACAACAGCAAGAGTGAACATCAAACTCAATAAAGTCAGTAATCGAGCCGTCACAGCACAGAATAATCTGCTGGATGATGTTGAGGAAAATTCAGCTGATATCGTTGTGGCCAATATCTTAGCTGAAGTCATTTTGCGTTTTACAGATGATGCTGCAAAGGTAATTAAACCAGGTGGGTCGTTCATTGCCTCTGGAATTATTAAGCAGAAAAAAGATCAAGTCAAAGAGGCTTTAATTGCTTCTGGTTTTGAAATATCCGAAACCATTTTAATGGAAGATTGGGTTGCTATTGTTGCGAAACGGATATAATGGTTGAATAAAAGGGGGACATACCCCTTTTTTTCTTGCAAATTGTTTTAGGAAGGGTGCAAAGCTGTGCAGCGATACTTTGTTAAACAACGAGCAGAAGGCAATCGGTTTGTGATTGATGAAGAGGACCGCCACCATATCGTTAAAGTGATGCGCATGCAAATTGGTGACAAAATTATTTGTGTTGATCCAGAAGGGAAGCAAGCATTGTGTGCTCTTGCAGAATTTACCGATACAAGTGTGGTTGCAGACGTTGTACAATGGAAAGAGTTGGTCCCTGAGCTGCCCATATCAATTACGATTGCTAGTGGTCTGCCTAAAGGGGACAAGTTGGAATGGATTATCCAAAAGGGAACGGAACTTGGCGGTCATCGGTTTCTTCCATTTGCAGCTGCACGTTCAGTGGTAAAATGGGATGAAAAAAAAGCAATCAAAAAAATTGACCGGTGGCAAAAAATCGCAAAGGAAGCGGCTGAGCAATCTCATCGTGCTTTTTTACCGGAAGTGATGAGTCCGATAAGCTTTAAAGAATTGCTAGTAAACAGCAAGGATTTTGATTATAAATTAGTCGCTTTTGAAGAAGAGAGTAGAAACGGAGAAACTTCCGTTTTTGCATCGACTCTAAATAAAATAAACAAAGGTGAGTCTCTTCTTTTGGTCTTTGGACCTGAAGGAGGATTAACTGATGAAGAGATTCGTCAACTACTGGATTCTAAATTTTTAGTTTGTGGATTAGGACCGCGGATCTTACGGACGGAAACAGCGCCTTTATATGCACTATCAGCTATTTCCTATCATTTTGAATTAATGAGGTGAAAAACAATGGCAACAGTTGCGTTTCATACTTTAGGGTGTAAAGTAAATCACTATGAAACTGAGGCTATTTGGCAGTTATTTAAACAAGAAGGCTACGAACGAGTTGATTTTGAATCAATTTCCGACGTTTATATTATTAATACATGTACCGTAACAAATACCGGCGATAAGAAAAGCCGTCAGATCATTCGTCGCGCTGTCAGGAAAAACCCTGATGCGGTTATTTGCGTAACTGGTTGTTATGCACAAACCTCACCTGCTGAAATTATGGCAATTCCTGGTGTGGATATTGTGGTTGGAACACAGGACCGGATTAAAATGCTCGAATATATTGAGCAATACAAGCTTGAGCGCCAGCCAATTAATGGTGTTGGTAATATTATGAAAAGCCGTGTCTATGAAGAACTAGATGTCCCATCATTTACTGACCGGACACGAGCCTCTTTAAAGATTCAAGAAGGATGTAACAACTTCTGTACCTTCTGCATTATCCCTTGGGCCCGCGGTTTAATGAGATCACGTGATCCAAAGGAAGTCATCCATCAAGCACAGCAATTAGTTGATGCTGGTTATCAGGAAATTGTTCTTACAGGAATTCATACGGGCGGTTATGGAGAAGACATGAAGGATTACAATCTTGCTCAATTACTTCGTGATCTGGAATCAGTTAATGGGTTAAAACGACTGCGGATTTCTTCAATTGAGGCTAGTCAGATTACGGATGAAGTAATTGAAGTAATTAAACACTCGCCTATTGTCGTTCGTCATTTGCATATTCCATTGCAATCTGGATCCAATTCTGTTCTAAAAAGAATGCGTCGTAAGTATACGATGGAGTTTTTTGGAGAAAGATTAGACCGTCTAAAAGAAGTTCTTCATGGCTTGGCAGTTACTTCCGATGTTATTGTAGGTTTCCCAGGTGAAACTGAGGAAGAGTTCATGGAAACATATAATTTTATCAATGAGCACAAATTTTCTGAACTGCATGTATTCCCTTATTCAAAACGTACAGGGACCCCTGCAGCACGGATGGAAGACCAAGTCGATGAAGAGGTCAAAAATGACCGAGTTCATCGCTTAATCTCTCTTTCAGATCAACTGGCAAAGGAATATGCTTCACAATTTGAAGGCGAAGTATTAGAAGTAATCCCTGAAGAGGTTTCGAATGATGAAGCTGGATCCGGCAACTTGATGGGGTATACTGATAATTATATGAAAGTTATTTTTGCAGCATCTGAAGATTTAATTGGTAAAATTGTAAAGGTGAAGATTACCAAAGCAGGCTATCCTCATAATGAAGGTCAATTCGTAAAGGTTGTTGCTGATTTAGTTTCAAAAGCTGAATTATTCATGGAAGAAGAAGCTGCCATTTAAGGACCATTTAGGTCCTTTTTTTTTATTTTAATTAGGACAAAATATTATCAGCAGCAAATTTCTTTCTACTCCACTCAGGAACGTAATAATTATTTCGAATGGAAACCGAAGGGAGCAAGGTAAATGACAACTACTAATATTGCTGCAATGATTGACCACACCTTACTCAAGCCTGAAGCGACCAGAGAGCAGATTGAATCTTTATGCCGAGAGGCGAAGGAATATAAATTTGCTTCGGTTTGTGTAAACCCAACATGGGTGAGCACTGCAAAAGAGCTGCTCCAAGGCAGTGAGGTTATGGTTTGTACTGTAATTGGATTTCCATTGGGAGCGACTACCTCTGAAACAAAAGCGTTTGAGACTAAAAACGCCATTGAGCACGGCGCTTATGAAGTGGATATGGTTATTAATATTGGAGCATTAAAAGATCATGATGATGAGTTAGTAGAAAAGGATATCCGTGCTGTTGTTGAAGCTGCGAGGGGTAAAGCACATACAAAGGTTATCATTGAAACCAGTTTATTAACAAAGGAAGAAAAAATCCGTGCCTGTGAGCTGGCAGTAAAAGCAGGAGCAGATTTTGTCAAAACCTCAACAGGATTTTCTACCGGCGGGGCAACAGCAGAAGATATTGCCTTAATGAGGAAAACTGTGGGTCCTGACTTGGGTGTTAAGGCATCGGGCGGGGTAAGAAGCACAGAGGATGTTGAAAAAATGATTGAAGCCGGTGCGACAAGAATTGGAGCTAGTTCAAGCATCGCCATCGTCAACGGCCAAACCGTAACTTCTAATTATTAAAATAAGACGGCTTAATTGCCGTCTTGTTTTTATGTTAGAGGATTTTTTGGTTTTCGATCATGGAAAAATAAAATCATTTTACCAAACCGGGTTGCAAAAGGTAAAACCATTAAAGAAGTAGAAACATTAAAAATTACACTAATATGAGCTAACTGTACGTTCTTTGTTTCCGCTAAAAACGAAGCGTTGTCCGTTAGGGTTGGGATAAGCGGGATGAAAAGTAGCACCCCCAATACATTCAGCCAGACATGGGCAAAAGCCGCTAATCGCGATTCCTTTCCGCCTCCAATCGATGCAATCAGGGCTGTAATACATGTCCCGATATTAGCACCTAGCACAATCGCGATTCCTGCATCCAGATGCAATAGTCCAGCTGTTAGAAAACCCATTGCAATCCCTGTCATTGCCGTACTTGATTGAATGATGGCAGTCATGATTGTGCCTGTTAAAAGGCTTAAAAGAATTTGATCATTAATCGAGAGGATATAATTATTGATTATTTCCATTGATGTTAAAGGCTCTGCTAATAATTCGAAGCCCTTCATCGCCGTGAACACAGCAGCGATTCCAAATAAGAGCATTCCGATACTTCTCGCTTTTTTATTTTTAAATAAAATGAGCAATGCCCCGCTGATTGCTAGTGGAACAAGGGCTCTGTCAATATTAAAGGTAATTAACTCTGTTTTAAAGGTAGTTCCAATATTTGTCCCTAGGATAATCCCAATCGATTGAGGGAAGTTCATAATTCTTGCTGAAATTAATCCAATCGTAATCACCATAACGGCAGTACTACTTTGCAAAAGAGCGGTAATAAATGTTCCCGTCAGCATCCCTTTTAAAGGTGTACTAGTTAATTTGATCAGCCAGTCTTTTAATTTATTGGCCGATAAATTAAACAGACCAAACCTAATAATCATCATCCCAAAAATAAAAATTAAAATACATAAAATAAATAAAAGTATGTATACCATTCATAGACCCCCTCCCCTTCATTCTATGTTGGTGAATTTGGGACATGCCGAATTTAAGGGAATTTAATACATGCCATTTATTAAATGGGTAAAAATAATAAAAAGCTTGTTTTATCATTACGAATTTCAGTTGACCTTGTATCAAGGTTATATTATAATTGCAAGGTACATGGATTGAATGTTAGTGTGTTGTGTTTCGGAGGGAGGGAAAGAGAATGTCTAAAACCGTCGTTCGTAAAAACGAATCGCTTGAAGATGCTCTTCGTCGCTTCAAACGTACAGTATCAAAAACTGGTACTTTGCAAGAGGCAAGAAAGCGCGAATTTTATGAAAAGCCAAGTGTAAAACGTAAGAAAAAGTCTGAAGCAGCTAGAAAACGTAAGTTTTAAGAGAGGGTGTAATACATGAGTCTTCTCGAGCGTTTGAATAATGATATGAAACAAGCGATGAGAAACAAGGAAAAAGACAAACTCTCAGTTATTCGGATGGTCAAAGCTTCCTTGCAAAATGAGGCCATTAAGCTCGGTACGAAAGAGCTTACCGAAGATGTAGAGCTAACAGTCCTTTCTCGCGAAGTAAAACAACGCAAAGACTCCCTCCATGAATTTGGTAAAGCTGGTCGTGAAGACCTAGTTGATAAGTTGCGCACGGAATTGGCTATTGTTGAAGTGTATATGCCAAAACAGCTTTCTGAAGAGGAACTGGCAGAAGTCGTTAAAGAAACAATTTCTGAAGTCGGCGCAAAATCAAAAGCAGAAATGGGAAAAGTGATGTCTGCGATTATGCCTAAAGTAAAGGGCAAAGCAGATGGGGCACTTGTAAATAAACTTGTACAACAACACCTTTCATAGTATTCTGACATAAAGACTGCAGGCTTCTGGCTTGTGGTCTTTTTATTTTATTATGAAACTTAATCGTACATCATACGTAATAAATATAGTCGAGAATATGAGAGAAAGGGGGTCCTCGAATGATTGAATTTCTTACTGACCCGGTTGTTGTAACTGTTTTATTATCGATTGCTGGGATCGGAATTGTATTAGAGCTTTTTTCATCAAAGTTCGGTGTAGCCGGTTTTATCGGTGTGTTCGCACTGATTTTATTCTTTTACGGGCATTTCCAAGCAGGTTTGGCTGGATACGGCACCTTATTATTATTTGTAGCAGGATTGCTGCTTATTTTCTTAGAGTTCTTTTTACCTGGGGCTATATCGGGCACGCTTGGTGTTGCAGCCTTAATATTTAGCCTTTTTCTAGCAGGTGAAGATTCAATCCAAATTGGGGTGTCTATCTTAATAGCCATTTTCTTTTCTGTTTTAGTTTTCTTTTTGATGATTAAGATTTTTAACAAAAAGCTTGTTTTATTTAATAAGATGGTCCTTTTTGATTCGGCTCGGAAAGAAGATGGATATGTTTCCAATATTAATCGTATTGATCTGTTGGGAAAGGAAGGGGTAGCCCTAACCATATTGCGGCCAGCCGGAACTGTTATTATTAATCATGAACGAATTGATGCAGTTAGTGAAGGCGGCTTTATCGAGCAAAATGCAAGTGTAAAAGTCATTAAAGTTGAAGGAGCACGCATTGTGGTAAGAGAGGTAGAATAATAAGGGGGTAAAAAAATGATTGTAGGTAATGGAACGATCTTTATTATTGCGGTTGTAGTAGTTGCCTTAATTTTATTAGGGATTTTATTATCATTTGTTCCGGTCATGCTGTGGATTTCCGCTTTAGCAGCCGGTGTCCGCATCAGTATCTTTACATTAGTCGGAATGAGGCTCAGGAGGGTAACACCTAGCAGGGTGGTTAATCCACTCATAAAAGCCCATAAAGCCGGTTTAAATGTGACCACAAACCAATTAGAAAGCCACTACCTTGCTGGCGGGAATGTAGACAGAGTAGTTAATGCATTAATTGCCGCACACCGTGCTAATATTGAGTTATCCTTTGAGCGCTGCGCTGCAATTGATTTAGCCGGACGTGATGTGTTAGAAGCGGTTCAAATGAGCGTAAATCCGAAAGTCATTGAGACTCCATTTATCGCCGGTGTTGCTATGAATGGGATCGAGGTTAAGGCAAAAGCTAGAATCACTGTTCGTGCCAACATCGAACGTCTTGTCGGCGGTGCTGGAGAAGAAACGGTCGTTGCTCGTGTCGGTGAAGGGGTTGTTAGCACAATTGGTTCCTCTGATAGTCATAGTAAAGTTCTTGAGAATCCGGATTTAATTTCTCAAACAGTTCTTTCAAAAGGATTAGATGCTGGAACTGCTTTTGAAATCCTCTCCATCGATATTGCAGATGTAGATATCGGTAAAAATATTGGGGCTGAACTACAAACAGAGCAAGCAGAAGCGGATAAGAAAATTGCTCAGGCAAAAGCAGAAGAGCGCAGGGCAATGGCCGTGGCTCTAGAACAAGAAATGAAAGCAAAGGTTCAAGAGATGAGAGCAAAGGTTGTCGAATCGGAGGCAGAAGTTCCCCTTGCAATGGCTCAAGCACTTAAATCAGGAAATATTGGTGTAATGGACTATATGAATTATAAAAATATTTCAGCTGACACTGAGATGAGGGGTTCCATTGGAAAGATGACCGGTGACAAAAAAGACGGACAATAACCACTTTGGGATATGAAAGGAGTGGTGATTATTGGAAAGTATATTATTCATGATTATTGTCGGTATTGTTTCTGTACTTTTTAAAAAGTCAAAAGGGAAGCAGGGCCAACCTAAAAATAAGCCCTTTTCAACTAATACCTTTGAGGATATTCGTACGATGGTTAAGAAGCAGCTAACCTACAATGAAAATCGGAAAACTGTCCCAATGGAAGTTGAGAGAAAAACAGAAGTCATTCTTAATAATCTAGAAAATCTCGACAATAAATACCTGCAGTTGAAACAAGAAAGTAAAGGAACTCGCGTTGGAATCACTTTGGCCCAGGCAAGAGCTGATAGTGAAAGAGTTAAAAAAGAACAAGAAGATGCTAGCGACTTCCATCTTGTTCCCGATGAAAAAAACCTGATAAATAGTATAATCTGGTCGGAAATTCTTGGAGAGCCCCGGGCGAAAAAACCTTATCGACCAAGAAATGGCTAGGAATAAAACAACTGAACGAAAAAGAAAAAGGTGTGCTAGAACCCCCTTTCATTTCATAAATATGAGATGAAAGGGGGTTCTTTTTTTATGGCGAAAAAATGGGGCCAAAAAGTCCGTAACTGGATGGCCGAAAAAATGGATCTTCCTCAAGATGTAATGATGGATTTACCCCGAATCACAATGATCGGGCAAATTCATGTCTATATAGAGAACCATCGAGGCTTGCTGGTGTTTACTGATAAAGAACTCCGCCTGCTACTAAAGCAAGGTCAACTATTGATAAAAGGGAAATCTTTTGTTATTAAAACGATTTTACCTGAAGAGATATTGCTTGAAGGGAAAATTGATCAGGTCGTTTATATAAATGAATAATCCGGGAGGAACATAATGAATAACCAATGGATCGAATTTATTAATGGCAAAGTTACCGTTAAAGTATCAGGGAAGGGCACAGAACGATTTATTAACGTCCTTACAAGAAATGATCTGCCAATTTGGAATATTAAAAGGCATGGAACAGAGACGATTACTTTTAGTATGAGGCTTAAGGATGCCAAAAATATTCGACATTATGCAAGGAAAAGTGAATGCTCCATCTCCTTCTTACGAAGGAACGGGGTTCCTTTTTTAATTCGGAGAATGTTAAAAAATAGCGGCTTTTTGGCGGGGGCAGGAATTTTTCTGTTACTTTTAATGGTGCTTTCCAATGTAATCTGGGGAATTGAAATAAAAGGAGCAAAGCCAGCGACAGAGTATCAAATTCGGAAAGAATTGGACAAGATGGGTGTGAAAATAGGAAAGTTGCAATTTTTTGTAGATAATGTGGAGGGCATTCAACGCCGTTTAACCAATAATGTGGGAGACTTGACCTGGGTTGGTGTGGAATTAAAAGGGACAACCTTTCACTTCCAAGTAGTCGAAAAAAATGAGCCGAAAAAACCCGAGAAATTATCCCCGAGAAATCTAATTGCAAAGAAGAAAGCAATCATTGTTAATATGTATATTGAGAATGGTCAAAAAATGGTCGATATTAATGATCACGTTGAGGCAGGGCAACTTCTTGTTTCGGGTGCATTCGGTCAAGAAGATAAACCAGAGCTTGTGGCTGCAAAGGGAGAAGTATGGGGGGAAACTTGGTATAAAAGTCATGTTGAACTCCCATTAGTTACGAACTTTAAAGTTTTTAATGGAAAAGAAAAGGAAAAGCATTACATCGTCTTTGGTAAATTTGAACTCCCTGTTTGGGGATTTGGCAAGCCGGAATTTAGTAATTATGAATCAGAAGAGGATGATCATAAAATTCATTTCTTGAAGTGGGAATTGCCAATATCTTATCTCAATAAGACCCTTCGTGAGCGGGAGGAGGTAGTGCGTTCTTATACCGTTAAAGAAGCACAACAAATTGCCATAGATCTTGCAAAAAAACAAATAAAAGAGCGGTTAGATGAGGATGCTATCATAAAGGATGAAAAAATTTTACACAAGGTAAATAAAAATGGTAAAGTTATACTGGATATTCATTTTAAGGTAATTGAAAATATTGCAGTCGGACAACCGATTTCCAAGGAGACTAGTGAATGACAGAGAAGTTAACTACCATAAGTGTACAGCTTGAGAATCCTGCAGAAGCGATTAGTTTGCTGGGGAATTCTGATTCCAACTTAAAAATGATCGAACAGGAGTTGGGTGTCACAGTCATTACTCGTGGTGAAGCAGTAAGTTTATCTGGTGATGAAGACAAGGTAAATCTTGCAGGACAGATTCTGAATAAATTAATGATTGTGATCCGTAAAGGGATAAATATAAGCCAAAGAGATGTACTTCATGCTGTTCAAATGGCAAATGCAGGTACACTAGAGTATTTTGTGAATTTGTATGAGGAAGAAATTGGTAAAAGCGCTAAAGGAAAAACAATTCGAATAAAAACACTTGGTCAAAGACAATATGTGATGGCAATTAAGAAAACTGACCTAGTTTTCGGGATAGGACCTGCTGGAACAGGTAAAACCTATCTAGCAGTAGTCATGGCGGTCAATGCCCTGAAAAATGGACAGGTTAATAAAATCATCTTAACTAGACCTGCGGTTGAGGCGGGAGAGAGCCTAGGGTTCTTACCAGGAGACTTGAAGGAAAAAGTAGATCCTTATCTGCGCCCTCTGTATGATGCACTCCACGACATATTAGGAACAGAGCATACCCAAAGGTTAATGGAACGCGGAACGATTGAAATTGCCCCACTTGCTTACATGAGGGGGCGGACATTGGATGACGCTTTTGTTATACTGGATGAGGCCCAAAATACTACCCATGCCCAAATGAAGATGTTTTTAACAAGATTGGGTTTCGGTTCAAAAATGGTTATAACAGGCGATCAAACACAAATTGATTTGCCAAAAGGAGCAAAGTCTGGATTGATTGCTGCAGAATCCATCCTAAAGAATGTCAATGGTATTTCGTTTGTTTTTTTAGAACAAACAGATGTGGTTCGTCATCCGCTCGTTGGAAGAATTATCGAGGCTTACGAGAAGAAAGCAATTCAACAATAACAAGAGGGGTAGACCTATTGGAGGTTTACCTCTTTTCTTGCCTATATTAGAACTCAAAACAAATCTTCTCCTAAAGTGGGTGAAACTTGTTAGAAAAACTGTTATCATTTTACATAAAGCACACATAGAGAATATATGACAATTTATGGTAACTATTTAATCTCAAAGAATTTTTTTAACGGGCAGTGGTTGGAGGGATATATGTGAGTACACTTCAGCAATACTTCATTCGAATACGCAAACTGCTGGATATAACTTTTTTTCTCATTCTATTTTTTATTGTTTTAGGTATTGTGTTATTTTCAGCGATGTATAGCAATGTGAAACCTGAAAAGTTGGATATTAGTTTGTTTTCAGTTGCAGAAAAAACCATACGTTCTCCTGGAACTGTGGAGGATAAAAAAAGTACAGAAAATAAACGTAAGGATGCTCTCGACCAAGTTCAAGATGTGTATACCTTAAAAAAGGAATACACACAAAATCGAGTTGATTTAATTAGTTCCATTTTTCAAGCAATGGTTGAAATGAATGATGAAATAAAAGATGAGATTAAGAAGCATGCAGAGTTAGCTGCAGAAGAAAAGCCTGTAAAAGTTGAGCCGAGTGATACTGAAAAAATTGATCGGTTAAAAGCCAAATTAACATCAACTGTATCAAAGGGTCTATCCGATCAGGTCTTTGCTGCTTTAGTACAAGCAAGTAATGATGAATTGTCGATTGCGAAGGATTTAACTGTTACAGCAATTAATAATGTAATGGCTCAACGTATTTCTGCTGATGACGTAGAGAATGCCAAAAAGAGGGTTGAGGAAGAATTAAAATATACGACCTTAAATGATAATTTAAGAAATGGCGTCATTGAATTAGGCAGATATGCGGTCATTCAAAATGAATTCTATGACCCTAATGCAACAGAAGAACTAAGGCAGCAAGCGGTCGAAAGTGTTGAACCAGCAAAAATCCTTCAAGGTCAAATAATTGTTGAAGAAGGTGAATTAATTAACCAAGATATATATCGACAATTAAAGTTAGTTGGTCTCCTCGACAACGAGAGATCCTATAAACCATTTATTGGATTAATGGTCCTAATAACAATCATCCTATCATCGATTTATTTTTATTTTTCACAAATTAAATCAATTCCAGAAAAGAGACAGACAAACTTGCTTTTGTTTGGGATTATTTTCATTCTTGCGATTACTATTATGAAAATCATTAGTATGCTGCAAATCTTTAATTACGCAGGGATCGGTTACCTGTTTCCAGCTGCTTTAGGTGGAATGATAATAAAAATTTTAATTGATGAAAAGCTCGCCACCTTAATGTCAATCATCATGGCGGTTTGTGGTAGTATCCTCTTTAATGAAGGGGTCACTGGGACGTTAAACTTTTCTGAGGGTATCTATATCCTCTTCAGTTCGCTAGCGGGAATCCTATTTTTAAGCAATCAAAACCAACGGTCGAAGATTTTGCAGGCAGGAACCTTTGCTGCACTCGTAAATATCCTGACTATATTAGCTTTGATGTATTTGCCTAATGGGCAATTTTCTGGAATTGAATATGGATACTATTTGATAACAGCAGTAGTTTCAGGGATAGGTTCTGCAGTGTTAACGATTGGTTTCCTTCCTTTCTTTGAGGCGAGTTTTGGGATATTGTCAACAATGAGGCTAATAGAACTTTCTAATCCAAACCATCCATTGCTTAGAAAGATACTAATGGAAGCACCTGGTACCTATCACCATAGTGTAATGGTCGCAAATTTAGCAGAATCTGCTTGTGAAGCCATCGGAGCAAATGGGCTTTTAGCTAGAGTAGGGAGCTATTACCATGATATTGGTAAAACAAAGCGTCCTAACTTTTATATTGAAAACCAAATGCATCTTGAGAATCCCCATGATCGTCTCCCGCCGGAAAGAAGCGCAAATATTATCATTGCCCATGTAACGGATGGATCAGATATCTTAAAAAAATATCATATGCCAAAGGAAATTATTGATATTGCTGAACAGCATCATGGAACAAGCCTACTAAAATTCTTTTATCACAAAGCTATCCAGGGGGATACGGAGGTAAGGGAAGAGGATTATCGTTATCCAGGGCCAAAGGCAAAAACAAAAGAATCTGCTGTGGTTGGAATCGCTGATAGTGTGGAAGCCGCTGTTCGGTCATTGTCACAGCCTACGCCAGATTTAATCGAATCACTTGTTAAGAAAATTGTTGCCGATCGTCTTCAAGATGGCCAACTAAATGAATGTGATCTCACCATGAGGGAAATAGAAACTGTATCCGAGGCCTTATGTGAGACATTAAAAGGAATTTTTCATTCTAGAATTGAGTACCCAGAAATGATAAAGAAGGTGAAGCAAGCATGACATTACTAATAGATTGTATCGACGAAACTGAAAGTCTTTCTGAAGAACAAAAGCTTGAAATTGAAAGAATTATTAACTTTGCAGCTAAAAAACAAAAGGTTGAACAGCATAGTGAAGTTTCCGTTACATTTGTTTCAAATGAAAGAATTCAGGAAATTAACCGAGAATACCGTGATAAAGACAAGCCAACAGATGTTATTTCGTTTGCTATGGAAGAGCTTGGGGAAGGTGAAGTGGAACTCGTAGGAGCTGAAATGCCTCGTGTTTTAGGTGATATTATTATCTCTATTCCAAAGGCAATCGAGCAGGCTGAAGAATATGGACACACATTTATACGTGAACTTGGTTTCCTAGCAGTTCATGGATTTTTGCATCTACTAGGGTTTGACCATATGACAGAAGAAGATGAGAAAGAAATGTTCACACTCCAGAAGGAAATATTAGACGAATATGGACTCAAACGATAAACGATCACAAGTGAGTTTTTTTAAATCATTTTCGTATGCTTTTGCAGGAATAGCAAACGCAATAAGATACGAAAAAAATATGCGTTTCCATGTATGTAGTTCAATTGTTATTCTAATAGTTGCGTATTACTTTTCAATTACTAAAACAGAATGGTTATTTATCCTAATGGCGATAGGGGGAATGCTGGTTTTAGAGTTAGTAAATACTGCAATCGAAAGAGTTGTTGACCTCGTAACAAAAGAGTATCATCCTTTGGCCAAACAGGCGAAAGATTTAGCTGCAGGAGCAGTATTTGTGTATGCTATTCTTTCTGTCGCAATTGGGATCATTGTTTTTTTACCCTATATTTTTAAGTTAGGGTAGGCCATTTGAGGAGTATATGTTGTATGAAATTTGAAAAGAAATTATGAATTGGGTAAAATGACTTATCAGCGAAAATTATGGACTAGCTGATTTGTAAGAAAATTCTAATTTTTTGATTTTTTTGACTTTGGGTAATGATTTTCAATGGATTTTGAGGTAAAATAAAGGAACAGCAGATTCTGCTGGAAGGGAAGAACACTAGTGAACATCGAACAACTAATTGAGGAAGCAAAAAAGGCAAGAGAAAAAGCGTATGTCCCATACTCCAAGTTCGGAGTAGGTGCTGCCTTGCTAACAAAAGATGGAAAAGTATATCATGGCTGTAATATAGAAAATGCCGCCTATAGTATGTGTAACTGTGCCGAGCGTACTGCCTTATTTAAAGCCTATTCAGAGGGAGATAAGGATTTTCAAATGATTGCGGTGGTAGCAGATACAGACCGGCCATGCTCCCCATGTGGTGCCTGCCGGCAGGTGATTTCAGAATTATGCTCCAAAGATATGAGGGTTATTTTAACAAACTTAAAGGGTGATACGTTAGAAATTACCGTAGAAGATTTATTGCCTGGAGCATTTGCACCGGAGGACCTTCATGTTAAATAATGAGAACTCTAGCAAAGGTTATAAATCAGGTTTTATTTCAATAATAGGCCGGCCTAATGTTGGTAAATCTACATTTCTTAATCGTGTAATCGGCCAAAAAATTGCAATCATGAGCGATAAGGCACAAACCACCCGGAACAAAATTCAAGGCGTACTAACAGTGAATGATGCTCAGATGATTTTTATTGACACGCCAGGGATCCATAAACCCAAACACAAATTAGGCGATTTTATGATGAAGGTAGCTGTAAATACACTTAAAGAAGTAGATTTGATTTTATTTATGGTAAATGCTGAAGAAGGTTTTGGTCGTGGAGAAGAATTTATACTTGAAAAATTCCAATCAGTAAATACTCCAATCTTTCTTGTAATAAATAAAATAGATCAAATTCATCCTGATAACCTGTTGCCAATTATTGAATCGTATAAAGAAAAATATAACTTTAAAGAAATTGTGCCAATTTCTGCACTTGAAGGGAACAACGTCGAGCGTCTGCTGGATCAGATTAAGTCATTTTTACCTGAAGGACCTCAATACTATCCTGCCGATCAAGTGACCGATCATCCTGAACGGTTTATTATTACCGAGTTAATTAGAGAGAAAGCGCTTCATTTAACCAGAGAGGAAATCCCACATTCTTTAGCTGTGGTACTTGATAAAATGGAGCGTCGTGAAGGTAAAGAAATTATTGATGTAATGGCCACAGTTATTGTTGAACGTGATTCACAAAAAGGAATCATTATCGGCAAGCAAGGCAGCATGTTAAAAGAAATAGGCAAAAGAGCTCGAGCTGATATTGAAAATCTTTTGGGATCGAAAGTCTATTTAGAGTTATGGGTAAAGGTACAAAAAGATTGGCGTAATAAGATGTCCCAGCTGCGAGATTACGGCTTCAATGAAGATGAATATTGATTAACCCGAGTCTAAAGGCGCTTCCGCTTTCAAATAACCCTAACTAAAATATTACCGCTAAATTAAAAATATGCATGGACAACATTAACAAAATTTTTATCTTATGATTTTTGCGCTGGCAGGCTATGATAAATGTAAGGTTTGGGACTGAAAGATAGCTAGTCTAAATATGAAAGGTGGGGTTTTCGATGATGGATTTTACGTGGAAAGTATTCCTCCAAACAGGTAATATTGACACATATCTTCTCATTAAAGAACTTGAGAAGGAAAACCAAGAAATACCCGGAAATCTGAATGATGAACTAGCACAAATCGATTTTCCCGTTTCATGAGTTTGTCTTCGTGCTATTTTAGAAGGTGACATTAATGCTTCAGAAGTGTGAAGGCATTGTTATTCGATCAACAGATTATGGTGAAACAAATAAAATAGTAACGATTTATACAAGAGAATGGGGAAAGGTGGGTGTGATGGCTCGTGGTGCTAAAAAGCCTAACAGCCGCCTTTCTTCAATCACACAGCTGTTTACCCACGGTTATTATTTAATCACGAGAGGCTCAGGGTTAGGTAGCCTGCAGCAGGGTGAGACCGCTACTTCATTAAGAGCGATTGGTGAAGACATATTTTTAACTGCATATGCTAGTTATATTGTCGAGTTGACCGATAAATGCACGGAAGAAAAAAAACCTAACCCATTTCATTTTGAATTGCTTTTTCAGACATTGAATTACTTAAATGAAGGGTATGACCCTGATATTCTCATGAATATATATGAGATGAAGATGTTAAATGTACTTGGATTGAACCCAATCTTAAATCAATGTTCCGTTTGCGGCTGTACAGACGGACATTTTTCTTTTTCCATTCGAGAAGGTGGTTTTATCTGTCATCGTTGTCTGGAAAAAGATCCGTATCATCTTCCATTATCACCAGCTGCGGTAAAATTATTAAGGCTATTTTACTTTTTAGATCTTTCTAGGTTAGGAAACATATCTGTTAAAGAAGAAACTAAAGCTGAACTTAAGAAGGTTATTAATTCCTACTACGAAGAATATTCTGGGCTGCACCTTAAATCCAAGAAGTTTCTTCAATCTATGGATAAATTCCGCAATCTCTTATAAATGCCTTGTTGACAATGTTTGGAGTTTTCGTTATTATTTTCTTTAATAAAATAATTGCAGTGACGGAAAAGAGTACTTAGTAATCCTTATAAAAGCGAACCTAGGGCGGTGTGAGCTAGGGTATAGGGCACTAACGAAGGCGTTCCTGAGCAAACTTTGTGTTTAAAACACATTTAAAGAGGCTGCTTTTGGGGCAGCAAATAGGGTGGAACCGCGGGTAACTCTCGTCCCTATGCTTATTAGCATAGGAACGAGAGTTTTTTGTTTGATTTAAAATCAATTAAAAGGAGCAATTTCAATGAATGTAACAATGGAACAAATCGTCTCACATGCAAAACATAGAGGATTTATTTTTCCAGGTTCAGAAATTTATGGGGGACTAGCAAATACTTGGGATTATGGCCCGCTTGGCGTTGAATTTAAGAACAATATTAAGCAGGCTTGGTGGAAAAAGTTCGTTCAAGAATCACCATTTAATGTGGGCTTAGATGCTAGTATTCTGATGAACCCCCGTACTTGGGAAGCATCAGGACATATTGGGAATTTCAATGATCCGATGATTGATTGTAAAAATTGTAAAGCCCGCCATCGGGCCGATAAATTAATTGAAAATGCTTTGGATGAAAAAGGCATCGAAATGGTGGTTGATGGTTTACCATTTGAAAAAATGGAAGAGTTGGTAAAAGAACATAATATTGCTTGCCCAGACTGTGGCAGTCATGATTTTACAGGCATTCGTCAATTTAACTTAATGTTTAAAACCTTCCAAGGTGTTACAGAATCGAGTACTAATGAAATTTTCTTACGCCCTGAAACAGCACAAGGTATTTTTGTTAATTTTAAAAATGTACAGCGGACGATGAGAAAGAAAATGCCATTTGGTATTGCCCAAATTGGTAAAAGTTTCCGAAATGAAATTACACCGGGGAATTTCACGTTCCGGACAAGGGAATTTGAACAAATGGAACTTGAGTTTTTCTGTAAACCTGGTGAAGAACTAAAATGGTTTGATTACTGGAAACAATATGCTGAGAACTGGTTAATGTCTTTAGGACTTACCAAAGAAAATTTACGTCTTCGTGACCACTCAGAAGATGAATTATCTCACTACAGTAATGCGACAACTGATTTTGAATTTAAATTCCCGTTTGGCTGGGGAGAGCTTTGGGGTGTTGCCTCTCGGACAGATTATGATTTAAAGCAGCATATGGAGTTTTCAGGTGAAGATTTCCATTACCTAGATCCTGAAACAAATGAGAAATTTGTCCCTTATTGTATTGAACCTTCATTAGGGGCAGACCGAGTTACGTTAGCCTTCTTAATTGATGCTTATGAAGAAGAACAGCTTGAAGATGGCACCTCTAGGACAGTCATGCATTTCCATCCAGCATTAGCACCATTTAAGGCAGCCGTCCTTCCTTTATCAAAGAAATTGTCTGAAGAAGCACGTGAAGTATTTGCAACGCTAGCTAAACATTTTTCAGTTGATTTTGATGAATCAGGTTCGATTGGTAAACGGTATCGCCGTCACGATGAAATTGGTACTCCATTCTGTATTACCTATGATTTTGACTCTAAAGAAGACAATATGGTAACTGTCCGTGATCGTGATACCATGGAACAAACACGTATTCCAATCCTTGAACTAGTTAGCTTTTTGCAAGAAAAAATGATGTTTTAATGGAAAACTCGCCAAATGGCGAGTTTTCTTAGTAGATGCATTAGTATATAATAATGCTAATAAAATAATTTAGATAAAAGCTTCTAAGTGGTATAAAAGGTGGTGTCAACAATCGAACTGACCAAACGGCAAGAACATATTTTGCAAATTGTAAAAGAAAATGGGCCTATTACGGGGGAACATATTGCAGATCAATTAAGTCTGACGAGAGCAACACTACGGCCGGATCTTGCCATTTTGACGATGGCTGGTTTTTTAGATGCAAGACCAAGGGTGGGATATTTTTACACCGGAAAGTCGGGGGCGCAGCTATTAACCGAAAATTTACAAAAAATTTATGTGAAGGATTATCAATCGATTCCAGTTGTAGTAAACGAAAATATCTCCGTATATGATGCGATTTGTACGATGTTTCTAGAAGATGTGGGAACATTATTTGTAGTGGATCAAAACACAATCCTTGTTGGTGTCTTGTCCAGAAAAGATTTACTACGAGCAAGCATAGGGAAACAAGAACTATCTACCATACCTGTTAATATCATTATGACAAGAATGCCGAATATTACAATGTGTGAACGGGATGATTTATTAATCGATATCGCAAAGAAATTAATTGAAAAGCAAATTGATGCACTACCTGTGGTTCGAAAAACAGAGAATGGATTTGAGGTAATCGGTAGGTTAACCAAAACAAACATTACTAAAGCATTTGTTGCATTAGGTGACGAGTAAATAAGACATCAAGTAGAGGGGTTGTTGAGGGAGAATGAGTTTACCAATTATTTATGTTGTTTCTGATTCAGTGGGGGAGACGGCTGAGCTAGTGACGAAAGCGGCTATAAGCCAATTCAATGGCTCAGGAATGACATTAAAAAGATTTCCTTATGTGGAAGACGAAGAACATATTGAAGAAGTTCTTTCATTAGTTTTATTGGATAAAGCAATGATAGCATTTACCTTAGTGAAACCTGAAATGCGTACATATATTAAGAATAGAGCAGAACAAGAGGGTATTCTAGCTGTTGATTTAATTGGACCAATTATGGATCAGATTCAAGTCTTTAGTGGGAAAACGCCTTTATGTGAACCAGGTCTTGTACGAAAATTAGACGAGGATTATTTTAAAAAAGTGGAAGCAATTGAATTTGCTGTAAAATATGATGACGGCCGCGACCCAAGAGGAATATTAAAAGCAGATATCGTTTTAATTGGAGTTTCTAGAACTTCAAAGACACCACTTTCACAATATCTGGCTCATAAACGTTTAAAGGTTGCTAATGTCCCGCTTGTACCAGAAGTGGATCCTCCAGAAGAACTTTACAGGGTTCCAATCGAGAAATGTTTTGGCTTGAAAATAAGTCCTGAAAAGTTAAATAATATCAGGAAGGAAAGATTAATTTCATTAGGGCTGAATGATAAGGCAAGTTATGCTACTCTTGAAAGAATCAAAGCGGAGTTAATCTTTTTTGAAAAAATAGTTGAGAAAATAAACTGCCCAGTTATTGATGTTACTAACAAAGCAGTCGAAGAAACTGCAAATGTTATCTTAAATTATATTCATAAAGGGAGAGCTTGACACATAATCAACTGATTATGTGTTTTCTTCTGAAAGATAGTGAAATTATAATGATAAAAAGTTATGGCAAAATGATAATAAATGTACTATAATAAAAAATTGTGATAAAAATATATCTTTTTAGGTTTAGACTTGCTTATGAACGAATAAACTATTTATTGTGAGATGTCAAGGGGACCCCCTAAAAAGAATTCGACATAAATCCTTTTACAAAAGTTATTGGGTAAAGAAGGAATATGCGGAGTGATGTAGAATTAATACTTATGTAAAAGGCAATCCGACTATTTATGTCGATGCAGATTCCTGCTCGCTTGACGGAGATTGTCGAAATAGCATTCGAGTAAAGTATTATCGATCTTTTTATCGCTTCCTTTAATCATCATATGAAAGAGGAAAATCTACATATGAGGACAGGAAATATGTTGGTTTTGGGAAGGAAGCTGCTGATTTATTTATTAGAGGATGCAGCAAAAACAAAATTAAATAATTTTTTGTCGAAATTTGCAGGAATTTAAAGGGTGCCTAACGAATTAATGATAGTACAATTGGAGTTGTTTTCATGGCAGAACGGATTGCCGAAGAAAAGCTTAATCAAATTCGCCATTCAGTTGATATTGTCGAAGTTATCAGCGATTATGTACAACTGAAAAAACAAGGGCGAAATTACTTCGGATTATGTCCATTCCATGGAGAAAGTACACCCTCATTTTCTGTATCAATTGATAAACAAATTTTCCATTGCTTTGGCTGTGGCGCTGGCGGTAATGTCTTCTCTTTTTTAATGGAACTGGAAGGTGTCTCATTTCAGGAGGCAGCCATTAAACTAGCTGCGAAGGCAAATATTGACCTGGAAATTAATTTATCTGGGGGCCATGGTGAAAAAAAGGTTTCACATGAGCACCAATCTTTTCTTCAGGCCCATGAGTTATTACAAAAATTTTACCATCATTTGTTAGTAAATACAAAAGAAGGTCAGCATGCTTTGGAATACCTGCTAGACAGGGGATTCACCCGAGAATCAATTGATAAGTTCCAAATAGGGTATTCTTTAAATTCATGGGATTTTGTGACTAAGTTTCTTTCGAAAAGAGATTTTCCACAGGAATGGATGGAGAAGGCCGGATTAATTATCAAACGGGAAAGGGATGGGACTTATTTCGATCGCTTTAGGGATCGAATTATGTTTCCAATTTTTGATCGAAATGGTAATACGATTGCTTTTTCAGGAAGAACACTGGGGGCCGAGGAGCCCAAATACTTAAATAGTCCTGAAACACCAATCTTTAATAAAAGTAAAATTCTTTACAACTACCATAATGCGAAACCAATATTAAAAAAATTGCAATTTGCTGTTTTATTTGAGGGATTTGCCGATGTAATTTCCGCAGATCGTTCTGGTGTGGAAAATGGTATTGCCACGATGGGAACATCCTTGACAGATGAACATATAGCCCTCTTAAGGCAAAGTGTCCAATCCGTAACCATATGCTACGATTCAGATAAGGCTGGGATAGAAGCAGCGTATCGAGCCGGAAACCACCTAAACAATGCGGGCTTTCAAATAAAAGTTGCGATGATGCCTAATGGAATGGACCCTGATGAATACATTAAAAAAAATGGTTCAGAAAAGTTTCGTAACGAGGTTATCGGTGCAAGCTTAACGTGGATGGCCTTTAAATTTCTTTACTTTCGTAGAGGAAAAAATCTGCAGCTTGAAGGAGATAGGCTAGCTTATATCGAAGTGATAATTAAGGAAATCAGCACTTTGACTAAAGCTGTTGAAAGGGATCATTATTTACGACAGCTAGCAGCCGAATTTTCACTTTCATTAGATGCTTTAAAGCAGCAGCAAAAAGAGATGTTTTTCGCAGAAAAAAGAAAATCATCTGGTAATAATCAACCAGTTAATAAGCCAATCGTCATCCCTAAGCAAGAGAGTAAACTTAAGCCTGCTCATTACACAGCAGAAAGACGGCTAATTGCTCACATGTTAAAAGATCGGGATGTGGCTTATAAAGTACAGGAGTTATTGCAAGGGAATACGTTTAATATTGATGAACATCAGGCAATAATAACTTATCTGTTAGCATTTTATGAAGATCATTTCGAATCAGACTCAGGTGCATTTTTATCCTTCATTCAAGATGTTAATTTAAGAAGAATGGTTGCAAACATTGAAATGATGTCTATAAACGATGAATTATCCAATCAGGAATTAACTGATTATATCAAACAGGTGTTGAATTATCAAAAATTGTTAAAGATAAAAGAAAAAGAAGTGGAACAAAAAGAAGCAGAGCGACAAAGTGATAATAGTAAAGCTGCTGCAATTGCAATGGAAATCATTCAATTGCGTAAATCTCTATAGATTTTATCTTACTGTCTTTGATTCTAGAAGGAGGGGGACATATGGCTGCAGAAAAATCGGCCCGTTCAAAAGAAGTGGAAAATGAATTCACTTTTGAACAAGTGAAAGACCAGTTAACGGCACTGGGTAAAAAAACCGGCGTCCTTGCCTATGATGATATTGCTGAGAAATTGGCTAATTTTGAACTAGATTCTCACCAAATGGAAGAATTTTTTGAATTCCTCGGTGATCAAGGTATCGAACTCGTTGGTGATAGTGAAGAGGAAGATCCAAATCCTAAGCAACTTGCAAAAGGCGATGATGATGAATTTGATCTAAATGATCTAAGCGTTCCTCCTGGAGTTAAGATTAATGATCCAGTTCGTATGTATCTGAAAGAAATTGGCCGGGTTGACTTACTTTCAGCTGATGAGGAAAAAAAGTTAGCACTTCGTATCGAACAAGGTGATGAAGAAGCCAAGCGGCGCCTTGCAGAGGCAAACCTTAGACTCGTCGTAAGCATAGCTAAGCGATATGTTGGCCGTGGCATGTTATTCCTTGATCTAATTCAAGAAGGCAATATGGGTTTAATAAAAGCCGTTGAAAAGTTTGATTATCAAAAAGGTTTTAAGTTCAGTACGTATGCAACATGGTGGATTCGTCAAGCAATCACACGTGCAATTGCTGACCAAGCTAGGACGATTCGTATTCCAGTTCATATGGTTGAGACCATTAATAAATTGATTCGTGTTCAGCGTCAATTACTTCAGGATCTTGGCCGCGAACCAACACCAGAAGAAATTGGAGAAGATATGGATTTAACACCTGATAAGGTAAGGGAAATTTTGAAAATTGCCCAAGAGCCTGTATCACTCGAAACACCTATTGGTGAAGAAGATGATTCCCACCTCGGTGATTTTATTGAAGATCAGGATGCAACATCTCCTTCAGAACATGCTGCTTATGAATTATTAAAAGAACAGCTTGAAGATGTCCTAGATACACTTACAGATAGGGAAGAAAATGTTCTTCGCCTGCGTTTTGGACTGGATGATGGCCGTACACGTACACTTGAAGAGGTCGGTAAGGTCTTCGGTGTTACTCGTGAGCGTATCCGTCAAATCGAGGCAAAAGCATTAAGGAAATTACGCCATCCAAGCCGCAGCAAGCGTTTAAAGGATTTCTTAGAATAAAATACATCGTAAAGAATAGTTTACTTCATTACTTGAAGTAGGCTATTTTTTTGTTCATTTCTATGCCAAACCACAAAATAAAAAAATGTAAGCACTTTCTGTATTTGAATCCATTTTACTGAATTGTCGCTCATTTTGCAAATAGGCTTGAGTATTTCCTGATTGGGATTTTGAACTTTTATTTTTGTAAAAAAAGGAATAAATCTATTTTTCATTGTCAGGATAGTGTTATCTTTTTGATTTTTTTTGTTCTAGTTAATCTCCTTTATTATAGCTATATAGTAAATATTTTTAAAAAATTAAAATATTGGGAATTTGGGATAATTACTCTTATAATAGTAAAGAAAGCGCATTCATGGATTGGATAAGGGGGATGAATATGAATTTTGACTTAACTGCTGAGCAAGAAATGATAAAAAAAACAATGCGTCAATTTGCTGAAGAAGAGGTAGCACCAAGTTCGGTCGAGCGTGACCGCACCAAGCAGTTTCCAGTGGAAATATTTAAGAAATTAGCTGAGATGGGAATTATGGGACTACCTTTTCCAGAAGAATATGGCGGGGCAGGTGCAGATACAGTAAGCTTTGCGATTGTAACTGAAGAGTTAAGCAGAGTATGCGGGTCGACGGGAATCACCTATTCTGCTCATATTTCTTTAGGAGGGGCGCCGCTTCATTTGTTTGGCACAAAGGACCAAAAGCTAAAATATTTAACTCCGATTTGTACGGGGGAATCATTTGGAGCATTTGGTCTAACCGAACCTAATGCTGGCTCAGATGCCGGGGGGACTCAAACAACAGCACGAGAAGAAAACGGTGAGTATGTAATAAACGGCAATAAATGTTTTATTACCAATGCCAGTTATGCCAAGCATCTCTCTTTGACGGCCGTGACAGGAGAAAAGGATGGTAAAAAAGAAATAAGTGCCATCATTGTTCCGACAAGTGCCGTTGGATTTTCTATCATTGATAACTATGAAAAAATGGGCTTAAATTCTTCAAATACAACAGAATTAGTATTAGAAGATGTACGAGTGCCTGCCCAGAACCTGTTGGGAAAGCGAGGAGAGGGCTTTAAACAGTTTTTAATAACGTTGGATGGCGGACGTATTGGGATTGGTGCGATGGCCGTAGGTATAGCTCAGGGCGCCTATGAAAAAGCACTAGCCTATGCAAAGGAAAGAAGACAGTTTGGGAAGTCACTTTCCTCTTTTCAAGCAATTCAGTTTAAACTTGCCGATATGGCGATGAAAATTGAACTGGCTCGGAATATGGTCTATAAAGCAGCTTGGTTAAAAGATCAGGGAAGACCATTTTCAAAGGAATCTGCGATGTGTAAACTCTATGCTTCAGAAATTTGCATGGAAGTGACCAACCAGGCCGTTCAAATTCATGGCGGCTATGGATATATGAAAGAATATCATGTTGAGAGAATGATGCGGGATGCTAAGTTACTTGAAATTGGCGAAGGCACATCCGAAGTACAAAGAATGGTCATATCAAGGTTGATTGGTTGTTAAATACTCCATAGGGAAAATAAAAACAAACAGGCTAAACTAGATATATTCTCTAATTTAGCCTGTTTTCTTTTTTTTATTAAGATTATAGTGATAAAATAACTTTAGGGCTTTTCCTTCTGTTCTTTTTCAAGTAAAATAGTAGTTGTTTGTAGACTATTTTCATATTTAACACACGAACGTACATAAGGGAGGTAATATCATGAAGCGAAATCCGGTTATTCCTTACGTCCTCATCATGGTTTTTGGAATTGTGCTTATGTTAATTTTGTCTTTCAAAGGCCTTGGTGATAGTAAAGAAATTGCGAAGGATAAAGGGGAAGGTACTGAGAAAACTGAGGTAGCCGCATCAAAGCCTGAGGACATTTATAAGCAATCTTGTATTGGCTGTCACGGCGATCAGTACCAAGGGGTAGTAGGACCAACATTAAAAGGTGTGGGCAGCAAGTATTCTAAGGAACAACTGATGACCTTTGTTACAAAAGGTAAAGGTACAGGCATGCCAGCAGGCCTGGTAAAAGAAGAGCAAGCAGCTGCTATGGCAGATTGGTTAGCTACATTAAAATAATTAGAGAGAGTCCTTTGCATCTGTAAAGGACTTTTTTTATACTAAACGAAAAGCTCCAGTGTCTAGTTACTGGAGCTGGACAATCGTCAACATTTAATGCTTTGGATTAAATAATTTTTATTAAAGTGGTGGTATTTTTGAATACAAATAAATTATCAGCTCGGTTAGCTACAGTGGCGGACCATGTCCCAACGGGGGCAAGGCTAGCAGATATCGGTTCTGACCATGCTTATTTACCCTGTTACTTAGCAAAAAACAAAGGGATACCCTATGCCATTGCTGGTGAAGTTGCTGAGGGCCCTTGCCAGTTAGCAGAGAGAAATGTTTTAGCAGAAGGATTATCTGATGTCATTTCGGTGAGGCTGGGGGATGGTCTTGAGGTTATTCAAAACGGAGAAGTCGATTGTATTACCATTGCCGGAATGGGCGGAGCACTAATCGCGAGTATCTTAGAGAACGGTAAAGAAAAGCTAACCTCAGTTAAGAGGCTTGTGCTGCAACCGAATATTAGTGCAATTTCCATACGTAACTGGTTTATTAATAATAACTGGGAACTTGTAGCCGAAGAAATACTCGAGGAAGATGGGAAAATATACGAGGTATTAATTGGTGAAAAAGGTGATCCCTATAAGCCCTATAAAAACAATAAAACCATGGGGCTATTAGTTGGGCCATACCTTGTTCAAAAACAAGGTCAAACCTTTAAGAAAAAATGGAGAACAGAAATGAAAAACTGGCAGCGTATTTACGAAGCGCTTGAGGGGGCTGCACAATCTCCGGAAAACATTGAAAAAAAGCAAGAAATCCTTGAAAAAATAAAGTTGGCAGAGGAGGCATTAAGCTATGAAGATTCCTAATGGCCATGAGGTTATTCAACTTTTTGAACAGTTTTCTCCTAAAGGATTAGCGATGGAAGGCGATAAGATTGGATTACAAATAGGACGCTTAAATAAAAAGGTCGAACGAATCATGATTGCACTGGATGTCCTTGAAAATGTGATTGATGAGGCAATAGAAAAAAAGGTTTCACTGATTATCGCCCATCATCCGCTTATTTACCGGCCGCTTAAAAATTTGCTAACCGACACTGTCCAGGGGAATATGATCGAAAAATTAATAAAGCATGATATTGCTGTTTATGCAGCACATACCAACCTTGATGTAGCGACGGGTGGTGTAAATGACCTCCTTGCCACAGCATTAGAATTGGAAGAAACCGAGGTTCTTGTACCCACATTTAAGACGATGTTAAAGAAATTAGTTGTTTTTGTCCCAGTTAGCCACGCTGAAGTGGTCAGAATAGCACTTGGAAATGCAGGCGCAGGGTTTATTGGCAATTACAGCCACTGTTCATTTTCAGGGAATGGAACTGGTAGATTTTTACCTGGTGAAAATACGAGCCCGTTTATCGGTCAGCCAGGTGAAGTAGAAGAAGTAGAGGAAGTGCGAATTGAGACCATTGTTCCCGAGTCTTTTCTAAAGAAGGCAATCACAGCGATGATTAAGGCACACCCATATGAAGAGGTAGCATATGATGTATATCCGCTAGAGAATAAGGGAGATGCGCTCGGTCTAGGACGAATCGGGAAAGTTCCTGAGATGACATTAGGAGAATTTGCAGAAAAAGTAAAGAAGGCACTTGAAGTCTCACATGTACGAGTGGTTGGCAATTTGTCGGCAAAAGTAAAAAAGGTGGCGGTTCTAGGCGGGGACGGTAATAAATACTTCATGAATGCTAAATATCAAGGGGCAGATGTATATGTTACCGGAGATATTTATTATCACACCGCTCATGACGCTGCAATGCAAGGCTTGAATATGATTGATCCAGGTCATAATGTCGAAAAGGTCATGAAGAAGGGGTTAACGGCTATTTTACAAGAGATGTGCGAAAACGCTGGCTTTTCGGTGGATATTTTTCCTTCTGAAGAAAATACAGATCCATTCCAATTTCTATAAACGAAAAGAACCGGTCATTGGACACGGTTCTTTTCGTAATTATTCCGATTTTTTAACCTTTGGTAAAATTCTGCTTAGTAGAACTTTTTTACGACGTTCCCATGTTGCCTCGTTGTTTGGGTCAAATTGTTCAAGGAACGTGATTACTTCTTTCGTAATTGGTGTTGGTGTAGAGGCACCTGATGTAACGGCAACATTTTTAGCATCTTTAATCCATTCAATCTCTAATTCGGTAATATCAGCAATACGGTATGCTTTTGTTCCGGCAATTTCCTCTGAAACCTGTGCCAGTCGATTAGAGTTATTACTTTTCGGGTCTCCGACAACAATCGTTACATCTGCTTCTGTAGCTTGCTCTGCTACCGCTTCTTGGCGAATTTGAGTTGCATGGCAGATTTCGTTATATACTTCTACATGTGGATATTTTTCCTGTACTTTTTTCATTGTGTCAGCTACGTCCCATTGACTCATTGTTGTTTGATTGGTTACAAGTAGCTTGTCTACGTTAATGGTTAATGCTTCTACATCCTGTGGTGTCTCAACAAGATGAACCTTGCCGGGTGCTACACCTACTGCGCCTTCAGGTTCTGGATGACCCTTCTTTCCAATATAAATCACTTGATACCCTTGTTTTGTTTTTTCTTCAATCAAATCATGAGTCCTCGTGACATCAGGACAAGTTGCATCAATGGTTACTAAGCCTTTTTCTTTAGCTAGTTGTCTAACCTCTGGAGATATTCCATGAGCTGTAAAAATGACTGTGCCTGTATCGACTTTATTAAGAATATCTTTCCGATTCTTGCCGTCAAGAGTAATAATTCCTTCTTCTTCGAAAGCGTCAGTCACATGTTTATTATGAACAATCATTCCTAATATATAGATTGGACGAGGTAATGATTTATCTAAAGCTGCGTTTCTAGCAATGACCATAGCATCCACTACGCCATAACAGTAACCTCTCGGTGAAATTTTGATGATTTGCATATTAAAAGTCCCCCTAAAAAAGACATTAATTCATAGATTTATGTATTTATTATATAAAACTAATAGATATAATACAAAGATACATTTTTCCTTAGAAACATTTAGGGAAAATGGCAGTTGAGTTATAAGGTATTTTTAACAAGTCTGTTGATTGGCGCTCCAGACACTTCGCTTTCCGCGGGCGTTGCGGTGAGCCTTCTCGGCGCTTTCAGCGCCTGCGGGGTCTCCCCTGCTCCGTACTCCCGCAGG
Organism: Neobacillus drentensis; assembly: GCF_036962125.1. Lineage (GTDB taxonomy): Bacteria > Bacillota > Bacilli > Bacillales > Cytobacillaceae > Neobacillus > Neobacillus drentensis_B. The sequence continues at coordinate 157,059 of NZ_JBALOA010000014.1, forward strand.
AGTCTTCGTGCCTTCCGCGCCAATCAACAGGTGTATTCAATAAGTTCTTCAACTCCAATACAAATGAAAAATGCTTGGTATATTTAGAAAGAAAAAAATTGAGCAAAGCTTTGCAGTTTCAAAAGAGCTGCACAGTCTTCGCAAGTGCCGGTTTATAGGATTAAATAATTTAAATGAAAGGCTCTTTTAACTGAACCAGCAAGGGAATTGTGTGTTGCAATACTATTTTGATTTGCCTCCCTGTTGATTGGAGTGGAGGGCACTCGACTCCTGCGGGATATAGAGGTCACTTGAGACCCCGCAGGCGCCTAAGCGCCGAGGAGGCTCCAGGACCTCCCCGCGGAAAGCGAGTGCCCGGAGCGGAAACCAACAGGCCTGTTAGCAGGCGAATTATATATAAATTTGGAAATTAAGTTTTGGACAAAATAAAAAATTGCCGAGAAAAAATCTCTCGACAATCAAAGAATGCTGTTGCCAGCATTCTTGGTTTAAATATACATTCTGGGAATGGATGATCCTTTTTGCTGTGATGCTTTTCTTGATACTGCTGGCTGTTGATTTGTCTTGGGTTGGAGTTTCTTTTTTGAACTTCTTTTTACAGTTTCTTCATGACTTGACGATTCAGTCGAGGCTGATTCGGTAAGTTGGCTATTTTCTTCTGGTTCCTCATCCGTGTTCTTAGTTGCATTTTTAAATCCTTTATAAATCTTCCACATCGCAGGGAGATTTTTTATCATCGGACCATACTGTTGAACCATCGGACCAATGGATTGAGCTGTTTTTAGCACCTGTTGTGTATTGTTTAACATATTGGTAAGTCCGCCGGGGTTACTTAATGATTGAAGCAGACCTCCACCGCTGGATGCTGCTCTACCTGCAGATTGCATCCCCATAAAGCCGCCGGCTTGATTTCCCCTTCCGAATAATTTCGAAAGTAGTCCTCCGCCCCCTGGATTCATTTGGTTTGGTCTTCCCATCATTTGCCCCATCATCGGATTAAATCCTCCTCCAAATGGGTTGGATGAGGGCCCCATCATTGGACTCCTGCCGCCAAAAGGGCTATATCCCGGATTCATCATCTGCTGATTACGCCCAAATGGACCAGGTCCCATTCCCCCTTGCATTGGCATTCTAGGTCTTGGTTGCATCTCTAAAGCCTCCTTTCAAATTGCCTCATGCTTTAAATTATGCACTTTCCCTAATTTGGTTTAGGTATTATACACAGGACAAAGACTAAATTTAGTTGTTTAAAAGTCCGCAGAAAGTAGAAAATGATATTAAAACAAAAGATAACTGGAGTTTTGGAGGAATATTGACTATAATTGCATGATGGAATAAATTGTGGAAACTCTTGCTAACGTAAGAAAACTGCTCTAAAAGTCATTAGATATTTTTTATATAAGGAGAAAATATATGAAAGAAAACCGTTTTAATCGTTTTACGTTTCAACCATTTATTATAGAAGCTATTAAAGGTTTCGGTTTTACTGAGCCTACAGAAATTCAAGAACGGATGATTCCTGTCGTTTTAAAGGGAGAAAGTGCAATTGGGCAATCACAAACTGGGACGGGAAAAACCCTAGCATATGTTCTGCCTATTCTTGAAAAAATTGACCCGAAACGACCTGAAGTTCAAGCTGTTATCACTGCACCTACCAGAGAACTCGCCTCTCAAATTTACCAACAAATTCTAAAAATAACGGAGCACAGTAACCCAGAGCAAAAAATCATGTCTAGATGCTACATTGGGGGAACCGACAAGCAGCGGACAATTGAAAAATTAAAAGTTCAGCCTCATATTGTTGTTGGAACTCCAGGAAGAATTAAGGATCTTATGAGCGATAAGGCGTTATTTGTCCATACTGCTGAAATCCTTGTGGTGGATGAGGCGGATATGATGTTAGATATGGGCTTTATCGAGGACCTGGACAGAGTAGCTGGAAAAATGCCTGAAAACCTACAGATGTTGGTTTTCTCAGCAACAATTCCAGAAAAATTAAAACCATTTCTTAAAAAGTATATGGAAAATCCAAAAACAATACAAATTGAGCCAAAACGAAAAGCAGCAGAAAATTTGGAACACTATCTTTTGCCTTCAAGACACCGGAGTAAAAAGCAGCTTGTTCATGATGCGCTTCTTGCTTACAATCCCTATTTAGCGATTGTATTTACCAATACCAAAAAAATGGCTGAAGAAGTGGCCTACTTTTTAAATGAAAAAGGGTTAAAAGTTGGCCGCGTCCATGGTGATTTAAGTCCACGAGAGCGAAAACAGATGATGAAGCAAATTCAGGATTTGGATTACCAATATATTGTTGCCACAGATCTCGCTTCGCGTGGGATTGATATTGAAGGAGTCAGCCATATCATTAACTATGAACTGCCTACGGATTTAGATTTTTATATCCACCGTGTGGGAAGGACGGCCCGTGCCGGACATTCTGGGATTGCCTTAACCGTTTATGAGGCTTCTGATGAAGATGCGTTAAATCGGTTAGAAAAAATGGGTATTCAATTTAATCATGTGGATTTAAAAAATAATGAGTTTGTAACGATTGATGAGCGTAATAAGCGGAAAACACGTGTAAGACAAGAAGATAAGGCTGATCAGAAGGCCAAATCATTGGTGAAGAAGCCCTCCAAAGTTAAACCAGGATATAAGAAGAAGATGCAGTGGGAAATGGATAAAATAAAAAAGCGTGAACGTAGAATCGAACAAAGAAAAAAATAATAGGAGCAGGGAGAGAAAAGGCATGCTGAAAATAGGATCACATGTTTCGATGAGTGGAAAAGACATGCTGCTTGCTGCCAGTGCTGAAGCAGTTTCCTATGGTGCAAATACCTTTATGATTTATACGGGGGCACCGCAAAATACAAGAAGAAAAAAAATTGAAGACCTTAATATTGAAGCAGGACAAAAGCATATGGAGATGAATGGAATCTCGGAAATTATTGTCCATGCCCCATATATTATCAATATTGGAAATACAATAAACCCTGATACTTTTGAATTAGGTGTTAGATTCCTTCGAACAGAGATTGAACGAACCGAGGCAATTGGGGCAAAACAGATTGTCCTTCATCCCGGAGCACATGTCAGCGCAGGGACCGAAGAAGGAATAAAGAAAATTATCGAAGGATTAAATGAAGTTCTAACCGGCAAAGAGCAAGTCCAAATTGCCTTGGAAACAATGGCGGGTAAGGGCTCGGAGTGTGGGAAATCATTTGAGGAATTAGCAATGATTATCGATGGTGTCAACTATAGTGATAAGCTGTCTGTTTGTTTTGATACCTGTCATACTCATGATGCGGGATATAATATTGTCGAGGATTTTGATGGCGTATTAAATGAATTTGACAAAATTATCGGCCTAGACAAACTGAAAGTTCTTCATATTAATGATAGTAAAAATTCAGTGGGAATGAGAAAGGACAGACACGAAAACATCGGGTTTGGCCATATCGGCTTTAAGGCACTAAATTATATTGTCCATCATCCTCAACTTACAGATGTTCCAAAGATTTTAGAAACTCCATTTGTGGGTGAAGATAAAAATAATAAAAAAGCGCCATATAAATTTGAGATTGAGATGCTCCGCGAGCAGAAGTTCAATGAGAACTTGCTTGATTTAATTATGCAATCATAGGTAAAAAGCTGTGCTTAAATCTACTGACCCCGAAAGTGAGTAAATTCTAACCTTCGGGGTGCAGTACAAAGCCACAGCTTTTTACTTTTTGGTTAACTGCATAAACAACTTATTGACTTCACGTGCTGTTGTAGGACCTGCAGTTTTTGCAATTTCTTTGACTAATTGAGCCCGCTGTGAATCATCAAAAATATTAACATTTTTCCCTCTTAAGTATTCAGCAATTTTCCCTGCCTGCTGGTTCGATACTGATATATTAAATTGTTCAGCGTATTTTAACAGTTCTTCAGCAGTAATTGTATTGATTTTATGATTAATGATGCTCTGAAAAATTGACACACTCACCACTCCTCACCTTAATGTATGAAGAAGTTCGCAGAGTGTGATTATAGTTTTTTCTATAGATTATTTGGACTAGAGCCGGGTTAACAGGCTTTACAATCAATCTGACCTATTGTATACTACTTGAGGTTAAATCGGAATGATTCTTATAATTAAAAAGGTGATGCGCTGATTATGCAATCAATAATTGAAATAAAGAAACTATTTTACCGATACGAAAAAGATATGGTTCTTGAGGATATAAACATTACCATTCCTTTTGGATCTTTTTTGGCAATTGTTGGACCTAATGGCTCTGGAAAATCTACACTATTGAAGCTTATCTTAGGGTTATTAAAGCCTCAAAAGGGAAGTATCCAATTATTTGGTAAAGATATCAATAAATTTAGAGAGTGGCAAAAAATTGGCTATGTGTCTCAAAAGGCCAATTCCTTTAATACGGGTTTCCCTGCCACCGTTGCTGAAGTAGTTGAAAGTGGTTTAACGAAGAAGCTAGGCATGTTTAAGTTTTTTAAAAAGGAACATGCTCAAAAGGTAAGTGAAGCTTTGGATGCAGTTGGTATGGGACAGTTCAGGAACAGAAATATTGGTGAACTCTCTGGGGGACAGCAACAAAGAGTATTTATTGCACGGGCCCTTGTTAGTGAACCCAGTCTTCTCATCCTAGATGAACCAACTGTAGGTGTTGATGCGGAAAATGTCAGCAATTTTTACCAAATGCTTGGAGATTTAAATAAAAGCCGTGATATTACACTTTTATTAGTAACTCATGATATTGGTACAATATCGGATAAAGTCTCACATGTAGCTTGCTTGAATAAACGGTTGCATTTTCACGGGGAAACAAACGAATTTGAGCAGCTTCGGACGGATGATATGTCTAAAGTCTATGGCCATGATGTTCACATGCTTGCCCATCATCACGAGCATGGAGGCGTTGTAAAGTGATTCAAGGAATTTTCCATTATGAATTTTTGCAAAATGCTTTTTTAACAGGGATCATGATTGGGATTATTGCCCCGCTATTAGGCGTGTTTGTGGTTGTCAGGAGATTATCGTTAATTGCTGATGCCTTAAGCCATGTGACATTAGCAGGCATTGCAGCGAGTTTGCTGCTAGAAAGACATTTGGCAGCGATGGCAGGAGTAAACCCACTCTATTTAGGAATGGTCTTTTCTGTTGGAGGGTCACTGTTCATCGAGAAACTTCGAGGAGTCTATAAGCATTATCAAGAACTAGCGATTCCAATCATTCTTTCAAGTGGAATTGGACTAGGTGTCATTTTCATTTCACTCGCCAATGGCTTTAATACTGATTTGTTCAGTTATTTGTTCGGCAGTGTTTCCGCAGTAAGCAGAACAGATTTATGGGTTGTGTTTACAATTGGAATATTGGTGATTCTGGTGATTATTTTATTATATAAAGAACTTTTTTTATTGTCCTTTGATGAGGAACACGCGAAAGCCTCAGGAATTGCAGCGAAAAGTATTCATTTTATTTTTATTGTCATGGTTGCCTTGGTTATTGCTGCTTCGATGAGAATTGTCGGAATCTTATTAGTATCATCATTAATGACTTTACCTGTTGCAGCCAGTATTCGGGTAGCGAAAGGATTTAAGCAAACCATTTTCCTTTCAGTCCTATTTGGTGAAGTTTCCGTCCTTGGCGGTTTGTTTACTGCTTATTATTTAAATTTGGCTCCCGGTGGAACGATTGTCATGATTGCGGTTCTCATCTTGATTATCTCGATCTTCTATAAGAAATTGTTAATCCGTAAGGGGGGACAGCCAGATGAACGTTCATGAGGCGATACAGTATTTAAAAGAAAAGGGATTTAAACAAACAGGAAAAAGAGAAGATATGCTCCAACTGTTTGCTGATAGTGATAAATATCTAACAGCTAAGGATGTCTTGGACCAGCTCAAAGATGATTATCCTGGTTTAAGCTTTGATACAATCTATCGGAATCTTTCTTTATTTGTTAATATGGGGATTCTAGAAATGACAGAATTATCAGGTGAAAAGCATTTCCGTTTTACATGTTCCAGGTCCCATCACCATCATCATTTTATCTGTTTAACTTGTGGAAAAACGAAAGAAATTGAAACCTGTCCAATGAAGGATTTAAGCGAAAATTTAAAAGGATATGATATTTCCGGACATAAATTCGAGATATATGGTCATTGCCCTGAATGTCATTAAAAAACAGCTTGTGCAGATACACAAGCTGTTTTTGATTTGGTAAATTTTTAGTTGGATCTTACCAATGAGCGACGATTCTGTTCCTGCTTTATCCATTCGTCTACCCACCTACCAGCTTCTCTCCAATTTTTAACACGAAGCACACCATTTGGAATAGGTTCTTGATTATAAGGTGTATCAAATAAAATGACGGGTATATCACACTCTTCATTGATCATCACCGCATTATCATGCTTGTCCTCAAAAAAGAGATCGACTCCATGCTTTTTAATGGTTGCAATCTTATCGTGTGAGCCGATTAACTCGATGTGATCAAAGGTTAAGCCTTTATCGATAAACCAATTAATTGTAATATCCAGTAAATGAGAACGACGGGCACTAATAAAAAACAATTCATGCTGATGCTCCCATTTTTTTAAGACATTTTCTGCTCCTTCGGCCAATGGGGAGTTGGCATAGATAACCGGTTCATTTTCCGTGAACCAGTTGGCAAACTCCTTTTCAGGCACATTGAGGAAGGGGGTATATTCATATTGATTGACGTTCTCATATAAAAGGTTCAGCCCAAATGCTTTATTAATATAAGGTAGGATGGATTTTGGGCAGGTGACCGTTCCATCGATATCGATGCCAAATCTCTTTTTCATGTTCATACTCACTTTCTGATGACTTCTCACTATCTCCTTATATTTTACCAAAGTAATGAGTTACATGAAGTAACTATTTACAAGTAATTTTTTGGGATTAGAAATAAAAAACTAATATAGGCAAACATTAACATACTAAAAAGCATTCAGCAGCAAACAATAATTAATGCTCCTATTACTGAAAGTGAGGGATTAGGATGGCAGATGAAAGAGACACGAAAGTGCAAGAAGCTCTTCAAAGTGCGAATATTGGACAAGATATACCCAATTCTCCTACTTCATTTCGGGAGGAAACATCGTCAGAGTTCGCTGCACCTATTAAGGCTCATTACACCTTGAAAAAAGATGAGTCTACACCAAGGATAGGTGCTTCAGTGCCGATCCGTTCTTCTCAATATAGAGAAGAAACTGCCGCAGAAATTGCTGCCCCTGTTCCTCTTATCCATAAAAGGGAACAGGTAGGGCAAAAAGAAAAAGCAGCAGGTGGTACTGGTATAGGGACACTTGCGTTAGTGCTTTCGATTTTATCACTGTTTGTAATGCCTATTCTATTTGGTGCGGCAGGGATTGTGTTAGGATTTGTTGCCAGAAGGAAAGGGGCTACCGGGCTTGGTGCTTGGGCCATAGGTATCGGTGCAATATCGATTGTCATTGGTATCTTTATTCTTCCGTTCTTTTAACACAGTCTGCATAGGAGCAAAAAGAAACCCGGTAAATTTACCGGGTTTCTTCACGTTTATTGAGTGATTTTATCTTCTTCGGCTTTTTTCTGGAAATATTCTTCAGCGATTTGGTCAATTTCTTTTTTCAATTCTTCAACTAGTTGCGCTTCAGGGACCTTACGGACGATTTCGCCCTTCCTAAATAGTAACCCTTCACCACGAGCACCGGCAATCCCGATATCGGCTTCACGAGCCTCTCCAGGTCCGTTAACAGCACAGCCTAATACAGCTACTTTAATTGGTGCCTTAATTTTTTCAATGTATTCTTCGACTTCATTGGCAATACTGATTAGATCAATTTCAATTCGCCCGCAGGTCGGACATGAAATTAATGTGGCTGCATTTGAAGAAAGACCGAAAACTTTTAAGAGTTCTCTGGCAACTTTAACTTCTTGAACTGGGTCAGCGCTTAAGGAAACGCGAAGTGTGTTCCCGATTCCTTTGTGTAAAATCGTACCCAGACCAGCCGCGCTTTTTATGCTGCCAGCAAATAAAGTCCCTGATTCTGTAATCCCAAGATGGAGGGGATAATCGAACGTCTGGGCTGCCTTTTCGTAGGCCTCAATGGCGAGATTAACATCAGACGCTTTCATGGATACAATAATATCATGGAAATCCAAGTCCTCTAGAATTTTAATATGGTGTAGAGCACTCTCAACCATACCATCAGCAGTTGGATAACCATATTTCTCTAAAATCCTTTTTTCGAGCGAGCCAGCATTTACGCCAATTCTGATTGGAATACCTTTTTCTTTCGCTGCTTTTACGACAGCCTCGACTTTTTCCCTCTTTCCAATATTCCCGGGATTGATTCTGATTTTATCTGCTCCGCCTTCAATTGCCTTAAGAGCTAATTTATAATCAAAATGAATATCGACAACAAGTGGAATGTTAATTCTTTTCTTTATTTCAGGAATGGCATTTGCTGCCCGTTCATCTGGACATGCTACACGAACTATCTGACAACCCGCTTCCTCAAGACGTTTTATTTCAGCAACAGTTGCTTCCACATCATGTGTTTTTGTTGTGGTCATACTTTGGATAAATAATTCGTTACTCCCGCCAATCGTTAAGTTACCTACTTTTATTGGTCGGGTCTTTGTGCGATGTATTAATTCACTCACGTGTAATTCGCTCCTTCAAAATGGGATTCGAATAAGGTATATAAAAACAATCCGACTTTATTTTATCAGCCTTTCACTATTTTTGACAAGAATAAGCATTATCCTCTTTATTTTGAGTAATCAGGGAAATGATATGTAGACCCGATTTGAATTTTTTCTGGAGTATCTCCAGGATTTAATTTTCGAAAATCCTCGATTAAGTCTGTAATCGAGACGGGAAGGCTTTTATCCAATTGATGTTCAACAATAGATATCACGGTTTCACCAGGCTCAACCTTTGCTTCAAAAGATGGGATGGCCGTTTTCTGCTCAGGTTTTCTCGGTGTTTCGATTTTGGCATCCACCTGCTGGGTTAAGGTAGAAGGAAGTGTGCCAACAGTCAAGTCAATATAAATGACATATATAATTAAAACAACTAATAAGAAACCAAATAATTTTTTCACCCGACAAGCCTCCAATAGGACAGTTTGTACATTGGTATGCTTGTCCAATAGAAAAAAGACCTATTCTAAAAAAAAAACGCCCAGGGTTAGGGCGTCCTTAGTCTACTTTTTTAGGTTTTGGTATTTCATTAATTGCGAGAGACAGCACAATGATTAAGACAAACCAATTAATCATGAAGCTGCTGGGTACCGTTGTATTAATAGCCGACATGATTGTAAAAAACATAACTGGCAGTGTATTGCTATATGCGGCCATTCTCCATAACTGCCGGTAATTTAACTTTCTTCCTAAAAGATTTTTTAATAATAAGCCAATCAATGCTAAAACCGTAACTTTAATAAAGCTGCCTGCACTGGCTAACAAGTAAATGAACAATGCAGCTACTGGGATGATAATCCATTTCATTCCGCTAATTCCATTAATAAATTCTACCGCTTTTCCCTTGTCGATTGTTACTCCTTCTACCATCGAATAAGGGTATGTATCAACCCTGCCAGCAGCTGCAATAACAAATTGATCTTTTAAAAGTGCAAAAGCATTTCCTTCATTCTCAACATCACTTTCAGAAATGGCGCCTGTTGGGTCGAGAATAATTGTAAAGTTATCATTATTTATTGTAACAGGCAATTTTGTTTCCGCACTTAAATGCCCGTCCTTGATTGAAAAATCTGGTAATTGATCATTAATAATTGTTTTTGCGCTCTCTAGCCCAGTTGTAAGAGCTGAGCCTAAGTAGAAAACAGACGGGAGTATGGAAATGAAAGATAAGAAAAATACATAGAGGATTGTTTTTCCAATCCCTTGAAAACGAAATAAAGCAATATCCTTAGGAGAATAGATACTTTTATAAAGTTGCTTAAAAATATTCATAATGACCACCTTTATACTAAAATACAAATGAATGTTTCAGTATCTATTCTATCTTGACTATTGGCTATATACAAGATTGACTACCACTATTCATTTTAATTTTGAAACCAATGCTAAAGATAAACGTATCATGGTAAGTGTCCATTGTTAAAAAAAATAGTTATGTGGGTGAATATATTGGAAACGGTTTATTGGAGTATCATCATATTATTATTTATCGTCGCGTTTGTTGGACTGGTTTATCCTATCATACCAAGTGTGCTGTTTTTATTTGCAGGGTTTTTATTATACGGAGTTTTTTTTACCTTTGACCCTTTTCGTTGGTACTTTTGGTTGATTCAAGGTTTGTTTATTGTCCTTCTTTTTATTGCTGACTATATTGCCAATCTTATTGGAATAAAGAAATACGGGGGCTCGAAGGCGGGTGTTTGGGGGAGTACGATTGGGATATTAGCAGGACCCTTTGTTATTCCTTTTTTAGGAATCCTGATTGGTCCATTCATCGGAGCAATTGCGGCAGAATTAATTTTTAACAAAAGAAATCTCAGTGACAGCATAAAGGTTGGATTTGGCTCAGTTATTGGATTTATTAGTAGTGTCATCACAAAAACAATCATTCAACTGGTCATGATTATCATTTTTTTCATCGTCATACTGTAATGAAAAAAAGCCACTTTTTAAAGTGGCTTTTTGGATTTTAATTTAATCCGCAAATTTCAAAGGAACAATTTTGGCAGTCTACTTCTTCTTTCAGATAATTAAGTTTCTTAATAGTGAACTTTTGATTATCATAGGAGATGATATCTTTTTCGCGTAAATCCTTTAGGGCTCGTTGAATGACTTCGCGTGTCCCATATGTTAGATTAGCCAGCTCTTGATGGGTTAGGGGCAGGTCGATCAAAATACCTTCATCAGTTTTTATTCCATACGTGGTACATAATCGGATGAGAATCGAATATAATCCGCCTTTTTTTCCGTTCATAATTAAGTCCTGGCATTTCATTTGTGCTTTTAAATAACTTGTACTTAACCAAGTAACAAGTGCATTCATGGCTTCGGGATCCGCTAAAATGAATTCCTCAAATTGCTCTTTTTTTATTAAAATCATTTCACAATCAGACATTGTTTTTGCATAAAATTGATAATGAGGATTACCTTTAAATAATTGATATTCAACAATTAATTCCTGATCATTTAATATCTTTAAGATAAAATCCTTGCCGCGTAAATGAACTCTTCCCAGCGAAATACTCCCTTTTAGTAATAGGTATACATACTCCACTGAATCCTTCTCTTGGAAAAGGACGGTACCGGCTTTAATTTTTTGTATTGGTTCTTTTTTTTGAAAAAAGTAGACTAATAAATTATATATAGAAAAGCTGCTTTTCTGCATCGAAAATCACTCCTTAGATACCCTACAATTTGATTAAAATAAATTATTAACATCGTGTCAATAGAGCCTTAATGCGAATGAGGAGTGACAAAAGTCGGATATGACAAAAATCGTTGACAGAATGCCATTTAGATAAAAGGTGACAACTTTTCGAATCTTATCTGAAAGAGGTTTAATTACCTTTTGGAAGAATGATTGAATTAAAATTTCCGTTTTGGATATAGTATTTATGTTAAGTACCTAAGCATTTTATTTGAAACAAATAACCAACTTTGGTATCTTAATTACAAAGCTTTAGAAATATTCGAAATTGTATTTGATATTAATAAAGCTAATAAATTACGAATACATAGGAGGAATTAAAATGGCATTTGAATTACCACAATTACCTTATGCAGAAGACGCTCTTGAACCACATATTGACAAAGAAACAATGAATATTCACCACACTAGACACCATAACACATACGTTACAAATCTTAACAATGCTTTAGCTGGTAATGAAGAATTACTATCTAAATCAGTTGAAGAAGTTATTTCTAATTTGGATGCGGTTCCAGAAGCTGCACGTACAGCAGTACGTAACAATGGCGGCGGACATGCAAACCATTCATTATTTTGGCAAATCCTTTCTCCAAATGGCGGCGGTGCACCAACTGGTGAATTAGCAGACGCAATCAGCAGCAAGTTTGGCAGCTTCGAAAGCTTTAAAGAAGAGTTTGCTAAAGCAGCAACTACTCGTTTTGGATCTGGTTGGGCATGGTTAGCTGTAAATAATGGTGAGTTAGAAGTATCAAGCACACCAAACCAAGACTCTCCATTAATGGAAGGCAAAACGCCAATTCTTGGTCTTGATGTTTGGGAGCATGCGTATTACTTAAAATATCAAAACAAGCGTCCAGACTATATTTCCTCTTTCTGGAATGTAGTAAATTGGGATGAAGTATCAAAACGCTACAGCCAAGCAAAATAATAATGTTGATGATAAAAGACAGCCTTTAGGTTGTCTTTTTTTGTGAATAAGAAAAACTAGCTTGATAAAGACTACCCATAAGATAAAGGGGAGTTTTTGATGTCAAAAAAATTTAAGATTCTGGGTGATGTAAAACTTACAAAAGATTTATCACTATTACTGATTATCGGAGGACTTTACTCATTAAGCATTGCTTTGTCTAACACGTTTGTAAATATTTATCTTTGGAAACAGACAGGAAAATACTCAGATATCGCCTTTTATAACCTATCGATAGTGACTCTACAATTGCTTACATTTATTTTAGCAGGACGATGGGCGAAAAAAATCGACAGGGTGATTGTGCTTAGAATTGGTGTCATATTTTTAGCATTATTTTATGTAATGGTTTTAATGTTTGGCAAGAATGCTTCAACCTATTTACTTCTTTTAGGGAGTTTTTTAGGAGTCGGGTATGGTTTTTATTGGCTAGCCTACAATGTGCTAACATTTGAAATAACCGAACCAGATACGCGAGATTTTTTTAATGGGTTTTTAGGAATTTTATCATCTGCAGGGGGGATGATTGGACCTATCGCTGCAGGAATCATCATTACAAGATTTGAAAAGTATACTGGTTACACGATTGTTTTTGGGCTCTCACTCGCATTATTCGCTTTAGCGGTTTTTATGAGCTTTTCTTTGAAACCACGACCATCATCAGGAAGCTATTGCTTCATGCAAATTCTAAATGAAAGAAAAAAAAATGAAAACTGGCGTTTAATTACAAATGCTAACTTCTTTCAGGGCTTGAGGGAAGGTACCTTTGCATTTGTTATCTCTGTTTTTGTTTACCTTTCGACGGGAAGTGAATTGTCGCTGGGTACATTTGGTCTCCTTAATTCAGGAGTATCATTTGTAGCCTATTATTTTGCTTCACGATTAATAAAACAAAAAAATAGAAAAAAAGCGATACTGATTGGTGGCATTATTTTATATGCTGCTGTTCTGATAATTGTTTGGGATGTGAATTTTGTTAAATTGCTAATCTATGGCGGGATGATTGCCATTGCTTATCCACTTTTACTCGTCCCGTATATGTCAACTACATACGATGTTATTGGAACAGGTTGGAAGGCTGCTGAAATGAGGATTGAATACATTGTTGTTCGAGAAATATACTTGAATCTGGGTAGGATTGTATCTATTTTATCCTTTTTAGCAGCTATCACTTGGTTTAAGGCGGAAAACAGTATTCCCATTCTCCTTCTCATTTTAGGAGCAGGCCATACATGCATCTATTTTTTCCTTAAGAGGGTACACTTACCTGTCCCAGAATGCGTTGAGTAAATTATTTACTCAACGCCTTTTTTCTTTGGCAATTTTAGCTTAGAAATTGGTAAGGGTTTTTCATAGTAAAAAGCTGCCGTATCCTATAAAATAGAGAAAGTTAGCTTAATCCGTGAAAAAAAGGAAGTGTCTTTATCCCTTGAATAATAAAAAGAAAAAAAAGAAGGAACATGTGCCTTTTCGGTTAAATATGTTATTCTTTGTGGTATTTTTGCTCTTTTCTGTCCTTATTCTTAGACTTGGTGAACTACAAATCGTATTTGGTGACGATTTTAAACGTGAAATTGAGAGAACGGAAGATATTACTGTCAATAACCCTGTTCCAAGGGGGAAAATGTTTGACCGAAATGGGAAAGTAATTGTTGACAATAAGCCATTAAACGCAATTACTTACACCAAATATCAACAAACCGATCAAGCGGAAATGTGGAAAATTGCTGCACGGCTGGCAAAAATAATCAATAAAGATACATCCAAAGTTCCAGTTCGTGAAATTAAGGATTATTGGATTTTAAAGCATCCTGATGAAGCAAAAGCTAAAGTCACGGAAAAAGAATGGGCTTTATATAAACAAGAGAAATTAGATGATAAGCAAATTTATAAACTTCAAATCGACCGCATTACAGATGATGAAGTAAAAAGTATTAAGAAAGAAGAACTTGAAACTATTGCAATCCATAGAGACTTTAACAGTGGCTACGCATTAACACCCCAAATTGTTAAAAACAAGAATGTTACTCCTGAAGAGTTTGCGAAGGTAAGTGAAAATCTTGAAAACTTGCCAGGTGTTGATACAACAACCGATTGGGTACGAAAATATGCCTTTGGGGATACATTAGGGTCGATATTAGGGGATGTTACGACCTCTGAAGCTGGAATTCCTAAGGAACAGCTAGAAAAGTATATGGCTCGGGATTACAGCCGGAATGATCGAGTTGGGAAAAGTTATCTTGAATTGCAATATGAAGATGTCCTACATGGTCAAAAGGCAAAAGTAAAAAATGTAACAGATAAAACGGGGAAAATCCTATCTACTGAAGTGGTTTCTGAAGGAAAACGGGGAAAGGACCTTGTTTTAACTATTGATATGGATCTTCAGAAGAAGGTAGAAAATATCATCGAAGATGAAATGTGGAAGGCTAAACAGGCACCCAATACCGCTCTTCTTGACAGAGCCTTTGTAGTCTTAATGGATCCTAACACTGGTGAAGTCTTATCATTGGCTGGAAAGCAAATAAGTAAAAATAAAAAAGGAAAACAAGTCATGAATGACTTTGCGGGAGGAAATATTACGACTTCTTATAACGTGGGATCTGCGGTAAAAGGAGCGACGATTTTAACGGGTTATAAAACAGGAGCTATTCAACCTGGTTCTACCCAACTAGATGAACCCTTGAGAATAGCTAGTTCACCTGTCATGTCTTCATGGCGGACCTTTGGAAGGATCAATGATTTAAGGGCACTTCAAGTTTCCTCCAACGTATATATGTGGAAAACCGTAATTGCCATGGCTGGCGGACACTATCAAGCTAATCAACCGCTGCCGCTTGATTATTCTGCCTTTGATACTTTACGCCAGTCATTCAGTCAGTTTGGTTTGGGTACACGCACAGGGATTGATCTTCCCAATGAAATGAGTGGCTTTCCAGGTTCTGATAGAACTCCTGGTTTG
This sequence comes from Neobacillus drentensis, assembly GCF_036962125.1. GTDB lineage: Bacteria > Bacillota > Bacilli > Bacillales > Cytobacillaceae > Neobacillus > Neobacillus drentensis_B. Next base: position 172,423 of record NZ_JBALOA010000014.1, read on the forward strand.
CTCCTTTTCCTTTCAATTGGGCAATATGATACGTATACGCCCATTCAACTGGCTCAGTACGTTTCTACCATTGCAAATGGTGGTAATCGAATACAGCCTCATTTGGTTAAAGAAATTCACGAACCGGTCATGGAAAATAATGAATTAGGTCCACTAGTGGAAGAGATTCAGCCGAAAGTTTTAAATCGTTTGGATATGAAGGAAGCTTGGATTAAACGGGTTCAAGAAGGTTTTCGCATGGTCATGCAGGTTGGTGACGGTACAGCCGTCAGTCACTTTAAGAACAAACCATATCATCCTGCAGGAAAAACTGGAACAGCACAGGCTTTCTATGACGGGGCTGATAAATCAAAGCGTGGTACACCAGTCATGAACTTAAGTCTTGTCAGCTTTGCACCCGCTGATAATCCAGAGGTCGCAATGGCGGTTGTGGTCCCATGGGCCTACCAAGGGAACAGTGGACCAAGTCTTAATAATCTAATCGGTAAAAGAGTTTTGGATGCTTACTTTGATTTAAAGAAAGAGCGTCAAGATAAAGAAGAAAAATCATCATCTGATCAAAAGGAAAAAGGTACAGAAAACACCGATCCAACAAATGAGTAATATTTTCAAGAACACTTGTCACAAACGTGGCAGGTGTTTTTTTATTGTTCAAACAGGGCGCTTCCGCTTTTCGTATTTACAAGAACTTCACAATCATTTACAAAACCTTTACATGTTATTAAAACTAGATTAATAGTTTGGCTTTATGCTTAAACATGTAAGGCAGAACAAAGAACATTAAAAAACAAACTTAAATCCACAGGGGGAATTAAACCAATGAAAAGTTATAAGAAACTTAGTCTAGCACTTACTCTAGCGGCGTTAATGGTATTTGTTGCTGCATGTGGTGGAGGAGCTTCTACTGATAAAAACGAAGGAACTTCTAATAAAGATAATAAAACTGGAGCACTTTCTGGCTCATTAACCGTTTCTGGTTCTTCTGCGATGCAGCCGTTAGTTGCAGCTGCTGCTGAAGAGTTTATGGCAGAAAATCCAAAAGTTGATGTACAGGTAAATGCGGGCGGGTCTGGTACTGGCCTATCGCAAGTTGCTGAAGGATCCGTTCAAATTGGTAACTCCGACGTATTTGCTGAAGAAAAAGAAGGTATCCCTGCGGATAAGCTTGTTGATCATAAAGTAGCTGTTGTAGGTATGACTGCTGCTGTTAACCCTAAAGTTGGTATTAAGGATATTAAAAAAGCAGATCTAATAAAAGTATTCACTGGAAAAATCACAAACTGGAAAGAACTTGGCGGAGCAGATCAAAAGATTGTTCTTGTCAACCGTCCAGACTCTTCAGGAACTCGTGCAGTATTCAATAAATTCGCACTTGATGGGGCAACACCTGCTGAAGGTATTACGGAAGATTCATCAAACACGGTTAAAAAGATTCTTAATGAAACAGAGGGCGCAATTGGTTACCTTGCCTTCTCATACTTTACAGATGATACTGTCACAGCACTAGCAATCGATGGAGTAAAACCAACGGAAGAAAATGTACAATCTGGTCAATTCCCAGTTTGGGCTTACCAACACTCTTATACAAAGGGAGAAGCAACAGATCTTGCTAAAGCGTTCCTTGACTATTTAATGTCTGATGATATCCAAAATACTTTATTAAAGGAACAAGGATATCTTCCAGTCACGAAAATGAAGGTAGAACGCGATGCTGAAGGGAATCAAAAAGACCTATAAAAACAGGTTGAATATAAAAGGGTAAATGTAAGTTGGCATTTACCCTATTATGACGTATTTTAGGGGTGTTTGGTGCATTATGGAAAAATTAGAACCTGCAAAAGATAGATTGTTAAAGTCTAAGAAAAATTGGCTAGATGGCGAAATACGAGGGAACATTCTTGTTATCATGTGTGCTGTCATAATGATATCAGCAACTATCTCAATCACCATTTTCCTAGGAACAAAAGGGTTACAATCCTTTATAAAAAATGGTGTAAGTCTTATTGAATTCATAACCAGTACCCACTGGAATCCTACAAATCAAGCGAAACCTGAATATGGGGCGTTACCTTTTATTTTTGGCTCCTTTGCGGTAACCTTTCTTTCAGCAATAGTTGCAGCGCCGCTCGGAATCGGCGGAGCAATTTTTATGACAGAAATTGCTCCTTCATGGGGAAGAAAAATCTTACAGCCAGTCATAGAGCTTTTGGTCGGAATTCCATCTGTTGTTTATGGCTTCATCGGGCTTACAGTATTAGTCCCGTTTATCAGGGAGCATGTGGGTGGTTTAGGTTTTAGCTTACTATCAGGAACAATTGTTTTATCAATCATGATTTTACCGACAGTAACTACAATTGCCACGGATGCAATGAGCTCACTGCCAAAGAATCTTCGTGAAGGTTCGTATGCTCTGGGTGCCACTCGCTGGCAAACGATACGGAAAGTATTAATCCCTGCTGCATTGCCTACTCTCTTAACAGCTATCGTTCTAGGTATGGCAAGAGCATTTGGAGAGGCTCTTGCAGTTCAAATGGTCATTGGTAACGTTAGGGACTTACCAACAAGCTTACTCGACGCATCTGCAACCTTAACGACAATTATTACTTTAAACATGGGCCACACAACATACGGCAGTATTGAAAATAATACTCTATGGTCAATGGGCTTAATTTTATTAATCATGTCGTTTGCGTTTATTCTCCTCATCCGCTACCTTTCGTCAAGGAGGAAAATGTAATGAACAGTAAAACTGCAGATCGTATTGCTACAGGCGTATTTATAACCATTGCCATTATCATCATTTCTATTTTAGTTGGTTTATTTTCATATATTTTAGTTAATGGGCTGAAACATGTTTCACTAGACTTTCTTACCACTCCATCTAGCAATGTGCGTGCTGGTGGTGGAATACGCGATCAATTATTCAATTCGTTTTATATTTTATTTATTACGATGTTAATTGCCCTTCCATTAGGTATTGGCGGTGGGATCTATATGGCGGAATATGCAAAGCCAGGAAAAATTACTGACATAATCCGTTCTTGTATTGAGGTTCTAGCTTCACTGCCATCTATTGTTATTGGGATGTTTGGTTTATTAATGTTCGTAAATTTAACAGGCTGGGGATATACCATATTAGGTGGAGCCTTAGCATTAACAGTTTTCAACCTGCCGGTAATTGTCCGTGTCAGTGAGGATGCCATTCGTGCAGTCCCGCGTGATTTGAAAGAGGCTAGTCTTGCCTTAGGAATTACCAAATGGCATACAATAAAAACCGTTTTATTACCAAGTGCTTTTCCTTCAATTTTAACTGGGGCAATTCTTGCGGCAGGGCGTGTATTTGGGGAAGCAGCAGCGCTATTATTTACAGCTGGACTTTCAACCCCAAGACTTGATTACGCAAACTGGAATCCCTTTTCACCTCAATCACCGTTAAATATCTTTCGTCCTGCAGAAACGCTTGCTGTCCACATCTGGTCCGTAAACACACAAGGGCTAATACCAGACGTTGAAGAAGTTTCAAATGGATCAGCGGCTGTTTTAGTATTATCAGTATTAGTATTTAACTTACTGGCTAGGTGGATTGGAAGTATGATTCATAAGAAAGTTACTGCATCTAAATAAAAGGCGGGGAGATAGGATGGTTACAGCTATTATGGATAAGGCATCGGCAAACCAAGCTGTTCAGTCAAACAGCCAATTACAAAATGATCTAATCTTAGAGGTAAATAATTTAGAAATATTCTATGGAGAAAAACGTGCTGTAAATGGGATTTCAATGGATATTGAAAAAAATTCTGTCACTGCTCTGATTGGGCCTTCGGGCTGTGGTAAGTCTACTTTTTTAAGAAGTATTAATCGAATGAATGACCTTATTCCTGGAGCAAGGGCGGTTGGTGAAATCATTTACGAAGATCTCAATATCTTGTCTGAGCAAATAGATGTGGTGGCTTTACGAAAGGAAATAGGGATGGTTTTTCAAAAACCTAATCCATTTCCAAAGTCAATATATGAAAATATTACCCACGCCCTTAAGTTTTCAGGAATCAAAAAGAAGAGTAAGCTTGATGAAATTGTCGAAGAGAGTTTGAAAAAAGCAGCATTATGGGAAGAAGTAAAGGACAGGCTTCATAAATCTGCCCTATCCCTCTCAGGCGGGCAGCAGCAGCGTCTTTGCATTGCTAGGACAATTGCAATGAAACCTACAGTCATGCTTCTTGATGAGCCTTCATCGGCGCTAGACCCGATATCCAATTCAAAAGTGGAAGATTTAATCGTTGACCTAAAAAAGGAATATTCGATTATTATCGTTACTCATAATATGCAGCAGGCATCTCGTATTTCCGATAAAACAGCTTTCTTCTTGAGCGGTGATATCATTGAATATGATTATACGGAAAAGATTTTTACCAATCCATCTGTTAAAAAGACCGAGGAATATATCTCTGGAAGGTTTGGATAAGGGGGGGAAGTTGTGGCAATTTCAACATTAACCAGACAGGTTTTTGATATAAAAGATCTGAATTTATGGTATGGGGAACACCATGCGTTAAAAAACATCAATTTTCCTATTAACAAAAAAGAGGTTACCGCTATTATCGGTCCCTCTGGGTGTGGTAAATCTACATTTATTAAAACATTAAACTTGATGATTAATATGGTTCCCAATGTAAAAATGACGGGCGAAATAAATATCAATGGCCAAAATATATTAGACAAGAAAGTGGATCTCGTCGATCTGCGCAAACTCGTGGGCATGGTTTTCCAAAAGGGGAATCCATTTCCACAATCTATTTTTGATAATGTTGCCTATGGACCCAGAGTCCATGGGATTACAAAAAAGAAGCATCTTGATGAGATAGTTATTAAATCATTAATGGATGTGGCCCTATGGGAGGAAGTCAAGGATCGTTTACATGCTCCTGCTCTAGGACTTTCAGGGGGACAACAGCAAAGGTTATGCATTGCAAGAGCACTAGCAACCAAACCAGAAGTGTTATTAATGGATGAACCAACTTCTGCGTTAGACCCAATTTCTACGCTAAAGATCGAAGAGATGATTTTAGAATTAAAAGAAAAATATACGATTGTTATTGTAACCCACAACATGCAGCAGGCATCAAGAGTTTCAGATAAGACTGCATTCTTTTTAATGGGTGAATTAATCGAATTAGATTCAACATCGACAATTTTTTCAAATCCAAGTGACGAACGGACTGAAGGATACATTACAGGAAGATTCGGATGATGATGAGGTGTCTACTATGAGTACAAGGACAATTTTTGATAATAATTTAAAAGAGTTAAAAGATTTGCTGTTAAAAATGGCTGAAAAATCAGAGCATGCAATCAAAGAAGCGATGATTGCTCTGATTAATCAGGATATGGAAAAGGCGAAGCAGGTAATTGATGCTGATAATGAGATTGACGATTTAGAATATGAAATTAACGATAAGGCATTATTATTAATTGCAAGACAATCACCAGTTGCGACTGATCTTAGGAAAATTAATGTAGCTCTAAAAGTATCATCTGAGGTTGAACGATTTGCAGATATTGCAGTAAATATTGCTAAATCAGCCTTGCATATAGGGAATGAAAAGCATTTTAAAGAAGTAATTGATATCCCTAAAATGATGGAAATGGCCTTGGAGATGGTGTCGGATTCCATAAATGCTTATTATTCAGAGGATATTACAATCGCAAAAAAATGTGCAGAAAAAGATGATGAAGTGGATAAAATGTTTGGAAGGTTAATACAAGAATTGTTAGGCTATATTCCACAAAATCCACATGCCACCAACCAGATAATTCAATTGGCATTTGTTTGCAGATATATCGAAAGAATCGCAGACCATTCAACGAATATTGCAGAACATGTCATTTACCTTGTGACAGGAAATCGAGTTAATTTAAATGCCTAAGGACCAATGGTGTAAAAGATAAGGAGTTTTCTGCCTTATCTTTTTTTGTTGTAGTGGTTAAAATGAATGCTTGTACTAAAGTCTAGCAAGAAACGACAATTTGCGTTTATTGTGCGCGGTTACTTCTGATGGTACGATTAATTTATCACTTAATAAGAATAATTTGGAATTTGGTGCATATAATAATTATTTGCAGAAATGGAGGACAAAATGTTTAATGAAATGATTAACATTAAAGGAGATGGACGGAAGTTATCTGGCCATTCATCTACAGATTTTATTCCACTTAAGGGTCAATTGGCTGCTAAGCTTATTACCCCCCGCAAAATGCTTCTCTTTTGGGAAGTTTCTAAAATACCTCAAAAAATTATCGAACGCTATTTTAATCTAAGTTTTGAAAATCTAATCCCTGTGGTGCGGATATATGATGTAACAGATTTGATTTTTAACGGGAAAAATGCACATCATTTTTTTGAAATCGCTGTACCCTATCACAATGGGCATTGGTTCATTAAGGGATTGGTATCAAATCGCGACTATATAGCAGAGTTAGGAATTCATATTTCCGACCAAGAATTTTTTCCGATTCTTCGCGCGAATAGCATTCACACACCTACGGTTGAAATATCCAATAGAAATGAACTGAACTATGAACTAAACCAACTCAAGCAACATGAAGAACAACAGCCTAAATGGATTGATCATGTCAGTACGTACAGTTATTATGGGGAACCAAAAACCCCGGAGGATATACATGGATAAGACATTTTCCCAACAAGAAGCAGTTGAGTTAAAAGACCCCTTAAAGAAGCAGTCATTTAAAATCATGATGCTATGTTGGGAATATCCTCCCAATATTGTAGGCGGGCTTTCAAGGCATGTGTATGGATTATCCGTTCATTTAGCGGCAATCGGTCATCAGGTACATGTATTAACAGCAGGAAACGGAAATCTCCCATCCTATGAAATAATCTCTGGAGTCCATGTTCATCGAGTTAGTCCCTTTAATCAATATGAAGATGATTTTTTCGCATGGATCGGCGGACTGAATTTAGCTATTGCATTTAAAGCTGAAAGGTTAGCAGAAGATATCGATTTTGACATAATCCATGCACACGATTGGTTAGTTAGTTCTGCGGCAATCGTCTTAAAGGAAACATTAGCACTTCCGTTATTATCGACCATTCATGCCACCGAGTATGGTAGGAATAATGGTATTCATAATGAGAAACAACAGTTTATCCATTCACAGGAACAACAATTAAACGCTGAATCTGACCAAATTATTGTTTGTAGTGATTACATGAAAAATGTCCTCACTACCATTTTTCATACTTCGAATGAAAAAATAGCGATTATACCTAATGGAATAGATCCCTTAAAAGCGGAGCCAACTGCAGTGGGGATCTATCCAGAACTGAAGGAAAAGAAATATATTTTTTCCTTAGGAAGAATGGTTAAGGAAAAAGGATTCGCTACCATCATAGAAGCCGCAATGATGGCTAAAAATGAAAATTTAGATTGTTTTTTTGTAGTTGCAGGTAAAGGACCAATGCTTGAAACTTATCGGCATAAAGTGTGTGAACTGAACTTAGAAAGTCATCTTACATTTATAGGATATGTAACGGATGAACAGCGAAATGCACTCATCGCTGGAAGTGAACTAGCAGTTATCCCAAGTTTGTATGAACCTTTTGGAATAGTTGTACTGGAGACCATGATTATGGCGAAACCAACCATTGTTTCTAATACCGGGGGAATGAAAGGCATCGTGAAACATTTGCATACGGGATTGCTGATGACCCCTGGTGATGCACAAAGTTTGCTTAATCAAATTAAATTTCTTTTAAATCATCCGCATAAAGCGGAAGAGATTGGCAACAGAGGCAGACAAATCGTTACCAGCTTATATGGCTGGAAACGAATCGCCGCAGAAACAAGCAGGGTAATGGAAGATACATTAATAAATTTTCGTGTGAATGTTAATGAACCAATTGAACCATTAATTATTAATAAAAAGGTGTAAACGATGAAATTAATTGAACAACTACAAAATCAGAAACCAACCTATAGTCAACAACTGTCACAGGACGCACTTCAATTAATTCCTGGTATTTGGGTAAACGGAAAGTACTTCTGGCTCCAAAACAGTATGGAAAAGGTTTTAAATGAGGAAGAATTAATTATCAAAGTAAAACAAGAGCACCCGCACTCGAAAATTCGTTATTCCAGTATCTATATTAGTAATCATGGTAAGGAATCGAAAGAAGTAAAAATCTTAGCCATGCATTATCATCCAATTGTCATTCACGACCAACTGGCTTTCGTATCACCCACTGATAGTATGATTTTTCACCTTGCAAATAAGAATATTTACCTTGTTAATGGAGCTTGCAATGGTATGGGTATGAAGGAATATACTGCAATGCCACAATGGAATGCATTTACTGACCAAATTTGGAGCTCTCTTCCAAAGGGAACACTTAATTATCATCCAATGGCAAAAGGCCCTGCTGCTAGTATTTTTTCAATGAAAATGAAGATAGGACCACATGAAATTGGTAAAATGAGCACCTGGACCATCACAGGTTCCAATAAAAATGAATTACTTTCACTGGAGCATGCCCTTATGAAACAGACTGAATCATTATCTTAAAAAAAACATACTAGCATTTCCTTTTAAAAAATGATATTATGGAAAAGTCGTATGAATGAAATGCTTAATTGTTTGGAGGGAAATAAACATGCGCGTGAATATTACATTGGCTTGCACTGAGTGTGGAGATCGTAACTATATTTCAACAAAAAATAAACGTAATAATCCAGATCGTCTTGAGCTTAAGAAATATTGCCCAAGAGAAAAACGTACAACAGCACATCGCGAAACAAAATAAGCAGTAGGGCTTCCTGCTGCTTTTTTTGTTGTCTAAAAGTAAGGAGGATTCCTATATATGAATAATAAAAAATCGATTCGAATAGAAATGAAGGAAATACTTTCCAGGTTGCCAAAAGCATCTTATGAAGACTATTCTCAACAAATTGCGGGAAAACTCTATGAGGACCATGATTGGAAGCAGGCCCAAGTTATTGGAATAACTATATCAAAATCTCCAGAGGTGGATACCTATCCAATCATTCGTAAAGCCTGGGAATTGGGGAAAGATGTGGTAGTTCCTAAGTGTGATCCGGAGAACAGGATGCTTACTTTTCGAAGAATCACTGATTTTTCGCAACTGGAAACTGTATTTTATAACCTTTTAGAGCCAATCGAGAATGTAACCGAGCCAGTAGGGATTGACAGGATTGAGCTTCTCATCGTTCCAGGTTTAGCTTTTACAAGAGAAGGCTACCGTTTGGGGTTTGGCGGAGGATATTATGATCGATATTTATTAAATTACTCTGGCAAAGCCTTATCACTTGCCTTTGAAGAACAGATTTTACCCCAGTTTCACATTGAGAATCATGATATTCCTGTCTCCAAAATTATCACAAACCATGAGGTTATCAAGATAAAATGATAGAAACCTTTTTAATTTTTATTATTATCCTATTAACAGGTATGGCTGGGTATTTCCTTAAATCTTTAACCATATCAGGTGCTTTTTCAGCTGTTTTAGTGGGACTAGCTGTTTATTTAGGATTCAGTGAAAACGGTCTTTATTTGCTCGGAGCCTTTTTTGCTACTTCGAGTTTGTGGTCAAAATATAAAAGTAGTGTCAAAAGCATAATTGAAGAAAAGTTGGCAAAAGGTGCAACGAGAGATTGGCGTCAAGTCGTCGCCAATGGAGGAGCAGCGGGCCTTTTTAGTATTATTCATTATATCACCCCTGATACGACCTGGTTAATTGGCTTTTTAGTTTGTCTTGCAAGTGCCAATTCTGACACATGGGCATCGGAGATAGGCAGTTTAAGCAAACAAGATCCACTATACATACGTACCTTTCAGCGAGTGGAGAAGGGCACTTCTGGGGCGATAAGTTTATTAGGCAGTATCGCCTCAATTGCAGGTTCTTTCCTGATCGCAATGATTGGCTTTTGGCTTTTTAATTTAGATTTTTATTTAACTTGTCTTGTATTTTTATTCGGTTATGCAGGGAATGTAATTGATACGTTTATAGGGGCCTTTTATCAGCAGGTATATGTATGCAGTCAATGCGGCATAGAAACTGAAAAAAAGCGGCATTGTCATATGCCGACATCTAGAATAAAAGGGTTTATCTTTGTGGATAATGATATGGTGAATTTCCTTTCAGGTTTTTTTGCGGCTTTGTTTGCAATCGTGGTCATTTATTTGACTAAATAACACATCCTATAAAATAGACTTGTATCAAAAATTTCTTTTCTTGGAGGAATCGTATGTTAAACCGTCGTGTGAATAGAGTTGCCCTAATAGGGACCGGTTTTGTTGGATCAAGCTATGCTTTTGCGTTATTAAATCAAGGAATCACAGAAGAACTGGTCTTAATTGATTTAAATAAGGAAAAAGCAGAAGGGGATGCAATGGACTTGAATCATGGTCTGCCATTTTCCCCATCACGAACAAAGATTTGGTTTGGGAGTTATGAGGATTGTGGGGCTGCTGATCTAGTTGTAATTACCGCAGGTGCCAACCAAAAGCCAGGGGAGACAAGACTTGATTTAGTTGAAAAAAATACAAAAATTTTTAAGGGAATTGTCGGAGAAATTATGGGAAGTGGATTCGACGGTATCTTCCTTGTGGCAACAAACCCGGTTGATATTTTAACGTATGCCGTTTGGAAATTCTCTGGATTGCCAAAAGAAAGGGTCATTGGTTCAGGGACGATTTTAGATACAGCACGTTTTCGCTTTTTGTTGGGTGATTATTTTGATGTCGACACCCGAAATGTTCATGCTTATATTATTGGAGAGCATGGTGATACAGAACTTCCAGTCTGGAGCCATGCAGATATTGCTGGTACTTCTATTAGTGATTGGTCAAAAAACAAGCCTGGCTTTAAACGAACAGATCTTGATCAACTCTTTTTAAATGTTCGGGATGCTGCCTACCATATCATTGAACGAAAAGGGGCAACCTATTATGGAATTGCTATGGGTCTAGTAAGATTGACCAAAGCAATACTTCGCGATGAAAATTCAGTCCTAACTGTTTCCGCGTATCTAGATGGAGAATATGGGCAAAGTGATATTTTTATTGGCGTTCCTGCTGTTGTCAACCGCACGGGAGTTAGACAAGTTGTCGAATTGAATTTAAATGAAGAAGAGCAAGCTAAATTTGAAAACTCTGTCAATGTACTGAAGCTAACGATGGAGCCAGTCTTTAAGAACTATTAAAAATTGGGATTGAATTCTGTCAAAAGAATTCAATCCTTTTTCATGGATAATATTATCGAATTTGTCACAAAATAGTTAGTAGGAGGGATGATGATGTCACGTATATTAACATCCATATTAATGATTGGTTCTATCGGTTATTTTGGTTATAAGTATAAATACCGATTAATTAATTTACTACTAGGGTCTAGTTTGATACGCAGGGTTGCAGTAGGCTCAATTTTGAGTTTCCCTGGAGTAAAACAAAAAATGATGCAATCAATGTTCGGAAGACCATCTGAAGGGTGAAAAACCTCAGATGGTCTTTTGGTTTTAATAAAGAGTAATCTCAGTAAAATTTATTGAGCTGAATTGATTATTGTACCTCGTGATTTCGTTTATAATGAAAGATAAAGGCTACAGTTGAATAAATTTAATTAGGCTGGAATGGAGCTTAATCTTACATAGGAAGTTGGGGGGAAATGAATAATAGAGAGAGTTACATTTTTTGGAAGCTCGCATATTTATTGATATCAGATCATGGATATCGTATTATTCAATTATTTGAAAATCAAAAAGAATTATGGCTTGAAAAAATCGAAAATAAAAAGGCACCCATCATCCGCATGCTGAACCATAATTTGGATTGGAGTAATGCGATGCAGCGGGATATAGAGTTTACTGCTGCCAATGGGGAAAGAGTCCGTAAACAAATTGGACGTCATGAGTTGAATGTTGTGAACATTTATGTGAGTCAATTCCCGCCGGTGGATGAATACGAGTTCCGTCTCGAAAAGCCGTTTATCTATTCAGATGGAAATAAAACAAGGGTTAATTCGATCTTATTTGCCGAGGGACATTACGATGCAGGTTTTCAACATATGCTAGAATGGCTAGGGTCAGGGGTTCCCTTTTCGATAAATGAAACCTATTCAGAAGAAGAGGTTGAGTTAGTTAAGAAAGCTGCCTTGAATTTTGCAATAAAAAAGGTAAAGATGGAAAGAGCCATTTTATCCAACGGCAAACCGCTCTTTACGTATGCTTTCATTGCCATCCAACTAGTTGTATTTATCTGGCTTCAGTTGCATGGCGGGAGCACCAATACATCAACATTGATTAAATATGGAGCGAAGGTCAACCAACTAATTATTGATGGGGAATGGTGGAGATTCATTACACCAGTTTTTCTTCATATTGGTTTTCTTCATCTTGCAATGAATACCTTGGCATTATACTTTCTCGGAATAGAAGTAGAAAGAATCTATGGCAATGCAAGGTTTTTGGTGATTTACTTATTTGCAGGGGTTACAGGCGTTATTGCTAGTTTCATTTTTAGTGCGAACTTATCAGCTGGGGCAAGTGGTGCTATTTTCGGCTGCTTTGGTGCTTTATTGTATTTTGGTGTCATCTTCCCGAAACTGTTTTTCCGAACAATGGGCTTGAATTTAATTGTGGTACTTGGAATTAACTTGATGATTGGTTTCTCTACATCAGGGATCGATAATGCAGGTCATCTCGGCGGTTTGGTTGGAGGGTTCCTTGCAGCAGGTGTGGTTCATTTACCGAAGAAGAAAAAACTGTTTTTACAAATGCTATTTTTGATCGTTTCCACGGTACTTGTTTGGGGATCATTAAGCTATGGATTTGGAGCATCTGGAAAAGTTCTTGGTGAAGAATCTATTGTTTTTCAGGCACAAGAATATGTTAACCAAGGAGACTATGATCAAGCATATAATTTATTAATTAAATTTGAAGAGAAGAATAATAGTGCTACTGAAAAGTTTTATTTGATTTTAGCTTTTGTTGAATATAAAAAAGATATGATACGGGATTCCAAAAAACATTTGAACCAAGCTATTAAACTTAATTCAAGTTTATCCCCAGCCTATTATTATCTTGCATTGGTTAATTTAAAAGAGAACAATATAAATCAAGCCCTAGTAAATGCAGAAAAGGCTGTTGAGTTGGACCCGAATGAAAAGAATTTTTTGGATTTACTTAATAAAATTAAACAATTCACTGAAACATCTGGTGAAAGAAATTAGAAAAACTATTCTGTATCAATATAACTTTT
>NZ_JBALOA010000014.1:185739-356922 GCF_036962125.1 Neobacillus drentensis
GTATTAATATATCACTCTCAATTAAAATACTAGGAGATATAGGATGAAAACTATTTATGATATTCAACAATTTTTAAAGAGATTTGGAACGTTTATTTATATTGGTGATCGAGTCGCAGATCTTGAATTAATGGAAATGGAACTAAAGGAACTGTATCAATCACAACTAATCGAACCAAAGGAATTTCAAACAGCATTATTAATTTTGAGACATGAAATTCAATTTCAAAAAGAAAAAAGTCAAAAATAAGTTAGGTGATACTATTGTCAACAAAATGGATTGTTGGTGTCGATCTTGGTGGGACAACGACTAAATTAGCTTTCGTTACATTTGATGGCGTAATCGTTCATAAATGGGAAATACCCACGGATAATACTGATGAAGGAAAAAACATAACGATTAATATTGCAAAAACAATTGATGAAAAATTAAATGAACTTGGTCAAACAAAGGATCAGTTGATAGGAATCGGTATGGGGGCACCCGGACCGGTTAACTATGAAAAAGGCATCCTGTTAAATGTAGTAAATTTAGGCTGGCCCGATAACTATCCTCTTAAAGAAAGTCTTGAAGCAGCAACCTCACTTCCAGCAGCGATTGAAAATGATGCTAATTGTGCAGCGTTGGGTGAAATGTGGATGGGGGCTGGTGGTGGAGCGAAGGACCTTGTATGTGTCACCCTCGGTACAGGAGTCGGCGGGGGGGTTATTGCCGGCGGCAGGGTCGTACAGGGTATTAATGGTGCAGCAGGCGAAATTGGCCATATTACAGCCGTTCCAACAGGTGGCGGTCAATGTAATTGTGGGAAAACAGGTTGTCTTGAAACAGTGGCATCGGCGACAGGAATTGTTCGTCTAGCTCGTCTGGAACTGGCGAAGGGGTTAGAAAGTGAACTATCAGCAAAAATGACTGAGAATGGGACCTTTACAGCAAAAGACGTCATTGATGCGGCACGTAATAATGATAGATTGGCAAAATCTGTAATGAATGAGGTTTCTTTTCACTTAGGCTTCGTATTGGCTAGTATCGCCAACACACTTAATCCAGAAAAAATTGTTCTTGGCGGCGGTGTTTCGAAAGCAGGAGAGTTTTTATTAAACCCAGTAAAAAGTAACTTTGAAAAGTATGCCTTTTCAGCGGTCCGTGACTCCACTAAACTTGCTCTAGCTACTCTTGGAAATGATGCGGGAGTATTAGGTTCTGCCTGGCTTATTAAAAATAAATTAAATCAATAGAGTCAAAAGAAGAACCCGCAAATAATGCGGGTTCTCTTTAATATCTTCAACATAAAGTTTAATATTGCAACCTATGGCCTCTTTTATATTTTGAAAAATTTGTTATAATATTGAAACAATATTGTTAAATAAACGTCTAATTTTTAAGTGAGAATAAAGAGAGGAGGAAATATTGATAAATTGAAAGTGAACAAGAGTAATTATCCTACTTTTCTGGTCCTCTATTTATTATCTGTAATCCTCATCTTAGGTGCATGCTCCCAAAAGGAACAAGTAGAAAAAGAAGCTCCCATTAATAAAGAAAAGTTGAAATCTCGAGATATCTCAGACCTAAAGCAATGGAAATTACCAATTTCCATCCCTGAAGGTGAATTTTCCCAACTCGCCGGCTGGATTTCAGGGAACCAAGTCCTCTTTACTACAAATCTAGAAAAAACTTCAAATGTTTATCGGTATGATTTTGTCACAGGTAAAAGTGAAGTAATATATAAAAGTGAATATCCGATTGTCAAAGTGCGAATTGCGCCTTCAAGAAAACATATTTTAATCCATGCCTCAAAGTCATCCACTGAAGGACTTGTTACTATTATCGATACGAGCGGAACAGTATTACTTACCAAGTCGTTCCCATCCTATGAATTAGAAGTTGAATGGAATCCGTATAATGATTCTGAGTTGTTAGTGTCAACTTTTGCAGAGGATTGGAGTTTTAAAGAGTTACTTTTAGACGTTCAGAATGCAAAGATAACAGAACTCACCTTGGCTCAACCTTTTAATAAATGGATTGATAACGATAAGATTGCCTTTATTGATTGGGATGAAGAGAATCCTTCCTTTTTTGCACCGCTTATCGAAAGAAATTTAGAAAACGCAAATGAGAAAACACTGCTCCCTGCAGTCATTGATTTTTCAGTCTTTCCTGATCTGCTAATGACAATCTCTGTAAACGAACAAAACCAGTCTTTGTCTAGTTATTCATTTTTTAATAAAAAAATGAATCAGCAATTTAGTTTTTCTATGCCACAGTTAACCAAGTATTCAGATTGGCTCATTCCTTTTTATGACTATAATGAACGGAGAAATCAATTTATTACCTTTAGTCCACTCTCAAGCGGTGAGGTAGATTCTTATACAGATGGTTTTCAACTTTTAGCATATAATCTTAAGAAGGGGACTAGCACATTGATAATGGATGGTTTAGAAAATGTGCCAATTAGTGTTTCTCCAACAGGCGAAGCTCTCTTATACGGGAATAGGTTGGAAAAAATGATTGACCTCGGGACCAAGAAAATATATGAGTTGATAAAAGAATGACACGATAATTGTGTCATTTTTTTTGTATTATCTCCTATTATGATAAAATCACGTTGATATTAAAAATTATAAGAGGATGGGATTATTCGTGGCAATTGTCGATGTAACAGTCATACCAATTGGAACAGAAACTCCGAGTGTTAGTAAATATGTTGCAAGTGTTCAAAAGGTTTTAAGAAAATATCAAGAAGAAGGGAAAATTCGCTTTCAATTAACTCCAATGAATACAATTATTGAAGGTGAATTGCCTATTCTTTTCGAAGTCATCCAAGATATGCATGAGGTACCCTTCTCAGAAGGAATCCAACGGGTCGCTACAACGATTCGTATCGATGACAGAAGAGATGTCAAGCGGAGTATGGAATATAAAGTAGAGCGGGTAACAAGCCTTTTAAATGAGGAGTAAAGTATTTCCCTATAAGTAAAAAAGACTGCCACATGGCAGTCTTTTTAAGTTCTTAGTGAGTTCCTGTAGGAAAACCAGATTCAACAATGGTCATAACTGTAAACCAGCCGAAAACCAAAAATGATGCTACACCCCAAAAGGCACCTAAGAAGTTTTTATTCTTTAGTGCTGAAAATCCACCGTAAGCAGCAAGGATGGTTACGAGAGCAAAAATAATGACTAAACCCATGGAAAATCCCCCTTTTCGTCACAATCAGATCATACTTAAACATTTTAAAGAAAATTATGTACCTATATTATATACATTCGTTTCTTATTTTATATTTTTTTCTTTGATTTGTCGAGAGCAAAAAAGGCGCAATGCAATTGTAATCTTTCTTCTTGCTTATGTATTAGTGTAAAATAGTGATATCGTAATTTATTGGAGGTACACAAAATGAAATGGCAACAAATTCCTTTAGGTCCGCTTCAAACGAACTGTTACATAGTTGAAAATTCTGATCGCACCTGTTTAATTATCGATCCTGGCAGCGAAGCGAAAAAGCTGATTAATCTGTTGAACAATCGAAAACTTAAACCTCTGGCCATTTTCTTAACCCATGCGCATTTTGATCATATTGGCGGGGTCGACGAAGTAAGAGCTTTTTATCAAATTCCCGTTTATCTTCACAAACAAGAAGAAAAATGGCTGGGCGACCCGGTATTAAATGGTTCACAAATGTTTATGATTCAGGATTCAATAAAAGTAAACCCTGCTGATCATCTCATTAAAAATGAGGGCACCATGAAAATTGGTGATTTCGAGTTTAGTGTTTTTCATACCCCTGGACATTCACCAGGCAGTCTTTCTTATTATTTCGAAAGGGAAGGATTTATCCTCTCAGGCGATGCGCTATTCCAAGGAAGCATTGGACGGACTGACCTCCGAGAGGGGAACGAAGCACAGTTATTAAAAAGCATTCATGACAAGCTGCTAATCTTACCAGAAGAAACCTATGTATTATCTGGTCATGGACCTGTGACAACAATAGGTGAGGAAATGGATAATAATCCCTTTTTGAATGGTTTTTAGATTTTAGATCTGAAAGAAAACAAAATAGAAAAACCCTTCTCCACATTGAGAAGGGTTTTTCTGGGGGATATTCTATTCTAATATGGGAGGGGATAAAGTTTAAGCTACTATCCTAACAATATTATAAAGTTTTCACTATGTCAATAGTGTTTATTCAAAAAAGGAGCATATATGAACACATTTTTAAAAGCTTTGATTACTAATTCACCCAATCAGTTAATAACCTACGCTGAGTACATGGGAGCAGCTTTGTATCATCCTGAATTCGGCTATTATATGAAGAATAAACAAAAGATTGGACGTGAAGGGGATTTCATAACAACAAGTAATATTTCTGATTTATACGGAAGAATGATGGCTAAATGGTTCTCTCACATTTGTGAAAAGTTCCATCTATCGCCTGTTTTTTGTGAAGTAGGAGCAGGTAATGGGCGCTTTGCAAGAGCATTTTTACAGGAATGGAAGGAATCGATTCAAACCCCAATAAAATATATTATTGTTGAGAGCAGTCCTTACCACCATAAATTACAACAGGAATTGCTCGGGGCAGATTTTTCATTTTTCCAGGTTGAGAGTCTTAATGAAGTTGGTGCATTTGAAGGCATGGTTTTTTCCAACGAACTCTTTGATGCCTTACCAGTTCATGTAATTGAAAAGCAAAATGGAGTGCTGTATGAAATAATGATCGGGATTCGAGAGGATGAATTGTATGAGCAAATGGTTCCCTTAACAAATTCAGACATTCAATTCTTTTTACAGGAAAGCCAGATTGAATTAAAGGAAAAGCAAAGGATAGAGGTTCCGTTAGCACTAAAGGAAATGGTAAGAGATTTTTCTCGGACATTGACAAAAGGAATGGTCGTAACAGTGGATTATGGTTATACGAATGAGGAATGGATGCACCCTGGAAGGTCAAAGGGGAGTTTACGAGGATATTATCAGCACCAACAGGTGGATGATGTCTTGCAGCACCCCGGCGAAATGGATATCACCACCCATATTCAATTTGATTATCTTATTCAAATAGGTCAACAAGAAGATTTAGACCTATTAACAAAACACAGACAGGATGAATTTTTATTAAAAGTTGGTATTTTGAAGGAATTAGAGAACCACTATGATCCCAACCCATTTTCCGAAGTAAGTAAACGGAATCGAGCGATTCGCAGCTTAATTATGCCATCAGGGATGAGTTCCTTTTTTCATGTGGTTATCCAGCAAAAAGGCCTTCAATTTAATGCAAATGATATTTTTGCAGAATAAAAAACGCCGGAATTTATCCGGCGTTTTTTCAAATACTTTTTATTCCGCTACACCAGGTGTCATCATGAACGTTGTCCAATAAGTGAAGCCTGCGAAGAAAATTGTTAAATATGCTCCGAATACCCACAAATACATGCGCTCGGATAATTTAAGATAACTAAGTAGAACGAAAAAACCTGTTTGGGCTAAGAATAACATTGCTGTTTTATCCATATCACCTAGAAAAAACATTACTGTAAAAATGCCCGTCCAGAAACCACAAACCCTGAACATGCGATCCATATGTATCCCTCCTTTTACCCTACGATACCATCATTACAATATTATAAAGTAAAAGGAGGTATAATGTAAATAATGGTTTCGAATTAGTTTGATACTAACGCCTGATAAGAACAAGTTTCACAGCCTGATATAATATTGTCCTTTTCAATCAGCTCAACGGATTCAAATAGTGCGCCAAACATTCCTTTAAGGAACTCATGGTGCATACTGCAAACTGTTTCCGAATGTTCTTCTGCCACTTCTTTAAAAGGACAATTAAAAATTTGGAAATAGATCTTTGTTTGATCACCGTTTGCTTCAAATTCAGGATAAAAGCCAGCAAGAGTTGCAGCGCTTTTTAATATTGTTAGCTTTTGCTCAAATTCTAATTCTTCACCTAAAGCTCTTTTTGCTTTTTCTTGATCAATGACTTCTGTACCAAATCGTTTGCCTGTCAAAAATAGTGCTTCTTTTCCAACTTCTCCAAGGGAAATCATTGTTTGAATGGCAACTTTAGATAAAAGCATGTAGTCACGGAATGGGAAATGCAGCTGAATTACATCGTCTGATAAACGATACAATCTGCTTGGTCTGCCGCCTTTACCAGTTTTCTTTGTTTCTGATGCTAACATATTCACATCTTCCAGCTTCGATAAATGCAATCTTGCCACATTTGGATGAATATTAAAGTTTTCTGCCACCTCTTGAACTGTTACTTCTTGATGACGTTTAGTAATGTATTGATAGATATAGTACCGTGTTGGATCTGACAAAACGTTTGTTATCTTTAATGTTTGTTCCATCACTGTTCACCTCGGACCCCCATAATTTATTCCCATTATAATACAGCCCTTGTAACATGGGAATGAGGTTAACAATGTTAACACTATATGTTTAGAAAATGTTCACAATTTGCGTCTTTTTATTGTAACAATATAATAAAAGGACAGCCATATATGATAAAATAGTTTATTGTCAATAGCCTAATTATAGTTATTTTGGAAAAATAATGACCATAGTAAAACCAGCGTTGTTACATTTTTCGACGTTTTACTACTTCAAAATAGAGAATGTATGGTAGAATTCCAAACCAACGATACCAAAAGGAGGCTTTAGTTTCTTTACGCTCTATCCGCATCCTTTTGCGTTCATCCTTCGGTTGATCTGCATATTTCACAATGGTCTGGGTCATGTACTTAACATAGTCATTTGTTTTCATGGACACACCTGCCTTTAATTTTCATCAACAAGTATGTCCATATTTGCCTATTTAAATTCAAGCCATTTGGTTAATCGCTTGGTCCTTGTATCAAAGTATCCTCTTCCATTGGCAGTGACTTTACCTATATTAAGCTGCAAAGTAAAATTGACTTTTTGAGAATACCCAATAGGAGTTTCCGACTGGTAATCCATAGTACCCTTCCCAAACTTAAACGTTCCTTTGATAGGTAAGGTGCCGCTTTTTTGGAATATTACTTCCACTTTTTTTACAGACGATAAAAAATAGTACTCCTCTAGCTGGATAATTTTCGTTTCCTGTGCCATTTTCCTCCCGGATAATAATTGTTCAACTCGCCCTGAAAAAAATAACAAAAATAAAATTAAGAGGCACAAAGTAAGTGGGTAGGTGAAGCCTTTTTCATTATTTTTCATGGGAGTGGCTGTCCATTGACAAAAGGGAAGGCTGTAACAGCATAATCTCTTCCCCATAGGTCAATGACCTTGATATTTACTGAGTTGTTACTAATTGTGAAAGAATGTTGTGCTACATTTTGGAGTATTACTTCATGTCCTGTGGAATTCACACGCCGCCTAAGACTGGTTCCGTATTTTTCATATTGAATGGTTTCAGAATCCTTTGTTAGAATTAACCGGTTAGAGAGTAGTTCTGCACGGGTAGACAGCCTAATTTCCTTCTTAATTTGGCTTGAAAAAACTTCCCACTCCATGGCTTGCAAGTTCTTCTCGGCATCCTTATTATTCACTGATATTTGGAATACAGGTGTGGTAAAAAAAATGATTGTTAAGAAAATCGAAAAAGCTATGAGCGCCTCAATAAGTGTAAACCCTTTTTCATTCAAGGTACCCACAGACTTCAATTTCAGACAGGAAAGAACTTTTTTCAATTCTGACACACACCTCCTTTTGACCAGTCAATTCACTGTCATTCCAATTAATCTTATATTCAATTCCATTCTGCATCGAGGTGTATTTTGAATTAGCTGGTATGCTGATTAAACCTGCCTGTAATTCTTCGTACAACAACTGTCGCGCCTTATTTTCTAATTCCAGAAGTCGAGATTGGTCTCTAAGATCAGTCAATAGCGGTAGTAAAAAAAAACTGAGCAATAATAAGGCTGATAAAGAAAGTAACAGGTCAAGCAAAAAAAATCCTTTAGAACTCCTTAACATAGAATCGTCCCTTTCCAATCAAAACCGTTAGCTGATAGGTTTTACTTGTGGTTTGGATATGTAAGGTACCAAACTTGTTCACATTGCCGTCTCTTAGGAATTTAAAATATAGGGGAATTGTACCTTCGACGAAATAAAAATTTTTTGAATAATTACGTTCGATTATTGGCGGGAGCTCGGGTCTCCCTACCATATAATACCTATACTGCTCTGGTAGAAAAACAACGGATACATCATATTGACGAGATATAGCATATTGTTGTGAATAATATAGGTCGGCTTTTAGTTGTGTTAAAAAGGCCTCATCCTCAAGGACCGAATGCTGTGGTTTTAAGGAGAAAACTGTAATTGAGGAGATAATCATAAAGATGGAGAGAACCAACAAGGACTCAATTAAAGTGAAGCCGTCTTGATTGTTTTTCATTATGGAGTGGTTACTTTTGCTGTTACAGTACCTTCAGAGTCTATTTCAACTATCTTACCATTTGGACATCCCTTCGCATCTTCCTTTATATATCCTTCACTCTTAAGTTCTGCAATTGTCGGTACCTTGTTTTTGTCCATTTCATAGGCTTCAACTTGAGCTTGGACCATTTTTACATAGGCGTCACAGCCTTTATTGTTGATATTAGTATTATGCTTGGCAACGTTTGGAATGGTGATAATTAACAGGACAGATATCACAAGCATGACAATCATCATTTCTATTAAGGTAAAACCTTTTTCATTGTTTCTCATTTTGACTAACCTCCCATTTTTTATATTCCATCTAGTAGGTGGAACATCGGTAAAAGAATTGCTAAATACATAGAAACCACCAGGAATCCAATAAAAACATATAAAATTGGCTGGATCGCTGATAATCGTTTTTCAATCATTTCTTCCATGTTTGTGATACAGTGCTTGCTGAAAAATAGTAATTCCTGTTCTAATTTCCCATTTTCTTGACCATGTTTTACAATCATCGGGAATTCACTTTCAAAAAATGACAATGCGGTCAAAATTGTCTCCAGTCTTTCTCCGGTAATTAGCTTACTCTTAATCATTTTAGCTAAGTGACTATAAAAAGGATGTCTGAGATTTTGTTCAAAGAGTAGCAGTGCTTCAGATACCGATAAACCACCGGATAATAGGAAGCTCAATTGAATGGAAAAGTAATGGGTAAACAGCAATTTGAGGATTCTGCCAACAATGGGGAGCCGGACAAGCAGGGCCCTTTGTCTGAGGACGGAGAGCTTTCGAAAAACAAGTAAATAATAAGCGGCTCCACCAAATAGGGTAATTAGCAAGACACTAATAACCACTGGGAAATAACGGTCGAATGCATAAATGACATTCATGAAAAAATTTGCTTCGAGACCAAGTGATGAAAAAAGAGTTGTGAACCTTGGCAGTAATGTATTTTCGACGAAAATGAATAGAAAACCGGTAATAACTAAGAGCACTGCTGGATACTGAAGCATCTTAAAGAGTTTGTGTAAATCTTTATCCTTTAAGAGGGCAAGGTCACTTCCTTCTAACAGAGCATCCGCAAAGCAGCCATGCTGTTCTGCGAAATAAACATAACCTACTAAGTCTTTGTGAAAGTCAAGTTTATTTAATGCATCGTGAAACGGCAAGCCTTTTTTTAATTCTTCTAAACAATCATTAAGTTCCTCCTTCCTTTTTGATGGTAATTGTAATGCTATGGATTCAATTGCTAGAGCAATTGGATACCCCCTTGCCAATAATTCACCAATTCTTCTCAGAAAATTAGCTTGTTCATTGATTGACCATTTATGACGATTCATCATTATATACCAAACGTTCGTACTCAGATTCTTGAATATATCCAAGGGCGATCCCTTTGTTAATCACTTCTTTAATCGTGCGGTAATTTGTTTTGACCGATTCTCCTTGGGCTGCTTTCATGACTCCATGTAAATTTCTGCCCGCTAGTAGCTCAAATACACTCGCACGTTTCCATCTTCCATAGGAATAACATATGGGTGAGCAATCTCCCTCACAAAACGGGCAGGTTAGTTCCACCAACCTCTGGGCCGTTATTGCAATAAGAGTCTGCTCGACTTCCAACCAATTTACACCAAATTCCCGGAGGCGATAAACCGCTCCTTTTGCATCGCGTGTATGCATGGTGGAGAGGACAAGATGGCCTGTTAAGGCAGCTCTTACAGCAATCTTCGCTGTCTCAGCATCGCGGATTTCTCCGACCATAATAATGTCAGGGTCATGGCGAAGAATCGCTTTTAGACCAGAAGCATACGTTACACCTGCTTTTTCATTCACTTGTATTTGTAGGACGGAGTCATAGTTTTTCTCAATGGGATCTTCAAGAGTGATGACGTTGCGATGAAATAAGTGGGCCGTTTCATTTAAAAGGGAATAGAGTGTAGTTGTTTTGCCGCTGCCTGTTGGCCCGGTGAAAATGATTAAGCCATGAGCATGTTTGAGTAGGGCGAGTAGTTTTCGTGTCATGGATGGGAACAGTGAGAGTTGATGAAATGGGATTTGTTCTTGCTGTGGAAGGAGCCGGATGACAAGACTTTCGCTGTTATTAGAAGGAAGTGTGGAAAGCCGTAGACCCATTAAATGTCCGTCGACCTCACAAAAGATTGCTCCACTTTGAGGCCGTCTTCTTTCGCCGATATCCATATTGGCTGTGAATTTAAAATGTGAGATTAATCTGTCGCATTCATCTTTTGGAAGGGATAGTCGAGGAATAAGTTTGTTGGTTAATCGAATTTGGACAAGTGTGTCTTTCTTCCTTGGGATAATGTGAATATCTGTTGCCTGGTTTCGTGCCGCATCTGTAATGATTCGATTCGCTAAAATTTCTATCGCGCTAACAATGGGTACCACCGCCTTAATATTTTTACTTTGGTTAAATTCGACAGGGTTCTACCTAATCCTTTTTTATTTTCAATAATTTTTATATTTTCTGCCAAATAATTTAGGGACTGTCAATAAGTTGTCACAAAAGGGTGTCAGGTACCATGTGGAATTTTCACATGGTACCTGACACCCTAATTTTATATCGCTTTTTCAGTTAGGTAAAAAAGGCCGCCGTTGATGAAGGAAATGGATATTTTTGGTTCGTATTGTTCTTTTAGGGCTAGTTTTTCCGTTTCATAGTTTTCATTTTCTTCTTCAACATCTTCGTAAAAATGGTTTAAAAGTTTTAAATCTTGCTCCCAGCGTTCTCTTGCTTCCTCTGCCCAAGAGTGGTCATCCTTCTCAATCACCGAGGTCAGATAGGTTTCAATCCTCGTCATTCCACTTTGGGGCCTTACTAAGGGCGATAAAGTAAAAGAATAATCCGGTATCTTGGGTGTTAATGGAATTTTCATGAGTCTATCATGGAAATCTTCAATCATGGTACCATTGATGAGTTGCAAGCCGATGGACTTAAAAATATCGCGTTTTCGATCACATTGATAGGAAATTTTAACATTCATACATAGCCATGGTAGTAAAGGGGTCTGCTTATTTAGGTGCTGATGATTTTCATAAAGCCGCATGTAACTGGCTAATTTTTTCGCCGAAACAAAAATTTGGTGAAGACGAGGAGAACCAAAATGAATGATTTCCCCTTTGATATTTTCAGGAGCAGTATCCTGATTGGTAATAAAGCTTAGCCTCATCGGATTTGGTATTCCGCCCGTTTTTTCTAAATAGTGCCAATAAAATGGCCGGTTCATTAATTCCTTGTCCAGTTCCACGGTTAACTGGACAGTCAAGTATCCGGGACCATTTTCAACGATTGGACATTCATTGGCCTGAAAATAGTTCAATAAAAAATTATGAATTTCCTGCTGCTGCATGAGAATCTCCTTTCTTCATCGATTCTGCAAATTCAATCATTGATGTGAGATTTTCCATTTTGATCCGCATTTCTCCTTCAGATGAGGATTGTCCAAAAATATCTATCAAATGGTCTTCAATATTGCCAAATTCCAGCTTTGTTAAAATATCGTCAAGTTCTCCAATTACCTTTTCGAATAAATGGATTTTCTCATATAGAAGTTTTAAAATGTGTTCTTCAACCGTATTCTTAATCGCGAAGTTATAAATCATGACATCCTTCTCTTGGCCGAGACGATGAATACGCCCGATGCGCTGCTCGAGCCGCATTGGATTCCACGGCAAATCAAAGTTAATGATATGGTTGCAAAATTGAAGATTAATTCCTTCGCCGCCCGCTTCTGTCGCAATCAGGACTTGTGCATGCTTCTGAAATAATTCTCTCATCCAGTCTTTCTTTCCACGTTTAAAGCCGCCGCGAAAGGGAACAGATGAAATACCGTGCTGCTTTAAATACCATTGTAAGTACATTTGTGTTGCTCGATATTCGGTAAAAATAATTACTTTATCATTTACTTTTTGAATCAATTCTAAAGCTTTTTCTGCTTTAGAATTTTTCTGAACCGCTTCGACCTTTTTCATTAAGTACTGAATTTGTTCCTCAAAAGCTGGGGTAGGGTCTTCCTTTTTTTGAAGCATGTTTTTTAAAGTATAAAATACGGCTTCGCGGCTGCTGCATGCCTCACGCTGTAAGGTCATGACTGAGAATGAACTTGCCTGTGCCCAATTCCCTTCACTTTTTAAATCGGTGATGGACTCGTAAAGGTCTTTTTCTTCAGGGCTGCATTCAATGGGGATCGTTTCGACATGCCGTTTCGTCCACTCGATTCCTGTATCAGCGCGGCGATTTCGAATCATCACCTTGTTTACTAATTCTTTTAAATGCTCATCATCATTTAATGACCTTGCATCACGTTTGTACTTTTCATAGAATGCCGTTTCGCTCCCTAAATGGCCGGGTTTTAATAATGAGACTAGGTTGAAAATTTCCTCAACCCGGTTCTGGATCGGTGTCGCAGTCAATAATAAACAAAATTTCTTTTTTAGATTTTGAACAAATTCGTAGTTTTTTGTTTTGTTATTTTTTAATTTATGTGCTTCATCAATAATGATTAAATCATAGTCTTGCTTGAAGATGATGTCTCGATGTGGATTACGTTTCGCCGTATCAATAGACGATACGATGACATCACATTGTTCCCATACATAGCTTTTTCGTTGTGAGACAGCTGGAATGAAAAACTTGCTATTTAACTCGCTCGACCATTGGGTAACTAAGGAAGCTGGAACAAGAATTAATACCTTTTTTACCAATCCGCGAATCATGTATTCTTTTAGAATTAACCCAGCCTCAATCGTTTTTCCTAATCCAACCTCATCAGCAAGAATGGCTTTCCCGTTCATATTTTCAATGACTTGTTTCGCTGTTTCGAGCTGGTGTGGGAGAGGGGTTAAGTTGGGTAAATGACTTGGTGCCAAAAGCCCTTTAAAATCTGGAATAACAAGATGTTTTTCTACACCAATTGCTAGTTTAAAAAGATCCCAATTCCCCCATGGACCGTCATTTTCAATTCTATGTAAAAAATCATCCTTCCAGGAGGAATCAAATTCAATTTCAATCGACATGGTTTCAGCTCCTACTGTGCAATTTTTTATCTGTATGCTTTTCTAATAAAGTTATTGCTCAATGTATTATTTTAATGGTAGGATGATAATAGCTTTGAATGTTTTAAATATTTTAATAAGGTAATTTATTTTATAAGTATAATTAGTATGACCAATTTGGATAATATTATAATGCGAATGATAACAAGGGGAGAGACTACCTGAGTAGCGCCGAAGGAGCAAACAGAAATGTGAATCTCTCAGGCAAAAGAACTCTTGTTTGACGCAGCTCTGGAGAGCGCTGCTGTAATTTTGCAGCCACCAAAGGGGAAAGCCTTTAATAGGTAAACTTTCAGGTGCAAGGACAGAGACCTTCTTATGTTTCATAGGAGGTTTCTGTCCTTTTTTATGTTATCCAATGAACAAGTTGTGCCAAAGACTGAAGGGGGATTAAGAATGTCTGAATTAAAACGAACTCCGCTTTTTGATGTGTATAAGGAATGGGGAGGAAAAACGATTGATTTCGGAGGCTGGGAACTGCCAGTCCAATTCTCAAGTATTAAAGAAGAGCATGAAGCTGTTCGCACACGTGCTGGCTTATTTGATGTTTCCCATATGGGCGAAGTGGAAGTAAAAGGCACTAATAGCTTAGATTATTTACAAAAAATGATGACAAATGATATTTCAAAAATTAAAAATGGCGGTGCTCAGTATACGGCCATGTGTTATGAAAATGGCGGTACTGTTGATGATCTGCTGGTATATAAAATTGAGGACAATCATTACCTTTTAGTAGTTAACGCATCAAATATTGAAAAAGATTATAAGTGGCTTGAAGACCATCTATTTGGCGATGTCAGCCTAGAAAACTTTTCAGATAAAACAGCGCAGCTGGCGCTTCAGGGACCGCTTGCGGAAAAAGTATTGCAAAAGCTCGCCGGGGATACAGATTTGAGCGGGATTGGTTTTTTCAAATTTCAGCAAGAAGTTATCCTAAATGGAAAAAAAGCTTTAGTTTCAAGAACGGGTTATACGGGTGAAGATGGTTTTGAAGTCTATTGCGATGCTGAGGATGCAGCGGATCTTTGGAGAGAAATTTTAGCTGCAGGTAATGAAGATGGAGTCATTCCTGTAGGGTTAGGTGCCCGCGATACACTGCGTTTTGAAGCAGTATTAGCACTTTATGGCCAAGAATTATCTGCAGAAATTTCACCGCTGGAAGCAGGAATTGGCTTTGCTGTAAAATTAACAAAAGAAGCTGACTTTATTGGGAAAGAAGCGTTAATTCAGCAAAAAGAACAGGGTTTAACTAGAAAATTGGTAGGAATTGAAATGATTGATCGTGGAATTCCACGTCATGGATACCCTGTTTATAGTGGGGACCAGTTAATTGGTGAGGTGACAACAGGTACTCAATCACCAACATTAAAGAAAAATATTGGTCTTGCTCTTATAAATTCAGAATTTACAAGCCTTGAATCCGTTGTTGAAGTAGAGATTCGCGGCAAAAGGTTAAAAGCTACTGTCGTTCCAACACCTTTTTATAAAAGAGAAAAGAAATAACAGAAGGGAGTTAGGTTTATGAAACATCGCTATTTACCTATGACTGAACAAGATAAGAAGACTATGCTCGAGGCAATTGGGGTTTCCTCTATTGATGAACTGTTTAGCGATATCCCTGAGAAAGTAAGATTTAAAGGTGAATACAATATTAAAGCAGCGAAGTCTGAAACAGCATTGATGAAAGAATTGTTTAAGATGGCTAGCCGGAACGCTGACCTAAAAAGAAATGTATCTTTTATCGGTGCCGGTGTCTATGACCATTACATGCCTGTAATTGTTGACCATGTTATTTCTAGATCAGAATTTTATACAGCTTATACACCATATCAACCAGAAATATCTCAAGGTGAACTTCAAGCCATCTTTGAATTTCAAACGATGATTTGTGAATTAACTGGCATGGATGTGGCCAACTCCTCTATGTATGATGGCGGAACCGCACTTGCTGAAGCAGCAATGCTTAGTGCAGGCCATACCAAACGAAAAACAATCGTCGTCTCTAGCGCCGTCCACCCTGAGGCACGTGACGTACTAAAAACCTATGCAAAGGGTCAATACCTTAATGTAGTTGAAGTACCTGTAAAAGATGGGGTTACTGATATAGATGCATTAAAAGGGCTCGTTAATGAGGATGTTGCAGCGGTGATTGTTCAATATCCAAACTTCTTTGGTCGAATCGAGCCTTTAAAAGAGCTAGAAGAGATTATCCATGAAAACAAGTCCATGTTTGTAGTATCAAGTAATCCATTATCACTTGGCGTGTTAACACCTCCAGGTAAATTTGGTGCTGACATTGTTATTGGTGATGCCCAGCCGTTTGGAATTTCAACAGCCTTTGGCGGGCCACACTGTGGTTATTTCGCAGTTACTACTAAGTTAATGAGGAAAGTTCCTGGCCGTCTAGTCGGACAGACAACAGACGACCAAGGCCGCCGCGGGTTCGTATTAACCCTGCAAGCTCGTGAACAGCATATCCGTCGTGATAAAGCGACATCAAATATTTGTTCTAACCAAGCATTAAATGCCCTTGCAGCATCTGTAGCGATGACTGCTCTTGGTAAGAAGGGTGTACGTGAAATGGCGGCAGCCAACTTACAAAAGGCTCATTATGCTAAAAATGCATTTAAAGAAGCTGGTTTTGAAGTGGTGTATGACGGTCATTCCTTCAATGAATTCGTTGTGAAATTAAATAAGCCTGTCAAAGAAATTAATCAACAGCTTTTACAAAAAGGAATCATTGGCGGCTATGATTTGGGTCGTGATTATCCAGAACTAGTTAACCATATGCTGATTGCTGTTACAGAACAACGCTCGAAGGAAGAAATTGATACTCTAGTGAAAGAATTGGGGGATTTCCATGCATAATCAAGACCAGGCACTCATTTTTGAACTTAGCACACCAGGCCGCATCGGCTATAGTCTGCCGGAAATGGATGTACCAGAACTAGATCTCACTGGCCTTCTTCCTGATGGTTATATTCGCACTGAAGAGCCAGAACTTCCTGAAGTTTCGGAACTTGATATCATGCGCCACTACACAGCACTATCAAGAAGAAATCATGGTGTCGATTCAGGATTTTATCCACTCGGCTCCTGTACAATGAAATATAATCCGAAGATCAATGAAAATGTAGCCCGATTTAACGGCTTTGCACATGTCCATCCGCTCCAAGATGAAAGTTCTGTTCAAGGTGCTCTTGAGCTTTTATACGATTTGCAGGAGCATTTAATCGAAATAACTGGTATGGATGAAGTAACTCTTCAGCCAGCAGCCGGTGCCCATGGGGAATGGACTGGATTAATGATGATCCGTGCCTATCATGAGGCTAATGGTGATATGAAGCGTACAAAAGTAATTGTTCCAGATTCTGCCCATGGTACTAATCCAGCTTCGGCTACGATTGCAGGTCTTGAAACCATTACCGTTAAATCAAATGAACATGGTTTAGTTGATCTTGAAGATTTAAGAAGAGTTGTTGGTGAAGATACAGCAGCACTAATGCTAACCAATCCGAATACGCTTGGTTTATTTGAAGAAAACATACTTGAATTGGCTGAAATAGTCCATGAAGCTGGCGGTAAGCTTTATTATGACGGAGCAAACTTAAATGCAGTTCTATCCAAAGCTAGACCTGGAGATATGGGATTTGATGTGGTTCACTTAAATCTTCATAAAACATTTACAGGCCCGCACGGCGGCGGAGGTCCTGGTTCTGGTCCTGTTGGGGTGAAGGCAGACCTTATCCCGTTTTTACCGAAGCCGATTATCACTAAACAAGGTGAGGAATTTGTCCTAGATTATGACCGCCCGCAATCAATCGGCCGCGTCAAGCCATTTTACGGAAACTTTGGAATCAATGTTCGTGCCTACACATACATTCGCTCAATGGGGCCTGATGGCTTAAAAGCGGTAACAGAGTATGCGGTATTAAATGCGAACTACATGATGAGAAGGCTTGCTGAATATTATGATCTGCCATTTGATCGTCATTGTAAGCATGAATTTGTACTAAGCGGCAGACGCCAGAAGAAGCTTGGTGTCCGTACATTGGATATTGCGAAACGTCTGCTTGATTTTGGTTATCACCCACCAACCATTTACTTCCCGTTAAATGTGGAAGAATGTATTATGATCGAACCAACTGAGACAGAATCAAAAGAGACCCTAGATTCGTTCATTGATATTATGATTCAGATCGCTAAAGAAGCGGAAGAAAATCCGGAAGTCGTTCAAGAAGCACCACATACAACCGTGGTCGGCCGTATGGACGAAACAAAAGCGGCTCGTAAACCAGTTCTTAAATATCAACAAGCATAATAATAAATGTGAGGTCAGATTCGAAATGGAATCTGACTTTCTTTTGTTCTCAACGATTGTGATCAAAATAAAGGCTGTTTTCGAGAATTTTTGATGAAATAATGTCCTGTATGTGCTTAAGGACAAAACTCGCTAAGCGACAGGGTGAAATGTCCGCAACACTGGTTCTTACGGACAAAACTGGTTAATCGGCAGGGGGAAATGTCCGTAATGCTGGCACTTTCGTGAAGTTAGAAAACTGATAACCATTAGGACAAAATCTGAAAGGAACAATCTTTTTTTAGAACAAAAAAAAGGCTCCAAAATACGGAGCCTTGCTAAACATTTATGATTTCTTAGTTTTTACTTTACCAGACCATTTTTTGAACCCGCCCTGAAGCTGGGTTAGGTCTTTATAGCCTTTACGGTGTAAGAATTGTGCGGCACGGGCACTGCGCATTCCGCTTTGACAATATAAATAGACCGGCATATCAGAACGGATTTCTTTCATGCGCATTTTCATTTGTGACATTGGGATATTACGTGCCCCTAAAATATGACCGCCATCAAATTCGTTTGCTTCACGAACATCTATTAGTTGTGCCTTTCTGTATCCCGCACGGAATTCTTCTTCTGTTACCGTTTTAACAATCCTTTTCTGATAGAAAAAGGTAAAAACGGAATAGATAATAACTGCTACGATAATGATTAGTAAGGGATAAAGTTGATTCAATTTTTTTTGCTCCTTTCAAGCTTTGCTGCACTAGTTTATTATATAAGCCAATCTCCTAAAGATAAAGATGAAAGCAAAAAAATCTTCTTATATTACCTAATTTATTATAGCAGAAACATCTTATTTTGAATCTATATCAGAATTTGGTAGACTTAAAAACGAAATAATTAAAAAAATGAGGTTTTTTCAATGAAAAAAGAAGTTTGGCGTTTTATCGATACTGGAAATCGGTCCCCATCTTTTAATATGGCGTTAGATGAGGCGCTGTTGGATTGGCATAGTGAAGGGAAAATTCCTCCCGTGATTCGATTCTATGGCTGGGACCCAGCTACACTATCGGTAGGATATTTTCAAAAGGTAGAAAAGGAAATTGATATGGATGCTGTTAAAGCTCACCAATTAGGCTTTGTAAGAAGACCTACCGGTGGCCGTGGAGTACTTCATGAGCACGAACTTACCTATAGTGTCATCGTTTCTGAAAATCATCCGGAAATGCCTAATTCTGTAACTGAAGCCTATCGTGTGATTTCAGAAGGTATTTTAAAAGGTTTTCATCACTTAGGGCTTGAGGCCTATTTTGCTGTTCCTAAAACAGCGGAAGAACGAGATGCGTTGAAAAACCCCCGTTCTGCTGTCTGCTTTGATGCTCCGAGTTGGTACGAGCTTGTAGTCGAAGGCAGGAAGGTAGCTGGCAGTGCGCAAACAAGGCAAAAGGGCGTTATCCTTCAGCACGGTTCTATTCTGTTAGACTTAGATGAAGATAAGCTGTTTAGTTTATTTAAATATCCTAGTGAACGAGTGAAGGAACGGATGAGGAAAGCCTTTAAGGATAAAGCGGTCGCTATTAATGCGATTAGTCCACGAAGAATTACACTTGAAGAAGCTAAGGAAGCTTTTTATAAGGGCTTTGCAGAAGGGCTGAATATTGACTTAGAGCCATATCAGCTAACCGATGAAGAACTTGCTTACGTTGATAAAATAGCAAAAGATCGTTATGAAAGTGATGAATGGAATTATAAGAGGTAACCCAAAGCGACGATTTCGTCGCTATTTTTTATGCCAAAATAAAGATGCAACCTGCGAAATTTGTTAAATTTTCCTGTTTTATGATGAAAATCGTCTGCTAGCTTTTGATTACTTCTATATCTATTATATTTTGAGTTTGACAAAATGATTGTTAGTTGTTCAATATACAATATATAGTGGTGTCGAAAATATTTTCGGTACTATATATTGATTTATTGTGTTGGGCTATGATAACCTAAAAATACAAGCCAACTAGATATAGCGTAATCCTGCTAGATTTAGCACAATAGGTAGATTTATTATGAAGGAGTTGTTCTCATGTCTGTAGTTTTTAGACAAACACTGAATATTGATTTTGAAAGGTTGAATGAGGATATCCACTTATTCCCGCAGGTACATCCAGTTACCCCAGATATGAAAATAACTCACAAAGGTGTTTCGCGCTTGGTTATGCTAGACCGGTATACCTTTAAGGACACCGCGAAAATTACTCTTACAAACGGCGACTTCGTTGTCTTAACTATTAAAGAAGATCCGAAATTCCCGGCACGGGGCCTTGGTTATATCAAGGAAATTGATTGGGAAAGCAAAAAAGCCCAGGTTTTAGTAGAGGAAGAATTTAGAGGAGTTCTCGATGATCCAGAGGAAGCCCTCACTGGTGTGATTGTCAGGTCATTAGATGTGATTGAAAAGCCGTTGGAGCTCTTTTACGAACAGATAGCGAAGCGTAATGCAACAGGTCTTGCTTCGGTAGAAGAAACAGAAGAGAAGCGAAGAGAATGGACGGAAAAGTTTTATCAAGAGCTGGTTAACATGAACTTCATTCCGGCAGGTCGTGTCCTTTACGGTGCGGGGGCAGATACCGATGTCACTTACTTTAATTGTTACGTGATGCCGTTCGTCCCAGACTCACGTGAAGGAATCTCTGACCATCGAAAGCAGGTAATGGAGATTATGAGTCGCGGCGGCGGTGTTGGAACAAATGGATCAACGCTAAGACCTAGAAATACCTTGGCTAGAGGCGTAAATGGTAAATCATCTGGTTCGGTTTCATGGTTAGATGATATTGCGAAATTGACTCATTTGGTCGAGCAGGGTGGATCCCGGCGCGGAGCTCAGATGATAATGTTGGCCGACTGGCATCCAGACATTATTGAATTTATTATTTCAAAGATGCAAAATCCTAGAATTCTACGATTCTTAATTGAAAATACAAATGATGAAACGATTAAAAAACTTGCTAAAGATAAGTTAAAGTTTACCCCTCTTACTCTAAGAGAAACTGCAATGTACCAGGGAATTGTAAATTATAAAAACATTCCTGGGTTCGGTGGATTTGATGAAAACATCATTGCGGACGCAGAAGAAAAATTATTAACCGGTGGAAATTACACGGTTCACAATTCTGAGTTCCTTACAGGGGCAAACATCTCCGTTTGTTTAACAAAGGAATTTATGGAAGCTGTTGAAAATGATAGTGAATACGAACTGCGCTTCCCATATGTTGAACACTATAATCAAGAAGAAATGAAGATTTACAATGAGGAATGGCATAAAGTTGGTGACGTGCGCGAGTGGGAGAAACGTGGACATAAAGTAAGGGTCTATAAAAAGTTTAAAGCGAAAGAACTTTGGAACCTAATCAATATTTGTGCGACTTACTCAGCAGAACCGGGAATATTTTTTATCGATAATGCCAACGACATGACCAATGCAAAAGCATACGGCCAACAGGTCGTTGCGACAAATCCATGTGGGGAACAACCACTTGCACCATTTTCTGTTTGTAACCTAGCAGCGGTTAATCTTGCAGAAATGGCTGATAAGGACACAAAAACGATCGATTTTGATAAACTTAAGAAAACAGTAGCTGTTGGCGTGAGGATGCAGGATAATGTCATCAACGCAACACCATATTTCCTTGAAGAAAATAAAAAGCAGGCCCTTGGTGAACGACGGGTCGGGCTTGGAGTAATGGGCTTACATGACATGCTCATCTATTGTGAAACAGAATATGGATCACCGGAAGGAAACAAACTAGTTGACCAAGTTTTTGAAGTTATTGCAACGACTGCGTACAGAACTTCAATCGAATTGGCAAAAGAGAAAGGAAGTTTCCCATTTTTAACAGGTGATACACTAACAGAAACCAATCGATTACGACAAGCATTCATTGAAACTGGTTTTATGAAGAAAATGCCTGATGATATCCGCCAATCTATTTTAGAAAGTGGAATTAGAAATTCACATTTACTAACTGTTGCTCCTACGGGATCCACTGGGACAATGATTGGCGTCGCCACAGGCTTAGAGCCTTATTTCTCATTCTCTTACTTCCGAAGCGGACGCCTCGGTAAATTTATCGAAGTAAAAGCAGATATCGTTCAAGAATATTTAGATCAGCATCCAGAGGCAGATCCAAATGATCTTCCAAACTGGTTTGTTACAGCAATGGACCTCTCGACAGATGCACATGCAGATGTCCAGTGTGTCATTCAGCGTTGGATCGACAGCTCTATTAGTAAAACAGTTAATGCACCAAAAGGCTATAGCGTGGAACAGGTTGAAAAGGTATACCAGCGTCTGTACCGCGGCGGTGCTAAAGGTGGAACGGTTTACGTGGATGGTTCGCGCGATTCACAGGTGCTAACACTGAAAGCAGAAGAAAACACCAATGAACAATTAGAAATTTTTAATGAAAAGCCTAGTCAACATGTTGTCCTTGTTGATACAATCACTGAACTTCGCTCCACAAGCGTGACGATTGGATCAGAAGTAGGGAACACTTGCCCCGTTTGCCGTACCGGTAAAGTTAAAGAAATGGGTGGCTGCAATACCTGTACAAACTGCGGAGCACAATTAAAATGTGGTTTGTAATATGAAGGGAAAGGGGGGAAGCTAATCCCTCCTTTTTATTGAAATAAATGTCGATTTCTCTTTATTGTCGGCACAAATACTACAAAAGCTAATCGGTATTTTGCTAGATTCGGTAAAACGAAGTCGAAATTTGTAATATAACTGTAATCTACCTGTTACTTCGATGTTATTCTTTTTTTGTATAGTAGTAGTATCGAAGCACACAGGGGGATTAAACAAGATGTTGAAAAAAATCATTGCAGCCATAGCCATGACAATTATTCTAAGTTCATTGTTTACCACTACGGGTGATCAAGCGGAAGCGGCCTATTATCATACGAAGGCAATCAAAGTTGCAAAGTCATATCTCGGTGTTCCATATAGATGGGGTGGGTTAACTCCAAGAGGTTTTGACTGCTCAGGTTTGGTTAAATATTCTTATGGTAAGGCTGGCAAGGTATTGCCAAGAACGGCTGCTGAAATGTACTACAAAAAAGGGTACCGTGTTAAATCTTTAAGAGTTGGAGACTTAATGTTCTTTGCACAGAATAAGGCTAGCAGACCAAGTCATGTTGCGATTTACATAGGTGGCGGAAAAATGATTCAATCAGCATCATCAAGGGGCGTTTCCATCGCTTCTACAAACAATAGTTATTGGAAGCCAAGATTTATTGGAGCTAAACGTTTTTAATAAGAAGTTAAGCGGTTACAACACTTTTACATAAAAAGGACATCGTTCATGAATGATGTCTTTTTTTATTTTTATATTTTCTCCTTGTCCACTGTACTATTTATTATAAAAGCCGCTTAAAGATGTAAAAACGAGTTCATCTATGGGAGTGGCTGCCATGTATATTGACGGCGTTTTTTCAGGAGGGGGCATTAAAGGGTTTGCATTAATTGGGGCCTGTGATGAAATTGAAAATAAAGGGTTACGTTTCGCCAGAGTTGCAGGAACAAGTGCGGGGTCAATTGTTGCTGCTTTAATTGCAGCAGGCTATACAAGTAAAGAAATTTACCAGTTGCTTGACGAATTAGATTTATCGAAATTGCTTGATGCCCGTAAAACGTTCATTCCCTTCCCGTTTGCAAAGTGGCTATTCGTTTATTGGAAACTAGGCCTATATAAGGGAAATGAACTGGAAAAATGGATTTGTGAGAAACTTGAAGCTAAAGGGCTAAGGACATTTGCTGATTTGCCTCCACATTCACTCCGGGTTATTGGGTCGGACCTATCTAATGGTCAAATGATTGTTTTTCCAGATGACTTACAAAAATATGGTATATCACCTAATACCTTTCCCATTGCTAAAGCAATTAGAATCAGCTGCAGTATCCCTTATTTCTTTGAACCAGTAAAAATGCGCTCCATGGATGGGGTTAACGTATTGGTTGATGGTGGAGTTCTAAGTAATTTTCCAATGTGGCTTTTTGATAAGGAAAATGCACAAAAGATAAGACCTGTCCTTGGTATTAAATTAAGTTCGAGTGAATACGAACACAAAAAACATAATATAAAAAATGCGGTTCAATTATTTGCGGCTCTTTTTGAAACGATGAAGGACGCTCACGATGCAAGGTATATTTCTAAAAAACATGTTAAGAATATTATCTTTATTCCTACGGAAGGTGTTTTATCAACAGAGTTTCATTTGACAAACGAAAAGAAGCAGGAATTGTTTGAAATAGGTAGGGAGAAAGCCAAGGAATTTTTAAAGACTTGGGGATATTAATTCATCTTGGATAGTTTCCTATAATTGGATGGATTAGCCATAAAAAATCGAGCGCCTAGAGAGACGCTCGATTTTTCTTTTTACCCTTTTTACCGTCGATAACGGTCAAATGAGCAGGTGATTTCTTTTTTGTCTTGTTGCTTTTCTTTAAGGATGATAATGACCCAAGAGTGGAGGTCTTAACAGTTGATTCACCACTCTTTTGCTGTAATCGTTTTTTTGACTTTTTGGCTGCTTTAAGAAATGCGCGCTGCTCTTTTTTCTGAGGGCTTGAGCCGGAAAACTTCCTAACTAGGAAATAAACAACTAACGCAATCAATGCGATGACAGCTATTCTCTGAATGAAACCGGCTGGATTAGCTGTAAATGTACTAACAAGTCCAAGCAATGCAAGAATGATAAGTCCCCCGACAACCACATTAACGAATGTCCGATTTTTCAAGAAAGCCACCTCCCTAAGAGCATCTTAAGCATATTTATGATCTTTTAAACACATTACAACAAGATTTAGACAATTTCCTCATTTTCCGGCGTGACCTCAGAATCCTTCTCCATTTTTAATAACCTGTTAAATGAAAGAATCGCCACTTCCACTTGGTCATTTTCTGGCTCCTTGGTTGTAATAAGTTGGAGCCATAGACCTGGTAACCCTAGAAACCTTAACACAGGGATATCTCTTAGTTTGTTGGTCACTTGCAGGATTTCAAATGCTATTCCTAAAACAACTGGGATTAAAAGGAGTCGGTCCACAACCCGTAACCAAAGTGGGGTCGTCGGTACTAACATGTAAACAAAAACGCCAACAATGACTGTAAATAAAATGAAACTACTGCCACAGCGGTAATGGAGGCGGGAATGAGCCTGCACATTTTCTACAGTCAACTCTACACCTGCTTCAAAAGTATTAATTACTTTATGTTCAGCTCCGTGATATTGAAACACTCTTTTAATCAAAGGGGTAAGTGAAACAAAATAAATATAGGATATTAGCAAAATCAGTTTAAAAAAGCCTTCCACTAACACTTGAGCAAAGTCAGAAGGGAAAATTGGTTTTGTTAAAACAGCGAGGAAGACTGGAATTAAAGTAAAGGCAAATTTGCCAAATAAAAATGAAATGACCCCAATTGCTGCTACACCTAGGTACATGGTTAATTTAGAGACTTCTTTTTCCTTTATTTTTTCATCTTCAATTGGGTCAACATCAAATCTTTCCGTTGAGAAATTTAAATGTTTTGATCCGTTTGCACTCGATTCAATAATGGCAATAATCCCTCGTAGGAAAGGAATTTTTTTAAAGATGGTAAAGTAAGGATTTGCTTTACGTGGCAAATGAAAATATTCAACAGATTGATCTTTTCTGCGAACAGCCGTAACATAATGATGTTTTCCGCCAAACATAACACCTTCGACAACCGCTTGGCCGCCATAAACCGGTTTTTGAGAACTAGACATATACATAACACCAACCTAATCAAAAGTTGCACAACAGCAGAAGTAGATAAATCTGTATGTACTTAATTCTATTCTACTAGAAAAATGAAAAAACCTCTAGGAATGACATAATATTTCCATTTAAAAAGTTTTTTTTATGCAAGGGATTGAATAGCTAAGGGCATAATAAAAAATGGATTTTATCCCGCATTAACTGGCAGTAATACCCCCACCTTAAAATTCTAAGTTTACAAAGTGGAAGAAGATAATGGGGAGGGTGTACCAACTGCCAGTAAAAGCCCGATTGGTTCAACTAACAATCGGTGGGGGGTGAATCCCCCACTAATTGAAGTTTCACCTTATTTTGGCCTTTAGTTGGTCCCGCAAAAGGGGCTGATTATCTAAATAATTTACATTAATAAAGGCACTTCCCACGAAGCGCAGAAAGTAAACGGAGGTTGTTAGAATGACTAATGATAACAAATCAGGTAATTATCCCGCACCTATGTCTTTTCCGGTTATGGTCTTTTGGACAGGATTATTTGGAGGTTTATTTTGGGGAACAATTGGATGGATTGCTTCCTATTTTAATTTTACAGAAATTCGTCCCAATGTCATACTTGAACCATGGGCATTAGGGGAGTGGAAGCACCAATGGCTTGGTACAGTGATTTCCATCATTTTAATTAGCATTTGTTCAGTGGTGGCTGCATTTATTTACTATGCCGCATTGAAAAAATTCAAGGGTTTTTGGTTTGGTCTAGGTTATGGACTTGTTTTGTTTGCAGTGGTCTTCTTTGTATTAAATCCACTTTTTCCTGGAATGAAATCGTTCTTTGATTTAAATCGAGATACGATTATTACTTCCATTTGTTTATATATCGTATATGGAATCTTTATTGGGTATTCCATAAATTATGAGTATCAAAATAATAAAGTACAAGACAAAGAGGCATCAACCTAAGTTGGGAATAGTCTGATTTCGTTGGTTGTGATAAAATATTTCATGTCCTCATTTGATTTGAAAAGGAGAGTGGAGAATCATGGAAAAAGTAGAAAAGTTAAGATCTGATTTTTCAACATATGGAATTGATGGGATCCTGATTACTAGTCCATTTAATCGACGCTACATATCTAACTTTACTGGTACGGCCGGTGTTGTTTTAATCAGTGCAGATAAAGCGCTGTTTCTTACAGATTTCCGATATACTGAACAAGCAACAAAGCAATGTCAGGGGTTCGAAATAATAAAAATGACTGGACCAATTCCTGAAGAGGTAGCTGCACAAGCAAAAAAACTAGGCATTCAAAAGCTTGGATTTGAAGAGGATTATCTAACTTATTCCTCCTTTCAATTATATGATAAAGAAATTGAAGCTGAACTTGTTCCGATTTCCAATGTAATTGAAAAGTTACGCTTGATAAAGACTGATGCAGAGATTAAGATATTAAAGGTAGCGGCTGATATTGCGGATGCTGCATTTAAACACATTTTAGACTTCATTAGTCCAGGAAAAACTGAATTAGAAGTGTCGAATGAGTTAGAATTTTTTATGAGAAAGGCGGGAGCCACATCTTCTTCATTTGACACAATCGTTGCATCAGGTTATCGTTCTGCACTTCCCCATGGCGTGGCAAGCGATAAAGTAATTGAGGTTGGAGATATAGTGACCATGGATTATGGATGTTATTACAATGGTTATGTTTCTGATATAACGAGGACCGTTGCAGTCGGTGAACCAGATGTCAAATTAAAAGAAATTTATGAAGTCGTTCTTGAAGCACAGCTGCGTGGTATGGCCGGAATAAAGCCAGGTTTGACAGGCAAGCAAGCTGATGCAATCACAAGAGATTACATAACAGAAAAAGGTTATGGAGAATACTTCGGTCATTCTACGGGACATGGTATCGGACTTGAAATCCATGAGGCTCCTGGATTGTCAATGAAATCTGATGTGATCCTAGAACCTGGAATGGTAGTCACATGTGAACCAGGTATCTATGTCCCAGGTCTTGGCGGTGTCAGGATTGAAGATGATACATTGATTACGAAGGACCATAACGAAGCACTCACCCATTCAACAAAAGAATTAATAATACTGTAATGAGTTTAGGAGGATTTTAAAATGATATCTGTTAATGATTTTAAAACAGGATTGACGATTGAAGTGGATGGCGGTCTATGGAGAGTTCTAGATTTCCAACACGTAAAACCAGGTAAGGGAGCAGCGTTTGTTCGTTCCAAGTTAAGAAATCTACGGAATGGTGCGATTCAAGAAAAAACATTTCGTGCCGGTGAAAAAGTAGAGAAAGCACAAATTGATAATCGTAAAATGCAATATCTGTATGCAAGTGGTGATAATCATGTGTTTATGGATATGGAATCATACGAGCAAGTAGAACTTCCAGCCTCAAGCATTGAATATGAATTAAAGTTTTTGAAAGAAAACATGGAAGTTCAAATTATGATGTATAATTATGAAACTCTTGGAGTTGAATTGCCAAACAATGTAATCCTAGAGGTTGTTGAAACAGAACCAGGAATTAAAGGGGATACATCTTCCGGCGGAACAAAGTCAGCCACGCTTGAAACTGGTCTTCATGTTCAGGTTCCGTTTTTCATCAATCAAGGTGATAAGTTAATCATCAACACTACTGATAGTTCATACGTATCACGTGCATAACCCAGTTCAAAAAGCCTTAGTCCGAAATTTGTCGGACTAAGGCTTTTTTTTAACAATTTATCCATAGTTTCTCCTAAGTTTCTGCACATTTCTTCACTATATTAAGGGTGTAGAAAAAATAAAGGAGAAGATAAATATGAATATGACACATTATATGGGATTACTAGCAGACAATCAGCCTTGGAATTTGTTAATTTTTATGGCGGTACCTGTTATCTGTGCTGAAATCCTTGCAATTTCTGAAATTGCCATTTTATTTACAAGAAAATTAGATGGTGCCCTTAAAAAATTGAACAAGATAACAGGGATTTTTGCAGGCTTTTACTTTACTGGTATTTTTATTTACTTAATGAAAACTGCGTACATTCCACTAACTGTAAATGGTGATTGGAAGGGCTGGATTGACGTTGTTGCTGTTACTTTTTATCTGCTTGGAATTATCCCTTTCCTTGGCATGGCATTACTAGACTTAGGTCTTATCTTTAGAAATAAAACAGAGGAAGAAAAGCTGAAAATCCATGCAATCTTTGTTAGTATTTTTCTAGTCGTTGCCCACATCGCGATGATTTTTGGAATGATTGATCCTGCGCTCGGCACAGGTTCCGGCTCATCTCCAATGCATGATATGAAGAATATGTAATATTTATCACTGGAAATCTCCCATGGGATTTTCCAGTTTTTTTAAATATTTTATGGCTTCCTCCGAATTCATTAAATAATTGAACAGCTTGTGAAAAGTAAACCAGATAAATTTGAACATTTTATTAAACTGATACTTTCTAACTAGTATGTTTAATTTTAGACTGTAGAATGAGTGGTATAAAGGCAACTGCTTCATAGTAACATTGTTGCTTAGCACAAGAATTGTTGCTTTTCAGGGGGAGTCCAATGAAAAAAATAAAGGTTTTAATTGCGGACGATCATTATTTATTTGTCCGAGGTATTGAAAGCATTCTTAGCGAAGACGATTCACTTCAGGTAATTGGAAAAGCTTCAAATGGAGAAGAAGCTTTTGAAATGGCAAAGCAGCATTTGCCAGATGTCGTTTTGTTAGATGTTAATATGCCAGTGATGGACGGTTTACAGGCATTAAAACTAATCATCGCTGAATTACCGGATGCCAAAGTACTAATGTTAACTATGAATGACAGTGATGATTATCTAATCGAAGCATTAAAATCTGGAGCAAAGGGTTTTTTGCATAAGAATTTAATGCCGAATGAACTGTTGACCTTCATCCATATGGTCAATAGGGGAGAAAGTGTTATCTCTGGCCGCATGGCTGGGAAAATCATTGAAAATCTAACGAGGTCGGCTAATCTGTCGACAGAAATACCTGATAATAAAGCGGATAAATTAACGCGTAGAGAGAAAGAAATATTAACACATGTGATGAAGGGATTAACCAACCGTGAAATCGCTGGTACTCTTTTTATATCCGAAAATACGGTAAAAAACCATTTGCGAAATATCATGGAAAAGCTGCAGATGAGCAACCGCATTCAAGCAGCCACTTATGCATTACAAGAGGGCTGGCTCCAAGAGGTGTAAGCTGAGAAATATTTTTTATTATAAATAGCTTTAAAACTTCACGAAATAGTAAGAATTAGTTACTAAATGGCTAATTTCTTTTTGCTAAACTGAAATAGTATAAAAAATTAAAGGAAGGGGTGCAACAGATCATGAAACGAATAACATCTCTCTTGTTCCTTGGGATTTTGTTTGCTATTGTAGCTGCAGGCTGTAGTTCCAAACTCAGTGACGAGACTTGGAAACTTGATAAAAAACACACGCCATTACCTGATTTTGTTCTAAATACATCAGAAAAAATTCAAGAAACATACGTTATGGCAGCAACATATCCGGAAGTCGTAGCCCAAGTTCCATGTTATTGTGGATGTGTAAATGACGGTCATAAAAGTAACCTTGATTGCTTTATCAAGGGAATGGGACCAGGAAATGCTGTCCAAGAATGGGATTCGCATGGTATAGCTTGAGACACTTGTGTCAATATCGCCCGGGAGGCGGTAGAAATGCATCTTAACGGAAAAAGCCCTGCGAAAATCTATGATTTATTAACAAGAAAATATGAAGATATTGGGGAACCAACCCCAACACCCGCACCCAAGTAAGGGGTAACCCATGAAGAAAATACTAATCGGATTTTACGTTTTGATTATTATTGGAATAATTATCTGTATAGGTAATAGCGATATTTTTGATAGCAAAAAATCGGAGGCAATTGCTGCAGGTGAGAAAATATATAAGAGCAATTGTATTTTTTGTCACGGTGAAACAGGTAAAGGAGAAGGTTCAAAAACGGGGACAGCTTTAAATAGCCAGAATTTTTTAAGCAACGTATCCGATAAGGACTTATATAATTATGTGAAATATGGCAGAGAAGGCACCGTTATGCCAGCGTATGGTCCACGCATGTCGGACAAAGATTTAAAGAATGTTGTTGCCTTTATTAGAGATTGGCAAAATGAAGAAAAAGAGTTTGATGTACCTAAAAAGTTGTCGGGTGATTCTGAACGTGGAAAAGCTCAATATAATTTATATTGCCTCAACTGTCATGGTGAAGCAGGTGCTGGTAAGGATAAAATGGGAACAGCTTTATCAAGCCCGCAATACCTGAAATATAATACGGATAAGCAAATATGGATTGACGCAGCGTATGGCCGTGAAGACACACGGATGGGCCCATCATTAAAGGGTCTGGAAGGTGCACGTCAACTTAAAGAAAAGGATATTACTGATATTATTTCCTATATCCGATCTTTAGAGAAAAAGTAATAAGAAACGAGTATCTAAGACCTGAATCTACAACAAGTGATTCAGGTCTTTTTATTAGCCATCAAGTTCATACTCGGGTGAAATTGATGTAACTACAAACGGAATAGTGATCCAATTAATGGTAAATAAAAAAATCAAATTCATTGCTATGTCAAGCTATCAGGTCACAAAAGGCAGGAAATTTTATGAAATATTTTTCCCAATATTTCAATTGTGAACATTATGTGGTGGTTTTTTGACGAAATCACAACGATTTTAATCCTTTAACAAAATGTTCAAGAGTGATTCAACAAATATGG
Organism: Neobacillus drentensis; assembly: GCF_036962125.1. Lineage (GTDB taxonomy): Bacteria > Bacillota > Bacilli > Bacillales > Cytobacillaceae > Neobacillus > Neobacillus drentensis_B. Next base: position 217,088 of record NZ_JBALOA010000014.1, read on the forward strand.
GCTGATAACGATTATATTTATTTCAAAGAGGACTATAGTGAAAAATAGTACTTTCTAGTGATTAGTTTTTTAAGTCAAGGAGGATTAAGATGCTTAAAAATAAGTTGTTGGCATTATTTGTAATCACATCATTTTTAATGAATTTCATCATCCCGAAGGCTAGTGCTGAAGCAGCCTTTCCGGCAGAAAAATTTCCTTTTAAGGAAATGCAGGTTCAGGTAATGCCAGAGTTTGATTATCCAGATGATTGGTCGTCACGTAAAGAACCATCCTTACTCGTTGGCCAGTACGGAACAATTACCAACAAGAGTGGTCAAGATTATAATGGGAAAATTGAGATTCCCGTTCCAGCCATGGAAAAAGGCTTTGAAGCATTCTTGGTAGCAGAATTTCCAGAAAAAGATAAGCCTGAAGTACAGCGCCCATACGATGTAGATAAAGAAAAAGGGATCGTAAGTTGGAAGCCAGCCAAGGCGATTAAGAATAATCAAACATACGAATTTGTTATTGAGTACTATACCAAGTCAATTGATGTGAAAAACAACAAGACATTTTCATACGAACTTAAAAATAAAGCAGATATCGCTCTTTTAGATGTTATCTTTTATGCACCAATGGATGCAAAGGAAATAACAATTGAGCCAAAGGCTCAAAATAATTCGAAAAATGAATACGGTGAAGAACTCTATTACTATCAGTACAAAAATGTAAAGGCAAACGCTGGTTTAAAATACTCCTTCTCATATAAGAAAGATGGTACTGAATCTACGATGGAAGCAATTAATAAACAACAACCGCCTAATGATGAAAACCATAGTGGTGTAAGTGCAACTGATCAAGTGGATAAAACTGGTGGAACAGCGGCTAGTTCCAAACGTCCCATCATCGGACTGGGTGGTGCTGCAATAATCGGACTTGCGGTAATTATTGCTGGACTTTTTGTATTCCTTGGATTAAAAGGAAATAATCAAACCGCATCCAAGGGTAGTAAACAAAATAAAAATCAAAATCAACCAAGAAAACCATCACAAAATGCAAAAAAGGATAACAAAATAGCGAATTCAGAAGAAAAGAAGGAACTACGGAAAAAGTTATTAACGGGTAAGATTGACCAAGAAATGTATGATGAAGAAATGAAAAAATTAATTTAATGGGGTGACCAGAATGAAAAAAAATACGATTGTTATGCTTGGGGGATTTATAATCGCAGGTGCCATTGTTTTCCTTTTAATGGCAGCGACTCCTGGGTCAAGTGGTGTTGAATTAACCTTGAAAGAATTGATGGCAACGCAAGATCAGCATAAAGATGATTTTGTTACTGTTGAAGGTTTACTGATTGAGGATTCGATTAAATGGGATGCAAAAAAAATTGAACTAAAATTTGATGTGAAGGATAACGATGGTGATGTTATGCATGTCATTCATCACGGAACTAAACCAGATAACTTTGCAGAAGGTGTCATCACGATTCTTCAAGGAGCACCAACTAAAAAAGACACATTTGTTGCTGAGACTGTTAAAACAAGATGCCCATCTAAATACGAAGGAAAAGATATCAAGGATTATAATCCAGAAACACATAAAGATAAGTTAAATCAAACACCGAAAGAAAAATAACAGGCTAACTTAAGAAGGTGACGAAATGTATTTATTTGCCAACGCAACAATTTATATAGGCTTAGCCATTGCGATTTATTCTCTTCTTATTATCACATTGGGAATTAGCACAAAAAATCAAAAATTCGTTAACAGTGGTAAAGGTGGATTAATTGCACTATTAGTTTGTTCATCTTTAGCCATGCTTACCTTGTTCTACTTATTAGCAACATCACAATTTCAATACGAATATGTTCGTGATTATACTAGCAGTGAACTCCCAATCATCTACAAGCTTACAGCACTATGGGCGGGTAATGCAGGATCATTGTTATTGTGGACATTTTTCCTAACTCTCTATTCTTGCATGATTGCTTTCTCAAGAAAGTTAAAAGGAAATCCTATGGTTCCTTACATTTCTGCTATTTTACTAGCAAACGCGGTTTTCTTCTTCTTTATTCTTGGGTTTGTAGCAAAACCTTTCATTCTATTAAATGAGATTCCGATTGAAGGTAAAGGCTTAAATCCTATGCTTCAAAACCCTGGCATGATTATTCATCCAGTTACGCTTTACCTAGGATATGTAGGACTTGCGATACCATTTGCCTTTGCAATGGCAGCATTGATTTTGAAAAACGTTGATGATTTCTGGATTAAAATGACAAGACGCTGGACAATTATTGCTTGGTTATTTTTAAGTCTTGGTAATATCTTTGGCGGGCAATGGGCTTATGTTGAGTTAGGATGGGGCGGCTACTGGGCATGGGATCCAGTTGAAAATGCTTCCTTTATGCCTTGGTTAACAGCAACTGCATTCTTGCATTCTGTAATGATTCAAGAACGAAAAAATATGTTGAAAATTTGGAATATCAGCTTAATCATTGTTTCTTATGCACTTACTTTATTTGGTACATTCTTAGTACGAAGCGGGGTACTGACCTCTGTTCATGCCTTTGCCAATTCAAACCTTGGATTATACTTCTTAATCTTTATGGGTGTGGCGGTTATTGGTGCACTTTATGTATTGATGAGCCGTTACAACCTGCTTAAACGTAGTGCAGGTGAATTTAATTCCTTTGTTTCAAAAGAAAGCAGTTTCTTAGTAAATAACTTATTACTTGTTGGTGCAGCCTTTGCGGTATTCTGGGGAACAATCTTCCCGTTAGTATCTGAAGCAGTTCGTGGTACAAAAGTAACAGTGGGTCTACCATTCTTTAACAAAGTAGAAGCACCGATTCTATTATCTATGATGTTTGTTATGGCAGTTTGTCCAATGCTTGCTTGGCAAAAATCTACCGTGAAAAATCTTAAGAAGAACTTCATGATTCCAGCTATTCTTGCAGTATTGGCTATGATTTTGATGGTAGTTTTAGGAATTCAAAAAGCATGGGCAGTCATTGGCTATGGCGTAATCGCTCTATTATTAATCACACACTTCTTAGAGTTTTATAGAGGTGTAAAAGCTAGAAGGAAAATGACGAAAGAATCACCATTTGTTGCACTGTACCGCTTAATGATTCGAAATCGACGCAGGTACGGCGGATATATCGTTCACCTAGGAATCGCCTTTATTACGATGGGAATCATTGGGTCACAAAACTATGATTTACAAACTATGAAAACTGTCGATTTAGGACAATCAATTGAATTACAAGACTACCGAATCAACTATGATCGACTCGATCAGAAAAAAGAAGGTATCAATGATATCGTTTATGCAGATGTAACAGTATTTAGAAATGGTAAAAAGCTCGGCACCTACCAGCCGGAAAAAGTATTTTACGGTAACTGGGAACAGCCATCTTCCGAAGTAGCGATAATTTCCTCGCTTAAGGAAGACTTATACATCGTCTTAAGTGCATGGGAAGATGATGGAAAAGCTACATTTGTGGTAAAGGTTAATCCAATGATGGATTGGTTATGGATTGGTTCTTTCATGATTGTTATTGGTGCACTATTTGCGGTTTGGAATGGAAAATATGGAAATGTCACTCCGAGATACACAGGAGTACGCAGAGAGGTGTCTTAATATGAAAAATAAACTTTATATTGGACTACTCATCATCGCGTTCATCTTTCAGGGGTCATTCCTTCGAGTCGAAGCAGCAAAACAGATTGACTATAAATCAGCAGAATTCAAAGCAGTTGCTCAGCAGTTTGCCTGTACATGCGGGTGTGGGCAGGATCATTATGAATGTGATCCCAATACATGTAATCTAACAACTGAGTTTAAAGCAGACTTAGTAGACATGATGAACAAAGGCTGGGATAAGGATAAAATTCGTGAGTATTATGTCAACATCTATGGTGAAGAGATTTTAACTTCACCTGAGAAAAGTGGTTTTAGCCTAACTGCCTGGGTCCTTCCTTTTGTTGTATTAGGAGCTGCTGGTATAGCTGTGTTTTTCATAATCCGAAAATGGGTTAAGAAAAAGGGAACAAACGAAGATGTTGCTGAATACGAGAGCACCGAGGATGAAGTAGAAGGAGAAATCCTGTCATCTATGATTGATGAAGAACGCAAAAAGTATCTTTAGGATGTGAACATAATGCATGATATCACAGTCGTTTCAATGATTTTTACAACCATTTTAGCGCTTGCCTGTCTATTTCTAATTTTATCACCCTTATTTAAGTGGGATACTTATTTACAAGTTACTTCCAAAGGTAAGGACATCGGTGCTACAAAAGAAGCACTTTTGACAACTTTAAATGAAATAGAATTCGAGTACAAAATGGATAAAATCTCACACGCTGATTATAAACATTTAAAGAAACAATATGAAAATGAAGTCGCCAGTATTATGAAGGAAGAAGAAGAAATTATGCACACCAGTGTCGACAAAGATTTAATGGACGAAGTTGAAAAAGAAATTGAAGCTCAAATGAAAACTTATAAGAATAAAAAGGGGGAAGGAAAGTGATCAAAAAAATCACCGTTTTCTTCCTCGGGCTGATGCTGTTAATCCCATTTCATGGATTAGCGGCATCAGATTCAAAGGTTTCAATTGATATGCATTATCTCGTTATCAGTCCTGCTGAAGATGGCGGGGCGAATATGATGAATATGGTTAATTATACAAATACGGCTGCAGAAAAATATAATGGTGACGGAAAAAGTGAAGCAGTATTACATGTTTCTCTTCCTCAAGGAGCAGAGGATCTTAACTTTTTAGATAATCAAATTGCTTTTAAGCAAGTTGACAAAGGATTCATTACAACTACCCCAATACCAGGGAATCAAACAATGGTATTGCCATACAGCTATAGGATGGCAAAGGGGAAAGAAATAATTTTAAAATCTGACTATCCTGTACAACTGATGCAAATCCTTGTTCCAGAAGGAAGAGGCAGCATTGAAGTAAAGGGTGCTGAGGCAACTAGTCAAGGCAGTTTCAAATTTGATGATCAAAATTATTTTGGATATAGTATTGAAGGACTAAAAGCTAACCAAGAATTTACACTAGTTTATAACAAAGATGTACAGCCGCCGGCAAGTGAAACAAAAAAGGCGGAGACAACAAGCGACAGTAATAGTAATGTTACACATACAGCACCTGCTTTCCATAATCCAGGGCATCTAAGACTTTGGGCTCAGTCGCCATTACATCGTTTTAATCCACACGTTTTTATGATTATTCTATTAGCAATAGTGATCGCGGGTATCTCCTACTATGTCTACTTTAGAAGGAAGGCAAAGCGGGATGATGAAAGACTGGGTGCTGATAAAGAGGAGAAAGCCTTCAAACTTTTAATGGCGAAGCAAAAAGCGATAATGGATAAGATTATTGAATTGGAAGAATCTTTTGGGGATGGAAAGCTCTCAGAAGATGAATATCATGCAAAGCTTGAAGCTTATAAACAGCATCTTGTCCAAGTAAAATTAAATCTTCGTAATTTTGTAGAGTAGTAGCTGGGATGGGAGAGACTGCAAATGATAGAAATAAAAAAACTTACGAAGCAAGCTGATAATAAACTCATTTTGCGTAGTGTAGACCTCTCCATCAAAAAAGGAGAAACAGTTGCCATTTTGGGACCGAATGGTGCAGGAAAGAGCACGCTGTTAAAAGTGCTTGCTACCTTAATAAAACCTACATCTGGCTTGATAAAGGTAAATGGGATGGATTTGAAAAAAAATCATATCCAAATCAAAAAAATAATGGGTTATTTACCCCATTCCAGTTTGCTTTACGATCATTACACACCGTTAGAAAATATTGTCTTCTTCGGAAATATTTACGGTGTGAAAAATGTGGAACAACGAGCCATTGAACTAGTTAAAGAAGTTGGATTGTCATTCTTCTTGAATGAACCTGTAAAAAACTTTTCACGAGGTATGATTCAACGGATTGCTATAGCTCGGGCGATTGTTCATGAACCGGACATTCTCCTTCTAGACGAACCGCACACAGGCTTGGACCAGGGGGCAATCGGGATACTAAACAATGTGATTCTTTCTATGAAAGCCAAAGGAACGACGACCTTGATGGTAACCCATGATTTTAAGCAAGCGGCTGAAATTTGCGACAGAATTATTATTGTTAAAAATGGTAAGATTGTCGATGATTTTAGAATTGAAAATCAGAACTTAGATTACGTATCTGAAAAATATGAACAATTAGTGGAGGGAGTATCATGAACCTTTTTCGAACAGCCCTCTTACTAGCCAAAAAGGATTTATATTCCGAGTTAAAAACAAAGCAAATTATGGTCACACAAATTATTTTCGCTGGCCTAGTCATCGTGGTTTTCAGCTTTGCCTTTGACCCTGCAAATAATACAACAAAAGCCGTTATTCCTGGAGTCATTTGGGTGATTATCGTTTTTGCTGGAATCTTGGGCCTCAATAGATCGTTTATTTCAGAGCAGCGGAATGATACCATGCAAGGATTATTGGTTGCACCAATGGAAGCCGCCAGCATTTATTTAGGAAAGTTCTTAGCCAATTTCACGATGATGCTGATTGTTGAACTTGTTTCCATTCCGTTTTTGTTCTTATTGTTTGATTTTAAATTCTATGGCAGTATACCCTATTTTATCTTAGTAGTATTCTTAGGAAGCTTTGGATTTATCGCCATAGGTACATTCTTAGCGGCATTGGCAGCTAATTCTAAAAGTAGTGAAATGCTGCTTCCATTATTGCTCTTTCCGATTACAACGCCAATCTTAATCGGTGTTGTTCAAGCAACAAGAATCATCTTAACGAATATGGAGAAATTCTCAAGTGCATTAGCTTGGATCCAGTTGGTTACAGCGTATGATGTTATCTTCTTCGTTGTTTGTTTCTTATTAATAGATTATGTGCTGGAGGTTTAAGAGATGAGTATGAATCTCGAACGAGAAAAAGCAGTTCTTCATGGAACTCAAGTGGCTGAAAAGAAAAGCATCGATATGTCAAAGATTTTGTTTGGTGCTACAGTAATCTCCATGTTGGTTGCCCTTTATTTTATCTTTATCTTTGCTGCTGAAGAAGTAACAATGGGTGCAGCCCAAAAAATCTTTTATTTTCATGTAAGTTCAGCTTGGCTGGCATTTATGGCGTTTTTCGTTACATTTGTCTTTAGTATTTTGTTCCTAGTCAAGCGGAAAAGAATATTTGACACCTATGCTTATATCTCTGCTGAAATCGGTGTTGTGTTTACCATCATCGTTTTAACAACTGGTCCAATTTGGGCGAAGTCTTCTTGGAACACATGGTGGGTATGGGAACCGCGGTTAATTACTACGTTGATTCTTTTCTTTATCTATATTGCTTACATTATGATTCGTCAAATGGATGGGGTATGGGATAAAAAAGCCAGGCTTGCTGCGGTATTTGGAATTATCGGGTTTGCAGACGTTCCAATTGTATTTTTCGCGATTCGCTGGTGGCAAACAAAGTTTCATCCAATTGTTTTTGGTGAAGGTCCATCCCAAAAGGGCGGAGGAATTGAGGGTACGATGTTAGTAGCCCTGTTTGTTTCCCTTGCGGCATTTACGATTCTATATTCTTACCTTCTTCATAAAGGTGTATCTTTTGAAAAAATGAAACTTAAAGTAGAGCGTTATAAAGAAAAATTACGCGAAGACTTAGAAAAATAGGAGGAATTGATCATGGGATTTGAATTTATGTATGGTGCGTATTCTGTTGCTTGGGTTGTTATTTTTTCTTATATGTTAATACTCGGGAAGAGACATTCCAAACTTAAGAAGGAAATTGAATTCTTAAAGCAACTAGAAAAATAATTAGCAATTAAATTAGGGCCTGTGTTGAATTTGCAGGCCTTTTGCATAGATCCTTAGTGGTGTCAGGAGGAAACACGATGAACAATCGGGTTATCAAATTACTCGTATTGATTCTTATTGTAGGGATGTTTGGTTTCTTTGGTTATAGTTTAGTAACAAAAGGAAAACACACGGATGTTGGAGATAAGGCTTATAATTTTTCGATGCCTAATTTGGATGGCAGTACAACCAAACTTAGCGATTTTAAGGGTGAGGTTGTTATCTTGAATTACTTTGCCTCCTGGTGTGCTCCCTGTAAAGAAGAGTTGCCTGAGTTAGAGGCATTTCAAAAAGAATATGGTGATCAATACAATTTTCTGATGATTAATCGCGGTGAAACCATGGATAAGATTAATAAGGTAACCGAGAAAAATAAAGCCGGGATGAATTATTTATTCGATTATAATGCTAAAGTTTCAAAAATGTATAATGTGACAGGTCAACCAGAAACCTTTGTGATTGATAAACAAGGAATCATTCGAGAGCACTTTAATGGTCCAGTTACGGAAATGCAATTATATAATTGGGCAAAGAAGTATGACAAATAGAAAGCTTAAGCGCCCGTTTAGCGGCGTATGGACTGGAGCGCTTTGACTGAGATAAAGGAAACACGGAGAGCGAAGCGATTCGATGTTGACTTATCGTAGGGAAAAGAGCGAAGTCCACTAGCCATTGGGCGCTGGAGCTAGACTGTTGTCTAAGTTCAGAAACATAGACTTATCATTTTATATAAAAGGATTGAACCAGACAAATGGTTCAATCCTTTTTTAATAGGAAGGGGTAAATTGATATTCTGCCATGACATTGGCTTTGAGTATTATTTGGCCAGGCTCTAATTGTGTGGCTGTCATACTTTTTACAAAGGTGCCAGGCTGATTATATACAGGCTGGACCGAACTTCCACCTTCGACAATTAATATCGGGGTAGGTATCAAAACCGCCTTTAAGGTCTCTGCAATGGTTTTTGCTTTTTCATTGGCATTATTTACAGCAAGAACCAAGGCTTGCTTATAAAAGGATTCTTTGTTTTTTACAGTGAATTGAATATTTGATACATGATTTACCCCGTTCTGAACAGCAGTATCCACGACATTTCCAATTTTTGAAATATCATCAAATTTCACCTCTAAAATATGAGTTATTTTATAGCCGCGAAATATTTGTTTACCTTGATCATAATCATAGTCCGATTCAATTCGATAATCGAAGGTCTGCAGATGATTTTTGGGGACTCCTAGTGAAATAAGGGCATTGATTACCTTTGTCGCTTCGAGGGAGTTCTGCTGTTGAGCCGTTATTAATTGTTTCCCTTCTGTAATAATTCCTAGGTTTACAGAAGCCGAGTCAGGCTGTATAGCCATTTCACCATCACCGGTAACTTTGATTAAATGCCCCTTGTGTGCCTGCCCATTGCGAATAGGTGGGTAACTGAAATGGTGCACTTTTTCTCCTCCTTCATGATTATTCCTCCTATAAAATACGATTCACCTCATGAAACGTTCCGATATAATCATTGATCCTGTTACCATAGCAACTTTGTTCTAGTAATGTAAGTGGAAATTGAAAAAGAATTGAAAGATTTGAAAGTCATAATGTGACCAAGCAGGCATACATTTTAAATAATGAGAAAGGAAAACAAGGGAGGACCTATACGTGGAATCAATCCTAAACTTTTTACCTAAAAAAATAGCTGACCTAATCAGTAAAATCCCTCCTAACCAAAAAGAAGAACTAGAAGAAATTCGGATTCGTATCAATAGGCCAATTGAAATGACTATGAAGGGTACTCCTAGATTTCTATCATACGTTATTCAGCCCGAAGATGCATTTCAGCTAATGAATAAAATAAGTCATTTCTCCATCTATACACTTGAAGAGGAACTTAAGCAAGGGTTTATCACTGTCTCCGGAGGACATCGGATTGGGCTTGCTGGAAAGGTAATCCTTGAGGGCGGAAAGGTGAAGGCAATTAGAGATATTTCCTCGTTTAACATCAGAATCGCTAGGGAAAGGGTGGGGATAGCAGAACCGCTTATACCATATATTTTTCAAGGCAGTTGGTTGCATACAATGGTAATCGGTCCACCACAAACAGGAAAAACAACCTTGCTGCGTGATATTGCACGAATCGCTTCATCTGGGTTCGGAGCGAGAGGGATACAAGCAAGTAAGGTGGGAATTGTGGATGAACGTAGTGAAATAGCTGGATGCGTAAATGGGATACCGCAATTGACCTTTGGAGACCGCTTGGATGTATTAGATGCCTGCCCGAAAGCTGAGGGAATGATGATGATGATCCGGTCGATGAGCCCAGATATTTTGGTTGTGGATGAAATTGGTCGTAAAGAAGATACTGAAGCGATCCAAGAGGCCGTGCATGCAGGAATTACGTTAATAATGACTACCCATGGGACGAGCATTGAGGAAGTAAAGAACAGACCATCTTTACGAAACATTCTTGAGCAGCACATCTTTCAGCGATTTGTTGTGCTTAGCAGAGCATCAGGACCTGGAACCATTACACAAATTTTAGATGCTAATGGGAAAGAAATGATTCAAAAAGTGAGAGTGACATAAATGATAAAGATTGTAGGTGCTGTTTTCATCATTTTTGCAACAACATGGATTGGTTTCGAAATTGCAAGAAGGTTTAGTGAGCGTCCAAAGCAGCTTAGAGCATTACGGTCTGCCCTTCAATCACTTGAAGCAGAAATTATGTACGGGCATACGCCGTTACATGAAGCAGCTAGGAGATTAGCAGATCAGTTATCAAAACCACTTTCGGCGTTTTTTGATACCTTTTCTAAGAAATTAACGGACACTGAGACAACAGTTAAGGAAGCTTGGGAAACGAGTTTGAGACAAATATGGAGTTCTACCGCATTAAAGCAAGGGGAATTTGAAATCATGAAGCAATTTGGGGAAACCCTGGGCCGACATGACCGTATGTCCCAGCAAAAACATATTCTGCTAACACTAACACATCTTGAAAGAGAAGAGGAAGACGCAATTCAAGCCCAAGCAACATACGAAAAAATGGTAAAGAGCTTGGGGTTCTTGTCAGGATTATTACTGATTATTTTATTATTTTAGGGGGAAAAGCAATGGGGTTAGAAGTGGATATCATCTTTAAAATTGCAGGTGTGGGTATCGTGGTTGCTTTTTTGCATACCGTTTTGGACCAAGTGGGAAAAAAGGAATACGCCCAATGGGTTACGTTGTTTGGGTTTATTTATATCTTATTTCAGGTAGCCTCAATTGTGGATGATCTCTTTCAAAAAATTAAATCTGTGTTTTTATTTCAATAAAGGAGGGGCCCTAAGATTGAAATCATAAAAATAGTCGGCATAGCTCTCGTAGCAACTTTTCTTGCTTTAATAGTAAAAGAACAAAAGCCTAACTTCGCATTTCTCTTAATCGTCTTTGTAGGCTGTGTCATTTTTCTTTTTTTAGTAGATAAAATTTATGAAATCATTCACATGCTAGAAAAACTGGCAGTGAATGCAAAAGTAAATATGGTTTATATTGAAACGATATTAAAAATTATTGGAATTGCATATATCGCTGAATTTGCCGCACAGATTACCAAGGATGCCGGTCAGGGAGCACTCTCCTCTAAGATTGAATTAGCCGGAAAAATTATTATTCTTGCCATGGCAATCCCGATTTTAACTGTTTTGATTGAAACAATTATCAAGCTTATTCCGAGTTAATACCTGAAAAAGAGGTGTGAAAAAGTTGAAGCAGCGATGGCAGTTCATTCCTATTATTATTCTCGTATTCTTCTTTTTATCAATTACAAGTGTACAAGCTGCTGAAGAGGGCAAAGACACATCGAATCCGCTTTCCCCCCACGAGTTGGTCGATGAACAGCTTAAATCTCTCGATATCACTGAACTTAAACAATTTTGGGAAGACATCTCCTATAAATACGGAGGATTCCTTCCAGAAAGTCAGAAGGGCAGTTTATATGACTTTATCAGTGGAGAGAAAAAATTTTCGTTAAAACAATGGGGATTGGGAGTAGTAAAATTTGCTTTTCAAGAGTTTGTTGCTAACGGAAAATTACTTGGGTCATTGATTATGTTAACGATTTTTAGTATGTTCCTACAATCCATGCAGAATGCCTTCGAGAAGAGTGCCATTAGTAAAATCGCTTATTCAATTGTCTATATGGTGTTAGTCATCATCGCCCTTAATAGTTTCCATATCGCCATCAGTTATACCAATGAGGCAATTGGATCAATGATTTCTTTTGTATTAGCACTTGTCCCGCTGTTACTCGCCTTAATAGCCGCATCTGGCGGCTTGATTTCAGCGGCCTTCTTTCATCCGGTAATCTTATTCCTGATGAATATAAGCGGCTTATTTATGCAATATATTATCCTGCCTTTCCTGTTTCTCGCAACCCTATTGAGTATTGTAAGCACGATGTCAGAACAGTATAAAGTGTCTCAATTAGCTGCGCTGCTTAGAAACTGGAGTATCGGGTTAATGGGCCTCTTTTTAACAGTCTTCCTTGGCGTTATATCCGTACAAGGGGCCTCTGCTGCAGTGTCAGATGGGGTTACGATTAGAACAGCAAAATTTGTAACAGGGAACTTTATCCCGGTGATTGGCAGAATGTTTACAGATGCAACCGATACCGTTGTTAGTGCTTCAGTCCTATTAAAAAATACGGTAGGCATTGCTGGGGTAGGAATCTTATTGATTATCGTTGCTTTTCCGGCTGTTAAAATCTTAATGATCGCGTTTATCTATAAATTTGCCGCTGCCATATTGCAGCCATTAGGTGGCGGACCAATTATCACATGTCTGGATATTATTAGTAAGAGTGTCATTTATGTTTTTGCTGCACTGGGAATTGTATCACTCATGTTCTTTTTATGTATAACCGTAATTGTTGCAGCAGGAAATCTGACGATGATGATGAGATAAGGGGGGATAAAATGGATTATTTAATAGAGTGGGTAACGAATATAATTCTCTTTATTTTATTAGCAACGGTAATTGATATGCTTCTCCCAAACTCAGGCATGCAAAAGTATACAAAAATGGTTACGGGACTCCTCTTAATTGCCATTATTCTTACTCCAATCTTTAAATTAATCTCCAAGGATTTTGAAACAGCACTTGGATCCATCCCTTCATATCAAGCCCCTGGAGAAGAAAATATGAAAAATTTAATAGATTTAAAGAAAAAAGAAATACAAGCCTCACAACATGCATATATTTTAGAAGAAATGGCTGTCCAACTGACTAAGGACGTGAAAGAGGAGTTGATGGAACAATACGGATTGGAGATCGCAAAAATTGATATAGCTACAAATGAAGAAAGCGACCAGGCATTTCCTGAAAACCTCCAAAAGGTTATGGTTCTTCTGAAACAACCAGAGAATAAAGTGAAGACAGTCGAAGCGATTAAACAAGTAGAAATTAACACAGAAACACCTCTTCCATCTAAAAGCTCAACAGAAGAAACAGAAAAAATAGCCGCTTTTCTTTCACAAAAATGGAATGTAACCGAAAAAACAGTTGAAGTTTCGATTGAAGGGGGGATCAATAACAAAAATGGATAACAACAATCAAGGACCATTTTCGTGGCTTAAAAAGGTGCTGAAAATTGAAGGGAATTCCGAAAAGAAGGCTGGTAAGTACCAATATATGCTCGTGGTATTATGCATTGGTGCAGCATTTATGCTTGTTGGCAATATAGTCTTTAAGAAAGCCCCAAGTAATTCAGATATACCGGTTACAACCAGTGGTAAAGTCAACGCTGAAGATGTTCCTGCCTTTGGTCTAAACAAGGGCACAGGCAATAAGGCAGTAACCGCATATGAAGAAAAATACGAAAACCAACTTAAGAAGGCTCTTCAACAAATGTTAGGGGTGAACGATGTTACGGTTGTAGTTAACATTGATTCAACTGATAAGAAAGTACTTGAAAAAAATAGGGTTTCTAAATCACAAACAACGGAAGAAACAGACCGAGAAGGCGGGGAACGTAAAGTTCAGGAGGCCTCAACAGATGAACAGTTAGTGATTATTCGTGAGGGTGATAAAGAGGTTCCTATTGTAGTAGAAACAAAGAAACCTGAAATTCGGGGTGTCTTAGTGGTTGCAAAAGGTGCAGACAATATTCAGGTGAAAAAGTGGATTGTCGAAGCTGTCACACGTGCCTTAGATGTACCGAGCCATCGCGTTGCTGTTATGCCTAAAAAATAAAAGGGGTGTTTTTATATGCTATTGAAAAAACAAACAGTTTGGTTATTAACGATGTTAAGTTTAGTAGTTGTATTGTCTGTGTATTACATTACTTCACCAGAGCAAAAGAGTAATGACCTTGCTGCTATTCAACAAGATGCGAAAGATCAAAATAAAGGAAAAACAACTACAAAAACAAAAACAACAGAAACGGCCGCAAAGGATGATAAAACAATCGTTTCAACCGTTGCAGGTGATGATGCGTTTGAAGAGCTCCGGATGAAGCTTGATGATCTTAGAAGTCAACAGCAAGAGGATTTAACGACTGAGCTAGCCTCCACTGACCTTCCAGCAGTTGAACGCAGCAAAGTAAAAGATCAAATGGATAAATTGAATCAAACTGCTCAAAAAGAAGAAATTCTTGAAACCTTAATTAAGACAATGGGATATGAAGACGCGTTAGTAAGAGCAGATGGTGAGAAAGTAAGAGTTACAGTAAAATCTAAGAAAAAGCCTTCCGCAACAGAAGCCAATAAGATTATTTTACAAGTGAAAAAAGAAATTGGTGAAACCAATTACGTAGCAGTCGAATTCCAGCCAACAAAATAAAGTCTAAGAAAGGAAAGTCATAGGCTTTCCTTTCAAATTGTCGAGAAAGGGTATTTTTCTCGGCAATTTTTTTCTTTATCTGAAGCCAATTTTTGATTAGGTCCCTGCTAATGGGCCTGTTGATTTCCGCTCCATTCAACAGGGGGAAACAAGACAATAATTGCCACAACCACCTCAATAATAGTGTTCTCAAAGTTGATTCAATTATGATGTTCCTTGTGGCTGGACTAATTAAAGTAAGGGTCTATATTTAATAAACGGAGAAATTCCGTTTAAATTGGGAAATACACATATTTCCTAAAAATTAAGGGGAGTTTTTCCGCTTATATGATCCAAATCTTTGGATTTTATCTCTTTACGAGCAGTTAACCGGAAAATCTCCGCCTATGATTTCTCATACTACACGAAAATCAACAATGAATATTAACAACTAATACACTCACTGATTTAACAGCTTGTTTATTATTAGTTGAGTTGAAAGTCCTTATAATACCACTCTGTTGTTTGCGCGGAAGGCACGAAGACTCCTGCGGTAGTACGGGGCAGGGGAGACCCCGCAGAAGCGAAGCGACGAGGAGGCTCCCCGGCACTCCCGCGGAAAGCGAAGTGCCTGGAGCGCAAATCGACAGACCTGTCAAAAGTCTATAAACTAATAATCTTTTTACACGGTGAATTGTAAAATTAAGAATAAAATAAAAGCCAATTTAGATTTTGCCAGCTTGAAAGGAAGGTCGTGGCTTTCCTTTTTTTGATTGTTACCCATGAAATAGGTTAAAATAATATGTTGAGAGACAACAACTGTCCAAAGTTCCCTTTTAGCCATAAAAATATTAAGATAGGGGTATACGACAGTGGGTAAAAGTTCAAAGGTGAAAATATACATTATTGAACTTTTACTAGGTATTATCGTATAGTAATAGTAGTTAGTCATAATTTTGTAGTATGAGGGGTGTAACTCAATGTTAAAAGTACAAGAAATTCGTGAATTAATAAAATTGGTGGACCAATCAAGTATTGATGAATTTGTGTATGAATATGAAGGTTCAAAAATCAAAATGAAAAAAAATGCTTCGGCTACATATGTTTCACAAGTAAATACTGCTCCACGTGAAGTTGATTTTGTGTCGACGCCAGTTCAACCAGTTGCAGCAGTAGCACAAGCAACACCTTCCGTTGCCGTTCAGGAAGTAAGTCAGGAAGTGCAAAACCAAGATACGGATAAGTCAGCTTCAACAAATCTTCACAAAATTGTTTCTCCGATGGTGGGGACTTTCTATGCGTCTCCAACGCCAGACACGGATGCATATGTTAGAGTTGGATCAAATGTAAGCAAAGATTCAATTGTGTGTATCGTTGAAGCAATGAAATTATTCAATGAGATTGAAGCAGAAATCGACGGAGAAATTGTAGAAATCCTTGTTAAAAATGGTCAATTAGTAGAATACGGGCAGCCTTTATTTTTAGTAAAGCCTTAAGTTAGGAGCGATAACAGAATGATAAAAAAACTGTTAATTGCAAACAGAGGGGAAATTGCAGTTAGAATTATACGTGCATGCAGGGAAATGGGAATTGAATCTGTTGCTGTTTATTCGGAAGCAGACAGAGAAGCATTGCATGTTCAGTTAGCAGATGAAGCCTATTGCATTGGCCCGACTGCATCAAAAGACAGTTATTTAAACGTTACAAATCTTATTAGTGTTGCGAAGTTAACAGCTTGTGACGCCATCCACCCTGGTTATGGATTTTTAGCTGAAAATGCAGATTTCGCAGAACTTTGCCGGGAATGTAATATCACATTCGTTGGTCCAAGCCCTGAAGCGATTACGAAAATGGGGACTAAGGATATTGCAAGAGAAACCATGAGGGAAGCCGGTGTCCCAATTGTCCCAGGGTCAACTGGTATAATTAATGATATTGATGAGGCCCTTGAACTTGTGAAAGAAATCCACTATCCAGTCATCATAAAAGCAACAGCTGGCGGAGGCGGTAAAGGGATTCGTGTTGCCAAAAACGAACAGGAATTAATTAAAGGCATAAGCATCACCCAACAAGAAGCGATGACAGCCTTTGGAAATCCTGGTGTTTACATCGAAAAGTATATTGAGGATTTCCGTCATGTTGAAATTCAAGTCCTTGCTGACTCTTATGGAAACACTATTCATTTGGGAGAAAGAGACTGTTCAATCCAACGCAGGCTCCAAAAGCTTCTTGAAGAAACCCCATCACCAGCATTAGATGGAGAGGTACGAGAAGAAATGGGAAATGCGGCTGTAAAAGCAGCAAAAGCAGTTGATTATTCAGGTGCCGGCACGGTAGAATTTATATATGACTACCGCAATCGTAAATTTTATTTTATGGAAATGAACACACGGATCCAGGTGGAACATCCAGTAACGGAAATGGTCACCGGAATAGACCTTATTAAAGAACAAATCCGAGTGGCTTCCGGAGAGAAACTAAAGCTAAAACAGAAGGATGTCACATTTACCGGATGGGCAATCGAGTGTCGGATTAATGCCGAAAACCCTGAAAAGAATTTTCTTCCGTCCGCAGGAAAAATCAACATGTACCTGCCACCAGGTGGATTTGGTGTACGTATTGATTCTGCAGCATACCCAGGGTATACGATTCCACCATATTACGATTCCATGATTGCGAAGGTCATTGCATATGGCGCAAGCAGGGAAGAGGCAATTGCTAGGATGAAGCGTGCCCTAAGTGAGTTTGTTGTTGAAGGGATTCACACAACCATTCCCTTCCATTTAAAGCTGCTCGAACATGAAAAGTTTGTAGAAGGTGCCTTTAATACAAAATTCCTAGAATTGCATGATGTGATGAAGTCTAATTAAATATCTGGAGGTGTTATTGATGAGTGAATTTAGTGTCTTGGAAATGGAACCAAGCAATAACGGACTTGGAAAAGTTGAAATTGCTCCTGAAGTGATTGAAGTGATTGCAGGTATTGCTGCTTCTGAGGTAGAAGGTGTAGCTGCGATGCGCGGAAATTTTGCAACTGGTGTCGTTGAACGATTAGGGAAGAAAAACCATGGCAAAGGTGTTAAAGTGGAATTAACCGAATCTGGGATAAAAGTTGATGTGTATTGTATGATGAAGTTTGGCGTTTCGATTCCTTCCGTTGCAAGTAAGGTGCAGGATAATATTCGCCAAGCATTGCTGAATATGACTGCTTTAGATGCGGAAGAAGTAAACATTCATGTGGTTGGCATCCAATTTGAGAACCATAAGAATGAACAAGAAATTGTTGACACTGAAGTCTAAATTTGGAAACCAAAGGATTCTGTTCCTTTGGTTTTTCTATTTCAGACATATAAATTGAAATAAAAGTGCATACATATTGGAAAAATAACAAGGTTAGAGTGCGAATCAATTTTAGTTATGCTATTATCGTTATTGTGAAAACAATTCAATGACTTATTATGAAAATTAGACAAAAATTAATGAATTTCTCTAAAGGAGTTAAAGGTATAATGAAAAGAAGAACAGCAAGGGAAAAGGCATTACAGGCACTTTTTCAAATTGATATAAGCAACAGCGAGCCAGAGGCGGCAATTGAACATGTTTTGGAAGGAGAGGCTAATGACGAGTACTTATCTAGGATTGTTCTAGGCGTAGTCGAACAAAAAGCTGAAATTGATAATTTAATAAGTGAAAATCTTGAAAAATGGTCCATTGACCGATTAGCTACTGTTGACCGAAATTTATTAAGAATAGCTGCATATGAAATGAAGTACTTCAGAAATGAAGTGCCGGAAAATGTTATTTTAGATGAAGCCATCGAGATTGCAAAAATATATGGTGATGACCAATCAAGTAAGTTCATTAATGGTGTTCTTTCAAAGGTTAAACAAAATCTTCTTAACAATTAATTGGGGATCTTTTAAGAGCAAAGGGAGACGAGACAAATGACCGCATCTATTATTAATGGGAAAGAAATTGCTGCAAAGAAGAGAATGGAAATTGCTGAAGAGGTAAACAGAATAAAAAATCTAGGGGTTACTCCAGGTTTAGCAGTAATTCTTGTCGGAGATAACCCTGCTTCTCAAACCTATGTTAAAAATAAAGAAAAAGCTTGCCAAGAACTTGGGATGAATTCTGTCTTGATCAAAATGCCAGAGGAAATTTCAGAAGAGAGCTTACTATCGAAAATTGCAGAATTAAATAATGACCCTTCTATCCATGGAATTTTAGTTCAGTTACCACTTCCTAAACATATTGAAGAAAAAAAGGTAATTGAATCAATTTCCCCTTTTAAAGATGTGGATGGATTTCACCCTATTAATATCGGCAGAATGATGACTGGACAAGATGCCTTCCTGCCATGTACTCCATATGGCATTATGGTGTTACTGGAAGAAACAGATATCTCGATAGCGGGAAAACATGTAGTAGTCGTTGGGAGAAGTAATATTGTCGGTAAGCCGGTCGGACAATTATTCCTAAATAAGGATGCTACCGTAACATATTGTCATTCTAAAACTAAGGATTTAAAGATACATACTAATCAAGCGGACATTTTGATTGCCGCCGTAGGAATACCGAACTTTATTAAAGCAGAGCATGTTAAAGATGGTGCCGTCGTCATTGATGTTGGGATTAACCGAAATGAAGCTGGAAAGCTTTGCGGGGATGTTGACTTTGCTGAGGTTAGCGAAAAAGCAGGATACATTACACCAGTTCCTAAGGGTGTAGGCCCGATGACTATTACTATGCTTATGTATAATACCCTAAAATCGGCTGCCCAAAGCCTTAACCGTAATTAAAGGAGGAACTTGTCCTTATCTTTTACATAGATAAGGACTGTTTTTCGCTAATAGAGAAGTATCAAGTATCTTATTGGTTGAAAAAGGAGTTACCTATGCAGGAACAAAGATATTTAACTGTAAATGCCTTAACCAAATACATTAAAAGAAAATTTGATGCAGACCCACATTTACGAGATGTTCATGTCAGAGGTGAAATCTCAAACTTCAAACAGCATTCGAGCGGTCATATGTATTTTACCTTAAAGGATGAAAAAGCACGTATTTTAGCTGTTATGTTTTCCAGTCATTCTAGGACCATGAAATACATACCCGAAAATGGCATGAAAGTGATTGTAAAAGGTGAAATTTCAGTTTATGAACCAAGTGGCCAATATCAGATTTATATAAAAGAAATGCTTCCAGATGGAATAGGGGAATTGTTTTTAGCTTATGAACAGCTCAAACAAAGGTTGGAATTAGAAGGATTATTTGCGATGGAAGCCAAAAAGGCAATTCCATTGTATCCAAGAACCATTGGAGTAATTACTTCGCCCACAGGGGCTGCCATACGGGATGTCATTACAACAATAAAAAGACGTTATCCGATTGCAAACATCCTAGTCTTTCCTGCCCTTGTACAGGGAGAGAACGCAGCGACATCTATTGCTAAAGCAATTTCTAAAGCAAATAGCATGAAGGGGATTGATGTGCTGATTGTTGGGCGAGGCGGGGGTTCGATTGAGGAGTTGTGGGCATTTAATGAAGAACTCGTCGCCCGGACAATTTTTACATCTGACATTCCAATCATTTCAGCAGTAGGGCATGAAACGGATTTTACCATTGCTGATTTTGTCGCAGATTTACGTGCTCCGACACCAACAGGTGCGGCTGAACTGGCAGTCCCGCATATTGATGAATTAATGGAGAGGGTCTTGCAGCGTCAAACAAGACTGCTTCGTACAATGAAAGGGAAATTTCAGTTTGAAACAGAACGTTTTAATCGAGTTCAGAAATCTTATGCCTTCCGCTATCCACATCGGCTCTATGAACAAAAGCTTGAACAGGTTGATAAACTAACAGAAATGCTTGTTCGCGGGGCGTCTAGGTTGTCCCAAATTAAAAAAGGGCAACACGAAATTCTTCATAAACGCTTAGAGAGGAACCATCCGAGCCAATCCTTACAGGAAGCAAATAAGCGATTAGATCTTACCAATAAAGAAATGAAACGTGCCATGCTCCAAGTATTTTCAAAAAAACAAACTGAATTTGAACGAATTCTTTCCACCTTAGGGGCATTAAGCCCTTTAAAAATTATGGAACGTGGCTATAGTTTAGCATATTCGGAAGAGAACAGACTGATAAAAAGTATTCATCAAGTGAATGTGAACGAGCAGGTTCAGATTCAATTAACAGATGGCAGTTTATTCTGTAAAGTTGAGAATATTAAGGAGAGCGAACAACGTGACGAATGAAAAAAAACTATCCTTTGAAGAAGCAATGACTAAACTGGAGCAAATTGTAGATAAGCTTGAAGAAGGAGATGTCCCTTTAGAAGAAGCAATTATCTTCTATAAAGAAGGTATGGAGTTGTCCAAACTTTGCCATGATAAATTAAAAAGTGTTGAAGATCAATTAACACAAATTATTACGGAGGACGGCCGGACGGAGAGTTTTACGATTGAAGAGGAGGTATAAGACTTGGGAACCGAGTTATTAGATGCATTTGCACAAAAATATAAACTACTACTTGATTCGGAGCTTCGGACTCTTGTTAGTAAACTTGACTCTCCTCCTATAATCAAAGAATCCATGATTTATTCATTGGAAGCCGGCGGTAAACGCATTCGCCCCCTTTTATTATTCGCTACTTTAGCTGCATTTGGAGCGGACCCGCAAAAAGGCCTTCATGCAGCTGCGGCTATTGAGATGATCCATACTTATTCCCTTATTCATGACGATTTACCGAGCATGGATAACGATGATCTTAGAAGAGGGAAACCTACAAATCATAAAGTTTTTGGCGATGCAACCGCCATTTTAGCAGGCGATGCTTTATTAACATATAGTTTTGAGGTAATGGCGAACATACCTCATGAATTTGCAACAGATACAACAAAACTAAAATTAGTCATAGAATTAGCAAAAGCAGCCGGAACAGAAGGAATGGTTGGCGGCCAGATTGCAGATATGGAAGCAGAAGGGAAATCCTTAACCTTAGATGAACTGGAATATATTCATGTCCATAAAACGGGAAAATTACTTAAGTTTAGTGTTCTAGCAGGAGCAATTATTGCAGGTGCAAGTCAGAACCAATTAGAAAACCTTTCTGCTTTCGCTCATCACTTAGGACTCGCTTTTCAGATTCAGGATGATATTCTTGACCTGGTTGGAAATCAACAATTAATTGGCAAGCCCGTTGGCAGTGATACAACCAATCATAAAAGTACGTATCCACAATTATTATCAATAGAGGGTGCTACTGCAGCATTGCATAAACAAATAAACCTGTCAAAGGAACATCTAGGCATGACAGGATTGAATACGAACCTACTTATGGAAATAACGGATTTAGTTGCTTCTAGAGACCATTAAAAAACGGAATTTGAGGCATTGATATAATTGTGTTATAATTGTTTTCATTGTAGAAAATCGTTGTCAATGCCGTTATCACAAAAGTGTTAGCGGCTATTTTTTAATCATAGGTAATTATACTGGTTGTGTAATATAACACAATAACTTAACAGCGAATGCATAAAAGTATGAAAGTGAGTGGTCCAAAAATGGATCTGTTATCAATAAAAGACCCAGCCTTTTTAAAAGGCATGTCTAACACCGAATTGGAGGCTTTAAGTCAAGAAATTCGTGATTTTTTGATTGAAAAGCTGTCTGTAACTGGAGGCCATATTGGACCAAATTTAGGTGTAGTCGAATTAACCATTGCTTTACATAAATGTTTTAACAGTCCAACAGATAAAATCATTTGGGATGTTGGACATCAGTCCTATGTCCATAAAATTTTAACAGGCAGGGCATGTGAGTTTGACACATTAAGGCAATTTAAAGGCTTATGCGGATTCCCAAAACGGACAGAAAGCGAGCATGATGTTTGGGAAACAGGTCATAGTTCCACATCGCTTTCTGCCGCGATGGGTATGGCAATTGCTAGAGATTTAAAAAAGGAAAAGTCTTTTGTTGTTCCTGTAATCGGCGATGGCGCCTTAACAGGGGGTATGGCATTAGAAGCCCTAAATCACATTGGTCATGAGAAAAAAGATATGATCGTCATCTTAAATGATAATGAAATGTCGATTGCTCCGAATGTTGGTGCCCTTCATAATATTCTTGGTCAACTGCGGACCGCGGGGAAATATCAATGGGTGAAGGATGAACTTGAAGTTCTGCTGAAAAAAGTCCCTGCTGTGGGTGGAAAGTTAGCAGCTACAGCTGAAAGGGTGAAAGACAGCCTTAAATACTTATTTGTTTCCGGAATGTTTTTTGAGGAGTTGGGTTTTACCTATCTTGGACCAATTGATGGTCATAATTTTGAAGCGCTATTCGAAAATTTCAGCTATGCGAAAAAGACTGAGGGTCCTATCCTTTTACATGTAATTACTAAAAAAGGAAAAGGGTATCAGCCTGCAGAAAGTGATAAAACAGGCACATGGCATGGAACAGGTCCATATAAAATGGACACTGGTGCATTCGTTAAGCCGGCAAAAACTCCACCGCCTGCATGGAGCAGCCTAGTTAGTGAAACCGTTCGAAAGCTTGCCCGTACCGATGACAGGATTGTTGCGATTACACCAGCGATGCCTGTTGGCTCGAAGCTTGAAGGATTTGCTAGTGAATTTCCTGAGAGAATGTACGATGTAGGGATTGCCGAGCAACATGCTGCAACAGTAGCTGCTGGTTTAGCTACACAAAACATGAAACCTTTTCTTGCGATATACTCAACCTTCCTGCAACGTGCCTATGACCAAGTTGTTCATGACATATGCAGACAAAATTTAAATGTCTTTATTGGGATTGACCGTGCTGGATTAGTAGGTGCTGATGGTGAAACACACCAAGGCGTGTTTGATATTGCTTTTCTTAGACATATTCCAAATATGATATTAATGATGCCTAAAGATGAAAATGAAGGTCAGAACATGGTGTACACAGCACTCACTTATGATGACGGTCCAATTGCGATGAGGTTCCCGCGTGGAAATGGTCTAGGTGTTCCAATGGATAAAGACTTCCATTCCATTCCAATTGGCACATGGGAGGTACTTAAAGAGGGTGATGATGCAGCAATCTTAACGTTTGGAACAACCATTCCAATGGCGCTAGAAGCTGCTGAGGTGCTTGAGAAGAAGGGGGTATCAGTTAAAGTTGTCAATGCCCGATTTATCAAGCCGTTGGACGGGCAGATGCTCACTGATCTTCTTCTGAAAAATATGCCGATTCTAACTATCGAAGAAGCGATTCTACAAGGTGGTTTTGGGAGTGCTGTGCTTGAATATGCACAGACACAGGGATTTTATCATTCACACATTGACAGAATTGGAATACCGGATCAGTTCATTGAACACGGAGATGTAAATTCCCTTCTTGAAGAGATTGGGTTAACAACCGAAGAAGTAATTAAAAGGGTTTCCAGTCTAGCAAGAAAAAAACAACAAAGGGCTTAAGCAATGAAAAATAAAGAGCGATTAGATGTTTTACTTGTAGAAAGAGGTTTAATCGAAACAAGGGAAAAGGCAAAACGTGCAATTATGGCAGGTCTAGTTTATTCCAATGAAGAGCGGTTAGACAAACCAGGAGAGAAAGTCAAAACGGATATACCCCTTAAAATAAAAGGGAAGGTACTTCCGTATGTCAGCCGTGGGGGATTAAAGCTAGAAAAGGCTTTAAAGAGCTTTGATGTGAGTGTTACCGATAAGGTGCTGCTTGACATAGGTTCTTCGACTGGTGGATTTACAGATTGTGCTCTGCAAAATGGTGCGAGAATGTCTTATGCTTTAGATGTGGGGTATAATCAGCTAGCGTGGAAACTTAGACAGGATGAACGAGTTGTCGTGATGGAAAGGACAAACTTCCGCTATGTCACACCTGCTGATTTAATTGGAGATATGCCAAATTTCGCGACAATCGATGTATCCTTTATATCCTTAACCTTGATATTGCCTGTTTTAAAAACACTTCTGGTCCCTGACAGTGATGTAATTGCCTTGGTAAAACCGCAATTTGAGGCGGGACGTGAGCAGGTTGGCAAAAAAGGGATTGTCCGGGATGAGAAGGTACATTTACAAGTTATTGATAAAATCATTACTTTTGCCTTTAAACAGGGATATGCAATCAAAAACCTTTCCTTTTCACCTATTACTGGCGGGGACGGAAATATCGAATATCTTCTTCACCTAAAATGGGAAGGTGAACGAGAAACAGGTGTTAATCAGTTACCTGTTACACCAATTGAAATCGTAAAGGAATCCCATCTGGAATTTAAAACTAAACAGAGTTCAGAAGGATAGGCGATTGCTTATCCTTTTCTCCTTTTTCAAACAAATTTCCCTTCTTTTAGACAAGAATAAATGTACAAGTTTGTTAAAATCGGCTAACATATGTGTAGAAGTACATGTTATACATAATACTTAGATATTTGTTTTCAAAGATTATGGGGTGAGACAATGAATAAAGGCCAACGTCATATTAAAATAAGAGAAATCATTGCAAGTAATGACATAGAGACACAAGATGATTTGGTGGATGAATTGAAGAACGCTGGCTATAATATAACGCAGGCAACGGTTTCGAGGGATATTAAAGAATTACATTTGGTTAAGGTTCCCTTAAGCGACGGACGTTATAAATACAGTCTGCCTGCAGACCAACGGTTTAATCCATTACAAAAACTAAAAAGATCATTAATTGATGCATTTGTTCGAATCGATTCTGCGGGTCATTTGCTAGTCATGAAATGCTTACCTGGTAATGCGATGGCGATTGGCGCTTTAATTGATAATCTAGATTGGGAAGAAATTTTAGGAACTATCTGCGGTGATGATACAATGTTAATCATTTGCCGAACTCCAGAAGATACTGAAGTCATTACAAACCGGTTCCTAGATATGCTTTAATTGGGGGAATGTTCCTTGTTAGCAGAACTATCTATAAAGAACTTCGCGATTATCGAAACCTTATCTGTTTCTTTTACCAAAGGTTTAACGGTACTTACAGGAGAAACTGGTGCAGGTAAATCAATTATTATTGATGCAGTTCACTTATTAGTTGGCAGCAGAGGGTCTGCCGAATTTGTCCGGCATGGAGAAGAAAGGGCAGAAATAGAAGGGTTATTTCAAATTGACGATAACAAGCATCCTGTAATTGCCAAGGCCAATGAATTTGGCATTGAAGTAGATGAAGGGATGGTCGTATTACGTCGGGATATTTCCCAGTCTGGTAAAAGTATTTGCAGAGTAAACGGAAAACTTGTGACGATTTCCACGCTTCGGGAAATTGGGTCTACACTTGTTGATATCCATGGCCAACATGAGCATCAAGAGTTAATGGATGAGTCGAGACACTTAGGTTTGCTAGACCAATTCGGTGCAGAAGATATATCCCCTTCACAGAGCGAATATCAGCAAGTATTCCGCCGGTATGAGCAGACATTACAAAAGTTGAAAGCATTAAGTGAAAACGACCAACAAACCGCTCACAGGCTGGATTTAATCCAGTTCCAATTGGATGAAATTCAAACTGCCGGCTTAAAACTTAATGAAGATGAAGAACTTTTTGAGGAAAAAAGAAAACTAAGTAATTTTGAACGAGTGTTTGAAGCCCTTCAGTCGAGTCATACAGCCCTTCAAGGAGAACAGAAAGGGCTTGATTGGATTAGTATGGTCATGGGGCATCTTGAGGTCGCAGCGGCCATTGACACTGCCTATAAAGGGATTTACGAAAGTGTCTCTAATAGCTTTTACCAATTGGAAGATGCAGCACATTCCTTAAGAAATGAATTAGATTCATTAGAGTTCGACCCATTGCGTTTACATGAAATTGAAGATCGTTTAAATGAAATTAATCGCTTAAAACGAAAGTACGGTAAAACAATCGGTGAGATTTTAGAATATGCTGTTAAAATTGAAGAAGAAATTGAAACATTACAAAATAAAGAAACACATATCAGCGAATTGGAAAAAGAAGTATCCTCGATAAAAAAAGACTTAATGCTTGAAGCGAGGCAATTAACTGAGATTCGACTTAAATGGGCAGATAAACTAACCAAGCTAATACATAAAGAACTAAAAGAATTGTATATGGCAAAGACTGTTTTTGAAATTCGTTTTGAAACCAACACCGTACATTTTACGAAAAACGGTGTTGACCAAGTCGAATTCTATATCTCAACCAATCCAGGTGAGCCCCTAAAGCCTTTATCAAAAGTAGCCTCCGGTGGGGAATTATCAAGAATTATGCTGGCTCTTAAAAGTATTTTTTCCAAGCATCAAGGGGTAACTTCGATTATTTTTGACGAAGTAGATACTGGTGTAAGCGGCAGGGTTGCCCAGTCCATTGCAGAAAAAATTTATAAGGTCGCAAGCAGCTCACAGGTGTTATGCATTTCACATCTACCGCAGGTTGCAGCAATGGCTGATACCCACCTGTTTATCACTAAAATCATTAAGGGAGGACGAACAAAAACCTCTGTCACTCCTTTAAAGGTTGAGGAGAAAATTAATGAAATAGGACGGATGATTTCTGGGACTGAAATCACCGACCTAACAAAAAAACATGCGGAAGAATTGTTATTTTTAGCTGCCAAGAGTAAGAAAAGTGGAAGTGGAGCATTATTGGGTCATTGAAATTTAGATGAAATTGTCATTCAATAAAGTGAAAATTACTATATTTTTAATAAAAATTGTAATGCTATCCATTTAGGGTAGCTTTTTTATGTAGAACGAAGTTATAAATGATTGTCAAGGAGGCAAAATTATAGATGTAGCCATTTCAATGTAATGAATAGAAGCGAGGAGAGTGAAAAATTTGAAGTTAGAAATAATTAGAAAGATTATTGGTGGAATTCTCCTTGTTTCATTAATTAGCCTTATTTTTTTTCAGCCGATACAGCAATATCTCGCGATACCTAAGACAATCACGGTTTTTGAAGGACAAGATTATACTTTTCAAAAGGCTGTACCGGTATCAGCCTCTTTGGTTTCTCAAAATTCAAATATCACACTTGATCAAGGAAGACATTCGGTTTCAATGGCAGCAACTAAAAACGGAAAAAGTGAAATGCTGTTAGAGTTTGCGGGTATTCCAATAAAAAAGGTGGATGTACGTGTTTTAAAGGATTTTAGGGTCATTCCAGGCGGGCAATCAATCGGAGTAAAGTTAAATACGGTCGGTGTCTTGGTTGTAGGCCACCATTTAATCAATACTATTTCCGGTAAAAAGTCCCCTGGTGAAATTGCAGGAATAAAAATTGGGGATATCATTACAGAAATAAATGGCAATAAAATAGAAAAAATGACGGATGTAGCACCGTATGTGCAAAGTGCTGGACAAGAAGGGAAAGCGCTTGATATGGTGATTAGCCGAGAAAGTGGCAAATTTACTACAAAACTGACCCCATTGAAAGATAAGGGGGAAAATGTTTATAAGCTTGGCTTATATATAAGAGATTCAGCTGCAGGAATTGGGACAATGACTTTTGTCCACCCACAATCGAAAAAATATGGTGCACTAGGGCATGTCATATCTGACATGGATACAAAGCAGCCTATCGTCGTAGAAGATGGACAAATTGTCCGTTCAACAGTAACTTCCATTGAAAAAGGCAGTAACGGGGACCCAGGAGAAAAGCTGGCGCGTTTTTCTTCGGATCGAGAAATTGTTGGTAATATCCAAAAAAACAGTCCCTTTGGAATTTTTGGTGAAATGGTTAAAGATTTAAAAAATGGTGTGATGGATAAACCACTTCCAATCGCATTATCACATCAGGTCAAAGAAGGACCAGCAAAAATATTAACGGTTGTCAATGATGACCGTGTGGAAGAATTCGATATAGAAATTGTAAGCACAATCCCGCAAAAGTTTCCAGCTACAAAAGGCATGGTAATAAAAGTAACCGACCCTAAACTCCTTAAGAAAACAGGAGGTATCGTACAAGGGATGAGTGGAAGCCCAATTATCCAAGATGGAAAGCTAATTGGCGCTGTTACACATGTCTTTGTTAATGATCCAACCTCTGGGTACGGGGTACACATTGAGTGGATGTTAAATGAAGCTGGAATTAATATATATGAAATGCCTAAAAATAAAGCCAGTTAATTAGGAGAGCAAAATAGGAGAAATACCCTATTTTGCTTTTTTTACATAAACATTTTTCGACAAGAACAACTTAAATATTAGAAAATGCGCGGTTTACGTCGAAAAAGTGAGAAAAACAAAGAAAAGATGAGATTTTCTCACTATTTTAAGAAATATTAAAAAAATGAGAGGAATTTTTGTTGCATTGTCGAATTTCTAATTTAGAATAGAATTAAGAGTATAAAACTGATTAGAGATATTTAATGAGATAGAGGTTATGATTTGAATTGAGGAGGAAACTGGAAGTGAAAAAAATTAAAGTATGTGTTGTTGATGACAATCGTGAGCTTGTAGGATTATTAGAGGACTTTATTTCGTCCCAGGATGATATGGAAGTTGTAGGTATTGCGCACAATGGTCAAGAGTGTTTAGAAATGTTATCAACAACGGACCCTGATGTACTTGTTTTGGATATTATTATGCCTCATCTGGATGGGCTAGCTGTACTCGAGCGCCTCCGTGATATAAAAAAGGGAGTACTCCCAAATGTCATTATGTTAACAGCGTTTGGCCAGGAGGATGTTACCAAAAAGGCAGTTGAACTTGGTGCTTCATACTTTATTCTAAAACCATTTGATATGGAGAACTTAGGAAGTCATATTCGACAAGTGAGTGGAAACTCTAATTCATTTACACGAAAATCACCTACCACTAGTTATCGTTCTCAAACAGAATCAAAACCAAAGAATTTAGATGCAAGTATTACAAGTATAATTCATGAAATTGGCGTCCCAGCGCATATTAAAGGATACTTATATTTACGTGAAGCGATTTCAATGGTTTATAACGACATCGAACTTTTAGGTTCCATCACAAAAGTGTTGTATCCAGATATCGCTAAAAAATATAACACCACTGCCAGCCGTGTAGAACGGGCAATTCGTCATGCGATTGAAGTTGCTTGGAGCCGTGGAAATATTGATTCCATTTCCTCTTTGTTCGGATATACTGTCAGCATGTCAAAGGCAAAGCCAACCAATTCCGAATTCATCGCGATGGTTGCTGATAAACTTCGCCTTGAGCATAAGGCTTCTTAAAAAAGGATATACATGAATTTAAGCCTTCATTTGATAATGAAGGCTTTTTGATTTTCTTGTAAAAATTTCATTAATTTTCTTCTTTTTTTTCCAATTCCATTAGTTTTTGAATTAGAATATGCTGAGGCATATGCATAAGCTGTTCTACTGGTACGTTTAGCTTGCTGGAAAGTTTTAAGGCTGTCTCAGGTGATAACTGTAAAGGTTTCAATGGGAATCCTCCTATATTAAGTTGGGAAGTGAAAACATGACTCAAATTTTTGCGCACCGTGGATATTCTGCTTCTTTTGCTGAAAATACGTTA
Source organism: Neobacillus drentensis (assembly GCF_036962125.1). GTDB lineage: Bacteria > Bacillota > Bacilli > Bacillales > Cytobacillaceae > Neobacillus > Neobacillus drentensis_B. The sequence continues at coordinate 247,228 of NZ_JBALOA010000014.1, forward strand.
ACAGCCTTTTTCGAAGCAGAAAAAGCAGGAGCAGACGGATTAGAATTGGATGTACAATTAACGAAAGATGGAGAAATTGTCGTTATCCATGATGAAAAAGTCGATCGAACAACAGACGGAAATGGGTTTGTAAAAGATTATTTATATAAAGATCTTAGAAAATTAAATGCCAATAAAAAAAGTAATAAAAAGGAACCAATCCCTGCCTTAACCGAAGTATTTGAATGGCTAACATCAAATAAATTAATATGCAATATTGAACTTAAAAATGGCCTTTTTCCTTATAAAGGACTCGAGGAAAAAATCATCGAGCTTATCCATAAATATCAGCTAGTGGATAGAATAATCATTTCCTCGTTTAATCACTATAGTATCGTCTATAGTTATCGATTAGCACCAGAAATAGAAACGGCTCCTCTGTTTTATGAAGGGATCTATATGCCTTGGATCTATACTCAATCGATACGAGCAAAAGGAATGCATCCCAGATACTCGGCGATTATTGATGAAATTATTATAAAAGCCATGGAAAATGGGATCGCGGTTCGTCCATATACAGTTAATAAAGAGGAAGACCTCCGTCGTTTGTTTAATATTAATTGTACAGCACTTATCACAGACGACCCAGTAAAAGCATTGAATATACGCAACCAATATGAAAAGAGACCGTAATGGTCTCTTTCTATTTCTTAAACCGTTTTTGCACTTTGCTTCTTTTTCGATCGCGATGAAAGATAAATCCCGCGACAAATCCAAGACCTCCGACAAAAAAGAGTAGTCCTGTTATAAATTGAAACAATAAATTAGGAAATGGTGCCTGCAGAATCCCAAATAACATATCGCGCATGAGTTTAATACCAATAGCAGCGAGGATACCGGGAATTAAAACAATGATGAGGGCGATGATCCGCGTCATAAATAAATCCTTCCACTATCGAATTTTGCTAAATTTAGTCTTATTTTAAATTATATCTCATCAAAAATATTATTACATAGATTAAATTTGTCAAGAGAAGTAATTGATTATAAAATAGATATGAAAAAAGTTGCATAAATCACTTAAGTAATCATGAAAAAAATTTCTTAAAAGGGGTAGAAAAAATGCAAAACGTCATGATTGTTGGTGCTGGAAAAGGAGGTACGGCAATCTTAAAGATCTTAAAAGAATCGGAAGTGTTAAAGGTTGGTGTAGTAATTGATCGAAATTTAGATGCACCAGGCATTCTTTTAGCGGAAAAAGAAGGAATTAAAACCGGAACAGACTGGCTTCCATTTTTAGAAGATCAAATTGATATTATAATTGAAGTAACTGGAAATGAAAATGTCTTTCAAGAATTACGAAAGGCAAAAAATCAAAATACTGTGTTGATTCCAGGAAGCGTTGCTTTTTTAGTTGCAAAAATTATGGAAGAAAAAGAAGAATTAATTGAAAAGCATAAAAATGAATCCTACCAGCAGGAACTAATTTTTAATGCAGCAAATGATGGCATGATCGTTATTGACAAATACGGGAAGATTATATTATTCAACAAACGGGCTCAAGAAATAATGGGAGTAAAAAGAGAGCAGGCGATTGGAAAATATGTTGTTGAAGTTATTCCAACCAGTCGGCTTCCATTGATCTTAGAATCAAGAAGAATTGAAGCAAACCAAGAAATGATTTTGGGAAATGACCGTAAAATCATTACGACTCGAATACCAATTATCGAGGAAAATGGAACTATAATTGGTGCGTTTGCTGTTTTTAAAGATATTACTGAAGTTGTTAATCTTGCAGAAGAATTAACGGATTTAAGAGAAATTCAAACAATGCTGCAAGCGATTATTCACTCAAGTGATGATGCCATTTCTGTGGTGGATGAGCATGGCCGGGGAATCTTAATTAATCCAGCTTATTCAAGAATTACAGGACTAACCCACGAGCAAGTAATCGGGCAGCCTGCTACGGCTGATATCTCTGAGGGAGAAAGTATGCACATGAAAGTGCTGCAAACAAGAAGAGCTGTTCGCGGAGTACCGATGAGGGTTGGACCTAACAAAAGAGAAGTAATTGTTAATGTTGCCCCAATTATCGTAAAAGGAAAATTAAAAGGCAGTGTCGGTGTTATTCATGATATGTCTGAAATAAAATCTTTGAATAGAGAATTGAACCGAGCTCGTCAACTGATTCGCAAACTTGAAGCTAAATATACCTTTGAGGATATCATTGGTCAATCAGATGAAATGATGCTCGCGATTGAACAAGCAAAACTGGGTGCAAAAACACCTGCAACGGTTCTCCTTCGTGGTGAATCAGGAACCGGAAAAGAGTTGTTTGCCCATGCAATACATAATGCAAGTGATCGAAAGTACAACAAATTTATCAGGGTCAATTGTGCAGCAATTTCAGAGACCTTATTAGAAAGTGAACTATTTGGTTATGAAGAAGGAGCTTTTTCAGGGGCAGTAAGAGGTGGAAAAAGAGGTTTTTTCGAAGAGGCGAATAATGGAAGTATCTTTCTTGATGAGATTGGTGAACTTCCGGTGAATACACAAGCTAAGTTGCTAAGGGTACTGCAGGAAAAAGAGATTATCCGCGTCGGTGGAACTAAACCGATTACTATTAATGTAAGAATCATTGCCGCAACGAATGTCAATTTAGAAAAGGGTATTGCTAAAGGTTCCTTTCGGGAAGACTTATATTATCGTTTAAATCGTATGCCGATCCATATTCCGCCATTAAGGAAACGAAAAGAAGAAATTCCACTATTGAATGAAAGACTTATTCAAAAAATAAGCCAGGATTATGGAAGAAATGTAGAAGGTATAACGCCGGAGGCTTTAAAGCAGTTAATGGACTATGATTGGCCGGGAAACGTAAGAGAATTAGAAAATATTTTAGGCCGAGCAATAATTTTTATGAATTATTTTGAGCAATTAATTGATGTGCAACACTTACCGGAATTAAAAAATAAAAAAGGCCCAAATGAAGCTACAAATACTATTAATGTTGAAACGGTTGTACCCGATCGTTCCTTATCAGATTTACTGGATAATTATGAAGCGAAGATCATCACGCAAACACTCCGTCGTCTAAATGGAAATAAGACTTTGACAGCAAAAACCCTTGGATTGTCTGTCAGGAATTTATATTATAAAATAGAAAAACATAATATTGAAAGGAATAGCATGCAATAATTTTCACATTAGGAAAATTATTGCGCACTAGGAATCGTGAATAAAGCGTTTTCATAGCGTTTGGTTTGGCACGGAAATTGCATACTATATTATGGGAGTTGCAGTAATAGGAGAAAGGGTTGATGACAACTTGTTGCTGGATTCACTAATTGACAAAGCAGCCCAAAAAAGTTCAAACACTGTTGCAGTTGCAGCCGCAGAGGATTTAGAAGTCATAGAAGCTGTGATTGCGGCATTAGACCAAAGACTCACCAACTTTATTCTATTTGGTGACAAAGATAAAATTAATTCCATGCTTGAATTAAAAAAACACCAAAACTTTAGCGATCATTCTTTAAAAGTTATCCATGCTGATTCTAATGCTGCGGCGGCGGAATTAGCAGTAGAGACAGTTTTTAACAAACAAGCAAACGTCCTGATGAAAGGTAATATTCCCACAAACATATTCCTAAAAGCAGTCTTGAATAAGGAGTATGGACTGAGAACGGGAAATATTTTATCGCATAATGCTGTGTTTGAGGTACCCGGTTTCAAACGTTTGATGATTATAACCGATGCCGCAATGAATATTGCTCCTGATTTAGAACAAAAAGCGCAAATTATTAATAATGCAGTTACTCTTGCAAAGTCGATTGGAATAGATTTGCCGAAGGTTGCTCCGATTGCTGCCGTGGAGGTGGTTAACCCAGCTATGGAAGCTACATTGGATGCGGCCGCATTAACTGTAATGAATAAACGAGGTCAAATTGCTGGTTGTGTTGTTGATGGCCCGTTAGGTCTAGATAATGCCATATCCACACTTGCTGCTGAGCATAAAGGAATTCAAAGTGAAGTAGCCGGTAATGCAGATATTTTATTAGTTCCAACAATCGAAGTAGGAAATGCATTGTATAAATCATTAATATATTTCGCAAACGCAAAAGTTGGTGCGATCATTTCAGGTGCCAAAGCACCAATTGTACTAACATCAAGAGCGGACTCTGCTGAAAGTAAGCTTTATTCTCTTGCCCTAGCGCTATGCTGTGCTTCAACAAAATAGAGTTAATAATCTGAGGAGGAATTTTACAATGGAAATTTTCAAGTACTTAGAACAATACGATTATGAGCAGGTAGTATTCTGTCAGGATAAACAATCAGGATTAAAAGCAATTATCGCAATCCATGATACAACTCTAGGACCCGCATTGGGAGGCACCCGTATGTGGACTTATGCATCAGAAGAAGCAGCCATTGAAGATGCACTACGCCTAGCAAAAGGGATGACATATAAGAATGCTGCTGCAGGGTTAAATCTTGGCGGTGGTAAAACTGTAATTATCGGTGATCCAAGAAAAGATAAAAATGAAGCAATGTTTCGCGCATTTGGCCGCTACATCCAGGGGTTAAACGGCAGATATATTACGGCTGAGGATGTTGGTACAACGGTTGCAGATATGGATTTAATACATGAAGAAACAGATTTTGTAACAGGTATCTCACCAGCATTTGGTTCTTCAGGTAATCCATCTCCAGTAACCGCATTTGGTGTATATCGAGGAATGAAAGCAGCTGCGAAAGAAGCGTTTGGAACGGATTCACTTGAAGGAAAAGTAGTTGCTATACAAGGTGTTGGAAATGTAGCCTACACTTTATGTGAATATTTACATGAAGAAGGGGCACAGCTTATTGTAACAGACATAAATAAAGAAGCTGTTAACCGTGCGGTAGAAGCATTCGGTGCCCTAGCAGTCGACCCTGATGAAATTTATGGAGTTGAATGTGATATATATGCACCATGTGCACTAGGCGCAACAATAAATGATGAAACGATTCCACAGTTAAAAGCAAAAGTAATTGCTGGTTCTGCTAACAATCAACTAAAAGATACCCGCCATGGGGATATCATCCACGAAATGGGGATTGTTTATGCTCCAGATTATGTAATAAATGCTGGTGGTGTAATCAACGTAGCAGATGAGCTATATGGATACAACCAAGAACGGGCCATGAAAAAGGTTGAACAACTTTATACAACAATTGAAAAAATCATCGAAATTTCAAAACGTGATGGTATTCCAACTTACGTAGCTGCTGACCGTATGGCAGAAGAAAGAATTGCGAGAATACGCAATTCAAGAAGCCAATTCCTTCAAAATGGCCATCATATTCTTAGTCATAGAATTTCACGGTAAACAAGAAAAACGGAGCGCTGAATGGGAATTCAGCGTCTTTGCCTTTCATAGGGCAATTAGTAGATAATCCAACACTCTTAAACTTCAATCTTTCAGAAAAACCAAATTGGAGGTCAAAAACGTTGCAAGATAATGAATATCGAATTCTCGTCATCAATCCTGGTTCAACTTCTACGAAGATTGGGGTTTTCGATAATGATATTTCCATTTTTGAAAAAACGCTTCGACATGACACAGAGAAAATTAATTCATTTACAAATATAATTGATCAATATGAATTTAGAAAAGAGACAATTTTGGAAACACTGGATCATGAAGGGATTAATCTTTCTAAACTTTCAGCTGTATGTGGCAGAGGAGGTTTGCTGCGACCAATTGAAGGAGGTACTTATTCGGTTAATGGTGTGATGCTAAAAGATTTACAATCGGGCTATGCTGGACAGCACGCATCAAACCTTGGGGGAATCATTGCCCACGAAATTGCTGCCGGATTGAATATTCCCGCCTATATTGTCGATCCGGTTGTAGTAGATGAGCTTGAGCCAATTGCAAGAATCTCAGGTTTTTCACTAATAGAAAGAAAAAGTATCTTTCATGCCTTAAATCAGAAAGCAGTCGCAAGAAGAATAGCCAAAGAGTTAGGTAAAATATATGAAGATTTAAATTTGATTATCACCCATATGGGTGGTGGAATTACTGTAGGTGTCCATAGACACGGTAAGGTTATTGATGTCAACAACGGTCTTCATGGAGATGGGCCATTTAGTCCGGAACGCGCTGGAACGGTACCTGTAGGGGACTTAGTTGCTCTCTGTTATTCTGGTGAATACTACCGTGAAGAAGTTATGAAAATGCTTGTTGGCCAGGGTGGCCTCGTGGGTTACTTAGGTACTAATGATGCTGTTAAAGTAGAGCAGCGTATTGCAGCAGGCGATGAAGAAGCAAAGCTTATTTATGATGCAATGGCTTATCAAGTTGCCAAGGAGATTGGCGCTGCTAGTGCTGTTCTTTCAGGAAAAGTAGATGCGATTGTTTTGACTGGCGGCCTTGCTTACGGTAAAGGATTTGTAAAATCAATTAGCGATAGAGTTAATTGGATTGCTGATGTAATTGTTCATCCAGGTGAAAATGAACTCCAAGCACTTGCAGAAGGTGCACTACGTGTCTTAAAAGGCGAGGAAGAAGTAAAAATATATCCTGGTAAATTTAAAACAGCAAAAATATAAGGTTATGGGGAGGAAATAAAGTGGCACAAGAATATGATTTGGTTGTACTTGGCGGAGGAACTGGCGGCTACGTAGCCGCCATCAGGGCCTCTCAGCTTGGTTTAAAAACAGCTATTGTAGAAAAAGGAAAACTTGGCGGGACTTGTTTGCATAAAGGGTGTATACCAAGTAAGGCACTTCTTAGAAGTGCCGAAGTTTATGCTACAACCAAACATAGTAAAGATTTTGGTGTGATTACCAATGATGTTTCAGTGGATTTTAGCCTAGTGCAAGACCGGAAAAACAAAATAATAGATCAACTCCATAAAGGTGTTCAGCATTTAATGAAGCAAGGAAAAATTGATGTCTATGAAGGAGTAGGAAGAATTTTGGGTCCATCCATTTTTTCTCCAATGCCTGGAACTATTTCTGTAGAAATGAATAATGGCGAAGACAATGAAATGCTGCTACCTAAAAATGTAATAGTCGCTACTGGTTCTAGACCTCGGACACTTCCTGGCCTTGAAGTGGATGGAGAATATGTTATGTCTTCTGATGAAGCCTTGCAAATGGAATCACTCCCTAGCTCCATCATTATTGTGGGCGGGGGAGTAATTGGAATTGAATGGGCCTCTATGCTAAAAGATTTTGGTGTAGATGTAACTGTTATTGAGTATGCTGACCGTATTATTCCGACGGAAGATAAAGAAATTTCAAAAGAAATGCAGCGTTTGATGAAGAAAAAAGGTATAAAACTGGTTACAGACGCAAAAGTCCTGCCAGAAACAATAGTTAGGGATAATGGAGTCACAATTTCTGCGGAAGTGAAGGGGACACTTAAAGAGTTTAAGGCAGAAAAAGTTCTTGTTTCTGTTGGACGTCAAGCAAATATAGAAGGAATTGGGCTTGAGAATACAGAAATACAAGTAGAGAAGGGTTTTATCGTTACAAATGAATTCTTTCAAACTAAAGAATCCCATATTTATGCGATTGGTGACGTAATAGGCGGTTTACAACTCGCACACGTCGCTTCACATGAGGGTATTATTGCTGTTGAGCATATTGGTTTAAAAGATCCGTCCCCACTAAATTATCACCTTGTGTCCAGATGTATTTATAGTAATCCAGAAGTTTCAAGTGTAGGGATAACAGAAGCGCAAGCTGTGGAAAAAGGTCATAAAGTAAAAACAGGAAAGTTTTCTTTCCGTGCAATTGGGAAAGCACTTGTATTTGGAGAATCAGATGGATTTGTAAAAATTGTTGCGGATGAAGAGACCAATGATATTCTAGGGGTGCATATGATTGGTCCGCATGTAACTGATATGATAACGGAGGCGGGACTTGCAATGGTCCTCGATGCAACACCATGGGAAATTGCTCATACAATTCATCCCCACCCAACATTATCAGAAGCCATTGGAGAAGCAGCACTTGCCGTCGATGGGAATGCGATTCATTCTTAGTTAAGTATTCAAGCGAATAAATGGGAGGTAAATAATAGATGACAGAAAATCGTCATGATGCTTTAGGTTTAAGTGACGGAAAAGTATTGGAAATTTATGAAACTATGCTACTAGCCCGTCGCATTGATGAGCGGATGTGGTTATTAAATCGTGCTGGTAAAATTCCATTCGTCATTTCTTGTCAGGGGCAGGAAGCAGCACAGGTAGGAGCTGCATTTGCACTCGATAATGAGAAAGATTATGTTCTTCCATATTATCGCGATATGGGCGTAGTTTTAACGTTTGGTATGACTCCAAAAGAATTAATGCTTTCCGGCTTTGCAAAAGCGGAGGACCCTAATTCAGGGAGCCGACAAATGCCTGGGCATTTTGGTCAAAAGAAAAACCGAATTGTTACAGGTTCATCGCCAGTTACAACACAAGTTCCCCACGCGGTCGGAATTGCTCTTGCTGGCAAGATGGAAAGAAAAGACCTTGTCACTTTTGTCACTTTTGGAGAAGGCTCCTCAAACCAAGGAGATTTCCATGAGGGTGCAAACTTTGCAGGTGTTCATAAACTTCCTGTTATCTTCATGTGTGAAAATAATAAGTACGCCATCTCTGTTCCAATCGAAAAACAATTAGCCTGTGAAAAAGTTTCAGACCGGGCAATTGGTTATGGAATGCCTGGCTACACGGTTGATGGGAATGATCCATTAGAAGTATATAAAGCGGTAAAAGAAGCAGCGGACCGCGGCAGGCGCGGAGAAGGTCCAACATTAATTGAAACGGTCTCATACCGTTTAACACCACACTCTTCTGATGATGATGATCGTTCATACCGTGCACCGGATGAGGTCGCCAAAGCAAAAACTCAAGATCCCATCATTACCTTTGGTGCGTATCTAAAGGAAACAGGTGTCATGGATGATGAGTTAGAAAAAGAAATAAATGACCGAGTGATGAAGCTTGTGAATGAGGCGACAGACTATGCAGAAAATGCACCTTATTCTGCACCTGAAGATGCCCTGAAATATGTTTATGAGGACTTGTAAGGGGGATATACCATGGCGATAATTTCATATATTGATTCAATCACAATGGCGATGCGAGAAGAAATGGAAAGAGACCCACGAGTTTTTGTCCTTGGCGAAGATGTGGGGTTAAAAGGCGGAGTTTTTAAGGCGACCCAAGGGTTATATGAACAATTTGGTGAAGAACGAGTCATTGATACACCACTTGCTGAATCAGCCATTGCTGGAGTAGGAATTGGTGCAGCAATGTACGGCATGCGTCCCATCGCGGAAATGCAATTTGCTGATTTTATCATGCCTGCAGTAAATCAAATTATTTCTGAAGCGGCAAAAATTCGATATCGTTCCAATAACGACTGGAGTTGTCCGATGGTTATTCGAGCTCCATATGGCGGTGGGGTTCATGGTGCACTTTATCATTCCCAATCAGTTGAAGCGGTATTTGCAAATCAGCCTGGGCTAAAAATTGTCATGCCATCGACACCATACGATGCCAAGGGGCTATTAAAAGCAGCAGTCCGTGATAATGACCCAGTTTTATTCTTCGAGCACAAACGGGCGTATCGACTAATTAAAGGTGAGGTTCCTACGGATGATTACACTCTGCCAATTGGTAAAGCAGATGTAAAGCGCAAAGGAGAAGATATTACTGTAATTACTTATGGTCTTTGTGTTCATTTTGCCCTTCAAGCAGCGGAAAAATTAGCACAAGATGGCATTTCCGCACACATTCTTGATTTAAGAACTGTCTATCCTCTTGATAAAGAAGCGATTATTGAGGCGGCATCCAAAACGGGCAAAGTTCTCCTGATTACCGAGGATACAAAAGAAGGCAGTATCATTAGTGAAGTCGCAGCTATTATAGCAGAAAATTGCTTATTCGAATTAGATGCACCGATTATGCGGTTAGCGGGACCAGATGTACCTGCGATGCCGTATTCTCCGACAATGGAGAAATTCTTTATGGTAAATCCCGAAAAGGTCGAAAAAGCAATGCGAGAGCTAGCAGAGTACTAAAACGAAAAGCCCTGACACCTTAAGGGGTTAGGTGTCAGGGCTGGACAATAGGAGTGTGTAAATAGTGGTAATTGAACAAATCAAAATGCCTCAGTTAGGAGAAAGTGTAACCGAGGGCACGATTAGCAAATGGCTAGTATCTGTAGGGGATAAGGTAAATAAATATGACCCCCTGGCAGAAGTGATGACAGATAAAGTAAATGCGGAAATTCCATCCTCCTTTTCGGGTGTAATAAAGGAACTGATAGCTGAAGAAGGTGATACCTTAGCTGTTGGGGAAAAGATTTGCACGATCGCATTGGAAGGTGATACAACGGAAGATACACCTAAACTATCAATGGCAGTTGACTCTAAGCCTGCCATAAGCGGCGACGAAAATGCTGCACCGGAAGTTGACCAAGGAAACAAAGCCCGATACTCACCAGCTGTTTTAAAAATTTCTCAAGAACACGGCATTGATTTAACTAAGGTGTCAGGTACTGGTGCAGGTGGAAGGATTACAAGAAAAGACCTCTTAAAACTTATCGAATCAGGAAACATTCCTGAAGCAGGACAAAGAGTAGAAGCTAAAACTGAGCCTGCTGCTGTCAAAGAACCAAAACAAGAAGTGGCTCCGTCTGCTCCAACGCATACACCACTGGCACCAGTGGTAAATATCCCAGTTTCCGTTGGTGACATTGAAATTCCAGTTACAGGCATCCGTAAAGCAATTGCCGCTAACATGCTGCGGAGTAAACACGAAGCACCACATGCTTGGACTATGATTGAAGTGGATGCCACGAATTTGGTGGAGTACCGTAACTCTTTAAAAGATGAATTTAAGAAAAAAGAAGGCTTCAATTTAACCTTCTTCGCATTTTTTGTGAAGGCAGTTGCCCAGGCATTAAAAGAATTTCCCCAAATCAATTCGATGTGGGCAGGAGATAAAATCATCCAAAAGAAGGATATCAACATTTCAATTGCAGTGGCAACAGATGATGCACTCTATGTTCCTGTCATAAAACAGGCAGATGAAAAAACAATCAAGGGAATTGCGCGTGAAATCGCTGAACTTGCTGTCAAAGTGAGAACAGGTAAGCTAAGATCTGAAGATATGCAGGGTGGAACCTTCACCGTGAACAACACGGGTTCGTTTGGCTCTGTTCAATCCATGGGAATCATCAATTATCCACAAGCAGCTATCCTTCAAGTCGAGTCAATCGTCAAACGTCCAGTAGTTATGAATAATGGAATGATCGCTGTTCGTGATATGGTAAATTTGTGTATGTCACTTGATCATCGAGTATTAGACGGATTAGTTTGTGGTCGTTTCTTACAGCGTGTAAAAGAAATATTAGAAAATACATCAAAGACAACGACTTCGATTTATTAATATAGTCCAAACCGCTGCCAATATGGCAGCGGTTGTTTGTTTTTGATTGCTTGAAATGTGTTTGTGCCATAAAATAGTATTTAGTAGAATTATTTGAATTTTAATGCAATTATACAGGAAGGGGGATGAGGAATATGGAAAAAATAAAGAATCAGTCTTTTCCTTCAGTTACAACTGATGAATGGAAAGATAAAGCAGAACAATCATTAAAAGGGAAGGCCATTGAATCTTTACAAGCCACTACATATGAAAACATTATTTTGAAACCGCTTTATACACCTAAAGATATGCTAGAACTATCAGATTATCCAGGAGGTTCAGATTTTAGAAGGGGGATTTACCCGTTAGGATATATGACAAATGATTGGAAGGTGGCCCAACGACTATCCTGCCAAACAATCAGTGAATTGCAGGAAAAACTACATCAATCATTTGCAAATGGTCAAGCAACAATCTCCTTTTATGTCTCAAAAAGCTTGTTAGAAATAAATCAATCACTGGGATCAGTTTTAGCAGATTTTTATGAACAATATCCATTTGCCATTAACGCCAAAATGTTACAAGCTCCAATGCTTGCAGATTTAGAAAGAATAGTAGAACAAAAGGGAGATAGCAACATTAGTGGCTATATTGGAGCAGATCCAATTGCAATCTTTGCTGAAGAAGGTAGTATTTCAGAGGAATATTTTAATAAGTGGGTAACCAGCATCCTTAGTTCAAGTCAAAAGTTGCCTGCTTTGCGAACCATTCTAATTGACTCTTCGATTTATAATAATGGCGGGGCTAGTGCTGTTCAAGAACTAGGCATCGCCGTTGCAGTGGGAGTAAATTATCTTGAAGAACTTCAGGAAGCGGGCATGGATCTCGAGGATATCTTTGCCAAGATGATTTTTCAATTTTCAATTGGCAGCAATTTCTTCATGGAAGTTGCGAAACTTCGCGCAGCACGAGTGCTTTGGTATCGAATTAGCAGTGTTTATGGGGCTGATGAGGATAGGGCTAAGATGCATATTGCAGCGGAAACGTCCTCGTTTACAAAAACAGTAAATGATCCCCATGTTAATCTCCTTCGTGCGGGAAATGAAGCATTTGCCGCTGTTTTAGGGGGGATTCAATACTTACATGTGAGTCCATTCAATGAGCTTACGGGAGCCACTCCTTTGTCAGAAAGAATTGCTAGAAATACTCAACTGCTGTTAAAGGAAGAAGCACAGTTGAAAAAGGTTATTGATCCGGCTGGGGGTTCCTGGTATGTAGAACAATTAACAAATGAACTAGCTGAAAAAGCATGGGGATTTTTCCAGCAAATTGAAGCAAATGGCGGTATTAGAGAAGCTTTAAAATCAAATTGGCTTCAGCAGCAAATAATGGCTGTTTATAAACAAAGGAACCATGATGTCCTAACGAGAAGGAAAAGTATGGTTGGATCCAATGTCTATGCTAATTTGGATGAGGAAATTACATTTAATAATCTACAAACGAGAGGCTCATATTTTGCTAATGAGGAGAATGCGTTAAAAATAGAGGAAATTCCAAATCGCAGGTTAGCTGAACCCTTTGAAAGATTACGACAAAAAGCCATCAAGCTTGAAGAAACATTAGGGTCTAAGCCAACTATTGGTTTGCTTTGTCTTGGCGGGTTAAAGCAGCATAAAGCGAGACAAGATTTTATGAAGGGTTTTCTTGCAGCCGGAGGTTTGAAAGCGCAGGAAAGTAAACCAATTCTAACTGTAGAGGATGCCAGAAAATTTGTTATCGAACATCCGGGCAGGATTTATTGCTTATGCGGTACGAATGATCAATATGAAATAATCGGACATGACATCCTAGCTGCTCTGAAAACTGAATCAACAGAACTGACTTTATATCTGGCGGGCCTGCCAGACAAAGAAAAGCAGGACCTGTGGCACGTTGAGGGAATTAAACAGTTTATCCATATGAAAAGTAATTGCTATGAAACACTGGAAGCCATTCTTAGTGAGTTGGAGGTGAGTGAGGTTGAAGAAACAAAAGCCTGACTTTCAAAAATTATCCTTATTTGATGAACAAAAATTGATGACAAAAGAAGAGTGGCAGCAAAAAGCCTGCAAAGAAATAGATAGGAACATTGATGATCTGCTGTTTGAGACGAATGAACAAATCAAATTAAAACCGCTCTATACAAAAGAGGACCGTCTAGATTTAGAGCATTTAGACGATTTACCAGGACTCCCTCCCTTTACAAGAGGACCATATCCAACGATGTATGTAAATCGCCCATGGACCGTTAGACAATATGCAGGATTTTCCACGGCTGAGGAAAGCAACGCCTTTTATCGCAGGAATCTGGCCATGGGACAAAAGGGATTATCGGTTGCGTTTGATTTAGCTACGCACCGAGGCTATGATTCTGATCATCCACGAGTAGTCGGTGATGTGGGTAAAGCAGGGGTTGCCATCGATTCAATTCTTGATATGAAGACGCTATTTGAGGGGATCCCGTTAGACCAAATGTCTGTCTCCATGACTATGAACGGTGCGGTGCTGCCGATTCTTGCTTTTTTCATCGTGACGGCTGAAGAACAAGGGGTAAGTCAAGAAAAACTAGCGGGTACCATCCAAAATGATATTTTAAAAGAATACATGGTTCGAAATACGTATATTTATCCACCGGACATGTCAATGAAAATAATCGCGGATATCTTTGAATATACGTCCAAACACATGCCTAAGTTCAACAGTATTAGTATATCAGGCTATCATATGCAGGAGGCGGGGGCGCCGGCTGATATAGAACTGGCTTACACGCTTGCAGATGGCTTGGAATACGTACGGACGGGTCTGAAGGCAGGAATTGAAATTGACTCTTTTGCACCAAGATTGTCCTTTTTCTGGGCTATTGGGATGAATTACTTTATGGAAGTTGCAAAAATGCGTGCAGCAAGATTGATTTGGGCAAAAATGATGAAATCGTTCCATCCACATAACGAAAAGTCTTTAGCGTTACGCACACATTCACAAACATCAGGCTGGAGTTTGACAGAGCAGGATCCGTTTAATAATGTCACCAGAACTCTGATCGAAGCGCATGCTGCTGCCATGGGACATACTCAATCCCTGCATACAAATGCCTTGGATGAAGCGATTGCACTGCCAACCGATTTTTCTGCACGAATTGCCCGTAACACGCAATTGTTTTTACAAGAGGAAACTGGAATTACTGATGTGATTGACCCGTGGGCAGGTTCTTACTACGTTGAAAAATTAACAGACGAATTGGTTCATAGAGCTTGGACACATATTGAAGAAATAGAAAGTCTCGGTGGAATGGCTAAGGCAATTGAAACCGGCTTACCAAAAATGAGAATTGAAGAAGCTGCTGCTAGAAGACAGGCACAGATTGATTCCGGTAAGGAAACGATTATCGGTGTTAATCGTTATCGCTTAGATAAGGAAGAAGCGATCGATATCTTAGATATTGATAATACTGCAGTCCGTATAAAACAAATTGAAAAGTTAAATACACTGAAAGCTAATCGAGATGACCGTAAAGTAAAAGAAACGCTTACTGCAATAACAAAAGCTGCAGAAACTGGTGAACAGAACTTACTAGCGCTGGCTGTCCAAGCAGCAAGAGCGAGAGCCACACTTGGGGAAATTTCTGATGCGATTGAGCATGTGGCGGGCCGACATAAGGCCGTTATTCGTTCAATCAGCGGTGTGTATAGTACAGCTTTTAGCAATGAAAAAGAAATCGACGAAGTAAAGAAAATGACGGATGAATTCCTAGAAATTGAAGGCAGAAGGCCAAGAATATTGATAGCAAAAATGGGACAGGATGGTCATGACCGCGGTGCAAAAGTGATTGCTACAGCCTTCGCTGACCTTGGTTTTGATGTTGATATTGGACCGTTATTTCAAACTCCGGAAGAAACAGCAATGCAAGCAGTAGAAAACGATGTTCATGTAATTGGAATGAGTTCGCTCGCTGCAGGGCATAAAACGCTTCTCCCGCAATTGGCAGCTGAATTAAAAAAGCTTGGCAGAGAGGATATATTAGTTGTTATTGGCGGTGTGATCCCGGCTCAGGATTATCAATTTTTATATGACCATGGTGCTTCAGCCATCTTTGGACCGGGGACGATAATTCCAGTCGCTGCACAAAAGGTCGTCAAGGAGATTTATCACAAACTCGGTTATGAGGAAGTGGACCAATAATGGCTCCAGATCAAAAGCCCGAATGGAGCGATCCAAACCAGCCAGATCATTGTTTAAGCGTGATTAAAAAGGGTGAAGAACTTGAAGGACAAATGTTATCCGTTCAACGTAATATCCGCTTTCAAAAACGCAGAATTTCTGAACCGACAGTCGATGAGCTATATGAAGGGGTCATAAACGGGGATAGGAGTCTATTAGCACGGGCTATTACGCTTGTTGAAAGTAATGCGGAACAGCATTTTCAAAAAGCACAGCAGCTCCTGCAGAAACTCCTGCCTAAAAGTGGTCAAGCGATCCGCATTGGAATTACAGGTGTTCCTGGTGCAGGGAAAAGTACTTTTATTGAGACCTTTGGTACGTACCTTTGCAACTTAGGACACCGTGTAGCGGTATTAGCGATTGACCCAAGCTCGAGCATAAGCGGCGGCAGTATCCTTGGTGACAAAACAAGGATGGAGCAGTTATCGAGGAACCCTCGCGCCTATATCCGTCCTTCTCCTACTGCTGGAAAACTAGGTGGGGTTCATCGAAAGACGAGAGAGGCGATGTTAATTTGTGAGGCAGCCGGTTTTGATGTCGTCTTAATCGAAACAGTCGGAGTTGGGCAAAGTGAAGTCATTATTAGAGATATGGTAGACTTTTTTATGCTATTAGTTCTTACAGGTGCTGGCGACGAATTGCAAGGGATGAAAAAAGGGATTATGGAGTTGGCTGATGCTGTCCTTGTTCATAAAGCTGATGGGGAGAACAAACAAACCGCTGAGCAGACGAGAAAAGAGTATAATCGTATCCTCCATTTTCTTCATCCCGCTACAAAGGGCTGGGCTACTAAAGCCTTTACATGTTCTTCTTTGACTCAAGAGGGGATAAGCGAAGTTTGGAATGTCATTCAGTCCTTTGAGGAAAAAGGTAAAACATCCGGTGTGCTATTTGAAAGAAGGAGAACCCAAGCGAAGGAATGGCTCTATTCTATGATTACTGACCAACTTCAGTTTCAATTTTTTCATCACCAAGGTGTGAAAAATTTGCTTCCAAAGTTAGAAAACGAAGTCATTGCAGGAGAAAAAACCATTGCTAGCGCGGTTGAGGCATTATTTACTATTTATTTAAGATAACAGACTGAAACCGCCATTGAATTCTTTGAAAGAAATAAGATTCTATATTTGAAAAAAACATATTTTTACTGTTAATATGTAGATATAGGTATAAATCTAAGGAGTGAATTTAATGAGCATGGATTTTAATTTCTTTATGAATGATGTGGTAAATCAGGCACGTCAAGAAATCGTGTCTGCTGGATATAAAGAGCTGAAAACACCTGAGGAAGTGGAAGCAGCACTTGAACAAAAAGGAACCACTTTAGTAATGATAAATTCTGTTTGTGGTTGTGCTGGTGGCGTCGCACGTCCGGCCGCTGCACATGCCTTGCATTACGATAAGCGCCCAGATCATCTTGTCACTGTTTTTGCAGGACAAGATAAGGAAGCAACGGAGAAGGCAAGAAGCTATTTCACTGGCTATCCGCCATCCTCTCCGTCATTTGCCTTACTAAAAGACGGTAAGATTATATCAATGGTGGAAAGACATCAAATTGAGGGGTATGATCCGGCAACAGTTGTATCAAAACTTCAAAAAGAATTTGATGAAAACTGCGAAGAAGTATAAAAAATGAATGAAAAAAGGTCAAATCGTAAATAGATTTGGCCTTTTTTTCTTGTCGAAATGATACTTTTAATGTATATTTATTAATTATTTCGCAATTTTAATCATAACATAAGGGAGTTTTCAGCATGAGGGATTTATTAAAAAGTCATTTAGTAACGGTTCAAAATCAATTATGGGAGATTAGTGATTCCTTATACCATCATCCCGAATTAGGTGATCAAGAATATGAATCTAGTAAACGATTAATAGAGTTCCTAGAGGAACATAACTTTGTGGTTGAAAAAGGAATTGTTGGCCGGCCAACAGCCTTTAAAGCTGTGTATGACAGCAAAAAGGATGGTCCAACAATAGCCTATTTATCTGAATACGATGCGTTACCCGAAGTTGGTCATGGGTGCGGCCATAATTTAATTGGGACGATGAGTGTTGGGGCCGGAGTGACGTTAAGTAAAGTCGTCAATGAAATTGGCGGCCGTGTGGTTGTACTAGGCACACCTGCTGAAGAAACAAACGGGGCGAAAGTGCCGATGGCAGAACAAGGTATTTTTGATGATATTGATGCGGCAATGATCTTACATCCTGCAGATGAATCTTATGAAAGTGGTGATTCTCTTGCCATGGATGCCATTCAATTTGACTTCCGTGGCAGAACTAGTCATGCGGCTGCTTCCCCAGAGATGGGCATTAATGCATTGGATGCTGTCATCCAATTATTTAATGGAATCAATGCGCTTCGTCAACATGTTACATCTGATGTAAGAATTCATGGGATTATTAAAGATGGCGGAGTAGCAGCCAATATTATCCCAGATAAAGCAGTCGCCCAATTTTATGTTCGAGCCAAGGATCGCACCTATTTAAATGAAGTAGTTCATAAGGTAATAAATATTGCGAAAGGGGCATCTTCAATGACTGGTGCAGAGGTTCATATTGAAAACTATGAATTGAGCTATGATAATATGGTTACCAACCATACCTTGTCCCAGTTATTTACTGCCAATCTTTTATCAACAGGTGTTAAGCAAGTAAAGAAAGCGAAGGATTCATATGGTTCGATTGATATGGGGAATGTGAGCCATGTTGTCCCAGCCATTCATCCCTATATTGGTCTTGATTCGCCTGGATTAATTGCCCATACAAGGGAATTTGCCAACATAACGATCACGGACAACACCCATCAGATTCTTTCAAAAGGTGCCTTGGCCCTTGCCTTGACTGGTTATGAATTAATAACCAATAAAGAAACATTGGAAAAAATGAAAGGTGAATTTCGTCAAACTGTATTAAGCTAAGTTTTAACAGAGGCATCCCTTCTAAAAGAGATGCTTCTTATTTTTATTAATATTATATTAAGATAATAGATTACAGAATTATTAGAATATTTTTATATTGGAAAAATATCTTTTCAAAATAAAATCTATGTGTTAATATTCATTTTGTTGAATAAAAATCCAAATCGACATTAACAGATCTTATTTAATACAGGGGGAAACATCATGAAAAAAACAGTTTTATTTTTTACGATGATAGTAACATTAGTGGTTTTGGCTGCATGCGGCCAGAGTAATAAGGACGGTGCAACTGGCGATAAAGCTAGTGATAAGAAAGTATTAACAATGGCCACTTCGGCTGATTTTGCTCCATTTGAATCAAGAGACCCATCAGGTAAGGTTGAGGGCTTTGATATTGATTTAGCGAATGCGATTGCTAAGGAATTAGGATATAAATTGGATATTAAAGACATGAAGTTTGATGGTTTAATTGGGGCAATTCAGGCTAAACGTGTGGATATGGTACTTGCTGGTATGTCTGCAACTGAAAAGCGCAAGCAAAATGTTGATTTCTCAACAGCATATAACCATTCAGGTGAAATGTTTATCACCCTTAAAGATTCTAAGATTAAAACAATTGATGATCTTAAAGGAAAAACAGTTGGAGTACAATTGGGAACCATTCAAGAAGAAGGTGCCAAAACTCTTCAAAAAAAGGTAGACTTTACGTTAAAGCCTTTAGACAATGCCACAACGTTAATTCAAGAACTATTATCGAATCGAATCCAGGTTGCCTATATGGACAAATCAGTTGCAACCGGGTATATAAAGGAACAAGGTTTAGGTGGATTTGACGATCCGACAACAAGTTCTCCTGGAATGGCTGTTGCTTTTCCAAAAGGCAGTGACTTAACTGAAAAAGTAAATAAGGTTCTTAAAGACATGGAGGATAATGGAAAACTCCAAGAATTAAAGGACAAGTGGTTAAAAGACCAGCAATAAGCATAAAATGAAATGCAACAGGGCTAGTGACACAAAGAAAATGATGAAGTGAGGTGTAAGGCATGAATTTGGATTTTAGCCAAATTGTGCCTTATATTCCTTTTATACTAGAGGGAATATGGGTTACATTAAAATTTGTTATTATTTCGATTATTGTAGGTTTTATTCTTGGAACAATTTTAGCTTTATGTAAAATTTCACGTATCAAAGCATTAAATTGGTTTGGAGATCTATACACATCTATTTTTCGTGGAACACCACTAATTTTACAATTAATGCTCATTTATTTTGCGATACCGCAATTAACGGGTTATGATATTTCACCATTCTTATCATCAATCCTAGCTTTTGGCTTAAATTCATCAGCGTATGTTTCGGAGATTATCAGAGCGGGAATTCAGGCGGTGGATAAAGGTCAAACCGAAGCAGCTCAAGCATTAGGAGTTCCTTATCGTTTGATGATGAAGGATCTTATTTTACCTCAAGCACTTAAAAATATCTTACCTGCATTAATGAATGAATTTATTACCTTAACAAAAGAATCAGCGATTGTCTCAACAATTGGATACTTAGATTTGATGCGCCGTGCACAGGTGGTTGGGGCGGATACGTATCGAAATTTTGAACCATTAATTTTTGTTGGTTTAATCTATTGGGTATTAGTCATGGTGCTTACTTTGGCAGGTAAACGGTTTGAACGGAGGCTGAAGTACAGTGATTAAAGTTGAAAACCTCTATAAACAATTTGGTCATAATGAAGTATTAAAGAATATTTCTACTAGCATTGATAGTGGGGAGGTAGTTTCGATTATTGGACCGTCTGGATCTGGTAAATCGACTTTTCTTCGCTGTTTAAACTTGTTAGAGACCCCTACAAAAGGGAAGGTTTGGATTAATAATCAAGAGATTACCGATAGCAAAACGAATATCATGAAAGTACGTGAGCAAATCGGGATGGTTTTTCAACACTTTTATTTATTTCCACATCTTTCGGTTTTGGATAACTTAACATATGCACCAATCAAAGTTAAAGGGGAGTCCCGAGATCTTGCTGAAAAAAAAGCAAGGGACTTACTTGCCCGTGTCGGTCTTTCCGAGAAAGAGAAAGCTTTTCCGAATAATTTATCAGGTGGCCAGAAGCAGCGTGTGGCGATTGCGCGTGCACTTGCGATGGAACCACAGCTAATGTTATTTGATGAGCCAACCTCTGCGCTAGACCCTGAAATGGTAAAAGAAGTACTTACGGTTATGAAGGATTTAGCTCAGTCGGGAATGACAATGGCGATCGTAACACATGAAATGGGATTTGCACGTGAAGTTTCTGACCGCATTATCTTTCTTGATGAAGGGGTATTACTAGAAGAAGGCTCTCCTGAGAACTTTTTTAATAACCCTAAGACAAGCAGAGCAAAGGACTTTTTGGAAAAAGTATTGTAGTAATCTCAATATTGAAATGGCATATCCTTGCAATGCATGATTTAATAAGGATATGCTTAAGATGGTCGAATCGACCATCTTTTTATTTCGTCTTTTTTTGGAGAGATTACTATGAAATTTCGGATCGGGTATCGGACAATGAAAACAGCTGTAGGGACTGCCATTTCGATTTTACTTGCACAGCAGCTTGGACTAGATAACTTTGCCTCCGCAGGTATCTTAACAATCTTATGTATTCAAGTAACAAAACGGAGATCACTCCGAACGGCTCTGGATCGTTTTCTTGCCTGCGTATTAGCCATGCCTTTTTCAGCTTTATTCTTTGAAGGAATCTCATATCACCCGATTGTCATTGGGATAATGTTATTTTTCTTTATACCAACGATTGTAATGCTGAAAGCGCCTGATGGTATTGTGACCAGCAGTGTTATTATTTTACATATTTATATGGCAGGGAAAGTAACCATGGCGATATTTTTAAATGAACTAGGGGTTATCGCGATCGGGATTGGGGTGGCATTACTCATTAATCTGTATATGCCAAGCGTGGATAAAAAGCTACAGAACTATGTAAGCAAAATTGAGGAGAATTTTAAGATCATTTTCTCTGAAATGGTACGATATTTAAGAATTGGGGATAGCAATTGGGACGGAAAAGAAATTACTGTTGGTGCTCGTTTACTAGATGAGGCAATCACACTAGCCCTACAGGATGTAGAAAACCACTTTTTACGAGATGAGGATACATATTTTCATTATTTTACAATGAGGGAAAAACAATTTGATATTATTGAACGTATTTTACCTATTGTCACCTCCATTACTCATACCGTAACGCAAGGACATATGATTGCCGATTTTCTTGAAGAACTTTCGGAGAACATTCATTCAAGAAATACGGCTCATATTTATATTCAAAAATTAAGAGAAATGAAAGTTACATTTGAAGAGATGGAGTTGCCGAAGACAAGAGAAGAATTTGAAGTGCGGGCTGCTTTACTACAATTAGTTAATGAAATGAAAGATTATCTAATTATTAAAAGTACATTTAAAGGATTAAAATCTTCCTCAGATGTGAATGAAACTGGTAGGCTTGAAGCAAACTAGGAAAAAAAGGCAGGTGGCTGCTTTGATAAAAATTTTATCGCATATCCTGATTGCTTTTTTCATTTCACCATTTTGGCCATTGGGACCAAATCCTTTGCCGGGTGACCCATTTGTTATAGTTAATAAAAGTAAAAATGAACTAGCTTTTATTAATGAAAATAAAGTTCAAACGGTCGTTAGCGTGGGTACAGGGAAAACCCAAGACTTAACGCCAGAAGGTCTTTTCACTATTACGGTAAAAGCTAAAGATCCTTATTTTCGGAAAGGGAATATTCCAGGAGGAGATCCAAAGAATCCACTCGGGGCGAGATGGATTGGCTTTGATGCAAAGGGAACGGATGGCAGAACCTTTGGCATTCATGGAACGAATCAGCCTTCATCAATTGGGAAATATGTCTCGCAAGGCTGTATCCGCACTCAAAACGAGGTGGTTAGCTCATTATTTCCACTAATACCTATAGGAACAAAAATATTAGTTATTTCCACAAAAAAATCATATGAGATCCTTGCCCAAGATTATGGAGCAATACAATAGCAAAGGGACTGTTCAAATGGAACAGTCCCTTTTTATATTTTTAAGACAAAAATTTACCGATTCCAATGAGGAGAGTTGAGGCCAACATGGCGAACAACATTAAATAAACAATAATTTTTCTCGTTTTCTTTTTTTTCAAAGTGGGTACCTCCCTTAAACATTTTGGAGCTTTATTTATATTGTACAAGGAAAAACCAGAATGAACAACGGAACAACTAAGTAATTTAGGAAGGATTTATGAACTTTTTAACGAATAAGATAATTGTCTAATTAATTTTAATATTTAGAACAGAGGGGTAATAATGATTAAAAAAGTTGATCATATTGGAATTGCTGTGAAGTCTCTTGAATGTACGCTTCCTTTTTATACCGATGTGCTGATGCTGCCATTACTAGGAATTGAAGAGGTTGAGACTCAATTGGTTAGAGTTGCTTTTTTACAGGCTGGAGGCACCAAACTTGAACTGCTTGAGCCAACTTCGAACGAAAGTGCCATTGCCAAGTTTATTGAAAAACGTGGTGAAGGCATCCACCATGTTGCATTAGGGGTCGAATCGATTAAAGAGAGAATTAGCGAGATGAGAGAAAAAGGGATACGCATGATTGACGAGGAGCCAAGAACTGGTGCAGGTGGAGCAAACATTGCCTTCATGCATCCAAAGTCATCCTCTGGAGTGTTATTTGAGTTATGCGAGAAGAAGGGGTTGAAGGGGTAGAATGATAGATATATTTGAAAAAATAAATGAGTTGTATGATAAACGCCGTGAGGTTGAGATGGGTGGCGGTGATGAGCGAATTGAGAAGCAACATGCTAAAGGAAAGTTGACTGCCCGAGAAAGAATTGATCTTTTGGTCGACAAAGGTACTTTCTTTGAACTCAACCCTTTTATAGAGCATCGTACCAATGATTTTGGTCTCGATGAGCAAAAGGGTCCTGGTGACGGAGTGGTCACAGGTTATGGAAAAGTAAATGGCCGTCCAATTTATCTTTTTTCGCAGGATTTTACGGTTTTTGGTGGTGCACTAGGGGAAATGCATGCTAAAAAAATTGCAAATGTGATGGATTTAGCAGCGAAAAATGGAGCGCCATTTGTCGGTCTAAATGATTCGGGTGGGGCACGGATTCAAGAAGGTGTTGTATCCTTGGATGGATATGGTCATATATTTTATCGAAATGCGATTTATTCGGGTGTTATTCCGCAAATCTCAGTCATTTTAGGTCCATGTGCGGGGGGAGCTGTCTATTCACCGGCGATTACTGATTTTGTGTTTATGGTGGAAAAGACGAGTCAAATGTTTATTACTGGTCCAAAAGTAATTGAAACGGTGACTGGTGAGAAGATTTCCGCAGAGGAATTGGGCGGTGCGAATGTACATAGCTCTATTAGTGGAAATGCCCATTTTCACGCTGATTCCGAAGAAGAGGTGTTAGAAAACGTCCGCAGATTGTTAAGTTATCTGCCGCAGAATAATGAAGAAAGGGCGCCAATGGTAGAAGTAGACGAGGAAGACGAAGATTATCGCCCTGATTTAATGGATGTTATTCCATTTGATACGGTTCGGCCCTATGATGTCCGCAAAGTCATCGAGCAAGTAGTAGACGAGAAGTCTTTCATGGAAATCCAAAGAGATTTTGCTAGAAATATTGTTGTTGGATTTGCTCGAATCAAGGGTGAATCAGTAGGTCTTGTCTGTAATCAGCCCAAAGTAATGGCTGGCGGCTTAGACATCGACTCCTCTGACAAAGCTGCCCGATTTATCCGAACCTGTGATTCTTTTAATATCCCAATTATCACCTTTGAGGATGTGACAGGGTTCTTCCCTGGGGTCAAGCAGGAACACGGCGGTATCATTCGCCACGGGGCAAAAATATTATTCGCCTATTCCGAGGCAACCGTCCCAAAATTAACGGTTATTTTAAGAAAAGCCTACGGCGGTGCCTATGTTGCGTTAAATAGTAAGTCAATTGGTGCCGATTTGGTATTCGCATGGCCGAATGCAGAAATTGCTGTTATGGGTCCACAAGGTGCCGCTAATATCATTTTTGCTAGGGAAATTAACAATAGTGACAATCCGGAACTGACAAGACAGCAAAAAATCGATGAGTATCGTGAGAAGTTTGCCAATCCATATGTTGCTGCAAGCAGGGGGATGGTTGATGATGTCATCGACCCCCGCGAAACTAGAATGAAGATTGTCCAAGGCTTAGAAATGCTTAGAAACAAAAAAGAGTCCCGACCATATAAAAAGCATGGAAATATACCACTATAATAATTTCAAATTGCCTTCCGACTCTTTCAATTTGATGATGTTCTTTAGAAAGAGGTATACTAGTATAGTGAGTACATAATTGGAGGGTTCAATATAATGGTTAATCAAGAACGTCTTTTGAACGAATTTTTAGAACTAGTGCAAATTGACTCAGAAACAAAATTCGAGACTGAAATTGCGAAGGTATTAAAACAAAAATTTACTGAGCTTGGTCTTGAAGTTTTTGAAGATGATACAACTGCTATTACTGGTCATGGTGCGGGTAATTTAGTCTGTACACTTGCGGCAACTAAAGAGGGGATTGACCCGATTTATTTTACCTGTCATATGGATACTGTTACACCGGCAAAAGGGGTAAAACCGTCCATTAAGGATGGATATGTTGTGACTGATGGTACAACAATCTTAGGTGCGGATGATAAAACCGGTATATCTGTCATGCTTGAAACCATCCGTCAATTAAAAGAACAAAATCTCCCACATGGTTTGATTCAATTCGTCATTACGGTTGGGGAAGAGTCCGGACTTGTCGGTGCAAAAGCACTTGATTCTTCATTGATGAAAGCAAAATATGGTTATGCTCTTGATAGTGATGGCTTAGTGGGGAATATTGTCGTTGCAGCCCCAACCCAAGCGAAGGTGAAAGCTATTATTTACGGCAAAACAGCTCATGCTGGTGTAGCTCCGGAAAAAGGGGTTTCCGCAATTACCATTGCAGCCAAATCAATTGCAAAAATGCCGTTGGGACGAATTGACCACGAAACGACTGCCAACATTGGCCGCTTTGAAGGTGGTCAGGCAACAAATATCGTGTGTGACCGTGTCGATATTTTAGCTGAAGCCCGTTCATTGATCCCTGAAAAGATGCAAGCTCAGGTGAACAAAATGAAGGAAGCCTTTGAAACTGTTGCAGCAGCTATGGGCGGCAGAGCCGAAGTAGATGTGCAAGTCATGTATCCAGGCTTTAAGTTTGGGGAAGGCGACCATGTCGTTGAGGTGGCTCGTAAGGCTGCTGCAAAAATTGGGCGCAGCTGTGAACTTCAGCATAGCGGTGGCGGAAGCGATGCTAACGTATTTGCAGGGTTTAATATTCCAACAGTTAACCTTGCTGTTGGCTATGAAGAAATTCATACTACAAATGAACGCATGCCTGTGGAAGAATTGTATAAATTAGCCGAAATGACACTTGCGATTATCGCTGAAGTGGCAAATCAATAATCTAATGGAAGGAGAACCTAACTGTCGGTTCTCCTTTTTGTTATACTAAAGAAAAAATGTATTAAGGAAGTGCCGCAGCATGAAGGAAATGTACCCCAAAAACGGAAGAGTCATTTTACATGTGGATATGAATAGCTTTTACGCGTCTGTCGAAATGGCATATGATCCTAACCTTAAGGGGAAACCGCTCGCGATTGCTGGAAATGTAGAGGAGCGCAGAGGGATTATAGTTACCTGCAATTACGAAGCAAGAAAATTTGGTGTCAAAACAACGATGGCACTTTGGGAGGCGCGGAAGCTTTGTCCGCAGTTAATCGTCATGAAACCAAATTTTGAGCGGTATCGTTCTGTTTCCATAGCTATGTTTGAAATTCTTAGGCACTACACAGAGCTTGTAGAACCTGTATCGATTGATGAGGGATACTTAGATATAACCCAAAGTTTTGAGTACGGAAGCCCGATTGAAATTGCTGAAAGTATTCAAAAAAGGATTTTAGAACAACTTGATATACCATGCAGCATAGGGATTGCTCCGAATAAATTTTTGGCAAAAACAGCTTCAGACATGAAAAAGCCGATGGGGATTACCATTCTTCGGAAGCGTGATATACCCAAAATTCTTTGGCCTTTAAATACAGGCGAAATGCATGGTGTTGGTAAAAAGACAGCCGAAAAATTACAAACGATTGAAATTTATACAATTGGTGAATTAGCAAAAGGCAATGAGATTCAACTAAAAACCCTGCTAGGCATTAATGGAATTCGATTAAAAGAACGAGCCAATGGGATAGACCATCGCCCAGTTGACCCAGAATCAATTGAGGATTTTAAGAGCATCGGCAATTCAACAACTCTTCCTAGGGATGTTAGTAATCAACAAGAGCTCTTTCGTGTGTTAACGTCATTAGCGGAAACTGTTTCAGTTAGGCTGAAACGTAAGAATGTCCTTGCTGGAACTCTTGGAGTAACTATCCGCTATAAGGACCGAAAAACCATTACCAGGAGTAAAAAACTTCCTAACCCAATCAATCATAAGGATGACATTTCTTCTTTTGCGGAGCAAATCTTTCTAAAGGCTTGGACTGGTGACGCTGTCCGCTTGTTAGGGATTACAGGTACAGATTTAATGGATTTTGACCATGCCTATAAGCAATTAGATTTGTTTTCCTTTGAAAAAGACGCGAAAAAGGAACCGTTACTTAATACACTCTCCATTCTTCGTGCAAAATATGGTAAAAAAATTATTGAAAATGCAGCCGGACATCAAGCTCCTTCCGACAATAATATCGGTACAGGGACGAGCTTTAATAAAGATTTTCTACGGGACTTTCCCCATAAAAATAATCAAACAGACTAAAAGCACCACTTTGTATTGATTAACAAAGTGGTGCTTTTTGATTTTACTTGCAAATATCTACTTCTAAATCAGAAACCGGCCACCAGAAGGAGCCATCCTTTTCCAATAGTTCTTCCGCTTCTTTGGGACCCATTGTCCCTGACTGATAATTGGGGAAGTTATCAGCCTTCGTGTTTTCCCATACCGCGGAAATTTTATCAACAAAGCTCCAGGAATAGGCGACCTCATCCCAATGCGTGAAATTAGTAGCATCCCCTCGCATACAATCCAAAAGAAGTTTTTCGTAGCCTTCTGGAGTGTTCATCGCATGGATGCCAGTATTGGCGAAGCTAAGTTTTACTTCTTGCGCATCCAAATGCCCGCCCGCTTTCTTGGCGTTTAGGTGAAGGGTAATTCCCTCCTCTGGTTGAATATGAATCACAAGGAGGTTCGGATTTAACATCTTGTCAGTCTGGTAATATAAATTCATTGGAATATCTTTAAATTGAACCACAATTTTTGTTGATTTTGTTGACATTCTTTTCCCTGTCCGAATATAAAAAGGAACACCCGCCCAACGGAAATTATCAATCATGATCTTTCCGGCAACAAAGGTTTCAGTATTTGATTCTTTGTCCACCATTTGTTCATCGCGATAGGCAGGAACCTGGACATCCTGAACCGTTCCTTCACCGTACTGACCGCGGACAAAATAATTATTTACTTTATCTCCTTCAATCGATCGAAGCGCACGGAATACACGAACCTTTTCAGAACGAATTTCATCGGTGGAAAGGTTAATAGGTGGTTCCATTGCAAGCAATGCTACCATTTGCAGCATATGGTTTTGCAGCATATCTCTTAGGGCGCCGCTTGTTTCATAATAACGTCCGCGTTCTTCAACACCGAGTATTTCACTTGAGGTGATTTGAATATTCGAGATATAGCGGTTATTCCAAAGCGGCTCAAAAATAGCATTGGCGAAACGGATTACCTCGATGTTTCTCACCATTTCTTTTCCTAAATAATGATCGATACGGTAAACTTCTTTTTCTTTAAACGCACTTCTAATTTGCTTATTTAGCTCGATTGCGGATGGTAAGTCATGTCCGAAGGGCTTCTCAATTACAAGTCGTTTATAGCCTTTTACTTCCGTCAGTTTATCTGATTTTAAGTGTAAGGCAATCGTTCCAAAAAACTCAGGGGCCATGGCGAGATAAAAAATACGGTTGCCTTCCAATTGATAATTTCCATCAATTTCATCTGCTAAAGTTTTTAACAAGGCATAAGAATGGGAATCTGAAACATCATGGGATTGATAGTAAAAATGGGAGACAAATTCATCAATCTTGTCTTTTTTACCTAAGGCAGATAAGACTGAGTCTTTTACTGAATGTTGAAACTCATCCTTAGTAAGGGATCTTCTTGCCACCCCAATAACCGCAAATTTATTTAATTTACCTTTCTCAAATAACCGGTAGAGGGAAGGAAACAACTTCCGTTTAGCTAAATCACCAGTCGCACCAAAAATCATAATTAATGAAGTTACGTTTCCAGTTTGCGTCAAATTAAAGACCTCTTTTCTGTTTATGTAAAAATGCCTGAAACTTTAAGTTCACATTGTTTGATTTTATCTCATTCTGTTAGACTTCGCAAAAATAATACAATGCAGTATTTAATTTCTTTTATTTTTCACATAATAATCCCTGATATTCACTACATAAATTAGCCCACCTTTACGAGAAATTGATTTCTTTTTGTGCTATATTGACAATATTAGATATAAGGAATGGAATTGAGAGGAGCATTTATTTGTGGATATATTTTTCCTAGGAACTGGGGCCGGAATGCCGGCAAAACTCCGCAATGTGACGTCAATCGCATTGAAATTGCTTGAGGAGCGGGGGGGAGTTTGGTTATTTGATGCTGGAGAGGCTACGCAGCATCAAATCTTACATACTTCGCTAAAACCACGGCGAATTGAAAAAATTTTTATTACCCACCTACATGGTGATCACATTTACGGTCTGCCAGGATTATTATCAAGCCGTTCTTTCCAGGGGGGGGAATCGGAGGTGACGGTTTATGGGCCGAAGGGAATAAAAGAGTATATACACACCAGCCTCTCATTAAGCCAGACCTATTTGAAATACCCTCTGACTGTAAATGAAGTTGACGAAGGGGTTATCTTTGAAGATGATCAGTTTAAGGTAGAAACGCTCAGACTGGATCACGGTATTCCTTCCTATGGATACCGTATTATCGAAAAGGACAGGCCGGGAACCTTGCTTGCTGAGAAGTTGAAGGATGCGGGTGTTGCGCCAGGGCCGATTTTCAGAAAAATAAAAAATGGTGAAGCCGTAATACTTGAAGACGGCAGGACAATAAATCCAACGGAGTTTCTTGGACCCACACAGAAGGGGAGAATTGTGACGATATTAGGTGACACCCGTTACTGTGAAAATGCGATTTCTTTGGCTAATAATGCCGATTTTTTGGTACATGAAGCGACTTTTTCTGCTAATGAAGAAAAACTAGCCCATGACTATTTTCATTCGACCACACATCAAGCCGCACAAGTCGCAAAGATAGCTGGTTGTAAGCAATTGTGTCTGACTCACATTAGTTCTCGCTACGATCGAAAGGACTGGTTAGAATTAGTAGATGAGGCGAAGGGGATATTTCCAAATACAGATATTGCCGAGGATTTTAAAGAAATAAATATCCCGCTTAAGCATTAACTAGGGAACTTGAATGCAGTTTAAAATGAAGAGAGGATGTCAATTGACATCCTCTCTATATATTATAACCAGCCGCGTTCGTATTGTTTCGGTCCCGCAATTTGCACACCTAGTTCTTTTGCTGCAGTTCGCGGCCAATAGGGATCGCGTAGCAGTTCACGTGCTAAGAAGATTAAATCCGCTCTTTCATTTTGTAAAATTTCTTCCGCATGGATTGGCGAAGTAATTAAGCCTACCGCACCTGTTGGGATGTTAGCACCATTTTTAATGGTTTCGGAGTATTTTACTTGGTAGCCAGGATATACGTCAATATGGGCAGGGATAACCCCACCAGAACTTACATCGATTAAATCGACACCCTGTTCTTTCATCCATTGACTATATGTTATGTAATCATTTGGCGTTAACCCTTCTTCGTGGTAATCATGTGCAGAAACTCTCACAAATAATGGACCTTCCCAGACGGTTTTGATTGCATCAATCACTTCGCGGAGGATTCTGTAGCGGTTCTCAGGTGATCCACCGTATTCATCGGTTCTTTTATTGGTAAGAGGTGAAAGGAATTCATTGATGAGATACCCATGCGCACCATGAACTTCAATTACGTCAAAACCAGCCTTTGCTGCTCGTTCTGCCCCTTCTTTAAAGGCTTCTACTGTATCTTTAATATCTGTTTTTGACATTTCCTTTGGTGTTTTCATGTCTCTATTAAAAGCTAGTGCAGACGGAGCATGAATTTCTCCATCTAATTGGGCTTTTCGACCAGCATGGGCGAGTTGAATCCCTGTCTTTGCCCCATGCTCCTTCATTAAGCCCACAAGCTCTTGAAAGCCTTCAATATGCTCATCACTCCAAATCCCTAAATCTTGTGTTGAAATTCTGCCTTGCGATGTTACTGCTGTTGCTTCAACAATGAGCAGTCCCACGTGACCGACGGCTCTGCTTGTGTAGTGGGTACGATGCCAGTTTTGAACATGGCCATCTTCGTTATGACTGGAATACATGCACATGGGTGCCATTACAATCCGATTTTTAAGCGTAACCCCCTTGATTGTATAAGGGGAAAATAGTTTTGATACCATTTTAGAAGCCTCCTGAATCCAATATATTCTCCTTTTCTAATATAGCAAAAAGGATCGATTAATGAAAAAACAAGCTTCTAGTCTTTTTCTCTGAGTTCACTTAATTTATAGGTAGTCCCTCTCCAGACAATTCCACCGCGCTTAAAGGTTAACAGACTTGCCCGAATGATCGAATAAATAAACAGTAAGGCAGTGATGGGAAAAACCAAAAACATCATCGGGGAAAATAAGGTTAATTTTTTTATGACAATCACATAAAGAATCCCACTAAGGACTATATTTCCGAAGGATAACAATGCAATCGTTTTGTTCCCTGAAAAAATCATGATAAAGGGCAGAACGTTTGTGATAAAAACTCCTAAGACCGAAAAGATCACCATGCTTATTCGGTAGTGTAAGCCAGCAAAAGTATTTTTTTCCAGTCCTACTAAAGCCTCTCTTAGACTTCCATACCATTCCACTTCTATTAGCTGTAGGGCGGTGACAATTCTCTGTCTGTAGCCTGCTTTTTTCATTTTCATCCCTAGCTGCAAGTCATCATCTGGGCGCATTTTTATTCTTTCATGTGTTCCAAAAGATTCATAAGCTTCTTTTAAAACAAGATTAAAGGCACCGATGCCTGTTCCGATCTTTGATTTGGGGTTATTGGCCAGCCAAGGACGTTTGAAATATGAAAAGCCAAATAGGAAAAAGGCAACAAATGATTTGAGCCAAAACCGGTGCGCACTTAAGTTTGGCGCAGCGGTTAGGTGGTCCAACTGATGTCTTTCAAAATAATGAAGGGCTTTGGCGAAAGCATGTTTATCATATTTAACATCAGCATCAGTAAATAATATCCATTTACCTGAGGCTATGAGCGTACCCTTGTATAGGGCGTTATTTTTTCCAAGCCATCCGGCTGGTAATGTTTCGATATGGATTACTTTAATACGAGGATCTGTTTTTGTTAGTTCTTCCATGATTGTTCCAGTAGTATCAGTGGAACGATCATTAACAAGGATCCATTCCACGTTTTTATAGGTCTGTTCCAATTGACTGAGGATACTTGTGCTGATTTGTTTTTCCTCATTCCGAGCCGCGACTACTACGGATAATAATGACCCACTCTCTAAATCTTCTTCTTTTTCCAGCGGGTCGATTTTGTGCAATCCAATCAGACCGTCTAATAGAAAAATACTCCATACTAGAATACCTAAAGAAAATAAGATCGTTAGCATACCTGACACTTCCCTAGCCTTTTTCCCTTAGTGTAAAGGAAGAAAGGCAAAAATCAAACTCAAGAAGGCTGATCTGCTATTTGAAGCTTGGAACTTAATTCGGCCCCCATTTTTTTTGATTGAGCCGTGGCTGCTTTGATACAAGATATGAATGCTTGTTGGACCCTATGTTCTTCAAGCACTTTAATCCCAGCCTCAGTTGTCCCTCCAGGACTTGTAACCTCTTTGCGCAGCTGGGTAGAGGACTTACTTGAGTTTTTCACCATTTCCGCAGCACCAAGGAGTGTTTGGACAATCAGTGCACTGGCCATTTCTTTTTCCAGACCCACTTCAACGGCACTTTTCTCCATGGCTTCAATTAGATAATAAATATAGGCGGGACCGCTCCCCGAAAGTCCAGTAACAGCATCTAATTGCTCTTCTTCGACAAATGATGCCAAGCCAACGGTATCAAAAAGATTTTTGGTTGTTTCTAGCTGCTGCTTAGTAACTCGATGGTTGACGGCAACAGCGGTTGCCGATTTTCCAACAGCGGCGGAAGTATTTGGCATGGATCGCACAATCGCTAATGGTATTCGTGCTAATGTTTCAATTGTTTCCATGGACACCCCGGCTAGGACAGAGACGACGAGCATTTGCTCTGTTAAATGTTCGCGAATCGATTGAATGGCAGTCGCGACGTCCTTTGGTTTCATGGCTAACATCACAATGTCTGCTTGATCAAACAGTTCATTCAAATGATAAGTCGTTCGAATTCCATAACGAGTTTCTAAGTTAGCTAATCTTTTTTGATTAGAATTATTTGTAATCCAGATATTTTTTTTATCAATAAACCCATTTTCGAGAATTCCTGAAATGAATGCCTCAGCCATCGATCCTGCACCAATAATTGCGATTTTTTTCATGAATGTTCCTCCCTTATTTTGCAGATTATGCAAGATCCCAACCTATCTGTCAAGAAATAAATTCATTGAATTTTTTATTTTTTCTAAAAAATTATGCGGTTATAATGACATTTGGTTAAAAAATCGCTACACTTTAGTATATATAATGAATGTCACATAATGTTCATATCTATATCAATGAATTCTTTATTTGAAAATAATGATAAGGGGATTTAGGAATGACAAAATGGAAAGACGGAATAGCAAAAATTACAGTGCCAACTCCTTTCGCTGTCGGGGATGTCAATGTGTATTTAATAAAAGGCGAACGCTTAACTCTTGTTGACGCTGGAGTGAAAACAAAGGAGTCTTGGGGGTCCTTTAAGGAACAAATTGGGGAGTTAGGCTTGAGTCCTGCCGATATTGAACAGGTGATTTTAACACATCATCATCCTGATCATGTTGGGATGCTTGACTTTTTTTCGGAGTCCTTAGAAGTATATGGTCATTATCTAAATGAACGTTGGATTCATCAAACAGAAGCTTTTTTTCAAGAACAAGAAGAATTTTTCCGTGTGCATTTTCTAGAGTTTGGTCTGCCTGAGGAATTTATCCCATTGCTATCGGAGCTAAGAAAAACCTTAAAGTATTCTTGTAACCGTTCGTTGTCTGGACATCTTATTGAAGGAATGAGACCTCCTGGGCTAAACGATTGGCAGGTTATTGAAACTCCGGGTCATGCCCAAAGTCAAATTGCCCTTTTTCGAGAAAAAGATGGAATTTTAATTGGCGGAGATTTGATTTTAGCACATATTTCACCCAATCCATTGCTTGAACCGCCAGCCCCTGGTGAAACGGAAAGACCAAAGCCTCAGCTTCAGCATAATGACTCGATGAAGAAGCTGCTATCGTATCCGATTCAATGTGTTTACACCGGGCATGGTGAAGAAGTCTACAAATTAGCAGAGTTGATTGATAAACGATTGATACGCCAACATGAGCGGGCCATGACAGTCCATAGCTGGTTAAGAGAAGAAGAGCTGACTGTTTTTGAAATTTGTAAACGCCTGTTCCCTTCGGTTTATCGACGCCAATTGATGTTGACTATATCAGAAACCGTCGCTCAGCTTGACTATTTATCATCTATCGGGGAGATTATTAGTAAGGGGACAAATCCCGTTCTTTATCAGGCTAAACTTTAGCATTGGAATCAACTCAGATGAGGTGTAGAAATGGTTAGGGAACAATTAAAAGGTAAAAATATCGTGATTACTGGTGCATCAGGAGGTATTGGAGCGGAAATCGCCAAGCTTTGTGCTTCTAGCGGGGCCAATCTTGTTTTATTAGCCCGAAGTATTGGTAAGCTCGAGCAATTGCGAAGGGATCTCCTGCAAACGCATCCCGTTAAAGTCGATGTTTATCAGTTGGATGTATCGGATACAGGTCAGGTGGAGAAGGTTTTT
This sequence comes from Neobacillus drentensis, assembly GCF_036962125.1. Lineage (GTDB taxonomy): Bacteria > Bacillota > Bacilli > Bacillales > Cytobacillaceae > Neobacillus > Neobacillus drentensis_B. The sequence goes on from NZ_JBALOA010000014.1 coordinate 282,072, forward strand.
CAACGGATTTTCGATACCATCGGGGATATTGATATCCTCGTCAATAATGCCGGCTTTGGAATTTTTCGTGAAGCCCACTTGGCGACATTGGACGAAATCAAGGGAATGTTTGATGTGAATGTGGTTGGTCTTATGGCCTGCACAAGTATGGTGCTCCCGAAAATGCGCGAACGGCGGTTTGGTCATATTATTAATATTGCCTCACAGGCTGGGAAAATTGCCACGCCCAAATCGAGTGTTTATTCTGCTTCGAAGCATGCCGTTCTTGGGTACACAAATTCTTTGCGAATGGAGCTTGCCGATTATAATGTCCAGGTGACTTCGGTAAACCCTGGACCAATCGCTACCAACTTTTTTAATATTGCCGACGAAAAAGGCACCTATGTTAAAAATGTACAGAGATTTATGCTTAAGCCTGAGTATGTCGCCGGGAAAGTCGTTGACAGTATGCTGACGAAAACAAGGGAGATTAATTTGCCGCGCTGGATGAACATGGGGAGCGTTGTATATGTTCTTTTTCCTCGGCTGTTTGAGCGGATTGGCAGGCGGGCATTTAATCAAAAATAAGCCAATTGTTAAGCCTCTGTTTCAGGGGCTTTTGTTTTGGAATTTTCATTAGCCTGTTAAAAATTCATAGACTGTATCATTAACCACCTCATATAAATCTGCAGTAGGTTCATCCTCTTTCAATTGGAGAATTCGATTCGTAAGTTCCTCTAGTTCTTTGTCGCCAATCGGATTGGCATCCTCTTTATAATACTGTTTAAAACAATTTTTTATCATTTTCACCACTAGTTTTTTATCCATAAACATGCACCTCACACACATTATACTCTTTTTTATTAAGTTTTTATAAACGAAAAAATGCCAAAAAATTTCCATTGAATACGAACGCATATTCGCTTATGATAATGAATATATTAAAAAGGAACGAATGTTCGATATTTAAGTTGTGGGGGATAGTCATGGTGGATTACAGCGCACTGCCGCAAAATAAAATTTTATGTGTCGACATGAAGAGCTTCTATGCCAGCTGTTCGGCTGTCATGCATGGCCTTGACCCGATGGAGTGTTATTTAGTGGTGGTTGGTCAAAAAGAGCGGCAGGGAAGTATCGTTCTTGCAGCTTCACCGCGGATGAAAAAAGAATTTGGCATCAAAACGGGTTCACGGATGTTTGAGATTCCCAATGACCCGAAGATTCAAATTGTCGAACCGAAAATGGCCACGTATTTGCGAATTGCGACAGAAATTTCGCGTGTATTTAATCGCTATGTTCCAAAAGAAGCGATTCATGTCTATAGCGTCGATGAAAGTTTTATTAAAGTGGATGGCGCGATTGGTCTATGGGGGGATGCCCACACAATCGCCCGAAAAATAAAGAATGATATTGAGCGGGAGTTTCAATTGCCGTGTGCGGTTGGAATTGGTCCTAACATGTTACTGTCAAAGCTGTGTCTAGACCTTGATGCCAAGAAAGCAGGAGTGGCTGAGTGGACGTATGAAGATGTTCAAACCAAGCTTTGGAATGTGTCGCCACTAAGGGAAATGTGGGGAATTGGCAGACGCGTTGAAAAAACATTAAATGGAATGGGTATTTTTACAGTCGGTCAGCTCGCCCGCTATGATTTAGAAACGTTGGAAAAGAAATTCGGCATCATGGGGAATCAGCTTTATTATCATGCCTGGGGTGTCGATCTTTCAGAATTGGGCGCACCGCTTATCCAAGGGCAGATTAGCTTTGGCAAAAGTCAAATTCTGTTAAGGGACTATAAAGAGGAAGCGGAAATTAAGACGGTCATTTTAGAAATGTGTGAGGAGGTAGCAAGGCGGGCACGAACACATCGAAAGGCAGGGAGAACGATCAGTCTCGGAGTCGGCTACAGTCAGGATGAATTTGGCGGCGGTTTTCATCGCTCGAGAACGGTCGGACAGCCAACCAATGTGACGATGGAACTTTATCATATCTGTCTTGAATTATTTCAAGAGCATTACTCCGGAAAGACGGTGCGGCAAATTTCGATTGCCATCAGCAATATTGTTGATGACCGTGAGCTTCAACTCGATCTTTTCGATATAGGGGCCTATAAAAGGCGCGAGCTTGGCTATGTGGTAGATACTCTGCGCAGACGCTTTGGCTCTGGTTCCTTGCTACGTGCGGTTTCTTATACGGCTGCCGGAACGGCAAAGCATCGGGCCACATTAGTTGGAGGACACAAAAGATAAAAGCGGAGGTGCTCGTTTAGTGCACGACAGGACTGGAGCGCTTTGACTGAGATAAAGATGGAAAGAAGGAGAAGCGTATGATTCGCGATCGTGGGAGGATCAAATGGACGTCGATGATGCTTCCTGAGCACGTAAAACTGCTTAGAGATTGGGTAAAGGAAGATCGGTATGAACAGAAACGAGAAATGGATGAACAGCAGCTGCAAATGATGAACGAGGTCTTGTCCGAAGCGATTGAATATGATCAGTACGTGACGATCACCCATTACCGGATGCGGAACTATGAAATCGTGATAGGCAAAATCCATTACTGGGACGAACTGACACAAAGGCTCCATGTGATCGATCGCTTTGAAGAAGTGCACCGGATTCCAATGGATGCCATTGCTGACATCCGGATAACAGAGACCTAAATCTATGAGCAAAGAAGAATCAACCTCACGTAACATATGGTACAATCACCATATGTTGAAAGAGGGGGAGTAATAAACGTGGAGATTAATATAACGGCAGCGGCAGCTGAAAAAATAAATCAAAGAATTGATGGCCGAGACGGCTACTTAAAGCTAAAATACGATACCGACGGCTGTGGTTGTGCGGTTAATGGAGTAGTGGCATTATGGTTTGTCCCCAATCTAGATTCAGATGATATTGCGATTGAGACAAATGATCGAACGATTTATGCAGAAAAATCAAAAACAGTTTTTTTCGATGAGCAAATGAAAATTGATTTTTCTAATACGGCCAATTGCTTTCAATTAAAGAGTCCACAGCAAATCTTAAATGGCCATATGAGCTTACTCATCAAAGCTAAAACAGACTGATCCATTTAGGACAGTCTGTTCTAGCTTGGCAAGGGCTGATTAACATATTTTTGTAAGAATTCATCAATCACCCGTTCGTAATCGGCCCGGTTTTCATTAAAGGATTGGGCATGGCGTCCGTTAGCGGCAAGAAATAGCATTTTAGGTCCCTTTTTTTGCTCAAATAAATCCTTTGTCATAGTTGGAAGGATAAAATCATCCTTTTGGCTGTGTATAAACAAAATCGGATGTTTAATATTTTCTATGACTGAAATTGGCGAAACATTTCGAATCGAATATTTGTCGCGCAATCGTAAAAGAGCATCCCCAAGCGGCAGTAAAAGATTAGGGACGAGCTTGAAATCCTTTTTAATAAGATAGGCAAGCTGCTCCCTAAAATCTGAAAATGGACAATCAGCAATATAAAAATCAGCACCGTCCTCAAGAAGACCAGCATAGAGAAGCATGGTTGCAGCCCCCATCGATTCACCATGAATCCCGAGTTCAAGCTGAGGACCTTTTTCTTTTTTGAGCCAATCAACGACTGTTTTTAAATCAAATTTTTCATAATGACCAAAGCTTGTCGTTTTCCCGCCGGATTCGCCGTGGCGGCGATGGTCATAAATTAACGTATTAAAACCCCGCGCTAAAAACAGATTGGCATATTTAATTGAATTAATTTTCGTTTCGGTGACACCATGAGAAATAATGATATAGCGGTCGGTTTGATGTGGTTCAACAAGCTCCGCTTTAATCATATAACCAAAAGGGGATGGAATATCAACTGCCCGTTTTGGAAGGGAATCAAATTCATCAGGATTATACCTGCCTGCCTCTTTTTCACGCCTTAAAATTAATTCCTCATCCTTCTTTTTCATATACATCAGACGGTTTGTAAAATAGAAACCAAGAGATAACCAGAAAAACAACAAGACAAACATGGTTCGGAATGCTTTCTTCACGAATGGCACCTCCCGTAGTATTTTTTATAACATATGTTATTTGAGCACCGAGCGCCCATAAATTAACAGTTTTAATTTTAACATAAAGAAAACCGCTGATACCAATGAGCGGTTTTGAGAGTTTGAGAATTTTACTGCTCTGCGTTTTGTCTTTTCGTAGGGTGGAGCGCTTTTTCCATTTCTTCAGCGGCCATCACCCGCTGACCTCCGCCTGCTGTATCTGCGTAGTTTTTTCCCTTTTGACTGGAACCTTTATCGCGTTTTTGACTCAAAATAATCAGTCTCCCTTCAAGCTAGTCTCAATAAATAAGATGCATCAGTGGAGGGCTGATTATTCACTCACAGAAAGTAAATTTAGAAAATTTGGGTATGAAGGCGATAGTATCCACTTTCAATTGGTCTGGAAAGATGAGGGCGTACGACTTCAATTGCATCAATCAGCTTATGTAAATTAACCCCAGTATCAATTCCCATTCGATCAAGCATATAAACCACATCCTCTGTCGCTACATTTCCAGACGCACCAGGTGCAAATGGACAACCGCCAAGCCCGCCGGCAGAGGAATCAAAGCGATCAATTCCTGCCTGGAGAGAGGCGAATATGTTCGCAAGGGCGAGCTTTCGGGTGTCATGAAAATGAGCGGTTAAAAGTGTATGAGGAAACAGATTTTTCAAACGTGAAAACAAGGAATAGCTTTCAGCTGGGGTTGCCATCCCGATAGTATCGGCAACGCTTAATTCATCGACGCCTGCGTCAATAAATTCTTGGCAAAGCTTTATCGTATCACTCTCCGCAATTTTCCCCTCATAAGGACAATAAAAGGCTGTAGAAATGCAGGCTCGAACAAAATAATTTTTCCCTTTTAATTCAGCGAGAATCGGGGCAAGTTCTGCCATGCCAGCCCTAGTTGATTTATTAATATTTTTTTGATTAAAGCTATTGCTGACGCCAACAAACACAGCAACAGCCTGACAATCGGTAGAGTATACCCTGTCAATTCCTTTACGATTCGGTGCTAGAACGATATTTCGGGCATCAGCATTGAGACAGTCAACTGCAATTTCAGCAGCATCACCCATTTGAGGCACCCATTTCGGTGACACAAATGAGGTGAGCTCCATTTCCTGGAAACCAGCTTTCCATAATTCTCCGATAAATTGTTTTTTTATATCAGTTGGTACAAATGACTTTTCATTTTGAAGCCCATCTCGAGGGCCGACCTCGATAATTGTGACCTTTTTAGGTAAATTTAGCATTCATTTTCCACCTCCGATAATCATACTTTCATTGTAGTGGTATTAAATTCGAAAAAGCAAGAATAATAGCAATTTTGACAAAATAAGAGGACTTTTTGAATTATTAATAGAAATAGTAAAGGTAAAAAGTTGAAGGGGCCGCTACATTCGTTGTAAGAGTATCAATAATTAAAGGGGTGTAATCAAAAATGAAGAAAATTTGTACAACCTTCCAGGAGGCAGTTGCCGATATTCATGATGGAGCTACCTTGATGGTTGGTGGATTTGGTTTATGCGGGATACCAGAAAATTTGATTCTTGCCTTAGCTGAAAAGGGTGTCAAGGATTTAACTGTTATTTCGAATAACTGCGGGATTGATGAGTGGGGCTTAGGATTACTATTAAATAATAAACAAATCAAAAAAATGATTGGCTCCTATGTCGGTGAAAATAAAGAGTTTGAGAGACAAGTTTTAACTGGAGAACTGGAAGTAGAATTAACGCCTCAAGGCACATTGGCTGAAAAAATCAGGGCAGGCGGTGCGGGGATTCCAGCATTTTATACACCTGCTGGAGTGGGAACTCCAATCGCTGAAGGGAAAGAAACGAAGATTTTTAATGGGAGAGAGTACCTGCTAGAAGAGGCACTAACAGCCGATTTTAGCCTTGTGAGGGCGTGGAAGGGCGACAAAATGGGCAATCTTGTTTACCACAAAACCGCGCGAAACTTTAATCCGATGATTGCGGCGGCAGGAAAAGTAACGATTGCGGAAGTGGAAACACTGTATGAAATTGGCGAATTGGATGCCAACTTTATTCATACCCCAAGTATCTATGTGCAAACCATAATCAAAGGAACGCAAGAAAAACGAATTGAGAGATTGACAGTCAGAAAATAATTTTGGGGAAGGGAGAGAGTAGAATGACTAATGAAAAAGTCTCAGTCAGAGAGAGAATTGCAATTAGGGCAGAGAAGGAAATAGAAAATGGCTTTTATGTAAACCTCGGCATCGGTATGCCCACACTTGTCGCTAATTATATGTCCGCTAATAAGCAAGTTGTCTTGCAATCTGAAAATGGACTTCTTGGCATCGGCCCATATCCAGATGCGGATGAGGTGGACCCGGATTTAATCAATGCCGGTAAAGAAACCGTTACAGCAATTAGTGGTGCAGCCTATTTCGATAGTGCGGAATCGTTTGCGATGATTCGCGGCGGACATGTCAATTTGGCCATCCTAGGCGGAATGGAAGTATCGGAAACAGGTGATTTAGCGAATTGGATGATCCCAGGAAAGATGATTAAAGGCATGGGTGGTGCGATGGACCTTGTTCATGGTGCCCAAAAAATAATTGTAATCATGGAACATGTAAATAAAAAAGGTGAATCCAAGATATTGAAACAGTGCACACTTCCTTTAACAGGTAAAGGGGTAGTCAATCGGATTATTACTGAGCGAGCAGTCATGGATGTAACGGATACTGGTCTAAAGCTCGTAGAAGTCGCAAAAGGATATACGATTGAAGAAGTTGTCAACTCTACGGAAGCCGAATTATTTGTTGATGAAAACGAAGTGAAAATTGAAGCTTACTAAATAAATAAGTGCGAGCAGGCAGAAAAATAAAGCCTGCTTTTTTCTGTGGGCATTTTTGATGACATGATATAATAGAAATGAATTTTGACAACGGAGGCGCTTTGAATTGAAAAAGCAAAACAGACAAAAAAATCAATCGAAACCTAAAAAAGATGATTCAGCGGTAACGCTTGGCGATATGATTAATCCAAATTTATTCAAACAACTAAAAGAACAACAGGAGCAGCTGAAAGCCGCTGAAGACAAAAGAAAAGAAGAAGAGGAACAAAGAAAGCGGGAAGAGAGAAAATTAAAGGAAAAAAACAAATCCTTTGAAGAACTATTAAATGAGAGCGGTATGAACTGGAAAGAGTTTAAATAAAACTACTATGAAAAGGAGAGCAAAATAACGCTCTCCTTTTAGCGATGTTCTTTATAGAAACTGGCCTTCGTTATCTCTTTAATAAATGAAATCTCTTTATCAGTCAATGGCTGGCTTCTGACTGCCTTTGCATTACTCCTAACTTGCTCTATACTGCTTGCCCCGGCCACAACAGAGGCCACAGCAGGGGTTGCGAGATTGTAATGAATGGCGATCTCTGTAAAGGAGCGAGAGTCTGCTAGCTTTTCCTTTAGCAATGGCAAGACTTCATAAAGCTCGCTTGAGCTATAGTCTTGATATCCCTTTTCGGTGACCTTTTCTAACATTTTGTCGCTTAAAATTCCTTTGGCAAGCGGCCCGCGGGTGACCACACTAACGCCATATTCTTGTAGGAGTGGAAGTGCTTCTTCTTCGGGGCGGCGGTCTAAGATACTATACTGCATCATTACAGATACAAGACTAGACTTTTTAACATATTCCCTAATGACATTCGGGCGAATCGATGAAATGCCGTAATAGCGAATATAACCTTCCGCTTTTAATTCTTCGAACGCTTCAATCGTTTCCTCAATTGGATCATCAATTGTCCCGCCGTGCAGTTGATAAAGATCGATATAGTCCGTACCCAGTCGTTTAAGACTTTGTTTAACCTCTTCCTTTATATAGGCCTTCGACGGGTCCCATGCCCATCCATTCTTAGCTTGATTCCAGCGATTTCCCACCTTCGTTGCTATAATAACCCTTTCACGAACCTCTTTTAATGCGTTCCCAACAATTCTTTCATTTTCACCAAAATCATATAAATCAGCTGTATCAAAATAATTGATCCCTTCCTCAAGTGAGGCTTCAATAATTTTTCTAGCTGTTTTCTCCTCTGTTCCAATCGACATACATCCAAGTCCTAATTCTGTTATATACAAATCTGAATTTCCCAGTTTTCTTTTTTTCAAATTATCACCCGTCCTTTTTCTACAATTTTAATAAAGAAAAGGACAGACTACAATCAGTAGGTCTTATTTTTGGTAACATTTTGAACCCATTCAGAAACAGAATCGTATTCTTTGTTATACTGCTTCAGTTTTTGAAGTATCTCCCATCCCTTGCCAACAAGAATGATTCCTTTGTCATGTACATACACCTTCATTCCATACCCCTCCAAATAAAGTATGGTAAAATGTATGAGCAGATTATAGGATTAGAACAGGAGTGACCCATATGACCAATCTTGAAGAAAAAACGCTCCATAGCGAAGAAATTTTCTCGGGAAAAGTAATCAGTCTTCATTTACAGGATGTCGAACTTCCGAATGGGAAACAATCCAAACGGGAAATCATTAAGCATCCAGGGGCAGTCGCTATTTTAGCTATTACGGACGATAAGAAAGTTGTTATGGTCGAGCAATTCAGGAAAGCACTGGAACGGACCATTGTTGAAATCCCCGCCGGAAAGCTGGAAAAGGGTGAAGAACCCGCACTTTGTGCGCGTCGTGAACTGGAAGAAGAGACAGGCTATGAATGTGAGAGCTTAGAATGGCTCACCTCTTTTTACACCTCACCGGGATTTGCCGATGAAATCGTACATGTCTATGTAGCAACAGGGCTGACTAAAAAAGAAAATGCTGCAGCACTTGATGAGGACGAGTTTGTAAATCTAGAGGAATTGACCCTTGATGAAGCGGTTCAATATGTAAAAGAGCAAAAAATCTATGATGCCAAAACGATTTTCGCTGTACAATATTTACAGTTGCAAGAGGCGTTGAAAAATAAATGAATCGCTACTATGTAGATTTACATATTCATATTGGCCGGACATGGACAGGGAAGCCGGTAAAAATCACTGGGGCCAAGTCACTAACGTTTACGAATATTATTGAACATGCCCGACATGAGAAGGGGCTTAATATGGTGGGAATCATCGATAGTCATTCACCAGAAGTCATCCTCGAAATGGAAAGTCTTATTGAAAGTGGAGATATAATAGAGCATCCAGACGGGGGCCTGGTTTTTGGTGATTTAACAGTTATTCCAGGTTCGGAATTAGAGATTTATGATGAGCAATGCAATGGTCCAATCCATCTACTGAGTTACTTCCCGAATCTTTCCGTCATGAGGGAGTTCTCAACATGGCTGTCAGGTCACTTGAAAAATATTCAACTAAGCTCTCAGAGAATCTATGCCTCTGGGCTCACTTTGCAAAAAAAGGTGAAAGAGTTAGGTGGAATCTTTATTCCTGCCCATGTATTCACGCCCTTTAAGAGTTTATATGGGAAGGGTGTCAACGAGTCATTAACGGAGGTATTAAATCCAGAATTGATTGATGCAATCGAACTTGGATTAAGTTCCGATACGAATATGGCGGATCAAATAAAGGAATTACATGATTATCCCTTTGTAACGAATTCTGATGCCCATTCACTTGCAAAAATTGGCCGAGAATACCAAGTCATTGCAATGAAAGAACCAACCTTTTTAGAATTACAAAAAGCGTTAAAAAAGGAAGATGGACGCAAGATTATCGCAAATTATGGTCTTGATCCATTACTTGGTAAATATCATAAAACTGTTTGTGCCGAATGTCTTCATCCAGCAGCAGACGACGATCTAATCTGTACCCAATGTGGAAACAGGAAGATTATAAAAGGAGTTGCCGACAGAATCCTTGAATTAAAAACAGCTGAACAAAGTCCAGAAGACCGCCCGCCCTATATTCATCAAGTCCCACTTGAATTTATCCCAGGCTTAGGTCCACGCTTACTTGAGAAGTTAGTCGATCACTTTGGCAGTGAAATGGGAATATTGCATGATGTTCCTTATGAAGGATTGAAAGAGGTTGTCCCAACAAAAATTGCCGACCTGATCCTGAAAGCTAGAGAGGGAAAAATAAGTCTAGCAGCCGGCGGCGGTGGAAAATACGGAAAAATTTCAGATTAATGAAGCTAAACCCCGGTAGCCCAAAAAGCTAACGGGGTTTTCAATCTAATCTATTAAAAATTGAGCATAGAAATACTAGACTGGCATACAATGTATTAACTGAACTTGAGAAAAGTAGGGGGATACGCAAATGAAAAAACGATTGTACCAGTCCGATGCCGCTAGTTATTTCCGTGAGCATTCCTCAATTTTTTTATTTATTGTCGTGTTATTTTTAATGGGAGTTATCTTTGGCGCAATTGTTGTTAACAGTATGAGCATTACCCAAAAGGAAGATTTATTCTATTATTTATCACAATTTTTTGGACAAGTCTCGAACGGGAAAGAAGCCGGGGACAATGATTTATTTTTACAAAGCTTATTTCATAACAGTAAGTTTATCGGGCTTATGTGGATTCTAGGAATTTCAATTATCGGTCTTCCTGTTATTCTCATTCTATTATTCTTAAAAGGAATGGTGGTTGGGTTTACCGTGGGTTTTCTTGTCAGCCAAATGGGATGGCAGGGGTTTATGCTTGCCTTTGTATCAATTCTGCCACAGAATCTGATTATCATTCCAGTCTTCATCCTAATGGCAGCATTGTCAGTCATTTTCTCACTCCGAATGATCAAAAAACAATTTATGAAAAAATATGCCCAGCCAATCCTTCCTTTTTTCAAGAGATACATTTTTGCTTTGGTTGTAGCAGTGATATTTATATCTGCTGCATCCGGAATCGAGGCCTATCTCTCGCCATGGTTAATGAAAACCATAATAAATACGACGACTTTAAAATAATTATCATCTAATATTAATTATTATTAATTGTTTATTGTTGTTTATAATAATTTTATTTTGATTCTCAATTGCCATCTGTTATAATGAGAATTAACAGTGGCGAGGGAGGGACTTCAGGATGGAAACTAGAATTGAAAGAATTAAGAAACAGTTGCATTCCGCAAGTTATAAACTAACACCTCAGCGTGAGGCAACCGTTCGAGTTTTATTAGAAAATGAAGAGGATCATTTAAGTGCAGAAGATGTGTACCTCCTCGTAAAAGAAAAATCGCCTGAGATTGGTTTAGCAACTGTTTATCGAACGTTAGAATTGTTAACGGAATTAAAAATTGTTGATAAAATAAATTTTGGGGATGGTGTTTCCCGCTATGACCTCAGGCAGGAAGGTGCAGCCCATTTTCATCACCATCTTGTTTGTATTGAATGCGGTGCCGTTGATGAAATTCAAGAGGATTTACTTGAGGATGTTGAAGCAATTGTGGAACGAAAATGGAATTTTAAAATAAAAGACCATCGGCTTACTTTTCATGGTATCTGTTACCGGTGCTCGGATAAAGAAAAAGACGAAGAAAAAGAAGATTAACCAAAAGAGCTCCTTGAACAGGGCTTTTTTTCTTTTCTCCTTTAATACCAAGGACTAGGTATAAAAATTGTACGATTTGGCATACATTTTACTAGACGACCAGAAAATTGGGGGAAGTAGAATGGGCCAATTTATTAAAGCAGCACTAAAAACCTTAAAAGTTTTTATAATATTCACAGGATGCACGATTCTTTTCTATTATGGTATCATGTTGGTGAATGAAGAATATCAAAATTATCACCGATATGACGAACCGGAGGGAGCTGCTCTCAAAGTTTCTGGCACAGTGAAAGATGAAAAATCTTCCTTGTTAGATCGGCTGATGTTGTTTTATTTAAATGGGGAGTAAATGCGATGGACGAGCTATTAAAGAATTTTATCCAGTATTTAATGATTGAAAAAGGTTTATCCCAAAATACACTTATAGCCTACGAGCGTGATTTAAAAAGCTATCTTCATTATTTGAAAAATGTTGAAACCGTCCATTCTTTAAATGATGTACAACGTGTACATATCGTTCAGTTTTTAAGATTTTTAAAAGAACAAGGGAAATCCTCAAAGACCTTGGCAAGGCATATCGCTTCTGTACGGGCATTTCATCAATTCTTATTAAGGGCAAAGAACACAGAACAAGATCCATCTGTTCAAGTGGAAACACCAAGACTTGAAAGGTCTCTTCCGAATGTACTAAGTTTACAGGAAGTGGAGGTTTTGCTGGAAGCACCCAAACCTCTTGACCACTATGGGATAAGGGATAAAGCGATGCTTGAACTGTTATATGCTACAGGGATCCGTGTTAGTGAACTAATAGATCTTGAGATGGATCATGTTCAGTTATCGATGGGTTTTATCCGTTGTATGGGGAATAAAGAGCGAATCATTCCCATTGGACGAGCCGCCTCTGATGCGATTAAGCATTACCTGGAAGAAGCGAGACCCCGGTTTATTTCCACCAAGCATCAGGACCATGCTTTGTTTTTAAACCACCAAGGGAAGCGGTTGACACGTCAAGGATTTTGGAAAATATTAAAAAAATTAGCCAAAGAAGCCGGTATAGATAAGGACTTGACTCCACATACCTTGCGTCATTCGTTTGCAACTCATTTATTAGAAAATGGGGCGGATTTACGCGCAGTGCAAGAAATGCTAGGTCATGCAGATATCTCAACAACTCAAATATATACACAAGTAACGAAAACAAAGTTAAAAGACGTATATAGTAAATTTCATCCACGAGCTTAATAGAATCAAAGAGTCTAAAAAAACATATATTTGTCAAAAAGCTGCCTGAATTTTGGTGGCTTTTTTCTTGTAATTTCTAAAACATTTAGTACAATAGAGATGTCAGACTTCTGACAAATAGATAAAATCTCATAAACATATTTAATGAGGGCAACATAGTTAAAAGCAATTTTATTATTTGCAAACGTTTTCTATTGATAAAGGAGGAAGAATGAATGGCTGCAAATACATATAAACGTATTTTTATTATTGTAATGGACTCGGTAGGAATCGGGGAAGCACCAGATGCAGAAAAGTTTGGTGACAAGGGTGCAGATACATTCGGTCATATCGCTGAAAGAATGAACGGTCTTAACATGCCAAATATGGGCAAGTTAGGATTAAGCAATATCCGTGAAATAAAGGGAATTCAAAAAGCAGATAGACCGTTAGCTTTTTATACTAAAATGATGGAGGCCTCTAACGGTAAAGATACCATGACAGGTCATTGGGAAATCATGGGTTTAAATATCCAAACCCCTTTCCAAGTGTTTCCAGAGGGTTTTCCAGATGAGCTTCTATCAGAATTAGAAAAACGCACTGGCAGAAAAATTATTGGGAATAAGCCTGCAAGCGGAACAGAAATTCTCGTTGAGTTGGGCGAAGAGCATATGAAGACAGGGGCATTAATTGTCTATACGTCTGCTGATTCCGTCCTTCAGATTGCTGCACATGAAGAAATCGTTCCTCTCGAGGAGCTATACAAAATTTGTAAAATCGCGCGCGAATTGACGCTTGATGAGAAATATATGGTTGGTCGTGTCATTGCCCGCCCGTTCCTAGGTGAACCTGGAAACTTCAAACGTACATCGAACCGTCACGATTATGCTCTAAAACCATTTGATCGCACGGTTATGAGCGAATTAAAAGATGGAGGCTTTGATGTCATTGCAATCGGTAAAATATCCGATATTTATGACGGTGAAGGCGTAACACAATCATTAAGAACCGTTTCTAATATGGATGGAATGGATAAGCTCGTGGAAACCTTAGATATGGAGTTCACAGGAATTAGCTTCTTAAATCTAGTCGATTTTGATGCATTATATGGACATCGTCGTGACCCAGAGGGCTATGGAAAAGCGTTAGAAGAATATGATGCCCGTCTGCCAGAAGTGTTTGCAAAAATGAACGAAGACGATCTTTTAATGATTACAGCCGATCATGGAAATGATCCAGTTGCTCCAGGTACTGACCATACACGTGAATATGTACCATTATTAGTTTACTCTAAGGGAATGACTGAAGGTAAGGAACTAACTATAAGAGAAACGTTTGCTGACCTAGGTGCAACCGTTGCAGAAAACTTCAATGTAAAATTACCGAATTACGGAACAAGCTTTTTAAATCAATTGAAATAACATGGATGGGGTGTACAAATGAACACTGAAAAAATTCAAAATGCTTCAAGCTTTTTAAAACAGAAATATGCAAATACACCTAAAATTGGACTAATTCTAGGTTCTGGGCTAGGTGTATTAGCGGATGAAATTGAGAACCCAGTAAAAATTCCCTACAACGAGATTCCAGACTTTCCAATTTCTACTGTTGAGGGACATGCAGGACAACTCGTATTTGGAGTATTAAGTGGTGTAGAGGTTGTTGCCATGCAAGGGCGGTTCCATTTCTATGAAGGATATAGTATGGAAAAGGTGACCTTCCCAGTTCGTGTTATGAAAGAGTTAGGCGTTGATATGTTAATCGTTACTAATGCTGCAGGAGGAGTGAACGAGAGTTTCTCTGCAGGCGATTTAATGATTATTACCGATCATATTAATTATATGGGCACAAATCCGTTAATTGGACCAAATGATTCCAAGCTCGGAGCACGTTTCCCTGATATGTCAGAGGCATACACGAAAGAATTACGTACCACTGCAAGGGAAATTGCCAGCCGCCTAAACATTAATGTTAAAGAAGGTGTCTATTTCGGAAATCCAGGACCCGTTTATGAAACACCGGCTGAAATTCGGATGGTTCGTACATTGGGCGGGGATGCAGTAGGAATGTCGACTGTCCCAGAGGTAATTGTGGCTCGTCACAGTGGAATGAAGGTTCTGGGTATTTCATGTATCTCCAACATGGCAGCGGGTATCCTTGATCAACCACTTACCCATGATGAGGTAATTGAAACGACCGAACGAGTTAAAGCAGACTTTCTTCAATATATAAAAGAAATAGTTAAAACAATTGCAAAATAAATATTTTACTAAAAAGTGGTGATTATGATGAGAATGGTTGACTTAATTGAGAAAAAAAGAGATGGACAAGAATTAACTAAAGAAGAAATCCAATTTATTATTAATGGATATACCAATGGTTCAATTCCAGATTATCAGGTCAGTGCCTTAACGATGGCAATCTATTTTAAAGGGATGACTGAGCAGGAGAGAGCAGATTTGACCATGGCAATGGTTGAATCGGGTGACCAAATTGATTTATCGCAAATTGAAGGAATTAAAGTGGACAAACATTCCACCGGAGGTGTAGGTGATACCACCACACTAGTTCTTGGACCGCTAGTTGCAGCGCTGGATGTCCCGGTTGCAAAGATGTCAGGGCGCGGTTTAGGACATACGGGTGGAACCATCGATAAATTAGAAGCGGTAAAAGGCTTCCATGTTGAGATTGAAAATGAAGAATTTATTGACCTTGTAAATAAAAACAAAATTGCCGTCATTGGACAAAGTGGAAATTTAACACCTGCAGATAAAAAACTTTATGCATTAAGAGATGTGACAGCAACGGTTGACAGTATTCCTCTAATTGCAAGTTCAATCATGAGTAAAAAAATCGCAGCGGGTGCCGACGCCATTGTTCTTGATGTAAAGACCGGTGCAGGTGCTTTTATGAAGACGCTGGATGACTCTCGTGAACTTGCAAAAGCAATGGTGAGAATCGGTAATAATGTTGGAAGAAGAACAATGGCTGTTATATCTGACATGAGTCAACCTCTAGGTTTTGCGATAGGGAACGCTCTTGAAGTTAAGGAAGCAATTGATACTTTAAAGGGAGAAGGTCCAGAAGATTTAACGGATCTTTGTTTAACTTTAGGCAGCCACATGGTTTATCTGGCAGAAAAGGCTGGGTCACTAGCTGAGGCACGTACCATGCTTGAAGGCGTTATTAAAGATGGTTCAGCGCTTGAAAAATTAAAAGTATTTTTAAGTTCACAAGGTGGGGATGCGTCCATAGTTGATGATCCTTCAAAAATGCCTCAAGCAAAATATATCATTGAACTTGAAGCGAAAGAGGATGGCTATGTTTCTGAGATTGTAGCTGACGAAGTTGGAACGGCAGCAATGATTCTTGGAGCAGGCAGAGCTACAAAAGAATCAGTCATTGATTTAGCAGTGGGCCTCGTCCTAAGAAAGAAAATCGGTGACCAAGTCAAAAAAGGTGAATCATTAGTAACGATTTACAGCAATTTTGAAAATGTAGAAGAAGTAAAAACAAAGCTTTACAAAAATATTAAAGTGTCAGCAACAAAAATAAACGCCCCAATCCTCATTCACGGCGAAATTACAGAATAAAAGCAGTCCAAAGGGTGTCAGGTACCATGTGAATTTTTCACATGGTACCTGACACCTTATTTTTATTTCTTTAAGAGGGAAAATCTGTATAAAGTTATTAATTTTGGAAAAAATGGATGCTATAAAGAATGGAGGGTTATGCGAATGAAACGATTTGTCTCTTTGATAGCGACAATTTTTTTACTTACAAGTTTATGGGGTACATCAGCTTTTGCTGCTGAAGAAAAAAAGAATGCCGATATCGTCAACAATGTAAAATCCGCTATTTTAATTGAACGTGATACGGGTAAAGTGCTCTATGAGAAAAATGGTAATGAGGAACTGCCACCGGCAAGTATGACCAAAATTATGACAATGCTTTTAATTATGGAAGCAATTGATCAAGGCAAACTTAGCTGGAATGAAAAAGTACGTGCAAGTGAATATGCTGCCTCAATGGGAGGTTCACAAATTTTCCTAGAGCCTGGCGAGGAAATGACAACTAAGGAAATGCTAAGGGGAATTGCGATTGGATCTGGTAATGATGCCTCTGTTGCAATGGCAGAGAGGATTGCAGGCTCAGAAGAAGCATTCGTTGATATGATGAATGATAAAGTGAAGGAACTTGGCTTAAAACATACTTTCTTTAAAAATACGACGGGACTACCGGTCAGTGGTCATTTCAGTACTGCAAGTGATATGGCAGTTATGGCAAAAGAACTATTAAAGTATGAAGACATTACAAAATTTACTGGTTTGTATGAAGCCTATCTTCGTGAAAATACAGACAAGAAATTCTGGCTAGTAAATACTAATAAATTGGTGCGTTTTTACCCTGGCGTGGATGGACTTAAAACTGGCTTTACTGCAGAAGCGAAGTACTGCCTAACAGCCACAGCCCAAAAAAATGGAATGCGTGTTATTGCTGTTGTGTTCGGAGCACCTACCTCCAAGGAAAGAAATGCTCAGGTAACCAAAATGCTTAATTATGCGTTTAACCAATACCAAACACATCCAATGTATAAACGGAACCAGGTTATTACTAAAGCAAGGATTAGTAAAGGGCAGGAAAAGTCTGTCCAAGTAGTTACAAGTGAGCCCATTTCATTGCTTACAAAAAAGGGTGAAAAAACAAAAGATGTCAAACAAAAAATAACGATAAATAAAAATCTGCAAGCGCCAATTAATAAGGGTGATAAGATTGGATCCATTAAATTAATTAAGGATGGAAAAGTCTTTGTAGAAAGTCCTTTATTAGCAAGTGCGAGTGTAAAAGAAGCAGGATGGTGGACCCTTTATAAACGTGCCTTCGGAATGTTTACAAAAGCGGGTAAATAAAATCATCTTGTTGTCGAAACAAAGAGATATGTAACTTCTTTTAGCGAAAAACGACTAGTTTTGTATTAATAGAAGGATATTACACCCCAGAAAGAGAATTGACTCACTATACCAGATTAAGGAGGACGGGATAGTGAGTCTTAAAATTGAAATGGAAACAAAACATGATGTTCTTTGTATTCGGTTAAGTGGTGAATTAGATCACCACACCGCGGATGAACTTCGTGAAAAGGCGATATCCGTTATTGAAAAAAATGAAATTCGTCATATTGTCTTAAATCTGGAGCATCTTGCATTTATGGACAGTTCTGGCTTAGGTGTGATATTAGGCAGATACAAACAAATTAAACAGGTGCACGGTGAAATGGTGGTATGTGCAATTTCCCCTGCAATACAAAGATTATTCGATATGTCAGGTTTATTCAAAATCATCAAAATGGAACCGACAGAAGAATTTGCATTGCAAAGATTGGGGGTGGCCTGAATGAAGAATGAAATGAATCTTCAGTTCAGTGCGTTAAGTCAAAACGAGTCATTTGCCCGAGTAACCGTCGCAGCATTTATTGCACAATTAGATCCAAATATGGATGAGTTAACAGAAATCAAAACAGTGGTATCCGAAGCCGTGACTAATGCGATTATTCATGGTTATGAAAATGATCCTAATGGAATAGTGTATATTCAAGTAATTATTGAAGATAGTTTAATTGATCTGACAATTAAAGATGAGGGATTGGGAATTGTAGATGTGGAAGAAGCCCGTCAGCCATTATTTACAACAAAACCGGACCTAGAGCGTTCCGGTATGGGTTTTACTATCATGGAGAATTTCATGGATGAGGTAGAGGTTCACACGCAGCCAGGTCGAGGAACCGAGGTTAGATTACGAAAGCATTTACAAAACCGCAAAATGCTTTGCAATTAAGGAGACTTGCCAATGGATGTGGAGGTTAAGAACGATAAAGGTCAAACATATTTAAAGGACAATGAAGTAAAAGAGCTCATTAAAAAGAGTCAGGATGGAGACCAAGTATCAAGGGATTTAATCGTTGAAAAAAATATGCGTCTCGTCTGGTCTGTTGTCCAGCGATTTCTTAATCGAGGGTATGACCCGGATGACCTGTTTCAGATTGGTTGTATTGGGTTATTAAAATCAGTGGATAAATTTGACCTTTCCTATGATGTAAAGTTTTCAACCTATGCAGTCCCGATGATTATCGGTGAAATTCAGCGATTTATCCGTGATGATGGAACCGTTAAGGTTAGCCGGTCACTGAAAGAAATGGGCAACAAAATCCGAAAAGCAAAAGATGAATTATCGAAGATTCTTGGCAGAATACCAACCGTTAACGAAATATCCGCCCATCTTGAGCTCTCACCAGAGGATGTCATTCTCGCACAAGAAGCAAGCAGAACACCTTCTTCCATTCATGAAACCGTCTATGAAAATGACGGGGATCCAATTACATTACTTGACCAGATTGACGATGGTAATGATGGAAAATGGTTTGATAAAATAGCCCTAAAAGAAGCTATCAGGGAATTAGACGAGCGTGAAAGGCTTATTGTCTATTTAAGATATTATAAGGATCAAACCCAATCTGAAGTTGCTCTCAGGCTTGGGATATCGCAAGTTCAAGTGTCAAGACTTGAGAAAAAAATCTTACAGCAAATGAAAGGCCGTATGGATCTCTGATTCATACGGTTTTTTTTGTTCAAAAATTATGCCATTTTTTGGATTAATGAAAAGGATGCTTAAAACTCATACTATTTATACAGGAAATCATTGTGTGGGATGTGAATGTTTTGGAAGAGACAATATATATCCGGATGAGAAATCGTGTTCAAGCTCCGCCGGAAGAAAAGGTATTGTTAAAGGATATTGCCCAAGTCATTGCCCGAGATGATGTTCTTTCACATTTGCAAACTATGATGATTCATCAATTAACAGCTTCGGACCGGAATATCGTCATCATTGATGTCATGAAAGTGATTCGCTTAATAAAAAGTCAATTAGGTGATATGGATATTCAAACGATTGGACCAGCCCAAACTATTATTGAAGTCACGATTAAGAAAAAAGGAGTTTCCGTTCCTTTTTTCCTTTTAATTTGGTTTCTCTTATTTTTCGGATCAGCTATGGCCATTATGAATTTTCATGATGATGTGAGCATGAGAAGTGTACAAGAAAAGATTTATACAATCATTACGGGAAAAAAAGAAACAAAACCATTATTGTTTCAAATACCCTATTCCATTGGATTAGGAATGGGAATGATTCTTTTTTTTAATCATGTTTTTAAGAAACGTATTAATGAAGAACCCAGTCCACTAGAGGTTGAAATGTTTAATTATCAAATGGATTTAGATAATTACGTGATTATCCATGAAAATAAGGAAAGTGTGAAAAGAATAAGTGATGATTAAGATTATTATCATCCTTTTTTTTGGTCTAGCAAGTGGATTGGCAGTAGGTTCTGGGTTTGTGGCATTTCTTACCGTATTAGGGATTATCCCGAGGCTAACTCAGCTGAGCAAAACAATGAAAATGATTCAACACTATGAATGGGCTGTAGTTTTAGGGGCACTTGCAGGGGTAGGAGCAAGTCTAAGAGACCCTATTTTACATATTCCTTCGTTTCCTTTAATTCTTTTAGGAATGACAGGTGGGATCTTCTATGGCATGTTAGCTGCAGCCCTCACGGAGGTATTAAATGTTCTTCCAATTCTTGCAAAAAGAATCCGATTGGATGGAGAAATTGCCATATTAATCATGGCCATTGTTTTAGGGAAAATCTTTGGTTCCATCTTTCAATGGGTTTATTTTGTTCATCATTAAAGCTTTTGAAAATAATCTTGCATTTGTGAATAGAAAGGACATCACAGAATGAGCATTCGGAGGCGTGTTATTTTAATTACTGACGGTGATGAATATGCAAAGCGGGCTGTGGAGCACGTTGCAACGGAAATTGGCGGCAGGTGTATTTCACGTTCCCAAGGAAATCCGTCTACATTAACCGGCGAGAAAATAGTCCAGTTAATAAAGGAAACTCCTCATGATCCAGTTTTAGTGATGTTTGATGATAGTGGCATAGTTGGAGAGGGTGCAGGAGAGAATGCATTAAAGTATGTAGCCGGGCACGAAGAAATTGAGGTTCTCGGGATTATTGCCGTTGCAGCAAAATCCAGACATGAAGAATGGTCGAGGGTGGATGTAAGTATTGACCGTGATGGAAATTTAACGCCATATGGTGTGGACAAGTTTGGAATACCAGAGCTTGAAATTGGGAGAATAAATGGTGATACAGTATACTGCCTTGATGAACTAGAGGTACCTATCATCGTAGGAATTGGCGATATTGGCAAAATGGCTAGACGTGACTCCTACAAGCATGGTTCACCGATTACAAAAAAAGCAGTGGAGCTTATACTTGAAAGGAGTGGCTTTCATGTCAAGAAGTAATGAACAAAAGTGGCCAATCCCCGAATCAGTAAATGAAATTGAAAATTATATGAAACAACGGGTTGGTCTGGGAAAAAGCTTTGATTTTGGTGTCAGGAAATTAAAGGTACTTAAAAAAGACGTTCATATCTATTTTGTTAATGGCTTATGTGATTCCCGCTTCGTAATTGAATTAATCGAAGAATTAGTTGAAATCAATGACCACGAAAAAATATCAACAAATTTCTTTAAGGTAATTGAAAATAGGCTAATTAATCAATCGGTTGAACAAGCTGACACACTTGATTACATTGTTGATAAGGTTTTGTCTGGATTAGTGGCTGTAGTAATGGAAGGAGAAAATACAGCTTTTGTAGTTGATGTTAGAAGCTATCCAGGCAGACAGCCGATGGAACCTGATACAGAAAAGGTGGTTAGGGGTTCCCGTGATGGATTTGTTGAAAATATTATTTTGAATACAGCCTTAACAAGGCGGAGAATTAGAGATGAACGCCTTCGCTTTGAAATGCTAAAGGTAGGTGAAAGATCAAAAACCGATGTAGCTTTAGGTTATTTGGAAGATGTCGCAGATCCAAATATGATCAACGTAATCCGCAATGAAATTCAAGCGATTAAAACAGATGGAATTCCAATGGCCGATAAAACCATTGAAGAATTCATTCTCAAACAGGGGTGGAATCCATTCCCGCTCGTTCGATACACGGAGCGTGCCGATATAGCTGCCACGCATCTTCTTGAAGGACATGTGATTATTTATGTCGACACTTCCCCTAGTGTCATCATCGCTCCAACCACATATTTTCATCATGTACAGCATGCAGAAGAATTTCGTGAATCTCCTGCAATGGGAACATTTTTGCGGTGGACCCGCTTTTTAGGCGTACTAACTTCTATTTTACTGCTCCCATTATGGATGTTATTTGTATTAGAACCGTCCTTATTACCTGAGAGATTTTCGTTTATTGGACCGAATGAAACAACCAATATCCCGATTATTGTTCAGATATTTTTAGCTGATTTTGGGATTGAGTTTTTAAGATTGGCCGCAATACATACACCCACTCCACTTTCTACTGCAATGGGGTTAATTGCAGCAGTATTAATTGGACAGATAGCTATTAGCGTTGGCTTGTTTGTGCCTGAGGTGATTTTGTATGTTGCTGTTGCAGGTATCGGATCATTTACTACTCCTAGCTATGAATTGAGCGTAGCAAACAAAATTGGCCGATTAACACTGTTAATACTAGTATCACTATTTCATTTACCCGGTTTTGTTATTGGGTCGACAATTTTCTTTCTTTTCCTTGTTAGAATTAGTGCTCTTAATACACCTTATTTATGGCCATTCCTTCCTTTTGAACCAAAAGGGTTTTTACAAATTATTGTGCGTCGAGCGATTCCAGGTTCAATTCTAAGACCAAGTATTGTTCATCCTAGAAACAGCTACCGTCAGCCACCAAAAGCAAACGAGAAATAATTGCACTTTTCTAACAGGTGTGCTAAAGTATTTTTAATTAAATAAAGGGATAAAGCGTGAAAATAGGCAGTATCTTTTGGAGATTCTGTCTATTTATTATTATCTTTTATGATTGTCTTCATAAACTATAGTGAGTGTTTGGGAGAGAGGGAAGGAAATGAATTTTTACGGGACAACAGGGGTAAACAAGAACGGTAATTTAGAGATTGGCGGGGTAGATGCTGTTGAGTTGACGAAGGAATTTGGCACTCCCCTTTATGTATATGATGTGGCGTTAATGCGTGAGCGGGCGCGGTCCTTTAAAAGGACATTTGAAGAACAAAATATTAAGGCTCAAGTGGCCTATGCCAGTAAAGCATTTTCAACGATTGCAATGATTCAACTGGCTGAAGAAGAGGGGTTATCCCTTGATGTAGTATCGGGCGGTGAATTATATACTGCTTTAGTTGCAGGATTCCCAGTCGAGAAAATTCATTTTCACGGTAATAATAAAAGCAGAGAAGAATTAGAAATGGCTCTGGAACATGAAATTGGCTGCGTTGTTGTTGATAATTTTTCAGAATTGGCACTTTTAAAATCAGTTGCGCTCGAGAAAAATGCACATGTTAATATCTTGCTTCGGGTAACTCCAGGTATTGAAGCACATACCCATGATTATATATTAACAGGGCAGGAAGATTCGAAATTTGGGTTTGATCTTCAAAATGGACAGGCGGAAAATGCTTTAAAAATGGCGCTTGAATTTGACAACTTCGAGGTACTTGGACTCCATTGTCATATTGGTTCGCAAATCTTTGAAACAACTGGATTTTTATTAGCTGCAAAAAAGATTGTTGAAAAAATGGAGGATTGGAAAAACCAGCATTCCTTTGAAGCAAAAGTTTTAAATCTTGGCGGTGGCTTTGGAATCCGTTATACAAAAGAAGATGAGCCATTACAACCATCCCAATATGTTAGTGAAATTATTCGGGAGGTAAAAAAGTTAACTGAGATACACGCTCTTAGAATGCCTGAAATTTGGATTGAGCCAGGCCGCTCGCTTGTTGGAGATGCCGGGATTACTCTTTATAAAGTTGGATCATCGAAAGAAGTCCCAGGTGTAAGGAAGTACTTAGCCGTTGATGGTGGAATGAGCGATAATATTCGACCTGCTTTGTATCAGGCCAAATATGAAGCAGTGCTTGCTAATAAGCCATTAACGCAAGCGAAAGAAACTGTATCTATTGCTGGGAAATGCTGCGAATCAGGGGATATGCTAATATGGGATTTACCCCTGCCTGAAGCAGGTGGAGAAGATATCCTTGCTGTATTTTGTACGGGAGCCTATGGTTATTCCATGGCAAATAATTATAATCGTATTCCACGTCCAGCTGTCGTTTTTGTTGAAAATGGGACCGCGACCCTTGTTGTGAAAAGAGAAACATATAAGGATTTAATCCAATATGACTTACCTTTAAAATAAAAAAACCTGCCGCAGAAATTTTCTGCAGCAGGTTTTTTTATGAAAATATTGATTTAATTGTATCAATGAGCCAGATAAAGAATTGTTTAATTTTATCTAAAAAGCCTTGTCCTTCGTCCGATTCAAGAAATTTTGAAATCTGGTCCTTCGCTTTATTTAACTGATCGCCAACCTGGTTCCAATCAATGTTTAAATCTTTGAGCTTATTAAAAAAGTCCATTAATCGCTTCATTTCATCATCGGTCAGTTTAACATTTAATTCACGTGAAGCTTGTTCAATAATGTCACGTAATTCTTGATCATTTTTTGGTTTATTCTTAGCAATTTCTTCTTTAACTTTAGCAATTAATGCAGCCGCATTCTTTTCACCAATTGAATCACCTAGTTTCGCTGTTTCGACCATTTCTTGGTTTGCAGCCTGCTTCACTTCTTCTGGTATGGTTTTATCTGCAGAGATCTCGTAGGCTTTTATAATCCCAGTCAAGGCAGCTGTTCCAGAAACAGTAATTGGAGCAGTAATATAAATTTTTGCATCCTTTACGCCTGCAGTAATCAGGGCATTGACATACATTTCATCTGTAACCCAATTGATATTCTTGGTTTCAACAGTGATTCCTGTGCCTTTGGGTTGAATCGTTATCGCAGATGATGAGATAGCTTTTGTACCGATTAGTGCTTTTGATACATATTTTCCTAAATATTGGTGTTCCTCTGCATTTGAAACGGTAACAATTTGAACATCTTCAGGGGCACCCATTTCTGATAGTAGTACCTTGCGCTGAACTTCAGTTAAATTTTCACCCAGCGTAACAATCATGTCACCTTCAGCAACATCTGCAAATGTGCGAACTGGACTGAAAATTAGAAAGATTAACATTAAATAAATTAGAATTTTTTTCATAGTTTCCTCCTCGGACTTCTACTCTTAGTCAGTAAATGTAGACTTTTTTATTAATATAACCGAATCCATTAATAATAACGTAAATATCAGGCTTGAAGTTTCATAGAAAGTAAATTTTACTAGAAAAATGCAAAAAATGTAAGGGGAATAGCTTATTTTTGTAATTTAGTGTAGAATTAAGCAGAACGCATCTTCAAAATGATTTTGGAGGAAATTTTTTAATGAAGAAAAGCAACTGGATGCTATTTAGTCTGCTAATTGGTGGCTCACTTATATGGGGAGTTATTTATTGGATCTTTATTGGACCTAAACACTAATTATTATTTTCCATTGATGATTGCCGATATATTATGTATCATGGTGTTTAATGAAACATAATAACTTACACTACATATAATGAATAATGTTTAATATTGATTTACTTGGTAAAAATATACTATTGTTAAACCAGCTTGTTAATCGGTTTATTTAATATAATGAGGGATTCTAAATGTTAATTCGTTATAAGAAAACTTTCGAAAAAATTGCCATGGGCCTATTATCTTTTATGCCTACCGAAAAAGACTTAAAAAAACTTCAACAGACAATGAAGGATTATGAAACAGAGGATCAACTGCTGTTATTCCTTTGGAAAGAGGAAGATATCATCGGATTGTTAGGTGTCTTGAACCAAAATGATACAAATTCTTTACAAATCTTGCATATCTCCGTTAATCCCTCGCATCGGTTTCAGGGTATCGGTAAAAAAATGGTTAAAGCACTTAAAGAAATGTATCCAGAAAAAGAAATTACTGCTAATGAAAATACAGCGGCTTTTATTGAAAAATGTGATTTTTGTTAAATTTATATTTAAAAAGGCAGTGAATACTAAATTATTCGCTGCCTTTTCGTGTCTTTAATAATTGCTTTCTATCCTCAATAATGGTGGTTCTATCTCGCAATTTATGACGGTCGATAAGGAATGGGTCGGTAAGATCACTTTCACTTTTCCATATAAATCCTTTAAGTTCGCAAGCTTTTTTCGCCATTTCTATTAAAACGAGGTCAGAGAGGGGCAAAGAAAAGCTTTGATATGTTTTCCCTTTTTGTATTGCGGTTACACGTTCATTTAATAAGTGGTGTAGTTCCACTTTATTTACGCCTAGTTTAGTTAAAGAATCTCCCTGTTTTTTGAAAATTTGGCGGGCTTTTATTAACGTTCGCTGTGCACCGTTGAAATTATTTCGACGATGATGATAAGCAGACACAGACATTAAGATAAAACCAACCCAGATCGATTCTTTATTTTTTGGATCTGTTTTCTTCCAAAAGTCTTCAAGAAGTTCGTGGCACTCAAAATAATCACGGTCTCCATGGAAATGGGCTAAAAATTGGATATATTCGCTTGGGTACATGAAACTCCCCCCTTCCTATTTTTTTATGTATAGTTTATCACAGTACGATTGTCCATTGATAAATTTTGATTATAAAAATACCCGTCATGAATGACGGGTATAGTAGTTCTAATTTTTTGGTTGCAAATGGAACTGAAGCTGCAGCAGTTCCCTAAGCTTCCTTAGTTAATTAATAAACCCAGGAAGCACCAACGATAATTAATAAGATAAACAGAACTACGATTAATGCAAAACCGGATCCAAATCCATGTTCAGACATATTCACTACCTCCTAAATAATGTTTTGTTCTTTTCCTTGTCATCATATGTTGGATATTTGTCCATTGTTATGGGCAATCATCCTGATTTGAGAATATTCATTTGCCAAGATGATTTTTCTATTGGATAACCTTGTTTAATCCTCTATACTAATAATAGTCGAAGTGAATAATTCACGAATTTATTTTTAAAGAATTTTGGTGAAATACAATGCCATATGAAGTTAAAATTGATGCATTTGAGGGTCCTTTAGATTTGCTGCTCCATTTAATTAATGGGTTAGAAATTGATATCTATGATATACCAGTGGCCCAAATAACCGAGCAATATTTAATGTATATAAAGACAATGAATGAGCTTAAATTGGACGTTGCTAGTGAGTTTTTGGTAATGGCTGCAACTTTGCTCGTAATCAAGAGTAAGATGCTCTTACCCAAACATGAGGAAATCCAGGACTTAGAGGATCCCGAAATGATCTTCGAGGAAGATCCAAGGGACGAACTAGTCGAGCGTTTGATTGAATATCGAAAGTATAAAGAAGCTGCCCAAGACTTAAAATCCATGGAGGTGGAGCGGGGGCTGATGTACACAAAGCCGCCAAGTGATCTTTCGGAGTTTGCAAAAGAGAAACAGCCTGAAAAAACAGACATGAATGTTTCTTTATATGATATGTTAGCGGCATTTCAAAAATTATTACGTCGAAAAAAGCTTCAACGTCCGATGACAACGAAGGTAACGCGTCAGGAAATATCGATTGAAACAAGAATGACAGAAATAATGGGTGAGCTAAACCAGGTTAACGGTCGGACAAACTTTAATGATTTATTTCCGTATCCCACGAAAGACCATATTGTGGTTACCTTTTTAGCAGTCTTGGAGTTAATTAAAAGAAAAGAGATTGACGCCGAGCAACAAGAAAATTTTGGAGATATTTATGTTAAAGCCGTAACCGTAAAGGAAGGGGCAGAAATGATTGGACATCATTAATTGGAACAGTATCCTAGAAAGCCTATTGTTTGCTGCTGGGGATGAAGGACTTTCACTAAAGCAAGTTGCAGAGGTATTAGAGGTTAATGAACTAAAAGCATATGAAATCATTGAGGATTTGAAAAAAGACTATGACAGCGACAACAAGCGGGGAATCATGATGGTTCAGCTAGCAGGTACCTATCAGCTTGCGACAAAGAAAGAAAATGCTTCTTATCTAAAGAAACTGGTTGATTCCCCGCATACTTCTACATTATCACAGGCAGCCTTAGAGACCTTGGCAATTATTGCGTATAAGCAGCCAATAACTCGAGCTGAGATTGAGGAAATTCGCGGTGTGAAAACAGAAAGGCCCTTGCATACCCTAATGGCAAAAGCATTAATCAAAGAAGTTGGCCGTGCAGAAGGAACAGGGAGAGCTTATTTATATGGAACAACGAAGGAGTTTCTTGATTATTTCGGTTTAAAGAGCATTGAAGAACTTCCACAACTTCCAGAAAAAGCGGAAGATGAATTTATTCAAGAAGAGGCCGATTTATTTTTTGAGAAATTCAATGAGACGATTAATTCTTAATTTTCAAATACTGATTTCGAATTTATGTTAAAATAAATCTATGTAAATTATTCAATTCTTCTTACCAGAGTTGATTAGATTTATATGCCATATTTACATTGGCCAAGGAGTGGAATAAATTTGATAATTAAAGAGTGTAAAGGTTTTGAATTAGAAAAAGAAAAATCAAATACTTCTGAGGACTTTTTTAACAGAAGCATCGTTACCTTATATGAGGGTGGAGAAGAAAGGACACTACACGTTCTCTATGTAAGGTATTTTGATGAAGTTCGACATGAATTCACGCCATATGAACAAGACCCAGTCTTTACCCTTCAAGATCAGGAGATTTCCTTCAAAGATATTGTAGCACTTGTATGTCTCTTGAAAAATCCTGGCCTGCGGAGCCGGAAACGTCTTTATATTAATTCAAAGCAGGAATTTGCATCTTATTTTCAAGATATCAACTTTAATAAATTACCTGAAATCTTTTTGTCTCTAAAAGAAAAGAGAGAGTATGAGCTTCGTTCTCCACTAGAATTCATTTTGCAGCCACAATAAGTAAAGTTTACGAAGTAAAATTAGGGGGTTAACAATGGGGAATACATTGGTAAAAACACAATTAAATGATGTAAAGAATTTTCTAGGGAAGTCTATTTTAACTTTGGAGAACTTTTTAAATGAAGCAACCATATCCCAATTAAACTTAGAAAATGAAGAAGATCGAACTTATAATAAATTGATTTTCGCAAATTTACGAAAATTAACCGTATATAGTGAAGAGGGTCTTGATGCATGTTCCGTAATTTTGCAGGGCAGCCCATTTCAAAAAGCAGCCGCGGAAAAAACCCTTTATAAAATCTATCATCAATGTATAGAAGAGTTTTTCTCGCCTAAGAATGATGCCTGGTACGAAGATAGCAGATCAGCCTACACTGGAAGAAACTCCATTAAATTTTACCGGACGGTTTCTGACGATATTGTTCAATTGGTTAAAAGCTTGGAAGGCGAATTCCAAAGAATTAGGGAAGAACTTGAATACTATGAAACAGATTACCGGACAAAAATGATTCAATCCAAATAAAAAGTTTCAACACCTGGTTGCTGAGCAAAAACTGTTACTTAGTTGAAAGACTTAAAATCTTAATTAATATTAGAAGGCTGTCCTAATGGGCAGCTTTTTAATTTGTTCTTATTAGATTGTATAACTCATACCATGTAGGGTGATTACCTATCAAAACCAAGGTGGAATGAGGGATTGGATGGATAAGTTTAGTCAGTATGTAAACGAATTGTTTGATTGGAATGAGCAAATGAAGCAGTTTCTTCAATCAGAAAAGGAAGGGGGGAATTCCGAACTATGGGAACAGCTTGATCATTTTACAGAATTAATTGAAAGTACAAGAGGGCAGTTATCCAATGAAGAACTAATAGCTTTACAAGCAAAGGCTGAACATATTCATGAGCAAATGGAAAATTACTTTCAAAGAAAGCAAGCGAGCGGTGTCATTTTGATTGATGAAAAAGTGCTTCCTCCGGGAGGTCATACATTGCCAGATTTACCGTATCCTTACAATGCATTGGAACCATATATTTCAGAGGAAATCATGAGGCTTCATCATGATAAGCATCACAGAGGTTATGTAGATGGTTTAAATAAAGCAGAACTTAATCTTAAAAAGGCAAGGGAAACCAATGATTTTTCATTAATTAAACATTGGTCGAGAGAGCTTGCCTTTCACGGCTCTGGACATTATCTGCATTCAATATTTTGGAAAAACATGAGTCCTAATGGAGGTGGTACTCCACAAGGCTTGCTGAAAGGAGAAATAGAAAAATACTTTGGCAGCTTTGCTGCTTTTAAGAAACAATTCTCTGAGGCGGCCAAACAAGTGGAAGGAGTAGGCTGGGCAATCATGGTTTGGTCACCGCGTGCAAGACATTTGGAAGTTCTCCAATCTGAACGGCACATGCTATTGACACAGTGGGATACTATTCCGCTATTAGTCTTAGATGTTTGGGAGCATGCATATTACCTTCAGTATAAGAACAAAAGGCCAGAATATGTAGATAACTGGTGGAATATTGTTAATTGGCATGATGTAGAAATGCGCTTTGAAAAAGCTGCGGATATTAAATGGCCTAGTTATTAGTCTGTGCAGTTGGCAAAATGTCATATGCTTTCGTTTTTCTTCAGTAATCAGTCATAACAAGCCTTGTCCTGCATAAACTTGTACAAGTAAAACGAAAAAGCAGTAGTGCTTCGGCGCTCTCGAATCGATAACTTTACAAGGGGACGAGGTTAATCTAATGAGAATGATTTGGAAGCTAGTTATTTTTTCCCTCATAGTTTCAATATTCATTGCTAACATTCCTCAAAAGGTGGAAGCTTCTGTTTCCGTAAGTGCAGCAAGTGCGGTTTTGATTGAGCAGAAATCAGGGCGTATCCTTTATGAGAAGGATGCTTACACAAAAAGAAGAATCGCAAGTATTACGAAAATAATGACTGCGAAATTAGCAATTGAATCAGGGAAAATGAATGAATACGTAAAAGTAAGTGATCAAGCAACACGTGCAGAAGGATCATCAGTCTATCTAAAGCCAGGGGAAAAAATAAAGCTTAGAGACCTAGTGTATGGATTAATGCTCAGATCAGGAAATGACACGGCAGTTGCAATCGCTGAGTACGTTGGGGGAAGTGTGGAGGGATTTGCCTACTTAATGAATTTAAAGGCAAAGCAAATTGGGATGCTAAATACTCATTTTTCCAATCCGCATGGACTTGATGATCATGAAGATCACTATTCTACAGCTTATGACATGGCCGTATTAATGCGTTACGCAATGCAGGACAAGACGTTTAGAAAGATTTCTGGAACAAAGGTATATCGAGCACCCAATCCTACAGAGGAGTGGGATCGAGTTTGGAAAAATAAAAATCGCTTGCTAACAAAATATAAATATACCACCGGTGGGAAAACAGGTTATACAAAACGTGCAAAACGGACCCTGGTTACAACCGCAACAAAGGGAGATATGAGCTTAATTGCGGTTACCTTAAACGGACCGGACGACTGGAATGATCATATATCCATGTATGAAGGTGGTTTTAAAGGGTTCGATATGGCTGAAGTATTACATGCGGGAAAAATTGATGGTATTAAAAATAAGTACTATAAGAATCATTTATATGTGAAGAAAACAATTGTCTATCCTGTAACGAAGGAAGAGATGGACTTATTTTCTATTAAATATAAGTTAAATAAGAAAATCAAGAAGTTTGATGCAGATAAGAATATTAATGAAATCGTTGGTAAAGCGGCAATTTATTTGGATGGAAGAGTCGTTCAAGAAACCCCAATATATTATCAGAACGTGCATGAAAAGGAAGAAGGAATGTTGGATTATATAAAGGATGTCCTCCACGCTTTCCTTGGTGTGAAGGCTAATGGTTAATTATATCTGGGTAATTATGTTTATTATTGGTTTTGTTTTTGCCCTAATCAACGGGACTATGGCAGAAGTGAACAAAGCAATCTTTGATGGAGCGAAAGAAGCTGTGGCCCTGTGTATTGGATTAATTAGCGTCCTTGTCTTTTGGCTTGGATTGATGAGAATAGCTGAGGAGTCTGGTCTCCTCGAACGACTTTCTAAACTATTTCGACCGCTTGTAAAACTATTATTTCCTGAAGTGCCAGTCAGCCATCCAGCAATGGGATATATTTTATCGAATATGATCTCGAATATGTTTGGTTTAGGAAATGCCGCAACGCCACTTGGTATTAAGGCAATGGAGGAACTGAAAAAGTTAAATGGCGGAAAGGATTCAGCCAGCCGATCTATGGTCACCTTTTTAGCTATTAATACGGCAAGTATTACGATTATTCCAACCACTGTTATTGCGATTAGAATAAATTATCACTCTGTATCTCCTACTGAGATTGTCGTTCCAACCATTATTGCGACCGTTATCTCTGCACTCGGTGCAATCTTAATTGACCGTTATTTTTATTATCGCAGAAACAGAAAAAGGTGAAGAATCATGGAGCTAATCTCAGGTGTTTCAATAACTTTTATCCCCTTATTAATTGGATTTATATTGTTATATGGTACGATCAAGCGCGTTCCAACCTATGAGAGCTTTGTTGAAGGCGGAAAAGAAGGGATTAAAATTGCAGTAGCCATCATTCCTTTCCTTGTTGGGATGCTTGTGGCAATTTCCGTATTCCGGGCATCGGGTGCTTTAGATGCCCTTATGAATTGGATACGTCCGCTAATGAAAACAATGGGCATTCCTGCTGAAATTGTACCATTATTAATTATTCGGCCGATTTCTGGAACTGCTGCCCTTGGAATGACGAGCGATTTAATTGCGGTATATGGTCCAGATTCGTTTATTGGGCGTTTAGCATCAGTCCTGCAAGGCAGTACAGACACAACTTTTTACGTTTTAGCTGTCTATTTTGGAGCGGTGGGTATTAAAAAAATGGGGGACGCATTAAAAGTAGGTCTACTTGCAGACGTTGTCGGTATCATTGCTTCGATTCTAGTAGTTGCGTTTATTTTTGGGACAAATTAATTATTAAAGAATGCGGCATGTTCAATTTGAACATGCTATTTTATTTTTATACTAATAATACACGTCACTTTGAAAAGTGAAGAAATTGTGTCATAATTCATTAGGATAGGATACTGTTTTCGTTTTTGCATCGAAGTTTGATTGGATGTAACGAAACAATGGCAGAATGCTGCCAGCTTATCTTTTCATATAGATAAATTCGAGGTGGAATAATGGAAAGATTACAAAAGGTAATTGCTCGAGCGGGCATTGCTTCAAGAAGAAAAGCAGAGGAATTAATTAAAGAGGGACGAGTAAAGGTTAATGGGAAGGTTGTTACAGAACTTGGTTTGAAGGTATCTTCATCTGATCGGGTTGAGGTGAATGAAATTCAGATTGAGAAAGAAGAACCTGTTTATTTCCTTTTATATAAACCAAGAGGAGTTATCTCAAGCGTTAATGATGAAAAAGGTAGAAAGGTAGTTACTGATTTCTTTCCACACTTAAAGGAAAGAATTTATCCAGTTGGACGCCTTGATTATGATACTTCAGGTTTATTAGTGTTAACCAATGATGGAGAATTTGCGAACTTACTAATGCACCCTAAAAATGAAATAGATAAAGTTTATGTTGCAAAAATCAAAGGGATCCCATTAAAGGAAAATCTGAGAAAACTTGAACGGGGTATCCGATTGGAAGATGGGAAAACAGCACCTGCAAGAGTAAAATTGCTTTCAGCCGATAATAAAAAACAATCAGCTATCGTTGAAATAACTATCCATGAAGGTAGAAATCGCCAGGTAAGAAGGATGTTTGAAGCAATTGGTCATGACGTGTTGAAATTAAAGCGGGAACGTTATGGATTCTTAACATTGGGTGGATTGAGAACTGGGGATGCTCGTGAACTGAGTCCACACGAAGTAAAGCAACTAAGAGCTTTAGGTATGGGTTCTGCTAATAAAAATTCATAAAACCGTCACAATTAGTACTTCGTATTAACACTGTGACAATGTTGTAAAATGCTATAATTAGACAAACTGTGTCAGGTGATTTACTGGGAGGGTTATTAATGAAAAAACGGCGATTAGTAATAAGATCCATTATTTTACTTTTATTAGGATCTGCCGTTGTTTACTCGCTTTATGCTAATTTAACGAGAGATACCAAACAAAAAGTAGCAATTGGTTCCGAGGCTCCTGATTTTGCATTGGTCGATATGCAAGGAAATAAGCATCAGTTATCGGACTATCGCGGTCAAGGGGTATTTTTGAATTTCTGGGGAACCTGGTGCCCTCCCTGTAAGAAGGAAATGCCTTATATTAATAATCAATATCATCAATATAAGGACAAAGGGGTACAAGTATTGACAGTAGATATTCAAGAATCTGAGCTTGCTGTTAATCAATTTGCAGACCGTCTTAAGCTGGATTTTCCGATTATGATTGATACGGATAAAGAAGTTATGAATACCTATGGAATTGATCCGCTTCCAGCTACATTTCTTATCGATAAGAATGGCAAGGTTGTCAAATATTATACCGGTGAACTTACAGAAGATAAAATAAGGGAGTTTATGGAGAAAATTAAACCTTAAGGTTATAGGGAGTTTTTTCAATGAATGATGTGAAATGTGAATGTGGGCATGTGAATCCCCATGGTACCGTATTATGTGAGGCCTGTGGAAAAGAGTTGATGATTGGAACTATCACTGATCAACTTATTGATATGCGCTATGAAGGTAGTGCACGACGTTCACAAACATACAATAAAACTATTATTGATAAAATATGGAATTTTTTTTCATCAGTTAAGGTTGGCGTTTGGCTGATTATTATTACCCTAGTTGCATCATCCCTTGGGACCATATTGCCGCAGGAAATGTATATCGACTTACCTGCGGATGTATACTACGAGCAAGAATATGGCTGGTTTGGTAAATTATATTACCAATTAGGATTTAATAACCTATATGGTTCCTGGTGGTACTTAATTTTGATTGCGATGATTGGTATCTCGCTAGTAATTTGTAGTCTTGACCGGGTTGTGCCTTTATATAAGGCCCTTAAAGCTCAAAGAGTAACTAGACATGAAGGTTTTTTAAAGCGTCAACGTGTTTTTGGTGTGAACGATGTAGTCAGTGAAAGTGACTTGACTGTAATAAAAAAACAACTGAAGGAAAGACACTACCATATCCGTGAAGAAAATGGTGATGTTTTAGCAGAAAAGGGTCGCTTTTCCCGCTGGGGTCCGTACGTTAACCATGTAGGGTTAATTATTTTCCTATTTGGTGGTATGCTTCGTTTTATTCCAGGGATGTATGTAAATGAAGACCTGTGGGTCCGTGAAGGTGAAACCGCTATTGTTCCTGAGACGGATGGACAGTTCTACCTTCATAATAATAAGTTTATTCTGGAACATTACGACAAGAATAAAGATAAGACTTTTGAAAAAGCGATTAATAAGGCCGGGGAAGTTGTAAAAAATTATCAATCCAACGTTGTCTTATATAAGCGGGTTGGACAAAATCTTCCTGGTGAGAAACCAAACCTTAAGAAGATTAAAGATTATAAGGTTCGGGTTAATTTACCACTTCAATATGAAGGGTATTCTGTTTTTCAGGCTTCATTCAGAAATGAATTAAATAAGATGTCATTTGCTTTAACAAATAAACAGACTAACATCTCAAACGGCGAACTTACGATAGACCTAAGAGATCCCCAGATGAAGTATGATCTTGGCAAGGGATATTCGGTTGAGATTCTAAACTATTTTCCGGATTTTGAATTTGCTAAAAATGGCGAGCCGACAACAAAATCAAGAATACCCAATAATCCTGCATTTGTCTTCCGTATGGTCACTCCTGACAAGCCAAAAGGGGAAACTAGTTTTGTAGCTATCAAGCAAACAATTGAACCCTTCGGTGATAATCGATATAAAATGACTTTTAAGGGAATAGAAACCACAAATGTTTCCGGATTTATTGTTCGAAAGGATTCAACATTGTGGGCGATTATATTAGGTGGAATCATCTTTATGATTGGAGTCATTCAAGGCGCTTATTGGAACCATCGCCGCATCTGGATTCAAAACAAAAACGGTCAGGTTTGGATTGCAGCCCATACAAACAAAAATTGGTATGGATTAAAACGAGAAATTGAAGGGGTATTGGCAGATACGAAACTTTCCGTGCCAATCGATCAAGCGCAAATAGAAGAAAATGAAAAGGGGGGCGTCTAGTTGGCAGCAATAAGCAGTAATTTATTATTTATTTCTTTTATCCTATATTTAGTTGCAACCCTATTTTTTGGAGGATCAATTAAGGATAAAAAAACAGGAAATGAAAAGGAAGGAACCAATCGATGGGGGAAAATTGCCGTCTTATTAACAATTGTTGGTTTTATTTCGCAGCTCGGGTACTTTATTACTAGATGGATTGCAGCAGGGCACGCTCCTGTAAGTAATATGTTTGAATTTACAACATTCTTTGGGATGGCTCTTGTTGGTGCATTTATTGTTATTTATTTCATCTATCGAACGACCTTACTAGGATTATTTACAATGCCTGTTGCTATACTGGTAATTGCCTATGCTAGTATGTTTCCTAAAGATATTACTCCACTAATACCAGCATTACAAAGTTACTGGCTCCATATTCATGTAACTACTGCGGCGATTGGGGAAGCGATATTAGCGATTAGCTTCGCTGCAGGTCTTATATATCTGGTTAAGGCAATTGACCAAACTAAATCCAGCAAACAAACATTTTGGCTTGAAATGGTCATGTTTGCATTAGTTGCCGTCCTCGGTTTTGTAGCGGTTTCATCAATTTTTTCAGGAATGGGTTATCATGAAAAATTTAATTGGATCGATAAACACAAGAATGAGGCTGTTGTCGAATATACGATGCCTGCCATTTCCGGTCCACATGAAGGAGACCTACTCACTAAGGGTGGATTTAGTCCATTGTTTGAGGTGCCTGCCTTCATCAATGCCAAAAAATTAAATACAGTTATTTGGTCACTAATGGCGGGACTTGTTATATACGGCCTCATTCGATTGATTTTAAGAAAGCGGATTGCAGCAGCGCTGAAACCGATTGTTAAAAACATTAAACTAGACTTTGTAGATGAAATCAGCTACCGCTCGGTACTAATTGGTTTCCCTGTATTTACTCTTGGTGCACTTATTTTTGCGATGATCTGGGCACAAATGGCCTGGTCAAGATTTTGGGGATGGGATCCCAAAGAAGTTTGGGCATTAATTACTTGGTTATTCTACGCAGCCTTTTTACATCTACGTCTTTCAAAAGGGTGGCATGGAGAAAAATCAGCCTGGTTAGCTGTAATAGGATTTGTTATTATTATGTTTAACCTTGTTGCCGTTAATCTTGTTATTGCAGGACTTCATTCTTATGCTGGATCTTAATTTGGTAAAAGCTTTGACTGTTAATTTTATAGCCTTCACTTATTTATGAGTGGAGGCTTTTTTAAAAAAATAATTGTGAATTGAGTTTGTCATATTTTTGACACTTTTTATAGGAGTAATTAGCACGAAAATATAGCATATTACTATACCGTTTTGTAAAATAAACTCTATGGGGGGATTAATAATGGATAAAGACGTAAAAATTTTAGTTGTAGATGATGAAGAAAGAATTCGCCGTTTATTAAAAATGTATTTAGAGCGTGAAGACTATACAATAGATGAAGCAGAAGACGGGAATGAGGCATTAGAGAAAGCGTTTGCTAATGATTATGACGTCATTCTTCTTGATTTAATGATGCCTGGTAAGGATGGAATTGAAGTTTGTCGAGAATTAAGAGATAAAAAAGCA
Source organism: Neobacillus drentensis (assembly GCF_036962125.1). Classification (GTDB taxonomy): domain Bacteria; phylum Bacillota; class Bacilli; order Bacillales; family Cytobacillaceae; genus Neobacillus; species Neobacillus drentensis_B. The sequence continues at coordinate 319,562 of NZ_JBALOA010000014.1, forward strand.
ACTCCTGTTATTATGCTTACCGCAAAAGGTGAAGAAATTAATCGCGTCCAAGGGTTTGAAGTGGGGACTGATGATTATATTGTCAAACCTTTCAGTCCGAGGGAAGTGGTTTTACGTGTCAAAGCCCTGTTAAGAAGGTCATCACAAACTAGTTACTTGCAAACTGAAACGACAACGAAAGACGTTATTGTATTCCCACATTTAACTATTGATAATGATGCTCACAGAGTCACCGCAGATGGTAAAGAAGTCAGTTTAACTCCAAAAGAATATGAATTACTTTATTTCCTGGCGAAAGCACCGGATAAAGTATTTGATCGAGAACAATTACTTAAAGAAGTTTGGCATTATGAATTTTTTGGTGATTTACGAACTGTCGATACCCATGTAAAGCGTCTCCGTGAAAAATTAAATAAAGTTTCTGAACAAGCTGCAAGAATGATTGTTACTGTTTGGGGTGTAGGTTATAAATTTGAGGTTATTAATGAATGACCCTTTTAAGAAGTGTTGTAGGTAAGCTATGGTTAACGATTCTTTTATTAGTATCATTTGTTCTATTTATTTTAACAATCATGCTTCTTGAATTTTTCCAAAACTACAATGCTGATGTAATGAAGAATGATTTAACCAATACAGCTAATAAAATTGCAAATGTTATAGAAAAGCATCCGGATGATAAATTACCGCTTGGTTTAGAGATATCCTGGGAAATTATCGATAAGGTTAATAACGTAGTAATTGTTAAAAACGAGAATGAAATTTACTACTCACCAAACACTGGCGAAAAAAAACAGTTATCATTGACAAAAATTAAAAATGATCCAAAATTATCAAAAGTATTAAAAAAGGGTTCTAGTCTAGAGGAAATATCTACTCTTGGATTTGACGGTGATGCAAAGGATGCTAAGTATTTAATTAGTGGTGTACCTTTGCATCTTCCTGGGGAAAAGCATAGTGCCGTTTTCATTTATCAATCATTGGAAGTTATGCAAGAAACAACCCATGAAACAACCAAATTTATCCTTTTAGTTGCCGGTGTTGCCATTATCCTTACAACTATTTTTGCCTTCTTTTTATCAACTAGAATCGCTGCGCCATTGAGAAAGATGAGGGAAGCAGCCTTTGAAGTGGCGAGAGGGAAGTTTGATACCAAAGTTCCCATTCTTACCGGTGATGAAATTGGTGAACTAGCAACTGCGTTTAATCAAATGGGAAGACAATTAAAGTTCAATATGAGTGCTCTAAGCCAGGAAAAAGAACAGTTGTCGAGTATCTTAAGCAGTATGGCAGATGGGGTTATTACTTTTAATCGGGATGGTACGATTCTAATTACCAATCCTCCAGCTGATCGTTTTCTCCAATATTGGTATTATGAAATGGGCGGATTTAGTTCAGACGCCGAAGCAATCCCGCCAGAAGTAATGGAACTATTTCAACAAACTGTAGATTCAGAGGAAGAACAAGTTGGTGAAATTTCATTTCAAGGCAGGCATTGGGTGATTCTCGTCAGTCCATTATACAGTAACCGGTTTATTCGTGGTGCAGTGGCTGTGCTGAGGGATATGACAGAAGAACGTCAGTTAGATAAGATGAGAAAAGACTTTATTGCCAATGTTTCTCACGAACTTAGAACGCCTATATCGATGTTACAAGGATATAGTGAGGCAATCGTAGACGATATTGCTGAATCGCAGGAAGAGAAAAAGGAAATGGCGAAGGTCATTTATGATGAATCACTGCGCATGGGCAGGCTTGTTAATGAACTATTAGATTTGGCACGAATGGAAGCAGGGCATCTCCAATTAACAATAGAGGAAATTAATATTTCTTCCTTCATTAACCGAATCATTCATAAGTTTCAGGGATTAGCAAAAGATAATGAAATTCAGCTATTTGCTGAAATTGAAAATGGAATCAACTCTATTTCCTTTGATCCTGACCGAATCGAGCAGGTACTTACAAATTTAATCGATAATGCAATCAGACATACGCCTAAAGGCGGTTCGGTTAAATTAAGTGTGACATCGGAAGACAAGGGGATTATGATTCGCGTCAAGGATTCTGGCTCAGGTATTCCAGAAGAAGACTTGCCATTTGTCTTTGAGAGGTTCTATAAGGCGGATAAAGCCCGAACGAGAGGAAGAGCGGGGACAGGTCTCGGACTAGCTATTGCAAAAAATATTATTGATGCACATTATGGGAATATCTCTGTTCAAAGTAAGCTTGGTCAAGGAACGACATTTTCCTTCTTGCTACCTCGAAAATAGTAAAATCAACAAGTTTTTTGCCGATTGTTCTTGATTCACGAGGAACAATTAACAAAAAAACTCATCCCACCACAGGATGAGTTTTTTTGTTACCTATACTGGGAATTGTATTCCAATTTATCTCTTTATTTTTGTCACAAAAAAGTCTATATTTAGAAGGTGAAACTTTTTATACATATAAGTCGACTAATATTATGAACGGGGAGGGGAATTGATGGACTCCGTTTTCGATGAACTCTATCAAAAATATCATCATGACGTTTTTCAATTTCTATTTTATATGGTTAGAAACAAAGAGCATGCAGAGGATCTGGTCCAAGAGGTATATATAAGGGTATTTAAATCTTATCGTCGATTTGAAGGGAAAAGCAGCGAAAAAACATGGTTGTTTTCGATCGCAAGAAATGTAGCGATAGACTTTTTCAGAAAACAAAAAGGCTGGAAAGAAAGATTAATGGAAAAGTTTGATTGGTCAACTGATCAGCTGAAGGATGGGTACCCTATACCAGAAGAAATTACTGTCCAAAGGGAAGAAATCAAGTGCATTTATACCTGTCTGGAATATTGTACGATGGATCAACGCGCTGTCATAATTCTTCGTTATATACAAGATTTATCAATTGCAGAAACAGCACAGGCGCTTGGGTGGACAGAAAGTAAGGTAAAAACCACACAACATCGTTCGTTGAAGGTTTTGAAGAAACATATGGAATTATCATATGTAAAGGAGGGATCAGCAAGTGAAAAAGTCGGAGTGGAGCGATAAGCAGCTCGAAGAATTATTAAGGCAAATGCCTAAAATACAAGATGATCGCAATCCTCGTGACATATATCAAAATCTTACTTTAAGAAAAACAAAATCAAAACAATGGCTGATACCTGGTCTCGCTACCGTGGCAGCATTACTTATATTTTTCATCTTAGTTCCTAAATTAATGGTTGGGACTCATTATTCCGAGGATCAAGCAAGTCAGGAAAAATCAACAGAGCAGCAGGATATGCAGAATGCTGAGGAAAATTCAACCATTACATTGAAGAAGGATGATACAAGTTCACAAGCAAGAACATTTTCAGGAGCGAAAAAGATAGAACTAATCAAAACGGCTATCTATGATGAAGAAGTAGGGAAGGGAACTGTTTTAACTTATTGGATTCCTGATCCACAAGTACAAATACTTGTACCCGTTTCAACCTTAGTTGATAATGCTGATAAAAAAACATGGCTTACTTTATTTAATGAAACTATGGTGAAATTAAAGGAGCAGGAATGGGGATTAAGTGAATTTTATCCACTAAATGCTACATTGAAACTGGATAATAAAAATAAAGCAGTTTTGGTTGATGTGCCGGAAAATCATCAATATGGACAAGGTTCAGCGACAGAGACCAACTTTATGAATGTGTTGCAAAAAGATATTTCATCCAATAGTAATCTAAAAAAGGTAAAATTTTCAACAAATGGTCAGCCTGGCATTGAGTTAGGAAATTTTGGGACTAAAGAAGAACTAGATATTCCACAACAAGAGAAACATGCTTATTTCTTCTATTATCCCGAAGGCAATGAATTCCCTTACTTAGTCCCATCTATAGAAACTTATAAGGATATTAAGACTGCTTTAGAAGCAATGAAGAAGGACCAACCTATTCTCGGGTTAAAAAGTTCACTTTTACCATTACTTCCGATAAGTGAAGTTTCTATTAGTGGGAAAACATTAGATGTATCAATTGCGGAAAATTCCGGTCTTCAAGATGATCAGTCTACAATTAACGCTTATGAGTCTCTGTTATTGACCGCTAAAGAATTTGGGTTCGAAAAAGTCATGATCGAAAATTCTCCATTAAAAATGCTTGGCTCTTTTGACCTAACTAAAGAAAACAAAGTTCCACTGGCTCCCAACGTTCGGACAATTCAGTAGGCATTTTCAATCAACCATTTTGTACTGGTTGGTTTTTTTTTATTCTATTGTAAATATAAACAGTTATTTAATGAATAAAATATATGCTGACTCCAAATTATAACAAGTATGCCTAATCACTCCACCAAGAAGGAATGTGTTCTAAACAGTAACTTACAAACATATTGTGTGGAGGAGGAAAAGAACTAAGGAGGATGGAAAAGGAAAATGCGAGATTACATAAAAAGGGTTTTAATCGCCCTAATTATGGCGCTATGTGTCAGTTTGTTATTTTTAGGTGGAAAACATTCAGAAGCAAGTATGAAGGAAGACAAAGAAGTAAAAGATGGGTGGATATGGCCTGCTGATGGGGTTATATCTGATACATATGGAACAAGAATGGGCAAACATAAGGGAATTGATATTGCAGGTAAATTGAATACACCTGTTCTTGCCGTTGAGGACGGTAAAGTAGAAAAATCTTATTACTCTAATACATATGGAAATGTGGTGTTTATTAAACATCCTAGTCATTTTGTTACTGTTTACGCACACTTAAACAAGCGTAATGTTTATAAAGGTCAAATTATTAAGCAAGGTACCGTAATAGGAAAGATGGGGAAAACAGGACAGGCTACTGGAACCCATCTTCATTTTGAAACCCATCAGCAAGAATGGAGATATGATAAGAAGTTTGCTTTGGATCCAGAAAAGATATTAGGGAAAGCGGAAACTGGTGAGACCGTACAGGGGGGAATTGCTTCGAGGGTTGACGATGTCTTGGAGGCAAGTACCCATATAAAACTATTGAATGAAGACAAGGCGATAGTGAAAAAGAAGCAATACATCGTCAGACAGGGAGATACATTGTATTCAATTTCGAGGACGAGCAACATTTCGGTGAACCGCATCAAAGAACTCAACCATCTTTCCACGGATTTAATTAAACCTAATCAAATATTAAAAGTTAAATAAGTTAACAAAACCCGTAGACTTCAGTCTGTGGGTTTTGTTATTTAAACCGAAGAAAGTTACAAACTAGTTAAAACAAAACCTTTTACTTAACAAAAAGTAAGTTCTGCAGTATAATTAAAATTGTAATTTAATATCGATCTATCTTCGGGGCAGGGTGAAATTCCCGATCGGCGGTATTTGAGTTTAACTCATAAGCCCGCGAGCCGTAACAGGCAGGATTTGGTGCGATTCCAAAGCCGACAGTATAGTCTGGATGGGAGAAGATGGAGGTTCTGCAGACGTTCAAAAAATTATATATTAATGAACGTTTATTAAGCGTGCCTTTGTAAACTCCCTCAAGCAAAGATTGTTGAGGGAGTTTTTTATTTACATAGGTTGCGGTTGTTTGCTGAACCTCTCTTCCTAAACGCGATGGATCAAAAAAGGAGAGAGGAAGATGAAAAAAATGAAGAAAAAGAGGAAAATGAATGTAAGGGCTTATGTGTCAATTGGAATGCTGAGTAGTATAGCGTATTTATTAATGCTATTAAACTTTCCTTTGCCGCTATTTCCCAATTTCTTGTTTGTCGATTTCAGCGACATCCCAGCATTAATTGCCACTTTGATTTTTGGACCGGTTGCAGGAATATTAGTTGAGTTCTTTAAGAATGTCCTTAATTATATCGCGACAGGAAGCCAAACGGGAATTCCTGTCGGTCATATAGCTAATTTCGTTGCAGGAATTGTGTTTATCCTGCCAACATATTTTGTTTATAATAGAATTAAAACTAGAAAAGGGATGACAATTGCATTAATTGCTGGTTCAGGAATTATGGCTGTGATGATGAGTTTATTAAATTACTTCTTCATACTTCCAGCATACACTGTTCTTATGGGCTTTCCAGACATGAGGCACTTGGTAGTGCCGGCTATCTTGCCTTTTAACATCTTAAAAGGGGCGATGATGTCTGTTATCTTTATGCTCTTATTCATTCGAATGCAAGCCTGGATTAATAAGTATACAACCATCAAAAGTGCCTAATTAATGTAACAGGGGATAAATTTCCCCTGTTATTTTATTTAACAAAAAATAAAACCCCTCACCAGTAAGGGTGAGAGGCAGTAGCTTAAACTTTATTATTACAGGATATTATTCAAATTTAGTTGGATTGCCGTCAAACGGCTCGTCTGCAACTTTAATTGAATCAGTAGGACAACCTTCAAATGCATCCATCATGTCATCGATTAAAACATCTGGAATTTCAACAATTCCTTCATTTTCATCAAGAGTTACGAAAGCAATGCCTTCATCATCGTAATCGTAAATATCTGGAGCAGCTGCTCCGCATGCACCACAAGCGATGCAAGTTTCCTTATCAACAATCGTATACTTTGCCATGAAAAAAAACCTCCCAGTAAAATAAAAAAGATTATACTTACACATTCTCCATCATCGTATTGAAAACGGATAACTCATATCTATTGTAAAACTGTATCGACAACTTTTCAATAGAAAAATACCAAGAGAACCTTAGATAATATTGTTGATTTTCTAATTCTAACACATTTTTAGACAACAAGGTCCTCGGTTTCATGGTAGAATAAAGAAGAAAAATGGGTATTTTGTCGATAATTCTCGAAAATGTGGTGGGAGGTTCGTATGCAGCAGATTGAATCCATCATTCTATATTGTAGTAACCAAATAAACAGGGAACGGACTATTTATTCCATATATCATCTTTTAAATGGAAAGAAGTCATCACAAACCATTCAAGATGCCCATTTATTTTCATTGAAAAAATTTTTTGGGATATATGACCAGTTGTCACGGGAGGATTTTGAAGAGATTATCCAAGGGATGCTCAATAAAAGTTGGATGAAAATTATTGGAAATCACCGATACTGTCTAACTAGTCATGGAATGACACTTCTTGAAGCAGGACAACTGCCAGAGTATATAAATGGATGGAATTATAACCATGTAACCAATCTATTTTGGGAAAGATTGTCGTTATTAATTCAGGTAGTTTCCAATATTATGTTTGGAGAAACAAAATATATACCTATCCAGAAAAACCAAGAGGTTCATAAGTGGATAAAATTCTTCTTAAAGAATGTAAATATACCTAAAATCGAAATCGGATCTACTGCTTATTCTGAGCTGCTGGAATGTTTTAAGGCTGGAAGTAGTGTTGATCCATCGTTAGTCGTATTTCGATTAACTGGTTTTCATCAAATTGGATTGACCCCTCATCAGGCTGCAAGACAATTAAACTTGAATATTCACGATTACCAAATTGGGTTCACAAATACTCTGCATTATTTACTTAGTTACATTAAGGAAGATGGTAAGCAATATAAAATCTTACCTTACCTAATATACGACCTAATGCAAAATGATGAATTAACCCTCACTACTAGGAAAACACAGAGATTATTAAATCAGGGTTATACGCTTGATATGATTGCGAATATAAGAAAATTAAAATTAAGTACAATAGAGGATCATCTTGTTGAATTAGCTTTAAATATGGAAGGTTTCTCAATCGATTCTTACGTTGATAAAGAGTTACAAAAGGAAATTTTAGAAATTTCACAGCGAATAGCAACCAAACAGTTAAAGTTAATTAGAGAAAAGATAATGAATGCAACATATTTTCAAATAAGGTTGGTACTGGCCAAATATGGTGATAGATAATGGAATTAGAAAAGCTTTTAAAAGAACATTTTGGTTATCAACGTTTTAAGACTGGACAAAAAGAAGTAATCACATCAATATTATCTGGTCAACATACGCTTGCAATGCTGCCGACAGGTACTGGAAAATCCTTGTGTTACCAACTACCTGGACTATTATTAAATGGGCAAATATTAATTGTTTCTCCACTCCTCTCACTTATGCAAGATCAAGTGGAACAATTTAAAAGATTTGGTGAGAAGAGGGTAATCGCCTTGAATTCTTTTCTTTCTGGACAAGAAAGGCAGGATGCCTTTAACCACCTTAATGAATATAAATTTATATTTACTTCACCTGAAATGCTTAAAATTCCTTCTATCCTTCGCAAACTTCAAGAACTTACGATTGCTTTGTTTGTGGTAGATGAAGCCCATTGCATTTCCCAATGGGGTTTTGACTTTCGTCCAGACTATTCAAAACTAGGTGAGATACGGAAAAAATTCGGCAATCCGCTAACACTTGCACTGACTGCAACAGCTACTACAAAAGTGCGTGAGGATATAATTGGTTCACTAGATTTAGAAGAAGTGGTAAAGATAGAATCAACGATAGACCGTCCTAATATCGGTTTTTATGTAAAAGAGTTAGATGACTTCCGCGACAAGCAAGCAACAATTCTGGATTTAGTGGCCAACTTAAAAATGCCGGGTATCATTTATTTTTCTAGTAAAAAAGTAGCCGAACACATGGCTTTAGTATTAACAGAAAAAGGAATTTGTCAGGCGATGGCTTATCATGGCGGATTAGACCAAAATACAAGAATTCTAATCCAACAACAATTTATTTATGGGCAATTAGATGTTATTTGTGCAACAAGTGCTTTTGGTATGGGAATTAATAAGGAAAATGTTCGCTTTATTATCCACTATCACATGCCAATGCAAATAGAGTCCTATCTCCAGGAAATCGGAAGAGCGGGCCGCGATGGCGAGCCCAGTATTGCCATTCTCCTATATACGCGAGGGGATGAACAACTTCCTCTTCAGCTAGCTGAGAGTGAATTGCCATCAGAACTGCAAATAGACTGGTTATTTAAATCAAACGAGGAAAAGATTCTAAAGGATGGAAAGGTCACTTTAAATAGAGAATTAATGAACCTAGGGGGCTTTTCAGAAATTCAATGGCGGATTGTTGAGGATTTTGTAAATAACTCATCAGTTGAAACAATAAATTATGAACAAATACAAATAACCATTAAGGAATTTGTTAAGGAAAGATTAGCAACTAAAAAGAATAATATTTTTCGTATGAAAACTTGGATTGAATCTAATACGTGTAGACGTGAACAGATTTTACGGTATTTTGATGAAACACTACATGAAGTGGTAAACCCTTGCTGTGACATATGCGGCATTCAATTAAATGACTATCAAAGAATTCATTCCAGTAATATTCCTTCGGAAAAAGTAACTGAACAGACCTGGAAGGACTATCTTGCCAAAATTCTAATTAATAGTGAGCTGAGGGAATGAAAAAGAAGTATTATGAATTAATTAATGGTTTAACGGATAAGGATTTGCTTTTTCATCTTTATATGACACAGACAATTCTTTGTGCCATCTCATTGATATTAGGGTTTATCTTTTTTGACCATTTTTCCTATTTAGATAAAATAATTTTGGATGACGTTCACATTTTTACAATTGGTATCCCCGCCGGGCTAATTATTGTAATGATTGATATTTTTTTAATGAAACTCCTGCCGACTTCCTTCTATGATGATGGAGGTTTAAATGAGCGGATTTTTAAATATAGGAAGATGATACACATAATAATTATTGCTCTTTTTGTAGCTTTTAGTGAAGAATTGTTGTTTAGGGGAATTATTCAAACAAAAGTAGGACTAATTTTGGCTAGCATAATTTTTGCAATTATCCACTATCGTTATCTTTTTAATTTGTTTTTATTTGTCAATATTGTTCTATTAAGCTTTTTTATCGGAATAATTTATGAATGGACAGACAATTTAGCTGTAACTATCGTTATGCATTTTGTTATTGATTTTTTATTAGGTATATATATTAAATTTAAAAGCTCAACTGAAGACGATGTACAGGGAGGAGAGACATCATGAATAATGAAGAACCATTTAGGGACCAAGCAGAAAGATTAAAAAAGCGAATAGAAAAAATTAATGAGAAATTGGACGACAAAGAAAATTTACCTCCGCGTGAGCACATTCATCGTCAAAAGAAGAAAAAAACAAAATGGAAACTTAAATATCCAGTGATTCGTTTATTAGTTTTGTCGTTTATCCTTCTACCAATTATTATTTTTAGTGTTATCTCATATCAAAACGGAACTAAAAAAGTAGATGGTGTACAAAAGTCTGGGGACGATTCAGTTGAAACTATAAATTTGGAAAAATCAAATGAGGCAGAGGAAACACAGGTAGACAACTTAGATCAATCGGAGGAGGCCATTTCTGACACGAACGATACCGAAGAGTCTAAAGGCCAGGAATCACAAATAGAAACGACTAGCGGATCATTAGACAATACAACTGATAACGAAAATAATACAACTGTAAATCAAAATAGTAATAATGAACAAGAAAAAGAGACAGAAACAACGGATACGACTGAAATAGCAAAAAATTCGGTTGTTACACATATCGTTAAACCTAATGAAAATCTATACAGATTAGCAATGATGTATTATCATTCTCCAAAAGGGATGGACATTATTATAAAAGCTAATAATCTTCAAAGTAAGCAAATTAATACCGGACAAGTTTTGAAAATACCACTAAACAACTAGCCAATCCATAAAGGATTGGTTTTTTTTTCGCCGAAAAACATAATAAATAGGACAAGTTCATATGTATATATAGAAATGGAGGGTGGTAAAATGGATTCTCCAATCCAATTACTTGAAAATACGGATCAGGCAACAAAGCAAGCTTTAGAAAATGTGAGAAAAAGGAAAGAAAAGTTTGACCGCTTTAAAAAGCGCCATATTCTCTCAATCTGGGCAACAATTATTATAGCAAGTAGCTTTTTTATCTATTTATACTTCACAATTGCTAAGGTTTATTCCTATTCTTTTGCGGCGATGTTCTCTGCGTTTGTCAATGATTCCAATAACTTTACCTTTTTAGTCTTTTGTGTAGGAATGTACGGAACAATGAATTTACTGAAAACGAAAAGGGATAAGGCTGAAAAGGAATATCATGAATTACGCTGTGAAATTGTCGACCGCAGTAAGGATTACTGGAAAAAAGAGGAGGAATGGAAAAGTCGTCATATTGTCTTTGAAATGATGAAAAGTAAATATGACATTAACCTATATCATGAAAAAAAATAAGAAGCAGTACAAAACTGCTTCTTAGCCTTTTAAAATACTTTCTTTTTTCCCTGTTCTTCTTTTAATATTTCTACTGCTTCACGGAAGCGTTGTGAATGAATGATTTCCCTTTCTCTTAAAAACCTTAGCCCATCATTTAAATCAGTATCATCACTCATATTAATAATCCATTGATAGGTGGCCCTTGCTTTTTCTTCCGCAGCGATATCTTCATAAAGATCGGCAATAGGATCGCCTTTAGTTGCAATATAGGAAGCGGTCCAAGGAACTCCTGAGGCATTATGGTAATAAAGACCTTTATCATGATTTACATAATGGTCTTCAAGGCCCGCCGCTTTAATTTGCTCAGGTGTGGCATCCTTTGTTAGCTTATAGATCATTGTCGCAATCATTTCAAGGTGGGCAAATTCCTCTGTTCCAATGTCAGTCAGAAGTCCGATTACTTTATCAGGAATGGTATAGCGCTGGTTTAAATATCGAAGTGCTGCAGAAAGCTCCCCGTCAGCACCACCGTATTGCTCAATTAAATATTTTGCCAATCTTGGATTACAAGTACTGACGCGAACCGGATATTGTAATTTCTTTTCATAAATCCACATTTACACCAATCCCTCCTCTAAAAATATTAAGGGCGCTTCCGCTTACCTAGATAATTATCCAGCTCCAGCGCCCAGCGGCTAGTGTACTTCGCTCTCCGCCCTACGATAATTCAANNTTATCTCAGTTGGAGCGCTCCAGTCCATACGCAGCTAAACGGGCGCTTCCGCTTTTATACTTGCCAAGGCCAAGGTGTGTCGTCCCAATTCCATGGATAACTTGAGTAACTATTACCAAATTGCAATAAAGGTCCAAATTGACTTTCAAAGGCCTTTTTTAGATGTTTTCTCTCTTTGGCGTAATGATTGAATTGATTGATGGCTTCAAGGTCATCATTGTGGGTATCCAAGTAAAGAGTCAGTTCGACTAAAACAAAGTCAACTGCCTGCAGCTGCTCCATTAATTGATAATATTCGGCAGGAACTTGTTTCATTGAGGCAATCCTCCTTTACCAGGCTCAAGTGGACTAAACCAAGGATCGTAAAATGCCTTCCAGAGTGTACCAGCTCTAAGGGCTTCAAGGGGTGAGAATTGTGGAAGATTTTGCGGCTGGAAGCCCATATATAAATTAGGTGGGGTAGAATAGGCTTTTTCTAGAATCGGCTTACAAGGGTCAAACGGACTGGCAAAAGGATGATATGTTTTGAAATGTGTATTCATTTTAGCCCTCCCTTTATTCAACATCATTTAATAATATGATATATTCCTTTTTCTATGACATAATCTCAAAATATAAAGGGGATTTTTCAAGCCTTGTCGAAGTATAATAGATAGATAAAGCAAGATTTTATTTTGAGGTGATGGGAATTGTTCGTAAAAAATATTATGATTCCAAAGCATGAATGCTTTACTGCGCAAGAAAATACTACACTTAAAGAGGCGCTGGAAAGTTTGGAAAAGCACCAAATTGACGGATTGCCAATTTTGAGTGGGGATAAATATGCAGGAGTTGTGACAAGATATAACATTTATCAGAGTTATTTTGAATCGGAAAAACCAAGAGAGGAGTTTTTAAACTCAACTTTTGTAAAAGATGTTGCCACACATCATGAAAAAGTTTTAGAAGGCGGAGAATTATTTGAGAGAACACTACTTGATTTAAAGGATTTTCCGTTACTAGCCGTTGTTGACTCGAACAAAAATTTCCTCGGAGTGGTTACACGCTCGGATGTTATCAGTTCTTTTGAAAGTGCCTTTGGCGTAAATCGCCCTGGTGTTAGGATTGCTTTTACTTCAGTCGAAACCGAAGGACGGATTGCACGTTTGTCTGAAATAGCTCATCAATTCCATGAGCATATTATTTCGCTTGTAACCTTTGATGAAACGGATAAACTTGTCCGTAGAATCGTTATGAAGATTGAGAAAAAAGATAATATCGATCGATTTACAAAGAAGTTGGAAGAACATGGGTTCAGAATATTGAGCATTCAAGAAGATCAATAACCTGTAGATGGTAAGTTTTTAAAACCCTCTCATACATTGTATGGGAGGGATTTTTATGTTGATAAAAGTAGTGAAGTTTTTAGTGATTTTTTTATGTGGTTATATCGTAATTAAATGGGTTTCAATACAACATCCCTTTATTTTAGCTGATTTCTTTATAAGTTTGGTCGTAAATCCATTAAAATTTTTTGCAGCAACTCTGGTTTTTTTTATTGGATTTCTCCTTACAGGCAGAGTCTTCCGTGAACTTATCGTAAGCATAAAAAAAGCTTGGCATAAACCAAAAATATTTGATGTAAATATTTTCTTAGAATATCTCTGGTTCCTGATTATTTTTTCATTTCTATTTTATTTAGGTTGGGAGTTGACGCTTGTCTTTTTTAGTTTAAGTCTTTTTTATGGTATGATTTCCATTGAACGTTAAGTTAAGAAATGGGGAAAGAGACAGATGGTCATTACTTTGGTTATTCTCTGCATCTTTGGTGGATGCCTTCTTATATATATGATACGAGAAGCTTTTTTAAATAAAATCATTGAACAAGAGTTGAGCTTTCCAGATTTTCCTCAATCTCTTGGAAAGGTTTCCATTTTTTTTATTTCAGATATACATAGGCGGAAAATTTCTGAAAAAGTAATTACCCCGACGATAGGGAAAGCGGATATTGTTATCATTGGAGGGGATTTAACAGAAAAAGGGGTCTCCCTTGAAAAAGTTAAAGCAAACCTGATGAAATTAAAGCAAATTGGTCCAGTTTATTTTGTTTGGGGAAACAATGATTATGAAGTGGATTATCATAAATTGGATGCCATTTTGCTGGAATTGGGGATTAAAGTTTTAGCAAATACTGCAGTTACCTTTGAATCCGCAGAGGGTGAAAAATTATCTTTACTGGGTGTTGATGATTTAAGTCAAGAGCGTGATCGACTTGATTTAGCACTAATGGATGCAGAAGAAACGGGCTTTAAGATTTTAGCCAGCCATTTTCCAAGTATTACAGAAAAGATTCTTCCAGAGCACAAGATTCGCTTAGTGTTAAGCGGTCATACTCATGGAGGACAAATTCATATATTAGGATATAGTCCCCATGAACGAGGGAAGATAAAAATTTTAGAGAATACAACCATTCTTATCAGCAATGGTTATGGAACCACAGCAATTCCATTGAGGTTAGGGGCACCAGCGGAATGCCACTTGATTACGATAAATGGTAATACAGAAAAGAAAGGATAAACATAGACAATTCACCAACAGAACCCTGGGGCATACACTGAAAACAAGAGTTATGTCACGGCAGGGGGCAAAATCATGCGCTTAGAACGCTTAACAGCCAATAAAATAAAAATTTTTCTAACCTCTGATGATCTATTTGACAGGGGGCTCTCCAAAGAAGATATTTGGAAAGACTCCATTAAATGGAATCAGCTTTTCCATGATATGCTGGAAGAGGCAAGTGAGGAATTTGATGTTGATATTCAAGGTTCTGTAGCGGTAGAGGTGTTCTCCCTCCAGGCCCAAGGGATGATATTGATTATTACCGTTGACGAAGTAATCGAAGATGAAGAAATATTATATGATGGTTTTATAGAAATGCAAGTACGGGTTGAAGGTTTTGAGGACCTTTTGTATGAATTTGATGAATTTGAAGATATTATTGGTCTTGCTAAAAGACTTTCCACGCTAAATATTTATGGTGGTAGTCTCTATGTCTTGAATAACCGCTACTATCTGGTAATGGAAAATTTAGAATCCTCATTAAATATAAAGGCAGCATGTGTTTTATCTGAATTTGGAAATGCATCTATTTTAAGCCCATACGTGCTAGCTGAATATGGGAAAAGAATAATCGATAATAAAGCGGTGGAGACCATTGTTCAATTTTTTAAGTAACCTTACTTTATTGAATAAATGAACTTGAAAGGGCGCCACCGCCCTTTTAAAAAATAGATATTGAGCAATAATATTTCGCCATTTTCATATTTTCAAACCATTAAAACGTGAAAATGGCAGCGTTTACATATTCCGCGTTTTATCTGTTTTTTTTCTTGCATAAATGTATTAATGGTGTATACTTGTGTCTGAAAGCTGACAACATACGTAGCATTTTTTAGGGAGGATTTCAAATGGTAGCCGAAAAAGCTAATGAAAAAACTAATCAAGAGGAAAAGCATGATGTGTTGAAATCGACACAAACAGTTATACATAATGCCCTTGAAAAGTTAGGTTATCCTGAAGAGGTATATGAGCTTTTGAAAGAGCCATTACGTTTAATGACAGTTAAAATTCCAATTAGAATGGATGATGGATCCATAAAAATATTTACGGGCTACCGCGCCCAACACAATGATGCTGTGGGGCCAACAAAAGGTGGGATTCGGTTCCATCCAGGAGTAACAGAAACGGAAGTGAAAGCCCTTTCAATCTGGATGAGCTTAAAATGCGGAATTGTTGATCTCCCTTATGGCGGGGGTAAAGGCGGTATTGTGTGCGATCCTCGAGATATGTCCTTTAGGGAGCTTGAGAGATTAAGCCGTGGGTATGTTAGAGCAATCAGTCAAATTGTAGGACCAACTAAAGATATTCCTGCACCAGACGTATTTACTAATTCACAAATTATGGCTTGGATGATGGATGAATATAGTCGGATTGATGAATTTAATTCTCCAGGTTTTATTACGGGGAAACCACTTGTTCTTGGAGGATCGCATGGGCGTGAATCTGCTACCGCTAAAGGTGTGACAATTTGTATTCGAGAGGCTGCTAAGAAGAAAGGAATTCAAATTGAAGGCGCAAGGGTGGTAATCCAAGGTTTTGGTAATGCGGGCAGCTTTTTAGCCAAATTTATGCACGATGCGGGTGCAAAGGTAATTGGTATATCTGATGCCTATGGTGCCTTGCATGATCCAAATGGACTTGATATTGATTATTTATTGGATAGACGAGACAGCTTCGGTACGGTTACCAAATTATTCAATAATACGATTACAAATAAAGAATTGCTTGAACTTGATTGTGACATTCTTGTTCCAGCGGCGATTGAAAACCAAATTACTGAGGAAAATGCTCATAATATTCGTGCAGGGATTGTGGTTGAGGCTGCAAATGGTCCAACCACACTCGAAGCAACTGAGATTCTTACTGAGCGGGGAATTCTTCTTGTTCCCGATGTATTAGCATCAGCAGGCGGTGTAACAGTATCTTATTTTGAGTGGGTTCAAAATAACCAAGGATATTACTGGTCTGAGGAAGAAGTAGAGGAAAAACTTGAAAAAGTAATGGTAAAATCATTTAAAAATATTTATGACACTGCTCAAACCCGCCGAGTAAATATGCGTCTAGCTGCTTATATGGTTGGGGTTAGAAAAATGGCAGAAGCCAGTCGCTTTAGAGGTTGGATTTA
The DNA here is from genome assembly GCF_036962125.1 of Neobacillus drentensis. GTDB lineage: Bacteria > Bacillota > Bacilli > Bacillales > Cytobacillaceae > Neobacillus > Neobacillus drentensis_B. The sequence goes on from NZ_JBALOA010000014.1 coordinate 336,159, forward strand.
ATAATATTACTTAACCATTGAAACATAGTAAAAAAACTCCTATCATAGACGATAGGAGTTTTTTTACAATGACTGTATGTTTGTTTTTAAGGAGTGTATTATATATGCAATTAGAAGATGTTATTATTGTTGGCGGCGGTCCATGTGGTTTAGCAGCGGCTATCGCACTTCAAAATAAAGGGATAAAACCGTTAATCATTGAGAAGGGGAATGTAGTAAATTCCATTTATCATTACCCTACCCACCAAACATTTTTTAGTACAAGCGAAAAGTTAGAAATTGGAGAAGTTCCCTTTATTACAGATAGTTATAAACCAAAAAGAAATCAGGCCCTTGTTTATTACCGCGAAGTAGCAAAACGCAAGCAACTAATTATTAATGCGTTTGAGGAAGTTTCAAAAGTAACAAAACAGGATGATCAATTTCTTGTTTATACTAATAAGAACAACTATTGTGCACGCTATGTAATCATTGCTACCGGTTATTATGATCATCCGAATTATATGAAGGTTCCAGGTGAAAATTCACCAAAAGTCCATCACTATTTTAAAGAAGGCCATCCATTTTTTGATAAGGATGTATGTGTTATTGGCGGGAAGAATTCTAGTGTTGACGCTGCCTTAGAACTGGTAAAAGCGGGTGCCAGAGTAACTGTTTTATACCGTGGAGATACATATTCACCAAGTATTAAACCATGGATTCTCCCTGAGTTTGAGTCATTAGTACGCACTGGGACCATTTTGATGGAATTTAACGCCCATGTAAAGGAAATAACAGAGACACAAGTAATATATACAAAAGACAATGAAGAAAAAATAATTAAAAATGATTTTGTGTTTGCTATGACTGGATACCATCCAGACCATCAATTTTTGAGGAACATGGACGTAAAAATTGATGAGGAATCAGGCAGGCCATCGTTTAATCCAGATACAATGGAGACTAATATTGAGGGAATATATATTGCAGGTGTAATTGCGGCAGGAAATAACGCAAATGAAATATTCATTGAAAATGGCAGATTTCACGGTGAAGCAATCTCTCGTTCAATCATTGAAAAAGATACTAAAAGGGTGACTAGGAAATGAAAAAGGTAGTCTTATTAACTACAGGTGGAACGATCGCAAGCAAGCCCAATAAAGATTCGGGTAAATTAGCATCAGGAGCCTTAACTGGTGAGGAATTAGCTAGTATGTGCCAATTGCCGAATGATATTGAAGTGGTTGTTGAATCCGTTTTTCAAAAAGCGAGCATTCATATTACTTTTGATGATTTAATACTTTTAAAGAATAAAATTGAGGACTATTTTAAGGATGATGATGTGTCTGGTGTGGTTGTCACACATGGTACAGATACAATGGAAGAAACCTCTTATTTTCTTGATTTAACAATTAAGGATTCCAGAACTGTGGTAGTGACAGGCTCACAGCGTTCTCCTGAGGAGCTAGGCAGCGATGTATTTATTAACCTACGTCATGCCATTTATTGTGCTTGCTCTCCTGATTTAAGAAATGCAGGGACCGTAGTTGTTTTTAATGAACGGATATTTGCTGCGAGATATGTAAAAAAAGAACACGCTTCAAATATTCAAGGCTTTAATGCCTTTGGGTTTGGATATCTCGGCATCATTGATAATGATCAAGTCCATGTGTTCCAAAAGCCAATTAAAAGAGAATATTTCGAAGTGAAAACATCCATTCCTCAAGTTGAGATTATTAAATGTTATATTGGTGCAGATGGGAAATTTATTAAGGCAGCGCGTGAGGCAGGTATTGCTGGTATTGTTTTAGAGGGAGTGGGACGTGGACAAGTTGCCCCTAATATGATGACAGAAATTGAAAAAGCGATTGCCCAAGGAATTAAACTAGTTATCACTACAAGTGCTGAAGAAGGATCTGTTTATACCACCTATGATTACGAAGGAAGTGCCTATGATTTATTTAATAAGGGAGTAATTCTTGGAAGTGACAACGACTCTAAAAAAGCAAGAATTAAATTGGCTGTTGCCCTTGCTAGTAATTTACAGGAGATTAAGTTTTAGTTCTAAACCAGTTAAAAGATAAGTACTTTATCTTAATTGGAATGAATCTTTCATTTTCTTTATAGAGTATACATGATACGATTAAGAAAATGGATTTGAAAAGAGGTTCACCATGCTGGGAATATTATCAGCCGGAATTGCCCCCGGACTGGCATTACTTAGTTATTTTTATTTAAAAGATGAATATGACTCAGAGCCAATATCCTTTGTTCTAAGGACATTCTTGTACGGAGCTCTTCTTGTTTTTCCAATCATGTTTATCCAGCATGTACTTGAAACAGAGCATATCGTTAAATCTGACCTTTTTAATGCATTTCTTAGCTCTGGCCTGTTTGAAGAGTTTTTTAAGTGGTTTATTCTCTTTTATGTTGTATATCAGCATGTAGAGTTTGATGAACCCTTTGATGGAATTGTATACGGAGTAGCTGTTTCACTTGGCTTTGCAACAATTGAAAATATTTTTTATTTAATAGCAAATGGAATCGAACACGCGGTGACACGTGCATTATTACCTGTTTCCAGTCACGCCCTATTTGGTGTAATTATGGGGTTTTATATTGGAAAGGCAAAGTTTACTGAAGGGAATAAAGCTAAGTGGGTTGTTCTTTCCTTGTTCATGCCATTTATTCTACACGGAGCATACGATTTTATTTTAATCTCACAAGAAAATTGGTTGTTTATTATTTTTCCTTTTATGATCTTTCTTTGGTGGTTTGGATTAAGGAAAGTAAAGAAAGCAAAAATTTTAAGTGCTAATCACATGAAAAAGCAATATTCAGTTCAGAAAACCCTTCACTCATAAAGAAGGGTTTTTTTATTTATTATGTTTATTTGGAATAAAAATACCATAAAAACAAAAAATAGGTTTACTGTAAAAAGATTTACAATGGGGGTTAAAATTCGATGATAGAGAAGAAAATCCTAATAAAATTATTTATAGTAATCTTTCTGTTTGTTCCAGCCTCTTTTTCTGAAGGCAAGGAGGTGTATGCTTTTTCCAATCAGGTGATTCAAAAAGGTGCAGTTGGGGACGATGTCATTGAGCTTCAATCCAGGCTCCAGTATTTAGGTTTTTATCACGGGCAAATTGATGGGGTTTTTGGCTGGAGCACCTACTGGGCGTTAAGAAACTTCCAATCTGAATTTGGCTTGCCGATTGATGGACTAGCAGGATGGCCAACCAAATTAAAACTAGCTAAAGCTAGCAAATACAATGAACAGTTTGTGAAAAATAATATTAATTCAGGTAAAAAGTTTACACATTACGGTGGGGTTGATCAGAGTAAGCAGGTTGCTCCTAGTCCCCAAAAACCTGCAAATAAAGGCTCAGTAAAGCAAGCACCCGCAAAGCAAACACCCGCAAAGCAAGCGCCTGTTAAACAAGCACCAAAACCAGTAGTCCCATCAAAGCAGGCACCATCTAAAAAACTAACGGCTGCTAATACACCGAATGGTTTTTCGCAAAATGACATCCAACTGATGGCAAATGCCGTTTATGGAGAATCAAGAGGTGAACCCTATACCGGTCAAGTTGCAGTTGCGGCTGTCATTCTTAACAGGGTAAATAGTGCAACTTTTCCTAATACTGTTTCAGGAGTCATTTTTGAACCAGGAGCGTTCACTGCTGTAGCGGATGGTCAGATTTGGCTTACTCCAAATGAAAATGCAAAGAAAGCAGTATTGGATGCAATTAATGGCTGGGATCCAACTGGAGAAGCGCTATACTATTTTAATCCTGATACTGCTACAAGCGGATGGATCTGGGGACGTCCACAAATTAAACGAATTGGGAAACATATTTTTTGTAAGTAGAGAGGTGATTGGAATTGATAAGAGGAATATTAATTGGAGTTCTGGCAGTCGGTGTTGCAGGAACAGCATACTGGGGCTATCAAGAACATCAGGAGAAAAACGCAGTTCTTTTAAATGCAGAAAATACTTATCAACGGGCATTTCATGACCTTAACTATCAAGTGGATTTATTACACGATAAAATTGGTTCAACTCTTGCGATGAATTCGAGACATTCATTGTCTCCATCCCTAATTGAAGTGTGGAGACTTACTTCGGAAGCACATAGTGATGTTGGACAACTGCCGCTTACTCTGCTTCCCTTTAACAAAACGGAAGAATTCTTAGCTAAAATTGGGAACTTTAGTTACCGTACTGCAGCAAGAGATTTGGACAAGGAACCATTGTCAAAAGATGAATACAATACTTTAAAAGTGCTATATAAACAGTCTGGTGAAATCCAGAATGATCTTCGAAAAGTACAGCATATGGTGTTAAAAAATAACCTGAGGTGGATGGATGTTGAACTTGCCTTGGCCTCTGGAAAGGAAACGACAGATAATACCATTATTGATGGCTTTAAGACCGTAGAAAAGACAGTAAGCGGTTATTCTGAATCCGATCTGGGCCCAACTTTTGCAAATCTGCAAAAAAAGGATGAGAACTTTAAAAAAATCTCTGGGAAAAAGATTTCAAAACAAGAGGCAATTAAGATTGCTAAGAAATACATTAAAATTGATGGCAATTCAGAAGTGAAGGTTACTGAGAATGGCAAAGGCTCAGACTATGGCTTTTACAGTGTTTCCATAAAAGATAAGAAAACCAATGACGAAGGCAGTATGGATATTACGAAAAAAGCCGGTCACCCCATTTGGTTTATTAACCATCGGGATGTGAAAAAACAGGTTTTAAGTTTAAACGACGCTGATAATAAGGCAGCAGCTTTTCTAAAAGAAACAGGCTTTAAAGATTTGCAAATATTTGAAAGCACTCAATATGACAATATTGGTGTCTTCAATTTTGTAACAACCAATAACGGTGTTAGAATTTATCCTGAATCAGTTAAAGTAAAGGTTGCGCTTGATAATGGGGATATTATTGGACTATCTGCTGAAGAATACTTAAAATCTTTTAAGACGAGAACAATTGAAAAACCAGAAATCACTTTGAAGGATGCCCGAGCGAAGGTTAATCCTAACTTTAAAATCATGGAAGATCGTCAGGCAGTAATTATTAATGATTTAAACCAAGAGGTCCTTTGTTACGAATTTCTTGGTACAATCGATGACGATACGTATCGAATTTTTATTAACGCAAAAAGTGGTGTAGAGGAAGACGTTGAAAAACTAAAGAATGCCGAAGCGGTTTATGAAGACGTGTTATAAGGAAAAGCATTTGCTTTTCCTTATATTTTTTACAAAAAACTCCAATAATAAGGATATTTAATAGTGGAGTGGATTTAATGAAAAATGTAGAAAGAATTCTAATAAAAATTGTGATTATCCAATTTATTTTTTTATTTCTAGCACAACTATTTTTTCATCAATTGGACGTGTTCCCTGAGATAAAACAATTGACAAAATATGAAGGTGTAAATGAAAATACATATACTGAAATTCTTGAAACCTTTCAGGGAGAATGAGAAAGCAGGTAAGCCTGCTTTCTTTTAATTGAACAATTCTCAGTTTATATAGTGTTAAAAATTTCATTTTTTATCATGGTAAATAAAGAGGGATTATAATATCTTGTGGTAAAATAAGTAGTAGACAACATCTGAGAAACTCATGATGACAAATAGGAGGACTTATGGAAAAGAAGATATCAATCGCAATTGACGGCCCTGCTGCTGCCGGAAAAAGTACTGTCGCAAAAATTGTAGCAGAAAAACTATCTTATATTTATATCGATACTGGTGCAATGTACCGTGCGTTAACATATAAGGCAATTGTAAATCAGCTGAATTTAGAGGATGAGGATGCTTTACTAGAGACATTATTATTGACAGATATTCAATTGCAGCCCTCTGATAATGGTCAGTTAGTGTTTTTGGATAATCGGGATGTTACCAATGAAATTCGTTTTGCTGAAGTAACCAATTCAACATCCTTTGTTGCAAAACATCAAAAGGTTCGCGAAGAAATGGTCAGAAGGCAGCAAGCTTTTGCCACAGAAGGCGGAGTAGTGATGGATGGAAGGGATATTGGTACCCACGTATTACCAGACGCCGAAGTAAAGGTATTCTTACTTGCCAGTGTTGAGGAACGAGCAGAAAGGCGCCATAGTGAAAATATTCAAAAGGGCTTCCCATCTGACTTAGAAAAATTGAAGGAAGAAATTGCACGTAGAGATAAAATTGATTCTGAGAGAGAAGTAGCACCATTGAAAAAAGCGAATGATGCAGTGGAAATCGATACAACCTCTTTATCAATTGCAGATGTTGTCGAAAAAATAATGGTGTTGGTGCACGAAAGGATTGGATAGGCGTGACGTTTTATGACTTTGCGAAATCAGTGGTTACAGGAGTTTTTAAACCACTTTACAGAGTTGAAGCTATCGGATTAGAACATTTCCCCAAAGAAGGTGGTGTCCTTCTTTGTGCGAATCACATCCATAATTTTGACCCCATTATAGTTGGAATAATGGCCCCGCGTCCTGTTCATTACATGGCAAAAGAAGAGATTTTTTCTGTTCCAGTTCTGGGTAATATCGTTAGAAAATGTAATGCCTTTCCAGTAAAAAGGGGGTTCAGTGATCGAGAAGCTCTTAGGACCGGCTTGAAAATCCTAAAGGATGGTTTTGTTTTCGGCCTTTTTCCAGAGGGAACAAGAAGTAAAACGGGGGAATTAGGAAAAGGACTTGCAGGAGCAGGATTTTTTGCATTAAGGTCAACAGCCGCCGTTGTACCTTGCGCCATTATCGGTCCATATCGAAGTTTCAGAAAATTAAAGGTGGTCTATGGAGAGCCTATTGATTTGGAGGAAATGAGAAAAGAGAAAGCATCTGCAGAACAAGTTACTGAATTAATTATGTCAAAAATTGATAAACTTAAAAAAGAACATCAATAGGTTCTGCTTGACAAAATAGTCTATTTGTAAGAAGTTAATGGAAAGAGTTTTTTTTGAAAATTCACTGCTTTTTTATTATTTTTATATGTGTTGTATGCTGCGTGGCAACCACCAGATCATATATAGAATTTTGAAGTAAATGGATTAAGGAGGAATACATATGTCGGAAGAATTAAATCAAGTAGAAGTGAAAAGCTTTGAAATTGGGGATAAAGTAACAGGACAAGTTACTAAAGTAGAAGAAAAACAGGTGCTAGTCGATATCCAAGGCAGCAAACTTGATGGAATTATCCCTATCAGTGAACTTTCAAGCCTGCATATTGAAAAGGCTTCTGATGCTGTTGCAGATGGTGATGAATTAGAATTAGAAGTTTTAAAAGTCGAGGAAGAGGCAATCATTCTTTCAAAACGGAAAGTGGATGCAGAAAAAGCCTGGGAAAACCTTGAAAAACAATTCCTAAGTGGAGAAATATTTGAAACTGAAGTGAAGGACGTTGTCAAAGGCGGCTTAGTTGTTGACTTAGGGGTTCGTGGATTTGTACCAGCATCATTAGTAGAAGCTCATTTTGTAGAAGATTTTAGTGATTATAAAGGTCGAATCCTTACCTTTAAAATTGTAGAACTTGATAAGGAAAAAAATCGTTTAATCCTTTCACATCGTGCTGTTGTGGAACAAGAAAAGGGCAAGCAAAAACAAAATCGTCTTAGTGCTGTACAAGTAGGTCAAATTATCGACGGAACAGTACAAAGAATTACTGATTTTGGAGCATTTGTTGATATTGGCGGCATCGATGGACTCGTTCATATTTCTCAATTATCCTATGACCATGTAGATAAACCTTCAGATGTAGTTCATGAGGGGCAGCAAGTACAAGTTAAGGTTTTAAGCGTTGATCGTGATAATGAACGCATTTCTTTATCAATTAAAGAAACACTCCCTGGACCATGGTCAAATCTTTCCGAAAAAGCTCCTAAAGGAAGTACATTAAAAGGTAAAGTGAAAAGATTAGTATCATATGGTGCCTTCGTAGAAGTATTTCCAGGTGTTGAAGGACTTGTTCATATTTCACAAATTGCCCATAAACATATTGGGACTCCACATGAGGTATTAAAAGAAGGACAAGAAGTAGACGTTAAAGTCCTTGAAGTAAATGAATCTGATCAACGTTTATCATTAAGTATTAAAGAACTTCTTGAAAAAGAGTATGAAGAAAACCATGATTATGAACTTCCTGAAGAGTCAAAAGGGTTTCAGCTTGGTGAAGTGATTGGTGATAAATTAAAGAATCTAGGAAAATAATGGTGATAAAAGTGTCTAGATCTGAGCGGAAATGGGACCATATTCGTTTTGCCCTTGAGAAAAGGCAAAATCATTCTTCAGCTTTCGATGATATTAAATTTATTCACCAAAGCTTACCGAATATTGGTGTGATCGATGTTGGTTTAGACCATGAAATTGGCGGACTTTATTTAAGTTCGCCTATTTTTATCAACGCTATGACTGGTGGCGGTGGTGAAAAAACATATCGTATTAATAAACAACTTGCAATAGTTGCTAAAAATACAGGTTTAACCATGGCAGTCGGCTCACAAATGGCAGCTTTAAAGGATAAGTCACAAAAATACACCTACGAGGTTGTCCGCAAAGAGAATCCCACAGGTGTTATAATTGCAAATTTAGGAAGCGAAGCTAGTGCCGATCAAGCAAAAGCCGCGCTTGAAATGATTGAGGCTGACGCTTTGCAAATCCATTTAAATGTTATTCAGGAATTAACCATGCCCGAAGGAGATCGTGATTTTTCTGGTGCACTTAAAAGGATTGAAACGATTGTAAAAGAAATCAAAGTTCCTGTCTTTGTAAAGGAAGTTGGTTTCGGAATGTCTAAGGAGGCTGTCAATTCACTTACATCAATTGGTGTTAAAATAGTGGATGTGGGCGGTTCTGGTGGAACAAATTTTGCTGAAATTGAGAATAAGCGCAGGGAGAAATCATTGTCGTTCTTTAATAATTGGGGAATTCCCACAAGTGTTTCTATTCTTGAAGCGTCGTCTGTTTCTAAGAATCTTTCTGTCATTGCCTCAGGTGGATTTATGTCAGGGCATGACATTGCCAAAGGATTAGCGATTGGTGCAGATGCAGTTGGGATTGCAGGCTATTTCCTGAAAATTCTTGTTGAAGATGGGATTGAAGCTTTACAAAAAGAAATTGAAGCCCTCCATCTGGAATTAAAGATGATTATGACTGCTTTAGGTGCTAAAACTATATTAGATTTAAAAAAAGCTCCATTAATAATCTCAGGCGAAACCTATCATTGGCTAAATCAGCGCGGCATCGACACAAAACAATTTGCTCAGCGTTCCATTAAGTAAGCTCCCGCTTTTAGCGGGAGCTTTGTTTGTTATTGCTGTTTCGCTCCAGCGCCGGCTCGGGGTCAAAAGCCCCTGAGCAAGGCGCTTCCGCTTTATTATCTTTTACCGTCGTTTAATCCCCTTGCCTCTTCAGGGCTTGATAGTTTCGTTGCCCCAGGATAATGCAATGCCTGATCGCGATCTGATTCCACTCTTCCACTCGCACGTAACTTTTTTTCTTGTCGGTCTTTTCCCATTCTACACACCTCCTCTTAATAAGATGATTCAGACAGGAAATATTATTCAAAGAAGTATGAAACTACATAAAGATTACCAATAATGATAATAATAGGAGGTGTATGAGTTGGAAGGGGCCATTTTCTATTGGGTCTTTTGGGGAGTTTGGATCTACTTGACCTTTATTCTCGAAAAGCAAAACCCATATCGATTGAAACTAGCAATAATTGTTTTAATTGCAATTATATTATCTAATGTCCAGTTTGCTGTTGGGAAGTTTGATATACAGGCAAGTGGGTTATTTATGTTAGGCTGCTGTTATCTATTTATAAACCAAGAAAAACGAGCGGCGCTCATTTATTTTTTCATTTGTACATTTACGGTATCGATTGCTTATGTGACCTTCCATTTATTTGAGATTTTTGATCCGATTTGGATTATCTTTAAAAAAGAATGGATGATGGGAATAATGTTGTGGTATTTAGCGATACTATTGCAAAAAACATTAAAAGGGAGATTACTCATAATCTTTGCTGGCGCTATGCAGGGAGAAATTTTATATGCATTTACATTAAATAAATTTCAATTTCAATATTTAATTGGAACCTTCTCTTATTTAGATGTTTGTTCTTTAACAGCAGTGCTGCTTACAGGGTGGAGTGTATTAGAGAATGCAGGTTCAATACTACAAACTCAATTTCACTATTTTGAAAAAGGAAAGCAAAAGTCATCTTAAAAAGGTGAGGGATAGTGCTTATCCAACTGGTTTTCGTTTTTTTTTCATTGCGGTATAGGATTAACATTGATAAACTAATATAGTTAGGCCCTTCTAAATCACAGAAGGGTTTCTTTACTTAATAAGAACTAAAGGGAATGATCCCGCATTAACGGGAGGTAAGCACCCTCTGATGTAATTTTCACTCTATGCTAACATACTAAAACGTATTTTTAATTATAGAAAAGAAAGGATGGCGATTGTAATTGGTTAAACCTGTTATTGCCATTGTAGGACGGCCCAACGTAGGGAAATCAACGATTTTTAATCGGATTGTAGGTGAAAGAATTTCCATTGTTGAGGACATTCCTGGAGTTACAAGAGACCGAATCTATAGTTCGGGTGAGTGGTTAACACATGACTTCAATCTTATTGATACGGGTGGAATTGATATTGGTGATGAGCCGTTTTTGGAACAAATTCGTCAACAGGCTGAAATTGCCATTGATGAAGCAGATGTTATTATCTTTTTGACAAATGGACGTGAAGGGGTAACTGCCGCTGATGAAGAAGTGGCAAAAATCCTATATAGGTCTAAAAAACCGGTTGTACTAGCTGTTAATAAAATTGATAACCCTGAAATGCGCGACCAGATCTATGATTTTTATTCTTTAGGATTTGGAGAGCCCATTCCTATTTCTGGCTCTCACGGTCTTGGTTTGGGGGACTTATTAGATGAGGCCGCAAAACATTTTCCCAAAACCCAGTCTGGTGAATACGGTGAAGACGTAGTCAAGTTTTCCTTAATTGGACGCCCAAATGTAGGGAAATCCTCTTTGGTCAATGCTATATTAGGCGAAGAACGTGTAATCGTCAGTAATATTGCTGGTACCACACGTGATGCAGTCGATTCTCCATATACATATAATGGGGGAGAATATGTCATAATTGATACAGCTGGAATTAGGAAAAAAGGAAAAGTTTATGAGAGTACAGAGAAGTATAGTGTCCTTCGTGCTCTAAGGGCCATCGAACGTTCTGACGTTGTTTTGGTTGTCATAAACGCTGAAGAAGGAATTATAGAACAGGACAAAAAAATTGCTGGGTATGCCCATGAAGCAGGCAGGGCTGTCGTAATCGTTGTAAACAAGTGGGATGCGATAGAAAAAGATGAGAAGACGATGAAAGAACTCGAACGTAAGATTAGAGAACATTTCTTATTTCTTAGTTATGCACCTATCGTATTTTTATCTGCAAAAACAAAAAAACGGGTTCATACGCTGCTCCCAATGATTAACACTGCTAGTGAAAACCACTCAATGAGGGTTGAGACAAGTGTTCTTAATGATGTCATTATGGACGCTGTAGCAATGAATCCAACACCAACAGACAATGGTAGACGCCTAAAAATCTATTATACGACCCAAGTGGCAATTAAACCGCCAACCTTTGTTGTATTCGTTAATGAACCAGAGTTATTACACTTTTCATATGAGCGTTTTCTCGAGAACAGAATTAGAGAGGCATTTGGCTTTGAGGGGACTCCTATCAAAATTTATGCAAGAGAAAGAAAATAAAATAAGGTGGGTGTAATTTAAGTGAAGGATACTAAAACCGCGATAGCTGTTATTGGAGCAGGAAGTTGGGGCACTGCCTTGGCAATGGTACTTGCAGATAATGGTCATGAAGTCCGTCTATGGAGCCATGATGAAGTACAAGTAATAGAAATTAATGAACAGCACACTAACAAGAAATATTTACCTGACATTGTCCTATCAGAATTAATAGTTGGATATGCTTCATTAAGTGATGCACTATCTGGAGTGGATACACTAATCTTGGCAGTTCCAACGAAGGCAATTCGTGAGGTTATTGGAAAAATCCGTACTGTACAAGCATTACCGCTAACAATAGCTCATGTTAGCAAAGGAATCGAACCTGATTCACTATTGCGTATCTCAGAAATTATTAAAGAAGAAATGCCCAAAGATTTACTAAGAGATGTAGTAGTCCTTTCTGGACCTAGCCATGCTGAAGAGGTCAGCTTGCGTCACCCAACTACGGTTGCAGTGACGTCGGAAAATATGGCTGCTGCAGAAAAAATCCAGGATTTATTCATTAATAACAACTTTCGAGTTTATACCAATTCAGATGTTATCGGTGTTGAAATAGGTGGTGCCTTAAAAAATATCATTGCACTTGCTGCGGGTATTACAGATGGTCTAGGCTACGGGGATAATGCTAAAGCTGCATTAATGACACGAGGGTTAGCCGAAATAGCTCGCTTAGGTACGAAAATGGGTGCTAACCCATTAACTTTTTCTGGACTTGCGGGAATAGGTGACCTAATTGTTACATGTACCAGCGTCCATTCAAGGAACTGGAGAGCTGGAAACCTATTAGGTAAAGGGAAAACCCTTAACGAGGTTTTGGATAACATGGGGATGGTTGTGGAAGGCGTAAGAACCACCAAAGCCGCATATCAATTAGCCCAAAAGTATGATGTAAACATGCCTATTACTTTTGCTCTATATGATGTTTTATTTAACGGGAAGAACGCACTTGATGCAGTTGATGTACTAATGGCTCGTGGAAAGACTCATGAAATGGAAGAATTGGTCAATGTCTTAGAAGAAAGAAATACTGAAGAGTAAACATGTATTAGTCACGAAAATGGGAAAGGCTGCGACTAATGTCCATGAAAAGTTTTTTTATAAGAAATAGGCTTTCAGAGAGACGCATTGTGGCTGAATTGCATACAATGCAACGAAGCAACCTAGTAGTTATACGCTGGCGTATGGGTTATTTAGTCGGTGAAGCTGAAGTAAAGAATTCGCCCCTCTTTACTTCAGTTTTTTTTTGGTCCATATTTTTTCTGAAAAAGTAATAGCTTGTGATATAATTAATTTTCGAAAAAGGGGGAGTTATGTTTGTCACCAGGGATGTTTAAAATGTGGGTCTCAATTGCAGGAATGGGATTTATGTTTCTTGCTATTATGACAATTTATTTAAGTCGATATAAATTAAAGGGAATACTCCGCATAATTACAGCCATTATCGCTTACTTATTGATGATTGTTGCCGGAATAACGCTTCTTATTGTTTTTTTAACATAATGGGATAAATACATAAATAAAAGGTGATTGTATGAAATGGAATTTACTCGGTTGTTTTCTAGCATTAACAGTTCTTCTCTTGTCAGGATGCATGTATCCCGATGAGGAATTAGCAAAAAATCAAATCCCTTATAAAGATCAAATCTCAGCAGTTCAAACAGCAGTAGATGCATTTAGAAAAGACAATGGAGGGATTCTTCCGATAAAAACAAAGGAAGCTGAAACTCCTATTTATCAAAAGTATCCTATTGAATTTAAAAAAATTTCTCCAAAATATATCTCTGAGCCTCCAGGCAATGCTTATGAAAATGGGGGGATTTTTCAGTATGTACTTGTGGACGTTGAAACCAAACCTGCAGTAAAGTTATTTGATTTAAGAATTACTGAAGCAATTCGCGATATTAAATTAAGAATTAGAACAAAAGGGTATCCCCCCTATAAAGAGCAAATTGCCAAAAATGTATTTACCCTTGATTTTAAACAACTGGGCTATGAAAAAGCTCCATATGTTGTTAGTCCCTTTTCAAATCAAAATTTAACTTTTGTCATTACAGGCAGTGCAGAGGTATTTGTAGATTATCGCCCAGATTTATACCAACTAATGAATAAAATATCTAAAAAGGGGAAGCCTGGAGAGGATATTCGTCCATTTTTAGTGGAAGATTCTATGTTTGTGCCAGCGTATTCGCTGCCATATACCTGGGATGCTAAGAAGAAAGAACCAATATTTTTAGAAGAATAAATAGTCATAACCCTTTTCCTATGAAATATATTGTAGGAGAAGGGTTTTTTTTTACTAATACAACAGGTGAAATATATATAGAAACCCTCCATTATATCAAATGTTAAGACACTACAGATACAAGAGAACCTAGTGAATGAAAAGTAAGGGGGTAAAAAATTTTTAGAAAAGTGTCATAACATGATAGGACAACATCATAAACATATATTGTCCAAAAATACCTAAATGGATGTTTATCCCACTTTACTCTATGATCGGGAGGGGATCACTTGGAAAAGGTTGATATTTTTAAAGATATTGCTGAACGAACTGGCGGTGATATTTACTTAGGAGTTGTAGGAGCAGTTCGAACTGGAAAATCTACATTTATTAAAAAATTTATGGAGCTAGTTGTTTTACCGAATATAAACAGTGAAGCTGAGAGGTCACGTGCACTTGATGAGTTACCTCAAAGTGCAGCAGGAAAAACGATCATGACGACCGAACCAAAGTTCGTACCAAATCAAGCAGCAACAGTTCACGTTGATGATGGATTGAATGTTAATATCAGGCTGGTTGATTGTGTGGGCTATACGGTCCCGGGTGCCAAGGGCTATGAAGATGAGAATGGTCCAAGAATGATTACAACCCCTTGGTACGAAGAACCTATTCCATTCCATGAAGCGGCCGAAATTGGCACAAGGAAAGTAATCCAAGAGCATTCCACAATTGGTGTGGTTGTAACTACCGATGGGACGATTGGTGAGATTCCAAGAAGTAACTATATTGAGGCAGAAGAAAGAGTGATAAACGAGCTGAAAGAGGTTGGCAAGCCGTTTATCATGGTAGTCAACAGTGCACAGCCATACCATCCCAGCACAGAAACATTAAGATCGAGTTTAGCAGAAAAATATGATATCCCAGTCATTGCGATGAGTGTGGAGAGTATGCGCGATAGCGATGTTCTTAATGTCCTCCGTGAAGCACTTTACGAGTTTCCAGTTCTTGAAGTGAACGTAAATCTCCCAAGCTGGGTTATGGTCTTAAGAGAAAACCATTGGCTCCGTGAAAGCTATCAAGAGGCAGTCAAGGAAACTGTAAAAGATATCAAGAGATTAAGAGATGTCGATCGAGTGGTCCAACACTTTAGCGAATTTGAATTCATTGAAAGAGCTGGTTTAGCAGGGATTGAAATGGGCTCAGGGGTGGCTGAGATCGATTTAATTGCCCCGGATGAATTGTATGATGACATCTTAAAAGAAATTGTAGGAGTAGAAATCCGCGGGAAAGACCATCTGCTTGAATTAATGCAGGATTTTGCTCATGCCAAAGCTGAATACGACCATATTGCGGATGCCTTAAAAATGGTAAAACAAACGGGTTATGGTATTGCCTCACCAACGCTTTCTGATATGAGCCTTGAAGAACCTGAAATTATTCGTCAAGGTGCAAGGTTTGGTGTTAGGCTGCGTGCGGTAGCTCCGTCGATTCATATGATTAAAGTTGATGTTGAATCTGAGTTTGCCCCAATTATTGGTACGGAAAAACAAAGCGAGGAACTTGTCAGATACTTAATGCAGGACTTCGAAGATGATCCATTATCAATTTGGAATTCAGATATCTTCGGGCGCAGCTTAAGTTCAATCGTTCGAGAAGGTATCCAGGCAAAGCTTTCCTTAATGCCAGAAAATGCAAGATACAAATTAAAAGAAACATTAGAGAGAATTATAAACGAAGGATCTGGCGGCTTAATTGCCATCATTCTTTAAGATATGGACTCCCAATTGGAGTCCTTTTTTTGTTTTGGAAAAGGGAGTAAACTGCCATTATTTCAAAAAATCTCCCAATAAAATTCAAAATAAGTAGAATTTTGTTGAAAGAAAGAAAAGATTACCATAAATTCATGAATTCTTCTTGATAAGCTGTATTGGATATGATAATCTTTTAACTGAATTACGTTATAGTGTGTGAACCCTTATTCTATAAGGGTTTTTCCTTAAAAAATAGATTTTATTTACTAATTTGGTTATTTATTGTTATCTTAGTAATAAAACCGCGCTATGACGTATAGAAATTAGAAAAATTGTTTAGAAATGTAGATAAGTAATCTTATTTACGAATCTTGATAATTTCTTTGGGAGGAGGTGAATGGCATGAACAAGACAGAACTTATTAATGCAGTTGCGGAAGCAAGCGAACTTTCAAAAAAGGACGCTACTAAAGCAGTTGATGCTGTTTTTGATGCGATTTTAGATGCTTTAAAAAATGGTGATAAAGTACAATTAATCGGTTTTGGAAACTTTGAAGTACGTGAGCGTGCAGCTCGTAAGGGTCGCAACCCTCAAACAGGTGAGGAAATCGAAATCGCTGCTAGCAAAGTTCCAGCTTTTAAACCAGGTAAAGCGCTTAAAGACGCAGTAAAATAAGTACATAAATTTATTGCTATAGGCGGATGCTTTAGCAAAAAGGTCATGGAAAGATCCATGGCCTTTTTTCTATTTTTTGCTTGAACTTAAAAGATTGTGCTAATATGTATTTGTCATATATACTTGACAGAACATTAGGAGGAATTTATATATGCCACAAGTGAATCGTACCCAAATTGAAGAAGCGGTACGTTTAATATTAGAAGCCATTGGTGAAGACCACACACGTGAAGGTCTTCTTGATACACCAAAAAGAGTGGCGAAAATGTATGAAGAAGTCTTCAGCGGGTTAAATGAGGACCCGAAGACGCATTTTGAAACAATCTTTAGTGAAGACCATGAAGAGCTAGTGTTGGTGAAGGATATCCCGTTTTATTCCATGTGTGAACATCATCTCGTTCCATTCTTTGGAAAAGCACATGTAGCATACATTCCTAAAAATGGCCGCGTTACTGGATTGAGTAAATTGGCTCGTGCAGTTGAAACGGTCGCAAAAAGGCCGCAGCTCCAAGAACGGATCACTTCCACTATTGCCGATAACATGATGGAAAAGCTGGAACCGTACGGGGTAATGGTAGTTGTTGAAGCGGAGCATATGTGTATGACCATGCGCGGCGTTAAAAAGCCTGGCTCTAAAACGGTTACAACTGCAGTCCGAGGGACTCTTGCAGAGGATGCTACTGCACGTTCAGAAGTGCTTTCATTAATTAAATATTAATCCTATTAATAACAGTATTAGAGGTGATTATATGGAGAAACGAGATAACCAAAATAGTGAGTATGTAGTTATCAAGGCAATTGAAGATGGAGTTAGTGTAATCGGCTTAACGAGGGGATCTGATACTAAATTTCATCATTCCGAAAAGCTTGACAAAGGGGAAGTTCTAATCGCCCAATTTACAGAGCATACTTCTGCTATAAAAATCAGGGGAAATGCAAAGATACTAACGCATCTTGGTGAAATTGAAAGTGAAATAAAAAAATAATAAAATAAATTCTAATCACGTTGTTTTCATCTTATTTCAAATGGCTAAAGTGATTATTTTGTGAATTCCTGCCTAAAGAAAATCTTTTATGATATAATGGTGACTGCCTTGTTTTTTAGAGATAGGTTAGGATTTTCTTTATTAAACGGTATGAATTTTACTATGGAAATAGGAAATAAGAATACATAAAGACATTACTTCGGGGAAGCAAGGGTGATTAAATTGCTGGACATTCGACAAAAATTCACAAATATTAGAGAGTTGGTTGAGCAAAGAGTTTCTGACACATACCTGCTCAAATATATTGAAACTCCAATTATCGACGAGGATAAGCTACTTATTCTGGTCTCAATTATGGAACGCCTCGAATTGTCATACAGCGATATGCAGACCTACGCCTTGTCAACGATGCTCATACAAATTGCCCTTGATACCCATGAACATATCTCAGATGCTTCAGTAGACGAGAAAAATCGTCAGTTAACGGTACTTGCGGGTGATTATTTTAGTGGCCTATATTATAAGCTGCTTGCAGATTCAGATGATATACTGATGATTAAGGCACTCTCTCAAGGAATAAAAGAGGTTAATGAAAATAAAATTTCTGTATATAAAAATGAAATAACATCAATCGAAGAGTTAATGACAAGTATAATACGGATAGAATGCTCCTTGCTTTTACGTTTATCTGAGTATTTTAAAGTAGATATCTGGAATGAGTTTCTTGAAAATTTGTTTCTGTTTAAGAGGTTGCTGAATGAAAAAAGTCAATTTATGAAAACAGGTAGTTCTGTTTTATTTGAAGCCTTGAAAAAAATTGTTTTCCCAATCAATACCACTAACTTAGATGAGTTTTCTTTTGAACAGAAAAGTCACTTGTTTAAATACTGCGATCAGTACCTTGAAAAAACAAGAGTCTTTATTGAAAATAGACTTGAGCAACTGCCTTACTTAAATGAACTGCTTGAGAATAGAATTATATCGTTCTTAAACCTCTATCAGCCAAATGTAAAAACTTTTGTGGAAGAAGGGTAATTAAAACATGCAGGAATCGAAAGAACAGCGGGTTCACCATGTGTTTGAAAAGATATCCGATAACTATGATAAAATGAATTCTGTTATCAGTTTTCAACAACACATCAAGTGGCGGAAAGACACGATGAAAAGAATGAATGTACAGCCTGGTTCGCGAGCTCTTGATGTTTGCTGCGGTACAGCTGATTGGACAATAGCCTTAGCTGAAGCGGTAGGTCCAACGGGTGATGTTACTGGTTTAGATTTTAGCCAAAATATGCTCAATGTGGGTATTGAAAAGGTTAAAGACCTCGGTTTAAAACAGGTGAAATTAGTACATGGTAATGCCATGGAACTCCCTTTTCCCGATAATAGTTTTGATTATGTAACCATTGGCTTTGGTTTAAGGAATGTCCCCGATTACCTGCAGGTGTTAAAAGAAATGCACCGCGTTGTAAAGCCTGGAGGACTAGCTGTCTGCCTAGAGACATCACAACCAACCTTAATAGGCTATAAACAGCTTTATTATTTTTATTTTCGCTTTATCATGCCGATGTTTGGTAAATTGCTTGCAAAAAGTTATCGTGAATATGCTTGGTTACATGAGTCAGCACGAGAGTTTCCAGGAATGAGGGAACTTGCTAAAATGTTTGAGCAAGCTGGTTTTAACGATGTGAAATATAAACCATACAGTGGCGGCGCAGCAGCTGTTCATATTGGCAAAAAAAATTAAATTATTGAACATGAAGACAGGATGAAAAGCTGGGTGAATACAAATGAAATTAAAAATGATGTATTCATTTTTGAATTCGGATATTAACTTGATTGAAAAAAAGTTAGAAGAGACCATTACAGCAGAGTCTCTTCTATTGAAACAGGCTTCTATGCATACATTACAAGCCGGAGGGAAAAGAATTCGTCCTGTTTTTGTTTTGCTTGCTGGCAAATTTGGTAATTATGATATCCATGTGATGAAAAATGTCGCTGTTGCCCTTGAATTAATACATATGGCATCACTGGTCCATGATGATGTTATTGATGATGCTGACCTTCGTCGTGGCCAGCCAACCGTAAAATCCAAATGGGATAACAAAATCGCTATGTATACGGGTGACTTTGTTTTTGCTCTTGCTATAGAACTAATGACTAACATTCAAAAACCACTTGCCCACAAAATTCTGGCTAATACCATTGTTGAAGTTTCTATAGGGGAGATTCAACAAATTAAGGATAAATATCGCTTCGATCAAAATCTCCGCGATTATCTTCGGCGAATTAAGAGAAAAACTGCTCTGTTAATTGCTGTGAGCTGCCAATTAGGGGCGATAGCGGCAGATGTAGAGGAAGCTATCCATAAAAAGCTCTACCGTTTTGGGTATTATGTGGGTATGTCTTATCAAATTATTGATGATATTTTAGATTTTACCTCTACAGAGAAGGAACTTGGCAAGCCTGCTGGCGGTGATTTGCTGCAAGGGAATATTACAGCCCCAGCACTTTATGCAATGGAAAATGCTGAAATAAGAATAGAAATTGAAAAAGTTCATGAATCTATGAATTCATCTGAAATTTCTAAGGTTATCTCTATTATTAAAAATTCAGCTGCCATTGAAAAATCGATTGCCTTAAGTGATCTCTATCTACAAAAAGCCTTGGCTGAATTAGAAGGGTTACCTGCAAATAAAGCTAAAAAAACTTTGCACGATATTGCAAAAGTCATAGGTAAACGAAAATTTTAAACAAACTTGTTAAATTTTCGAAAAAATGATAATATTTTCATGGATTGTTCTAAAAACAATCATTATACATAATAATTTTTTTTAGGAGTGAAATTCATGGAAAAGACTTTTTTAATGGTAAAACCTGATGGTGTACAACGGAACTTAATTGGTGAAGTTGTATCACGTTTTGAAAGAAAGGGCTTTCAATTAGTAGGAGCTAAATTAATGACAATTCCGAATGAGCTTGCTGAGGAACATTACGGTGAGCATAAAGAGCGTCCATTCTTCGGAGAGTTAGTGGACTTCATTACTTCTGGACCAGTTTTTGCGATGGTTTGGCAAGGTGAAAATGTAATTGCTACTGCCCGCCAAATGATGGGTTCTACTAATCCGAAAGATGCAGCTCCGGGCACAATTCGCGGTGATTTTGGTTTAACAGTCGGAAAAAATGTGATCCACGGTTCTGATTCACCTGCCAGTGCCGAGCGTGAAATTGGCTTATTTTTTAAAGATTCTGGTGTAGTCGAGTACAATAAACTAGTTAACGAATGGATTTATTAATATTAAAGCGGAAGCGCCCTG
>NZ_JBALOA010000014.1:357016-510543 GCF_036962125.1 Neobacillus drentensis
GAAGGACACTAGCCGCTAGGGCACTGAAGCTAGACAGTAATCTAAGTTTGAAAACTTATACATTTTTTTTTAAGGAGAGGCACTTGTATTGGAAAATACAAGTGCTTTTTTTTGTATTCGCATATAAAATTTACCTCTATTTTCTGAATAGTTATACTATGTTTATTTTGCGCTATATGGTATATTGATAAAAAAATTCTTTAATGAGTTGAAGGGGGAAAGAGAATGGGAATGAGATACCTAACAGCAGGAGAATCCCATGGACCGCAATTAACGACAATATTAGAAGGTCTCCCTGCTGGAATGCCATTATTGTTGGAAGATATAAATGAGGAATTATCCAGGCGCCAAAAAGGCTATGGCCGTGGAAGAAGAATGCAAATCGAAAAGGATACAGCTCAAATTGTTTCTGGAGTCCGTCATGGCTACACACTAGGTTCACCGGTTGCATTAGTAGTTCAAAACAATGATTGGAAGCATTGGACGAAAATAATGGGGGCAGAACCCTTAGAAGATGGGCAGGAGGATGAAGTAAAACGGAAAGTAACTCGGGCCCGTCCAGGACATGCAGATTTAAATGGGGCAATCAAATACGGGCATAGGGATATGAGAAATGTCCTTGAACGTTCCTCTGCACGTGAAACCACCGTTCGAGTGGCAGCAGGAGCTGTTGCCAAAAAGTTATTATCCTTAGTAGGTGTTGATCTCGTTTCACATGTGGTTGAAATTGGCGGAATTAAAGCTAACTTTGACGTTTCTACTATTTCATTTGAGGAATTAAAGAAAAAGACAGAAAACTCTCCTGTACGATGTGCTGACCCTAACATAGAAAACGAGATGATGGCAGCAATTGATGAAGCAAAGAAAAATGGTGACTCGATTGGCGGTGTTGTGGAAGTAATTGCGACTGGAATGCCTGCAGGAGTTGGAAGCTATGTTCATTACGATCGTAAATTAGATGGAAAATTAGCAGCGGCGATTATGAGTATAAATGCCTTTAAAGGTGTAGAAATTGGTATTGGATTTGAAGCAGCTGCAAAGCCTGGGAGTGAAGTTCATGACGAGATAGCCTGGGATAAGGAAAGGGGTTATTACCGTAAGTCTAACCGTTTAGGCGGATTAGAAGGCGGGATGACAACAGGTATGCCGGTTGTTGTCCGAGGTGTGATGAAACCCATCCCTACTTTATATAAACCATTAATGAGCGTGGATATTGATTCAAAGGAGCCCTTCTCTGCGAGCGTGGAACGTTCGGACAGCTGTGCAGTGCCTGCTGCTGCAGTTGTTGCAGAACACGCAGTTGCTTGGGAGCTTGCCAATGCGCTGGTTGACCAATTTTATAGTGATCGTTTTGAAGCTTTTGCTGCAGAAATCAAAAGGCAGCGAGAATATGCGAGGGAGTTTTAATGGAAACCATTCAAATTAATACAAAATCAAAAAACTATAATGTTTTTGTAGGGGAAGGGGTACGAAAGGAAATTAGTTCCTTTTTGGCCAATCATTTTGCAGGATTAACCAGAATATTAATTATTACAGACGAAACAGTTGCAAAACTTCATCTTGAAAAATTATTGTCTGAGTTGAACTTCTTAAACCCTGTCATTTATACTGCTCCTAGTGGCGAAAAGGCAAAAACATTTGATGTTTTCTATGATGCACTTTCAACTGCTCTCGAAAACCAACTGGACCGGAAATCTGTTATTCTTTCATTTGGTGGTGGTGCGGTTGGAGATCTGTCAGGTTTTGTTGCTGCTTCTTTTATGAGAGGAATACCATTTATTCAAATACCAACCACCATATTGGCTCATGATAGTGCGGTTGGCGGCAAGGTAGCTATTAATCATCCGCTTGGAAAAAATATGATTGGGGCCTTCCATCAGCCAGAGGCTGTTTTTTATGATTTAGAATTCCTGAAAACACTCCCAGCTCATGAAATTCGTTCCGGGTTTGCTGAGGTTATTAAACACGCACTTATCGATAATACAGAATTCTATGTTTGGCTAAAGGAAAATGTCGTTAATCTTCCAAGCTTACCTATGGATTTGCTGTCCGATTCCTTAATTAAAGGTATAAAAGTAAAAGGTAAGATTGTGGGCCAAGATGAAAAAGAAACTGGGGTACGAGCTTTCTTAAATTTTGGCCACACGTTAGGTCATGCGATTGAATCGGAAATGGGATATGGAAACTTTACACACGGGGAAGCAGTTATGATTGGCATGATTTTTGCGTTGAAATTAAGTAAACAATTACTAGGACTTTCATTTGATGTGGAAGAATTCATCGAATGGATTGAAAGTCTAGGTTATGAATCGGAAATCCCTGAGAATCTATCCTATGAAAAGTTAATTGCTAAAATGAGGCAGGATAAAAAGTCAATCGGTCATGTGATTCGATTTGTTCTGCTCGAACAATTGGGACAGCCAATTATCAGAGAGATATCGGAATCGGTTTTATTCGAACAGTTAAATAATAAATAAAAAGGGGGGCCTTTTCTTGATTAGAGGAGTGAGAGGAGCAATCACAATCAATCAAAATTCAGAGGAAGAAATCATCACGGCAACTGAAGAATTGATGGAGAGGTTAATTGAGGAAAATCAAATCCAACCAGAACAAGTCGGTTCCATTTTCATTTCAACAACGGGGGATATTAATGCAGCATTTCCAGCAAAGGCTTTGCGAAGCTTCGAGGGATGGACATATGTACCTGTAATGTGTATGCAAGAGATTCCTGTCCCCAATTCATTAAAGATGTGTATTAGAGTAATGATGCATGTGAACACTACTCAAGCTCAAGAAGAGGTTGTTCATGTATACTTAAAAGGGGCAAAGGTCCTAAGGCCAGACCTTGGCAGTAGTTTAGCGAAATAGGGAAACTTTCGAATGATGGTATACCTTAACCTTTTATGAACGGAGTGTAGAGAGATGAGATGGAAAGAACAGTTATTAACACTGACTCCTTATCAACCAGGAAAGTCTATAGAATCAGTTAAGAAACAGTATAACCTTGAGCATATAGTTAAGCTAGCGTCAAATGAAAATCCTTTTGGATGCTCCAAACAAGCCTTGGCTGCTTTACAATCGAATCCCGCCGGTTTAGCTATTTATCCTGATGGCTACGCAACAAATTTAAGAGAGACACTCTCCGCCTTTTTACAGGTAGAAGAGGAGGAACTTATTTTTGGGAATGGTTCAGATAATCTTATTCAAATTATTTCAAGGGCACTATTACATCCCGATGCCAACACGATTATGGCAGCACCTACTTTTTCACAATACAAGCATAATGCAGTGATTGAAGGAGCAATTTGTAAGGAAGTTCCACTTGTAAACGGTGACCATGATTTGGACGCGATGTTAGCGGCAATAGACGAAAAAACCAATATCATTTGGCTGTGCAGTCCTAATAATCCGACAGGTACATATATTCCAGAAAATAAATTAGTAGCATTTCTAGAAAAAGTCCCTGCAGATATCCTAGTTGTTCTGGATGAAGCCTATTATGAATATGTAATTGCTGAAGATTACTATAATTCGATTGATTTAACCCGTGAATTTGCAAATTTAATTGTTCTAAGGACTTTTTCGAAAATATACGGCTTGGCTGCTTTACGAATTGGCTATGGGGTAGCAAACCGCTCGATTATTAAAGCACTAGAACCTGCTCGAGAGCCCTTTAATGTTAATTCATTAGGTCAATTAGCCGCTTCTGCTGCCATTGAAGATAAAGAATTTATCAACAATTGTAAAGAAAAAAATAGACAGGGGCTCGAACAGTTTTATCAATTTTGTACGAAGAATGGTCTCGAATATTACCCATCACAAACAAATTTTATTTTAATTGATTGTAAAATGGATGGGAACAAGGTGTTCCAAGGCCTAATGGAAAAAGGGTACATCGTTCGCTCTGGAAATGCGCTTGGTTTTCCATCAGCAGTTAGAATTACAGTAGGCTCCTTGGAACAAAATGAAGGTGTCCTCAGAGCATTAGGTGAATTCTTAGCTCAAAATTAACCAAGCGAGCCTTAATGTTTAGGGGGAGTTATCATTGAAAGGCCGTGTTTTTGTTATTGGCTTAGGACTAATTGGAGGGTCGCTAGCCCTTTGTATTAAAAAGGAACATGAAGATGTAACAATTGTAGGTTTTGATATTAATAGTGAACAAGCTAGATTAGCAAAAATGCTCGGGGTGATTGATGAAATTGCAGGTGATATCTACAGTGGGGCTATAGATGCGGATTTAATTATTATTTCAGCACCTGTCAATGAAACAGAGGATATAATTCAATTTCTTGCTACCCTACCACTACAATCCGACGTAATTGTGACAGATACTGGCAGTACAAAAAGCAAAATAGTTGAAAGTGCCAGTCGCCTAAAGGAGCAGGGGATTACTTTTATAGGCGGGCATCCAATGGCCGGATCACATAAGAGTGGAGTTTCAGCTGCAAAAGAAATATTATTTGAGAATGCGTTCTACCTTTTAACACCAGAAGATTACATCTCAAAAGAAAAGGTAGAAAAATTGAAATCATGGTTAAACGGGACTAATGCCAAGTTTTTAATCGTAACACCTGAAAATCATGATTATCTAACAGGAATTGTTAGTCATTTTCCCCATATCATTGCTGCTTCAATTGTTCGCCAAACTGAAAAGTTGGCAAAAGCTGAAAGCTTAATTCCTCGACTTGCTGCCGGCGGGTTTAGAGATATTACGAGGATTGCCTCAAGCAGTCCAGAGATGTGGAAGGATATCCTCCTCCATAATCGCGATATATTAATTGAATTGCTAGATCAGTGGCAAACAGAAATGAATGGGGTAAAAATGCTCCTTGAAAATGAAAATAGTTCGGCAATTTATGATTATTTTCAACAGGCAAAACAATTCCGGGATGGCCTGCCTATGAAGGAAAAGGGCGCTATTCCAGCATTTTATGATTTATTTGTTGATGTACCGGACTATCCTGGTGTGATTTCAGAAATTACCGGTTACTTGGCGAAGGAAGATATTAGTATCACAAATATCCGAATTCAAGAAACACGTGAAGATATAAATGGTATTTTAATTATTAGTTTTCAAACAGAAGAGGACCGACAAAAAGCGGAGCAATGTATCGGAATTTATTCCAACTTTGAAACATCAATTGGTTCTTAAAATGATAATAAAAGGTGATTTCCATGACGACTTTTAAACTGAAGACAAACATAACAGGCTTAAATGGGGAAATAACAATTCCAGGGGATAAATCAATATCGCATCGATCTGTTATGTTTGGTTCGATTGCGCACGGCGAAACCATTGTTTCCAATTTCTTACCTGGGGAAGATTGTTTAAGTACGATTTCTTGCTTTCGAAAGCTTGGAGTTACGATTGAAGAATCCGATGGTCAACTTCGAATTATCGGAAAAGGATTTGAGGGGTTAACCGAACCAAAAGAGGTTTTAGATGTTGGTAACTCTGGAACAACGATCCGCTTATTGATGGGAATATTAGCAGGAAGACCATTTTTCTCCTCCCTTGTCGGAGATAACTCAATTGGCAAGAGACCCATGACTCGGGTAACGAACCCATTATCGGAAATGGGCGCCAGAATTGATGGGCGAAAGGACGGCTCCTTTACCCCCCTTTCTATTCGAGGCGGGGAATTAAAACCGATTAACTACTCACTTCCTGTTGCAAGTGCACAGGTAAAATCTTCCTTGATTTTGGCGGGACTTCAGGCAGAAGGACAAAGCGTCATTATTGAGCCGGAAGAAACACGCGATCATACCGAAAGAATGATTATTAAATTTGGTGGCGAAATCGATAAAGATAATCAAAAGATTATCGTAAAAGGCGGTCAAAAACTAACCGGGACGACGATTCGAGTTCCTGGGGATATTTCCTCGGCTGCATTCTTCCTAGTTGCTAGTGCAATTATTCCTAAAAGTGAGATTGTGTTGAAAAATGTCGGGTTAAACCCAACAAGAACTGGAATTATCGAGGTTATGAAAAAAATGGGTGCAGACTTAAAAATTGTTCAGGATGGGAATTCCTCATTTGAGCCAGTAGGTGACCTTATCATTAAGACCTCCACTCTCAAAGGTACAGTTATCGAAGGAAATTTAATTCCAAAATTAATCGATGAAATACCGATTATAGCCCTTTTAGCTACACAGGCTGAAGGGACAACAATCATTAAAGATGCCGAGGAATTAAAAGTTAAGGAAACAAATCGGATTAATACCGTTGTTAACGAACTTAAAGAATTGGGTGCTGAGATCGAAGCTACAGAGGATGGCATGATCATCCATGGGAAATCGAAATTAAGCGGTGGAACCGTTTCAAGCCACGGTGACCATCGAATTGGAATGATGCTCGCAATCGCAGCCCTCCTATGTGAAGAAAAGGTAGAGCTCGAAAACCCAGAAGCCATCTCGGTATCCTATCCGAACTTTTTTGACCATTTAAATAGTCTTATTCAGTAAAAGCTGCATGTGCAATGCAGCTTTTTCTTTTTTATAGTCAGCGTTAAGGTTAATGTGATTTGCGACCCTGTTGATTGGAGCGGGCATCAACAGACAATACAATAAAGCCCATATATTTATGGTATAGTTTTTAGAATTTTCACATAGCTTGTCTTAAGGAATAAAGTAAAAAGATAGGAATGAAAGGGGGGGGGGACGATGTATATCATTGAAAACGTAAATCTTCTAACAGATAACCAATTGAAAAAATGCTCTTTATTAATTAATAATAATCGCATAGCTAAGATTGATTCACACTTCAACAAGTATAGGCTAATGAAAATGAATGCAGATCCATATGTTATGACCCCGACTAATGTCCTGTTTAATTCAAATATTCCACAAATTAAAGCCTTTCGAGATTTAAAAGCGTATGTCATTGAGGAATTTTTGTTGAAAGGCTGTACCACCTTGTTCACCTATGTAAATGTTTCCTATGAACATGAATTATTACCAAAGATCTCTGAACTAAAAACTACTCTGTTAAGCAGCCCAATTGACTTTTGTTTTGGGGTAAGAATTCCGATTCGTTTAATCACGCAATCGTTTCTTAGAAAATGTAAAAAGAACAAAATACCGGCTATTTTTGTGGACCTCAGTTCCATAGATGAACTAGAAAAAGTTCCTTGGGGTTGGATTAGAGAAGCTATGTTTCCTTATAACAGTCCATTAATTCCAATAATTTCTTCCATTGAGAAGAAGGAAGTAAAGAGTGTTTTGTCGAAATGGAAAGGTATCATGAAAAGAGAGAATATCCCAGCTCTTTATGAGGAATTAGCAGAAAACCAACTATTATCCATTGCAGTATTAAATAAAATTGGTTTATATCCACAAAAAGCTAGTTTAATGTGCGGCAATGAAGTAAGTTATAATCTATATACAAAAAGAAAAGACAAGAATGTTGATGATGTCAATTTATTTCATTATCATAGTAATAGACTGGCAGTGACTGTTCATAAGGGAACGGTCATGCGAGCCGGAGATAACGTGTTATTTAAACCTGGATATGGAGAACATGTTAGGGTGCAAACCCCTTCCTATTTTTCCCTGCCAACATAGGAGAACGTGAGGTAAGTGTCAATGGAACGAGTTAACAAAATTATTATCATGTTAGAAAATGGCCAACATAATGAGGCATTAACTGAATATAATGTTGTATTAAAAAGTGGTTTGCCTGATGAAAAGTTTCTGCTTAGCGAAGAAATGTATCAATATGGTTTCTTAGACGAGGCAAAGGCTTTGGTAGAAAATCTGCTAGAAACATTCCCTGAGGAAGGGGAGCTTCTTGTCTTGTTAGGTGAAATCCTTGTTGAGGCAGGAAATGATGAAGAAGCGATTCTTGTCCTTGAAAAGATTTCAGAACATGATGCAAATTTTGGACAATCCTTACTATTATTAGCAGATTTATATCAAGTTCAAGGCCTATATGAGGTTTGTGAACGAAAACTTCTTAAGGCGAAGGAAATTTTACCCGAAGAAGTGATCATCGATTTTGCATTAGGTGAACTTTATAGTGAACAAGGTGAGATAGCAAAAGCACTTGAGGCTTATGAAAGGGTTTTAAAAGAAGAAAATGAAATAGCGGGGGTTAATATTAACCAACGGATTGCAGACCTGATAAGTGCGTCAGGAATGTTTGAGGATGCCTTGGTATATTATGAAAAGGCAATTAATGAGAAATTAGATATAAATACTTTATTCGGCTATGCTTTTACCGCCCTTCAGGCTGGATATTATCAAACCGCTATCGGAAGATTTCGTGAATTAAAAGAGCTTGACCCAGAATATCATTCATTGTATTTACACCTTGCTTTAGCCTATGAACGGGAAGGAGATCTTGAGAATAGCTTCCTTACCATTCAAGAGGGCATAAAACAAGATGAATTCAATAAAGAATTATTTCTCTTTGGGGGAAAAATAGCCGTTAAGTTAGGAAAAGTGGAGGAAGGAGAAAAGTATTTGCGTGAGGCAATTGCCTTAGACCCCGGTTTTATTGAAGCTGCTCTAACCTTAAATGAACTCTTTTTTCAGCAGGAAAGATATGAGGATGTTATTGAGTTAATTACTCAACTTGATATTAAAGAAGATGAAGAGCCTCAACTCTTATGGGATTCAGCAGTGAGCTATCAAAAATTAGAAAATTTTTCTTACGCATTAGACAAATATGAAAGTGCATATACTTTTTTTAAGAAAAATCAAACATTTTTACATGACTACGGTTATTTTTTAATTGAAGAAGGAAAAACGGACCGTGCCGCCGAAATTTTTAAACAGATGCTTATTGAAGATCCAACAAATGAGGAGTATATGGATTTACTTGGACGTCTTACAGGGTTGAAAGATTAAATAAGCTGAATTTGCAGAGGAGGGAAACTATCATGGCAACCCCTGTTTCTGTCAACGAGAAGAAGGACTTTATTCGCTGGTTTTTAAATCATTATCAATTAAAAAGAAGAGAATGTGTTTGGATTCTTAACTATCTAATGAGCCACGATCAATTAATGGAAAAGGTTCATTTTGTTGAGCAAGCACAGTATTGCCCAAGAGGTTTAATTATGTCTACCCATTGTGTTGATAAGGTGCCATTTCGTTTTTATAAAGAAAATGTGATGACAACGGATGCTGAGAAGTCCTTTCACGATATTCGCTTAAATCGAGACGAGGATATCTTTATTCAATTAAACTTCCATGCTTCAAATCAAGCACACCAGTATGCTGCTGTTCTAGAGGAAAATCTATACGTTCCGACACATCTGCAAGTGAATGAGAAGGATGGAATCATTGCTGAACAATTATTGCAGCAGAGCATTGAACATTTTCAACGTGAGAAACTCCTTCACTTAATCGATGAGGCCCTTGATAAACAAGATCGACATGCATTTCAGATCCTCACCCAAAAGCTTAATACTCTTACAACGTCAGAACAAAAAGGAAGCGTGCTTTAAGCAGCTTCCTTTTTGTTCTGCTCAAAAAACAATTTTAATCATCCCTTTATCTTTTATTGTTTTTGTAGAAAATGATATGATATTAATAGTGAAATCAAAAGGTTGGTGGATAGATATGAAATGGACATCTCAGGATATTGAGACGTATTTGAATGCGAAAGAGTATGTTGACACGGCAGTAGTTCCGTTAATTGCGCTATCTGTTGGGGATGAGATGAAGCAGTCGGCTGCATCATCTGAGTTTATTACTTTACTAACAGGACACTTAGAAAGACAATTTACGGGAAGATTATTACTATTACCTCCATTTACATATCTTAAATCTAAAAATAGTGAAAATACTATTAGTGATTTGAAGGACTGGGAAGCTAGCCTTGAAAAGGGGGAGTTTAAACATATTTTTTACATAACTTCTGAAATTGAATGGAGAGCACGAGAAGAGGTGTTAGCTGGATCGGTAATATGGCTTCCATCAATCCCGCTTGAACATATGAGTGATTCACAAAAACTGGCGGTAGTAGATAGCCAAGTAAAGCAACTCTTAAATCTTTTTACGCAAAAGTGGCATGAAAATGAGTAAAACCTCTTTTTAATGATGTTTTTAAAATAGTATGATATTGACCTAACATGCAGATTGATATATCATTGTTATGTCCTAGTTTTATATGTGTTTAAATTTTGTCCGTTGGACTTAACTTCGTGAATAGAGGGGGGGATATAAGCATGAGTAAGCAACGCGTTTCAAGACGTCAATTTTTAAGCTACACATTAACAGGGGTGGGCGGCTTCATGGCAGCTGGTATGTTAATGCCAATGGTACGTTTTGCTGTTGATCCTGTTTTAAAAGCTGACGAGGGCGGTGATTTCATCGCAACTAAGCAAAAAGTTTCTGAAATAACGGATGAACCGGTTCGAGTTGACTTTACATTTAAGCAAAAAGATGCTTGGTATGAGTCAGAGGTAACGAATACTGCCTGGGTTTATAAGAACGATGAGGGTAATATAGTAGCCCTTTCACCTACTTGTAAACATTTAGGGTGTACGGTTAACTGGAATACGGACAAGGAACATCCAAATCAATTCTTTTGTCCATGCCACTATGGCCGTTACACAAAGGATGGAACCAACGTTAAAGGTACACCACCACTTCACCCGCTTGATGTATATCCATACAAGGAAAAAGACGGTTTTCTTTATTTAGGTAAAGCTGAACCACGGAAGGAGGCGTAACATGTTAAACAAGATTTACGATTGGGTAGATGAACGTTTAGATATTACGCCTTTGTGGCGCGATATCGCAGACCATGAAGTACCTGAGCATGTTAATCCAGCGCATCACTTTTCAGCGTTTGTTTATTGCTTTGGGGGTCTTACATTCTTCGTTACAGTTATTCAAATTCTCTCTGGTATGTTTTTGACTATGTACTATGTACCGGATATCAAAAACGCATGGGAATCGGTTTATTATCTTCAAAATGAAGTTGCTTTTGGACAAATTGTACGTGGTATGCATCACTGGGGTGCAAGTTTAGTACTTGTAATGATGTTTTTACATACACTACGTGTTTTCTTCCAAGGTGCATATAAAAAGCCTCGTGAATTAAACTGGGTAGTCGGAGTTCTTATTTTCTTCGTTATGCTAGGCTTAGGTTTTACAGGTTACTTACTACCATGGGATATGAAAGCGTTATTTGCAACAAAAGTAGGTCTGCAAATTGCCGAGGCAACACCATTTATCGGTACGCAGGTTAAGGTTTTACTTGCAGGTCATGAACACATTGTTGGTGCTCAAACATTAACCCGCTTCTTTGCGATTCATGTTTTCTTCCTTCCGGGTGCATTGCTCGGTTTAATGGGAGCTCACTTCTTAATGATTCGTAAACAAGGTATTTCTGGACCTCTATAAAAATGGCTTTATATTAGAATCGATGTTTTTCTACTAACTACGGAAAAAGGAGGGGGATTGCTCGATGCATCGCGGTAAAGGATTAAAGTTCGTTGGTGATTCACGTGTTTTGGCACCTTCTGAACGAAAAAAAATGATTCCGAAAGATTACTCTGAATACCCTGGTAAAACAGAGGCGTTTTGGCCTAACTTCCTTTTGAAAGAATGGATGATAGGAGCCGTATTTCTTGTCGGTTTTTTATGTTTAACGGTTGCCCATCCGGCTCCGCTTGAAAGGATTGCGGACCCGACAGATACTGGGTACATTCCATTACCTGACTGGTATTTCTTGTTTTTGTATCAATTACTAAAATATTCATTTGCATCTGGTCCGTATACAGTAATAGGGGCAATGATTATGCCAGGACTTGCATTTGGAGGTTTATTACTTGCACCGTTCCTTGATCGTGGTCCTGAACGCCGCCCGATAAAGCGTCCTCTTGCAACTGGCTTCATGCTCCTATCATTAGCAGCAATTGTATTCTTAACATGGGAATCTGTTGCAACACATGACTGGGCTCAAGCTGAACGTCAAGGGAAAATTGTCGCAAAGGTTGAAATTGATAAAGCAAGTGCTGGATACAAAATAGCAAGTGCGAATACATGTATTACCTGTCATGGTGAGAACCTTTCAGGTGGTGCTGGTGCTCCTGCACTGGTCGGTACAGGTTTGAAACCTGATGAAATTGCTAAGATTGCCAAAGAAGGTAAAGGCGGTAAAATGCCTGCCGGTATCTTCAAAGGGACTGACGAAGAACTTAAAACTCTTTCTGAATTTATCTCTGGCCTTGGCAAATAATAATCAAAAAAGTTGAAAAGCTGACGAAGGTTCGTCAGCTTTTTTCTTCATGGAAAAAACTCTAGACAATGAAAGGAGTGTATTTGTGCGTTGGATTTATCCTCTCCTAGCAAATCGGTCAATACTAAAGCTGTTATTAATAATTAATATCGCTGGAACTATTTATGGCTATTATTGGTATGGATGGCAACTTAAAGAGACACCGGCTATTTTTCTGCCATTTGTTCCTGATAGTCCAACAGCTAGTTTATTTTTTGTTTTTGTTTTAATTGCTTTTCTATTAAGGCGGAATTGGCCACTAATTGAGGCATTAGCCATTGTCACACTTTTTAAATATGGAATTTGGGCAGTGGTAATGAATATTCTAGTCTACTTTGTTAATGGAGAACTGGATGCAGTTGGCTATATGTTAATTCTTTCCCATTTTGCAATGGCCGTCCAAGGTATATTGTATGCCCCATTCTACCGGTTTAAATGGAGGCATTTAATCCTTACTGCTATTTGGACACTACATAATGATGTGATAGATTATGTATTTTTCATGTTGCCAAGCTACCATATGCTAGATCGCTTCACACCCCAAATTGGCTATTTTACATTCTGGCTCTCGATACTATCAATCGGTCTTGCCTATTACTTTTCAATTCGTCCAAAACGGTACAAACTTGAAATAAAATAATCCAAGCTGGTCTAACCTTGTCCACTCCTACATACATTTTATTAGTAATGAGAGGGGGGACAAGGATTGAAAATCAAATGGTTATTTATATTTGCAATTATCATGATGCTTACTCCCAAAACTATTTTTGCTGAACAACAATCGCCAATGGAGAAGCTAGATGATATCTCAGATGAAGCGCTCCAAATGGTGAAGTTTCATAGATATGAAGATGCCAAGAGACTGCTTGATTATTTTTCTGACCAGTTCACAAGCCTTGCCAGTACCAAGCAGCCATTGACCATGGATGAGGTAAGAATCATTAATACCTCCCATGATGAAGCAGTGGAGGCAGCGGTTAGTTCCAATATGAAATATGAGGAACGAATAAATAAATTAGTCAAATTCCGTCTCGTCATTGATGCGATTGCCACGAACCATCAACCTTTATGGGTAGAAATGGAAGATCAGATTATGACAGCTTTTCACCAAGCTAAAGATGCTGCTAAAAAAGGTGATTCAGGCACCTTCCATTCAAACTTCAATTCGTTTTTATCTTTGTATAATGTCATCTATCCAAGTATGAAAATTGATGTGTCCGTAGAAAATGTGCAAAAATTAGATGCACGAATTGATTTTATTAATGAATATCGGTCACAAGTGGTTAATGATTCTAAAAGTCAGCAGGAATTGGATAAATTAGATACGGATTTAGTCAATCTCTTTTCCAATATGGAGAAGGATGAGGCTGACCCCAATATTTGGTGGGTCATTATCTCAACAGGAAGCATTATTATTATGACATTATCATATGTGGGCTGGAGAAAATATCAGGGTGAAAAGAACATGGAAAAAGACCGTTCTAGAGATTTAAAGGATTAATAGGAAAAAACGATACCCCTGTCAAGTCGACAGGGGTATCGTTTTTAATCTAATAATGGCATTTTATTTTCATCGAGCGTAAATCCTTCTCCATGAACATCATGTACAACAGTGATAGAAACAAAGGCATGTGGGTCTACAGATGTAATTACATTTTTTAAGCGGACAATTTCATTTTTAGCAACTACACAATATAAAACTTCACGTTCACTTTTAGTGTACGATCCATATCCTTTTAGGGCAGTTACTCCACGGTCCATCTCTTCCATTATTTTTGAAGCGATTTGCTCGTTTTTTTCCGAAATAATCATTGCACCTCGTGCAGAATAGGCACCCTCTAATATAAAATCAATGACTCTTGCGCCTATAAACACGGCCACAAGTGTGTACATGGCTTGTTTATAATTTAAGTAGGTTACCAGTGATAGGGCGATCACACACGCATCAAACAAGAACATTGTTTTCCCCATATTCCAGCCTGCATATTTTTGAACGAGCCGAGCGATTATGTCCACTCCGCCTGTTGTCCCTCCGTACCGGAATATGACTCCCAAACCTATGCCTGTCAAGACCCCTGCAAATAATGCTGCTAATGTTAAATCACTTTGAAGGGGCATATCAATCGCATAGCGCTGAAAAATCCATAAAAAAATCGACACACCTACCGTTCCTATAATCGTATAAAAAAATGTGTTACGACCTAATAGCTTCCAGCCGATAAAGAAAAGTGGAATATTTAAAAATAAATTAGAGTAGGACGGATCCCATTTAAACAAGAAATAAAATAAAAGTGCAATTCCTGTAAATCCGCCTTCTGCCAACTTGTTTTGCATATTGAAATTTACGAGACCAAACGACATAATTGCAGCACCCAATAGGATAAAAACTATGTTTTTTAATCTAAGACCTTGCAACATGATTAACCTCCTCTACCATAAATTCTCTCATATGGCGGTTTTTATTATATCGAATTAAAAATGTTAGAGCAATGGGAAGTGAAAAAGTGTTGTTAATAAATGAAATCATTTGTAAAACCGCGGTATTTTAGCTAACATAAACAATGAATAAGAAAATGAACATAATAATCAGTTAGATTATCGAGGTGAATTATATGGCCAAAGAAAAGACGATAAATGACCTTCAACAAGAGGTAGATGTGTATATTAGTCAATTTAAAGAAGGTTATTTTAGTCCTCTTGCGATGCTGGCACGCCTAACAGAGGAACTAGGTGAATTTGCTAGAGAGGTAAACCATTATTATGGGGAAAAACCAAAAAAAACGAGTGAAACTGAAAAAGCAATTGAGGAAGAGCTCGGTGATCTACTATTCGTATTAATCTGTTTTGCTAATTCTTTACATATTAGCCTTGAAGATGCACATGATTTAGTAATGGAAAAATTTAAAACCAGAGACAAGGATCGTTGGACTAGAATCAATGAAGAGTAAAAGGAGAGAACTATATGGAAAAGATTAGAATTATCGTAGCTGGTCCGCGTGGTAGGATGGGTAGTGAAGCTGTTAAGATGGTAAATTCTACAGAACACTTTGAATTAGTGGCAGCGGTTGATCATAAATATGACGGAATCATGTTAAGCGATTTAGAAGGTCTTCATTCCATACATAACGTACCAGTTTATTCAAATATCGAAACTTGCCTGCAGAATGTCGGTGCTGATGTATTGATTGACCTTACCACCCCGGAAGTGGGGATGCACCATACCAAAACTGCACTTGCCTACAATGTTCGCCCTGTTGTAGGTACCACAGGCTTTACCGCCAGTGATTTAGAGGAATTAGAACATATTTGTCAGGAGAAAGACCTAGGTTGTATAATTGCTCCTAATTTTGCAATTGGTGCCGTGTTAATGATGAAGTTCTCCCAAATGGCAGCAAAATATTTTAGCGATGTAGAAATTATTGAATTACACCACGACCAAAAGCTAGATGCTCCTTCTGGAACAGCAGTCAAAACAGCGGAAATGATTTCAGCAGTTCGAGAAACTAAGGAACAAGGACATCCTAATGAAAAAGAAACAATCCAAGGTGTACGGGGAGGAAACTACGATGGGATGCACATTCATTCCGTCCGCTTACCAGGATTAGTTGCACATCAACAGGTTTTATTTGGTTCTGATGGTCAGACACTAACAATTAGACACGACTCCTACAATCGTGGGTCGTTTATGTCAGGTGTAAAAGTGGCAGTTGAGTCAGTGATGGAACATAATAGCTTTGTTTACGGACTTGAAAATATATTAGTATAAGGGGTAATTTTATGAATATCGCTTTAATCGCTCATGATAAAAAGAAAAATGATTTAGTTCAGTTTGCGACAGCCTATCAATATATTTTTTCGAAACATACGTTGTTTGCTACGGGGACAACAGGGACTAGGATTAGTGAGGCAACGGGCCTCACGATTACTCGGTTCCAATCTGGACCACTTGGCGGTGACCAACAAATTGGGGCAATGATTGCCCAAAATAAAATGGATGCAGTTTTCTTTTTCCGCGACCCATTAACCTCCCAGCCCCATGAACCGGATGTAACAGCACTGGTAAGGCTGTGTGATGTGTATTCGATCCCGCTTGCTACCAATATGGGGACAGCTGAATTATTGATTAGAGGCTTAGAACTAGGGCTAATTGAATGGAGAAATCTAACTAAAGAGAACGGTGTAATCAATGAATAATCAACACCTTCATGCCCTTGCATTTGGTGCACATGCAGATGATGTCGAGATTGGCATGGCTGGTACGATTGCAAAATATACATCTGAAGGAAAACAAATTGGCATCTGCGACCTAACAGATGCCGACCTTTCCTCAAATGGTAATGTTACTTTAAGAAAACTAGAGGCTGCAAATGCGGCTGAGGTCCTTAATGTTTCCATGCGGACATCACTTGCACTCCCAGACAGGGGATTATTTCTTACAGAAGAATACATAAGGAAGATTGCGTCAATTATTAGAACATACAAGCCTCAAATCGTATTTGCACCGTATTTCGAAGATCGTCACCCAGACCATGGTAATTGTGCAAAATTAGTGGAAGAGGCAGTCTTTTCTTCAGGTATTAAAAAATATCTGACAGAAGAAGATCAGCCTGCGCACCGTGTGGAGAGAGTTTATTTTTATATGATTAATGGTTTTCATAAACCAGATTTTACAATAGATATTACACAATTTATGGATAAAAAACTTCAAGCCTTAAGGGAATACAAAAGCCAATTTGAACCATCAGAAGGAAGTTACAATACCCCGCTTGTTAACGGGTATATTGAAACCGTCGAGGCGAGGGAAAGAATGTTTGGCAAGCTTGTTGGTGTTACATTTGCAGAGGGGTTCAAAACGAAGGTTCCCATTGTTTTGAATCGTGATTTGATAGGAGAATAATCATGAGGAAACTAAAAATTGGAATTACTTGCTATCCGACAGTAGGCGGTTCAGGTGTGGTGGCGACGGAATTAGGGAAAATGCTCGCTGAAAAGGGTCATGAAATACATTTTATTTCATCGAGCATCCCTTTTAGGCTCAATAAAATGTATCATAATATCTATTATCATCAAGTCGAGGTAAATCAGTATTCCGTGTTTCAGTATCCACCATATGATATTGCTTTAGCAAGTAAAATGGCAGAAGTAGCTAATCGGGAAAAGTTAGATATACTTCATGTCCACTATGCTATTCCTCACGCAGTTTGCGCTATATTAGCAAAGCAAATGAGCCAACGTGATTTTAAAATTGTTACGACATTACATGGAACCGACATAACGGTGTTAGGATATGATCCCTCTCTGACTGATGCCATTAAATTCGGTATCGAAAAGTCGGATGTTGTCACAGCAGTTTCCAAAGCACTAGTGGACCAGACATATGAACTGATTAATCCTGATAAACAAATCGAAACTGTCTACAATTTTATTGATGACCGCATCTATAAAAAGAGTGATGCAGGGCTGTTAAAATCAGATTTTGAGATAAAAGAAGAAGAGAAGGTTATTATTCATGTTTCCAACTTCCGGCCAGTGAAGCGGGTGAAAGATGTAGTGAAATCTTTTGCCATGATTGCTGCTGCAATGCCAGCGAAATTACTATTGGTCGGTGATGGTCCTGAGATGACCATCGTTTGTAAGCTTGTTAGAGAGTTTGGATTAGAAGATCAAGTCATTTTCCTAGGTAAACAAGAGAGCTTAGAGGAATTGTACTCTATTAGTGATTTAATGCTGCTATTATCGGAAAAAGAAAGTTTTGGACTGGTTGCATTAGAAGCGATGGCATGTGGTGTCCCATGTATTGGTACGAATGTCGGAGGAATGCCGGAAGTTATCAATCATGGAGTAAACGGATTTATCTGTGAAGTTGGAGACATCGAGGACATTTCCAGTAAGGCTCAGGCTGTTTTAAGCGATCAAACCCTGCACCAACAATTTTCTAACCAGTCTTTATACACAGCAAAAACTACATTTAAAGCGGATCAAATTGTTGAACAATACGAGCAACTATATTTTAATTTACTGAATTAAGGTGAAGTAAATGTCAGACCCATTTTTATCTGCAATTCCTGTTCTAAAAAAGCTGGAGGATGCGGGTTATGAAGCCTATTTTGTAGGTGGTTCAGTGAGAGATTTTCTTCTAAAAAGAGATATTCACGATGTGGATATTGCCACTAGTGCAACTCCGGCTGAGGTGAAAGAGATCTTTCCGAAGACTGTTGATATTGGAATAGAACATGGAACAGTACTCGTCCTTTTTAATCAAGGAGCATATGAAATTACAACCTTCAGAACAGAAACGGAATACGAGGATTTTCGTAGACCAAAAGAGGTCACGTTTATTCGTAACTTAAAGGACGACCTACAGCGCAGAGACTTTACCATGAATGCAATCGCAATGGATCGAAATAGAAAATTGATTGATCCATTTAATGGATATTTGGCCATTCATGAAAAAATAATTCAAACGGTTGGAAGTCCAAATGAACGTTTCCAAGAAGATGCCTTAAGAATGATGAGAGCCGTTCGGTTTGTAAGCCAGCTTGCTTTTCAAATCGAAACCGGCACATTTCAGGCATTATCTAATTTGTCCCACTTACTTGAGAACATTGCCGTGGAAAGAAAAAGAGCAGAGTTTGAGAAAACCATTATTGGAAAAAATAAACGAACTGCGCTGGAAATCTTACTTGAAACTAAGGTCTATTTATATTTACCAGGTTTGAAAGACCAGAGGAAACAATTAGAGAAAGTGCTTAGTTATACTAGCGGCCATCTCGGTACCATTGAAATGTGGTCATTAATAGTTTATTGCTTAAACTTAAAAGAAAAAGAGATTGAGGAATTTTTAAAAGAATGGCGACTTGCACTTAAGGAAATAAGAGAAATTGGCCGAGTGGTTCATTTTTTGTATAGAAGAATGCAACAGAATTGGACCATTTATGACTTATATTCCGCAGGATATGATGTAATTCGGTCAACCGAAAGAACTTACCTTGTTATTAATGGAATAAACGAAGAGGAATCGATTGGTCATTGGCTAAGCGTGTACGAATCGCTTCCCATAAAAGAACGATCAGAAATGAATGTTTCTGGTAATGATTTAATGGATTGGTTCAATAAACGGGGAGGCCCATGGCTAAAAGAAACCCTGTTAACAATCGAACATGAGATTTTGACCGGGCAACTAGACAATGAAAAAGAGAAAATCAAGGAGTGGCTAATGAAGTGCAATCAGAAATAAGAAAAGAATTACTTGATGCCTTTTCCAATGCAGGTGATGACTTTTTATCAGGACAGCATCTAGCAGAACTCATTGGCTGCTCAAGGACGGCAGTATGGAAACATATAGAAGAATTAAGAAAAGAAGGCTTTGAGTTAGATGCAGTTAGAAATAAGGGATACCGGATTATAAAAACGCCAGAAAAAATAACGGCGGATGAAATTAGACTCGGTTTATCAACTATGTTCATGGGGAGAAATATCCATTATGAAGATACTGTTGAATCAACCCAAAAGATTGCCCATCATTTGGCTTCAGAAGATGCTCCTGAAGGAACCATTATTATAGCTGAAGAGCAATTGTCTGGACGGGGTAGAATGGCCCGCAAATGGCATTCCCCCAAATATACTGGTATTTGGATGAGCATGATCCTGCGTCCTAATATTCCCCTCAATCACGCGCCACAATTGACGTTGTTGGCTGCAGTTGCGATAGTTCAAGCATGTGAAGAAATGACAGACCTGATCCTAGATATAAAATGGCCAAATGATATTCTAATTAGCGGAAAAAAAATAACAGGTATTTTAACAGAATTACAGGCTGAGGCTGATCAAATTCACTCGATAATTATGGGAATTGGTATAAATGTGAATCAAAAGAAAGACGATTTTCCATCAGAACTTCGAGAAATTGCCACTTCCCTTTTCATTGAGAAGGGCGAAACGGTCTCGAGAGCGGAATTAATTAAAAGTATTCTTAAGCACTTTGAGAATCTGTATACGCTGTACCTAGAACAGGGATTCTTACCAATCAAACTTTTATGGGAGGGCTATGCAACTAGTATCGGCAAGAATATAAAAGCGAGAACTTTAACGAAAACGATTGAGGGAAGAGCACTCGGAATCACAAATGATGGTGTATTGAAATTGGAAGATCAGACAGGCTTCATCCATCATATATATTCCGCCGATATTGAGATATAAGGCTTGAACTTTTCGTTAAATTTGCTATAATTCATTCCAATGGGCAGTATCCAATGAGAACTGCACCCCAAGCATCAAACAATTAAAAAGGTTTCTGCCTAGATCCGTGTTACGGACCGGGACAGAGGGATGAAGTATGTAAAAGAGTAACCCGAGATCCTCTGCCTTCAGAAGGATCTTTTTATTTGCTCTTCGAAAAGCTTTTAATCCCCTCTCCCAACTAAAAGGAGGGAAAGTTGATGAAGCAAGCAACAGATTTTTTGAAAATGAAGGATAATAACGAAAAGATTGTGATGTTAACAGCGTATGATTATCCATCTGCTAAACAAGCAGAAGAAGGCGGTGTAGATATCATTTTGGTGGGAGATTCTCTAGGGATGGTGGTCCTTGGCTATGATTCCACCATACCAGTGACGCTTGATGACATGATTCATCATACGAAGGCAGTTAAACGAGGGGCAAAAGATACCTTTATTCTCGCGGATATGCCATTTTTAACTTATCATTTATCTGTTCGGGATACATTAGTAAATGCAGGCAGACTTATACAAGAAACAGGGGCACATGCCGTCAAACTTGAAGGCGCAGATGATGTCCTTGAAAAAATTACTGCTCTCACGAAAGCAGGGATCCCCGTATGCGCTCACTTAGGATTAACCCCGCAATCAGTAGGGGTATTAGGCGGGTATAAAGTGCAAGGGAAAGATGCCGAGGCAGCTAGAAAATTAATAGCTGATGCAAAGAAATGCGAAGAGGCTGGTGCGTTTGCCATCGTTCTTGAATGTGTCCCAAAACAATTAGCAGAAGAAATAACTCAAAGTCTCTCAATACCTATAATTGGTATTGGAGCGGGAGCAGCGGTGGATGGTCAAGTGCTCGTCTATCATGATATCCTCGGCTATGGCGGCCACCGGGTACCGAAGTTTGTAAAACAATACCATTCCGTAAATCCTTTTATGATCGAATCTATCCAAGCATATGCAGCCGACGTTAAGAATGAACAATTTCCTGAAGACAAACATTCGTTCACAATGAACGAACAGGAACTGAAGGGGCTTTATGGAGGTATAAAATGAAGATAATTACTACCATTAAGGAAATGCAGGCGATTATTGCTGCACAGAAAAGCCAAGAAAAGTCGATTGGCTTTGTTCCAACGATGGGTTTTCTGCATGAAGGCCATTTAACACTGTTAAATAGAGCAAGACAAGAGAATGATCTCGTTGTTCTAAGCATATTTGTTAACCCGCTTCAGTTTGGTCCGAAAGAGGATTATGCTGAATACCCGCGTGACTTTGAACGTGATAGAGCCTTGGCAGAAGGCGAAAAGGTTGATTTTCTCTTTTACCCTGCAGTAGAGGAAATGTATCCACATGAACTTTCAGTTAAAGTTACTGTACAAGATCGTACCGATGTATTATGCGGGAAATCACGACCTGGCCATTTTGATGGCGTAGCAACGGTCATAACAAAGTTCTTTAATATTATTAGCCCTACACGAGCTTATTTTGGAAAAAAAGATGCCCAGCAAGTGGCGGTTATTGAGGGGCTAATTTCTGATTTTAATATGCCGGTAGATCTTGTCGCTGTTGATATCGTACGTGAAAATGACGGACTAGCCAAAAGTTCTCGAAATGTTAATCTTTTGCCACAAGAAAGGCAAGTTGCACCTGTTTTATATCAAAGCCTACAAGCTGCAGAGGCAGCCTTACACGAAGGTGAGCAGAATCCGATTAAATTGATTGAAATGATTCGAGAAATGATCAATAAAGAAACAAATGGTGAAATTGATTATGTTCAAATATATTCCTATCCACAATTAAAACCGTTGGAAAAATTAGAGGGTACCATCATTATTGCCCTTGCTGTAAAATTTACAAAGGTACGATTAATAGATAATACCATTACGAACATAGATTGATTGGGACTTAGGAGGAAATGGAGGAAGAGGACAATGTATCGCAACATGATGAACGGTAAAATCCATCGTGCTACTGTCACGGAGGCAAATTTAAACTATGTTGGCAGTATTACCATCGATGAAGACTTAATAGATGCAGTCGGCATGGTGGCTAATGAAAAAGTACAAATTGTTAACAATAATAATGGTGCACGCTTAGAAACCTATATTATTCCAGGCGAAAGAGGAAGTGGGGTCGTTTGTTTAAATGGTGCTGCTGCCCGTCTTGTTCAAAAAGGTGACATCGTTATTATCATTTCCTACGCGCTGATAGCTGAGGATAAAGTGGCAAATCATCAACCTAGAGTAGCAATAATGGATGAAGAAAATCGCATTAAAGAACTTATTCATGCAGAACCTGCACTCACAATCATGTAATCCCCTTTTTCGGGGATTTTTTTCTTTTTTATCAAGAGTTTTATATAATTAATACTAAAATCATTGTATTGTTATATGGTAGTGTTGAAAGATTCAGAGGGTATATATTTTTTATTTTGAGGATAATGTGATACCGTTTGAATGAACATAGGTTTGGGGTGTTAAGGAAATGCAAAATAAATACGTCGTAGTTGATTTGGAAACAACAGGAAACATTCCAAAGAAGGGTGATAAAATCATCCAATTTGCAGCGGTGGTCATTGAAAATGGAAGAATCACAGATAGGTTTTCATCATTGATTAATCCTCAAAAATCCATTCCGTTATTTATTGAAGAATTGACTGGATTAAATGACGATATGGTTAAAGAGGCGCCGCTTTTTGCAGAGATCGCAGAAAAGGTAATGTCATTACTAGATGGAGCCTATTTTGTTGCACATAATGTTTTATTTGACTTGTCTTTTCTTCAAGAGGAATTAATTAAATCAGGCCAGGAGGGATTTTTTGGACCTGTTCTGGACACGGTTGAAATGGCGAGAATTCTTTATCCGACTGCAGATGGGTATAAGTTATCAGATTTAGCGGTAAGAGAAAACTTAAATCATGATCGCCCCCACCAAGCAGACAGTGACGCAGAGGTAACTGCTGAGCTTTTCATCATTCTTTTAGATCGATTAACATCATTACCCATGACTACATTAAAGCAGCTTTCTCATTTATCAGGGGGATTGAAGAGCGATTTGCAGCAATTACTTGATGAAATACTAGTAAGAAAAGAAGACGAAATTGAAAAGTTGCCTGAGTGGATAGAGATATTTAATGAATTAGCTTTAAAAAAACATTCAAACCATTTTGTATCGACTGATGATAAGGAATATCAATATCCTGTCACTGAAGCTGAAAAGATTAGCTTAGTCAGCCAAGCATTTGAAGCTTTTGAAAAAAGAACAGGTCAGTTTGTCATGATGGATACAGTCTATCAGGCTTTTCAAAGTGAAAGGCATGCTGTCATTGAAGCTGGGACTGGTGTCGGAAAATCACTGGGTTATTTGCTGCCAATTGCCTATTATTCACGGCAAAATAGGCTTCCCGTCGTGGTGAGTACCCATACTATCCATTTGCAAGAACAGATTCTAAGAAAAGAGATTCCACTCCTCACCAAACTATTGCCCTTTATATTACAC
This sequence comes from Neobacillus drentensis, assembly GCF_036962125.1. GTDB lineage: Bacteria > Bacillota > Bacilli > Bacillales > Cytobacillaceae > Neobacillus > Neobacillus drentensis_B. Next base: position 380,969 of record NZ_JBALOA010000014.1, read on the forward strand.
TCCGTACTTCTAAAGGGTAGAAGTCATTATATTAGCTTGGAAAAGTTTCATCAGACACTTTCAGATGATAATGATAATTACGATACTGGCTTAACAAAAATGCAAATTCTTGTCTGGCTGATTGAAACAGAAACCGGTGATCGGGATGAATTAAATCTCTCTAGTGGCGGACAAATTTTTTGGAATAAAATTAAGAACGAACCAGCATTTTTTTCACAGAATCCAGCGTGGCAGGAAAGAGACTTTTATATAAAGGCAAAAAGAAATGCACAAGCTGCCGATATTATAATAACCAACCATTCGTTATTATTAAGCGATATTAAAGGTGAAGGCTCCATTTTGCCTGAATTTTCATATGCCATTATTGACGAAGGTCATCACTTTGAAAAAGCAGCCAGTCAGTTTTTTGGTCATACATTAGATTATTTATCGACCAGACTTTTATTAAGTCAATTTGGTCTATACGATCAAAAACAACTCTTTTACGAGATGGAAAAGATAATTGCTTCAGTAACTCAGAAACATGTAGTCGTCCCATCTATGGCTAAATTAAATCAGCTAATAGTTGATCTTACATTTGAAACAGATGAACTTTTCCAATTGATTGCCTCTTTTGCGAGAGCGATAATGTCTAATAAAAAGGGAATAAATCGTGGCAAAGTTCGCTTTGCACCGGATGACGAAGCAAAAGAAAAAAAGGCGGTAGTTCATAGTGCAGAAAGATTTGTCTTTTTACTAAAAGACCTCCACTCAGAAATCATGGAACGTCTAGAATGGGTCAAAAAGGAAAGGGTCTCTTTATCACGATTACATGAAAGTAAATTGGAAGAAATCTTATCTTTTCTAAATGATGTAATCGAGCTTAGAAATACAGTTATTAATTCCTTTCTAAAAATAACCAACGATGTAAAATGGATTGAAATAGATATTCGCTCGCCACAAAATGTGACTACATTTATCGTCCAGCCTACTTCTGTGGCTGGGAAGCTGCAGGAGCAGTTCTTTCAGCAAAAAAAAGCAGTCGTATTTACGTCAGCCACTTTGACAGTTAATAAATCATTCGACTATTTCATAAATGAAATCGGCCTAGTACCTGATTCAACTTTACAGTTAAATATCCCATCTCCATTTGAATATAATCAACAGGTGCAGTTACTAATTCCTGAGGACCTTCCAGAAATCAACACGGTATCCTTAGATGATTATGTCATTTCAATCACGGAGCATATAATTACAATTGCGGAAGCAACGAAAGGACGAATGCTCCTGCTATTTACCGCCTATGACATGCTAAAGAAAACCTATGAACTAATCAAAGAAAGTGGTTTTTTGCATGACTATGCGATGATAGCGCAAGGGATAACAAGTGGCAGCAGAACAAGGCTAACGCGAAATTTCCAACGATATGACAAGGCAATTCTGTTAGGTACTAGCAGCTTCTGGGAAGGGGTAGATATACCCGGAGAAGACTTATCCTGCCTAGTTATTGTCAGGCTTCCATTTAGCCCGCCAGATGATCCATTAACTGAAGCAAAATGTAAATTAATTGAAAAACGAGGCGGTAATCCATTTTCAGAATACTCACTTCCTGAAGCGATCCTTAGGTTCAAACAAGGATTTGGACGACTGATTCGGACAGAAAATGACCGGGGAATTATTGTGGTCTTCGATAAAAGGATTGTAACTACTAAATATGGTAAGGCCTTTTTGAAATCAATTCCGTCTGTCCCTATAAAACGGGGGAAGATGGATGAACTAGTTGAAATTATTAACTCATGGCTTTGAAATGAAGTTGAGTGAGGAGATTATACACATTCATATACTGGATAAAATTTGGTAAAATACACATCCTATAGGTAGGAGGTGTGTGTCATGAGAACCTTACTAATATTATTAACCCTATTTATTAATACGAGCTTAACAATAGAGGCATCAAATCCGGTAACAAATACGATTGAAAACATCGATTTAAATATTAAGGATCATGAAGTTGCTGTGACATTTTTGGGGCTGTCGGCTGGTGAAGCAACGCTGATTCAAGGTGCCAATAATGAGAATATCTTAGTAAATGCAGGCGGGAAAGAAACCAGTGCTGAGTTAGAAGGTTGGCTGTTCCTTTATGATGTGAAGGAAATATCTAAATTAATCCTTACAAATAATGAACAGGATCTCTCCGAAAAACAAATTAACAGGTTAGTATCAAAATATAATATTAAAGAAATTTTTACAACACCTGAGTCCGCTGGTCAACTGATAAAAAAACTGGACCCAACACTAAAAGCAGCAGTTGTCTCTTGGACAGTTGGTACAAAGAAAACAATCTTGCCTGAGATGACGGCTGTCGTTCAGTTCGTTGGAAATAATCTTAATGAGGGTATGGATTTTACACTTGATTTTTTTAACCATCGGATATTTTTAATGTCTTCATTTTCACCACGGGCAGAGGAAGCTCTTTTGAAAAGAAATCTCGAGAATATTAATGTCTTTAAAATTCCAAATTATGTGGTGGAGGATTCATTATCAGAAAAATTAATCCAGTATTTAAATCCGCAAATTTCAATTTTGTTTGCACCAGAGGAAGACAAGCATGATCCCGATATCCTCGTTGATCTGCACGAAACTTGGTCAGAAATCTATTCCACAAAAAAGCATGGGACGATCACAATAAAATTCACCGATTCCAACTATGAAGTAATTACACTTCCAATCGAAGCGGATGAAGAAAATTAATTAGAAAAATATATCTCAGGAGACCCGTTTTTTGTTTCCACCTGTTATAATAATGGATAAGATTTATCAAATGATGTAGATACATAGGAATATATTGGAGGATAACGGATGGAAAGTAAAATAGAAGTGTTATCAACTGTAAAAATCCAGCACAGTCCGGATTTGTATAAAATTGTTGATGCGCTTAATCGAACCTTGAAGCAGAAAGACCTTATGTTTGGACTAGCACTTGACCGAGAAGAAAAAAATACAGCGATCTTTACCATTTATCGTACATAGAGAAGTGAATTTAAATGAAAAAATGGATTTTAGTTCTATCAATATTTGTTTTAGCCTTTTTAGGATATTTGATAAAAGTTTACTTTTCAGCGGTAGAGCCAGTTAAAACTGCAGAAAAAAAAGCTGTCGCAGTAGCGAGCAAGGAAATATCTTTAAAAGAAGTTGAAGATTTTCATATCTATAATGGCTTAGAAACAGTTAATGTCATTGAGGGGAAAAACAAAAACGGCGAAAAAGTGATTGTTTGGATTCCGGAAAAAAGCAAAGAAGTATTTATCAGAAAAGCTAAAAATGGGCTATCAAAAGAAGCGGCTGTTCAAAAACTTCAACTGGAAAGAAGCCCTAAAAAGATTATTTCTGTGCGTCTTGGCATGGAAAAAAATATCCCTCTCTGGGAAATTTATTACCGTTCTAATAATAATTTAATAAATTATTACTATGTTCACTTTGATACAGGTGAATGGCTAAAAAAAATTGAAAACCTTTAAAAAAGATAGAGAGTGGAGGAATTGGGTATGGCAGTGGAATTAGCTAAACGCGTAAAAGCACTTACGCCTTCAACAACTTTAGCGATTACAGCTAAAGCTAAGGAACTAAAGGAACAAGGTGAAGATGTAATTGGTCTGGGGGCAGGTGAGCCTGACTTTAATACACCACAGCATATTTTAGATGCTGCTTTCCAATCCATGAATGAAGGTCATACGAAGTATACCCCTTCAGCTGGTCTGCCTGCTCTAAAAAAGGCAATTATCAAGAAATTTGAAAACGATCAGGGATTACACTATAAACTTAATGAGGTCATTGTTGGAAATGGTGCTAAACACGTTCTGTATACACTATTTCAAGTGGTATTGGATGATGGTGATCAAGTTATTATTCCAACACCTTATTGGGTCAGTTATCCAGAACAAGTAAAATTAGCTGGTGGTGTTCCTGTTTATATCGAGGGGTTGGAAGAAAATCATTTTAAAGTCACACCAGAGCAATTAAAAACGGCGATTACCGAGAAAACAAAAGCGGTAATTCTTAATTCTCCAAGTAACCCAACGGGAGTTCTATATACAGCCGAGGAACTTTTGGAATTAGGCAAGGTTTGTCTTGAGAAGAACATTCTCATTGTCTCCGACGAAATTTACGAAAAGCTTGTTTATGGCGAAAATAAACATATTTCCATCGCTCAACTTTCCCCTGAATTAAAGGAGCAAACGATAGTAATCAATGGTGTTTCCAAGTCCCACTCGATGACTGGTTGGAGAATTGGCTACGCAGCGGGGAATAAAGAGATTGTTGAGGCGATGACAAACCTTGCAAGCCATAGTACGTCTAATCCCACAACCACTGCTCAGTATGCGGCAATCGCAGCTTATAATGGTCCTGGGCAGGCTGTAGAAGATATGCGTCAGGCATTTGAACAAAGATTAGAAATTATTTATGATAAGCTAGTTGCAATTCCAGGTGTGACATGTGTGAAACCACAAGGTGCTTTTTACCTTTATCCTAATGTAAAGAAAGCTGCTGAAATGACAGGCTATGAAAATGTAGATGCTTTTGTTGAAGCTTTACTGGTTGAAGCAAAAGTTGCGGTTATCCCAGGCTCAGGCTTTGGAACACCGGATAATATCCGTCTTTCCTACGCAACCTCTTTAGAATTATTAGAGGAAGCAGTCGAGCGTATCCGCCAATTTGTTGTAAACAAATCAAGTATTGTCAATAATTAATACGGTAAAAAGTCTGCTTATCTTTGCAGACTTTTTGCTTTTAGTTACCAAAGATGGATGCCTAATACTCTTACTCGGATAGATTGTTCATGATATACTAACTAGGAGGTGTCCTGATTATGAAAACTAACTTATTAGCATGGATTCAAGAAGGTAACATTACTGTTCCAACATTATTATTTTCTGAATATCGGAATTTAAATTTAAATGAATATGAACTTGTTCTTTTATTAAATATTCTTACCTTTTTAGAGAAGGGCCATGAATTTCCTACACCCGATGAGCTTTCAGCAAGAATGACAATTACCATTTCGGAGTGTAACGAAATGCTTAGAAGATTGATTCAAAGAGGCTTTATTCAAATTACAGATGAATATAATAATGAAGGCATTCGTTATGAAAAGTATTCAGTTGAACCGTTATGGGAAAGACTAATTGAACACTTTTTGAAAAATCATAACCAAACTAAAGAAGTAGATAAAAAGGCAGATGAGAATGACCTTTATACGTGTTTCGAGAAGGAATTTGGCCGTCCGCTTTCACCGTTTGAATGTGAATCATTAGCAATGTGGATGGACGATGATCACCATGATCCAATTATTATAAAAGCTGCTTTACGTGAAGCAGTTATGTCTGGGAAATTAAACTTCCGTTATATTGATAGAATTCTCTTTGAGTGGAAAAAGAATGGTATTAAAACGATTGAACAAGCAAAGACTCATGGACTTAAATTCCGTCAAAAACAAGCACATAAAGGGAATATCAAGGATGAAACACATCAACCTTCCGTTCCTTTTTACAATTGGCTAGAACAATAATTATGTAACGAGGGATTTATCTCTCGTTTTATTTCATTTTAATAGATGTAGGTGATAGATATGCTAAATAATACTCAAATCCGTTATTGCCTTGACCAAATGGGTGTTATGTTTCCCGACGCTCACTGTGAGTTAAACCATTCGAATCCATTCGAATTAGTGATTGCTGTGGCATTATCAGCACAATGTACGGATGTGTTGGTCAATAAAGTGACTAAAACTTTATTTGAAAAATATAAAACTCCTGAAGATTACCTAAAGGTCTCACTTGAAGAATTACAAAACGATATCCGCTCAATTGGTCTTTATCGGAATAAAGCTAAAAACATTCAAAATTTATGTAGAATTGTCTTAGATGAATATAATGGTGAAATTCCAAGCGATCGTGATGAGTTAACAAAACTGCCTGGTGTTGGCAGGAAAACAGCGAATGTTGTTGTATCCGTTGCGTTTAATATTCCTGCGATTGCAGTGGATACACATGTTGAAAGAGTAAGTAAACGATTAGGAATTTGCCGTTGGAAGGATACTGTCCTTGAAGTAGAAAAAACATTAATGAGGAAGGTTCCGAAAGATGAATGGTCCCTCACTCACCACCGCCTGATTTTTTTTGGACGTTATCATTGTAAAGCTCAAAATCCACAATGTCCAAGCTGCCCCTTACTAGAGCTATGCAGGGAAGGCAAAAAGAGGATGAAAGGTCGGGGTATCATCCATGAATAATTGGGAAGTGGAGATTTCTCATTTACTTAATGAATGGGAAAAAAATAAAATCCAACTCGAAGCTTTGTTTCGTAAACGTGAATATAAAAATACAAAGGAATTAATGGAAAAGGGAATTACCTTGTTTTTTCATTTTTTGACTATGTCCAATGAATTGCCTTTATCAGATAATGCTCCTTCCAACTACAATGAGTTTGCATTTAAACCAGTCAATGTGGAGGAACGATTGACTTTTATCATGTCTAGACCGGCCCTATACCATTCCTATCGACAACTCTCTGAGTTGATGGTTGAACAAGAAAAACTTTATGTAAAAAGAAATATACTAAAAAAAGCGTCTAAACCTAATGGTTAGACGCTTTTTACTTGCTAAAAAATATAAGGTTAACCTGGTGTACCTGAATTAGTGCCATCACCAGTGCCATTATCAACAGGTGTATCTGGCGGGGTAGTTCCAGTGCCCTCACCAGTACCTTCGCCTGTACCATCACCCGTACCAGTGCCATTACCATTGCCATTACCATTGCCGTTACCAGTGCCATTACCGTTGCCATTACCATTGCCGTTACCATTGCCATTGCCGTTACCAGGTTCGGTTCCAGGTTGGGTACCATTGTTAGGGGTGGTTTCTTGAGCTGGTATTTTAATGGATGTAGTGGCAGGGTCACTTTGTCGACTTCCACTAATTGCAATGATAGTGATAGTATACGTTTCACCTGGTACAGCAGGTATAGTTAATGATGTTTCAGTTTGGCTATACTGCTTTTTAGCTGTCCCATTATCAACTGTTATGGCAAAACTAACATCTGCTTTACCGCTGTATTTCCATGATAACCCAATATTATTATTCACCTGATCATATGTTGCATTTAGATTCTTTGGTGCTTTTAGTTTGTCATACTTGGTTGACACTCGTTTAGGTGAATGACCTTTCACTGCATACTCAGTAATAATTTGACTACTAGGTGTGTATTGACTTGCTAATACCGGTGGCATAGAGCCTCTTTCAATCCTAACACTTTGGACGCTGCTAGGCTTCTTAAAATCAGGTGTATCAACATCCTTTGATACGTATTCCATAATGTTTTTAAATAATAACTGAGCCAATCGTTGGTTATTTCCGACCGCGTTGATAGGAGTACTACGGTCCTTGTAACCAGTCCAAATAGAAGCGGTGTAATTGGTTGTATAACCGGTGAACCATGCATCAGGAACCGATCGGCTGCTTGGGATATCCCATTTCTGTATTTCTTCATCAGTATAATTAGTTGTTCCAGTTTTACCAGCAATCGCTAGTCCAGGAACTTTTGCTCTTGTTCCTGTACCAGGATACTCAAGAACACTTTTCATCATATCGGTAATCATAAAGGCAGTTGAGTCCTTCATGACCACTTTCGGTTCTGGTGCGGTACTTATGACAGTTCCATCGCGGAGTTTGATTTTCCTAATCGCATGTGGTTTTGTGTAAATTCCTTTATTACCAAAAGCGCTGTAAGCACCAGCCATTTGAAGGGGAGAAACACCAACAGTTTTTCCTCCAAAACCTCCAATGGCATACGATTCATAAATCTCTTTTAAAGGAATTCCTAAATTAATAGCAAATTCCTTAGCTTTATCGAGACCAACTTGTTGCAAGGCTTGAACAGCGGGTGTATTCCGTGATAATTGCAACGCCGTTCTTATCGTCATTGCTCCTCGATAGCTTTGGTCCCAGTTTCCGAATTTTTTTCCAGATGAATAGGTAATTGGTTTATCCTCAATCATCTCAAAGGTTCCCCAATTTAAATATTCAATTGCTGGAGCATAATCCAGAACTGGTTTGATGGTTGACCCTGGTTGACGCTGGGTATCGATGGCGTAGTTAAATCCACGTTTAACTTTTTGGTTTCTCCCGCCTCCAATCGCCCTGATTTCACTTGTCTTTGTATCCAGAAGAGCAACCCCAGCTTGGAAATCCTCATCAGGATAATCAATCACGTCATCTTTATTTAGAATGTCCTCTACATAGGATTGTGCATTTTGATCGAGTGTTGTATGAATGGTTAAGCCATCAGTAAAAATATCAAAATCAGTCGTTGCTTTTACTTCATCTATTACTGCATCGACAAATGAATCAAAGGGTTTTTCTTTTACGTTCCGTTCTTTTTCATTTAAGACGGTGTCTTTAACCGAAACCTTTTTCGCTGCGTCCATCTCTTCCTTAGAAATAAATCCATGCTGGTGCATTAATGTTAAGACGATGTTCCGTCTTTTTTCAGCCAAATCAGGATGGACGAAAGGGTTATAATTATTTGGACTTTGCGGCATTCCTGCAATTTGGGCTGCTTCTGATAGTGTTAAATCTTTTAATTCTTTTCCATAGAAAATTTTTGCAGCCGTAGCAATTCCATGACTATTTTCAGAAACATACACCTTATTTACATACATCTCGAAAATTTGGTGCTTTGTATATTGCTGTTCTAATTGATAGGATAGCCAAGCCTCTTCAACTTTTCGCTTTAAGGTTTTTTCAGGAGTTAAAAATGAGTTTTTAACGACCTGCTGAGTAATCGTACTGGCACCTTCCGAACCAAATCCATGTTGAATATTTGCTAGGACAGCGCCCCCTAGTCGAATCGGGTCAATACCATGGTGCTTGTAAAAGCGATAATCTTCGGTGGCTAAAATTGCATTCTCGACCACCTGAGGGATATCTTTATAGTTTACATATTCCCGATTAACCGCACCTACTTCAGTAACTAATTTGTCATCTTTATCTAATATCTTTGAAGGGATTGGATCCTTTAATAATTTGGGGTCTAGTACGGGAGCATCCTTTACTAAGTACGCAAAAGTACCCACACCTGCAAGTATTCCAATAATACCTAAGGCTACTAAGGTTAGAAAAATCTTCTTAACAAGGCCTCCGGATTTTTTCTTAGCTTTTGGTTTACTTTTGGATTGGAGTTTCTTTCGGCGCTCCTCTCGTGATTGATATTGTTCAGCCATGGTAATATTCCTTCCTTTCGAACCTTATCTCAATTGTTCAGTCTATCGATAATTTTAATATAGTCAATTCTGGGTTGAAAACCAAGTGGAATCAGATATCCCTTTTCTTCAATTTCTTCCTTGGTAATTGATTTTCTGCCACCATTTGTCATTCGCTCCCAAAAGGTCAACAAGTGTTTTGCTTCCAGTAAGAAAACTTGTTCATATCTTGTAAAACGAAGAATAACAAAACAAATCCCTCCTTGAATAAGCACCTCTTCCATATGCTGTATCTGGTGTTGATGAAAATTCTTTAATGGGAAGGAGGTTGGATTCTGTGTTTCTTTAGCTTCGAAATCGATATACTTTCCTTTATAAACACCATTATAATCAGTTGTTGATGCAAGTTTAAAATAAGCCTCTTTAATCACTGCAGCACTACGGTTTGGATAATCAACCTGGACTATCTGGACAGGTGTCGGTTTTTTATGAATAACCGCCACTTTTCTGCTCCGATAATATTCATTTGTTTCATTTAAATCTTCCTCCAGTGTCATCCCTCGATTACTGTAAGAACCGTTTTTCTTTTTTGTAATGGTACGCTCTGTGTCAACCACTGTTGGTATGTACCGTTTTCCGTTTGGATAGTTAAAGTTCATGTTTTACACCTCTCAAGCTATTCCTTATCATAACAAATCTTAGCGAGATTGGGGTGTATAAAATACTTTTGCATACACACTCTAATAACAATTGTACCGTTAATGCCAAATTTAGGCATGATGCAATTTTCTTAACAGTTATCTCTTGCCTAGTACTTATAATCTATTAAAAACATAAAGGATGATGGATATGAATCATCTTACAATACAGGAACATGCAATCATTCGTCAAATTCAAGCGGAAACGAAAAAGAAAAATGTTGATAACATTTCAAGGACAAATGCCTACTTCTCTTTTTTTAAAAAAAATCCAGATATTATTTGGTCCTTTTTGGCTAGTATGGTTTCTAGAAATGGCGGTTGGAATATGTGTGACCTCCAAGGGTCTGTTTTCCCTCAAGTAATCACTGCCATGACGAGAAAACAGCTTTTTTTAACCTATGAGCGGGCGAATTGGCTTATTTTTCATGATGTCTACCCTCAATTGTTGGTCTATCAATATTCGACGAAATTGAATCGACAAATGTTTCATTTACTTCCTTACTTCCATGTTTCAACTTTTATCCAAAAAGAATGGGTTCGATACTGGAAAGAAAATGATAAGAACAGACTTACTACTTCTTTAATTATTAATGAGCAAAATGTTATTCAAACCCCAATAATTGATCACCCAGTCTATAGTAAAAAGATTTTTCACTCTAAACTATTTTCCTTTCAAGATTGGCTCCATTTTAGTTGTGTATTGTTTCCAACTTGTGGGGGAGAAGTGTATGGTGCCAGTGTAAGTGGTTTCAAATCATTGTCTAAAAGGATTAACTTAGGAAAAAGACTTGCAAGTATCCTTTTCCATCCGCGTCTATTTCCTTATTTTTATGAGTTTGCAGAAAAAACACCTCATACTGGCTCAAGAAATGATTATGAGCAATATTTTAAAATAAAAACTGGTTTAAGGACCCCAATTTTACGAGCGACCTTTCCTGTCATCGAGCATAATCAACATATATATGAGGATTGGAGTATGCTCCGCAGGGTATCACCCGCGTGGTTGCATCTTCCTGTACGACATCGTCATCCGATTCACTTGACTGATTGGTACTTTACGAAATCAAACCAGCTTCAATTAATGTTAGCACTTCAAAAGACATTACATTTAAAAAGATGGAAATAGAAAAAAGCAAGGTGCTTACCCTTGCTTTTTGGTTGGTATTATTCCGCAGGTCTGTTTTCACCAATCAACTTTTTATCACCATAACCTGTCTTTTTTTCTGCGTCTGATTGTACAGATTGCTGTTTTTTGTTTTGTTTATTTTTTGACATTAAAAACCACCTCCAATAATAGCTTGTGCGCTTTTTTTATTTTTCATTCAGTGTATATTACATGTCGAAAACCTTAGTGAAAATTGCCAATTTACCACTACCTTTGACGAATAGCTTCTAGTTTTGTCAAGGTAGAAGGAAGCGATAAAAAGAAAGAGAATAATACTAAATAGAAAATGCTGGGGGGGTTATAAAACATGAACAAGCCATTGTCCGATAAGGAAAAGTTGATTTCGATGCTAACTGAAATATATGATCAATTAGAAGAATTGGAAGTGGTGCTTGAAGCATCCTTCTCAGGTATGCGCAAAGATCTGAATCAGGAAGAGCAGGATAAAGTAACGGTAACAAAACAAAAATTATTTGGACTTGAAAAGAGTATGGATCAAATTAATTCTATAACTAACTTAGATTTAGTAAACGCCAACCCCAATCATGTGTCTAGAAGCTTACAACTTGAATTGGGCTATTAATTACCGATAAAATAATCATAACGATTAAAGTAGCATGCTATTCACGATGCTGCTTTTTTATTTTTTTTAGAAAGGGTTATATGTATGTCTAAAGAAATCATCCAGTTAACGGAAAAACTTTTAGTCTTTAATAAATTATGTATGAAATATTATCAAGAGGGGAGAGAGACAGGAACAAAACATGACTTTCATAAGGTTATTAAGCCATTTGCTAATGAGGTAAAGGATATAAATGAGCAATGGAAACCAGCAATGAAGAACTGGCTTTCAAATACGAACCATAAACATCTTCATGTAAAGCAAATCGACACCACCTCTGAACATATAGAACAGCTTTCAATCCAAGCCTTTTTTCCTGAAACCAGCAAAACGAGGTTTTTTAATGCAAATCGCACCGTAGAATATTTCCTTTTAGAAATCTTGAAAGAGCTAAAAAATTAGAAAAGAGATGCTGCTGCATCTCTTTTAGATATTTTAAGAATGTTCGATGAGGGAGTTTTCTTGATCCGATTCTGGTATAACCGCGCCTTGCTTTTCAAGTTCACGGACAAGAAGTCGATACTCTTTTATGTTAATATCGTTTTGAATATACGCTTTCTTAGCAAAATCCATTAATGCATTTACATCATCAGTAGTATAATCCCTGCTTTGAATAAATTTGCTTTTTAATTCGCGAATGTCCATATCTATTAGCTCCTCCTTCATCCTTTTTTATATCGTACCATGAAAGTGGTAGTTTTCTAGTTTTTAAAATATTTAAACTTTAGACAAAATTCTCGTCATTTTGACATTAGTAATATTTCAATTGGAATCACCATTCCTTCCTTTCCTTCATAAAGTGTAGTAGATAAAAATGCGGAGGAGATGTTTGCCCATGTTTGGAAAGAAAAGACCGACCAATTACTTCAATAATGGATATCCGGGGCAAATGATGTACCAAGGTCCAGTTGGTCAGCCAAGGAATCAGCAAATTTTTAATAGTAATCCACCATACCCATTTCAAACACCACCTCAAAACTTTGATTGGACATTATATCAACAACAAAATCCACAAAGTGCTTATTTCCAGCAACCCTACCAGCCATATGTACAAAACTATCAACCTGGTTATGTTACTCCAAATACGTCTTACAACAGCCAGTCTTTTATCCAAAAGGATTCGCAATTCCTTTTCCAGAATCCATTACAGCCACAGGAGGAAATGGTTCAAAAACCCCAGTACATGCCGATGAACAGTTATCCAGGAATGAACCCATATCCGAAACAAAGCGCAATCCCAAAACAGCCGGGAGGCGTACAGTCCTTTATGAATTCCTTTAAGTCCCAGGATGGAACGGTGGATATAAATAAAATGGTAAATACAGCAGGACAAATGATGAATGCTGTAAATCAGGTTAGTTCACTGGTAAAGGGTTTTGGCGGCTTTTTTAAAGCGTAATAAAAAAGACGGCTTATGACGGAGCCGTCTTTTCATATGGAGGAAACTGGTTGTTTAGTCATCGATTTCAATGACTTTCCCCTTTTCTTGTGGAATCCTAATTTTTAATAACCCATCACGATAGGATGCTTTTACACTTTTTTCATTAATTGTATGTGGAAGTGAAATGGTCTTTGAAGATTTTTGTTGTAAGTATTTGCGTCGGTAAATCTGATTATGCTCATCCTCGGTTGTTTCAAGTTCTTTATTTTCCACAGATATCGTTAGATGATTCCCTGATATGTTCAAATGGATTTGCTCTCTTTTAACCCCTGGCAGTTCGGCGGAGATGATATACTCGTTTCCAGTTTCAATGGTGTCAACATGAAAACCTGTTCCTGGCGGAAAAGGACTTTTAAAAAAGTCGTCAATTGATTGTAGAAACCCCTTAATTGGTTTTTCATTAAAGAATTCATTCATGGTTTTCATTAAATCGCCAAAAGATTCAGATTTAGGCTTTTTAGAATTTTTGTCATTCGGTACCATAGATGACATACGGATCCCTCACTTTCCATTATTTCACTCGCTAGTATATGCCAATAAATCTGGGTAGGTGCCGACATATATTTGCGATAAAATTTTGAACGATTTATTACAATTTCTATAAATGTGATTTAAATCACTAATAAAGTGTGAGGAGATTAGTATAGTAAAGCGGAAAAGATATAGAAAGTGAGGAATAAAGATGTTCTGTTATCAATGTGAACAAACTCCAACTGGCGGTTGTAATGTCGTCGGTGTATGTGGAAAAGATGAAACAATAGCTAGTTTACAAGACACAATTATTTTTGCATTAAAAGGAATTGCTGCTTATCGTACACACGCAAACCAATTAGGGTATACAGATGCTTTTGTCGATGCGACCACACATGAAGCCTTATATATGACGCTAACGAATTCGAATTTCAATGTACAAGAACATATTGACATGGCGATGAAAGTAGGAAAGTCAGCTGTTAGAGTAATGGAACTGCTTGATGAGGCCCATACTAATCGTCTTGGCATTCCAGAACCAATTCGCGTCAGCCAAAATAAAATTGAAGGCAAATGCATTGTTGTAACTGGTCACAACCTATTCGCGTTAGAGGAATTATTAAAGCAAACAGAAGGAAAGGGGATTAATATTTATACCCATTCCGAAATGCTCCCAGCTCACGGTTATCCAGCATTGAAAAAATATGCCCATTTAAAAGGTAACATCGGAAAAGCTTGGTATGACCAGCGCCGCCTGTTTGAGAAATTTCCTGGTGCTATCCTTGCGACCACTAACTGTGTAATGCCTATCAAAGGATCTTATGCAGACAGAATGTTTACATATGAAGTAGCAGGCCTTGAAAACGTAGAGAAAATTATCAATGATGATTTTGCACCATTAATTAACAGAGCCTTAGAACTTCCTGGGGCTGCAATCGAATCTGAGGAAACCTTACTTACTGGTTTCCACCATGAAACGGTTCTTGGGTTAGCGCCAGAAGTCATAGATGCAGTTAAAGAAGGAAAAATCAAACGTTTCTTTGTCATCGCTGGCTGTGATGCACCAGGTCCAGGCGGAAATTACTATCGTGAATTGGCTACTTCATTGCCGCCAGAGACGGTAATATTAACCACTTCTTGTGGAAAATTCCGTTTTAATGATGTGGACTATGGGGTTGTGCCGGGAACGAATATTCCCCGTTACATCGATTTAGGTCAATGCAACAATTCTGGATCGACAGTTAAAATTGCACTTGCCCTGGCGGATGCATTTGGCTGTGAAGTAAACGAACTTCCAGTTAGCATTGTGTTATCATGGTTTGAGCAAAAAGCTGTCGCAATTTTACTTGGTCTTTTTAGCTTAGGAATCCAAGATATTCGAATTGGGCCAAAACCGCCTGAATTCATCTCTGAAGGTGTTTTACAGGTTCTCCAAGATACTTTTAACCTAAAATTAATTGGTACAGCTAAAGAAGACATGGAAGATATGCTTCAATTAACAGCAAAATAATTATAATAAAACCGCAGCATAAATTTGCTGCGGTTTTCTGTTAAATTAATTGAATTTCTTCCATTAGAATTTCCACATCAACAATCATGTTGCCATGGTCATCTACTTCTATTAATTCATCTTTTTTCATTTTTGTCAGCGTCCTGCTGATTGTTTCTCTAGTGGTTCCGATCATATTAGCAAGATCCTTGTTGGTAAATTCGGACTTCAAAATAATGGTCCCATCGTCTTGTTCCTTTCCATGCTTCTGGGCGAGGCGAATTAGAAGTTTTACAATTTGTTCATATGTATTATTCAAAATCTGTTCTTCTAATCGGTTTTGTAAATCAACGATTTTTTCTCCTAATACTTTAAATACCTTAATACATAATTCAGGGTTTTCAATCAAAACCGTTTCAAATTTGGAAATGGGGACAGCAATCAGAGTAGATGGCTCAAGCACCTCCGCATAAGCTGGATAATCCCCTTTTCTGAAAAATCCAACATGGGGAAACATCTCCCCTTTTTTTGCAATCGCAACAATTTGTTCTTTTCCATTTATGTCACTTTTGTAGATTTTTACTTTTCCATTATAAATAAAATAGACATTTTCAAGTGGGTCACCTTGGAGAAAAACATGGCTTTGTTTTTTCCATTCTCTTGTGATTGCAATATCTGAAACTTTAGTTAACTCAAAATCATTTAATTCACGAAAAAGGGTAAAGTCAGCGAGAACTCTTTTAATTTCTTCGATTTTCATTTGATCACCTTCACAGTAATAGTCAGTTATTATTATTGTAACAAATTATTTTAGAAATTGTTTAGGTTATTAATATTTATTATTACGAGGAAAGAGTATAGAAAAAGAGTACAGGAAAAAGATACCACACGGAAGAGAAGTATAAAATAATCATTTTTCCTTTTGTTGCGAACGCTCATTCGGGTAGAATAGAGATAATGAGGTGAGAGTGGATGAAGTTAAGAAAAAACTTACAAGAAATATTAACAGATTTAAAAATAAATGAGCAATTTAAGGAAAATATCGTTACCTGGCACACAATCGAAGAAAAGCATGCCCAAATAGTCCCGTTTCCTGATGATCTCAATCCATTGTTAAAATCTGCTCTAAATAGCAGGGGAATAGAACGGCTATATACACATCAAAAGTCGGCCTATCAAAATATTATTGACCGAAAAAGTATTGTCGCAGTAACTCCTACAGCGTCTGGAAAAACCCTTTGCTACAACCTTCCAGTACTGCAAACGATTCTAGCAAATCCTAGCGCACGTGCTTTGTATATGTTTCCTACAAAGGCACTGGCACAAGACCAAAAGAGTGAAATCAATGAAATTATTCAAGCAGCAGGTGTTGACATTAATAGTTACACGTACGATGGCGATACGCCAGCAAATATTCGCCAACGAGTGAGACAGGCGGGACATGTTGTGATTACTAACCCTGATATGCTCCACTCTGCCATTCTTCCCCATCATACAAAATGGGTTTCACTGTTTGAAAACCTTAAATTTGTGGTAATTGATGAACTTCATACGTATCGCGGCGTGTTTGGCAGTCACGTGGCTAATGTAATAAGAAGATTAAAACGTATCTGTAACTATTATGGGAGCAACCCTGTATTTATTTGTACATCGGCAACCATCGCAAATCCACTGGAGTTAGCAGAAACATTAACAGAAGAAACCATGCACTTAATCGATAATAATGGGGCTCCTAGTGGGACAAAGCATTTTCTCTTCTATAACCCCCCAATCGTAAACAAGCCACTAAACATTAGAAGGAGCGCCACACTTGAGGTTCGGAAAATTGCGGGGGAACTATTAAAAAATAAAATTCAAACGATCGTTTTTGCGAGAAGCAGAGTAAGAGTCGAAATTATCCTCACCTATTTGCAAGAATTAGTGAAAAATCAGTTGGGAGCCAAATCTATTATGGGTTACCGTGGCGGATATCTGCCAACGGAGCGACGGAAGATTGAAAAAGGTCTCCGTTCTGGTGAGATATATGGCGTCGTCAGCACCAATGCTCTAGAACTTGGGGTCGATATTGGACAGTTGCAGGTATGTATAATGACAGGCTACCCGGGGACTATTTCAAGCGCCTGGCAGCAAGCTGGAAGAGCTGGCCGAAGGCATAGTGAGGCTTTGGTGATTATGGTAGCAAGTTCAAGTCCGCTTGATCAATATATCATTCAGAATCCTGACTACTTCTTTAATAAAAGCCCTGAAACAGCAAGGATCAATCCAGATAATTTAATTATTTTAATCGATCATATGAAATGTGCAGCATATGAGCTGCCATTTAAAGCAGGAGAAAAATTTGGAAGTGTGGAAACGGAGGAATTATTAGAATATTTAACAGAGGAACGCGTCCTATATCATAATGGCGGAAAGTGGTATTGGATGAATGATTCTTTTCCTGCCCATAACATTAGTTTACGATCAGCATCACAAGAAAATGTAATCATTGTGGACCAAACAGATGTTGCCAATGTCAAAGTAATTGGTGAAATGGACCGCTTCTCTGCGATGACGCTTCTTCATGATGAAGCGATTTATTTACATCAAGGTACTCAATTCCAGGTAGAGAAACTAGATTGGGAAGAGAAAAAAGCATTCGTTAGGGAAGTAGATGTAGACTATTTTACCGATGCTAACTTAGCGGTCCAATTAAAAGTCCTCGAGGTGGACAAACTTCAAGCAAATGAGGATGCAGAATTTGGCTTCGGGGATGTAAGTGTTAGAGCGATGGCCACCATTTTTAAAAAAATTAAATTCGAGACACACGAAAACATTGGGTCTGGACCAATCCACCTGCCTGAAGAGGAGCTACACACAAATGCTGCGTGGATTTCCTTAAATGTGCCGCTTTCGGAAATGGGCCATGAGAGGCTAGAACAGGGGCTTGTCGGGGCAGCCCACTCACTTAACCATATCGCACCGTTATTTGTAATGGCAGATCCACAGGATATCCATGTGATTCCACAAGTAAAGGCCGACCATAACGAAAAGCCAACCATTTTCTTTTATGATCGCTATCCAGGGGGAATTGGCTTAAGTGAAAAAATATATACAGGAATGTCAGAAGTATTTGCGGAAACAAAGAAAATGATTACAGGCTGCATGTGTGAATTTGGCTGCCCGTCATGTATTGGTACGGACACCGTTAGTGATTCAGCCAAAAAAGATACTTTAAAAATTATTGATACCTTTTTAAAATCCTCAATATAGAAAAAGGAAGAGTTGGCGATGTCGTTAAAAAATAAATTAAATCGTTTAAAACCACATCTTTCTGTTGGGGGACAACCTGAAAAAGTTATTACGTCTCCACAAGCTGCTGACCTTGAGATTCCCTTCAATGATATATGGAAGCAAGCGAGTGTGTTTCCTTATTTTTTAGACGAAAACTACTGTTTAATAAGAGAAATACACTATCCTCTCTCACAACAACATGGTCATTACTGTTTTCGGGATTTTCTAACAGCGGTTGAACTTTGGAACAACCAGCCTATAAATCATCCGTTATCTGCCGAAGGTCATCATCCAGAAGAACTGTTCTTTTTTGATACCGAAACAACCGGACTTGGCGGAGGGGCAGGAAACACCATTTTCCTGCTTGGCTACGCAAGTATTTCTGGGGATACACTCATTTTAAGACAACATATTTTGCCAAATCCAGGCGCTGAAGTCCCTTTATATCATAGCTTTCTGAGGAAGGTAAATTATAAAACCCTAGTTACCTATAATGGGAAATCCTTTGATTGGCCACAGGTTAAAACAAGGCATACCTTGGTTCGGGATCATGTCCCAAACTTGCCGCAGTTTGGCCATTTTGATTTATTTCATGCCGCTCGAAGGCTTTGGAAGCATAAACTAGACCGGCTGAAGCTGGCGGTAGTTGAAAAAGAGGTTCTTGGGGTGGAAAGGGTGGATGATATTCCCGGCTTTTTGGCGCCGATGATTTATTTTGATTTCATTGAGAGCAAGCAGCCGAATGGCATGCTGGGGATTTTAAAACACAATGAAATCGATATTTTATCCCTCGTTACTTTATACACACATATTACTTTTCAACTATATGGAATAGATATTAATCAAACAAGGGCCGAATCTTATGAGGTAGGGCGCTGGTTTTCATCCTTAGGTCAAGAAAATCAAGCTGAGAAAGTATTGACCAAACTTATAAATGGCAATGATATGCCTTCATATCAAGCCAAATTTTCGTTGGCATTACAACGTAAAAAAGAATGTGACTGGGAAAATGCACAAAAATTATTTTCAGACGTTGCCCACTCTGGTGATATTAGGTTGATGTTAGAAGCCTGCGTAGAACTTGCAAAAATACATGAACATAGGTTAAAAGATTATCGACTTGCCATTGATTACTGTCAAAAAGCGTTAATGATCCTATCAGAACATGAAAAAACACCAAAAATTTCTGGCCAATGTTCCATAGAGCATCTTAATTTTAGACTTAAACGGTTAGAGCGAAAAAAGGCTAAATAGCTGCCCGGACGATTGTTCTTTTTGCCGATAGGAAAGTATAACTTTCCTATCGGGCATAAGAGAAAAAACGCCACTGTCTTCGCCAGTCGGCGAGTTTTTTAATAAAGTTCGATTTTTTGTCATAAATTCATAGTAAATTTATTTAAAAAACCAGTATTTCCATATTGTTTATCATAGTTGAAAGTTGTAAAATTTGAAATTGGATTGAGAAAAAACGACTTAAAAATACTTGGAGCTGGTAATATGTATAAAGCAATTTTATTCTTATTTTTTATTGTTGTATGTTTGACTGCAGTTATTTTTACAAGTTTAAAAGATAGCTTTTATTCTTTTCTATAAAATAAACATATGACAAGCCTAGAACTGTTTTTGTTCATTGCTGGTGATATTTAATCATAGTTAAATAGAAATTATTGAAATGACTGTCTACTTATGAAAAATAGGTGTTTTCATTAGTACAAGAGTATACCCTTCATCATAGGCTGTAATGTAAACAAATTATTGAAGGGAGATTATTATATGTATCTTGGAACTAATTTTATGCCGCCTGTTATTCATCCGACTCAACAAATTGTGAACCATACGTTTTCAACAACCGTGGTTCCCCATATTCACCCTGTCCACACAACTACGGTGAATCATCATTTGTATCAACATAAACATTATTGCCCGCAAACTGCTTCTTGCGCTGAAGAGGTATGCAATCAGCAGATAAACTGCTGTAATCCTTGTGCACCTGCAATGCCAGCACCATTGCCAGCACAAATGCCAGCAGCAAATTCTCTACCTAACGCTATGCCGGGAGGTCCAGGGTTTGGCCCAGGAGGACCAGGATTTGGTCCAGGATTTGGTCCAGGAATGGGCGGCCCAGGAGGTCCAGGTTTCGGTCCAGGAATGGCTGGCCCAGGAGGCCCAGGTTTTGCACCGGGTCCATTCATGGGGCCAAGACGCTAATAGGGATGGCAATTACAGGGGCTTTCCAGCCCTTGTTTTTTTAATTATTTATACTTCATAATATGCTGTACTTGTCCAAATGTTTGTCCATTTTTAAAAATTTTCTTTATTGAGGAGAACATTTTTGATGAAAGTTCTAGCCGTATCAGGTTACAAACCTTTCGAATTAGGAATATTTAAGAATGATCATCCATCCGTCTTTTTTATTAAGGCTGCCATAAAGAAATCATTACTTCCATTCGTAGAATCAGGTTTAGAGTGGGTCCTGATAAGCGGTCAGTTAGGTGTGGAACTGTGGGCTGCTGAGGTTGTGTTTGAAATGCAAGTAGAATATCCTGATTTAAAACTCGCGGTGATTACCCCTTTCTTAGACCAGCAAGCATCCTGGAAGGAAAATAACCAAGAATGGTATGAATCTGTCCTTGCACAAGCAGATTTTGTTGATTCGGTTACGAAAAAGGGATATGAAAAACCATGGCAATTTCGGTTAAAGAATCAATTTTTTATAGAAAAAAGCGAAGGCCTTCTTCTTCTTTACGACAATGAAAAGGAAGGGAGCCCTAAATACCTCTATGGGATGGCTTTAGATTACCAGAAAAAACAGGCATACCCAATTGAACTAATCACCTTTTATGATATACAAATGATTGTTGAAGAAGAACAATTGAAACGAACTGATTTTTAAATTTTGGTCATTATTAATATGGTTATTCCATATATTGAATTGATTTACTAGTCATAATACTTACAATACAAATGAAAATTGACAAAACTACATATTTTTGAAAAAATAATAAGTAGTGATTGGCGAATACTGAGGTGAATAGAATGCTGTCAGATAAAGTGAAATTAACTGCTAAGGATATTTTAGAAAAAGAGTTTAAAACGGGAGTACGAGGGTATAAGCAAGAAGATGTTGATAAGTTCTTAGATCTAATCATTAAAGATTATGGAACATTCCATCAGGAAGTGGAAGAACTGCAACAGGAAAACTTACGACTTCGAAAGCAGCTTGAAGATACAACCAAAAGACAACCAACAGCACAACCTGCTGGTACGACAAATTTTGATATTTTGAAGCGATTATCTAATCTTGAAAAACACGTTTTTGGAAACAAGCTCTACGATTAACAAAAAATAGGGAAATTCCCTGTTAATAACCATTGAAATACCAGCGTGAAATACATATAATAAAATGTATTCATTAATAACGTTCGGGTAATCGCTGTAAGATGCAATAGCAATCTTGCAGAGGAAAGTCCATGCTCGCACGAGCTGAGATGCTCGTAGTGTTCGTGCCTAGCCAATTCATAAGCTAGGGCAGCTGGGACTAGCATCCAGTTGACGGCCGGGAAAATACCTAAGTCCCTTTAGGATATGGTGTGAATACCTATAAAAGTGCCACAGTGACGGAGCCTTTCCAGAAATGGAAAGGGTGGAACGGGTAAACCCCACGAGCGAGAAACCCAAATAATGGTAGGGGCACTTTCTCTGAGGAATTGAACGAGGAGAAGGACAGGTTCAAAATTTGAACCTGTAGATAGATGATTACCACCTAAGTACGAGACACACCCGTGTCGTTTGTAGTACACTGGTACAGAACATGGCTTACAGAACGTTATTGATGGGAATGTATGCTGGGAATAAACGGCTCTCCTAATAAGGAGAGCTTTTTATTGTTATTAATAAGCAAATTGCATTCAATAACTAGTTTTTGTCCATAATGAAAGCGAATGAAGATTATCATAACGAACAAAAAAATACATACAAATGAAAAGAATTAAGGGTGAAAATATGGGAAATTATCAAATAATAGCTACCGCGGCAATGGGGCTTGAGGCATTAGTTGCCAAAGAAGTTCGTGCATTAGGCTACGACTGTGAAGTTGAAAATGGAAAGGTCATCTATACTGGGGATGAAATGACAATCGCCCGCAGCAATTTATGGCTGCGAACAGCGGACAGAATTAAGATTAAAGTCGGAGAATTTAAGGCGTTTACTTTTGACGAATTATTCGAAAAAACCAAGGCACTCCCATGGGAAAAATTCTTACCAGAAGACGCTGAATTTCCTGTTGTTGGTAAATCGGTAAAATCAAAGCTATTTAGTGTCTCTGATTGCCAGGCAATCGTTAAGAAAGCGGTTGTGGAACGAATGAAACAACACTATAAACGAAATACCTGGTTTGAGGAAAACGGTGCATATTTTCGTATCGAAGTAGCCCTATTAAAAGATGTTGCAACATTAACAATTGACACAAGTGGTCAAGGGCTGCATAAACGCGGCTATCGCATCGACCAGGGTGAGGCACCACTTAAGGAAACTCTGGCAGCGGCTCTCGTTTTGCTTACTAATTGGAAAGCAGACCGTCCATTTATGGACCCCTTCTGCGGATCAGGGACGATTCCGATAGAAGCAGCCATGATTGGCCAAAATATTGCTCCAGGCTTTAATCGGGAATTTGTTTCTGAGCATTGGAATTGGATTCCAACAAAGGTTTGGGAAGACGCTAGAAATGAAGCAGAGGATTTGGCTAATTATGATCAGCCCTTAGATATTTTAGGGACTGATATCGATCACAGAATGGTGAAAATCGCCCAAGAAAATGCTTTTGAAGCGGGATTCGGAGACCTCATTCGGTTTAAGCAAATGCAAGTTAGCGATATTTCAACAAATAAGCAATACGGTGTTATTGTCGGAAACCCGCCCTATGGGGAAAGACTCGGGGAGAAAAAAGCAGTCGAACAGATGTATAAAGAAATGGGTCAGGCTTTTAATGCTCTTGATACATGGTCAATCTATATCTTAACTTCTAATGAGCAGTTCGAACAATTTTATGGAAGGCCCGCTACAAAAAAGCGAAAGCTCTTTAACGGCTTTATTCGAACGGATCTCTATCAATATTGGGGAAAGAAGCCTCCTCGTCTAAATGAGTAACTTGGAAACACGTAAATCAAATGCAATACTTTTTGTTGAATCATATAAACGTTTTATGGGGAGGGTAACATGCAAAAACGCATGCCATTTGAGATTGCCAAGACAGAATCCTTTTATGATAAATTAGGTGAATGGATTGGTGATTTGTTTTATGATATTTTGCCAGAAGCAGGCTTCGAATTAAGAGATGAACAAATCTATATGGCGTTTCAACTTGAAAATGCCTATAAAGATAAAAAGGTAATGTTTGCAGAAGCGGGCGTTGGAACGGGAAAAACTATTGTATATTTGCTTTATGCGATTTTATATGCACGTTATACCAATCGACCTGCTATTATTGCTTGTGCAGATGAGACATTAATAGAGCAGCTGGTGAAGAAAGAGGGAGATATCGCAAAGCTGGAGAGGGTTCTTGGATTAGATATCGATGTCCGATTAGCAAAATCTCGAGATCAATACCTGTGTTTGAAAAAACTAGATCAAACGAAGAACAATGATTTTTCTGATGAGATTTCAAGCATTTATGAAAACCTACCCGATTTTGTTCATTCTGTTGGCTCGATGCAAACCTTTGAAAGATATGGTGACAGAAGGGATTATCCTACATTGTCGGATGAAAAATGGAATGAAGTAAGCTGGGATGCCGTTCAGGATTGCTTTTCATGCGAAAAGCGTCATCGCTGTGGGCTAACACTACACCGTGAATTTTACCGGCATTCTGAGGATTTAATTATCTGTTCTCATGACTTTTATATGGAGCATATTTGGACAAAGGAATCAAGAAAGCGTGAAGGGCAGTTGCCGCTATTACCTGAGCATTCTTCGGTTGTCTTTGATGAAGGACATCTGCTTGAATATGCTGCACAGAAAGCATTAAGCTATCGTTTTACAGATTACACCCTAGAAACACTACTTACAAGGTTAATGGAAAATGAAGTACGTGAAAAGACGCTTTATAAGATTGAAGAGGCTTTATTAGATAATGAAGCGTTTTTCAATGGAATTTCACAATTCTCGGAACGAACACAAGGATCAGAAAAACAAATGATTACTAAGCATCCATTAGTCTTGAAGACCTGTAGGAAGTTATTGTCCACACTTCAATTCTTAGAGGAAGAATTAGTATTCGAAAGTGAATTATATGTTATAAATGAATATGATTTGAAAATTGTTGAGGAGTACCTTGAACAAATCACTTATTCTTTATCTCTTTTTCTTCAAGAATTAAATGGGATTACTTGGTTTGAAGAAAAAGGTGGAGAACGAACACTAGTAATAATGCCGAAAATGGTTGAAGAAGTTATGAGGGAAGAAGTATTTACTCAGAAGAAGCCATTTATTTTCTCCTCTGCTACGCTTTCTAATCAAAATTCATTTGATTACATTGCAGGGAGCCTTGGTGTTGATGACTACCTCTCTTTCTCAGTATCATCTCCATTTGATTATGATGATAAGATGGACCTTTACTTGCCTGCATTTAAGCAGGAGGATATTGAAGGGAAAATTGCTTATATTTTAAAGGAAATTCGTAAATCTGAGGGACGGGCACTGATTCTTCTCAACAATAAAGATGAGTTAGCAATGCTGAAGAAAAACCTTTCTGGAGAAATACCATACCCTATTTATTTTGAAGGGGACGAGGAAATAAGCACACTTGTTTCTAAGTTTCAGAATGAAGAGCATGCGATTCTTTGTTCTATTCATTTGTGGGAAGGTCTGGATATACCCGGAAGATCACTTGAAAATGTCCTGATTTATTCACTTCCTTTTCCACCTAATGATCCTGTCTTTACTGCGAAAAAAGCTGGAGTAGTCGACCCATTTACTGAAGTCGAACTGCCATATATGCTCCTTCGTTTACGTCAAGGCGTTGGTCGCTTAATCCGAAGTGAACAGGACCAGGGGACGGTTCATATACTGCTGGATGAAGAACTTGACTCTAAAGTATTAATAGACATTAAAGAAGTTTTGCCAACCCAGGCAAAGGCTTGAGATATGAAAGAATGAAAAAAGCGGAAGCCCAATATTAAAGGTGCTTCCGCTTTTTATTTTACCTTCCTAACAATCTGAGTCCTTCAGGGGTCATTTTTTCAGGTGACCACGCTGGTTCCCAAACGAGATTTACATCCACTTTTCTAGTTTCCTCAATACCTTCTACACTGTAGCGAACTCCGCTTGTGATGCTATCATGAAGGGGGCAGCCAGGGGTTGTCAAGGTCATTGTTATTGTCACATCTGCTTCTTCTGTGATGTCAATATTATAGATTAAGCCAAGGTCCACAACATTAATATTAAGTTCTGGATCATACACACTTTTTAATGCGGTTACGATTTTTTCTTTAAGATTCATCATAAACACCTCACTATTTTTTTAAAACTCTAAGGATACTAATGGCAATGATAATAAATGCAATCGAAAGGATAGACTGGCCGATATTAAATAAGAACGTGATATGGAAAGTTAAAGCAAAAAACACAGCCAGTATCGCACCAATAAATAAAGTAAACAATGAAGGAACGATTTTTTCATTCATCATCTCTTTTAAGGTAGGAACCTTTGTTTTTCCAATTTCCTTACTATATTTAAATGTCCACCAGAGAAATGGGACAATCTTATACAAATAACTTACGATACTTAAGACAATCCAAAGTAACAAATAAGCGTAAACAAGTGGTCCGGCAAGAGTTGCAAAATGATTAGACCAAAGCAAGATAAAAGCTACAAAGTGAATCACATTCGCTAATCCAATTGAAACTATAGCGAACGTAAATGGTTTATCAAGTGTTTTCTTCAATCTTTTTTTGATAATAATGCTGATATGCCAGCTGAATATCGAAAAACCAAGTAAGAGTAAAAAGAAACCTATTTTCAACAGCAGACTGTTATTTGAAAAAAAGGAAATGAGCGATACGATTAAACCAGCGACATAAAACGTAAGTACATATTTTGCATGGACCATTGGAAAACCATGAGATAAAGAAAACATCGGAACCATCTTATAAGAGAAGCCGAAAATTAATAGTGTAAACCATCCCGTGAGCCCCATTAGTAAATGGGCTTTAAAGTTGGATTGATAATACTCCCCAGCAAACCCGGTTTTTAGACTGTAAATCAAGGTAATCCCTAAGAGGATTGTAATTAATAAACAGATTAATGCCGAACCAACAAAAGCAGTTAGAATAGTTGGTTTTGCTTGTTTTTTAAGCGTCATAAACATTTGAAATAAAAACATTAAGATACCAAGCAGTGTAAGTATCCCAGGAATCACAGCCTGTTGGGGTGACCAATATAACATTCCAGAAAAGGAAGTGATTCCAACTGCTGTAACAAAGAATTGAATAAAACCAAATTTTTCATTCCATATATTTGTTAGGAATGCAACGGGTACAAGCTGATACATTGCTCCCATAGCAGCCATTAAAGCCCAGCCGAGCACTAATAGATGGGCAGAAGACCAGATCACTGGGATTCTAAAACTCCCTGTTGCCATTAGCTGCCCATTTACTAACAGAAGGACTTGCGAAAGCACCAAGGCAATTAAACTAAACAAAATAAATGAAAATGGAAGTTTAATATTTGTTTCACTTCCCATGTTTTGAGGAAGCATGATTATTCACCCTTTTTATCGGAAGATTTCAATTTTAAAACTTCCGTCATTTTGTTGTTCTGTTTTTTGTTTGTAACCCAAATCCTCAAGCTGTTCATATAGAAACATTGGTCTTCGATCATTTATGATAGTTAATGTCTCGTTTTCCCCCAAGGTTTCCAAGGCTGCTAAGGTTCGCATCATTGGTTGTGGCGGCTCTAAACCACGATTATCTAAGATCATAAACTGTCCCTTCTTCCTTAAGCTTTCTTTGTGAAAATTACTTTCCAATGCTTTTTATCAATTTCTTCTTCCTCGTGCGTGAACCCTTTTGCTTTCAATACCCCAAAAAGTGGAACAGGTTTGAAAGGGGCATGAAGGATAAAAATATCATCACCGTTTAACTCCTTTATTGCCTCCATAATCTTTTGAAAGGGCTCGATTTTATTTTTTAAATCCTCGCGTACATCCAGTTCAATAATTCTTTGTTCCATAATAGTAACAACTCCTCTTTTATTAAAATCCTAAGCAAACATATTAATAGAACAATTCTTGTTGAAGCGCTTCTTTGTCAATGATGTAAAAACCAGCTTCATCTTGGACAACAAAGTTTTTCTTTTTCACTTGATTAATCGTCCGACTGACGGTTTCTCGAGAGGTGCCAATCATATTGGCTAATTCACGATTAGTAAACTGGGTGGTGAGCCGATAAAGTCCGTCCACCAGTTCTCCGTTAGACTTACATAACCTGATCAGCAGTAAAATTATTTGCTCAAATGTATTATGAAGAACTTGAGCTTCTAATCTACCTTGCAAATCCACTATTTTTTCTCCTAAAACTTTAAAAAGCTTAATACAAAGTTCAGGATAAGAGATTAGGATCTCTTCGAATTTATCAATGGGAATAATAATGAGATTTGCATCCTCCATTACTTCAGCATGAGCAGGGAAGTTACCCTTTCTGAAAAATCCTGCATGAGGAAACATTTCCCCTGGTTCAAGAACGGAAATTAATTGTTCTTTACCTGACAGGTCCGTTTTGCATATCTTAATTTTTCCACTATGAATAAAAAAAACTCGGTCCAGTTGATCTCCTTGCATAAAAACATACATCTTATGTTTATAAAAGCGGGTTTGAGCAATTTTCACGATAGGCTCTAGCTCTTCTTCCGATAATTCTTTAAAGATAGGAACCACAGAAAGCCTTTTTATTATGTCCTCTTGCTTCATTAACATCACCTTCGTATTAATAATCCTGATTTAGTTATATTGTAGCAGTGATTTCACTGCAATTATGTGACCTCCATCATAGTTAATTAGCTTTTATGAAAATTATTCTCAGTGGAGTAGGGGTGTGGTAAATATCACAGGAGAATCATGAGATGCTTCACTTTGTGACGAGCCTGTGAACGATACAATACGGGAGGATTGAAACACGAAAGGATGAATAGATATGGAAATTCAACGGGGGACATCACCGAAAAAAGTGGTGAAGACAAATAAAAATACAATGCTTAAATCAATTTTAGTAATCACCATTTTACTCAGCTTTACGGTATTACTAGTGGGTGGCTTTTGGATTTTTAAAGAGCAAGCACCTAGACCTGTAAAGGTTACTAATGAGAAGGGTGAAGTATTATTTACAAAAGATACGATTATGGGTGGTCAGTCTGTCTTTCAAAAGTATGGTCTAATGGATTATGGCACCGTTCTAGGTCACGGTTCATATATGGGCCCCGATTATACAGCGGAAGCATTAAAGCTATATACAGAGGGAATGCAAGACTTTAAAGCAAATCAACAATACAATAAAGACTTTGTTTCTTTAAATGAAGATCAGAAATCAGTAATTAAAAATAAAGTAATCAAGGAAATGCGTAAAAACCGCTATGATAGCAAAAGCGATACAATGGAGTTAACCAGTGCACAAGAATTTGGTTTAGAAAGAGTAAAAGAGTATTATAAAGGGATTTTTACTAAAGGTGACGGCTGGGGATTAAAGGCAAACCTTATTAAAGAAGGGGATATGCCCAAAACAGATCGTGCTTACGTTGCAAGTGGTGACCAAATTACACAAATCTCTGATTTCTTTTTCTGGACGGCTTGGCTTTCTAGTACCGTTCGTGAAGGAGATAAAATCACTTATACGAATAACTGGCCATATTATGAAGATGCCGGCAACCATTTATCATTCTCAGCTATTTGGTGGAGTGGTGCCAGCATAACGTTATTCGTATTAATGGTTGGTGTTATCCTGTTTGTTTTCTATCGCTATAATTTTGGGATGCAGGAAGCGTATAAAGAAGGTAATTTCCCACGAATCGACTTACGTAAAATGCCTGTGACGAGTTCTCAGGTGAAAACAGGAAAATACTTCGTCATCGTAGCAGCGTTATTCTTTGTACAGTGTATGTTTGGGGCCTTACTTGCCCACTATTATATCGAGCCCGATAGTTTCTTTGGAATGAAATGGATTCATGATATTCTTCCTTTTAATATTACAAAAGGTTACCATCTGCAGCTTGCAATTTTCTGGATTGCTACAGCATGGCTTGGAATGGGAATTTATGTAGCACCGCTTGTTGGAGGTTATGAACCTAAGAAACAAGGCTTATTAGTAGATATCTTATTCTGGGCACTGGTTGTCCTTGTTGCAGGAAGTATGGTGGGAGAATGGCTTGGTGCCAATGGCTATTTAGGCAACCAATGGTTCTTATTTGGACATACTGGCTGGGAATATATTGAACTTGGACGCGTTTGGCAACTAATCCTGATTGTCGGGATGCTCATCTGGCTGTTCATTGTATATCGAGGAATAAAGGCAGGGCTTAAGCGAGAAACAGACAAGGGTGGATTGATCCATCTCTTATTCTACGCCGCCATTGCTGTACCTGCATTTTATATCTTTGCATTGTTTATTAACCCAGGTACTAGCTTTACCTTCGCTGATTATTGGCGCTGGTGGATTATCCACTTATGGGTAGAAGGTATTTTTGAGGTATTCGCAGTTGTTGTTATTGGTTTCTTAATGGTTCAACTTGGTCTAGTTACAAAAAAATCAACAGTAAGACAACTTTACTTCCAATTAATCTTGCTCTTAGGAAGTGGTGTAATCGGAATTGGCCACCACTATTACTATAATGGTTCAGCAGAAGTCTGGCTGGCGCTTGGGGCAGTGTTCTCAGCAATGGAAGTTATTCCGTTAACCTTGTTAATCCTCGAGGCATATGAGCAATACAAGATGATGCGTCAAGGCGGGGTAAATTTCCCTTACAAAGGAACGTTCTGGTTCTTAATTTCTGTGGCCATTTGGAACTTAGTTGGTGCAGGTGTACTAGGTTTCTTAATTAACTTACCAGCTGTCAGCTATTTTGAACACGGACAATTCTTAACACCAGCTCATGGTCATGGATCAATGATGGGTGTATACGGTATGTTTGCAATTGCTGTCCTCTTATACACATTAAGAAATATTGTAAAACCAGAAGCATGGAACGACAAATGGCTAAAAATTAGTTGTATCTTGTTAAACGTCGGTCTTGCAGGAATGGTTTTCTTATCCTTGCTTCCTGTCGGCTTTATCCAAATTAAAGAAGCCTTCAATCATGGTTATGCCTCATCTCGTTCAGCAGCATTCTTACAAAAGGATCTTGTTGCAACATTATTAACTTGGCGCGCGGTACCTGACACCATTTTCCTTATTGGTGTAGTGGTATTATTGGTGTTCTGTATTAAAGCACTCTTTAACTTACGTAAACCAACCCATAAAGAGGGAGAATTACTTCCTGTTAAAGATCTGTCTATTGATGAAGAGTAAATAGAAAAAAATCCGCAAAGGTCAGCTTTGCGGTTTTTCGTTTTTCACTTTCAAACTTTCATGGCATTCAAAACAATAAAGCTCTTTTTCCTCAGTATGGACACCATTAAAAAAGCCATCCAAACAATAGATTTCTTTACAGCAGCACTTGCACTTTCCGATTAACTCGTTCATTTCTGCATACCCCCAGTATTAATAAAATCATGTAGTTGGTGTGATACCACGCACTAATATTTCCACTAAGATTTCTTATAATATAAGAGAAGTTAACAAACTAATAGGAGTGATAATAATGCAAACCTACGCAAAAGTTATCAATGTACCAGATTTTCCACCACGTGAAAAACATCCAACCATTTTTAATGGTTTTGACGGATTAGAATCTGGCGAGACCATGATGATAGTTAATGATCATGATCCAAAACCACTTTTATATCAGTTCATGATGGAGAGACCTGAGCAATTTTCCTGGGAGTACCTTGAAGAAGGTCCTGAAACATGGAAAGTGGCGATTTCTAAAAAGTAAACCATATGTCTTGGTCACGAAACTATCGCTACAAGTTGACAATGTTTTAAATTTACAGGAGTCAAACTCACTTCCCCATAAATATATTTTACAACAGAAGTCATTTCTGTTGTTTTTTTATTCCCTGTTGACAGTCAATTTACCTATTTTTCTGAATAATATGCTAAAATTTAGTGGGAATAAAAAGGGGGGAACGGAATGAGTAAGGTATTATTAGAAAAAGAATTTTTGGATTATGTAAAAAAAATGTCTGCCTATAATGAAGCACTTGGGCTAATTTATTGGGATCTTCGGACGGGGGCCCCAAAGCAAGGGGTCGAACAACGGTCTGAGGTAATTGGAATGTTATCGTCAGAAGTATTTAAAATGTCTACCTCTGAAGAGATGGCCGCATATATCGCAAATTTAACAAAACAGCCACTCTCCAATAAAACTGAGAAAATTCTTGAAGAATGCAAAAAAGGTTATGAACGAAATAAAAAGATACCTGCTGAAGAATATAAAGAGTTTGTCATTCTACAATCAAAGGCAGAAAGTGTGTGGGAAGAAGCGAAAGAAAGTTCTAATTTTGCCATGTTTAGTCCATACTTAGAAAAGTTAGTGGAAATAACAAAAAAGTTTGTCAGCTATTGGGGATATGAAGGAAATAAGTATGATGTTTTATTAGATATATACGAGCCTGGGGTAACGGTAAAAGTACTAGATCAAGTTTTTGGAGAACTAAGAGAAAAAATTGTCCCTTTGGTCAAACAAATTTCAGAATCTCCACACAAACCTAAAACAGACTTTCTGTTCAAAAAATTTCCTAAGGAAAATCAACGGGAATTGAGTTTAAAAATCCTCGGGAAAATGGGTTATAATTTCAGCGCTGGCAGATTGGACGAGACAGTTCATCCTTTCGCTACTGGATTAAATCCTGGCGATGTCCGTGTCACAACAAATTATAATGAAAACGACTTCCGGACCGCAGTTTTTGGAACGATTCATGAGGGCGGTCATGCTTTATATGAACAAAATATTTCAAAAGAACTAATTGGTACACCGCTTTGCTCTGGGACCTCCATGGGGATACATGAATCACAATCTCTTTTTTATGAGAATATCTTAGGAAGAAGTTTTTCATTTTGGAATAATAATTATCAGCTTTTGAAGGAGCATGCAAGTGGGCAGTTTGACCAAATAGGAATGGAAGAATTCTATCGAGCCATCAATGAATCAAAACCTTCTTTGATAAGAATTGAAGCGGATGAACTGACCTATCCACTCCATATTATCATCCGCTATGAAATTGAAAAAGGGCTATTTAATGATGAAATTGATGTGAAAGATTTACCGAAGATCTGGAATGATAAATACGAAGAGTATTTAGGCATTCGACCTGATAATGATGCACAGGGTGTATTACAGGATGTCCATTGGGCTGGTGGAAGCTTTGGGTATTTTCCATCATATGCATTGGGGTACATGTATGCAGCACAATTTAAGCATAAAATGATTGAAGCTCTTCCGAATTTTGATCAGTTAGTCGAAGAGGGAAATCTATTGCCGATTAAGGAATGGCTGACAGAAAATATCCATCAATATGGAAAAATGAAAAAGCCGCTTGAAATCTTACAAGATGTTACCGGTGAAGGACTAAACCCCAATTATTTAATTACTTATCTGTATGAGAAGTTTGGCAAGGTCTACAGGTTAAATTAAAGAAGAAACTTAAAAAGGCTCCAATCGTGGTGATTGAAGCCTTTTCTTATTACCATTTACTCCAAGTCTGAAATCCCTTTGATCCTGGAGGTGCGTTTTGAATGATATCGATAAACGGAATCGTGTAGGCGAAAAGGATTAAAGCAGCTGCAATTCCAAGCCATAATTTCCAGTTTTCGAAGACCATTGGTGCTTTTTCTTCAAGATTTTCTGCTACAGCAACAGGGAATTCCTCTTCCCCTTTAGGAGCAAAGAAAGCCAAATTGATAAAAATAATCAGCACTAGAATAATTCCTAAGAAGAGAATAGTCCCGCCAACTGCTTGAGCGATTTGATATGGAATCCATTCTGCAGCCTGTTTGGCTCCGCCATAGGTAGAAAAAGCCGAACGTCTTGGTCCGCCAAGCAGACCCTGGAAGTGCATGGCCCCAGACATAAAGGCCATTCCAATGAACCATACCCATGCTTGGATAATCCCTAATTTATTCATAGTCTTAGTTAATTTACGGCCAGTTAAATGTGGCACTAACCAATAAGAAATACCAAAGAATGTTAACACAACTGATGTTGCGGCTGTTAAATGGAAGTGACCTGTAACCCAAATGGTATTATGTACCACTTGGTCCATTTGGTTGGATGCATTGATGATCCCGCCTGCTCCTGCAGGGATAAATGAAGCCATACCGATAAATGGAACAGTAAAGCGGGCATCACCCCATGGCAGTACTTTAAACCAGCCAAAAAGGCCAGTTGCTCCTTTTGATCGGCCATATCTCTCAAAGGTAGCGAATAGAGAGAAGGCAGTCATTAATGATGGAATAATAACCATAAATGTTAAGATAACTTGTAAGAACTTCCAAGCAGGGTCAATCCCTGGTTCTGTTAATTGGTGGTGAAAACCAACCGGAATTGAAAATAACAGGAATAAAATAAATGATAAACGAGCTAATGAATCTGAGAAGATTTTACCACCGATAATTTTCGGAATAATTGCATACCAACACATATAGGCTGGTAACAACCAGAAATAAACAAGTGGATGCCCAAAATACCAGAATAAAGTCCGACTTACTAAAACATCAACTGTATCAACTAACCCTAGTGACCAAGGGAGTAATTGGAATAATACGGTAGCAGCTACTCCAAGTGTAGCAATAATCCACATGACAGTATTAATTACGGCCATAAAGCTTAATAACGGACTAGGTTGGCCAGGATTATTTTTCCGCCATTTTGCATAAGTCATGATTTGAGCGGCACCATCAATCCAGCTTCCGACAATTACAAAGGTTAAACCTAAGTAAAAAATCCAATGAGCTTTAAGTGGTGCATAAAAAGTATAAAGGACCGATGCTTCCTTTAGTAAAACCATAGTTGCAGCCATTAAGGTTCCCACTAGCATAATCCAAAAGCCGATCCAGCCAGTCCGGCGGGCAGCATTTGAATGGCCTCCAGTTGTTCTGCTTACGGCAGCATACTGAAATCCCATAATAAAAAATGTGGTCAAAACTAATCCCATTAACACACCATGGACAGTTAAGATTTGGTAATAATCAATACCCCATGGCAGTTCCCATTTACCTGAACGGACTAGGGTTTGTAAGAGCCCCATTAAACCACCAAGTGCTAGAGCAGAGAAGGCAACAAAAAAGTGTGCCATTGAGAGCTTTGCATCACGTGGGTCAACTTTTACTTTTCCTGCTGTAGAGTTAGCCATTATTTTACCACCTCAATCTTCGAACTCATTAAATGGTGACCAGCACCACAATATTCATTACAAACAATTAAATATTCGCCTTCCTTGTCAAAGGTTGTCGTATATTCGCTTACATAGCCAGGCTCAAGCATCATATTAATATTTGTTCCAGCGACTTCAAAGCCGTGAACAACGTCTTTTGTCGTGGCTATAACTTTGACCTTCGCTCCAAGTGGAACTTCCACTTTTACTGGATTGTAGGAGAAAGCTGATGCAACATAGACTAATTCATAGTCCCAATCTTTACCTTCAACCTTATGTAATCCTGGCTTATCAAATGGTTTAGTTTGATCGACCTTATCGACATTAATGGTAGTTAAACAACTTGGCGGTTTGTTACCAAGGTAGAATGCGCTTACTCCCACAGTTGTTAAAAATACGACCAGAGCACCTATTCCGAAAGCCAGCCAAATCTTCTCAAACTTATGCATATGCATAATTTTTTACCCCCCTCAATCATTAAAAACGTTCAACGAATAGATAATAAACACTTACCCAAGTGACAACAATAAAAGCTCCTAATAAGAAAACGGATGCCAATGTCCCTTTAAGAGAAGAGCTGTCTTCTAATTCTGTTTTTTGATTTGTTTTAAGTTCCGCTTTTGCCATCCCCCTGCACTCCCTTTCGAGTAATGTAAAATAATTATTAGTTCTCTTTCATAATACAAAACAATTGTGAAGAAAAAATAACAAATTTCATAGTTCACAAATTGTTCATTCCTTAGATATCTACTATGTTAATATTATAAAATTGATGTAACAGTGATTTATATCACATGCGCACAGGGGTAATTGTGACTAAAATGTGAACTATCACACTTTCCCTGTGATAAAAGTAATTGAATAATACTTCACAAGAAATAAAGGCAACATTTTTGGGGAAGTGTCACACTTTTAGAGTCTGAAAAATATGATAGTAATAAATCGTATTTTCCTTCAGAAAAGAGTGTGTTTTTGTGGAAAAATATTATTGTGAACGGTGCCGTCTTCTGTATAACAATGTGGAAATTTGTAAAATCTGCGGAAATTTAGTTAGTAATAAAATAAAGATTGAAGTTCAAAAACAACCTGATAAAAAATAGTTCTGCAGTGCGTAATTGGAAATCATTAGTTAATGAACGAAATAAGTTTCCATTATATAATTTAAGAGCACAGCAACAACCTTCAAAACGTTTGCTTCCCTTATGAGAGACTCGGATTCTCTCAAAAAGGGGAGCTTTTTTTGTCTTCAGACATTCTTGAATAATTTCCATTTATATGTAAAAAATAACCTTACCTAGCTTGAAGGAGAAAAAACATGCCTACAATTATTTCAGTTGCCGAGGTAACGCCCCCATTTGAAGTGAACCAAAATCAAGCCATGGAGTTTGCACGTGAGATCTTTTCGAATTCATTCAAGGATATTGAAAGACTTTTACGTGCTTTCCAAAATGGACAAATTGAAAAAAGGCATTTCGTAAAAGATCTTGATTGGTTTAAAGAGGATAAAACCTTTGAAGAAAAAAATACGGCATATATTGAGTCAGCCGTGGAGCTTGGAAAAGAAGCAATCGTGAAGTGTTTACATAATAATGATTTTTTAACAAAAGATATTTCCTATCAAGAAATTGACTGTATTTTCTTCATTTCAACTACAGGACTCGCCACACCTAGTATCGAGGCGAGAATCATGAACTTACTTCCGTTTCAACCTCATACAAAGCGAGTGCCAATCTGGGGCCTTGGCTGTGCTGGAGGTGCAGTCGGTCTATCAAGGGCATATGAATATTGCCTTGCCTTTCCAAAAGCAAAGGTTCTGGTTCTTTCTGTAGAGCTTTGCAGTTTAACGTTTCAGCGCAATGATCTTTCGAAAAGCAATCTCATTGGTACCTCCCTGTTTGCTGATGGTATTGCTTGTGCATTGGTGTGTGGTGATGAATCAAATATAAATGATTACAGAAAAAAGAAAACTTCACCATCCATCATTGCAACCCAGTCAACTCTTATGCCGGACTCTTTAGATGTAATGGGGTGGGAAATAAAGATTAATGGCCTTTATGTGGTATTTTCTCGAGATATCCCGAACATAATCGAAAATTGGTTGAAGCCAAATGTAAGTGAGTTTTTAAAAGAAAATCATTTGGGTCTTGAGACAATTGATTATTTTATTGCCCATCCTGGTGGAAAAAAGGTAATTGATGCGTATGTAAAATCATTAGACATTTCTGTATCTATGACAGATATTTCCCTTGAGGTGTTAAGGCAGTTTGGCAATATGTCTTCAGCGACAATATTTTTTGTACTTAAGCGGTTTATGGAGAAAGATATTCCTCACGGTGCATTGGGGCTCGGAACCGCACTAGGACCGGGTTTTAGTTCAGAACTGCTTTTAATGAGGTGGATGTAATGAATGGATTTAGCCTTTTCCAAATAATTATCAGTTTAATTATTCTTCAAAGGCTCATTGAGCTTGGAATCGCAAACCGCAATGAGAAATGGATGAGGCAGCAGGGGGCTATCGAATTTGGAGTAAAACATTATCGTTTTATGGTGCTGTTACATGTATTGTTTTTTTTAAGTCTTCTTGCTGAAAAAGTTTATTGGAATAAAGGACTTTCACAAAACTGGCCTCTGCTCTTATCAGCGTTCCTATTGGCTCAGCTGATTAGGGTTTGGGTGATTTCAACTCTTGGCAGGTATTGGAACACAAAAATCATTGTCTTAAGAGATGCGCAGGTGATTAAAAAAGGTCCCTACCGCTATATTAAGCATCCGAATTATTTTGTAGTTGCTATTGAACTGCTTGTGATTCCATTATTGTTTAACTTATATATTACAGCTTGTTTATTTACCATCCTTAATGCAGTCATCTTGATGATCCGCATTCCGGAGGAAGAAAAAGCGCTTAAGGAACTTACTGAATATGAGTGTCGATTTCAGGATTGTAATCGTTTTCTTCCCAGACTTGTTAAATAAGTGTGACAATTAGTAAAGAGCTATTGAAAATGATTATCACCTATGCTAAACTTTGGTTATCGATGAAAATCATTCTCAGCGAGAGTTTGATAAGGAAGGTGTTACATTTGACTTTTGCTCTAGTTGGCGGAACGGTTATTATTTATGCATTTGTCATGAAGCACGTTTTAAAGAACGTTACACATTAAAAATTCTATAAACTTTTTGGGGCCAGGGTTGTTAACCTTGGCTTTTTTGTCGTTTTAGGAAAAAATTTGTTTTAGGCAAATGAGGTGTCAAGATAGGAAAAGTTTGAATTATCGTATAAAATAAAAAATATTACAAAGTTGTTAAGGGGAATATTGATGGTGAAAACAACGAGCCAAGAAAATGACATCCAGAAATTAAAAACGAAAATTGTTAGGTTATATGATTATTTAATTGACCAAGCGGATTTAGTTCATGCAAAGAAAATTAAACAATTAGCTAAAAAGCTGGATAACAGAGAATTTCTAATAGCCTTTTGCGGGCATTTTTCTGCCGGTAAATCGACGATGATTAACCAGCTTGTTGGTGAAAAATTACTTCCATCGAGCCCAATTCCGACCAGTGCAAACCTGGTGAAGGTTAAAACAGGTGAAGATTATGCTAAAGTATTTTTCAAAAATGATACACCTCGTATGTATTTAGCGCCTTACGATTATGAACTAGTAAAGAATTATTGTAAGGACGGGGACCAAATCGAAGAAATTGAAATAAGTCACAGTGATACGGGGCTGCCCGATCATACCGTCATAATGGATACTCCGGGGATTGACTCGGCTGATGATGCCCACAGGATTGCAACAGAATCAGCCATCCATCTTGCTGATTTGATTCTCTATGTTATGGATTATAACCATGTCCAAGCAGAGTTAAATTTTTTATTTACCAGGGAACTAACCGAAGCTGGGAAGGAAGTATACTTAGTCATTAACCAAATTGATAAACACAATGAGGAGGAGTTAAGTTTTCAGGAGTTTCAAAACAGCGTGCTCACCTCGTTTGCCTCATGGGGAGTTAAGCCAGCAAGGATTTTTTATACTTCATTGAAACATGAAACTCATCCCTTAAATGAATTTAACCTTCTTCAAGGGTTTATTACTGAAAAATTGGCCGCAAAGGACCAATTATTACTTCCATCTATTAATCATTCATTAGAGAAAATTACACTAGACCATATTAATCAAAGACGGAAGGCCGATCAGGAAGAGTTAGCTCCATTCTTTGCAATTCTAGATGAATTATCTGAGGAAGAGAGAAGTAATTTGGCCGATACTTCAAACGAGGTAGAACATAACCTCCTAACATTAAAAGAAGGCCCAGCTAGAACGGAAAAGGAATTTGAACATCAATTGACGCAGCTGCTTAAAAACGCTTACCTGATGCCATTTCAAACAAGGGAATTAGCTGAGCGTTATTTGGAAGCATGTCAGCCGGAATTCAAAATTGGATTTTTATTCTCTAAACAAAAAACTAGTGATGAGAAAAAGGCTAGGTTGGAACGATTTCAACTGGATATCCTTGATAAAACAAAGTCTCAGCTCGAATGGCATATTCGCGAACTGCTGCTTCTAACATTAAAAGAAACTGGACTGGACGTTGGTGAGCTACATGGCTTGGCTCAATCTTATTCCATCGAAGTACCGACGAGTCTATTAACGGAGACGGTAAAGTCTGGGGCACGGATCTCCGGAGAATATGTATTACATTATACCGAAGATGTTGCCAATGAAATAAAAAAAATCGCGAGACATGAACTAACTATTTTTAAAGAAGAGTTCTTAAAATCATTAAAGGAAAGAACAGCGAAATTAATTTCACAAAATGAACAAGAACTAAACCGAACTGATCGATATGTAAACGCCCTTTCCATCTTAAAAAAATACGAGGATAAAGCTAATCAGTTAGAAACTCGGATTGAAAAGCTTTTATCAACAGATGAACTATTGCCAGAAGATAGTTACCATCTCTTTGAACAGGAAGATGAAGAATATGTAGTTATCAAATCCCAGCCTAATCCAAGTCACAGACCTAATCCCAGCTTTAAATCAAAGCATAATAAGGGTGATGTACTTTACATGAAGGCGACCGAGGCAGCTTCTTCGAATGACCATTTAGTTCAAACTGTTGAACGACTATATCAAACTTCCAATTTAATTAAAGATATTCCTGGGTTCCAAAAGCTTTCAATGGAACTAGCAGAAAAAGCAGACAGACTGGGTAGCAAAGGGTTTACCGTAGCATTATTTGGAGCATTCAGTGCGGGCAAATCTTCCTTTGCAAATGCACTGATGGGTGAAAAGGTTCTTCCTGTATCACCAAATCCAACCACGGCGGCAATTAATAAAATTAAACCAGTAACGGCTGCTCATCCGCATGGTACTGTGCTGGTCAAATTTAAGGAAGCGTCAGCCATGCTCGAAGATGTGAATCGTTCATTGAAAGTATTTGAACGACAAGCTCATGATTTTGATGGGGCAACTAAGAAAATTGACCAAATCTTGCTTCAAGAAGAGCATGTAGGCGGGGTTTTAGAAAAGACTCATTTTGGTTTTTTGCAGGCATTCCAAAAAGGCTACCCGTCCTTTGGAAATTCACTAGGAACTGTTCTCAAAACGGATGTACATGAATTTAGCGAGTTTGTTGCAATGGAGGAAAAATCCTGCTACGTCGAATGGATTGAGCTTTACTATGATTGCGAATTAACTCGTAAAGGCATCACACTTGTTGATACTCCGGGAGCGGATTCTATTAATGCCCGACACACAGGTGTGGCATTTGATTATATTAAAAACTCAGATGCATGTTTTTTTGTTACTTATTACAACCATGCTTTTTCAAAAGCAGACCGAGAGTTTCTAATTCAGCTTGGGCGTGTCAAGGAATCCTTTCAAATGGATAAAATGTTCTTTATTATCAATGCGATTGACTTAGCTGAAAGTGAGGAAGAGAAGGAATCCGTAATTTATTACGTTCAGGAGCAGCTAAGTAAATATGGAATTAGAAATCCTCATCTATTTCCCGTATCAAGCTTGCTTGCTTTAATGGAAAAAAAGGATGCTCATCTAGAAACTGAATCAGGTATGAAGCAGTTTGAACAGGCATTCTATCAATTCATTACTAATGAATTAACCGAGATGACCATTTCGGCGGCAGAAAAGGAAATGAATCGTGTTCAAGAATTTATTGCGAATCTTATTCAGAGTTCTCAGGAAGACCAATCGGTAAAAGAAGCGAAACGTGAGAATATTGCCAACCAACAAGAATTAATCCGCACATTATTGAAAAAACAAACTGTTGAAAATTTACAAAGGCGTTTGCATCAAGAGGCGGATGAGCTTGTTTATTACATTAAGCAAAGGGTATTCTTGCGCTTCGGAGATTTCTTTAGGGAATCCTTTAACCCGAGTGCACTTAGGGATGACGGTCGTAATTTGAAAAAGGTTCTCCAAGGTGCTTTAGATGAATTTCTTGAAAGCCTCGGATTTGATTTTGCTCAAGAAATGAGAGCTACCACCGTACGGATTGAGCGCTTTACAGAAAAACAATTTGCTGATTTCCAAGCAGGTCTTATCCGTCATTTACAAGAAATCAATCCAGACCTCTCTTTTTCACCATTTGAAGTCGAGCATACCGATGCTATTGAATTTCCAATCGCCTTTAACGATGTAAATAAACAGTTATTTACTAAAGCGATGTCGTATTTTAAAAATCCAAAATCCTTCTTTGAAAAAAATGAAAAGAAATTCATGAGTGACGAACTTTATCAGGTACTTAATACCCCTGCAGATAAGTATTTAGCGCAAGAGGCCAAACGTTTAAACGCTCATTATAACGAAGAAATGGCAAAGGAATTCGATCGGCTCTTAGAACTTATGACCGAACAAGTTAGTGATTTTTATTTGAGTTACCTATCGGCTTTAGACGGTGGAATCTCGATTGAATTTCTAACGGATATTCAAAATAAGTTGTTCACATTACAATAATGAAATATTAAAATCGAGGAGGAAGCGGCGTGAAATATGTTAAAGATCAGAAATGGTTATTGGAATGCTTAAACGATCATCATGTCAGGATTGTTGATTGCCGATTCTCATTAAGTGAACCAGAAAAAGGGAACTTGGAATATTTACAAGGTCATCTTCCCGGAGCTGTTTTCTTTGATTTAGAAAAAGATCTATCGAGGCCGAAACAATTCCATGGCGGCCGGCATCCAATGCCGGTCCTAGAGGAATTCCTCGCTAAGCTTGGAAACGCAGGGATTGATGAAAAAACAGTAATCGTTGCTTATGACCATGGTGAAGGTGCTTTTGCTGCACGTTTTTGGTGGCTGTTGCAATACCTTGGTCATGAACATGTTTATGTACTTGATGGAGGATTTAAAGCTTGGTCAGAAGCAAATTACCCGATAACAGTGGAAGTTCCTACCTTTGAAAAAGCCGAATTCCATTATAATATTCAGTCAGAATTATTGGCTACGATCGATGATGTAAAAGGAGTGGCCGAAAATAGGCCAGGTGGCATAATTCTCATCGATTCACGGGAAGAAAAACGGTTTCTAGGGATAGAAGAACCAATCGATAGTAAAGCGGGGCATATTCCTGGGGCAATTAATAAGCCGTGGATGGAAGGATTAAAGGGAAACCGCTATAAGCCTGCTTCGGATCAAAAACAAAGATTTATTAATATTGAACCAGGAAAAGAAATTATTGTATATTGTGGATCAGGTGTTACTGCTGCTCCTAATTTCTTGGCTTTAAAAGAAGCTGGTTTTGAGAGGGTCAAGCTTTACGTCGGAAGCTTTAGTGATTGGATCTCCTATGAGGATAATAAAATAGAATAATGTTTGAGGGCAATTTATGTTATAATGGAAAACGTGTTGTTTTAATAACAACAACAAAGGAGGTCCAATAATGACAAATCAAAAGCCTTCACTTATGCTTGTTGATGGGATGGCCTTGCTATTCCGTGCTTTTTACGCTACCGCAGTTACAGGACAATTTATGATAAATTCAAAAGGAACACCCACCAATGGAATCCATGGCTTTGTTAAGCATTTATTCACAGCGGTAAATTCCTTCAAACCCTCTCATCTTGCCGTTTGTTGGGATATGGGAAGTAAAACCTTCCGAACAGAATTATTTTCTGATTATAAAGGGAATCGCGGCGAAGCACCGGTTGAGCTTATTCCGCAGTTCGATTTAGTTAAAGAGGTTGTCGCCTCTTTTGATATTCCCAATATTGGCTTAGCAGGTTATGAAGCAGATGATTGTATCGGAACAATTGCTAATCAATCAAAAGACTTTGCCCATGTCTCAATACTAACGGGTGATCAAGACATGCTGCAGTTACTTGATCAAAGTATTTCTGTTATATTGTTGAAAAAGGGCTATGGAAATTACCTGGTTCATACTCCAGAAACCTTTTTTGAAGAAAAAGGGATTACACCAAGGCAGATGATTGATTTAAAGGCCCTTATGGGGGACACGAGTGATAATTATCCTGGAGTGAAAGGAATCGGCGAAAAGACCGCTCTTAAGCTTTTGCAGGAGTTTGAACATGTTGAGGGGATTATTTCGAATCTAGATCGCTTGTCCAAATCAAATAAGACTAAAATTGAGCAGGATTTAGAAATGCTCCATTTATCAAGATTGCTTGCAGAAATAAAATGTGATGTTCCCGTTAGTTGTGCATTGGACGTGGCGGGACTTCG
Source organism: Neobacillus drentensis (assembly GCF_036962125.1). Taxonomy (GTDB): domain Bacteria; phylum Bacillota; class Bacilli; order Bacillales; family Cytobacillaceae; genus Neobacillus; species Neobacillus drentensis_B. Next base: position 424,584 of record NZ_JBALOA010000014.1, read on the forward strand.
AATTGAGAAGGAAAAAGCATTGAATAAATTAATGGAATTAGAGCTCCGTGGATTGCAGCGCCTGTTGCCAATAAACGAAGCGTATGTTTCCTGAAAAAATGAGGTTGTCCATTCGAGACAACCTCATTTTTTATGGTTAAACATACAGGAATTCTTGTCTCATTAATAATAAGATATAAAAAACATGTCTTATCATTTCACTTGAAGGGGGGAACTACTTTAGAAAAGTATCGACTAGAGCAGCATCCATTAGGGAAAGGTGCAACAAGCCTTGTCTTTTTTGGTCTGAACGGAAAGAATGAGAGGGTTGTAATAAAGAAGGTCACCATGGGGAGTGAAGCAGAACAAGAGAACGAAATCTTAAAGAGCTTGCCTGTCCATAAGCATATTATTACTGGGTTAGATTTTTTTGTCGAGGAACAAACAGGGTATATTGTTTTAGAATACCATGAGGGATCGAGGCTTGGTTATTTTAAAAAAGGATCCATTCGTGAACAAAAATTAGCCGTTCAAATTACAATCAATATCCTCGAAGGATTAAAAGTAATCCACCAACATAATATTCTTCATTGCGATATCACACCTCATAACGTCTTAATTTGTAATGAACAACCTCAAACAGTTAAAATCATCGATTTTGGTTCCGCCGTTCAATTAAATGAATCAGGTGTATATATAGGGAGCCATAAAGGAGCAACAAGATATTACCGGCCGCCAGAGTTATGTAAAAAAAATAATTGCTTTACGGCAAACTTAGACACTAGCTCTGATCTATATAGTGTCGCATGTGTATGTTTGTACTTACTAACAGGAGAGGCTCCAGTTAATAAACATCAGGCTTGCGCAAAAGTAGCGCATCGAGGATTGCAGGAAGTTCTAATGAAAGCAACCAATAAAAGGAAATCAAAACGGTATCAATCTGCCCAAGAACTTATTGATGCCCTCTTACCATTTATATAATTGCTAATCTAAATGAATGTATCGACAGAATAGAGACTTAATCCTATAAAGGAGAATAAGAGTGGTGAATGATTTTACCCAAATTGAAGTGATAGCGGGAAAACCTGTTCAGGTTCGATCCAATCCAACTCCCTATCCGCTTATCGGAAAAGGATTACAAGGTGCAGTGTTCAAATTATCCGATGACCGCTGTGTAAAAATATATTCCAAAAAAATATATTGTCGTCGCGAAAACCTAGTTTTACAGGAATTTAGTCAAAAATCAGTGATCTTTCCCGAGGTTTATGAGTCAGGTGAAAAATATATTATCATGGAATATTTAAATGGCCCAACATTACAAGAATATCTTCAGGAATCAGAAACTCTTCCTGAAGATGTGGCAAAGGAAATATTTCATCTAATAACCGAACTAAAAAGATTACGATTTATGCGCATTGACTTTTCTTTGCGCCATACTATTTTTAATAAACATGGAAAGTTAAAAATCATTGACCATGTAAATTCGTTTAAAATTCAACGGTCGTACCCAAAAAGACTATTTAAGGATTTAAAACAATTAGGACTACTAACATCATTTTTAGAGATTGTAAACAAACTAGCCCCTGAAAGCTATGAACAATGGAAGAAACTGTGTTAAAGATGGACTAACCTCGCCGTGTCCACTATTGTTATAAGGTTTCATAGAATGCATTTTGAATCTAAAAATGATTGAAGGAGACATTATTTATGGATGAAACGTCTATTGGTATTATTTTACCAAAGAGGCAATGGAAAGAACTTGCACAAGAGCAGCTGGATGAAGATTACTCTTTTGTGTTTCAGTATGCCGAAACAGGCGAAAGATTAAATTTGGAGGTCTTATTTTTTAATATTGATGAGATACTTGTTACCGAGCGTAAGGGAGAAGCATTAATTATTCACGAAGGTGAGATAGTATTAAAAGGGTTCGTTACAATCCCTTCGATTGTTTATAATCCATTTATTTATCATCAAAAAAAACACAATCGAACCATCTTTGAATTAGCAAGACAAACAGATAGTACAATTATTAATGAACAGAATAATATTAAGAAAACACCCTTCCTCGATTTGATGGAATCATATCCTAAGATAAAAGATCAAGTGAAAATTGCCGATTCAAACCAACCATTATTTAGTCTTTACGTTTTAGGACAAAAGGATTGCCATCATCAATGGACTACCCCTCTAGCCTATGCCAAGATTCATAACGCAATCTATAGCTTAGAGGAAGCCTGTCAACTTGTTACAAAGAGTCAGCAAGTAGAAGAGGGAATAATTGATGAGCTATATGAAATCAGCCATCAAATTTTAGAAATCCTTCATTACTATTATCCTGCCATTTATGAAATCGGTCTTGAATTTGCGATGACGGAAACTACCCAAATAAAAATTCATTCGACTTGTCCGGTCATTAACATGATTAGAGACATAAGTTCTCGTAATCAAAATTTAGCTAAAACTATCCTTGAGTGGCCAATCAAGCTTGGAAAAGATATCAGCAGGATAAAAAATATGGAAATACCGGAATCAAGCATACCCCCACAAGAGGAAAACGACTACCTCGATGATACTGTAGCCGGTTTTATCGGACAATTAAGCCTATTGGATGAGAATGTTTGGGTGAAATTTAAAGTTTTTCACGATCCTGAACTAAAAATGAAATTACCTAACCGGATTACTGAACGATGGAGAGACCAACCTGAAGCTGTGTTATTCGGGGTCATTGAACAGCCATGCCACTTCGATATTTACGAAGACGCTATTCCACTTAGACATAATTCTTACAACAATCCTGTCGATTTGTTTGTTTCCGATTCTTTAGTGGATAAGATGCATCTTCCACTTGACCTTGTTTATCAAATCCAATTTACAGACAGGAAGGCGATAATCGGTCCCACGATTGGTTTGTTATTAGGTGAAAAAAACCAAGTTACTACTCTAAAATATATGGAAAAATTCAAGGATCGTTTTGGTGAATATCATCGCTTTGGAGGTGTCACCATCGCCTTTTCTGCCCGCTCGGTAGATTGGGAAGAGAAGATTGTCTATGGTATGATCTATGACCATGATAAAAAACACTGGCGCTATCAATCCACACCTATCCCTGCTGCCATTTATCGTCGGAACTTCCATCAGAAGAAAGAAAGTATAAAAAAATTAAAGGAATTGACAAATAATAATTTATTTAATTCCTACCACTTTAAAAAATCCGATCTTTATTTATTAAAAGATAATCCAGAACTCAAAAACAACCTGCCAGAAACGTTTCTATTAAAAAATATAGCGGAATTAATTGATTTTTTACAAGTAAATAAGAAGATTATCTTAAAGCCTGTAAGCTCATCGAGAGGGCGAGGTATATTCATCTTAGAAGTAAATAGTGAGCATGAAGGGTTTTGTTTATATGATTATCGAAATAATACTAAGATTACCCACAGAATTAAGGATATCAACGAGTTGGAAACATTATTGGTGGAAGAGGGGATATTTAACCAGGAATATTTATATCAAACCTACATTCCGTTATTAAAGGTAGGTAACCGATCTCTTGATGTCAGGGTAGTTATGCAAAAATACAACAAAATGAAGTGGCAATGTACGGGGATTGAATGCAGGGTAGCTCAAGAAGATGTAGATCTAACCAATATAGCCCGCGGCGGAGATGCCATGACGTTGGAAGCAGTTATTAAAAATGCCAAAGGAAGTCTTAACTATTCTCAGGTGTATCGAAACATATTGAACATTTGTCAAATATTTTGCCGGATTATGGATCAAAAGAATGAGCACTTCGCAGAATTTGGCATCGACATAGCCTTAGATGATGAGGGCTTCCCGTGGATTTTGGAAGCAAATATTTATCCAAGCTTCAAAGGATTTAAAACTTTAGACTATGAAACGTACTTGAAAATTCGTAATCAACCGCTGTTTTATGCCGTGCAAATTCAAGGGTTTCAGATTCTTGACGAAGAGGCATTTGGTCAACCCCTATACTTCGGAAGAAGAGCATATTTATAGTTAGAAACGTCCCTTTTTCTTGTGTGAAAGGGACGTTTTCTTATTTTTCCATTATTGCTTCGTTATACCAATGGTAAACGCGGCTTGCACTTTTCTCCCATGTGAAATTTTCATTGACTCTATTTACAGAGTTTAGACCTAACTCTTTAATCTTTTCCGGGTGGTTTAAGAGTTCAATAACATATTGGGCAAGTTCTTTTTCGATATTTTGTGTATTAATTAAATAGCCTGTTTTACCATGTACGATCACTTCTGGCATACCCCCAATATTTGTTGCGATAACCGGGACTCCACAGGCCATTGCTTCCACATTAACTAATCCAAACGCTTCATTTCCAGTTGATGGAACTAAGACAAGATCTGCTGCCTCAAACCACACGTGAATTTCTGAATGCGGAATAAAGGATAGAAAGCTGACATGATTTGAAAATTTCTTAGCTAACCTATACAAATCATTCACATAGTTTGTTTTTCTGTCTGACCCATAATAAGCACTTCCAGCAATAACCAATAGGGTGTCAGGTACCGCTTGGATAATCGCTGGCATGGCTTGCAATATTTTGTGCACGCCCTTTATTTTTCTTAACCGGCCGACAAATAAGATTATCTTCTTTCCTTCGATGTTTAATTGCGTTTTAACCTGCTCATTCCTATTAAGTCGATTGGTGGACCATTTAGAAACAAACTGATCCGTGTTCACTCCTAAATGATTAACAACGACTTTAGCAGCTTCACAACCTGTTTGTTCAACTAAAAAGTTTTTAAGGAAGTGGCTATTGACTATAACCTTGTCAACTAGATGTAAACAATAAACTAACTCGTCCCTTGCAATATGTGAAGCGGAAATAAACTTAGTTGAATGGAGTGACAGCCATACTGGGGTTTTATTGAATTTTTGTTTGACAAGAGGAATGTATTTTGGGCGATTTTCAATCTGAATAATCTGGGGTTGAAGTTTAGATAGTACTGAAACGACCTTCAATAAATACCCTTGCCAATTTCGATAGATAAACCGGATATAAGAAATATTTCCTAGCTTTTCGGTTCGCAGCAATCCCTTAGTCTTTTTCCCGAATATTGTAAACTCTACTTCGTTTTGTAGAGTATTTGTTAGCCTTTCTACGACTGTTTCAACCGAACTAGAGCGTGAAGAAGGAATGGGGAACGAACCAGGGGTAATGATTGCTACCTTTGGCTTGGCTCTCATTTTCAATACACCTCTTACATAATGGTAAGTTAGTGTATTCATGTAATAATTTAATGTTTCAAGAAAAACTGGGTGTTTGTCTTTCCAAATATTAAATTAGTGCATTTTATAATAAAGAAAGCAAGTAATTAATTATGCGGTTGGAAGGTGAACCCTTTTAATAAGGTGGGGAAAATAATTTGGTACCACAATATATTGGAATTTTATTAAGCTCGCAATTATATCGAGAACTTAGCGATGGAAAGAAGCCTAAGATATTAACTTTTTACGAGGATGCAGGCAAAATTAATGACATCATTCCCATATATCTGCAATTGGAGGATTTACAACCTGGAAATTCTCAGACAAAAGGTTATATTATCGATTCTGAAGGTAATTATAACAAAACGATAATTCCGAAACCTCTGGTCATTCATAATCGTGGGTATCAATGTTCGAGGACTGTGAAGAAGCAAATTAAAAGATTACAAGCGGAAGGTTTACTATTTTTTAATGAGTGGAACCACTATGGGAAATTTAAGATTCATAATCTACTAGTGGAAAGTGAAGAATTAAGAAAGCATCTCCCAGAAACGGTTCATATGGATCCAAATAATCTCATTGACATGATGGATAAACATAGCGAATTAATCATCAAACCGAGCAGTGGTACATTTGGTAAACGAAACATGAAAGCTGCACGGATTACCGATTCAGAATGGTTGTTATCCTATCCTTTAGGTGATAGGTGGAAGGAGGAAAGGGTTCCTGTAGAGCAGATGTCAATGAAGATTAAGACTTTGGCGGAAAAAGGAAAGTATATCATCCAGGAAAGAATTGCACTGGCCCATTATTATAACAATCCATTTGATCTTCGTGTATCCGTCCAGCGAAATGGGAATGGAGAATGGCAAGTAACTGGAATGGTTGGTAAGGTGGCGAAAGATGGAAATTTTGTGACAAATGTGGCAAGAGGCGGGACATGTGTTACTTTTGAAGAAATTCTTAGAAACTTACCTGAACTTGATGAAAAACAAGTAGCAGCAGATGTAAAACATTTATCGCTGATAGTTGCACAACAATTAGAACATCAGATTCCTAACCTGGCAGATATCGGCCTCGATGTGGGGATTACTGCAAATGGTTTTCCTATGTTTATTGAATGTAATGCGCGTGATCTTAGATTATCCTTTCGTGAAGCTGGATTGTTTGACACGTGGCGAGATACTTATATAACCCCAATTAGTTTCGGGAAATATTTGTTAACCGTGAGAAATAGTCAATAAAAACAAACAAAGGAAGGAGGTTGCTATGCAAACTATTGTCTTTATCGGAAGTAACAAATCAGGAACCAGCCGTGATGCTCTCAACATTTCAACAACAATGGGCTATTATACAGTACTACTAACAAATCGAAGTGAATTTATAAAACAAGAAGAAGAATTTCCAGAAGTCGCGCGGATGCTATATGTTGAAAATTTACTTGATGAAGAGAATATTTTAAAAATTATTAAGGGGCTCGAGGCAGAAAATAATCAAATTTGCGCCGTTATTAGTTTCATTGATCCGTTTGTATCTTACGCTGCTAGAATCTCAGCAGCGATAGGACTTTATCCATTGTCCACGGAGGCATTGGCAATCATAGAGCAGAAATCTCAGTTTCGAGAGTGTCTTAAAGCGCTTCCTGTTTCTCCTAAGTTTACACTTTTTAATAGGAAACAATCCATTCCACAATGTGTAGAGGAATATCAACAGCATTTACCACTCATCTTAAAGTCATCTGTTTCTAATGGATCAAAGGATGTTTTATTAGTTAAAACTGCCTTGGAATTTATAGAAGGCTTAGACTTTTTATCCAAAAAATTCCCTTCCATTCCAATTTTAATCGAAGAGTACCTAATTGGAATCCAATATTTAATTGAAGTTATCGTTAAGGAGGGGCAAATCTCGCTGGTAGCAATTATTGAACAAGAGATATTATCAGGTGAACGGTTTATTATTACGGGGTATAGTTTACCAGCTATTATGGAAGAAGTGACCATGCGAGAATTGCAAATTGCGGTTACAAGTATTATTCAAGCCTTAAGATTAGTGAATGGAACTTGCCATCTAGAAATGCGGCTCGTTGATGGAGAGTGGAAGTTAATTGAAATTAATCCAAGAATGTCAGGCGGAGCGATGAATCGAATTATCCAGGAAGGTACTGGAATCAATTTAGTAAAGGAAACACTTAAACTTTTTCTAGGAGACGAACCGAATTTAGCAGCAACAAAAAGGAATTATGTTTATGCAAAATTTCTAACCATTAATGCGCGCGGCAGACTCATGAAGGTGATCGGAAAGAATCGTGCTGCTGCTTACGAAGGAGTAAAGGAAGTTTTTGTGAAACCAAGAAGAGGTGCAATATTGACTAAGCCATACTCCTTGGGTGATCGCTATGCCTATGTGATTGCCATAGCAGATACCCCAGAACAGGCAAAAGAGATTGCATTGACTGCATCAAAAGAAATCAAGTTTTATTTAGAGCCACTATAAGGATGTGAGGATTTTGAAGTCAATTGGAATGCTTCACTATCAGAAAAATCCAACGGAGGTTAAGAAAGCGTACCCCTATGCAGCGGTCGCAAAAATGGAAGGAATCCCTTTTTATTATTTTACATTCAACAATATTGATTTTACTACGATGAAAGTAACTGGTTGGGAATACAATCATGGTGAATGGGCCCAAACAGTAGCGGATCTTCCAACAGTTATCATCAATAGTTGCAATCCTAAAACCAAAAAACAAAAATCGATTTTAAAGAAGTTAAAGGATTCCGCGATTATTACCAGTTATCCTGTTGGAAATAAACTTAAAGTATATAAAAAAGTACTTAAAGCAAAAGAATTCTCCAGTTACCTTATTCCTTCTATCGAATTAAAAAATCCCCTAGAATGTATCCCTTTTTTGGAGGTCCATTCACGCGCTGTAGTCAAACCAGCAGCTGGAAATCAAGGTAAAAAAGTCTTATTTATTGAAAAACTAAATGAACATCAGAGTTACAAATTAACTGATGGTTCAAAGATTACCACACTCCATCAAAATGAATTAGAAAGTTTACTTACTAACATAATTCTTGAACAAAGATATTTGCTGCAGCCTTTTATTGATTGCAAAACCAAATCCGGATTAACCTATGATTTTCGTTTGCACGTTCAAAAAAATGGCAGTGGGGTTTGGGAAATCAACCTAATTTATCCTCGGATCAACGGGAACGGCAAATTAATTAGTAATATAAGCAGCGGCGGATATCGCGGTGACTTAGAACCCTTTCTTTTCCAAGAATTTGGGGATGATTCCAATCGAATTAAGGCAGTTCTCGAGGATTTTGGCCTATCATTTTCAGCCCATTTTGACACATTATATGAACATTCCTTTGATGAACTTGGTATTGATGTTGGAATAGATCAGCAGAAAAGGCTTTGGATCTTTGAAGTCAACTGGAGACCAGGGTGTAAACTTAGGGAATTTGAAGTGGCTCGGAGATTGATTCCCTATTGTATCTTTTTAGGAAAAAGTATTTAAAACTTTCCTATTATAAGGAGAACAGGCTGTCTCGGTAAAGGACAGCCATTTTGGTTATTATGGAGGGATCATTTAGTGTTCTTTTTCTTAGCTGCATTTTCTAATTTACTTTTTGGCTCTTCAGCAAACTCTGCATCTTGACCATATCCTTGTGGATTAACTCCTGGCGCTTTCACGCCGCGGTTCACTTGTCCATTTTTACTCATCTACGTCACCTCCCACTTTTTTAGTATTCCCAGATGGAATAATAAAACTCAAGTTCTCGAACAATATTGAGAGGGGTGATTTAATGAACAAGGGTGTTTATTTAGCGCTTTTCAGCATGGGACTAGCACAAGGAATGAAAATTCCAATTCACTATTATAAAAAGAAGGAATGGCGACCAGAGTTATTTTTTGGTACTGGCGGAATGCCGAGCTCACATTCAGCCGGAGTTTCTACATTAACAACCTATATTGCGATGCAGCGAGGCCTGCCCACTTTTGATTTTGCCCTATCCCTTATCTATGGTTTAATCGTCATGTACGATGCGCAAGGGGTTAGAAGGCAGACAGGAGAGCTTACTTTAAAAGTAAATTCCATGAATGAGTTAATAGAAAAAATTCACAAAGAAGAAAGCGTTGAATTTAAACAGGACTCCCCAAAAAAGTTAAAAGAAATGTTAGGTCATCAACCAGAAGAAGTTGTCGGAGGGGCCATTTTAGGTGTTTTAGTGGGAGTCATTGGCCACTTATGTACAAAAAGGAATAGAAAATTTTCAAAATTTAAGTTAAGATTTTAAAGGGATGTTAAGAGTTTGTTGGGAGAGGGATGGCAAAGTCAGTGGGTACAGTCGAAGATTATTTGCACCACTTAGAAGGAAAGGGTTTTCAATTCCAAGAGGATGCAATTGGTTTTATTTTCTTTGGGAAACACTATACGAATGCTTCTGATGAAATGATTAATACAGCCATTGAATTGACTTTAAAAGCTCAAAAAAGTTTTGATGGCAGTTTTTATGTATCATTATTGGAAACATTAATTTCAAACAAAATCAGCTCAAGGAAAGATGCAATTCGATTCATTAAAGAAAAGGACCTAATAGTGATATAAATCATGAAAAAACTCCCTTCAAAAAGGGAGTTTTTTCATGAGACTTTATCTTTTATCGTTCTATTTAGTTTACCTACTGCCATTTTTTTCGACGGGAGCTCAGCAAAAATCATTCCAGCAAAGATGAGAATGCAGCCAACTAAAGCACTATAGGATAGGCGTTCATTTGCCCAATAAAAGCCAGTAATAGCAGCAAACACGGGCTCCATTGCAAAAATTAAAGCAACACGAGTAGCGGAGGTATATTTTTGAAAATTTGTTTGAACCAAAAATGCCAGCGCTGTTGCAAAAACGCTTGTGATGATTAATGCGATGATTACGTCTTTTGTTAATAGGATATCTGGATTAAATGACTGCTTCCAATCTTCAAAAATAAAGGAAGAGATAATGGATAAAATAGCAACTGTAGATATTTGGACGACTGTTAAAAGCATGGTTGGATATTTACTGCTAAATTTACCAGTATAAATAATCTGGAGGGCAAAACTAATGGCACATATGAATACTAAACCATCTCCTTTATTTAGTCCAGTCACATCAGTCATTGTCAATAGGAATAAGCCAATGGTCGCAGTTAAAACACCTAATACCGCATTCCTTGATGGAAACTGTTTTAATAACATCATGGAAAACAATGGAACAAGGACGACATTTAATCCTGTTATAAATCCAGCCTTTGATGATGTTGTGTATAACAGCCCAATTGTTTGTGTAGCATAACCTAAAAAAAGCCAAAATCCGATGAAGACGCCCGATAGCAACAGTTTACGATCTAATTGTTTTAATTGTCTTTTTTCAAATAAGACAAGAAGGAGAATTAATAAAATAGCTGCAGTAAGAAATCGAATTGCATTGAAGGAAAATGGTTCAAGAAAATCAATTGCATTTTGAACTAATACAAAAGTTGTACCCCAGATGATAGTTACCAGGAGCAAACTTATATCCGCAACTAAAGGTTTTTTCATGTTTTATTGCTCCTCGGGAATATTTTTTCGGATCGCCGTCCGTGCTAGTTCATCAGCAGCCTTATTTTCAGCACTGGGGATCCATTTCATAAAGAATAATGGTATTTGTTTGGATAATTGTAAGGCATGATCAAGCAATGGAGTGTATAGCTTATTCTTGACAAACTCCTTTTCAACCGCTTGATTTACTAATTGTGAATCAGTTCGGAAGGACAAAACGGAATCTTGAAGACCTTTTTCTATACAAATTTCCAATGCCTTAATAAATGCATGATATTCCGCTTCATGATTTGACATGTTTCCTAACGGAATTGAATATTTTTCTGTTAGACCGTTTCCTTTAATAAAAATCCCTGCGCCGCTCGGTCCAGGATTTCCCTTACTTGCTCCGTCAATATAAACCTCAATCAATTTTGGTTCCTCCATTATTGTATTATAGAAAGTTTATCATATTTCTTTTTAGGCAGAAAATATTTATTCTTATAACTACTGTGAAGAAGTGGGCATGATAAGATTATATGAGAAAAGGTTAGGATAAAGTGGTAGAAATGGCTAGAGTGAATATGTTTATTATAGCCACTTGAATTCTAATAAGAGAGGTTGAAGACATTGAAATATCGGTTAGAGTGGATATATAAAACGAAAAGTAATGAAAAAGTTCAGTTTTCCTCTGAATCGGTATCAGGTGAAACGGCCATCCAAATTGGCGAAGAGCTTGAAGCAACCGGAAAAGTGTCTGAGCTGTTTTTTTATGACGAAAAAGAAACATCATGGATTTTAAAAGAATTGAAAAAGTTGATGACTGAGATAGAAGATGACCCACATGATATAACAGTTTACTTTGATGGGGGATATCAAAAAGAAACAAATCAAGCAGGTTTAGGAGCAGTTATCTTTTTTAAACAAGGGAAAAAGAAATACCGAATCAGAGCTAATGAACGAATTAATGAACTCGAGAATAACAATGAAGCAGAGTACGCTGCTTTTTATTATGCGTTGAATATTTTAGAGGATTTAGGTGTTCATCATTTATCCTGTGAATTTAAAGGAGATTCGCAGGTCGTGTTAAAACAGTTGGAAGGTGAGTGGCCATGCTATGAGGATAATCTTAACAATTGGCTGGACAGAATTGAGGGAAAAATTAAAGCACTAGGGTTAATACCTAAATATACGTCTATAACTAGAAAAGAAAACAAAGAAGCAGATAAATTAGCGACACAGGCATTAGAAGGAAAAGAAATTTTCGCAAAAACATTAATTCTCTAGGAAATGGGTGTGAGACTTTTGTGAAGGAAGGAAACAGAAGGGAATTATTGAGTCATGTTGAAACTTTAATGGTGCAATATTGTGATGGCTGTTTTTTGCATCAGCATTTGAAGAAAGAATGCGGGCGAAGGTCTGCACACCGATTCTGCATTTCCCAGTGTACTGTCGGAGAACAGCTCCAGGAATATGGGAAAAAATTGAGCTGATACCCCATATTTAATGACTCATATAAAAAGGCTGACGAAAATCGTCAGCCCTTAATTGGTTAGTTTAGATTATAGTTTTACAACGTTAGCTGCTTGTGGTCCACGGTTTCCTTCAACGATTTCAAAAGAAACTTCTTGGCCTTCTTCTAAAGATTTGAAGCCTTCGCCAGTGATAGCGCTGAAGTGTACGAATACATCGTCGCCGCCTTCTACTTCAATAAAACCAAAACCTTTTTCATTGTTAAACCATTTAACTTTACCGTTTTGCATTTACTTCTTCCTCCTAAGCCTTTCAAGCCACCCATATGGTGCCAAAGATAAATATTATCATGTAGCTTTATGCAAGTATTACCATGCATACAGTAGTTACATGATGCTTTAAATATACAATATTGAAAATTTGCAGTCAAGAAAGGACTGAAGTTTTTGGCGAATTTATCATGGAATCTATGAAAATATATGTATGACTCTTAGTCTCTATCATAAAACGATTATTGTATCATATGTATAATTAATCAATATACATGTAGAGGCGGGATACCATGTATCGATTTTCCATTGATGGTACTGATTGGATACTAAGATTTTCACCGCAAGTTTTTATTGAAACTGATGAAAAACAGACAATTTTGTCAGAATTGCTTACTATCAAAGGGGATTTAGTAAAGTATTCACACGGGTGTGCCTTTATCATCTTTACTCAAAAAATTGGTGCGATCGTTTTCGATGTTGAGCGAATTCCGTCATTGATATTAACAGTATCGAATATTATCTCAGAAGAGTCTTGGTATAACCGCAATCTTCTTCAATAAGTCCCCAAAAAATACGACAAATGCAGGGTGGTCATATAAATGGCTACCCTTATTTTTATTCAGTGGTATTTGTCACAAAACAGACAAATAATTAAGGAGATTTCGTGACATTGTTTGCTATTATAGTAGTAAGATCTTTGAGAGTAATTCTAAGAAAATAATTATTATCAAATTTGCGTGTTGCTTAGAGATTGGTAAAAAGGAATTTTTTTTGTTAAGTTTGTGAATTACTGAACATGTTATTAAAAAAGTAGGAGGTTGTCAATTATGGATCCAGTGTTTTTGGCAAGATTTCAATTTGCTGCAACAACAATTTTTCACTTTTTCTTCGTCCCGCTTTCCATTGGTCTAGTTTTTACGGTGGCATTAATGGAAACACTTTACGTTGTGAAGAAGAATGATATTTACAAAAAAATGGCAAAATTTTGGGGGCATTTGTTTTTAATAAACTTTGCCGTTGGTGTCGTGACTGGAATTATCCAGGAATTTCAATTTGGGATGAACTGGTCTGATTATTCCCGATTTGTGGGCGATGTTTTTGGGGCTCCATTGGCCATCGAAGCCTTATTAGCCTTTTTCATGGAGTCCACCTTTATCGGGTTATGGATTTTTGGTTGGGACCGCCTGCCGAAAAAAGTTCATCTAGCCTGTATTTGGCTTGTTTCTTTTGGCACTATTCTTTCAGGTTTTTGGATTCTAATGGCTAATTCATTCATGCAAGTCCCTGTTGGATTTGAGATCAACAATGGTCGTGCAGAAATGAATGACTTTCTTGCATTAGTAACAAACGGGCAATTGTGGGTAGAATTCCCTCATGTTATTACGGGAGCATTATGCACGGGCGCGTTTTTCATTGCGGGGGTAAGTGCTGTTAATCTACTAAAGAAGAAGTCGGTTGATTTTTATCTAAAATCTATGAAAATTGCCATCATTATTGGTTTGATTGGCAGCATTGGTACAGCGTTAAGCGGGCATACACAAGCACAATATCTTGTGAAAACACAACCAATGAAAATGGCAGCTGCTGAAGGAATTTGGAAAGATACAGCTGATCCTGCACCATGGTCTGCTTTTGCGATAATCGATACAAACAAAAAAGAAAATAAATTTGAAGTCAATATTCCTTATGCGATGAGCTTTTTGGCCTATTCAAAATTTGAAGGCAGCTTAAAGGGAATGGAAACATTGCAAAAAGAATATACGAAAAAATATGATTCAGTGGTCGGGGAAGGGACAAATTATATTCCACCAGTTAAAACCACCTATTGGAGCTTTAGACTAATGATTGGTTTTGGCGTGGGGATGATTTTGTTATCGCTCTTTGGTGTATATCTATGGAAAAAAGCTAGATTAGCAGAAAGCCGTTTGTTCTTAAAGTTCCTTTTACCAGCAATTTCATTTCCGTTCTTAGCTAATACATTTGGCTGGGTAATGACAGAAGCGGGCCGTCAGCCGTGGACAGTTTTTGGTCTAATGACCACTGCTGATTCGATTTCGCCAAATGTTTCCGGAGGAACGATTCTTTTTTCTATTATTATGTACCTGCTGCTATTTACAATTCTTGCCGGCGTCATGATTTACTTGATGGTTCATGAAATTAAAAAGGGTCCCGACAGTCTCCATGGTATTGATTCTAAGGTATCAACGGATCCATTTAGTAAGGTAGGTGCTTAAGATGGAATTAAGTGAATTATGGTTTGTGCTAATTGCAGTCCTCTTTATTGGTTTCTTTTTCTTAGAAGGGTTTGATTTTGGTGTAGGCATGTCAACAAGGTTGCTCGCCCGTTCTCAAAAGGAACGAACAATAATGGTCAATACCATTGGTCCTTTCTGGGATGCTAATGAAGTATGGCTTCTTACGGGTGGAGGCGCTATATTTGCCGCCTTCCCTCATTGGTATGCGACAATGTTTAGCGGCTATTACCTGCCGTTGTTAGCTGTATTACTCTGCCTAATTGGACGCGGTGTGTCATTTGAATTCCGTCGCAAAGTAGATAATCCAAGGTGGACAAATACGTGGGATTGGGTCATCTTCTTTGGAAGCCTATTACCACCTTTCCTGCTTGGTGTCTTGTTTACAAGCATGCTAAGGGGCATGCCAATTAAAGCTGATATGAATATGAATGCGAGTTTTACAGATTTTATTAATATCTATTCTCTTTGGGGAGGTTTAACAGTCACTTTATTATGCTTCTTGCATGGTCTGAACTTCCTTACCTTAAAAACAGTGGGGGAGATTAGACAACGTGCAGCAGCTTTGGCAAAGAAGGTCGTTTTAGCGGTACTTGGTTCTTTAGTCGTCTTCGTTGCCCTATCTTGGGGGATGACAGACATTTTTAAAGTCCGTCTTGTGACTGAGTTAGTACTTGTTGTTTTAATAGTGCTTGCTTATGGAGTATCATCCGTTTCCATTATCAAAAAACAAGAAGGTTTAGCCTTTACCATGTCAGGGCTTGGTTTGGCATTTACAGTGTTAGCCATTTTTGCTGGGCTATTCCCGCGGGTAATGGTTAGCTCGATAAATAAAGCGTTTGATCTAACAGTTTACAATGCATCGAGCGGACCGTATTCCTTGAAAATAATGACGATTGTTGCTTTAACGATTCTTCCATTTGTACTTGGGTATACTATATGGAGTTATTATGTTTTCCGGAAACGGGTGACGGATAAGGAGCATTTAACATACTGATGGATAAAGCTTTGTTCTTGTACAAGGGAGTCAAACCACTTCTTAGCAAACTAGTAATTTTAACGGCTATTCAAGGAGTAATGATTATTATCCAAGCTTATTATTTGGCAGACGCAATCTCCTCGCTTTTTGGGGGAGATTCGTTTCTTATGGTTAGGAAAAAGTTGGCGTTTTTTTTACTGGCACTCACCATTCGTCAATTGCTGACGGTTTGGAAAAAAACGCTCAGTTTCCAGTTTTCTGCACACACAAGTAAACAACTTCGAGAAGAATTGTTGAAAAAGCTTTTTCAACTTGGTCCCCGTTTTGTAAGCGAAGAGGGATCAGGGCAGACGGTTACGCTGGTCATGGAAGGAGTGTTAAGATTTCGGCGGTACCTCGAAATTATCTTCATTAAATTTATTAACATGGCCATCATCCCTGCGGCGGTCTGTTTGTTTATCTCAACAGAAAATCTCCGTTCTGCTGTCATTCTAGTTATTGCTCTGCCAATCCTAATTATTTTTATGATATTGCTCGGCTTGGCGGCAAAAGCAAAAGCAGACCAACAATACGAATCCTATCAAATCCTTTCCAATCATTTTGTAGATTCCTTAAGAGGAATAGAAACACTCAAATATTTAGGATTAAGCAAAAAGCACATCGACAATATTGTTCGTGTCAGCGAGAAATATCGCCGTGCAACAATTGGTACATTGAAGGTAGCTTTTTTATCATCATTTGCCCTTGACTTTATAACAATGCTTTCAATTGCTACAGTTGCAGTATTTCTGGGAATGGGGTTAATTAATGGAACAATGGAATTACAGCCTGCTTTAACTATTTTGATTTTGGCACCAGAATATTTTCTACCAATTAGAGAATTAGGTGCCGACTACCATGCCACACTTGATGGGAAAAATGCAGGTAAGAAGACTGAAGAAATACTGCAGCGAGACTCTGGTCCTCAATCCGAGGTGACCGTTCCCAACTGGGACGAGACAAAGGATTTCTCCGTAATTGGCTTAAGTGTTCGGTTTGAGGACAATAACCAGGCTGGGTTGCATGACATGAATCTTTCAGTATCAGGAGCAAAAAAGATTGGTATTATAGGGGCAAGCGGTGCCGGAAAATCAACCTTTATCGATGTTTTGAGTGGGTTTTTAACTCCGTCTTCAGGTGAATTTTGCCTTAGTAACAAACGGATTCCTTCACTTGTCTATACAGCGTGGCAAAGTCAAGTAACCTATATTCCGCAGCATCCTTATATATTCAACGATACAATTCTAAATAATATTCGCTTTTATCATCCTGAGGCTAGTGAGGAGGAGGTAGAGATTGCTGCTAACAGAGCGGGTTTACTGGAAGTCATTCAGGGACTTCCTCATGGGTTAGCAACTGTTATCGGTGAAGGCGGACGTAACCTAAGTGGTGGCCAGGAACAGAGGATTGCAATTGCTCGTGCATTTTTAGGAAATCGTTCCGTAATTATGCTCGATGAACCAACTGCTCATTTGGATATAGAGACGGAAATTGAAATGAAAGAGACGCTGCTCGAATTATTCGCTGGCAAACTTGTTTTTTTTGCCACCCATCGTTTACATTGGATGCTGGACATGGATGAGATCATTGTCCTTGACCAAGGCAGGATTGTCGAAACCGGTACACATCAACAATTAATGGAACGAAAGTCAGTATACTATTACCTGATCAGCGATCAACAGGAGGGATTCTAATGGGCAAGGAAAAGTGGATCTATCCTTATTTACATCGGTATCGTTGGCAGTTTTTTTTAGCTGGTTTACTTGGGACAATGACGATTCTCTTTGGGGCGGGGTTAATGTTTACCTCAGGATATCTAATCTCCAAAGCCTCAACCCAACCTGAAACGATATTAATGGTGTATGTTCCAATAGTCGGGGTACGGGCATTTGGGATTGGCCGAGCCATCCTAAGTTATGTGGATAGGCTGACCGGCCACTCATTGGTATTAAACATTTTGTCAAAAATGCGTGTACGGTTATATAAAATCATCGAGCCGCAGGCTCTATTCCTTCGATCACGGTTTCGAACTGGTGACATCCTTAGTGTCCTTACAGATGATATTGAACAGTTACAGGATTTTTATTTAAAAACTCTGTTTCCCTCCATTGTCTCCCTTATCATTTATGTAATTATTATTATTTGTGCAGGGATGTTTTCACTTCCATTTGCCATCGTCCTTGCAGTCCAGATTGGGTTTATCCTAGTTGTTTGTCCGCTCGCTTCATTCTTCTACACTAAAGCACAAAACGAAAAATTAAAAATGGGAAGACATAAACAATACTACCAATTAACAGATGCAGTCTTCGGAATTGGCGATTGGATCTTTAGTGGTCACCATCATCGCTTTATCCGCCAAATTAAAAAACAAGAACAGCAAATGTTATCGCTAGAAACCAAAAAACACTCATTTGTAAACTGGAGAGATACGATTAATCAAATCATCCTTGGCACCATTGTAATCGTCACAATTGCTTGGTCAAATGGATTGACCATCAACGGCGAAATGTCGCCCACATTAATCGCTGCATTTGCACTTGTCACATTTTCCTTGGTGGAGTCGTTTTTGCCGATTGCGGGCGCTGTAAGCGAAACAACAACCTATAATGATTCATTAAAGCGCCTCAATAAGATGGAAATGAATGATGATCAAGAGAAAAAAGCATCCGTGTTATTTGATGATAAACGACCTACAGCACCCGTTTCACTAGAAATTAATAGGTTATTCTTTGGATACCTACCGAATGAATCACTTATACAAGACATTACATTAACAGTAGAACAAGGAGAAAAAGTTGCCATTATTGGAAGAAGCGGTTCAGGTAAATCAACCCTTTTGAATTTGATTCAAGGTGCACTATTACCGACAAGTGGTGAGGTACGAATAAATGGCAGATTGGCGACTGAGCTGGAGGGGTCTCTCCCAACAATCATGTCCGTATTGAATCAAAAGGCATACCTATTTAATACATCGGTCCTTAATAATATTCGCCTCGGGAGACCAGATGCAAGCGATGAAGAGGTATATCAAGTGGCTGAGCTGGTTCAATTAGACCAGTTAATTAAAGCTTTACCAGATGGTTATAAAACAAATATGCAGGAAACAGGACAGCGTTTCTCTGGAGGTGAACGGCAGAGAATTGCACTGGCAAGGATATTATTGCAAAATACTCCAGTAGTCATCTTGGACGAACCTACTGTCGGTTTGGATTCAATTACAGAAATAAAACTATTGAAAACAATCTTTGAAACACTTCAAGATAAAACAATTATCTGGGTGACACACCATTTGACCGGAGTGGAGAAGATGAATCGGATTATTTTTCTCGACCATGGGAAGATTGCCATGGAAGGTACGCATCAGCAATTAATGAACAGTGAAGAACGGTACCGCCGATTATACCAACTGGACCGTCCACTTTCATAATTTTGTGCAGGTATATACAATTACCGCGTTTATTTTGTCTTTACGAATAATGGTTTTAATGGGTAAAATGGATTCCGGGATGCTTGTAAAAAAGGGAGCAATCATAATGAAATTAATTATTGCCGAAAAGCCGGATCAAGGTTCGACCTTAGCATCAATCTTTAAACATAAAAAACAAAATGGCTTTATTGAAGTTTTTCCGAATGAGGTTTTTCCAGAGGGTGCTTATGTAACCTGGGCAATTGGTCATGTTTGCCAATTAGTTTCCCCTGAAAAATACCAGCAAGGGTGGAAAAAATGGTCATTAGATAATTTACCAATCATTCCTGAACAGTTTGAATATGAGGTAACGAAGGATAAAGCTAAACAATTTGCAGTGATAAAAAAGTTGGTATCTGATTCTAAGGTAACTGAGATTATTCATGCGGGTGATGCGGGGCGTGAAGGTGAGCTGATAATCCGCAATGTCCTCAGGTTGACTAAATGTCATAAACCGATGAAAAGGCTCTGGATATCTTCATTAACCGCTAATAGCATCAGAGAGGGATTTAAAAAACTTCTAGACGAACAAGAAACGCGAAGCTTATTTTTTGAGGCCTACACAAGGGCTTGCGCCGACTGGGTGGTGGGTATGAATGCATCACGTCTATACAGCCTTCTTTTACAAAAACAAGGATTCTCTGATGTTTTTTCAGTTGGCAGAGTACAAACTCCGACCTTAGCCCTTATTGTTAAAAGAGAACTAGAAATTGAGAACTTTAAGTCAGAGCCCTTTTGGGAGGTTCTAGCGCATTTTAATATAGATGGAAAAAAGTATTCAGGTAAATGGCAGAATGATGGGGAAACTAGAGTAAACACAAAAGAGTTAGCTGAAAAAGTTGCGGCTTTTTGCAAAGATAAACCCGCTGAGGTCAGTGAGGTGCAATCAGAAAGAAAAGAATTTCTTCCACCACTCTTGTACAATCTGTCTGCACTACAAGCTGAGGCGAATAAGCGATTTAAGTTCTCGCCGAAAAAAACGTTAGATGTGATGCAAAAACTCTATCAAAAAGGAAATGTCTCTTATCCTCGTTCAGATTCGCGGTACGTAACAAAAGAAGAAGCCAATACATTTCCAGAGATATTAAACAAATTAAGTCATATAAAAGATTATCAAAGCTTCTTTCCCTTACCATTTGCTTCGATTTCAGATAATAAACGCTATGTTAATGAAAAGAAGGTCACAGATCACTATGCAATTATTCCTACGGAGCAAATCCCGAATATTGATCGGCTTACACCAGATGAAAAGAAAATCTATGATTTAGTCGTTACTAGTTTAATTGCTGCACACTACAATAAAGCAATTGCTGAATATACGACTGTCACAACACTGGTGGAGGGCAGGGCGTCGTTTATCTCAAAAGGGAAGGTACAAATTGAAGAAGGCTGGCGAAAAGTCCTTAATCCAAAAGAAAGTGAAGATGTGCCTGCATTGCCCAAATTAGCTGAAGGTGAGCAGGGACTGACAGAAAAAGTGGAAGTGAAAGAAAGCAAAACCCAGCCGCCTAAACGTTATACAGAAGGTCAATTAATCACGTTAATGAAAACGGCTGGAAAGCATATAGATGATAAAGAACTTGAAAGAATTTTGACAAAGACTGAGGGCCTTGGAACAGAAGCAACAAGAGCAGGGATTATAACCATGCTAAAGGACCGCCTATACATTGGAGTGAACAAAAATTTAGTTTATGCTACAGCAAAAGCTAAAATACTGATCGAGGCAATCGGTAAAGAAATCTTAGCTTCCCCTGAAATGACGGCAAAATGGGAACAGAAGTTAAAGGAAATATCACAAGGGTCAGCGGCACCTAAACATTTTATGGAGCAAACGAAAAAGATGGTCATTCACTTAATTGCGTCAAGTCTTGGCCAAGCAGAAAGTTGGACATTTTCAGATGAAATGCGCGAAAATTTTTCACCAGGGAAGCAAAAGGGAAGAAAGCAGTCCTATACCAAACTGGGGCCATGTAAAAAATGTGAGGGGTCAGTTGTTGACAAGGGCAGCTTTTACGGTTGTTCCAATTACCAGAAAAATCATTGTGATTTTACCATATCCAAGAAAATATTAGGGAAAAACATAACCCAAAAGAATTTGAAACTGCTCCTGACAGAAGGGAAAACTGAGCTGATTGAAGGATTTGTAAATAAAGAAAAAACCTTTAATGCACGCCTCTTTATAGATGAAACAGATAAAAAGGTTAAATTTTTATTTACAGAAACTGCTTTAAATTAATGAAGTTGCCATTTAGATAAGTGATAAAGTGCCTTGTCACTTATTTTCTTCTATAGTAAACTTTTAGTTGAGTAATTTTTTTGGAGGGTATGGGATGCCAACACCTAGTATGGAAGATTATATTGAACAAATATATATATTGATTGAAGAAAAAGGATACGCTCGGGTCTCGGATATTGCCGAAGCGCTGTCTGTACATCCCTCCTCAGTAACCAAAATGGTGCAAAAGCTTGATAAAGATGAATACCTAGTTTATGAAAAATATAGAGGCCTTGTTTTAACAACAAAGGGTAAGAAGATTGGGAAACGACTCGTCTTTAGACACGATTTGCTCGAACAGTTCCTCAAAATCATCGGTGTGAAAAATGAAAATATATATAACGATGTCGAAGGAATTGAGCACCATTTAAGTTGGGATTCTATCGATCGAATTGGTGATCTAGTTCAATTTTTTGAAGAAGACCAAAGGCGGATTGATGCCTTAAATGAAATACAAAAACAAAATGAAAGTGAATAAAAATGAAGCACCTGGCAGAATTGCTAGGTGCTTTAATATAAATTTGGGAATTGATCAAAGGAGTCGTTGCCCTCTGGAAGTAAAGACAGTCCCTCATGTTCTACAGGAATAGCCTGAACTCCTTGAAGCAGTCCACGTTCCGCCTCTTGCACTGCCTTTCGATAGGAGATAATCCGTCCCTCAGAGGTAACAAAATTGATAATTTCTCCAAAGTAATTCCGGTGAAGTCCGACAATCGATTCCATGAAGATTCTCCTCTCTTATATGTAATAAATAAATTCCTTACATTTCCTATATTCTATCTATTTTATAAAATAATAAACAAAAAAGCATCGGGATCTTACCCGATGCTCTGTTTTACCCCCAAAAAAAAGGAGTCTCTTGGTAGACATAGTAATTCAACCAGTTTGAAAAGAATAAGTGACCGTGGGAGCGCCAGCGATTTATTGGCGGCTGGGTGGGGTCATTATTTGGAAAGTAGTTCTCAGGTATATGGATCTCAAGACCCTTATTCACATCCCTTTCGTATTCCTGTGCGAGGGAATCTGATTCATATTCTAAATGACCGGTTATCATCACATGCTTTCTATCCTGTGAAGCAATTAATAAGGCCCCTGCCTCCTCAGAAGCAGCCAATAATTTTAATGCTGGATTCTTTTTAATAGCTTCAATGGATACATCAGTATATCGGGAATGGGGAGCATAAAACTGATCGTCAAAACCACGCAGCAAGATATCATTTTGTTCGAAAACCTGATGGGCATAAATGCCGGAGCATTTTCTTTGCAATTCAAATTTTCCAATCCCGTAATGATAATAAAGTGCAGCCTGTGATCCCCAGCAAATATGTAGTGTTGAAGTGACATTTTCATTGGCCCAATCCATAATTTCTGTCAACTCCGACCAATATTTCACCTGTTCGAATTCTAACAGTTCAACAGGAGCACCAGTAATGATCATTCCGTCAAACTTCAAGTTTTTCACTTGTGAAAAAGTAGTGTAAAACTGTTCAAGATGCTGTTTACTTGTATGAGTCGATTCATAAGAATTGGTTTTTAAAAAATTTACATTCACTTGAAGTGGGGAGTTCCCCAATAATCGTAAAAGCTGCGTTTCTGCTTTCTCTTTTTCAGGCATTAAATTTAAAATAAGGATATTCAGAGGTCTAATATCCTGGGCCGTCGCACGTTCATTGTCCATAATGAAAATATTCTCTGTTTCAAGAATTTCCCTTGCTGGAAGGAGTTTTGGAATATTAATTGGCAAGTGACCATCCCCTTTATTAGGTTAAATTAGGCAATATTTAAATAATACATTCCATCCATTATTACAACTACTTACTATGTTAAGTCAATGAATATTTAAAATATTTATAATTATATTATAAACATTATAGGTAATTCAGCAAAGGTATTAATTTGTTTAAAATTAGTTATCGGAATGAAAACGCTTATTTGGTACAATAGATTTGTAGGTCAAAATCTATTTGCTGAATGCGGGGGATAAAGGTGGTATTGAAAACAACAGTGAAATCAGACATTGAAATTGCTCAAGAATCAAAGATGAAGCCAATTGTTGAAATCGCCGAAAAAATTGGTTTGGAAGAGGATGAATTGGAGCTCTTTGGTAAATACAAAGCGAAAATCTCCAATGAAGCTCTGGCTAAGCTTAAAACGAAGGATAATGGAAAAATTATCCTTGTCACTTCTATAAATCCAACACCAGCAGGTGAAGGAAAATCGACTGTAACTGTAGGGCTGGCAGATGCTTTCAATCGAATTGGTAAAAAAACAATGATTGCCATAAGGGAGCCATCTTTAGGACCAACTATGGGAATTAAAGGCGGCGCGACTGGCGGCGGGTATTCCCAAGTCCTGCCAATGGAGGATATAAACCTTCACTTTACTGGAGATATTCATGCGATTACTACTGCAAATAATGCCCTCGCAGCATTAATCGATAATCATCTACAACAAGGTAACGAACTAAATATTGATCAACGGAGAATTGTCTGGAAAAGAGCATTAGATTTAAATGACCGAGCCTTAAGAAAAGTGATTATCGGTCTTGGCGGTCCACTTCAGGGGGTACCAAGAGAAGATGGTTTTGATATCACAGTAGCATCGGAAATTATGGCGGTGCTCTGCTTAGCAACGGACTTAAAAGATTTAAAATTACGATTATCACGGATGGTCGTTGCTTATAATATTAATAAAGAACCAGTAACAGTTGGTGACTTAGGTGTTGAAGGTGCTTTGACGCTTTTACTAAAGGATGCGGTAAAACCGAATCTTGTCCAAACCATTGAACATACACCAGCACTAATCCATGGCGGTCCGTTCGCCAATATCGCACATGGCTGTAATAGCGTGATTGCGACAACAACAGCAGCTAAATTAGCTGATTATGTGATTACTGAAGCTGGCTTTGGTGCCGATTTGGGGGCCGAGAAATTTTTACATATTAAATCAAGAAGCGCAGGTATTAAACCAGAGGCGGTTGTCATTGTGGCGACCATTCGGGCTCTGAAAATGCATGGCGGAGTAGCGAAAAGTGAGTTAGCCAAGGAAAATATTCCATCACTAACCCTGGGTTTTGCCAATCTAAAAAAACATATTGAGACCATCCAAAGCTTTGGTTTACCTGTGGTGGTGGCAATTAATAAATTTATCACCGATACTGATCTTGAAGTAAAAACATTACTTGACTGGTGTCAAAGAGAAAATGTTCCAGTTGCCCTAACCGAAGTATGGGAAAAAGGTGGAGCAGGCGGTATTGAGTTAGCTAATACACTATTAGCTGTAATTGACAAGGATGAGAACCATTTTAAGCCTTTATATGACTTATCTGATTCGATTGAGAAGAAGGTTAAGACGATTGTTCAAAAGGTTTATGGTGGAAACGATGTAGAATTCTCATCGAAAGCCAAAAAACAATTAATTGATTTTGAAAAATTTGGTTGGTCCAATTTAGCGGTTTGTATGGCGAAGTCGCAGTATTCTCTGTCTGATGACCCGTCTAAGTTAGGCAGGCCTTTAGGTTTCACAGTGACAGTTAGGGAATTTAAACCTTCAATTGGTGCCGGCTTCCTGGTTGCTTTAACAGGAGATGTCATGACAATGCCAGGACTTCCGAAAAAACCGGCAGCCTTAAATATGGATGTCGATGAAACCGGAAATGCCGTTGGGCTATTCTAAGAGGAGCGTAGAACATACATGTTTGATCCAACAGCCTTCGACAATATGAAAGTAGTAGTGGAAGGCGCTTTATATGATCTGGATTTAAGTGGAGAGATTGTCATTAAGGATCGAAATGATTCTATTAACTTGGCTAAGATGTCGCGGAGATTTGATATTTCGTTCCATTTATCTGAAAAAAAGCAGGTTTCTGCAAAAGTTGAACTGAAATCAAGTCTTGCCAATTTAGCGGCGGAGCTTTTACCTGCCGTTCAATCTGAGCAGAAAACAGGATGTGAGCTGAGTCTGCAATATCTAATTGACAGTCAAGAATTAGATCCGGACTATACCGCAATAAATACGATGCTAATGGATATTTGGGGGCCGAATAGAAAAATAACTCAAAGTGTACTCTATGATCCCCTTAAAGTGGATCCAACGCATACTCTTACCATAAGGGTGGAATTTGATCGTTTGATTCGAGAAGACCAAATGGATGATTTAGTAGAAATGATAGAGTTTATCATCACTACACTTCAAAAGCTAACTAAGACTTTTAGTAAGTAAAGAATCAAAACCAGCTCTTTAAAAAGTGAGGGCTGGTTTTGTTACCTGTTTTAAAATATTTACAATATTCAATTTTTTATGTACGATTACACTACATACTTGTTCAAATTAAAAAAGGGGAGATGAAGTTGATCAAAACGGCATGGGTCACAGATAGTACGGCCTATTTAGACGAAGAATTAAGGAATCATCCAGATCTATATTCCATTCCTCTAACAATTTTACTGGATGGGGAAGAATACTCTGATGGGATTGACTTAACCTCAGCGCAATTATTCGAAAGATTAAAGCAACTAAAAAATCCTCCAAAAACATCACAGCCTTCGATCGGTGCATTTCAGCTTTTATATGAACAGCTGGCAAAAGATTATGATCAGATTGTTGCAGTGCTTTTATCCGGAAAGTTAAGTGGCACGGTATCCTCTAGCGAGCAGGCAGCAAAATTTGTTGATATTCCGGTAACCACGTTTGATTCTAATATCCTTACTTATCCGATGACGGCATTGCTTAAAGAGGGAATGGCCTTACTAGAAGGCGGTGCTAGTCTTGAATCAGTAATCGACCAAATGGAAACGCTTAAGAAAACAAACGAGACGTATGTGCTTGTCGGTAGCTTAGAGCAGCTCCACCGAAGCGGCAGAATGTCAGGTTTAAAATTCTTTCTCGGCAGCATGCTTAATGTTAAACCGATTATTTCTATCATAGACGGGGCCTTGAGAGTAAAAGAGAAAGCCAGAAGTGAGAAAAAGGCGAAAGAAAAAATATTGGACTATTTACGCTTATCCTACGAGCAGCATCACTTTAAAGAAGTATATATTTTATATGGTTTACATGAGGAAACTGCTGCAAATTGGAAGGATGAATTAAGAAATGAATTTCCGCATTTAGAAATTATTTGTTGTCCTTTGGGAGCGGTAATCGGAGTCCATGCCGGTGAAAACACACTCGGCATTAGCTGGCATAATGGCTTAAAATAACTTTTGCCGAATGGAGCATACTAAAATTGCATGTGAATTTTAACTGAAAGGGTGATGCACTATTAGTAAGCAAGGTAGACAAAACGCAAATCAAACGAGAGAGCAAATTGAAAAACAAGACAAAAGAAACGATATCGAACTCGGCAGCGAGTTTCAAATTGGTAATAGCAAGTCGCAAAGTCAGAAAAAAAGTGGACGTCAAGCCAACAAAAAATAATCCCGAGTGCTCGGGGTTATTTTTTGTTGTTTTTTCATGTTAAAATAGCAAGGGTGAAAGTGGGTGTTGAACAGAAATGAAAAAACATATAATTGAACAAACAGAAGTGTTTGTCCGTAACGAATTAGGGGAAGATGCCACCGGTCATGATTGGTTTCATGTTGATCGAGTCAGAAGAAATGCCCTACATATTTGCAAGGAAGAAAAGGCAGGAGATCCGTTTATTATTGAAATGGCCGCTCTTCTCCATGACATATCAGATGAAAAGCTTAACGAAAGCAGTGAAAAAGGGGAAGAAAAACTAGAAAACTTTTTACGAACCATTCCGCTTACTGATGAGGATAAAAAACATATAAAGCAAATTATCGCAACGATTTCCTTTAAGGGTGGCCAAAATACCATACTATTAACAATTGAAGCAGAAATTGTTCAGGATGCTGACCGCCTAGATGCGATTGGTGCCATTGGAATAGCGAGGGCTTTCGCCTATGGAGGGAAAAAGGGGCAATCCATCTACGATCCAAGCATCGCGGTAAGACAGGAAATGACTGTTGAGGAGTATCGGAAGGGTAAATCAACAAGCATTCATCATTTTTATGAAAAACTGTTGAAACTAAAAGACCTGCTAAACACAGAAACTGCTCAAAAAATGGCTGAAAACCGTCAGCAAATGATGGTAACCTTTTTAGAACAATTTTATCAAGAATGGGATGGACAAGTATGAAAATGCTCACGATTGAAAATCTTTCAAAAACATATGGGGAAAAACAGCTTTTTAACTCTATTTCTTTTACTATTGGTGAAAAAGAACGTGTAGGGTTAATTGGAATTAATGGGACTGGGAAATCGTCCTTATTAAAAATCATTGCCGGTCTGGACACCCCAGATGAAGGGAAAATCATCACTAGCAAAGACTATTCCATCAGTTTTTTAAACCAGCAGCCTGAATTAGATGGGGACAAAACAGTCCTTGAACAAGTCTTTCATGGTGATGCACCAATATTAAAATTAATGCGTGCCTATGAGAAAACTCTATTAGAACTTAATGTTTCCCCAAATGATACAAAGGTCCAGGATGACCTTTTTCGACTGCAAAAAGAAATGGATGCACTAAATGCTTGGGATGCAAGTACAAATGCAAAGTCAATCTTAATGAAATTGGGTATCGAAGATTTTACTAAAAAAATCGGTGAGATGTCGGGTGGGCAGAAAAAGCGAGTAGCTTTAGCCCAAGTTTTGATTGCCGAGCCTGATTTACTAATTTTAGACGAACCAACCAACCATCTCGACTTTGATTCTGTCAAGTGGCTGGAAGATTATTTAAGTAGATATAGCGGTTCCATTTTGCTTGTCACTCATGACCGTTACTTTCTCGATCGCGTGGCCAATCGAATGTTTGAACTAGATGGGGGGCAGATATACAGCTATAAAGGAAATTATGCCGCCTTCTTAGAAGCAAAAGCAATTCGGGAGGAAAATGAAGCTGCAACCTTTGAAAAAAGAAAAAATCTTTTCAGGAGAGAGCTTGAGTGGATTAGACGCGGTGCAAAAGCAAGAACAACCAAACAAAAGGCAAGGATTCAACGCTTTGAAGAACTCGATGATAAGGTTACAAGTGGCAAATCCTCCTCAGAAAAGCTTGATATCACTTTAAATGGCAGCCGGCTTGGTAAACAGGTTTTCGAACTGAAGGATGCTTCCAAGCGATTCGGATCAAAAACCATCCTGGATCACTTTGACCTGCTAGTGAAGCCTGGCGATCGAATTGGAATTATCGGGAAAAATGGGACAGGGAAATCAACTTTGTTAAACATCCTCGCCAAACAAATCCCGCTTGATGAGGGTGATTTCATCATGGGGCAAACTGTGAAGATCGCTTATTATACTCAGGAGAGCGAAGATATGGATGAAAATAAGCGGATGATTGAATACATTAAAGAGACGGCGGAGGTTGTTGAAACATCTGACGGTAAAACAATCTCTGCAGCACAAATGCTTGAACGGTTCCTATTTCCGCCATTTACACACGGGACACCAATTCGTAAGCTGTCAGGCGGTGAAAAGCGCCGTTTATACTTATTGAAAATTTTAATGACTGCACCGAATGTTCTATTGTTAGATGAACCCACTAATGATCTTGATACACAGACACTGACCGTTCTTGAAGATTATTTAGAGGAGTTTCCAGGAGTGGTGATTACGGTATCCCATGACCGCTACTTTTTAGATAAAGTGGCTGAGGTACTTCTTGTGCTAGAAGGAGAAGGTTCCATAGATTCTTTCTATGGTAATTATACTGAGTTTCTTGAAAAACAGTCGGCTATTGAGGCTCAAAGGGCTGCTGTTACTATAACGATAAAGCCAAGTAAACCAATTGAAAAAGAAAAAAAGAAAAGAATGACCTATGCTGAGAAAAAAGAATGGGAATCAATTGATGCAGATATTGAGACGACTGAAACCCGTCTCGAAGAAATAGGTTCCGAAATGGCGAAAACAGGTAGTGATTTTACTTTGGCGCAGGATTTAATGAAGCAGGAAACGGAATTAAATGAAAGACTGGAGTATTTAATCGAGCGCTGGTCCTATCTAGCAGAGCTTGCTGAAAAGGAATAAGAGAAGCGTCAAATACCAATAGAATTAGGTGATACCGTTGAGAATTAAGGCAATCGAACCAACGCCAAGTCCAAATACAATGAAAATAAACTTAGATGAAGAACTTCCGATGGGGAAAAGCCATAATTATAAAAAAGATACAGCTGTCGATGCACCCACAATTATTCAAGCGATACTCCAAATAGAAGGAATCAAAGGTGTTTACCATGTGGCTGATTTTCTTGCTGTCGAACGAAATGTGAAATACGATTGGAAGGAATTATTGCCGCGAGTGCGCCAAGCCTTTGGCGAACATTCTGAAGAAGTCTCCCAAACTAGGAAAATGGATGAACATTTTGGAGAAATCAAGGTTGAAGTTCAGATATTTAAGGAGATTCCTCTCCAAGTAAAGCTGACCGATGGCACTTCTGAAAAACGGTTTGGAATGCCAGATTACTTTCTAAAGGCACGCGAAAGAGCACAACTACCTAATGATCACTATCTCTTACTTAGAAAATGGCAAAATCAAGGTGTCCGTTATGGGGATTTAGAGCAGATTGGACAGGAGGTAGTCGATGAGTTAATTGCCGCCTATCCTCAGGAACGATTAGAAGAATTGGTCGCAAAAGCACAAACATCAGAAACAGCACCTGAACAAAAAATAAATCGGCCACGTCAAAAAGTGTCGATTGCGGATTTACAAAATTCAGACTGGCAAATTCGCTATCAAATGCTTGAACAAATGGATGACCCTGAACTAGTGGATCTTCCTGTACTCGAAAAAGCACTATCAGATGAAAAAGCTTCGATACGAAGACTTGCTACCGTATACCTCGGCATGATAAAGGAGAAGGATGTGCTTCCGCTTCTATATAAGGCGCTGAAGGATAACACGGTGACCGTTCGCAGGACAGCAGGGGATTGCCTGTCAGATCTGGGATTTCCAGAAGCTGCAGATGAAATGATGCTGGCCTTGCAGGATAAAAGCAAATTAGTTCGCTGGCGGGCAGCCATGTTTTTATATGAGTCAGGCGATAAAAAGGCACTTCCAGCGTTAAGAGTTGCCGAAAATGATTCGGAATTTGAAGTAAGTTTGCAGGTGAAAATGGCCATTGAAAGAATAGAAGGCGGCGAGGAAGCCAAAGGTTCTGTTTGGAAACAAATGACTGAATCAAGAAAAACAAGCGATTAGAATTGCAAATGGCTATTATTATGGGTATCCTAAAATGGAAGAATCGAAACGGAGTGATTTAAATGTCAAATGCCTATGAAGAATATATGAAACAAATGGTTTTACCGATGCGTGAAGAATTAACTAGGGCAGGTTTTGAGGAACTCTCGACTGCACAAGAAGTAGAACAATTTATAGGAAATGTAAGTGGAACAACCCTTGTTGTTGTAAATTCTGTCTGTGGATGTGCTGCTGGATTAGCACGCCCTGCTGCAACTCAAGCTGTACTAAATAGTGAGAAAAAGCCTAACCATTTAGTAACTGTTTTTGCTGGACAGGATAAAGAGGCAACTGCAAAAATGCGTGAGTATTTTGAAGGAATTGAACCATCATCACCATCGATGGCATTGTTAAAAGATAAAAAGGTGGTTCATTTCATTCCTAGACATGATATTGAAGGAATGCCAATGGAAACTGTTATGCATAATTTATTGGGTGCATTTGAAGCCCATTGCTAAAAAGGATGTCAGTCGACATCCTTTTTTTGCATGCTGAAGAAAAACGGAAAGTTTTCCATTTATTCGAAAAAGGAAGTATAATATTTTCTATACTAGGTAATTTCAGAAAATAATAGAAAATAGCTTAAGAATAGGTGACCTAAAATGAACCAATGGTTTCGTAAAACGTTATTTGTACTAGTTTCTGTTTTAACTTTTGGTCTTGTAACCCCCACACAGCTAATTGATCAGGTAAACGGGGAAAATCTGACCGACCGAGATGTGTTTGAAGCGCCATCGCCACAAATTGCCTTCAGACAATCGAACACGACTAATGAAGAAAATGATTTTAATAAAGAAAAGTTTTTGGAAGATCTAAAAAAACAAGCAGAGCTGCAGTCCTACCAGAAATTCGGTGCAAAAATAAAACCAGTCATTGAGAATGAGTTCAGGGAAATAATTTTGCCAAATATTGAGAAAGCCCTTGAAGAAATTACTGTCCAATTTCCTGATGAAGATTTGAAAAATCTTATGATTACAGAACAGCCTGGCGCCGGTCATTCCGAAAAAATTTTTAATATAAACAATCAGTTACTCGGAAGAGATGTCCTTCGTTTTCATGTAAGAAGAGATAACCCGCCGCAAGCAGGCTATTGGTTTAATTTTCATTATCACACCTATCATGATGATTTCCAAAGCCATCATGATTTAGGGGCGATATATTGGGCCAAAAACACGCCGCCCAAATGGATGAGTTAGGGATATTTGCTAATGGGTACAAAAAAATTTTATTATAATAAATGAAACCTTTTTATGACAAACTCGTAAATAGACTATTACCTAAAATGGAGGAATGAAAAAAATGGCAATCAGTTTATCAAAAGGTCAAAAAGTGGATTTAACAAAAACCAATCCAGGGTTAACCAATGTTGTGGTCGGACTTGGATGGGACACAAACAAATATGATGGTGGAAATGACTTTGATTTAGATTCATCTGTTTTCTTACTAGGCGACAATGGTAAAGTAACGAGTGAAACAGACTTTATTTTCTATAATAATCCTCAAGGAGCTAATGGAGCTGTTGTACATACTGGAGACAATCGCACTGGTGCAGGTGATGGTGATGATGAAGGCGTAAAGGTTAATCTTTCTACGGTTCCATCAACTATTCAGCGAATTGCGTTTACTATTACAATTCATGAAGCAGATAGCAGAAATCAAAACTTTGGCCAGGTTTCCAATGCTTATGTCCGAATTTACAATGAAGCGAATGGTGAAGAATTAATTCGTTATGATTTAGGTGAGGACTTCTCAATTGAAACGGCAGTAGTTGTGGGTGAACTATATCGCCATAATGGTGAATGGAAGTTTAGTGCCATCGGCAGCGGTTATCAAGGCGGATTAGCTGCACTTGCGACTGACTTTGGTTTACAAGTTGGATAATTCAAAAATTTGAAGATCCAGCCACTCGCTGGGTCTTTTTACAAAAACTTGTTATGATGGGGGAATTATTTTAAATGTCTGTTATTAATCACATCTTAGACACATATGCACAATTTTTTGATTTGAATATGTGGGGTAAGATATTAGTCGATCCAGTCAGCTGGGGACTTATTGGGACCTTGATTATTTTAGAGGGTCTGCTTTCTGCGGATAATGCACTTGTCTTAGCTGTAATGGTCAAACATCTGCCGCCTCAAAAGCGGAAAAAAGCGCTGTTCTATGGTTTGTTAGGGGCATACATTTTCCGATTTATCGCGATTGGAATCGGGGTTTACTTAATTGATTTTTGGTTTATTAAAGCCCTTGGGGCCGGGTATCTGGCATGGCTTGCAATTAAATATTTCATTGATAAGCGTAAAGGCAACGGTAGTCATGATGAGGAGGAAGCGGAAGGAATTAACCAGGGCGGCCTGCTAATTCGCTTATTTGGCACCTTCTGGGGTACGGTAGCTGCCGTTGAATTAATGGATATTGCTTTCTCAGTCGATAGCGTTCTAGCTGCATTTGGGGTAAGTAATCAGGTATGGATTTTATTTGTTGGTGGAATCCTGGGTGTGTTAATGATGCGAGGTGTTGCCGGAGTATTCCTTACATTAATTGACAGAGTTCCAGAACTTGAGACAACTGCCTATATCTTAATCCTTATTATTGCGATTAAGATGGCCCTTACTCTCCCATTAATTAATATTCATATTGAATCCTTACATTTCTTTATCATTCTAGCAGTAACATTTGGAGCAACCTTTATTGTTCACTTCATGAATAAGAAAAAGGAAACCAGTAAAGAAAACCAATAATATATGTTGTCTAAAAAGGGGAGCTGACGAGAGTCCGTCTCCTCTATTTTTTAGCTTTATAAGAGGAGAACTGGTATGAAGTTTTTTACCTATTTTTACGAAGATGAAATTAAACGCTTCTTTTTTCAAAAGCCGCAACCTTTTACTAAATATTCAAACCGTGACCTTTTGTCATATGGTTTAGGCGCTACACTATATATGCCAGCGACACGTCCGTATATCCATCAAGAAATCCTCTCCAAAAAGCATGAAGGGTTAACCTCACTCGTGATTGATTTAGAAGATGCCGTAGGAGATAAAGAGGTATTGGATGCGGAGGAAATGCTCGTTAATGAGTTATTAAAGTTGAATGGTGAATTGAATAAAGGCTTTTTAGACTATATGGACCTGCCGCTCATGTTTATCCGAATTCGAAACCTGGAGCAGTTAAAACGAGTTACAGAAGAATTAGGAAATGCCATGAAATTACTGACCGGTGTCGTCCTTCCGAAATTCAGTTCTGAAACTGGTGAGGAATATTTAATGGAAGTGAGAAGAATACATACTGAACAGCATCCGTTTTATGCCATGCCTATCTTGGAGTCAGCAAAGGTCATTCAAAAAGAAACTCGAATGGAAGAATTAATGGGCATAAAAGAACTTCTCGACCGCTACAAAGATAATATCCTAAATGTCAGGATTGGGGCAACCGATTTTTGTGGATTATATGGAATTCGCCGCAGTGCAGATACCACAGTCTATGATATCGCTGTGTTGAGAGATTGTATTTCTGATATTATCAATGTCTTTCAACGCTTTGAAAGTGGGTATGTCGTTTCAGGGCCGGTTTGGGAGTATTTTTCTTCGAAGAAAAGAATGCTAAAGCCACAGCTTAGACAAACACCTTTCCGTGAGCGTTACGGTGAAGAAGGGCTGAAATGGCGCACTACATTAATTAATGAACATATGGATGGGTTAATCCAAGAAATAATAATGGATATCGCAAACGGGTTAACGGGAAAAACGATTATTCATCCCTCACATATTAAAGTAGTTCAAGCCCTCAATGTAGTGTCCTATGAGGAATTTATTGATGCAAGTAATATCATAAAAGCAGCTACAGGGGAAATCGGCGTTATGAAAAGTAATTTTGCAAATAAAATGAACGAGATCAAACCTCATTATTATTGGGCCAAAAAAACCATCTTAAAATCACAGTTGTACGGGGTGCTGCATGAAGAATTTACAACCATCGACCTTATTAAAAAAGAAGTATATGTATAATATCCTAGACTCAATTGAAACTGAGATAGAGGTGACAGAAAATCCGTATAATTTACAGATTGAAGAGTTGTTCGTTATGGCAGCTAGAATTAATAAGAAACGCTCTTTCTTATTCGTAAGTAAGGTGCTTGGAAAACACATACCCATTAACCCTAATAAGGGGCTGTTAACTGCTGCCCTCATTGGTGTAAGGTACCTTGAAATGGTGAAAGGGATGAAAAGTTTAGTAACTGAGAGTCTATTAACCTCGTTTAGAAAAAATGAATCCTACCATTGCTTGCCCTTTATTCCTGAACATATTCATCCTGTAGTGATTGGCTTTGCTGAAACGGCCACTGCGCTTGGGCATGCTTTCTTTGATTGCTTCCATTCTGCGGAATACTTTCACACCACGAGGGAAGAGCTCTTCCAAGTAAAGCCTGAAATCACCTTTGAAGAAGAGCATTCCCATGCGACTTCCCACCGCTGTTATATTCCGTTGGAAATGATCCAAAATAAGCGAGAAATTGTCCTTGTGGATGATGAATTAACCTCTGGAAAAACGGCCTTAAATATAATTCAGTCCATTCAGAACAGGTTCCCGAGACGTAATTATACCATTGTTTCCATTTTGGATTGGCGTTCGAAAGAGGATAAAAATCGATTTAACCAGCTAGAACAACAACTTGGTATCAAAATCAATGTAGTAAGTCTGTTATCTGGGAATATAAAGGTTAATCAGGTTCGTGAAATTGAGGAACGGCCCACAATCGCTGAAAGGATTGTGAGCGTTGATTCATTTGTAGAATGGATTGACCTTTCCCCTATCTTTTCAATTACTCCTTATATAGCAATTAACCCTAATAATAAGACCGCTTATATTAAAGAAACAGGTAGATTCGGCCTTACTAGCGGAGAGAACAACTATCTACATCAGAAAGCTTCTGCAGCGGCGAATATTTTGAATCAAAAAAGAACAGGAAAAAGAACGCTTTGCCTAGGAACGGGAGAGTTTATGTACCTGCCAATGAAACTTGCTTCAAAAATGGGTAGTGATGTTTATTATCAATCAACCACTCGCAGCCCCATCTTTATTGAAAACAAGTTTGGATACGGGGCTAAATTCGGTGTGTCTTTTTCCAATCCGGAAGACCTATCGATTACTCACTATGTATACAACATTCCGTCAGGCTATTATGATGAAATATTTATTTTCATAGAAAGAAAAGTAGACTTAGAGAATCTTCAGCCATTGCTGAATAAACTAGCAAAATTACAAATAAAGATGATTAGGCTCGTCTTTTTTTCGGAAGGTCGGGGTGAATTAGTTGAAAACCACTATCAATAAGCCTGCCAATATCGGAAGCTATCAAGCGGAAGATGTTCAATTTCTATTAAAGGATTTAAGTGAAATTTCCTTAGAGGATACGATAGAAAATCGTGAAATAAAGGTCCAATCAGGAGTTCATTATAGTGAATCATTGCCAATTGAATACCAACCACCAAAAGCCTATGTTGATTTATTCTGGTCAACCTTACAGGAAAACAAACAAAAAGTGGCTTTATGCGTTGGGGTCGTTGCCGAACAAATTTATCAGGCTAAAGGTGATAAAACCGTCCTAGTATCTCTGGCTCGTGCCGGAACACCTGTCGGAATCTTGATTAAAAGATATCTTTATATGAACTATGATGTTCTATTGCCTCATTACAGTGTATCTATTATCCGGGACCGGGGAATTGATGAAAATGCACTCCAATATATTTTAATGAATCACCCTGACGCACACATTCAGTTTGTCGATGGCTGGACCGGAAAAGGGGCAATATCGCTTGAATTAACCAAAGCATGTCAGGATTATCAAAAAAAATATGGGGTACATCTTGATGATACCTTAGCAGTGATTGCTGATCCTGGCTACTGCACTACACTGTTTGGGACGAGGGAAGATTTCTTAATCCCAAGTGCTTGTCTTAATTCAACCGTATCCGGATTAGTGAGCAGAACGGTTTTAAATGCCAAATATATCGGAAAGGATGATTTCCATGGAGCGAAGTTTTATCAGGAATTGATTCCAATCGATGTTTCCAATCAATATATAGATTTAATTAGTAAAGAATTTGCTAACATATCAAAGGATGCAATCAGTGCGGCTCGGAAGAAGGGTCAGGAGAAAATTGATACTGGATTCTTAGGAATGGAAGACGTAAAGCGAATTCAATCGGAATTTGGAATTGAGAGTACCCATTACATTAAACCGGGTGTTGGCGAAACGACGAGAGTGTTGCTCCGCAGGGACCCTTGGAAGATCCTTATGCGGGATCCAACAAGCCCTTATGTCAAGCATATCCTTATGCTGGCTGAGGAAAAAGGAGTTGAAGTCGTACCGTATCCGAATTTAAAGTATTTATGCTGCGGCTTAATTAAAGCGGTCAAGGAGAGTAAAGCATGATTTTTGCATCTGACCTTGACCGTACACTTGTTTATTCGAAACGGGCAATCGATGAACTGGGGAACGAGAATCAGCTTGTCCTGAAACCGGTTGAAAAAAGAGATAATCACTGGGTTTCATATATGACAACAGCCTCCTACAACAAATTAAAAGAGTTATCGCTAACAAGTTTATTTATTCCCGTTACCACCAGGACAACGGATCAATTTAACCGTTTTCATATTTTTAAGGAAGACATTCCATTAACATATGCGATTACTTCCAATGGAGCTAACATTATTTATCACGGTAAATTAATAGAAGAGTGGGCTGCCCATATTAAATCTCGTATAAGCGAAGAATCAGTTACCCAAGCGGAGCTGCTTACCAACTTAAAAAAGGCAGGATTTCAATTTGATGGGCAAATAAAGCAGGCGGAGAATTTATTTTTTTATTTTATCTTAAACAGTCTTCCACCTGCTACTGATCGCAAAGCGATTAATGATGTGGCTCTTTCTAATGGTTGGAGAATTTCGATTCAAGGGAGAAAGCTTTACTTTATCCCACGAGCGATAAGCAAAGGGGATGCACTTGACTTTATCTCAAAACGAGAAGGATTAGAAGTAATCGCGGGTGCGGGGGACTCCGTGCTAGATTGGGATTTCCTGAAAAACTGCCACACTCGTTACGTTCCTGCCCATGGTGAGCTTGCAAGGGTGTCAGGTACCAGTAATTATTCTCTTACTAAGAATTATGGTATCGGTGCAGGAGAGGAGATTCTCAAGAAATTTCTAGATTTACTTCATCTTAAAATTTAATCTTGTTTCGTTTTGGGGGAAAAAACAAAATAGTAAATACACGAAAATAAACAATAACTTCCCAAAAAAAATACGATTGAAAAGGTTAGTGAATGCAGCACAGGGGATAGTAGTAACGTAAAGATTAAACTGAATATAATTAAATCTAAATAGATAAACAGATTTGAAACCATGACATCCATCACCGTATTTAATTCCTCATCTATGTGATCCATCCGAGGGCGCTTATATAAGAACCTCATTCAATTCACCTACTTTAGTGTCAGTACTCAAATAGTATGTAGGGACAAGAAAGAAGGTGAAAAATGGGGAAAATGCTGATTATATGAAACATTTTTGTATCAGTTTCGTATAAACAAATGAACCAATTAAATAACTGTGATATGATGATATGGAAACCTTACATAATTTGCTAAACGTTATAAAAAGAAGCTTTCGCTTTTAGAGGGAAGGGATTATGAATGAATCCATCATTTAATCAGTTAGACGCCCGACCTGTATCCCTTTCATATGAAAATTGGCAGTCTGTCCTGAAAAAAGCGCTGCCGGAACGGCCAAATTATTCATTAGAAAATGGAGTCATTCATATCGGGCAAGTAATTGGGAAATTTCTTGGGATACCAATCGATCAAGACCATTATTATAACCAGCTGTTTGATTATGTTAATAATTCGGAATGGAACCTTCAATTATTAAGTGAGGATTCGCTTGATAAACGGATAAACAACCATCACTTTCAATCCATTCAAAAAATAATCAATATTAATCGTGAACAAAAGCTGTCCATCAATCGGTTTACAGCTTTTCTTGACGGAGAACAGCTATTGTTGAAATCAAAGGTGCCCGTTATCCATCGTAAGCTCCGCGAAGCCATGATTAAAACACTGGAGTTGTTTGCCAATAAGGAAAAAGATGGGCTGGGAAATCATGACCTAAGGCGGGTCCTTGTTGACATTGTTAAGTGGACTATCAATCATTTAGAGCCATTGCTAGAGCATACAGATCCACAAAAAGAGATGCCAAAATTTTTATGGTACGGAGATTTTAAGAAAAGTCACCAATATTTTTTATTTTATTTATTGAAGCTTGGATGTGACATCGTCATTTTCCATCCGGAAGGTAAAGATATTTTAGACGGGATGTTTGATGAACCTGTATTCTTGCATGAATTTCCTAATCGAATGAAAGCAGAACCATTTCCTCAGGCGTTGCGGTCACGTAAAGCAACGGTTGCTTACCGAGCTTCAAAAGAAATCGAAACCATTCTAAACCAAGAAGGTTCTGGCCTATACAAACCTTGGCAATTGAGGGAATACACTCCGTCCTCCATCACTTTAAAGACAACCTATGACGAACTTTTTATCCTTGGGAAAGAGATGGCGATGATTCGGCCTGATTTTGAGGTTGGGAACGGGGAAGTCAAAATCCCTTCAATCTTTGCAAAAGTTTCAGGCGTCAGTAAAAATCGCAAAGAATATTGGGACCGTCTGCAAGCCCTCAGTGAATTAGAACATAGTTTACTGATTCGCCGTTTGCCATTTACGATGTCAAGTACAAGTGATTTTCGCTTTCATTACCGAAATGCAATAGGGAAAGACGGGTTGATTAACCCAGAAATCATGATGAAGTCACATTACTGGCCCTATTCTTTTTTAGCATCAGGGTTACAAAAAGGTATTGCTCATGCGGTAAGAAGAATATGTGAAAAACCTGGGTTAAAGACGTTGATGAAGGAAAGTATCGAGGATGTAAGACTGTATTTATTTACTCAAGCCTTGTTTATGCCAAAACCAATCATACAATTGCTGGAGAGGTTTGACTACTCCCAGCATGTGCCGAAATTAATCATTTTCAATAATGAGATCGCTGGTATGATTTCGAGGTCGGATGCAGCCCTGCTTTTATTACTGAATCAATTTGGGATTGATATCATTCTCTATAATCCACCTGGACATAATGATATTGAAAACTTTCTTGATGAACGTTTATTTGATAAGCACTGGCTTGAAGACGTCGTTTTCGATTTAGAATTTAAAGAACCCTCTATTTTTAAAAAAGGACTTTTTCAAG
The DNA here is from genome assembly GCF_036962125.1 of Neobacillus drentensis. Classification (GTDB taxonomy): domain Bacteria; phylum Bacillota; class Bacilli; order Bacillales; family Cytobacillaceae; genus Neobacillus; species Neobacillus drentensis_B. The sequence continues at coordinate 464,658 of NZ_JBALOA010000014.1, forward strand.
GAATCTTAAAAAATTTAAGGGGAGATTAATAAGTGACTCTTACACCCAATCCATCAAGTAGCTTAACGCATGCAGGTGCAGACGATACCCTGACAGAAACAAAAATCTCTGATATTAAACTAGCGCTTCGAAAAGAACCAGAGATTCAAAATTTAGCCCGCTCAATCGATGAGCGAGATCAAATCCAAGTTTTAGAATATGGTAAGGAACCTGCGGTACATATTTCCCGCTTTTCAGACCAAATCTTAAATAATATGCGTACCACAAAAGTGGAGGATTCAGGTGAACTATTAAAACAACTGGGGCGCATTATGGATAAATTCGATGCGAAGGACTTTCAAAAGACCTCAGGCGGGATTCTCGGTAAACTTTTTAAAAAGGGCGAAAAGATGGTTGAAAAGCTGTTTGGCAAATACCAAACGATGGGCGCCGAAATCGACAAGGTATACATAGAAATATCAAAATATCAGCATGAAATGGTTGATTCGACCAATATGCTTGAACAAATGTATGAGCAAAACTATCAATATTATTTAACACTTGAAAAATATATTGTAGCGGGAGAATTGAAAGTTGAGGATTTGAAAAATAATCAACTTCCAAAGCTGGAAGCTCGGAGTGCCGCTGGGGACCAACTGGCTTCCATGCAATTGGATACACTGAAAAATGCGATTGAATTATTGGAGACTCGGATTTATGACTTAGAAATGGCGAAGATGGTCTCCCTTCAGACTGCACCACAAATTCGTCTTTTGCAAAGAGGAAATACGAAATTGATTGGCAAAATCAATTCTGCCTTTGTGACGACCATTCCAATTTTTAAAAATGGATTAATTCAAGCGATGGCCGCCAAAAGGCAAAAGTTAGTTGCTGATTCAATGAGTGAACTAGACCGCAGAACAAACGAAATGCTTCTAAAGAATGCCCAAAACATCTCGCAGCAAAGCACTGACATTGCCAGACTGGCAGGCGGTCCGAGTATTAAAATTGAGACCATTGAAGAATCCTGGAACATTATTATCAAAGGCATGCAGGAAACAAAGTCTATTGAAGAAGAAAATAAACGGCTCCGGATGGAAGGTACTAAACGTCTGGAACAACTGCAGGATAACTTTAAAAAACTGAAACAATCGTAGGAAAAATAATTATTGGTATACAAAATTTCAAACTGGGGTGTGAATCAAATGGCGATTAATTTACAAAAAGGTCAACGAGTTGATTTAACGAAAGGTAATCCTGGCTTATCAAAAATCATGGTAGGATTAGGCTGGGATCCTGTTCAAAGTAGTGGCGGCGGTTTATTCGGTGGTTTATTTGGCGGCGGCGGTGGTGCAAATATTGACTGTGATGCCTCTGTTATCATGCTTGGTGCAAACGACAAGCTTCAAAACAACAAGGATGTTGTTTACTTTGGAAACTTAAGAAGTAATGACGGCAGTATACAGCACTCTGGAGATAATCTAACAGGTGATGGTGACGGTGATGACGAACAGGTGATGGTAGATTTGAATCGTGTTCCCGCACATATCCAAAAGCTTGTATTCGTAGTTAATATCTATGATTGTGTGAAGAGAAAGCAGCATTTTGGTATGATTAAAAATGCGTTTATCAGGATTGTTAATCCTGGAAATAACCAAGAATTACTTCACTATAACCTATCAGACAACTACAGCGGGCAAACATGCCTTGTAACAGGAGAAATTTATCGTCACGGGAATGAATGGAAGTTTGCGGCGATTGGCAGCGGTACAAATGCGGCCAGCCTTAGTGAAGTAGTTCGTTCATTTAGTTAGGTAGAATTTTAGCTTATATAGAGGTGATCCACTTGGGTATTAACTTAGCAAAGGGTCAAAGAATTGATTTAACCAAAACAAACCCAGGGTTAACAAAAGTAATTGTTGGTCTCGGTTGGGATACGAATCATTATCATGGCGGAAACGACTTCGACCTAGATGCATCAGCTTTTTTAGCTGACGCAAATGGCAGAGTCATTAATGATTTAGATTTTATTTTTTACAATAATCTAGTTGACCCCTCCGGTTCTGTTGAACATACAGGCGATAATCGAACGGGTGAAGGTGACGGAGACGATGAGCAAATCAAGATTGATTTCAGTAAAGTTCCTGCCCATATTCATCGAATTGCGATTACAGTAACTATACATGAAGCTGAAGCAAGATATCAGAATTTCGGTCAAGTCTCGAATGCCTTTGTTCGTCTAGTTAACGAGGAAACGGATAATGAGATTTTACGCTTTGATCTTGGTGAGGACTTTTCAGTAGAAACCGCGGTTGTGTTTTGTGAACTTTATCGCCACAATGGCGATTGGAAATTTAACGCAATCGGCAGCGGATTTGCAGGGGGATTAGCAGCTCTGTGCCGTAACTATGGTTTAGAAGTTTAAATGTATTGAAAAGCTGTCGTTTTCAAAACGGCAGCTTTTCCTCTTTATTACCAACTATTCAATTATAAACTCTGGTTGAAGCATATTCTTTTCGTCTATTAATCTATGAAATGATAAGTGGAATAGACGATGCGTAAATTAGTTGACAGCTAACACTTCCTTAAAGGGTCTTTGATTGTTAAAATAGATAAATATGTGCAGATAAGGGAGTGTCCACGGTGAAACAATACTTAGAATTATGTAAACATGTACTTGAAAATGGGAACGTAAAGGGTGACCGGACGGGTACTGGAACAATCAGCACCTTCGGGTATCAAATGAGGTTTAATTTGGCGGAAGGATTTCCACTCATGACGACAAAAAAGCTCCATTTGAAATCAATTATCTATGAACTGCTCTGGTTTTTAAACGGTGATACCAATGTCCGTTATTTACAGGAAAATGGTGTTCGCATTTGGAATGAATGGGCCGACGAAAATGGAGAATTAGGTCCTGTATATGGTCACCAATGGCGTTCTTGGACAGGTGCCGACGGTAAAACTGTTGATCAGATTACCGAGCTTATCCACCAGATTAATACAAATCCAAATTCAAGACGGCTGCTTGTAAATGCATGGAACGTGGCGGAAATTGACAATATGGCTCTGCCTCCTTGCCACTGCATGTTTCAATTTTATGTGGCAGACAATAAACTGTCCTGTCAACTTTATCAGCGCTCGGCCGATGTATTTCTTGGTGTTCCGTTTAACATCGCATCCTACGCGCTCTTGACTATGATGATTGCTCAGGTTTGTGACCTTGAACCCGGTGAATTTATTCATACATTTGGTGATGTGCATATTTATCGAAACCATCTAGAGCAAGTAAACTTGCAAATGGGGAGAGAACCTCGTCCCTTACCGACCCTCAAAATTAATCCACATGTCAAAGATATCTACTCGTTTGAGTATGAAGACTTTACATTGGAAGGATATGACCCACATCCACATATAAAAGGAGCGGTCAGTATATGATTTCCTTTATTGTCGCAATGGACAAAAATAGAGTAATCGGGAAAGATAATCAACTCCCATGGCATTTACCGGAGGATTTAAAATTTTTTAAAAGGGTAACAATGGGCCACCCAATTGCGATGGGAAGAAAAACGCATGAATCGATTGGACGTGTGCTGCCTGGTAGAGAGAATATTGTTATTACTCGACAGCCTGATTACCTGAGTGAGGATTGTACAGTTTTTTACACTGTTGAGGATTTTGTAAACTATAGCCAAGAGCAAAGTGATGAAATCTTTGTGATTGGTGGTGCGGAAATTTTCAAAGAGACATTTCCGCATGCGGACCGGCTTTACATAACACTAATTCATGACGAATTTGCAGGAGACACATTCTTTCCGGAATTTGATCCTAGCGAATGGAAATTAGTTTCTAATGAAAAAGGAATACAGGATGATAAAAATCCGTATGATTATGAATTTAGGCTATATGAAAAAAAATAATATGAGGTCCGCACATAAAAAGAAGCATCAGCGAATCGCTGGTGCTTCTTTCTAGTTTAGGATTAGAAATAGGATCCATTTAATTCGTACTCAGATAATTTTGTCAGCATCCCCCTGAACTCCTGGGGATGGCAAAATTCATCCTCATTGAAATGGGCTCTTATCCAGGCAATAAGTTCAAGCGGGTTATTAAAATATTCACCACTCCGGTCGCTTTTGCGAATAGTGTATCTTCCGTTATCGTCATCAATTGTGACCTCTACAGGAAGAGCTCCATCAAAACTGCAAAGTGAAAATTCCATTATCATCACATCCTAACGTTATTGTCTTTCATATGCAAAAATATATGTTACTAATGATCAAATTATATTCAAATTCTAACTAGTTGTCAAAATATTTTAAAAATTCCACAAATATTTTATTCATTGACTTAAATAGTAGTAATTGTTAAATTGGCAATAGTCCTTTATAATGTGATAAGAAATGCTAAATATCACTATTATGTATTTTTTACTAGATATTGTGAAATTACTATGAATTATTAAGCATACAATTCCTAAAATAGGTTTTTGGTAATATAATCATAGTAGCAATAAAACAACAATTAAAGGGGATGTAAATCCATGTTTTCTAATATTGGAGTTCCAGGATTGATTTTGATTTTAACACTTGCATTAATCATTTTTGGACCAAAGAAACTTCCAGAAATCGGCCGTGCCTTTGGACAAACATTAAAGGAATTTAAAAAATCTACACGTGAACTCACAGATGATGTTATGAAAGACATTGATGAGGAAAAGAAAAACTTGACTAAATAAGGTGTGAGATCTAGTGTCTTACACCTTTTCTTCTTCAGGTTTAACCTATTAGAACACGTGAAAACATGTTCAACTTGATTACCTAATAGCATTTCTTTTAGAGTTAAAAGGAATTTATTTTTTGAGGGCGACATACACGTGCTCATCTTAAACCTTTTGAAATTGGCAGGGGAAGTACATGAATGATAAAGAATTAAATTTAGTGGATCATTTAGAGGAACTACGTAAACGGATTATTATTTCTGCACTTGCATTTGTAGTTTTTTTTATTGTTGGTTTTATTTACGTCGATGATATCTATAAATGGTTTGTTGGAAATACCAAACTACTGGTTCTTGGACCAAGTGATATTATGTGGATTTATTTTATGCTGGCCACAGTGGTTGCCGTTGCAGGAACGATACCGGTTCTCGCATTACAAATTTGGCTGTTTGTCAGACCGGCCTTGAGACCGGTTGAAAGAAAAATTACTCTTTCATATGTTCCAGCCTTATTTTTCTTATTTATTATTGGTCTTGCTTTTGGATATTTTATTATTTTCCCGATGGTGTTAGACTTCTTAGTCAACATCGGTAAAGATATGTTTGTCACAAACTTTACAGCTGAAAGATATTTTAGCTTTATCTTAAACATGACCCTGCCATTCGGGGTATTGTTTGAACTCCCAGTTGTAGTCATGTTTTTAACGTCTCTAGGAATTATCAATCCGTTTGTCCTATCAAAAATTCGTAAATATGCTTATTTCGTTTTAATTATTATTGCGGTTGTAATCACACCTCCAGATTTTATGTCTGATTTTGTCGTAACCGTCCCACTCTTACTTCTGTACGAAATTAGTATTAATTTATCGAAATTTGTTTACCGCAAACGCTTGAAAAAGCAGCAGGACGAAGACAAGGAAGAAGAGATAATGGAAGCCTAAATTAGCCACAAAGATCTTAAGAGTTAATCTCTTGAGGTCTTTTTTTGCGTTGGTTATTAATATTTTCAACTTAAAAATTAATTTTATTGTAAAAATGTAGTTAAGGATAGTTTGTGTACTTTTTTGAATATTCATGACGAAATACCTATCACTAGACTACAATTTTCATGTAATAACATTATTTTCTTATTTTCATGATATGTGGAGGGGAAAGCGGATGAAGAGACAGAAAACAGTATATGAAGCCGCGATCGATCATGGATTTAGCCGGCGTGACTTCCTGAAAATGTGTACTGCCTTAGCAGCCACTCTCGGGCTAGAGTTCACCCAGTCAGATCAAGTTGTAAAAGCGATGGAAACAAAAACAAGGGTTCCTGTGGTATGGCTTCAATTTCAAGATTGTACAGGATGCTCGGAATCATTTATTCGATCCTCGCAGCCAAAAACTGAAAGCGTTTTACTAGAAATGATTTCACTCGAGTATTCAGAAGTATTGGCGGCGGCATCTGGGCATCAGGTGGAAGCTTCCATGAAGCAAGTATTAAAGGATTATAAAGGTGAATATGTCCTTGCAGTGGAAGGAAGTATTCCGGAAGATGATTCGTTCCTATCAGTTGCAGGGCAATCGGCGAAAGAAACCTTCTTGGAAATGGCTGCAGGTGCCAAAGCGATAATTGCTTATGGATCCTGCTCATCATGGGGTGGTATTGCCGCAGCACATCCAAATCCAACGGGAGCAAAGCCGATAACCAGTTTTGTAAAAGATACACCAACCATCCTAGTTCCAGGGTGTCCGCCTATTTCGGAAGTAATGACAGGCGTCATCGCTCACATTATTACTTTTGGGAAATTACCTGAACTAGATCAATTTGGCCGTCCGAAGGCTTTTTACCGCCACCGAATACATGATAAATGCAATCGTCGTGCCTATTTTGATGCAGGACTTTTTGTGGAATCTTTTGATGATGAAGGTGCCAAACAAGGCTATTGTTTATATAAAGTCGGCTGTAAAGGTCCGACAACCTACAATTCTTGTGCAGAGATGCGCTGGAATGGCGGGGTGAGTTACCCGATTCAATCTGGAAATCCATGCATTGGCTGTTCAGAAAAAGACTTCTGGGACAATGGTCCGCTCTATACAAGAAGAGCCAAAATTCCTGGAACACAAACCACCATCAATCCAGATGCTGTTGGCTTAGCTGCCATTGGCTTGACATCTGCTGGTATTGCCGTTCATGCAGCAGGGACGGTTATCAAGAGAAAGATAGACGACAAACGGGGTGAAGAATAATGAGTGAACGCATAGTTGTAGATCCAATCACGAGAATTGAAGGTCACCTTCGGGTAGAAGTAGATATAGATGAAAAAGGCGTCATTAAAGATGCGTTTAGTTCAGGGACTGCCGTCCGTGGACTTGAATTAATCGTAAGAGACCGTGACCCGCGTGATGTTTGGGCTTATGTACAAAGGATTTGCGGCGTCTGTACCACGGTCCATGCGCTTGCATCGATCCGTTCGGTTGAAGATGCATTAAAGATAAAAATACCACGAAATGCCCATTTAATTCGTGACATTATGAACGAAGCCCTGTTTGTTCATGATCATATCGTCCATTTCTATCATCTGCATGCTTTAGACTGGGTCGATGTCGTTAGTGCGATTAGTGCCAATCCAGCAGAAACATCTCGGATTGCCCAATCTATTTCAAGCTGGCCAAAATCATCGCCTGGTTACTTCACGGATGTACAAAACAAAGTGAAGAAATTAGTGCAAAGTGGGCAGCTAGGCATTTTTGCAAATGGCTATTGGGGTCATAAAGCCTATAAGCTGCCACCTGAAGTAAATTTATTAGCCGTTGCACATTACCTAGAAGCATTAGATTGGCAAAAGGAAATTGTTAAAATCCACACTATTTTTGGAGGCAAAAACCCTCATCCGCATTATGTGGTTGGCGGAATGGCCACACCATTAGATATTGACAGTGATAACGGTATCCATGCCGAACGGTTAATGCATGTATCACAGCTCATCGATCAAGCGAAAGAGTTTGTTAATCAGGTTTATATTCCAGATCTACTTGCAATAGGTTCATATTATAAGGATTGGACTTATGGCGGCGGCCTTAATAATTACCTGTGCTATGGAGATTTCTCAACTGGAGACCTCTATGATACAAAACTATATCGAATGCCAAGAGGAATTGTCTTAAACGGTAATTTAAAAGAAGTGTTAGATGTAGACTTGAAAGACCCAGAGCATGTTCAGGAGTTTATTGATCATTCCTGGTATACCTATGACGGCGACAAGGGCGGTAAAGGGAAACATCCATTTGAAGGGGAGACTACCTTTAACTACACGGGTCCAAAAGCACCGTTTAAGCAACTGGATACGGATAAAGAGTATAGCTGGCTGAAAGCTCCGCGCTGGAAAGAGCATCCGATGGAAACAGGACCGCTTGCGAGGATGATTGTCGGGTATGCGGCCGGAAAAGAAGAGATTGTAAACATTGTAGATGAAACCTTGAAAAAGCTTGGATTGCCAATCTCAGCACTCCAATCAGCACTGGGAAGAACGGTTGCTCGTGGACTTGAAACCGTGTTGATTTCTGGATGGTTACGCAATGATATGGATGAACTTCTGAAAAATGTCAAGAGCGGCAACCAAACGACCTTCGACCGCTCTAAATGGGACCCGAGTACATGGCCAGCACGTGCTAAAGGGGTGGGCTGGATGGAAGCGCCACGCGGAGCCCTTGGACATTGGATTGATATCAAAGATGGAAAAACCCATAACTACCAAGCGGTTGTTCCGTCAACCTGGAATGCCTCACCGCGTGATCATAAAAATAATATTGGTGCTTACGAAGCGGCATTGAAAGGGACACCAATGTTAAATAAGGAGCAACCGCTTGAAATTATGCGGATTATCCATTCGTTTGACCCATGTCTTGCATGTGCCGTTCACTTAACAGATTTGGAAACGAATACGACGACTGAAATTCGTTTAGGTTAGGAGGAAGACAGATGGGTGCGCCAGAATTACCGACTCAACCACCGGGTCCTTTCCCAGGTACACCGGATATTAACAGTGAAAATTCCTTTCACACTGAGAGGGAAATTCATTATAAACCCGTTAAGAATGAAGTTAGAGTTTACGTTTGGGAACTGCCTGTAAGGATTTTTCACTGGTTAAACATGTTTGCAATTATCCTGTTAATGGGGACCGGTTTGTATATTGGGAAACCATTTTCAGCAGCAATCATTCCAGATGAAGCCTATTATTCGAATCTAATGGGCTGGATGAGATATATTCACTTTTTTGCTGCCTTTCTTTTCACGCTGAATCTTATCTTCCGTTTATATTGGGTATGGAAAGGAAATAAATTTGCCACTTCCAATCCATTAAGATGGCTTTTTTGGAAAGAAGTTTTTGAAACCGTCAAGTTTTATTTATTTTTGAAAAATAAAAAACCACATTATGTAGGACATAACCCGTTAGCGCAGTTAAGCTACTGGATTTTTATTGGGCTGGGCTCCTGGATTGTTATGTTGACTGGTTTCTATATGTACTTTGAGCCACAGCAAGAAGCGTTTTGGGCAAAACTATTTGTTTGGGTGCCTTACCTATTTGGAGGGGACAGTTATACGCTTCGCTCCTGGCATCATCTAGCGGCATGGGGCTTCATGTTATTTACTCTTATTCATGTATACATGGCCTTCCGTGATGACTATTTGGAACGAAATGGCTCCATCTCATCCATGTTTTCTGGCTATAAAACAACGACGAGAAAATCTGTAGGTGAGAAAAACAATGAATAGACAAATAGACCGAAAGATTACTATTTTAGGAATTGGCAACACCCTCTTCTCTGATGAGGGTGTTGGCATTCACCTTTTACCATTGTTGGAAGAGGCCTTAAAAGGCTATGAGAATATTGAAATAATTGAAGGCTTAACCGATGGGATGAAATTACTAGGACCCGTGGAAGATGCCGAAAACTTAATTATCATCGATGCCATTAATGCGGGAAAGGAACCAGGCACTATCATTACGTTAGTGGGTGATGAAATCCCTGCTTATTTTGGGATTAAAATGTCGATTCATCAGCTCGGCTTCCAAGAAGTGTTGCTTGCAGCTAAGATGAGGGAACGTTACCCAAAACAAATTGTGATGTTTGGGATGCAGCCAACCTCCCTGCAAATGGGGATCGAGTTAACCGATACGAACCAGAAAAAACTTGGTGAATTAGCGAACACCGTGATTGAGCAAGTGAAGCGATGGAGAGAAGCATCATGAAACGGGGCGATTTTCTAAAGGAAATGGCGGGCAGTTTATTCCAGACCGTTAAGTCAGTTTATGAGCCTTTTATCCATGAGGATTTCGAAAAGGTTGAAGCTGCCGCCGACCGTGCCCTTGGGATTACCTGGCTGCCCTTAGAAAAAGAGCAGGATGGCAATCACGATCTTGAAATGAAATTTATCGCTGGAAAGCCAATAATAGTTGTACGAAATGGAACGAACATGCAGGCAATGAACGGAGTGTGTCCTGTATGTTCGACTATTATTATTGTTACAACACTATATTCAAGTGGGAAATGTTTAAATTGTCAAAAAGAATTCAATTTTAAGACACAAACAGGGGAATTACTGCTTGAAACTTACCCGCTTAAGTCTAAAGAAAATACCGTATATATTGGTTTTCAGAAGCAAAAGAAACTGGGTGAACAGCATGCATGAAATGGCGCTAATGGGGGATATCCTTCAACTGGTTCATGAGGATGCAGCAGCAAAAGGTTTAAATAAAATTGAAAAAGTAGAATTAATCGTCGGCGAAATCGCAAATGCGATGCCTGACGCGCTGAGAATGGCCTTTGAAATCTTTCGTGAGCAAAATCCACAGCTTTTTACAAATAAAGCAGCGCTCATCATTCAGCTTGAGGAAGCAATCGCAGAATGTGTGTTGTGTGGGGAGACATACAAGCCTGATCAGAAAATTGCCTTATGTCCAAACTGTAACGTCCCCTCAGGAAAGGTATTAACAGGAGAAACATTTCAGGTTTTGTCATACGAAGGGAGTTTTGAAAAATGAAGGTAACTTTAAGAACAGACGTATTAACGAATAACAACAAGGCCGCAGATTTCAATCGGGAACTCTTTACAAGTACAAATACTTTGGTCATTAATTTAATGAGTTCTCCAGGAGCAGGGAAGACCACGTTACTAGAAGAAACAGTCAGGGAGTTAGCAGGCAAATATCGAATCGCCGTGATCGAAGGTGACTTAGCAACTGAACGAGATGCGGACCGGATTCGAGCAATGGGTGCGAGGGCCGTTCAGATTAACACCCATGGCGGCTGCCATCTAGATGCGAGAATGATAGCAGCAAGCTTAGGGGAATTTGACTTAGATGAAATTGATCTTTTGTTTATTGAAAATGTGGGGAATTTAGTTTGCCCATCAGGCTATGACCTTGGACAGAATCATAAGGTAGCGGTTCTCAGTGTTCCGGAAGGAAACGACAAGATTCCCAAGTATCCACAAATGTTTATGCGAACGGAACTCGTCCTGTTGAATAAAATCGATCTACTTCCCTACCTTGATTTTAGTGTCGAAGAAGCGCGAAGGGATCTATCGGAAATTAATCCCCAGTCCACACTATTACCGCTTTCCGCAAGAACACAGGAAGGACTGCATGAATGGTTTTCCTGGATTGAAGGAGCATATGCACGATGCGTGCGGCAGTAAAGATTGCTGTTAGGGGCAGGGTACAAGGTGTTGGCTTTCGTCCGTTTGTCTTTCAACTGGCTGCTACCTATCAACTGAACGGAACGGTCCAAAATAATATGGACGGGGTTAAAATCCATCTCGAAGGAGAGTCTGAGAGGATTCAGATGTTTCTATCAGACTTAAAAATTCGTGCGCCACGGCTTTCAAAAATAAATGAAATACTAGTGGAAGAGTCGGTAATCGAAAACAGGGCAGGATTTACGATTATTGCGAGCGAACGAAGCGGAACCTCCATGCTTGTCATTCCAATCGATTCGGCAGTTTGTGAGGACTGCCTGCGGGAAATGAATGATCCGAACGATTTTCGCTATCAATATCCGTTCATTAATTGTACCCAATGCGGACCGCGCTATACAATTATCGAAGCATTGCCATATGATCGGCCGTACACTTCAATGGTGGAATTTCCGATGTGTGACGATTGCCGGCGGGAATACGAAGATCCGACTAATCGGCGTCATCATGCCCAGCCGATTGCATGTCCCAAATGTGGACCACAGCTGAAGTTGCTGGGAAATCTGGGAGAAGAAATCGATTCAGAGAATCCAATCAAGGAAACAATCAGGCTATTAAAAGAGGGGAAAGTAGTTGCTATTAAGGGTTTGGGTGGATACCACTTGTGCTGTGATGCCCGAAATGAGCAAGCAGTTGCCGAATTGCGAAGACGGAAAAACCGTCCACTAAGGCCGCTTGCTGTCATGGCAGCATCAATGACAGAAGTAGAAAAGCTGTCGGAGTTTAATGTAGCAGAACGTGATCTTTTGCAGAGCCCGGAATCACCAATTGTTGTTTTGAAGAAAAGGGATGGTTTTGAATTAGCCGCCAGTGTGGCTCCTAGAATGAGAACAATTGGAGTGATGCTTCCATACACGCCGCATCACCATTTACTATTGGCTGATCCAGAGCTTTCATGCTTGGTGATGACCAGTGCAAATCCTTCCGGGCTGCCGATTGTCTTCAAGGACGAAGAAGCCTTTCAATACCTAGATGGCATTGCCGATTATTATTTAATTCATAACCGCGCGATTCTTCACCCAGTTGATGATTCGGTTGTGCAGCTAAATGATGGAAATGTGGATTTTTTGAGAAGATCCAGAGGCTATGTTCCCGATCCGTTTACAACTAATAATGATGTAACTGGCATCGTGGCATTCGGAGGACAGCAAAAAACCACATTTACGATTGGAAGAAATGAACAAATATTTGTCGGTCCTCATATTGGTGATTTAGAAAATATTGAAACGATTGACCATTATCAGTATGAATTAAAACACCTGTTGAAATGGATTGATACACCAATGAAAACCGCAGTGATTGATGCCCACCCAGGCTATCAAGTTCAGAGGATGGCTAAAGAATATCTATTTACTGAGGTCATTGAAGTCCAACATCACCATGCCCATATGGCCGCCTGCATCGATGAGCATCACCTGTCTGGCCTGACCTATGGGATTATTTTAGATGGAACTGGTTATGGTCTGGACGGGAAGATTTGGGGATTTGAAATCTTCTCTGGAGACGCGGCAGGATTCGAAAGAATGGCCCATTTACACTATACTCCTCTTCCTGGAAGTGAAAAATGTATCCGTGAGCCTTGGCGAAATGCTGTGGCAATGTTGATTGGCTACCATGGTGATGCGGGGGTAGTGCTGGCAAAAGCGATTTTTACAGATAAATCCGCAGAAATTGAGATGTTAGAAAAAATGATCGAGAAAAATCTTAATACTGTCTATGCCGGGACATGCGGCCGGCTGTTTGATGCGGTTAGTGCGATCTGTGGGATAACTAGAGTGTCCACCTATGACGGGGAAGCGGCAATTCAGTTAGCCGAGCTCGTTAATGATCAGGTAATCTATCAGCCTTATCCATTTGATTTGCAAGAAACGGACGGTATAACAATAGATTTCTCCAAGATGATGAAAGAGATATGCAATGATGTTTTAACCGGTGAAGACATCGCAATGATTAGCGGCCGCTTTCATGAAACCATTGTAGTGGCAATTGTAGGGTCAATGGTGTTATTAAAAGAGAGAAACCCTCATGCGAACACGAATGTTGTGTTATCCGGTGGAAGTTTTCATAACCGTTATTTAAGAAAAAGAGTCAGAACAGAATTAGAGAACAGACAGTTTAATGTTTTTGTACCTGAGCAGGTCCCTTGTAATGATGGGGGATTATCATATGGGCAATTAGCGGTTGCCGCGGCCAAAAGGAGTGCTAACCAATGTGTGTTGGAGTGCCAGCAAAAGTAGTCAAAAAGATGGAATACAGTGCAGTTGTCGATGTAATGGGATCTCAGACAACAGTAGGAACTATTTTCGTACCTGAAGTAGTGCTAGGTGATTATGTGATTGTTCATGCTGGTCAGGCAATGAGTATCGTCGATGAAACATATGCCAGACAGAGTGTGGAGGAATGGAGGAAATTAGTCGATGCTCGAAATCCTGAAACAGTCTAATAACCCGGATATTTGTAAACCTCTCGTTGAAGCGGTAATTGAAAAGGCGAAAGAATTTCAGCGAAAGTTCGGTCGAAAACCGGCACTAATGGAGGTTTGTGGTTCGCACACAATGGCACTAGCACGAACAGGTGTAAAGCAATGCCTAAAGAACGATGTCAACCTCATTTCCGGACCAGGCTGTCCTGTTTGTGTAACAGATCAACGCTCAATTGATGCAATGATTGCGCTCGCTGAGGGTGAAAATCGGATTATCTGTACGTTCGGCGATATGATGAAGGTTCCAGGGTCTAATAAGACGTTACTAGATTCCAAGATTGCTGGGAAGGATATCCGAGTTTTATATGCTCCGGTTGATGCCGTAAAAGTCGCCGAAGAAAATCCAGATAAAGAAATAATTTTTCTGGGGGTAGGTTTTGAAACGACGATTCCAATCTTGACGCTTATGGTTGGTGAAGCCGAAAAGCGCCGGATTAACAATTTCTCGATTTGGATGACGACCAAGTTAGTTGAACCTGTTCTTCGCTATTTATTGGATGCAGGAGAAGTGAATTTGGATGGCTTTCTTCTACCAGGCCACGTATCGATTGTGTTAGGTGAGGATTCCTATCAATACTTAGTGGATGAATATCAAATTTCCGGTGTGATTACGGGTTTTGAAACAGCTGAATTATTGATGGGAATTTATAAATCAATAGAGTTGGCGTTAACAGGTCAACCCGAGATTGTTAATAACCACCCTGCCATCGTCAGTAAAAAAGGCAACCAGGTCATACATCAATGGATGGAGAAATATTTACTTGAGTGTGATGAGGCGTGGCGCGGCATTGGTGTGATCCAAAAGAGTGGATTAGATTTAAAACCGGAATATGACCAGTTTAACGCCAAGAAACGATTTACCGTTGAAGTCGGGGAGCCGCGGAAGACGAAGTGCCGTTGTGGGGAAGTCATCCGCGGGTTGATTTCTCCAGAGGATTGTCCATTGTTTGGTAAGGCATGCCACCCGATGAATCCAGTTGGGCCATGTATGGTATCGGCAGAAGGCAGCTGTGCAGCTTATTATCAATACATGAGGGAGAGTTTCTAATGGAGAAATTTATCAGCTTAGCACACGGCGATGGCGGAGAACTAAGCCACCGCTTAATCAAGGATGTGTTTATAGAAGCGTTTGGAGAAGGGAATTCTGCCTTATTTGATGCCGCTTCTGTTGAAATACCTAGTGGTAAAATTGCCGTTACAACCGACTCGTTTGTCATCAAACCGATTTTCTTCCCTGGTGGATCGATAGGAAAGTTAGCCGTCGCAGGCACGATTAATGACTTGGCAGTTAGTGGGGCGAAACCTGTTTACCTAACCTGTGGCTTTGTGATTGAAGAGGGATTTCCCATTTCAGATTTAAAAAAGATTGTGTTTGATATGGCGAACGAAGCCAAGAAAACAGGGGTATCCATTGTTGCCGGTGACACGAAAGTAGTCGAACGCGGCAGTGCCGACGGGGTCTATATCAACACAACGGGAATTGGCATCTATGAACCTAATAAAGGCTGCAGCCTCGAGTTTGAAGAAGGGGATGCTATCTTGGTGTCAGGTACCATAGGCGATCACGGAATTGCCGTACTTGCAGCAAGAGGTGAGTTGGGGATCACTGTACCGATTACCAGTGATTGTGCTTCGCTAAATCATATGCTTGCCGAAGTGCTGGAGCATACCAATGGTGTCCGTATTATGCGAGATCCGACCAGGGGTGGTCTGGCAACCACGCTTGTTGAGATTGCCGAGGATTTTCACGTTAGAATGAAAATCAACGAACTCGATCTGCCGGTTCGGGAAGAGGTACATGGGGTTTGTGACCTCCTGGGTTTCGACCCTCTTTATCTTGCTAATGAAGGAAAAGCGATTATCATTGTTGCCAAACAGGAAAAAGACAAGGTGTTAGATATCTTGCGTGAATTTCCGGAAGGCAAGGATGCTCTGGAGATTGGTTCGATTGTTGGAAAAGAAAAAGGCCAGTTATTATTAGAAACACCACTGGGTTCGAAACGATTGCTTACTAGATTATCTGGGACGATGTTCCCTAGAATATGCTGATAATAAACCTTCATTCAGGAAAACTGGATGGGGGTATTTTTATTTTAGATTTAAAACCTTAGCAGGATGGTCCAATTAAACGCTATTTCTAACTTTATTATATTAATAAAATAGTAATTCTAAAATTACGTATGACATGTAGAATGGTTTTATAAACATCTTTATTATCGGCTGACGTTGATAATAAAAGGATTAAAGGGATTTAGAAAATGAAATCCTTCCAAAATACACATGACATTTTGGAAAAAAGTAGAAATCATGAGATATCTTGAGATTATTATAGAATAATAGATATAAAGGTTCATATTTGAGGTAAAATGGCTAATTTTGATATTATATAATTTTTTATAAATCTAATATACTGTTGCCATAAGGTTTCTTTATAAGAACAAAGATGTTCGTTTAAAAGCTTAGAGGTTACATAACTCTTAAGGGGTAAGCGAAATAGCGGAATGGGGCTTCAAGTAAATAACTTTATTTAAATTACTACTAGGACGCCATAATTAAGAGGGGATAACGATGAACCATACAAAACTTGAGGGATTAATTAATGTTTGGTTCATCAGAAAATATAAAAATACATTAGGGAGAGATGCTGATGTGGTATGGATAAGTTTAAAAAAGTGAAAGTAGCTGGTAGGAAAATTAAAATGGGGATGCTTGCTGGTTTGTTAGTCCTGACTGCTTATCCCTTTGCGCAAAGTACAGCAAAAGTACCGAAAGCAATAGCTGCGACGGGTGTACCTGGAGGGACACCAGATTATTGGACGACACCTAACTATGCCAATAGTCAGTTACCGGAATTTGATTCAGACGGGAAACATATTGCTGGGACAGGTATTAGAAAATTTGTTGATACTTTACCGGGGTTAGGTAAAGCAAACGAGAATAATCTTGGGCAATATATGCCGGTTGCTGTTCCAGATACGACTACCTATCCAGGTTCGGATTATTATGAAATTTCATTGGTAGAGTATACACAGCAAATGCATAGTGATCTAAAGCCAACCAAACTTCGTGGTTACAAACAAACCAACACAACAGATCCTTCAGTAAGCGTACCAAATTACTTGGGACCAGTCATAGTGGCTCAAAAGGATCGCCCTGTACGTATCAAATTTACGAATAAATTGCCTACAGGCAGTGGCGGAGATCTCTTTCTTCCAGTTGATGAAAGTCTAATGGGAGCAGGTATGGGACCGGATGGAATGCACAAGTATACGCAAAATCGCGCACTCCTTCATCTTCATGGTGGGATTACTCCATGGATCAGCGATGGAACCCCACATCAATGGATTACACCAGCTGGAGAAGATACACCTTATCCAAAAGGTGTAAGTGTAAGAAATGTTCCTGATATGCCAGATCCTGGGGATGGATCACAGACATTCTTTTATACAAATCAGCAAAGTGCAAGGCTAATGTTTTTTCATGATCATAGCTATGGTCTGACTCGCTTAAATGTTTATGCCGGTGAAGCAGGTGGATATTTAATTAGGGATAAGGTGGAGCAAGATCTCATTGATAGAGGTATTATCCCTAGTGGAAATAAAGAAATTCCATTGGTAATTGAAGACAAAACCTTTGTTCCAACAGATACCCAATTGCAAGCTACCGATCCTACTTGGGATACAACTAAATGGGGAGGACAAGGTAATTTATGGTTCCCCCATGTATATATGCCAAACCAGAATCCTTATGTTTTAGAGGGCGCGAACCCAATGGGACGCTGGGATTATGGTCCATGGTTCTGGCCGCCAAACACAGGATTGAAAAATGGTGCCGTAACCAATCCGCTTGCAGATCAACCGGGTCAGGCGCCGATGAACCCAGGGACACCAAATATATCTACTACACCAGAAGCCTTTATGGATACTCCAGTAATTAATGGAACGGCTTATCCAACCTTAACCGTTGATCCGATAGCCTATCGTTTCCGTATTTTAAATGCTTCAAATGACAGGATGTGGAATTTGCAGTTTTATAAAGCAAAGTCAAATGGGGCTATGTGGAATGCAGATGGTACATTGCATGATGCAGATGCAGGTGAAGTAAACATGGTACCTGCCGTTACAACAACGGGATTTCCGTCGAAATGGCCATCAGATGGAAGGGCAGGAGGAGTTCCTGATCCTGCATCATCAGGTCCAGAAATGATTCAAATTGGTAATGATAGCGGCTTTTTACCAAAGGCTACTGTACTCAAAAACCAACCAGTAAATTATGAATATGGAAGAAGAAGTATCACGGTTTTAAATGTCTCAGACAAAACCCTATTATTGGGACCAGCTGAAAGGGCGGACGTAGTCGTCGACTTCAGCAAATATGCAGGCCAGACCCTTATTCTTTATAATGATGCACCCGCACCAGTCCCAGCTTTTGACCCACGCTACGACTATTACACAGGTGATCCCGACCAATCTGCAACAGGTGAAAATACAGGCGGTGCACCAACAACTCAACCAGGTTATGGGCCGAATACTCGAACCATTATGCAAATTAAGGTTGCAGCTGATCCAAATGTAACAGACACTACTCAGGACACAATAGCAAAATTAAATGCTGAAATACCAAAAGCATTTGTTGCTGGCCAAAAGGAGCTTATCTTCCCAAATCTTCCAGATGATCCTAATCGGAAATGGGTTAATATTCAAGACAATTCAAAAACGTTTACACCACCAGGAACATCTACTTCAGTTACGATGGATCTTAAACCAAAGGCAATTGCCGAAGAATTTGAACAAAATTATGGGCGAATGAATGCAACACTCGGAGTGGAAATGCCAAATACCAATTTCCAGAATCAAACCACCATTATGCTAGGTTACGTAGACCCTACTACTGAAAACCTGACAGACTCTATTTCACCGATTGGTTCTCCAACAGGGGATGGAACACAGTTGTGGAAGATTACTCATAATGGGGTCGATACACATGCCATGCACTTCCATCTCTTTGATGTCCAGATTGTAAACCGTGTTGGGTGGGATGGTTCAATTCGTTTCCCAGATGCTAACGAATTAGGCTGGAAAGATACAGTCAGGATGAATCCGTTGGAGGATGCGATTGTTGCTCTAAGACCGGTTTCACCAAAAATACCATTTGGTGTACCTGATAGTATTCGCCCATTGGACCCAACCATGCCATTAGGTTCAACAGGACAGTTTATGAACGTGGACCCGCTGACTGGAAATCCAGTGACGGTCACAAATAAAATGACAAATTTTGCTTGGGAATATGTATGGCATTGCCATCTGTTAGGTCATGAAGAAAATGACATGATGCGGACAATGAGTTTTAATTTTGTAAATACTAAGCCAAGTCCATCTCTATTAAGTTTAACAAGGACTAACGGAGGAGCGGTAAATCTTACATGGACAGACCCTACTCCAGCTACAGTTAGCAATGGTGAGTATGACCTTAATTCACTGGGTAAATCCTCCAGCGAAATCGGGTACAATATCATGCGTGCCCCTGTTATAAATGGGACGGTTGGAACATTTACTAAAATAGGTTCAGTATTGGCTAATAATACAAGCTATACAGATAATACAGCAGACCAATATACAACCTATAACTACCGGATAGATGCATTTAATGCTGCAACAGCTGCGGATCTAACTGATCCAAACTCATATCTAAGCGGAGGAACCCCTTCCAATAATGTTAATGCAGCAGGTCTTCCGGCTGCACCTAGCAAATTAACGACTGTACAAGAAAGTCAAAATGCGAAACTAACCTGGACGGATAATGCTACTAATGCGACAGGATTTATTATTGAGCGTTCCACAGACGGTACGAACTTCACAGTTATTGCTAGTCCGACTCAGTCAAAGTATGTAGGAAGTGTCAATTACGTTGATACTAACTTGACCACTGGAACGACCTATACCTATCGTGTTAAAGCAGTCAATGGAACACTTGAATCCGATTATTCTAATACATCAAGTGTTACCATTAAGGCTTCAACTCAAACACCACCAACCGCACCAAGCAATCTAAAAGCAAGTCTGCTAGATGGTCCAAGCATAGGATTGACCTGGACAGATAATTCATCGAATGAGACAGGATTTACAGTGGAACGATCGACTGATGGTGTGAATTTCTCAGCCATTGGTACTAGTAAAGCAAAAAATGGTAGTAAAAACATTTTAACCTATACTGATTCAACTGTAGAAACGGGTAAAAGTTACTATTATCGGGTTAATGCTCTAAACGGAACAACACCGTCGACTTATTCTAATACTGTTACGATCAGTATTCCAAATGTACCTTCTGCTCCAACTGGTATCATCGCGACGGCAACAGGTGGACAGTCGACTGATACTATTAGAGTAAGTTGGACCGCATCACTTGGCACCGTTAGCAGTTATGATATTCAGTTTTCTACTAGTTCAACATTTTCAAATAATGTTTCTACTTATAATAACGGTAGCACATCAACGCTATATACACGAACAGGCTTTACAAAAAGAAAGACTTATTATATTCGTGTACGCGCAGTTAACCAAAGCGGTACTTCCGCTTGGTCAAGTGTAGCTAATGTTAATACACCATAAGTCTAGAACTGAATGAATTTAGCGGGCTGCAAACATTCATAGCAATATTTATGCAGCCTGCTGTATAAGATTTATCTAATATAACAATTATCTGCAAGGGAGGTACATGAATGAAATACCAAAAAGTCACAGTTTCTATTTTTGTTGCTTTGCTGTTGATTTTAGGTGCATCAGCTGCGGTTTGGCATAATAGTCCAGCTCTAGCCAAAAGTAATGCCAAAGCCCCTTCAATTAATGCAAAAGAAGCTATGAGCAAATTTGCACCACCAAGGAAAAATGACAAGGCAAAAACGTCAGAACCTACTGTTCGAAAAAGTCGATTACCTCAATTGAATGTAGTAAGTGAGGCAGCGGTCGTCCTGAATGTTCTTCCAATTAATATTATAGAAGAAATGAACAAAGGGAAAACATTAGTACAAATAGCAAAGGAAAAGGGGATAACAAAAGCAGAGTTTTTGCAAAAATTAAAGGATAATGAAAATCAATTATTAGACGAAGAAGTAAAAGCAGGAACAATTTCGGAGGACCATGCAGATGCTATTAAAGAGGGACAGAAGGACCGTTTAACGAAGAGCCTTTCCCTTAAGTCTGTGAATGTCAATGATCATCAATCAATGGATATGGGAAATTAGCAAGTAGAAAAAATGAATGATAGTAAAATAAATAAGAAAATAGCCCCCATTCAAATGAGAATGGGGGCCATTTCTTAACTCTTTTTCTGTTCTTTCATCCACGACTGGAAATTTATATAATTACAACTTTCATGAAAGTCTTCTTTTTCAAGCTATCCTCAATTGCCTGTCTAATCAATATCCTTCATTCCTCTTCCATTTCTCTTCCAGTTCGCTATCACCATGTTTATCTCCTAATAAAGAACAAACAAAACATTTTATTTAGTACATTATAAAAAACAAATCATTTTTTATAAAATACGAAATAAAGAGAAAATAAGAGAAAACAAGAGATAAATTTACAAAAATGTTCTTTATTAAGAAAAAACAGCTAAATTTGAGGTTTTTCAAGTTCGTTATTTTGGAATATACTCATCTTATAGGTTCGTTAAATAGAACAAAAAAACCAACACGAACTTACAACAAAAAAGGGAATAAGAGGAGGAAAAAGTAATGGGTATTAAAAAGAAATTAGGTTTGGGAGTAGCATCGGCTGCACTAGGTTTATCACTTATTGGTGGAGGTACATATGCATACTTTAACACGACTGCAACACAAACAAGTAGCTTTGCATCTGGGACATTGAATATGGCTGTAAATCCTACTGTTGCAGTTCCACTAACCAATTTGAAACCTGGTGATACAATGCCTAAGGAATTCACTTTAACAAACACAGGGACCTTAGATATTAAAAAAGTATTCCTTCATACAGATTATTCAATTAGTGATTTAGCTGGTAATAGTGTCGCACCTGCGACTCAAGATAGACTTGCAGATGCAATTGTTGTGGATTTTCTAGTTAACGTAGGAGATCCAAAAGAAGGCGAAACTAAAAATTATGAAGTAGTCGCTTCTAAATCTTTAAGACAATTAAAAGCCATGACCCCTGATAACTTGGCTAAAGAATTTGATGGTAGATTAGAACAAATTAATAATTCCACTTCACACCCAAATTATAAGGTTGTCTGGGACTTGGTAGATGGTATAAAAGCTGGTACAAGTGAAAACTCAACAGATAAATTTAAAGTTCAATTTAGATTTGTTGATTCTGGTCAGCCAGACCAAAATGATCTTCAAGGTAAAAAACTTAATTTAACATGGCAATTTGAAGGAATTCAAACTGATGGTGAAGTTAGAACAAACTAGTATTTTGGAAAAAGGTGGAGGGCAAACGTCCCCACCTTTTTTATACCTTCCACATATTTTTTATAATCTAAAAAGGGATGAATTTTATTGTTATCGTGAAAGATTAGAAACATGTAAAGGGTGTGATTAAAATTCGATACCCACGACTAGTAAAATTCAAAAAGAAAAATAAGAATCTAATATTATTTGCAAAATTATCAGCAATATTTTACATTTCAATCGGTACTCTGTCCTACCTTAACACTAATACAGAAGCTTATCTAAATGTTAATAAAAAAGCTAATATAGTCTTGGAATCTGGTTACTGGGAAGAAACAAAAGATATCTGGAATCCAGAATCTTTAGATTTTCTTAATATAAATAATCAAATAATTAACAGTTGCGAGCCAATTGAGATTTTTACAATTATTAAAAACTCCTCTACGAGTGATATGACCGGTAATCTTCAGTATGAAGTGTTTTATACCAGTTCAGGTAACCCCGTTGAAGGAGTTAAAGAGGCTGAAGGTAAAATAGATATGTTAAAAGCAAATCAAACAGCAAAATTAAGTTACATAGCTTCAAAATCAGGGATTTATCAGTTTAAAACTCTCCAAATTCCTGATAACAATAATGTCTTTTCCAATGGCCATGATCTGTGGAGTGGAACAATTCAAGTGAAATGTAACCAAAACATTCTTAATGATTCAGAAGATTTAAAGACTAATCAAAAAGATGGAGAAGGGAAAGCAATAGCAGAACCTTCTAAAAAAGATAGTAGAGGAGAAGCAATAGCAGAACCTTCCAAAGAAGATAGTGACGGGGATACGAATGTAGAAACTTCTCAGGAAGTTGGTAAAGATAATCCATTACTAGAAACTCCAGAAGAGGAGTAACATAATATATTTTTTTATTTATAAGTATTGGTTATTTTTCCTCAGTCTTACAAAAATATAGTATTACAGATTGTGGGTCTTAATATTCCATATTTCAAACTGCTTAGGAGGGTGTTAGGGATGAGTTTAAGAATTTTTAGAAAATGGATTAGTAATTTTGTTACAACTATATTATTTCTAGTATTACTTGTGATGGTGTTTGTAGTAGTAAGTTCAAAAGCTTCTGGAGGAGAACCACAAATCTTTGGATATGAACTTAAAACTGTCCTTTCAGGGTCAATGGAACCTGGTATTAAAACCGGATCTATCATTGCAGTTAAACCGGGTGGAGACATGAATCGCTTTAAAACTGGAGATGTGATTACCTTTAAGTTGGACGAAAAAAAGATTATAACTCATAGAATTATTGAAGTCTCAAAAGTCCAGGAGCAAGTTATTTATAAAACAAAGGGTGATAATAATAAATCTCCGGATATCAATCCTGTACTCTCACAAAATGTTGTAGCTGAATATAATGGGTTTACAATTCCCTACTTAGGATATTTCATTTCCTTTACAAACTCAAAAAATGGTGCATTTTTATTAATAATACCTGGTTTATTCCTTTTGCTTTATTCAGCCCTTACGATTTGGAAAGCTATTTCTCATTTGGACTCAAGGGGGAATAAAGACGATATCGGGAAGACAGTATAATATGAGGTGTGGTCACGCCACCTCATTTACTCTTAGGGGGGAATTCTTGATGAAAAAAGTAATAATAAAAATTACTATTAATATTTTTGTTATTTCAATAATTTTTTTCCTTACATCAATAAACATATTTGCGGGGACCAATACTGCTAAAATTAATATTGCAACATCACCAGAAAAGGTATTTTTTGACCTAACTAATTTGAAACCAGGTGATTGGGCTGAAAAAAAATTAACCATTCAAAATAATGGGGAACAAGATTTTAAGTACCTTTTGTCAAGTAATTTAAAAAAAGGTTCTGAAAAATTTTATAATGAACTTTTTTTGTCGATATCCGACGAAAGTAGTGTATTGTTTGAAGGTAAAATGAGGGAGTTTAAAAAGTTAAATCCAAGATTTATTGCAAAGAACGACTCAGAACAATTATTCTTTAAAGTGGTTGTACCTAGTGAAATCGGGAATGAGTTCCAAGGACTTGGATGTGAAGTCGAGTTTAAATTTTATGTCGAAGGTACCTTAGGTGGTGCTCTACCAGTTGATGGTCCAAAACTCCCGGAGACCGGTTCTAATATGTTTAATATTTTAGTAGCTGGAGCAGTACTAGTAATATCAGGCTCAATTCTACAATTCAATATTAAAAAAAGACGGAGAAAACTACAGAATGAAGTATAACTGGACCTTGATTAGGTGAATTCAAACATCAAGGTCTATTGTAAATACAAGATACATAAATATTTGGAAATAGAAAATAAAATTCCACTAAAAAAAGACGAACGGAGTTGCCTTTATGTACAAAAAACTCTGCCCAAAATGCCACCAACCTTCTTTCAGCAGCAGCGATATTGATAGATGGATCTGTCCTGTCTGTAATTTTGACCTCACTCGTGTTTCTTCCAAGGATGCTGAAGCCCGTAAGGCAACAAAACCTCATTTATTCATTATAAAAAACAGTTATCTGCAAGAAAACCCAACATTAAATACCAAAATTAAATCATATGAATATCAATCCTTTGATTAGAAAACAGGCCATCCAAGTGACCTGTTTTTTTGTGCTATAACTACCACAAACTATAAATATTTTTTGTGAAAACAGGTGTAATAAGACACAATTCGATTCGCATTCGGTGTATAATATACACAAACGGGTGAAAAAGAGGATTGATATTTTGTTATTCAAAAGCCTAGAGTTCAAAAATGTTATTGGACAGAAGGTTAAAATCATCGAAATTCCTGTATTGGAGGAAGATAGCACTTATAAATTTATGATCCAATTCCGTTTACAGACGTATGTTACGTCGCTCTACAACGAGAAAAACTTAAAAAAATGCTACTCTTTTAAAGATTACTTAAAAAAGGTCATAAAATGGCCTGACTATGAACGATTGTTTAAAGTAGGAGAATTAAAGAATAACGCTTAATGCCAAGAGCATCGCTGGGACTTCCCTGCAATGCTCTTTTATGTTTAATAAAACCCGAAAAGTGATGGATGTTGTTCCTTTCTCCAAAGGTTACCTGTATAATACAAAGCAGTACTGGTAGGGAAGTGACTATTATGAGCAAAGTTAAAATTGTAACCGATTCAACAATGGACATGCCGATAGAAGTGGCTGAAAAGCTTGGTATTGTGGTCGTTCCATTGTCCGTAACGATAAATGGAGAATCATACTTAGATAGAGTCAATATAGATGTTGCAGAATATATAAACATGATGAAGAAATCAGAAGAATTACCGAAAAGCTCGCAGCCTTCAGCGGGAACCTTTCTTGAAGTATATGACCGCCTTGGTGAAGAAGGTTATGAGGTATTATCCATTCACATGACAGGAAAAATGAGTGGGACTGTTCGTTCAGCTGAAAGTGCTGCCCAGATGTCGAAGGCAAAAGTGACTGTGATTGACTCGATGTTTATTTCATTAGCGCTCCAGTTCCAAGTGAGGGAAGCGGCAGAAATGGCGAAACAGGGGAAGAGTGTGGAGGAAATTCTGAACCACCTTGAAAAAGTACGTGAACA
Organism: Neobacillus drentensis; assembly: GCF_036962125.1. Taxonomy (GTDB): domain Bacteria; phylum Bacillota; class Bacilli; order Bacillales; family Cytobacillaceae; genus Neobacillus; species Neobacillus drentensis_B. Next base: position 490,581 of record NZ_JBALOA010000014.1, read on the forward strand.
TACCAAGCTTTATATTATGATTGATACACTAGAAAATATGGTAAAAGGCGGCCGAATCGGTAAAGGGAAGGCCTTTATTGGCTCGTTATTAAATATCAAACCGATTGCTTCACTTGAAGGAGCGGAATACAACCCAGTAGCGAAAGTCCGCAGTCATTCCCAAGTGGTTAAATACTTGGCCAAGCAATTTGCGGAAGATGTCAAAGGGAAAACCATTCTTGGTGCGGGTATTGTTCATGCCGAAGCCATCGAATTATCCTCAAAACTAAAAGCTGCGATAACAGACTTAACAGGCTACAACGATATACCTATTGAATATACAGGTCCAACGATTAGTACGCATACCGGGCCTGGTACAATCGCATTAATGTATTATTTTGAATAAAAATTAAGGATGGTGCCATTTCAACTGACACCATTCTTTTATTTGTTTTTTACTAGTTCGTTAGTTGATAATGGCACCGAGTACCCAAGCCTGTGTAAATGTTTGCGAATACCACTTCGTTCCCATGTTAATAGGATACTATTTTCTAAACTTTTTTTCGGATAAAAGATACCGATCTTTGTTAGTTCCTCAAAAGTAAGTCCTTGTCGGATATAATGATCAATTGTTTCATCGCGCCTGTCAATAATCGCAAGGAACTTATCCATGGCCATTTTAAATTCTTGTTTATTAAATATACCTTTTTGGTGTCCAGTAATATAGGTATCGGCATCAAGGGAAAGCAAGCGCTTGCCTGAAGCAATAAAATCCTCGATATTGCCATCTGTCCCATTATACCAGGGTCCGAACGATGTCATGTCATAATCTCCTACAAAAACAACACCTAATTCTGGAAAGTATGGGCAGGAAAGTCCGCTTGTATGCCCAGGAGTATGTAAAAAGTTTACCTTCACATCCCCAAATGTATAGGTTGTTTCATATTCATACGTGCCCGAAATTTCTACCAGATTTTTCGCTAATTCCTGCGGCAGTGAATTTTTCCACTTTTCCACTCCTAGTTGCCCCCACTCCTGATAGACACCATTTTCACGTGCAACCCCTTCAATCGTAAGGGCTGTCTCAAATTCAATCGGATTGATTAGTTTGGTGGCATCGGTAAATAAATGGTTGTGGAGCGTATGATCGGGATGATAGTGCGTATTCATGATTAACTCTACTCCATACTCTCGATCCACATTTAATAGGGTTTTAGCATCCGCCCCGCTATCAATTAATACCTTATCGGCACAATCAATGAAGAGACTGCGGGAATAGGGAACCTTACTGTAGTTTGTTCCTTCTAGAATGATAATGGGTCCAATTCGATTCATTACAATCACCTCATAACGTTTTTTCCATAAACATGTCTAAACAAACCATTTTATGAATGAATATTCATTCATAATACCACGAAATTCACATTTTGGAAACAATGAGGGTACCTGACACCCAAAAGGTTTTTCTTTTGGTTAAAATTAGACATTTTGGTAAAGATAAAAAAAATTGAATGGTTAAGGTGTTGCCAATGTTTAAGCGGAAGTTAGATACGAAACAGTCAGAGGAAAAGAAGCCGCATCGGTTAAATGTGGATGATCTTAAGTCAGATTTACAGTCGGAAATAGGCGATTGTATGGACCTGAATTTTCGAACCTTAAAAAAGAATGGGAAGAAAATTTTAGTTTGCTTTTTAAGCAGCCTGATTGATAAGACGAGCTTTGATGAATATATCCTGTTACCAATCCAGCAAAATACACTGGACGAATGGACAACGGAAAGTCTGGCTCAGATCTTACCAATCGCCGAAATTTCTGCAGCCAATCAGCTTAAAGAAATTGTTTCTTCTTTAATAGAAGGAAAGGCGTACATTTATATCGACGGTGAACCGTATGGGATTCTTGCCAACGTCGGTACAACCGTAGAAAGATCGCTTGAAAAGGCAGAAACTGAGTCGCTTGTATATGGGCCCAAAATCTCGTTTACTGAATCACTAATCGGAAATTTAAATATAATCAGGAGTAATTTGAAGGATCCAAAGTTATGTATGGAAGACATTGTAATCGGAAAAAGAGTGAAAACGCCTGGAAAGCTGGTTTATGTTAAAGACATTGCTGATGAGGATAATATCAGTACCTTTCGGCAAAGAATCAATGATTTAGAATACGATTATATACCAGATACAACGGTTTTAGGGCAGTTAATCGAGGATAATTCTTGGACAATTTTCCCGCAAATCATGTCTACCGAACTGCCTGACCGGATTACGCTTTCCTTAATGAGAGGGAGGGTAGCCGTATTAATGGACCGGTCCCCGTCTGCCATTTATGGTCCAACCCCCTTCCTTAGTTTCTTTGAATCAACTGAGGATGTGTATATGCGCTGGAATATGGGTCTTTTTTTGCGGATGCTGCGAATTATTTCTATTTTTCTATCGGTCCTATTGACTCCTGCCTATGTGGCGGTATTGACCTATCATTATGAGGTCATTCCATCTGCATTACTCATTTCTCTCGGGCAATCTAGAGCCAATGTTCCGTTCCCCCCTGTAATAGAGGCTCTTCTTTTAGAGTTTACGATTGAACTTTTAAGAGAAGCTGGGGCAAGGCTGCCTACTAAAGTTGGTCAAACAATGGGTATTGTTGGCGGTATTGTTATTGGTCAGGCGGCTGTTCAAGCTGGCTTTACCAGTAATATCTTAATTATTATCATCGCACTTAGCGCCCTTGGTTCCTTCACCTCGCCCAGCTATTTAATGGGCACTGCTGTTCGAATGCTCCGTTTTCCAATTATCATTTTAGCAGGTATTTGGGGAGGAATTGGGATAATGTTCTCGTTTTGTTTTATTATGATTCATCTTTTAAGACTAACTTCAATTGGAAGACCCTACTTTATGCCAATCTATCCCTTTAGGTGGAAGGACTTAGGCTACAGTATTATTAAATTTCCGAATCAATATTTATCACATAGACCAGTAACGAATCGTCCCATTGACAAAAAGATTTTTCCAAAACAAAAAGGTGTTGAAAAAAAGGATGTAGATGAATAGGAGCGGTCAGAATGAAAATAGATTTACATCCAAAAGAAGGATTATTAGTGAATGCATTCTTGGTCCTGTTTTTTATCAATGCTGCACAAACAGGAGTTGGGGTGATCGGACTACCTAGGATTGTATTTTTAGCGGCAAAGCATGATTCATGGATCTCTGTTTTTCTCGGTGGATTATTTACGTCATTTGTTTTAACCATGATGGTACTCATGTTGAAGAAATATGATAGTGCCGACTTATATGGAATTCAGGTAGATGTATTTGGAAAGTGGATAGGAAATGCGTTGAACATTTTTTATATGTCCTATTTGAGCATAAGCTTTTTTGTTATCCTAATGAATTATATCGAAATTGTTCAAGTATGGATCTTTCCGGATTTACCAACATGGCAAATCTCACTTGCATTGATTTTGCTAACCATTTATGCCGTCAATGGAGGCATCCGGATTGTTGTCGGAGTGGCATTTCTTTCAGTCGTAGGGACAACGTGGATGACATTTATATTAATTGTACCGATGGAATATGCAGACCCTAAAAATCTGCTGCCACTCATGAATACAGATATAAAGCACATCTTAAATGGTGTCTATAAAACATCGCTGTCACTCATGGGATTTGAACTTCTCATGTTCTTATATCCATATGTGAAAGATAAAAAAAAGGTTTTTCTCTACTCACAAATAGGTAATTTAATTACGACGTTTATTTTTACAGCGATTACTATGGTATGTATAACATTCTTTGCCGAAAATGGGCTGGCTCGGACGATCTGGCCAGTTTTATCAATGTTTAAAATTGTTAGGTTACCAAACCTCGAACGTTTTGAGTTTATTGCTGTTTCATTTTGGATGCTAATTATCCTACCAAACATGTGCTGTTATTTATGGGCTGCATCAAAGGGATTCAGTCGGATCATTAAATGGAAGCAAAAAAAGGGGATTTGGATTATTGGCATCCTAGCATGGGGTGGGTCGTTTTTTATTAAAGCAAGATATCAAATGAATGAATTAACTGATTTTGTTGCGCATCTTGGCTTTTTAACTGCCTTTTGCTATCCAGTCCTTCTTTCAGTGCTAGTATTGGTGAAAAAATGGTTCCAAGGGAGGAAACAATCAAGTGTGGAGGACTCATAATTGCAAACTCATTCTTTTGACCATTTGTTTGATAATGATGATACTTAGTGCTGGATGTGTGCAGCAAAAGCCGCTCGAAAAATTAGGACTTATTACGATGTCGGGTTACGATTTAGAGGGGAAAAACATACTCAAAGGAACTGTTGTTGTCCAAAAATTTGATCCTATGACTCAAGCGGCAACGAAAGTTATCACATCAAAGGCAAAAACAAGCAAAGGATTAAGGCAGGAGGAAAATCTCCAATCCAACCAAAAGCTTGTATCAGGACAGCTCCGTTCAGTAGTCTACAGTCGTGACCTAGCTAAAAAGGGGATTATTCAGCTCGTTGATACTTTAAACCGTGATTCGTCCATTGGGAATATGGTCTATCTAACTGTTGCCGATCAGACTGCTTCAGAAATATTGGATATTGAAAATGATAATAAAGGAAATTTAAATCTAGGGACATATATGTACAATTTAATTAAACAAAATGTGGAGGGGGAACAAATTATCTCCCCAACCCTGCATGAGTTTAACCATAATTATTATGATATTGGGAAGGATCCTGTTCTCCCGATTTTAAAAGTCAAAGGAAAAGATGTAATTATTTCTGGATTAGGCCTGTTTAAAGATGACCGTTTGGTTGATGAAATGAAACACGGTGATCTATTCTATTTGAAAATATTGATTGATAAATATCGGGCCGGTACAAAAGAAATCGGGTTTAAGAAGGACCAATTAAAGAAGATCATCTTGAAAGATGAAAATTATACAAAGAAACCAATATACAGTAAAATTTATGTCGCGATTGATAATATTCGAAGTAAAACGAAAATTAAATTGGTTGATAAAAAAAACCTTCGCTTTCAAGTGGAAGTTCGCTTGGATTCCAGAGTTTTAGAGACGACACAGGCTTTGGAATTAGGGAAACCTTCATCTATAAAGTTCCTTGAAAAGAAATTTAATGAGGCGATGGAAAAGAAAATTGAAAAGATTGTACTTCATTTCAAGGAATTGGGAATTGACCCGATTGGATTCGGAAATGAATACGAGGCCCACTTAAGGGGGAAAACAATTTCAAAGAAGGAGTGGGATAGTAAATATAAGGAATCAACCTTCGATATTGTCGTCAAGAATACAATCAAACGAACTGGTGTCATTGATTAACAAGCCATTTCCTTTCTTCTTTTTCAAATCTTTGTTAAACTATTCACGATATGGAAAAGAAAAAGGGTTGCGGGTGATTATATGAAAGCACGGTTTTTGGTAATTATTTTAGTTCTATCATCTCTACTAATGTCGGCCTGTGGACAAAAAGAAATAGAAAATGCCGTCGACTGGCCAATTAAGGACTTTTCAGTGACAAAGCAAGATAATCAGTCGTTTGGACTACAGGATTTAAAAGGCAAGGTGTGGGTTTCAGACTTTATTTTCACCAGCTGTGTGGATGTGTGTCCACCAATGACTGCTAATTTGGTGAAATTACAAAAACTGGTGAAAGAGGAAGGCTTGAAAAACATTGAGTTTGTCTCTTTTAGTGTTGATCCGACCGTTGATACACCGGAAGTATTGACTCGTTATGCGGAACAATACCAAATCGATTTCAACAATTGGAACTTCCTTACTGGCTATTCACAGGAGTTCATTGAAAATTTCGCCTTGAAAAATTACAAAGCACTAGTCAAAAAGCCGCAAGAGGGAAATCAAGTAATCCATGGGACCTCCCTTTATTTAGTTGACCAACAAGGACATATTAAAAAATCCTATGAAGGTTACAAAAATGTTCCGTTTGAAGAAATCATTCATGATATGAAAGCATTGCAATAGACCTTTGGAAGGTCTATTTTTTTTGGCAGGAATAGGATATCGTACATATTGTTTTGAATGTGCCAAGCCGTGCTATAATATAGTAAAACTTTAAATATAAAAATAATTAGAAGGCAGGTGAAATAAAATATGAGAAAGCTTCTCCCCCTTCTAATTCTCTCTATATTATTCCTATCTTCATGTAATCAAGCTGACCAATGGGCGTTACATTCTGAAAAGAAAACAGTGGCTCAGGCCTTTGCGCAGGTTCCCGCAGATTTTGTTCCTCGAAAAATAACGGTCTTATCTGCCGGTGATTCGCTCACTCAAGGAATTGGCGATAGTACAAACAAAGGCGGCTACTTGCCCTATTTAGAAACCATGCTTGAAAAAGAGAAGGGCATCAAAGAAGTAGATTTTTATAACTATGGTGTGAAAGGCAATCGGACGACGCAACTGATTAAAAGGCTAAAATCAGCGGAAATGAAAGAACCTTTACAAAAGGCAGATCTAGTTATTCTTACGATTGGTGGCAACGATATTATCAAAGTGGTTAAGGACAATATTGGAAACCTCCAACTTTCCACGTTTACCGCCGAAAAAGAATCTTATCAGAAACATTTAACACAAATTATTGACCTAATCGTCCAGGAAAATCCCGATGCCTCCATTGTGTTAGTGGGGTTATATAATCCATTTTCTAAATGGTTCTCAGAAATTAAAGAACTTGATGAAATCGTAGTTGACTGGAATAAAACTGGTAAAGCGGTTGTTGCAAATTACCCAAGTGCCTATTTTGTCTCGATTGAAGATATATTTTTAAATGCAAATGAAGACCTTTTGTTTACTGATAATTTCCACCCGAATGACAAAGGCTACGAGCTGATTGCTCAAAGATTGAATCAGACCCTAGAAGCACAGGTATTGCCTGAATTGAATAAAACACGATATATGGTAAATAAAGAGGAGAATTAGATGAAAAACAAATGGAAAATAGGATTCCTAGCCTTGCTGGGTATCAACCTTTTGTTCGCTATAATTATATTGTCATTGGTTATGTTTCCGGCTAAAGGCCCGCAAACAAGCAAGTTGAAAGGACCAATGGGGGAACATGTTTCCTTTCATGTTAAATCGAACAAAAATGATTTAAATAAGCTGGTTAACCATTATCTTGAAGAAGAGGCGGTGGATTCATCGATTGACTATCGGGTCCTTCTTGGAGATGAGGTTGAACTGTATGGCACCTTGCCATTTTTTAGTGAGGAATTGAATATGGAGTTAACCTTTAAGCCGAGCGCTTTGGAAAATGGTGATTTAGTATTAAAGCAGAATTCAATGACAATCGGTAGTTTACACCTGCCAATTTCGTATGTTTTGAATTTTATTAGCGAAAACTATAAGATTCCTAAAGGTGTCGACATTAGACCAAAGGACCAACTAATTTATGTTCATATGCAGCAATTAAAATTAAAAAGTGATATCAAACTAAAAGCGGACAAATTTGATTTAAAAAAGGATGATATCGCTTTTACGATTTTAGTTCCAGTGAAGTAGGTGCCTCGTATTTAGGAGGCACCTATTTTCTTCTAATCCTTAATTTTAATATATTGGAATTCTCGTTCATTATTAGAAAGAGCAGCAAAGACAATGGTATAGCTTTCATTAGGCATAAATTGAACCCTTGGCATCGGCAGTAATACATTCTTCGTGTCAGCTTCTCTAGCCTCTAAATCAACGGTCATCGGAGTTAGGCCCAAATATTCAGTGGATTGCTTATAGGACACTTTCGGAAAGACGACATCTCTATCTTTCACAGCAATATCCAATGGAGGAGTAGCTGGTGACAAGTGAATAAATCGAACTTTGGATTCATTTACCGGGACCCTTGGTTTGTTTTGATAAACCAATAAGCGCATTTTCTTTACTGAATCAATAGTGGCAAGTGTGTATGATTTACCAGGTTCCAAGGTAATTTTTTTGTTTAAAACGCTGTCGACCATATTTCCTGCTGGGTAAATATCAATATGATGTTTCCCAGCTTTTAATGTTAGATAGTTACTTACATTTATAAATGGTAGGTCTCTGACCACTCGTTTTCCGTCTATATAAATATCTACATTTGGGGAATCATTTGAGGTATGAAGGAAGCGGACAGTGGCCTCACCATGCAATGGTTGGGGATTTGTTCTCATGAAGTTCATCGCTTTATTCATGTATTTTAGATGTTTTAGATAATACTGCATGTGTAAGTTCGGAAATGAGTATTTATAAAATTGGGCTAACTCATTATACATAGCTGCTCTTTGAAGATAATCGGAATAAGTTCTTTTCTCAGACATATTATCAACTCCTGTCATTTAGATTTACACGATAATTTATTCAAGCTTAAATAGGTAGGTGTCTAACTTCTGCTGCACAAATATGGAATATTTTTATTTTTTATTTACAAATGGAAATTTTACACATATACTTATAACAAATATGTTAGAAAGTGGGTGACGTGCAATGTTAATTGAAACGATGAGAGTTTTCCGTTATTTGAATATCGTTGTTTGCACAGCCCAATGTTTAACTCGTTAGGGTTCCTTTGTCCTTTATTCCAAAAAAGCGAATAAAACCATGGGCTGTGTATGCCTGTGGTTTTTTATTATGAAAAAATAAATAATATTCGCGGAGGAATAAACATGAATTTAGCAACAATGGGTTTAACTGAAAAAATAAAAAATGATTTTTATACTTTAAATACAAATGAAGAAATGATTCTTGGTCGTGTTGCACTTGAACATAAACGAATGTACAGGGTTTGGACAGAGCAGGGTGAATTATTATGTGAGGTTTCGGGACGTTTTAGTTTTAATGCCCTTAATCGAGAGGACTTCCCGGCTGTTGGTGATTAGGTTGCACTTAAGCCGAGGAGTAACGAAGGAAAAGGAACGATTTTGGCCATCATGCCGCGGAAAAGTAAATTTTCAAGAAAATCTGCAGGCCTGACTGCCGAAGAGCAAATAGTTGCGACCAACGTTGACACTGTATTTCTCGTCAATTCTCTGAATGAAGATTTGAATTTAAGAAGAATTGAACGCTATTTGCTGCTTGCCTGGGAGAGTGGGGCAAATCCTGTAATTATTCTGAGTAAGGCGGACCTTTGTCACGACCTTGAACTGAAGTTAATTGAAGTGGAAGCGATTAGCTTAGGAGGCGTTCCCGTTATTGCTGTGAGTGCAGAAACAATGAGCGGATTTGAGAAAATTGAACCATTCTTGCAGCCTGGTGAAACGATCGCTTTACTTGGTTCCTCAGGGGTAGGGAAATCAACGTTAACAAATCGCCTTTTAGGAAGGGAAAAACAAGTGGTTCAGGATATACGTTTGACAGATGATAAAGGGCGTCATACCACAACGCACCGTGAACTAATTCTTCTCCCTAATGGGTGTGTATTAATTGATACCCCGGGAATGAGGGAACTACAGCTTTGGGAGAGCACAGACGGCTTAACGGAAACCTTTTCAGAAATTGAACAACTATCCTCTACTTGTCGCTACCGCGATTGTCAACATAAGAATGAGCCTGGCTGTGCGGTTGTAAAAGCGATTCAAGATGGATTACTCTTAGTGGAACGGTTAACCAGTTACAATAAACTTCAAAAGGAATTAGCCTTTATCGAAAGAAAGGCTGATAAACGCGCCCAAGCAGAAGTTAAAAAGCAATGGAAGAGTATCAACAAACAAATTAAACAGCGCAAGAATTATTAAATAGGGTAAGCTGAACAAGTTAGGTCGATGCAGGCTATACTTGTTCAGCTTTTTATATGGTCAGAAAATTTTCTTTTTCCGTTTACTTTCTGTATACTCGTACTCAAAGCCAAATATATTTAAGGGGTGGCGTATGGAAAAGAATTATCAAGTAGCAACGTTTGCCGGCGGTTGTTTTTGGTGTATGGTAAAACCATTTGATGAGCAGCCAGGAATTAAGAGTGTAATTTCCGGTTATACTGGCGGCAGTGTTGAAAACCCGACATATGAACAAGTTTGTTCGGATACAACCGGTCACTATGAAGCTGTCCAAATTACCTATGACCCTGACATCTTTCCTTATGAAAAATTGCTTGAATTATTCTGGCAGCAAATCGACCCAACTGACCCAGGCGGCCAGTTTTATGACAGAGGGCAATCCTACCAAACAGCGATTTTCTACCAAGACGAAACACAAAAAGAGCTTGCTGAACAATCCAAGCAAGCCTTACAGGAAAGTGGCCGTTTTACAAAACCAATTGTGACACCTATTTTGCCGGCGAAGACTTTTTACCCAGCCGAAGATTATCACCAGCACTATTATAAGAAAAATCGCGCACATTATGAATCCTATCATGTAGGCTCCGGACGAGCTGGTTTTATTCAGAGTCATTGGAGGGGAAAATAATTATGAAAAACAAAGACCTTGATCGACTAAAAAAGGATTTAACACCAATCCAATTTGAAGTCACACAAAATAATGGGACGGAACCTCCGTTTCGAAATGAATACTGGAATGAAACAAGAGAAGGAATTTATGTGGACCTTGTTTCAGGAAAACCGTTGTTTAGCTCGCTAGATAAGTTTGATGCCGGCTGCGGCTGGCCGAGTTTTACCAAACCCATTGAAGACGAAGAAGTGATTGAGAAAGCTGATTTCAGTCATTTTATGACACGGACCGAAGTTAGAAGTAAATCGGCTGATTCCCATTTGGGACACGTGTTTCCTGATGGACCGGAACCAACTGGCCTGCGCTATTGTATCAACTCAGCGGCCTTACGGTTTATTCCAAAAGATCAGCTTGAAGAAGAAGGTTACGGGGAATTTGCTAAGCTATTTGAAGCAAAATAATAAAGCCGCATTTGCGGCTTTTTATTTTGCCTTTTGTTTGGAGGTTGATGTCATCCCGCCGGAGAGGATAAATTTCATGGCTTCCTCAGGTTTAACATCAATGACTTCTACCTGTTCCTTAGGAATCAAAAAGGTAAACCCTGCCACTTGAAAGGTTTGAGGTATATACACGGCCACATGGTCTTTTAACGGAGAATAAAAATCCTCTAATTGTTCAGAGGTAATAAACCCGAGGCTCCGCATTTCGGTTCCTGGTATCACAACTAGCGCAACTTTGGAAAAGGATTTTTTTTCGCCTAAAAAGGATTGTACGGTGTCCTTAATGACGGAATAGATGGTTTTAACGACAGGGATTTTATCAAGCAGGATATCAATCCATCTGATAATTTTCCCTGAAAAATATTTCGTAGACATCCATCCTAAAACTGTAATCAAGATAATGGTTGACAGTAATCCAATCCCCGGGATGTAATCCTCCTTTAAATATGGTCTCAGGGTATTCCCCAGCAAGCCATCCAAGAAAAGAAAAGTTTTGTAAATAACATAGACCACAAGGATGATAGGGACAATGGTTAAAATACCGTTAATAAAATTTTTCACTATTGATTTCATCATTTCACCCACAATTTTTTATCATTGTCTTTCATAATATAGGCGAATGCACAGACGGGTCAAGTACCTACTTCATATTGTAACAGTGTTAAGAAACAATTTTGTGAGGAGTGAGAATGAATGTACGGTTATGGTGGCGGTTTTGGTGGTTGTGGTGTTGGTTGCGGTTACCCTGCATATCCAGTAGGTCCGGTAGGAGGCTGTGGAATTGGCGGAGGATTTGCGCTAATTGTCGTTCTATTTATCCTATTGATTATCATCGGGGCAAGCTGGGGCTGTTGTTAATTGAATGAGATAAAGGCTGACTTTGACAGGTCAGCCGTTTTCATTTTATTTATCCTATCGGTACTTTCTCTTTGGGGTATTTGATTTTCTCCTTACTGTCTTTGTTTCTTAAAATCAGTAAGCAAGTAACAATTCCAACCCTCCCGATAAACATAAGGATGATAATGAGAATTTGTCCGAATGTAGATAATCTAGGTGTTAACCCCAACGACAATCCATTCGTTCCAAACGCAGATGAGACCTCGAAAATGACCTCAAGGACAGTCCCATTTTCAGTCATCGATAATACTAAAATAGAAAAAATACATAATAACGCGGCCGTTGTGACAACGATAAAGGATTTCATTACATCCTCATTAAGCAGTTCCCTTTTAAAGATTTTAACCGAGCTTTTTCCTTGTGCGTAAAATATGATTGCTAAAATAATGATGGCAAACGTAGTGGTTCGAATTCCTCCGCTCGCACTGCTTGGTGAGCCGCCGATGAACATTAAGATCGACAGAAATAGTTGGTTGCTCGGTGTAAAATCATTGATGTCCATGGTCGCTAACCCAGCACTTTTCGTTGTGACAGAATTAAATAACGAATAGAAAAAAGATTGATGCCAATTTTTATCAGAAAAAAAGTGATGACTATCAAAAATGAAGATAATTAATGCACCAAAGAGGGTAAGAAGAACAAACGTTATCGTAGTCAACTTTGTATAAAGCGTGAAATGAAATTTCTTCCGTTTATTCAGGTTTAAGAAAAATTCATACACCTCAGTCATGACCGGAAAGCCAATCGCCCCTACAATCATCAACAAAATAATCACCGTTTGTACATAATAGTCCCCGCTATAAGGACTCAGTGATGCATCGGTAAGATCAAATCCAGCATTGGTCGTGGCACTAATGGATGCGAAAAATCCATGTTTGAATGCAGAAAAAGTTCCATCAAAATAGTTCATAAATCGAAACCCCAAAATGATTCCACCCACAAATTCAAACGAAATAAAAATAATTAAGACCCGTTTTGCCAGTTGGACCAATCCCGATAGGTTTGATTGATTTTGATCAATCATAATCAGTTGTCTTTCCTTTAAGCCTACTTTTTTCCCAAGCATGATCCAAAGGAAGGTACTTAAAGACATGACCCCTAATCCACCCAATTGGAGAATGATACATAAGAGAAATATTCCGAAATTATTAAAGGTGTCTTTAATGGAAATGACACTCAATCCCGTAACACTGATGGCACTAGCTGAGGTAAACAAAGCTTCAATAAAACTTAGCGAAACATTTTCGCGGTGGGCTATTGGAATTTTTAATAAAAGTGTCGAGACGAGTAGGGCTGAGAAATAGAAAATAACGATTAATTGAATTGTGGAAAACTCTTTCTTTTTAAACTTCATTTTTTTAATTGTACTCATCGGATTCATTCCTTCTTTATTCTAACAGTAATTCTATCTGAATCCTCTTAAATTGTAAAAGAGTGCTTTACTGTCCTGTTTTTCTTTTATAAATAACACGAAAGAAACATATTAAACATTCATACAATTTCTATAAGGCCTGCCTAATTTAATAAGGAAGTGAATCCCTATGGATCATTCTTTTCTAATAAAGCCAATGCTTGATGACATCTATCCTGTTATTGACTATGGGAAAGGAATTTATTTATTTGATACAGATGGAAACAAGTATTTAGATGCAGCTTCCGGTGCAGTAACGGCCAATATTGGTCATGGGGTACCTGAAATTATTGAAGCCATGAATGAACAGGCGAAAAAGGTTTCGTTTGTGTATCGCTCTCAATTTACGAGTGATGCCGCTGAAAATTTGGCAAGTAAGCTTGCTGGTATGCTACCTGGGGATCTTAATTGGTGTTTCTTCGTGAACAGTGGTTCTGAGGCGACAGAAACGGCTATGAAAATGGCGATTCAATATTGGCAGGAACAAGGGGTGCAAACGAAATCCAAAGTACTTTCAAGATGGGTAAGCTACCATGGGATTACCTTAGGAGCCCTTTCGATGTCTGGGCATACAAGTAGGAGAGCAAGGTTTGTCCCACTATTAGAGGATTTTCCAGTCATCCATCCCCCCTATTGTTACCGCTGCCCATATAACCTCGAGTCCACGAGCTGTAACTATTTATGTGCCCATGAGCTGGAAACGGCAATTAGGCGGATTGGAGCGAATCAAATCGCCGCTTTTATTGCCGAACCCGTAATCGGTGCGGCAGGCGGAGCCATCGCCCCGCCCCCAGACTATTATAAGGTCTTAAAGAAAATATGTGAGGACTATGATATCCTGTTTATCGCTGATGAAGTCATGACAGGCTGCGGCCGGACCGGAACGATGCTAGCCTGTGAACAATGGGGAATCACTCCTGATATTGTCGCTTTAGGAAAAGGGATGGGTGCGGGGTATGCTTCAATTGCCGCAGCCATCGCCAGTGAAAAAGTTATCAAACCGATATTGGCTGGAACTAAGGCTGTCATGAGCGGTCATACTTTAAGTGCCAATCCCCAGGCATGTGCAGCTGCCTTAGCCGTGCTTGAATATTTAGAGGATAACAATATTATCCAAGAGGTTGAAAGAAAAGGTGTGTACTTAAAGGACCAGCTGAAAAATTTACAGCGACTCTTCCCGTTTATTGGGGATGTCCGTGGCAAAGGGTTGTTACTTGGAATCGAGTTTGTTCAGAATGCAGTTTCCAAAACACCATATCCAAGAAACGAGATGGTAACTCAAAAAATGGTTGAGATTGCGAAAGAAAAAGGGCTACTTGTCTATCCAGCAGGCGCAGGTCTTGATGGAATAAACGGCGACTCGATTATTATTTCACCACCACTGACCATTACTAAACAAGAAATAAATGAACTAGTCGATTTACTAAAAGAAACCTTTCAAGATTTTCATAATCAAGCGGGTTGAGTAAAGGGGGGATTAGTAAGTGGAAAATGCCTTTAGAAAGATTACCACAATCGATGCTGTGATGGAATATTTCCATGATGGAATGACCTTGATGTTTGGCGGCTTTGGCGGAGTGGGAACACCTCCAGGCTTGATTGATGCAATTCTTGAAAAGGGAGTCCGGGATCTCACATTAATAGGAAATGACACGGGCTTCCCGCATATTGGCATCGGGAAATTAGTAAGCCAGAAACGAGCTGCAAAGGTCATTGCCTCACATATTGGCTCTAATCCAATCGCAGGACAGCTGATGCATGAGGGGAAATTAGAGGTAGAGTTTTCACCACAGGGAATATTAGCGGAAAGAATTCGTGCGGGCGGTGTGGGTCTCCCAGCGATTTTGTCTGATATCGGTATGGACAATGAACTAGTTGTGAAAGGGAAACCATATATTTCTCTATCAGATAGGAGATATTTGGTTGAAACAGCCCTAACTTCAGAGGTTTCCATAGTCTATGCCAAGAAGGCAGATGAGTATGGGAATTTAATATATGACAAAAGTGCCCGCAATACCAATCCGTTAGTGGCAATGGCAGGAAATATCACGATTGCCGAAGTAG
This sequence comes from Neobacillus drentensis, assembly GCF_036962125.1. Taxonomy (GTDB): domain Bacteria; phylum Bacillota; class Bacilli; order Bacillales; family Cytobacillaceae; genus Neobacillus; species Neobacillus drentensis_B. The sequence goes on from NZ_JBALOA010000014.1 coordinate 505,802, forward strand.
AAGAAATTGTCCCGCTTGGCAGTCTTGATCCCGACGCAATCATGACTCCTGGAGTGTTTGTGGATTATGTGATTTTATCGAAGGGGGTCAATTGGAAATGGGCTTGGGAGTAGACGTTCGAAATCAAATGGCTAAACGGGCTGCAGAGGAAATTCATTCGGGTATGGTTGTCAATCTTGGAATTGGAATCCCTTCGCTCGTTCCGAACCACCTATCCCGTGAGACAAAAGTAATGTTTCACGCTGAAAACGGCATTACCGGCATGGGACCCAGCCCTAATAAGGGTGAAGAAGATGAAAATTTATGTAATGCCGGAGGATTTCCCGTTACGCTGAACCAAGGCGGGTCTTACAGTGATAGTGCCGTTTCGTTTGGGATGATTCGCCGTGGCAGAGTGGATATAACCATTTTAGGTTCGCTTCAAGTCAGTAAAGACGGGGACCTGGCTAACTGGATTGTCCCTGGGAAAAAGGTGCCCGGAATGGGTGGCGCGATGGAGCTCGCCCAAAAAGCAAAAAAGGTGATTGTGGTTATGAATCATTGTGACAAACAAGGAAATCCCAAAATTGTCAGCTCTTGCACCTTGCCGTTAACTTCCTCTGCTTGTGTTGATCTCATTATCACTGATTTAGCGGTTTTCTCTGTAACGGGGGAGGGGCTGCTTTTAACAGAGTTGTTTGCTCCCTACAGTTTAGAAACGGTTGTCAATAAAACAGGCTGTGAATTCAAAATACGCGAAACAGTTCGTATGATTCCATACTAAGGAGAATCATTCTAAAAGGAGTGACTCGTTTGGACAATAATGAAATGCGCATCAAACGCTGGCTAAAGGAGAATCGAGCGCGTGGTGCCAGACTATTACAAATCCTTGTTAGGGAGAATAGCACGCGTGGAAATGAAAGTAGTACACAGGCGATTGTTATCGAAAAATGCCGACAGCTGGGTTTAACCCTTGATATTTGGGAAATCGACGCTGATGAATTAAAAGCACACCCCGCTTATTGTTGTGATCGTCATAGTTTCGAAGGGAACCCCAATTTGGTTGCCGTGTTAAAAGGGACGGGAGGAGGCAAATCAATCATATTAAATGGTCATATTGATGTCGTCCCCGTTGGTGATGAATTAACTTGGGACCATGATCCGTTCAGCGGGACGATTGAGAATGGGAAGCTATATGGAAGAGGATCCACCGACATGAAGGGAGGAAACGCCGCACTATTGATGGCAATCGAATCCATAATAGCAAATGGAATTAAACTGAAGGGTGATGTCATTTTTCAGAGTGTTATTGAAGAGGAAAGCGGTGGGGCTGGAACCCTTGCGGCTGTTCTCAGAGGATATCAAGCTGATGGAGCGATAATTCCTGAACCGACCAATTTGAAAATATTTCCTAAGCAGCAAGGTTCGATGTGGTTCAGAATTACTGTGAAGGGCAGGGCAGCACACGGCGGGACGCGATACAAAGGGGTCAGCGCCATTGAAAAAGCGCTTGTCGTTATTCAAAGTTTACAACAATTAGAGAAAAGTAGAAATGCCAGCATTACAGATCCTCTGTTTGAAAACATCCCCATTCCGATCCCAATCAATATCGGTAAACTCTTGAGTGGTGAATGGCCTTCTTCGGTACCTGACACTGCCATTATTGAAGGGAGAATGGGGGTTTCACCGGAAGAAACAATTCAATCAGCACAGGAGGAAATGGTTAAATTTCTTGGTGAGTTATATGAACAAGATGAGTGGCTCCATGAAAATCCGCTTAGGTTAGAGTGGTTTGGGGGAAGATGGCTGCCTGGCAGTCTCGAAAATGACCATCCCTTAATGAATGAATTGACGAAAAGTTTTATCGAAATTATGGGTAATAGTCCTATCGTTGAGGCAAGCCCATGGGGGACAGATGGCGGCATCCTTTCAACGATTGGAAATACACCCGTTGTTGTCTTTGGGCCAGGAATAACAGAAACAGCCCATGACGCTAATGAACATATCGTTCTTGAGGATATGTTTGCTGCCAGTGAAATTATCGCTTTAACTCTATTAAAATGGTGCGAAGTGGCGGAGTAAATAGAAATATTTTCCTCTTTTAATATTAATAATTGTTATAATTATATTAAAGAGATTCGTTTGAAGGATTTTATTGTGATGGAGTAATCTAAAAAATGTCTGGCTTATCTTGGCCAGACATTTTTTAGAGATTGCTAGGAAATTATCAAAAAAGGGTGAAACTGATGAACCAAACAGCATCCACTATTCTTATAGAGGAAAGCAGTTATTACCTCGAAATTTATCTTGATCCATTTAATAAACGGATTCGTGTCGATGATTATCGTGGTAATACAAAATTGCTCATTGAGAAGGCCGAAGAGCTGGTCGCAGTTCACAAGGCTGAAAAGTTAATTGTTAAAGTCCGTTCGAAAGATTACTTTACATTCCTAGAAAAAGGTCTTCAGCCGGAAGCCGTTGTTGACCGCTATTTCCTAGGTTCTGATGCTCATTTTTTTTCAAAGTTTTACACGCCAGAGCGCAAGAAAAATGATCATTGGGTGATTGAGGATGGGATGATTCACAGTATCTATCAATTAGATACGACCGTGCAAAAGGCGTTTCCACCAAAAGAATATGAGTTACACCAGGCGGATCAGAGTTGTGCCAAGGAACTTGCTGCACTCTACCGGCAGGTATTTCAAATTTATCCGACTCCGTTACATGATCCGGAGTATATCAAAAAGACCATGAAAGAGGGAACGATTTATTACACTTTCTTTTATCAAGGGAAAATCGTTAGTGCCGCCTCAGCGGAAGTTAATTCCTATTATAAAAATGCCGAACTAACGGATTGCGCCACATTGACGGAACACCGGAAATATGGGCTTATGAAAATTATTCTTCAGGAATTAGAAGTGGAGTTGAAACGGAAAGGAATTTATTGTGTGTATTCTATTGCCCGATCGTTATCTTTTGGAATGAATGCTGTGTTATTTCAATTGGGCTATTCGTATCGGGGCAGGTTTATGAATAATTGCTATATTTATGACAAGCTTGAAAATATGAATATGTGGGTAAAAAATCTGGCAACCTGCTAAAATTTCGGCTGATAAGTGCCGATTTCCTGGCACCTAGATGAATCGCAATAAGAGGTGGTGAATGAATGGTTATGTTAAACGCTTTAACCCAAGAAGTTCTTACCGCTATTCTAAAAGGCATCGATGAAGGGATTCATGTGGTTAATACAGAAGGGAAAACTATTTTTTATAATGAAGTCGCTGCTAAACACGATGGTATGAATGTGAAGGAAGTGCAGGGTAAGTATTTAATTGATGCCTTTCCTTCCCTTACTGAAGAATCGAGCACGTTGTTAAAGGTAATGAAAACGGGAAAGCCCATTTACAACCAAACTCAGGTTTATATGAACTTGCATGGGACAAGAATCGATACGATTAACACAACTCTGCCTATCTTCCTCGGTGACAACATTATTGGCGCGGTGGAAATTGCCAAGGATTATTCGCGAATGAAATTGCTTGCGGAGCGACTATTAGACTTACAAAAAGGGTTGAATAAAAGCCCAAAGAAAAAAGTGTTGAAGCAGGTTACTTATACTTTGAATGATTTAATGACAGTCAATCCGGATTTTCAACGGATTAAAGCAGTGGCTAAGAAGTTAGCAAAATCTAATGCTCCCATTCTCGTTTATGGTGAATCAGGTACAGGAAAAGAACTATTCGTTCAAGGAGTGCATCATGAATCCCTTCGCTCAAGCGAACCGTTTATTGCTCAAAACTGCGCGGCCATTCCTGAAACACTTTTGGAAAGCATCCTTTTTGGGACCGCCAAAGGGAGCTATACTGGTGCAGTTGACCGGAAAGGGTTATTTGAACTGGCTGATGGTGGTACCCTTTTCCTTGATGAATTACATACGATGCCGATTGAACTCCAAGCAAAACTATTGAGGGTATTAGAGGACGGCATGGTCCGAAGAGTCGGCAGTTCTCAGAATATTTCTGTGAATGTGCGTGTGATCGCCGCCATGAATGTTTATCCAAGTGATGCCCTTCAAAATCAAACCTTACGCGCGGACCTTTACTACCGCCTCAATGTATTTACTTTTTCTCTTATTCCTTTACGGGATCGGAATGAAGATATCCTTTTTTTAACAGAGCATTTTATCAATGAATTTAATCAAAAACTGGGGAAGCTTATTAGTGGTTGCGAAATGAAGTTGGAGCGATTTTTACTTAATTATCAATGGCCAGGGAATGTAAGGGAATTAAAACATACGATTGAATATATGATGAATGTTTGTGAAGCAAACCGGTTGAGATATGAAGACTTACCTAACATGCTAAGACACCTTCCCGAACTAATCCCAAGTAATCAAGGCGAAATGGAAAATCTTTCTTTAAGAAAAAATATCGAAAAGTTAGAGAAGGAACTGATTCTCAATGCTCTTGAGATAACAGAAGGAAACATTAATCAAGCAGCAAAACTTCTAGAGATTCCTAGGCAGACCTTACAATATAAATTAAAAAAAATAGCAGACTAGCCGCCGAGTTTTCGGCGGTATTTTATTTGTCAATGTGAGCACTATCTGGCTCCAGCGCCCAACGGCTAGTGTCCTTCGCTCTCCGCCCTACGATAAGTCAACATCGAATCGCTTACGCTCTCCGTGTTTCCTTTATCTCAGTTGGAGCGCTCCAGGCCATACGCCGCTAAACGGGCGCTTGCGCCTTTTGTTCTTATGGAAA
>NZ_JBALOA010000015.1:0-143066 GCF_036962125.1 Neobacillus drentensis
CGATTCAAGAATAAGCTGATGATATTTGGAAGATTAAACCTATAAAATAAGAAAAGCTTCTGCCGTTGGCAGAAGCTTTTCTTTATAATATATGTCCAATGAAAATTCCGATGGCTAATAAAAATCCAAAGATGGTATTTGTTTGTGCAGTTGCCTTCATAGCTGGTGCCATTTTAATTGGAATGTTGTTTTCTATAAACCCTTTCGTTGCTTTAATAGCCTTTGGAGCACTTAGAATGACTAGTGCAGTCCAAACTGGAACTACCCCCGTGATAATAAGTCCCAAAACCCAAAGAAAAGAAAAAGCAAACATCCCCATTAATAAGTAGATAGCACCTTTCTTGCCTAATAAAATAGCTACTGTTTTACGGCCGTTTTCTTTGTCACCATCAAGGTCACGAATGTTATTCGATAACATAATCATTCCAACTAAGATCATACTTGGAACTGAAACAAGAATACTTGTGCCGCTGACTGTTCCAGTTTGGATGTAGAAGGAGATTAGAATAATCAGCATGCCCATAAAGAAGCCTGAAAGTATTTCACCAAATGGTGTATAGGCAATGGGGAAAGGGCCTCCAGTATAGAAATAGCCAACAGCCATACAAACCAGACCAACAACCGCTAACCACCAGCTGCTATTTGCGCAAATATAGATGCCTAATAAAAGAGCAATTCCATAAAATCCAAATGCAAGATTTAGGACGGTACTTGGCTTAATACCATCACGAACAATTGTCCCGCCAATCCCAACTGATTGAGCAGTGTCTAGACCACGTTTGAAATCGAAATATTCATTAAACATATTGGTTGCAGCTTGAATCAATAAACTGGCAATAAGCATCGCAAAAAATAGACCAAAATGAATGTTCCCATGCTTAAGGGATAGTGCAGTACCGAGTAGTACTGGTACAAATGCAGCTGTTAGTGTGTGTGGACGGGTCATTTGCCACCAAACTTGAAAGCCGCGGTTTGATTCAACTACAGGTTCAGAACTTTTCTGTATAGTTGGTTGCATATTGTTCTCTCCCTTTTTTATTTATTTCTCTCTATATAAAAGGTATAGGTTTAAGTTAATATAGGCTTTGCCCACAACTAAGTGTATGAAATTCAAGGAATAGTGTCAATTAATTTTTCCTATCAAATCTAGAAGATTATACCTGTTTGATTATAATTGGGCGTTGGTGGGAAAATGAAAGTAATGAAAAATGAATGAGCAGGCTGTTTTTATCAATTAAGTGAAATCTTACTATATAATAGGGAATGTAACAGGTTTGCTAGTGACAAGTATTACTGACTTCTTTACAATGAGAGTAGTATGTTAAAATTAGCAATAATATGAATGGATAGCAGTCATTTCGGCTGTTTTGGAGGGATTTGTTTGGTTACCATTCAAGAATTAGAAATAATGGAAAGAGGTCTTTTGGCGATAAAACGCGCAAAGGAACTTGGACGGCCCATTTTAATTAGTGAAGTTCATAAAATGGACACGGTTAACCCATTATCATTTTTTAATATAGGAAAAGAGCACTTTAGCGGGGAACGATTTTTCTGGAAGGATCCAAAGGATGAAACCGTGCTTATTGGGTTAGGGATTTCTAAACAAATTCAGTCGGATCAGGCTTCTGACCGCTTTTTTCATGTTGAAAAGGAATGGGAGACATTTTTAAAGGACTGTCTTGTTTTTAATCCATATAAAGAAGTTGGTGTAGGTCCTGTCATGTTTGGGGGTTTTTCGTTTGACCCATATAAGGAAAAAACGGATCTTTGGTCAAAGTATGCTGATTCGTTGTTCCATCTTCCGAAATATCTATTAAGTATCATTGACGGACAAACGTTCTTAACGACAAATACGATTTGTACTCCACATGAAGACCCTTACCTTTTTAAGAAGGTGAGCGAAGAGAGAAATGAGATTTTAAGTTCTCTTCAACACAAGGATCATCATAAATCTGCTTCACTTCTAGAAATGAACGAGATTGAACCAGAGAAGTGGAAGGAAACCGTCGATGGGGTTGTGAAGGAATTAACAGAAGGACCGCTAAAAAAGGTCGTTTTAGCCCGTGAACTAAGGCTTGTATTTGACGACCAGGTTGCGGCTGAGAGAGTACTGAATAATTTATATATGCAACAACATGAAAGTTTTATTTTTGCATTTGAATCGAATGGTGATTGTTTTATTGGTGCTTCTCCGGAAAGACTGATAAAAAAGATTGGAAACGAAGTTTATTCTACCTGCTTGGCTGGCTCTATTTCACGGGGGAATAACGAAGAAGAAGATGTGAAATTAGGTCAAATGTTATTAAACGATCAAAAAAACTTAATCGAGCATAGTTTTGTTGTTGAAATGATTAAGGAAGCATTAGAAGAATCATGCCAAGAAATTATTCTGCCTAAAAAGCCGCAGCTTATGAAGATAAGGGATATTCAGCACCTATATACACCTGTAATCGGAAAATGCCATCAAGATGCTTCATTAATGTTATTAGTGGAAAGACTTCACCCGACACCAGCACTCGGCGGTCTCCCTAAAGAGGAAGCAGTAGTAAAGATTAGACAAGTAGAAGAATTGGACCGTGGATTCTACGCCGCTCCATTAGGCTGGATGGATTACAAAAAAAATGGCGAATTTGCTGTATCGATTCGCTCAGGCTTGATCCAGGGCAAAGAAGTCTCGTTGTTTGCAGGATGTGGAGTGGTTGCGGATTCTGATTCAGAAAGTGAATATTTGGAGACGAGTTTGAAATTTAAACCAATGCTCAGAGCCCTTGGAGGAAATTGATATGAATCATCAAGAATCATTAACAGCATATATAGCTGCATTTGTTTCAGAACTTATTTTTTCAGGAGTCACAGATGTTGTTGTAAGTCCAGGTTCAAGGTCTACCCCGATGGCGATGATTATGGCAGAGCATCCAAATCTGAACGTTCATATTCATGTAGATGAACGTTCAGCTGCTTTTTTCGCTTTAGGAATGGCCAAAGCTTTAAATAAGCCAGTAGCTATCCTTTGCACTTCAGGTACAGCTGCAGCAAACTATTTTCCTGCCATAGTTGAAGCACGTTATGCACGAGTTCCATTGATCGTGCTGACAGCAGATCGGCCGCATGAACTAAGAGAAGTAGGTGCCCCTCAGGCCATTGATCAAATTCACTTATATGGGTCACATGTTAAATGGTTTTCCGAAATGGCACTACCTGAAAAAAGTGATGAAATACTCCGGTATGCGCGAACAATTTGTGCACGTGCGGTAGCCATTGCAACTAGTGCTCCTTCTGGTCCTGTTCATTTGAACTTCCCTTTTAGAGAACCATTAATCCCGAAGATGGATTCTGACCTTTTCCAACTTCATGAACGTCCAAATGGATTTGTAAAAGTTCATAATGGGGACTTAACCATTACAGAAGAGCATTTTCAAGAAATTGCTGCTAAATTGTCCAAAGCTAGTAGAGGTATTATTGTTTGCGGGAACATTGTTGATGATGTTTTTCCAGAGGCAGTTACTCGGTTAGCTGAAATATTACATTTTCCCATCTTAGCCGATCCATTATCACAATTAAGAAGTGGGAATCATAGTCTTGAAAATATCGTTGAAACTTATGATACCTTTTTAAGAAACAATGACGCAAAAACCTTTCTTAAGCCCGATGTAATTTTACGATTTGGAGCTATGCCAATTTCGAAGGCATTAACGATCTTCTTAAAAGAAAATAGCCTTGCAGACCAATATGTAATTGATGGCGGGGGAGGCTGGCGTGACCCGTCCTCGTTATCAACAAATATGATTTTTTGCAAGGAATCTTTATTCTGTGAGAAATTACTGACATACACGATTGCGAACGATTCAGCTGACTTCTTAAGGAATTGGATAAGAATCAACCAACTAACAAAAAATCAGATGGCATCGATTAGAGATATTACAGAATTGAGTGAAGGCAAACTGTTTTATCAGCTAGCTGACATTCTGCCTGAGGATGGGACATTATTTGTTGGCAATAGTATGCCAATTAGGGACCTGGATAGTTTTTTTCTCAACAATACTAAATCGATAAAAGTCATGGCAAACAGAGGAGCGAATGGTATTGATGGTACCATTTCAACCGCTTTAGGTGCTGCTTTAAACTCAAAATCCCTCTACCTTGTCCTAGGTGACTTAACCTTTTTTCATGACCTAAACGGCCTGATCGCAGCAAAATTGTACAACATTAATATTAATATTATTCTGGTTAACAATAATGGAGGAGGGATTTTCTCCTTTTTGCCACAATCTGAACATCCTAAAAACTTCGAACTTTTGTTTGGAACACCGCTTGGGATTGATTTTGCACATGCTGTTAAAATGTTTAATGGTCATTTCACAAAGATTGAGAATTGGGATCATTTTAGGGAAGAAATGCAGCAAGCCAAAAATGCTACGGGGATCAACGTATTTGAGCTTGTAACGAACAGAGATATTAACCGCGACGAGCACCGCAAATTTTGGGGTTTGGTTTCCCAGGAAATATCAAACTTTGTCAAAGGTGAACAATAAATGTATATTGACCTCGACGGAATTCGCTATCATGTCGAAGTATGTGGAAAAGGGCAGACTCCACTTGTTTTGTTACATGGATTTACGGGTGATTCTACGACCTGGACTCCATTTACTGAATGTTGGGGAAAGGATACAAAGCTTATTATTCCTGACATTATTGGACATGGAAAAACTGAATCACCCGATTTATTACATTCATATCATATTGAAACGGCTGCGTCTGATTTAAAACGTATCCTCGATAACTTAGGGATTCAGCAGGTGGACCTACTTGGTTATTCCATGGGTGGAAGATTGGCATTAACCTTTGCAGTTCTTTTTCCTGCCCATGTTCGAAAACTAATCCTCGAGAGTACTTCTCCAGGTCTGGAGACAGAAAGTGACAGAAAACAACGCCGTATGAAAGATGCGGAGCTCGCAAAATTTATTAATGAACAGGGGATCCATGCGTTTGTGGGTTATTGGGAAGAGATTCCCCTTTTTTCTACGATGAAGCGTCTTCCTGTCTATACTCAGCAAAAAATACGGAACCAGCGTTTAAGTAATTCACCAATTGGCCTTTCCAACAGTCTGCTTGGAATGGGTACGGGTTCTCAACCTTCCCTGTGGGAAAGGTTAAGTGAACTCAACTGCGAAGTTTTACTGTTAACGGGTGCAGAAGATCATAAGTTCTGTGATATTGCTGAGAGAATGATGAAGGTCCTTAAAAATAGTATTTTGATTACTATTGAAGGAAGTGGACATGCAATTCATGTGGAAGAACCTGAAAAGTTTGGTACAATAGTAAGTGACTTTTTGTCGAAACAGAAATAAAGGAGGATATCATTTTGACAGTAGAATGGATTGCAGGACGTAAATATGAAGAAATTTTATATGAAACATACAATGGGATTGCTAAAATTACCATAAATCGTCCACATGTACATAATGCATTTACACCGAGAACAGTATCTGAATTGATTGATGCATTTGCTTATGCCCGCGATGATTCTAGCATAGGGGTTATAGTATTAACTGGTGCCGGAGATAAAGCATTTTGTTCTGGTGGAGACCAAAAAGTACGCGGCCATGGAGGATATGTTGGTGAGGATCAGATTCCCCGCTTAAATGTGCTTGATCTTCAGCGGCTTATTCGTGTCATTCCAAAACCTGTAATCGCTATGGTAAAAGGCTATGCGATTGGCGGCGGCCATGTTCTTCACGTTGTGTGTGATTTAACAATTGCGGCTGATAACGCTGTATTTGGACAAACTGGTCCAAAAGTTGGAAGTTTCGATGCTGGATATGGATCGGGTTACCTTGCAAGAATTATCGGCCATAAAAAGGCTCGTGAAATTTGGTACTTATGCCGTCAATATAATGCACAAGAGGCTCTTGACATGGGCTTAGTTAACACGGTTGTCCCGCTTGAAAAAGTAGAAGAGGAAACGATTCAATGGTGCAATGAAATTCTTGAGAAAAGTCCAACTGCCCTGCGTTTCTTGAAAGCGGCAATGAATGCTGATACAGACGGTTTAGCGGGTCTTCAACAATTTGCTGGAGATGCTACTTTGCTTTACTATACAACAGATGAAGCAAAAGAAGGCCGCGATTCCTTTAAAGAAAAACGACAGCCTGATTTTGGGAAATTCCCGCGTTTTCCTTGATCATTTTTTTTAAAACGGCTTGATGGTTCTTACCATCAAGCTGTTTTTCATAGAAAAGCGGTACTGAGCTAGGACAGATTAAGAAAGGTGAATCGTTATGCAGAACGAAATGATGCCTAATTTTTTAAAGAAAAGAGCATTCCTTACACCGGAACGACCTGCTGTTTATTTTCAGGACCAGGTAGTAACCTTTGAACAACTTTACGAGCGTTCATATCAGGTCGCAGGGAAGTTACAAGGATTAGGCGTTCAAAAAGACCACTATGTTGCTGTGTTATTAAAAAACGATATTGATACAGTTGTTATATTATTTGCCCTTCAGTTATTAGGAGTTAGGTCTGTAATTTTGAATAACCGCCTATCTCCGACGGAACTAACCTGGCAGATGACCGATTCAAAGGTAGTTTCATTAATTCTGGATGATGCATTTATTGAAATAAAAGAAATCGTTAGTAGGCAAATTCCATCTTTAAATACCTTAACAAAAACTAAGATATTTTCCTGTGTTGCGAACGTGCCAAATATACTGGAAGAAATATCACTTTCTGATATCTGTACTATTATGTATACGTCAGGAACAACTGGTAATCCAAAGGGGGTCATTCAAACCTATGGGAATCACTGGTGGAGTGCGGTTGGTTCAGCCTTAAATCTAGGCTATATGGATGAGGATTGCTGGCTTTGCTCCGTGCCACTATTTCATATTAGCGGATTTTCCATATTAATGCGTTGTGTTATTTATGGCATGCCAATCGTACTTCATGAACGATTTGATGAGGAAAAAGCTATTGACGATATTCAGGAAAAAAAGGTGACCATCATGTCTATTGTTGGGACAGCACTGACAAGAATTGTTGAAGCACTTCAAGAACGGCGCCTTCCTACTCATTTCCGCTGTATGCTCCTAGGCGGTGGTCCTGCACCCTTACCTTTGCTTAAAGCATGTGTCGAAAAAGACATCCCTGTCTTCCAAACCTATGGTATGACTGAATCCTCCTCGCAAATCGTGACGCTTGCACCAGAATATAGTCTGAAAAAGCTGGGCTCTGCGGGCAAGCCCTTGTTTCCCTCTCAAATTCAAATTGTAAATGAAGACAATTGTGTGGCCCCCGCTGGTGTACCAGGCGAGATAGTTATTAAAGGACCCAATGTTACACCAGGATATTTATTTCGTCCAGAAGTTTTGAAAGAAAAGTTTAATAATGGCTGGTTTCATACCGGTGATATTGGTTACTTGGACGAAGCAGGCTTTTTATATGTCCTTGACCGCCGTTCAGATTTAATTATATCAGGGGGAGAAAACATTTACCCCGCAGAACTCGAAGCTGTATTGTTATCACACCCTGATGTCATCGAGGCGGGGGTGACATCTGCGGAGCATGCAGTTTGGGTACAAGTACCGATAGCATTTATTGTGAAAAGAGAGCAAGCATATCTTTCGGAAGAAGAGCTGGAACAATATTGCCATCAGCATTTGGCTAAATATAAAGTGCCAAAAGCATTTTATTTTGTCCAGGAACTACCTAGAAATGCTTCAAAAAAACTGCTTCGCAGAACATTACGTGAGTGGGTAAAGGGAGTCAGGACAGATGATGAAAATCACCACTATTGAGTTACATGTCATTGAAATGCCTTTAAAGGACCCGTTTTTAACCCATTTAGGAGCTGTTAATATCCGTGAGGGAATTATTATTAAAATCACCAATTCAGACGGAGTTTCAGGATACGGTGAGGGAGTAGCTTTTTCTACTCCTTGGTACACAGAAGAAACCGTAAAAACAAGTTTGCATATGTTAACAGATTTTTTAATTCCATTACTTCAAAAAAATCCAATTGACCATCCATCGCAGGCAAGTAGGCTTTTTAGCTCTTTACGAAGAAACAATATGGCGAAAGCAGCTATAGAAACCGCACTTTGGGATTTATACGCGAAGAGTCATTCGCAGCCATTGTCCAAAACGCTTGAAGGTACACGTACAGCTGTACCTGCAGGTGTGGTAGTAGCAACAGACTCTGCAACAAAAGCCCTCGCACAAATTGACCAGTATCTCCAGGAAGGTTATCAACGAGTTAAAGTAAAAATAAATCCAAAACAGGATTATTCTTTTCTCAGTGAAATTCGCCGCTTTTTTCCCGACCTGCCTCTCATGGCAGATGCAAATTCTGCTTATACATTGACGGATCTTGAGCGGATAAAAGCATTGGATGATTTTAATCTGCTGATGATTGAACAGCCGCTCGCTTCTGATGATATTTTGGAACACTCATTCCTTCAGAAGGAGATCAAAACACCGATTTGTTTGGATGAAAGTATATGCAGTTATGATGATGCGCGCAAAGCAATTGAGTTTGGATGCTGTAAGGTTATTAATATTAAAGTAGGCAGGGTTGGCGGTTTATATGAAGCAAAACGAATTCATGACTACTGTTTTGAACAGGGTGTACCCGTTTGGTGTGGAGGAATGATCGAATTTGGGATATCGCGTGCCCATAATATTGCGCTTGCATCCTTACCAGGCTTTTCAATCCCAGGGGATATCTCTTCTTCCAATCGTTTTTGGGAAGAGGATATCATTACTCCAGAAGTAAATGTTCAAAACGGTTTGGTTGCTGTGCCAACCAGTCCTGGAATAGGTTTTAAGCTAAACAAGAAACGACTGCAGGAAGTCTTGCAATGGAAAGAAACGATTGTATTTTAGGGAAATGTTCAAAAAAAGAACCAGGTTACGAACCTGGTTCATTCTAATTTAAAGCCGTTTTTAAGGATTCAAGATTTTGATTCATTAATGTAAAATAGGTTTCTTTGTTTTTAATATTGTCCTTCGATAAAATAGCAAGGTTATGGATTGGTAATGCTTTTGCGCCAATTTCTTCCTCAACGATTTTGCCCAGTTTAGATTGGACATTTTGTTCAAACAGGATATAGTGAATCCCTTCATTTTCAGCCAGGGTGATAATTTTTTCTAATTCCTTTTGAGTTGGTTCATTGGCAGTTGATAAGCCAGAAATGCTAATTTGCTCAAGGCCATAGCGTTTTTCCCAATAACCAAAGGCAGCATGGGTAACGATCATCTTTTTATGTTTTGCTTTGCTGATGGTTTGTGTATATTTAGTATTTAATTCATCTAACTGAAGAGCTAGTTTTTGAAAATTTGCATCGAATACTTCTTTTTGCTGAGGCATCTGTTTACTTAATGAATCACGAATGACAGCTGCCATTTCCTTTGAATATACTGGGTCAAGCCACACATGTGGATTAACATCTGCCTTGGTGTCTTGATGGTCTTCCGCTTCATCATGTGAATCGGTAGACTTTGGGAGATTAATGTCTTCAGCGGTAGCTACTAGTTTTACATGTTCATTTTTTAAAGTTTCTTTTGCCTTTTCGACGAATCCTTCAAGTCCGAGCCCAATATAGAAAAATAAGTCTGAATCAGCTAAATTCATCATATCCTTTTGGGACGGTTCAAATGTGTGTTCATCGGCTCCAGGCGGATAGATCGTTTTTACATTTACATACTTTCCCCCTATTTGTGAAGTAAAGTATTGAAGTGGAAATACAGTGGTATAAATGGTTAACTGGTCCTTCTTTTTTTGTATTTGATCCTCACCATTTGAACACGCAGACATTAGAAGACTCAATGGTAATAGAAAAGAAAGGAAGAAAATGAATTTTTTCATAAGGACTCCTTCATATGTTTTTAAATCGGATTTATTACGATTTATTATCGAAAATTTTTTTAATTCTGAAATAAAACAACTTCATAATACGGAACGATTACGATTTCCATTAGTATCTTACAAAATATTTTTCTCAAAAGCAAGTATAAAATTTTGTTTCACAAACAAATATTAGGTATGCTTAGTAAGAAACAAAGGAAGGGTGGTTATTTTGAATAACTCAAATTTATTGAATGAGATCCTAGATTACAATGGAAAGTTTGTCGAAAACAAAGAGTATGAGAAGTATGAAACAACCAAATTCCCTAATAAGCGCATGGTCATTTTAACATGTATGGATACAAGGCTGCTCGAACTATTACCCAAAGCATTAAACTTGGGAAATGGTGATGCGAAAATAATTAAAGATGCAGGCGCCTTGATTTCACACCCATTTGGCAGTGTGATGAGAAGTATATTGATTGCCCTGTATCAATTACAGGCTCAGGAAGTTTTGGTGATTGCCCATTATGATTGCGGGATGAGCGGTATGAAGGCAGAACCAGTAATTGAAAATATGAAAGAGCGGGGAATATCAGACGAAACGATCGATACGCTTACATATTCGGGGATTAATATTAAAGAATGGCTGCATGGTTTTGACAATGTAACCGAAAGTGTAGAACACAGCGTAGGAATTATTAAAAATCATCCGTTAATGCCGAAAGATGTTCCAGTGCATGGTTTAGTCATTGACCCTAAGACGGGGAAACTAGATCTTATTGTGGATGGTTATAAGAATTAATGTGAATCCTTTTCGGGAACTGGGTCCAACCCTCCCGGATGAAATGGATGGCATTTCGATATCCTTTTAATCGTAAGCCAACCGCCTTTTAAGGCACCAAACCGTTGAATCGCCTCAACGCCATAATGAGAACAGGTCGGATAAAATCGGCAGGTGGGTGGTTTTAATGGTGAAATCGCCACTTGATAAAAACGAATAATTGCCAGAAAAAACTTCTTTACCATGAGGAACACTCCTTTAGTACGATTATCTACAAGATAACATAATTTATTAATATCGTCTAAATTGTTAAATGTATGTAAGTGGATGAAAAAACTCGGAATTTATTGTATGATATTTAGGTAGATAAAAAAAGGAGTGATTTCTCAATGCCTTCAGTTGAAAGCTTTGATTTAGATCATAACGCTGTTAAAGCCCCTTATGTGAGACATTGTGGTATTCATAAAGTTGGTAGTGACGGTGTGGTTAATAAATATGATATTCGTTTTTGCCAGCCTAATAAACAAGCAATGAAGCCTGATGTCATCCATACATTAGAGCACTTGCTTGCATTTAATCTCCGGAAGCATTCGGAGAAATATGACCATTTCGATATTATTGATATTTCACCAATGGGCTGTCAAACAGGCTATTACCTAGTGGTTAGCGGTGAACCTACTGTGGAGGAAATCATTGATCTTTTAGAAGATACCATGAAAGATGCCATTGAAATTATTGAAATTCCTGCTGCTAATGAAAGACAATGCGGTCAAGCAAAACTGCATGATTTAGAAGGGGCCAAACGTTTGATGCGTTTCTGGCTGGAGCAGAACAAAGAAGACCTGAAACAGGTTTTTGCCTAACTTAATAAGCTTAGTTGTCTAAAATAACAAATAACAAAAATTCCTATTCGATATGAATAGGAATTTTTTATGACTTATTTTGGTTCTGGTCTGACCCTTGTTCTTTTTCATGGTCCAGATACGGATTATCCTCTAATGGGTCAACAGTATGTTTATAAGTGTAAGCTTTTGAAGTGGTGACGACACTCAGTAGAAGAACAACAATAACAATAATAATGCAAATAACAGCAACTACATACATTTGTGAGAGTGGCCTCCTTTTTTCTTTATTATACCATGACTAGGTTTTCTTTGAGCAAAGAAAAAGGAAGCTCGCTGTTTGAGCCTCCTTTAGTTATAAGATAATATAAGTTGTTCAAACTAGATTACTGTCTAGCTGCAGCGCCCAGCGGCTAGTGTACTTCGCCCTTTTCCCTACGATAAGTCAACATCGAATCGCTACGCTCTTCGTGTTTCCTTTATCTCAGTCAAAGCGCTCCAGTCCATACGCCGCTGACCGGGCGCTTTCGCTTTTTTATTATGTATAATCAATGAATATTTCGAGGATGATAAGTATTCGTACGATGCTGACCGTATTCTTCCTGGGCAAATTTACCTTTTAAACTTTCAATTAAGTAAATTCCCATCAAATTATATAATTCCTGTTTATCCATTTCCTGGATTAATGCAAGTAAATCTTCATGTGACATTTCTTCTAAAAAGGCAAAGGCCAGCATATCAATATCCTCTTCATCACCGGTTAATTTATTGCGGTACATTTCATATAATTCATCAACTATTTTCATTTTGTCCACCTCCTTGTTATATTCTTTTCCCCCTATAGAGATAAAATAATTCTAACTTTCCCTTTTGTGAATTGACAGAAAAGTCTGTTTCTTTGATTGTATGTTTATTATAGCGTATTCATTTCTAAAAAATGACTCGAAATTTGGCAAAGAATAAATTTTTTTCTATTTGCAAATTACTAAACAGTAAAAGGGGATGACATAATGGATGCGCAAAAGAAAACCTATTATATTGATGTAGGGAGCGGAGAAATTTCGCAAAGTTCTACAAGTTCAACCTGGAGCTATAAAATTCAGGCAAATGATGAAGAAATTACCCAATTGCGTGAACTATTTGATCAGAATTATTCGACCGAATGGAAAAACTTCTTTAGAGCCCATGTTCCATATGTTGAATATCATTACGACCGTGAAAACGATGCGTATGATAGGACGATTCAACAAGTATACGGAATGCTGCATCAACTTGGAGATGAAGAAGCAAAAAAACATATTGAAAGTATGAATATTTTACCAAGTTAAAAACAAATGTAAAAGAAGTAACCCTGTAAGAAAAATCCTATCTTTAGGATTTTTCTTTTTTTGATTATAATTAGAGCATTAAACGTTGAGGCGGAATAGAGCATGATACATTTTTTAGATGTTAATGGGAATCAGATGGAACTGTCTTTTAATCATAATTCCTTCCAGGAAAATGCAAAACATGTGTTAGTCATCTGCCAACGTGGGGAAGAATGGCTATTGACTAACCATAAAAAAAGGGGTCTTGAATTTCCTGGAGGAAAAATGGAGTCAGGGGAAACACTCGAACAGGCAGCACGACGGGAAGCATATGAGGAAACAGGCGCCGTATTAGGCGAGCTTATATTTTTGGCGGAGTATAAATTTTCCGACCCCATCAAGACAATTGTGAAGGCGGTTTTTTGGGGGAAAGTAAAAAAGATAGAACCCACAACTAGTTATTACGAAACAAACGGCCCTGTCATAATTCAGGGAGATATATTATCGCTTCGATTTGGTGAGCAATATAGTTTTATTATGAAAGATCAGGTTGTTGAGCAATGTGTAAAACTTATTCAAATATTACAAAGTGGAAAAGAATAGCAGAAGCTTCATTAATAATCTGCTATTCCTTGATAATTTTTTTCTCTAATAATTCAACCAGTTGATACATAATTGTAGCAAATACGGCAATAACCAATAGGGATAAGAAGACGAGTGTAAAATTAAATACTTGGAAGCCGTAAATAATCATATATCCAAGCCCTCTAGAGGAAACAAGAAATTCGCCGACAATAACACCGACCCATGATAATCCGACATTTACCTTTAAAGTAGAGATGATGGTTGGAAAACTAGCGGGCAAGATTGCTTCTTTAAAGCATTGCCAGCGCGTAGCTCCAAAGGTTTGCAGCACTTTTAGATAATTGGGATCGACTTCCCTAAATGATGTATAGACAACAATAGTGGTAATAATAATTGAGATAATCGCACCCATGGCGATTATCGAGGGATACCCTGGACCTAACGCCACAATCAAAATGGGTCCTAATGCCACTTTCGGCATGGCATTTAAGATGACAAGATATGGGTCGAGAACCTTAGAAATCATCGGTGACCACCAGAGGACCGCAGCTAGTATCGTTCCAAGTAGGGTCCCAAGAATAAATCCTAGGACAGTCTCGGTTAATGTCACTCCAATATTGCTTACTAGTGACCCATCTTGAATTTTTTCTAGCAGCAAGTTCCAAATCTTTGAAGGAGAACTGAATAGAAGCGGGTCGATCCACTGTTTTTGGCTGAACCACTCCCAGCTGGAGAAAAAGACGATAAAAATGATCGCTTGATAAAATCTGACCCATCTTTTTTCAACTTTTAATGAGTAAATATAGTTTCTATGGAGGAGTTCCAGCTTATTCTTTTTCTCGTTCAAGGGACTCCAACTCCTTCCATATGGTTTGAAAGATATTTGAAAATGCTTCATGATTTCGTACTTCGAAAGGAGAAAGGCTCCTTAGTTCCTCCGGTATCGTGAATATTTTATATATTCTACCTGGACTTGGTGATAGAAGAAGAACGCGATCACTCATGGCGATGGCTTCGCCAATATCATGTGTTACGAGAATTGCTGTTTTACCAAATTCATCTAATGTTTGTGACACAAGATCTTCAAGTTTCAGCTTTGTTTGATAATCTAAAGCGGAAAAGGGTTCATCAAGCATCAGTAGTTTTGGTTCTGTCGCCAGCGTCCGGACGAGAGCTACCCGCTGTCTCATTCCCCCAGATAATTGCCTTGGCAGTTGTTTTTCAACCCCAGTCAATCCAATTTGATTTAAAAGGCTTAATGCTGCAGATTTATTTCTTTGATTCAACTGTTTTGATAATTTCAGCCCTAAGAGGATGTTCTCTTCAATCGTTTTCCAAGGAAACAAATAATCTTGCTGGAGCATATAACCGATCTTGTTTTTTGCTGTATTTATCGGTTGATTTTCCAAAAGAACCGTTCCTTGTGTTGGTTTCAGCAAACTAGCAATAATGGAAAGCAGGGTCGTTTTACCACAGCCACTTGGGCCGAGAAGGGAGACGAACTCGCCCTCCTCTACTGTAAAAGAAATATCTGAGAGGGCCGTGGCAGCTGAGGCTGTAGTGAAATAGGTATGATGGATATTTTGTATAGTTAAAAAGCTCATAGAACGGCCTCCCTATTTTTTATTCTTTAATAACTTTTTCAGCAATCTTTGTATTAACAAGTGTTTGATGGTCCACTTCTTTTGGCAGCTCTCCTGCTTCGTTCATGATGTTCTGTAAGTTGGTCCATTCCTCTTGATCGAGGATAGGGTCTGTGGCAAATGAGTCTTGACTCTTATAGCGCTCAATAACTGTCGTCATAATTTCTAAATCTGTGTCAGGAAAATAAGGCTGCACTGCTTTGGCAATTTCCTCGGCACTATGTGTTTCAACCCATTGTTGTGCTTTGTAAACTGCTCGTGTGAATTTTTCTATCGTGCCTTTATTTTCTTTCATATAGCTCTCCTTGGACATAAACGTCGTATAGGGAACATGACCTGATTCTTTTCCGAATGAAGCAACAATATGGCCCTTGCCTTCTTTTTCGAATATACTTGCAGTTGGTTCAAATAATTGCACAAATTCACCTGTACCAGATGCGAAGGTGTATGGAAACAAGATACACTACTCTAAAAGAGGGGAAAAGGTCTAGAAAGAAATAAAATATGATTATAAGGTTCGAAGAGGGAAAAGCTGATAAAATAAAGCTATCTTATGTATTGGAGGTCGTAAAAATGGAAAAAACCCTCTCAAAATGTGAACTTTGTGAAAGAAGCGAAAATGAGGTTGTTTTACTGAAATATCCCTTTACAACAATTTATAAAAACATTGAAACTGACACGAGTCATGTAGATCCAGATGCAACCATATGTGTGGAGTGTTTAGTGGAAGATTTAAATGAAGTCCGCAAGGAGAGCAAATGAAGATAACACCAGAACAGATAGAAGAAATAAAGAAGTGGAAAGCAATAGCTGATAAGAACAATTTAAATATATTTGAGCTGTATATGATTTGTTATCATTTTGCAGAAATTAAAAAGATTCTCAACAAAACCACATAATACTTTACTCTTATTTAAGAAAAATAAATAAAATGGTGCCGCAACTACGTTTATTCGTTTTTCGAAAGAATCGAACAGATAGAGAATTTTAAAGCTTACAAAATTCTAGCAATATTTTTAAACAATTTTTTCACTATGTTTTCGTTCATTAGGTTTTGAACCTGTTAAATTTATATCATCGGGAATTGATTAAGGGACAACCTTATCCGTTCCTTTTTTAATTAAAGGAAATTATCTCCCAACCATCGTGTATAATTATGACAAAAAGGGAGGCTTATCCATGGAAATAAAATCTATAAAAATTAATGATGAAATGATTCATATTTTTGATTATGCATTATTTATTTTTGATGGGAATGAAAATGATTATAGTTTAAGTTTAGACATCATGGTTTCTGAGGTTGTTGCTCTGAAATTCTATAATGAAGACAAAGTAAAAGTTTGTTGGCAATACAATAATGGTGAAGAACAAACCTTTATGATGAACCTCGATCATGTTACTGAAGTTGGTAATACCGAAATACCAGAATTAAATTTAACCGTAGATATTGATAATCCAAAAGATTTTTGGTGGTTAAAAACAGTTAATTTTGATACTAAGGAAGAATACCCATCACTTAGAAAAGATATTACCATTGATGAAATTAGGAAAGTTGAAATGCCAGATAGGGAATTGGATTTAACTGTAATGATCCCTATCGACTTAGAAGAATGGCTTTATAGAAGTGATAATCAAAGTGAAATTTTGAAAGAAGCATTATATGACTATAGGAAGAAGAAGGCATCCGAATAATCGGGTGCTTTTTATATTGTTTTCTCTTAACTCTGTTACTCCACACCTGGTTACGGCAGGTCATTCATAGCCTGACCGTCGCTCATACCCAAAACCCCTGACTAGGACCTCCTAGGGCAAACAGTGATCTCAGCTGCCCAAGGTGTGGATCGAGACGGTTTGCTACCAGCCGAAGTAAGTGGTAGCTGATATATAAAAGCAGCTGATGGCACAGCCGGAAGTGTTCGTGCAAAGGTGGAGGCCTGATTAAGCCGATATAGCTAGCACCTTCAGCTGTTTTTGTATGTTTATAAATAGACACAATATAGAATAGGAAAATATCTCCTTGTTGTCGAAATCTAAGATGTAAAGGAGGATATTGAAATGAACAAGAAACATTTTATTAATAGCAAACATGAATTTCATTACAAAGAATTCAAAGAATTTGTTGATACATATGGGATTAACAAGGTTAAGAAGAAAGACTTAGATAACATCATAAAGAAGCATGGGTTAGATGTTACAGGGAATAGAGGTTTCTTAGAATTGTATACAATCAAGTGCTCTGAGAGTTCTGGTAGAGCAATGACTTGGTTGACAATAATTATTGGAATACTTACAGTTGCAGTTTCTGTTGTATCCATATTTAACTAGGCATCCTTTGGTTGCTTTTTTAATACGAAAACTTGTTCGTCCCACAATTATAGGACGATGTTCATCGTACTACACCTGTAGGACGTCATCGTACTACACACGTAGGACGTTATCGTACTACACCTGTAGGACGATAAAAATTTTTCCTTCATTAGAGCGAGATTCCTAAAGAAAATATTAAAGAAAATATTAAAGAAATATACTTGCAACATCATTTGCAAGGAAGGAATTACTTTTAAACATCTGTTAAAGCAGGTGTTTTTTATTTTGCATAAGAAGGTGAGGACATGCGAATTGGTGATTACTTATCCAAAGAACAAAAGCAGCAGTTAAATAAGTTGAAGAAGGAGCACCTTAGCCGCAGACAATTGGAAGAACTTATGGGAATAAATAGAGATACCTATAAACGAGTCAATGGCGCATTGAGGAGGAAGTAAGTACTTCTTCAATTTTTTTAAACAAAAATATTACACAGTGTATTTTTAATATTAATTAATTAAATAATAATGTTGAGGGTGACATAATGTGAGTAAATCACCCTCAAAGAACAATTGATTGTCTGGCCTAATTATGAATTAATAATGATAATAATTGGGCCGACTTTTACCAGTGTAATCATTAATTTTACAAATGCTAAAAGCATAATAATCACCTCTTTTCCATTAATATTTTGAACATATATGAAACAATCAATTAAATTCTTAAAAAAATATTAATTCCAGTACAGGGAAATATCTCCTTTTGTCGAAATAAAGGGTAAAGGGAGTGTTAAAAATGATTATATATGATATCGAGGTTGTTATAGTTAATGAGAATTTAGTATCAATTGGAAAAGGGTATTTAAATCACAATGACAGGGACACGATTAAATCCTGGAATATTGAATTGTACGATGTGAGGAATGAAAATATATTTTCCGAAATTCTTCATGGTACAAATGATGCAACATTAAAAATAGGAACACTAGATGGAAAGAGTTTTATAGGAAGATCAATAATTACAAAACTAGAAATTGGGCCTTTAGGAACAACCGTTTTATTAAAAGGAAACGGACCACTTTATGAAGCCTAAGAAGTCACTCATCTGAGTGGCTTTTTTATTTGGAGGCGGTGAGGATGTAGTGATCTGGGATGAAATCCAAAAAGAATATGAAACAACAAACATTACACTGAAGGCACTTGCTGAAAAGTATGGAATCAAATTAGGTACCTTGAAGAGCAGGAAGAGCCGCGAAGGATGGTCAAGAGACCCTACGATAAAGAATGCAACCCCGAAAAAGAAAAAGGTTGCAAAACCAAAGAAGGATGCAACTGTGCAACCTGTTATCTTATCAGAGGATTTAACCGACAAACAAAAGCTTTTCTGTCTTTATTACCTTAAGTATTACAATGCAACCAAGGCATATAAAAAAGCATATGACTGCGCGTATTCAACCGCTGCTGTAAATGGAAATGGTCTACTAAAAAACACTAAGGTTGTATCAGAAATCGAGAGACTTAAAGGTGAACAGATGAGAGGCTTATTTCTTGATGGCATGGCAGTCCTTCAAAAGTATATAGACATTGCCTTTGCGGACATAACCGACTTCGTTACCTTCTACCGTCGTGACGAGCAAACAGGAGAAAATGAAGTCCTATTAAATCCAGATGGAACAGTCAAAGACATTATTCCTAAACTAATATCTAGCAATGAAATGTACTTTAAGGATATGGATGAAGTAGATGGAACCATAATCAGCGAGGTTAAGAAAAGCAAAGACGGTATCACTATTAAGCTGCATGACAAGATGAAGGCTCTTGAAGTGCTTACGAAATATACCGATCTGTTATCAGATCAGCAAAAGCATAGACTTGCTGAGGAACAAATGAAATTAAATCAATTGAAGTATGAATTAGATAAGAGAGTCGTGGAACTTAGAGAAGAAGAAGCAAAGACAAAGGGTTGGTAGGTTATGGCTAAGTATGCGGTACTAAAATCATTCTATGCCTCAGAGAAGTGGATTAACTTTCGTCTGGGATTAATCAATGAGCGAGGCACTAAGTGTTCTAGATGTGGCGAGAGGATTGCCAGGTCAAGAGACCTCATTGGTCACCATAAGGTCGAATTGACTCCAGAGAATGTCCATGACTATACCATCAGTTTAAATCCAGACCAAGTAGATCTAGTCTGTTTCGATTGCCATAACAAAGAGCATAATCGCTTTGGGGCCAGAGTAACCAAACAAGTCTATCTGGTTTATGGACCGCCAATGTCCGGTAAAACCAGTTATGTCAGAGAAAACATTAGTCGTGGAGATATCGTCGTGGATATGGACAGACTCTATGAAGCTGTTACCATGCTGCCTAGCTATGATAAGCCAGACCAATTGTTTAGTAATGTTATAGGAATCCATAACCAGTTGATAGACAACATTAAGACCCGATATGGGAAGTGGACTAATGCTTGGGTAATTGGTGGATATGCGGATAAATACAAACGTGAGAAGCTAGCCAATGACTTAGGTGCTGAGATAATCTTCTGTGACATAAGTAAAGAGGAATGTCTAAGGCGACTGAGAATGGACCAAGACAGACAGTATCGGCAGGACGAGTGGGAAGGTTATATCAATAAATGGTTCGAACAATATACAGTTTAAGGAGTGTTTCAATTGTCTAAGAAAACCGTAGTAGAAGAAGTAGTAGTTGAAGAACAAACAGCAGCTTCAATCCCATCGATTACAAAAGAATCTGTGAAGGAAAGACTGGAACTTATCCAAAAGATTGTGGAGGATGAGCATCCGGTGATTGCTATGGTAAAAGCTCACACCGAACAGGACTTGTTACTTCTGGATGTACTCACTGGTATTGTGAACGGCGCAGAGGATCCCAAAGATTTGGCTAGTGCAGCGTTAGAGGTGTTCAAACTTGAATTCACTCGGTCATACAGCTAAATGTTAACTCCCCCCCGGTCGAAATCTTTTTAGGAGTGTCCGCAGGACCGACGAGGGACCCCAAACGTGGCACATGCCTAAAATTTTGAAAATCATTGGGGGTTTTTGAGATATGTTGAAAAGTGATTTTTATCGGCAAGAGTTATCGAAACTGACCGAAATATTCAAGGATGTCGATGAGTCCCAGCGGAAGTTAGTGGAAGGGCTTATTGAGGATGCTGCCTTTTTAAAAGCTGAAAATGACATATTAAAACAAGTCATTTCAAAAACGGGTATGGTCAAGGTTCATCCAGAATATCCCGAGCTGCAGAAACCAACCGAGGCTGGAAAGCAGTATCTTAAGAATATTAATAGCTATTCCGTGGTTATTAAGACATTAAACGGTGTATTGAGCAAAAATATTATTGAGGATGAAGACGATCTGAGTGATTTTGAATGAGTTTTCCTCACAACGTTTTAACCTATGAATATAAAGGTGTGCATTCATTTTTATTAGAATACATCGGAAAATGCAAATCAGGTGAAATCATTATTGGCCAAGAATTAATGACTGAGTTAGATAGGAGATTAGCTCATTTTGATGATCCAGACATATTAATTGATTTTGAAGATGCGCATAAACGGATTAATTTTATTGAATCTAAATGCAAACATTTTGAAGCACCCTTTGCCGGCAAGCCTTTTATTCTTGAACTTTTCCAAAAGGCTGTTACAGAAGCAATCTATATTTTCAAGATTTTTGATGATGAGATTGGACGATGGGTAAGATTAATCCAGGATGTTTTGTATTTGGTAGGTCGAAAAAATGGAAAAACTCCTTTTATCTCTGCTCTGAGCTTAGCAGAGTTTTTTTGTGGGGAAATGGGAACTAGGATTTTATGTGCCAGCAATGACTATGAACAAGCTGACCTTATGTTTCAGGCGATTAACTCCATGCGAGAAGAGAGTACTTCCCTCGCCAATGTAACAAGGAGCAATATTAAGGGAATATTCTTTGGCAACCCTAAGAAGCCCAAAAAAAAAGGTAAGTTTAGTTTTAAAAATAAGGGGCAAATCAAAAAAATCTCTGCTAAGACGGGCGCCAAAGAAGGAAAGAACATTAAGGTTGGCGCAGTCGATGAGGTACACGAATTAAAGGATAATACTTCCGTCATGCCAATTCGCCAAGCCCTTTCCACACAGGATGAGCCTCTTTACATTGAGCTAACCACAGAGGGTGTAATCAATGATGGATATTTAGACAGCCGGTTAATTGAGGCAAGGCAAGTTTTGAATGGTGAATTGGAAAGGCCGCGTTGGTTGATCTGGATGTACACGCAAGATAATGAGTCAGAAGTTTGGCAGAATGAAGAGTCCTGGGCGAAATCTAATCCCGGGCTTGGTGTTATCAAAAAACGCAGCTTCCTTCGTAAGATGATCGATGAAGCAAAAACAAGTAAGTCCATGCGAGTCTTTGTTTTGTCCAAAGATTTTAATATCAAGCAAAATAATGCAACAGCTTGGTTAACGCCTGAGGATATTAAAAATGAAGAGTCCATAGACATCGAAGATTTACGAAATTCGTTTGCTATTGGCGGCGTCGATTTATCAAAATCTGGAGACCTGGCTAGCGCCAGGGCAATCGTAATGAAAAAAGGCAGCCAGAAAAAATACATGCTCCAAAAGTATTTTATTCCTGAATCAAAACTACTCACTCTAAATAAAGAAGACCGAAAAATGTTTGATGAATGGATTAAACAAGAACTTATTGTGGTGTCACCAGGAAATGAGAACGACTTTAGTTTGGTAACTAAGTGGTTTGTGGACTTGTATAAAGATTATGGGATCCGTATGTATCGGGTTGGTTATGATAAATGGTCCGCTGTTTACTGGTCAAAAGAAATGGCGGATATGGGATTTGATTGTGTTAGGGTTAGTCCGGAATTCGGTAGCATGTCAGAACCTATGAAACTCGTAGAAGCGGACTTGAAGAGTAACCTTATCAACTACGGAAATAACCCGATTGATAAATGGTGCCTAGAGAATACTGCTTTAAGCATGAATTCCAAACAGGAAATTCTGCCAGTTAAGGTACAAGGAAAAGAAGATAAAAAAATAGACGGAGCTGTTACGATGATAATCGGCTATCGAGTTTACATCGATAACCGGACAGAGTTTCTTTCGCTTGTGGGGAGGTGATCACTTGGGATTAATGGACGGATTAAAGAATTTCTTTTCAAGCAATAACAAGAAAAGCATGCAATATGCAAAAATGCTCAATGGATACGCTCCTGTTTTTAGTCAGTTTGGTAATGATGTTTATGCATCTGATGTTGTCCAGACATGTATTGATATTATTGCTACAGAATGCAGTAAACTCATGCCTAAACATATTCGAACCGATAATAACGAGATGCAAACAAATGTCAAAAGTAGCATTAATCGACTCTTTAAGTTTTCTCCGAATGAATTGATGACAACAAAAGACTTTATTGAAAAGATAATTTGGCTACTTTACATGAACTACAACGCTTTTATTTATCCCACTTACGATGTCATTATTGGTGCAGACGGAAAAACGCGAAAAGAGTATACAGGATTTTATCCGATTAACCCGACTCAAGTAACATTTTTGCAAGATGAGTCAGGTTCACTATTTGTGAAGCTTCAGTTTTCTAGTGGGTACGATTATACAATTGCTTATTCTGACCTCATTCATTTGCGCAAGAAATTTTCAGTCAATGAAATTATGGGTGGGGGATTAAGCGGCCAGCCTGACAACTCAGCGATCCTCAAAGTGTTAAGTATTAACGACACGGTATTGCAGGGACTGGAAAAGGGTATCAAAACTAGCTTTGCGATTCGAGGAATCATTAAGATAAACACCATGCTAGATGACGCGAAGCAACAAGAGGAAAGAAAACGCTTTGAAACCTCTATGAGAAATAGTGAATCCGGGATATTGCCAATAGATTTGAAGAACGAATACCAGGATATCAAAGTGGACCCGAAAATAATCGACAAAGATACCTTACAATTTCTGCAGGACAAAATACTAAACTACTATGGTGTTTCCGTCCCAATTTTAAGCGGAGATTTTAACGATGAACAGTATCAAGCCTTTTATGAAAAAACATTAGAGCCCATTATTATCAGTTTAGGACAATCATTCAGCAAAACCCTATTTTCCAATAGAGAACTAGACGTAGGAAACGAGATTGTCTTTTATCAAAAGGACATGATGTACCTCAGCACGAAAGCAAAACTTGATTTACTTAAAACCGCTGGTGAACAAGGGCTCCTAACGGACAATCAAAAGTTAGCAATACTCGGATATCCACCGATTGAGGGTGGGGATAAGAGAACCATATCACTCAACTATATCGACGTGAACCTTGCTGCTAATTATCAATTAAAGCAGGCAGGGGCAACGGGAACAGGAGGTAAAGGAAATGGCGAAAAATAAAAACTTACCTAAAAAAGATGATCAAGTCGTTAGAAATTTCACTATGCCAGATGTAAGAGCTGATGAAGATGGAAGTACCATCGAAGGTCATGCTGCTGTATTTGACCAAAAAACAAATATTGGCGGGTGGTTCTATGAAGTTATCGAGCGAGGGGCTTTTGATGGGACCGATTTTGATGATGTATTATTTAGTGTTAATCATGATTTACGGAAAATCCCCCTAGCCCGCAGCCGCCGTAATAACATCAACTCTACATTGCAATTGAGTATCGATGAAAAAGGCTTATTAATTAAAGCAAATCTGGATACTGAAAATAATAACGAAGCCAAAAGCTTATATTCATCCGTCAAAAGAGGAGACATGGATGGAATGAGCTTTATTTTTTGGGTAAAAGACGAGAAATGGGAAGACCTAGATAGCGATATGCCTACTAGGCGCATTCAAAAAATTAAGAAGGTCATAGAAGTATCCGGTGTCACGTTTCCGGCCTATTCCGGAACTGATATAAATGCTCGAGACAAGCAGGCATTGGAGAATGCCAAACTAGCATTGGAGAATGCTAGGTCCAGTGAATTGGATAATTCCGAAAGCGAGCAATTAGAGTTAGAAAAACTTAAATTTGAAAAATTATATTAAGGGAGATGTATCTACATGAAAGATTGGTTAAAGAAATTATTAAAACAAAAAGAAGATGCAAGATCAGCATTAAAGGAAAAAGGAAAGAACAGCCAAAGTGTAGAGGAAATTCGAAGCATTGGTGACCAAATTGAAGCAATCGATGGAGAAATTGCAGATATTAGGGCTCAACTTACAGCATTGCCTGATGAAACGACTCCTACTGATCCAACAACTGCACCAGCACCAGGTGAGCAAAGAATGACTCCACCGGGTCAAATGAATCCATTAGCTACATTTGGAGTCGGTCAACAACAGCAACAGCGCAGTGAAGATCCTGAAGACCGCTATGCAACATTAGAATATCGTAAAGCATTTATGAAATTTGCGCAGACTGGTGAGATTGTTCCTGAGCTTCGTGCAAATGCAATGACAACCACTGGTGATATTTCTGCAGTCGTTCCAACAACCATTCTAAATGAGGTTATTCAAAAAGTTCAATCTTATGGTCAGATTTTTAGTGGTGTAAGGAAATTAAATATTAAGGCCGGCGTTTCTATCCCAATCCTATCGTTGAAACCAACAGCTACGTGGATTGGTGAATCTGCTTCTTCTGATAAACAAAAAGTTCAAGCCAACACGAACGTTTCGTTTAGCTACTACGGCTTAGAATGTAAGATTTCAACGTCTCTATTAGCCGACACAGTCTCTTTAGCAGGCTTTGAAAATACAATTATCGATTTAATTGTAGAAGCGATGACAAAAGCTATTGATTCAGCCATTATTAAAGGTAACGGGACTGGAAAACCACTTGGTATTACATTGGATACCCGTGTTCCTGCGGCGCAAATCGTCACATTAACTGCTGCTGATTTCGTTAAATGGGACGCTTGGAAAAAGAAAATATTCTCAAAAATGCCACTTAGCTATAAAGCTGGAGCGGCATTTTTTATGGCATCAGGTACATTTGAGGGCTACATTGACGGCATGGTAGACAACAATGGTCAACCTGTAGGGCGTGTAAACTACGGTATCACCGATGGCCCTCAAGAGCGGTTCGGTGGTAAGGCGGTCATTCAGGTTGAAGATGATATCATTACACCGTATGCTGATGCGGTAGTTGGTGATGTAGTAGCTGTTTACTGTAATCTTAAAAACTATGGATTCAACAGCAATATGACATTAACTATGTTCCGTTATTTCGACCATGATACTAACGAATGGGTAGACAAGGCAATCTTAATTGCAGATGGAAAGTTAATTGATCCTAACGGTGTCGTTATCGTTAAAAAAGGTGCATAGTTATTAAATTTTGAGGTGATTGGGTATTCTCCCGTCACCTCTTTTTTGAGGTGATATGGTGGATGCTTACGCTCTATTAGATGAATGCAAAATCGGTTTAGGTATATCTCTAGAGACCTCTGGTTTTGATAGCTTGATCATGCAGAAAATAAAAGTTGTGAAATCATATATGAAAAATGCGGGAGTATCCGACGCCAAAATGGAAGATGATTTGGCAATAGGCGTAATTGTAATGGGAGTTGGGGACCTTTGGGAGACCCAAGGTGGAGGAGTAAAATTTTCACCTGCCTTTCATACAATGCTCAATCAACTAACCTATGACGATGTGACAACATCATGAGGCCGGATACCGTAATAGAATTATTAAAAACAGAAGATGGAACGAATGAAAACGGTTTTGGTGTGCTAAATATTCTTGGGCGAAAAACTGTCTTTGGAGAAAAGTACAGCATAAGAAGTAGTGAGTTTTATCAAGCCTCTCAAAGCGGATACGTCCTAGAGTTAATGTTCCAAATTTATAAATTAGAGTATGACTCTGAGAAATACCTTGCATATCAATCTAAAATTTATAAAATTATTCGAACCTATGAAAAAAACAATAAGGTCGAGCTGGTGTGCCAAGCGTACGATGAATCGCCAGTAAGGACGTGATTGTATGGGTGCAGAAATAACCTTTTCAGGAATGGATGAATTGTTAAGACGCTTGGAACAGCTAGGCGAACAATCAGAAACAGTTAAGAAAAAGGCGCTTGAAGAAGGCGCTGAAGTCATTCGGGCAGAGATCGAAAGCAATGCTAAACGAAGTAACATTAACCACGAGCATATGGCAGATGGAATTATCACGAATATTAAAGATGATGTGGCGGTTATTGGACCAGGTGCCGAATTTTATTATTCTCACTTTTTAGAGTTTGGGACATCAAAGATGGCGGCACAGCCATTCATGGGACCTTCATTTGAGCGTAAAAAAGAAGAGGCTAAGGAAAAAATGGCAGAAGTAATTAGGCGGGAGTTGGGCTTATGAGTTTAAACAATTTAATTATCAATACATTAAGTCCATTAGCCCCAACTTCCTTCTTAACCTATTCCGGTTCAGTCTTTCCACACATTACGTTTTTTGAATTTAATCAACAAGCAGCCTTAAATGCTGATGATTCAGAAGAAATGACATCGTACTCTATTCAGGTTGATATATGGTCATTAGGAGACTATACCAATCTGGTAGATCAAGTGAAAACTAGTTTAAAAGCTATTGGATTTCGTAGAACAAACGAAACTGAATTTTACGAGAATGATACAAAGATATACCACAAGGTTTTACGGTTTAATTTCGTTAATTAGGGAGGCTATATTATGCCGGTAATCGTTGGCTTAAAAGATTTATACTATGCTATCCAAACAAAGGATGACAGCACAGGGGTAGCGTATAGTGCACCAGTTAAAATCGCTGGTCTTATTAATGCAAAAATTTCTCCATCAAGTGAATCGCTTACCATTTATGCGGATGATGGTCCGAGTGAGCAAGTCAATCAATTAGGGACAATCGGGTTGGAGTTAGAAACCAAGGACTTACCACTTGACATCCAAGCCGCCCTTCTTGGTCATTCGATTGTTGGTGGAGTACTTATTAAAAAAGATACCGATATCCCTCCTTATGTAGCTATCGGTTATCGGTCTACTAAAAGTAACGGGAAATATCGATATATGTGGTTATTGAAAGGTAAATTTGATTTACCAGGGCAAGAAGACAAAACGAAGGAAGATAAGCCGTCTGCTCAAACTCCAAAAATCGCAGGAACATTTATGAAGCGAGACTATGACGGGCAGTGGCAGCGTGTAACAGATGAAGATTTACCAAGCTTTGTACCTGCAACTGGAGCTAACTGGTTCACATCCGTAGAACAGGTACTTGATACTACACCGCCTACAGTAACCGTTGTTCCTGCTAATAATGCTACTACCGTTGCAGTCGGAGCTAGTGTTGTCTGGACATTCAATGAACCTATCTTAGCAAGTACAGTAAACAAAGGAAATTTCCTAGTCCAAAAAGCGGACGGTTCGGCTCAAGTAGCAGGTACGCTTGCCTTAGATGCTACACAAAAAATCGTCACCTTTACGCCAAGTGCTAGCTTAACAGCGGCAACGCAATATATGGCCATTGCTACGGTTGGTGTACAAGACGTTTCAGGAAATGCTATGGCATCACCTAGCGTAACTAAATTTACTACAGCTTAGACCCAAACAGAGTAAGGATATTGTCCTTACTCTTTTTTTATTTATGTAGGAGGGAAAACCATGCATTTTAAATTGATGATTGATGATAAAGAAAAAACATTTTCTGTCCCTTTTGTGAAGGGAAGAATTTTTAGGAAAGCCTTAAAAATGAATCGAACCTTAAACCAAGGAGAATTGACCGAAGAGGTTTTAAACGAATTGGAAGAATTCGTCTGTGAGGTGTTTGAGAATCAATTTACCCCAGAACAGATAGAGGACGGACTGCCTATAGATGGGTTAATGGCTACCCTACGAGGGGTATTTTTCGAAGTGATTAACCGAGCGACAAGTAGTATTCAAGGCGGGTCAGATACCTCAAAAAACGACTAACAGATCCTTATGAAGCGATTAAAGAAATGTATAAGGATCTCCTTAAAAGCGGTTATAAACTCCACGAAATCGATGAAATGGATATTGAGTTTTACTTCGAATTAATGGCTAGCGAAGCAGCGGATCAAATCGGATTTATTGATGATGTGTTTTAGGGGGTGAGAAAAAAATGGCAGAAGAAATTGGGTCCTTGCATATTGATATGAGTTTGACCAATGCGGAGTTTAAAAAAGGCATACAAGAATCAAATAATCTTTTAAAAGTCGCGGCTTCAGAATTTAAATTAGCTGGTGCAGGTATTAAAGATTTTGGAAAAAGCATGGACGGTTTAAAAGCAAAATCAAAATACCTGGAAGATACCCTAAAAGCACAACAACAGAAAGTAGATTATTTAAGACAACGATACGATCAGTTAAAATCCACACAAGGCGAAAATGCAGCTGCTACACAGCGGATGCTAGTGGCTTATAATAACGCTCAAGCGGCTATGAGAACTACCCAAGCAAGACTAGAAGAAGTGACCGAACAAATTGAATTGCAGTCAAATCGTTGGCACCAATTAGGCGAACAGTTAAACACATCGGGCGAGAAGCTAACAGCAGTCGGTGGCAAAATGAAAGACGTAGGTTCCACTCTTACAACTGGTGTAACAGCCCCAATCCTAGCGTTTGGTGCTGGAGCTTTGAAAGTAGCCTCTGACTTTGATTCTTCATCAGACCGAATTCAAGCACGCTTAGGAGTAACAGCCGAAAGAGCTCGGGAACTCGGTGATGTTGCGGAAGATGTTTGGAAAGATGCTTTTGGAGAAAACATGCAGGCCGTCGGGGATGCCATAACCATAGTAAATAATAATCTTAATGGTCTTTCCGATGATGGATTAAAAAAAGCAACAGAAGCGGCTTACTTCCTTTCAGATGCTTTTGATGCCGACATTGGAGATTCTACAAAAGCAGCATCAGCATTGATGAAAAACTTTGGAATTGATTCGACCAAAGCCTTTGACATAATTACGACAGGATTTCAAAAAGGTGGAGACTATTCAGGGGAATTGCTGGATACTCTGAATGAATATTCTACTCAATTCGCTTCAATGGGATTAAGTGCGGATCAATTCTTAAGCATCCTCATTAAAGGCTCACAAGAAGGAGCGTTTTCTCTCGATAAAGTCGGGGATGCTGTAAAGGAATTCAACGTTAGAGCCCAGGACGGTAGCAAAACAACGGCTGCAGGGTTTAAGGCAATTAAGTTAGATGCTGATAAGATGGGGAAATCCATTGCTCAGGGCGGAGAAGATGGTCAAAAAGCTTTTGTTGCGACAGTCTCGGCTCTGGCAGCTATGAAAGATCCAATGGAGCAGAATACTGCTGGAGTAGCCCTATTTGGTACACAGTGGGAAGATGTTCGAAAGAATGTTATTTCTTCTATGTCAGATGCAGTAAAAAATATTGAAAAAGTCGATGGAGCCTCAAAAAAAGCTTCCGATGCCCTTTACGATAATTTTGGTTCACGATTGCAATCAGTATGGAGAGACTTCCAAGAGGATTTACAGCCGGTAGGAGAAGATTTACTTGAGATTGCAGATGATGTCCTACCGAAAGCAGCAGACGCAATAAGCAAAGTAACAGGTGCTTTTGCTGATTTGTCACCAGAAGGTAGAAAAACAGCACTTGCCGTTGCAGGAATCGCGGCGGCAGCGGGTCCCGTATTAGTCATAACTGGTACACTTGTTAGCTCGGTAGGAACAATTGTAACAGCTTTTGGTGCAGCATCTACTGCCATTGCTGGGTCAGCAGGTCTTACAGCTGCTATGACGGCTCTTACAGGTCCCGTGGGATTAGTTACTGGAGGAATCGTCCTTGGAACTGCGGCAGTCGTTGGATTGACTAAAGCCTATAAAGATAATAAAGAAATCTCCTTTGAATCTCTCGAAGCCAGGCAAAAAGAAATCGAAAAAAACGATCAGTTAATCAAGAATTTTGATGATTTACAAAGAAAAAACCAATTATCAAATGATGAGATGCTTCGTTTCTTAGATATAAATTCAGAAATATCTTCTACCTCAAGCCCTGAAAAGATTGCAGAATTAAAAAAAGAGCAAGAAAAGTTGCTTGAAAAATCAGGTTTGACCAACAAAGAAATGGACAACTTTTTAAAATATAACGATGACATAATAAAAAAAGCGCCTAACACCGAAAAAGCGATTAGCTCTCAGGGAAATGCTTTTGCAGTAAATACAACAGAGATAAGAAAAGCCAATGCTGAAAAATTAAAGGGCTTAAAAATAGATGAAGAAATGGCCATGTCTCAAAATCTTGAAAAAGAAAATGGGCTTTTAGCCAATAAGAAAAAATTGCAAGAAGAGATCAATAGTAAAGAGATGACCAGAAAAGATACGTACGAAAAAATCAATACCATTACTGGGGAAATTCAGGCAAAAGAAACAGAAGTAACTAGACTCAAAAAAGAACAACAAGCTAATTTAGCATCTGGTGATCTCGACGCCATCAATCGCGGAAAAACCAAATTGGAACAATCTGAGCAAGAGTTATTGAAGTTGAAGGACCAAAAGTCGGCGGAACAGTCGAAGTTAGAAACCATCCTTAAACAAATAAACAGCAGACAAAATAGCTTAGATATAGTTAATAAAGATTTAAAAACACTTGATGCGTCTAAATATAAATACGAAGCACTTGTTCTTGCTCAAGTAGGACTCAATTCCGAAAAAGGAAAAGGATTAGAAAAACTCGAAACTGAAATATCAAAATTGCAAAAGGCCAAACAAGAGTTAAGTAACTTACACGCCAAAGGAAAACTAAATACAGCAGAATACAATGATCAAGTTAGCGCCATTGATGAGCAAATTGGAAAATTACAAGGTGCAGAAACCGAATTAAAGAACGTCAATGAAATAGCTGGGAAAACTGTTTATAAAGATGTGATTATTGACGAAAAAGCCAAGGATGATGCAGAGGAATTGAATCGGCTATTACGCAAAGAAATTTATAAAAATGTTTATGTTACGTATCCAAAGGGATACGGTCGTAACGTACAGCAAAACGCCAAAGGGACAAGGTATGCTCCGGAAGGTCTTTCATGGGTGGGTGAAGAAGGGCCAGAATTGATGTACTTGCCTAGAGGAACTAGAATAATTCCCAATCCAGATTCCGAACAATTGCTACGCAATTGGAATATCCCGATGTTGGCCAATGGCGGTCAGGCGATTGCATCTGGAATTGCGCTCGTCGGTGAACGTGGCAGAGAATTGGTGGATATGCGCGGGGCGAGAACAACTTCGTTGACTAAATCAGCTCAGGATGCCGGGAACTTACACCCATTAGTTCAAGCAATAGAAAAATTAGCAAGCCGAGAAGTTAGCTTTATCATAAATGGACGTGAATTTGTAAGAGCAACCATCGATGATATTAGTGATGCACTCGAAATCATAGATATAAATAAAAATAGAATGGGGGGTGTAACATGAGAAGGGCAGTATCGTTAGGTGGCTTTCAAATTAGCGATTATTTTCGCATTCAAAAAATACACCGCAGCCTTCTCCCTCCGCGCGAAATATCTTTTCTTTCCATCCCTGCACGTCATGGAGCCTATTTTACGGGCGCAAGATACGGAGTTAGGCAGATAAGTATGGATGTCACTGTAATTGGACAATCAGCAACAGAATATATGGAAACCATAAGGTTTTTAGCCTATTGCTTAGATATCGAAGAACCTGCGGAACTAATTATTTCAGACGAGCCCGGCAAACTGTATTACGCTATATTATCCGGGAACACGGATATGGTTAATAATCTAATGCGTGTGGGCTCGGGCATCTTGACTTTTATCTGCCCTGATCCATTTGCGTACAGTATCGAAAGCAAAGTGATTACTCCTGTGGACCAAATGTTTACTTTTAAGAACGAAGGGACAACAACAACATTTCCTAAATTTACTGTTAACTTCGAGAATGAAGCAACCTTTGTTTCGTTTATTAGTCCTGACGGAGTTATTCTGATTGGAAATCCATCGGAACCAGACCAAATTGTGCTACCTAAAACCCAATATATCCTAAATGATGCGATGAAAAGTACAAGTGGATGGGTAAATGCCGGGGCGGTATTAGATACCGGGCGATTGAATACAGGGTCGGTAATAGCGTCTGGTGAAGTGATAAAAGCAAGTTCATACGGTACTGGCACTGCAGGCTCTAACATTTGGCATGGTCCGGCTATTCGCAAAGATTTAGTGGAATTGGTCAAAGATTTTACTGTTAAAGTCCGATTAGACTTTTTTAGTCAGGACGGTACTTCCAAATTAGATGGTGCTCAAAAAGGGCGATTAGAAATCTACTTATTCAATCAATCAGGCGGTAAGATTGGTAAACTCGTGATGAGAGATTCCTATAAAAATTACGAGAATAATATTCCTGAAATTTATATAGGGAATAGTACATTCTTAGAAAAAGAATCGAAGTTGCCGGCTGGGAAAAAGGTTAAACAGAAGGTATATAAAACCTATAC
The DNA here is from genome assembly GCF_036962125.1 of Neobacillus drentensis. Taxonomy (GTDB): domain Bacteria; phylum Bacillota; class Bacilli; order Bacillales; family Cytobacillaceae; genus Neobacillus; species Neobacillus drentensis_B. The sequence goes on from NZ_JBALOA010000015.1 coordinate 32,741, forward strand.
CGTAAAAAAAGATGACACCTGGGAGAGTATTGCAAAGAAGTATAAAATGTCTGCAAAGGAATTAGCGACACTCAATAAAATGAGGAAAACAGATACTTTGAAAACAGGCAAAAAGCTACAAGTATATGACAAAACTATCACTAAGACCGTATATCCAGAGCATGTCGGCTCTTACAATGATTTTTACGGTGAATTTACCCTATCTCGTGTGGGAAATAAATGGTATGCGGAAGTGTCTAGGCTAGATGATGGCAAGAAAAAGAACACGATTAAAAAGACCTTTTATGATAAGGAAGGCAAATACACAACGGCTGACCTCTCTTACATCGTCATCCACTTTGCTCAGTGGGAAAACGAACCTGTAGTACAAAAAATGCAGGTGACGGATGTTAAGGTGATTAAGCATAATACTGATACTGTTATTGATGTCCCAGCCATTTTTGATGCAGGTGATGAACTAGAAGTGGATTTATCGGACAGCAGTGTTTACCTAAATGGAGACCCATTCATGCAAGAGGTGGACGTCGCATCAACGTTTTTTCCTATTTCCGAGGGAACGACTCAAGTTAAAGTCAATACGGATGATCCAACAGCTACGTTTAGCGCTGAATTCCAAGAACGGTACTTGTAGGAGGTGCGAACGTGATTTTTTATCTTGATCGCCACGAACGAGTACAGGCTATCTTTACGAACAATGGCAGCCCAGACTCTTGCCCTTATTACGACGACTTAATGAAAGAGGATTTGGACACAGGAACCTCTAGTTATGAGTTTCGAATTCCTTCTAATCACCCAAAGTCGAAGGAAATTGAAGAGGGCGGTTTTATTGTCCGAAAGAACTTAGACAATGAGCTGGTTATGTTTACTGTTATTCGAATTGAGGAAACTCATGCAGATATTGGTGACAAATACATCTTTGCTGAAAACGCAGGATTAGAGCTATTAAACGATATTTTTCGTCCAATCACGCATATGTCCAAGAATGTTAATCAAATACTGGATATCGTCCTGGCGGATACTCGCTGGGTAAGAGGCGAAACGGAATATTTTGGCATTGATAACTTTTATTTTGAGGATTATCAAACGGTATTGGCGGCCTTGCAGTACGTAAAGGAAAGATTCGCGGCAGAATTAAATTTTCGTGTGAAAATGCAAAACGGGGAAATTGTCGCTCGCTATGTGGACTTAGTGGAAAAACGCGGAAACGACACAAAAAAGCGGTTTACTTATAACAAAGATATTTCCTCCATTAGAAGAAAAATCGATATGTCCAATGTAGTAACTGCGTTAATTGGTGTAGGAAAAGATTTTAAAACATTTAAGACGATTAGTTATTCCACAGCAAGTGGAAAAGCGTTTAATAAACCTTTGAACCAAGATTGGGTAGGAGATCCAGACGCAGTGCAAAGATATGGAATCAAAGGAAAACATCTTTTCGGGGTATTTCAATATGATACTTCCAATGCGGAAGATTTACTCAAGCGAACCTGGTCCGAATTGCAAAGAAGGAAAACACCATTAATAACCTATGAGTTAGATGTTTCATTATTAGAACGATTAGCTAACCTTGACCACGAAGCAGTAAGGATAGGCGATACGGTATATGTCATCGATGAAACATTCTCCCCGGCTTTATACTTAGAGGCTCGGGTCCGTCAGTTAGAAACATGCTTTAGCGACCCATCAAAAGATAAATGTGTATTGGGTAACTTTAAAAAGGCGAAAAGCAATATCACTGCAGATATGAGAGCCATCCAATCTAAGCTTTTGAAAAAAGAATCCACCTGGGATGATGTGGGCGAAAAGATATTTAAAAACCCGAATCCTCCCACAGTGATTAAGTTTACCTGGGAAAATGATGACTTAACGGAAACATGGGAAAGTGAGGTGTAATTATGTCTGAAACAACTACACCCAAAAAAGGGCTTTATCAATGGGCTCCAACGGATGAAAAACTTTCTACCTTTCAAGGGCTCAATGATGCTTTTGAAATACTGGATAATACTTTTGTTTCATCAGCAAATGGAATGCTGAACGCGCCGTCACAGTCTAACATTTCGACAACAAGAACTACAACATTAGCCTTAACATCCGGCGTAGACACAAAAATTTTATTTACAACAATCTTTAGGGATATTCAGTCAGAACTAAACATAGCAACAGGCGAGATAACCCTAAAAGAATCGGGAGTATATCTCATTGCAGGGAACGTTACTTTTTCTGCAGTATTGGGAAACAACAGTTATATAAAGATTTACAAAAATGGAGCTTCCTTATTCACAATGGCCGGCGGGACAAATCAATCCCTTTTGTATGGGGCTAAGATAGGTCAGTTCGCAGCAGGAGACAAACTGACTTTTTATGTCGCTCAATTCAGCGGTTCAGCTGCTACATTAAATACCGCTTTAATTGAAATGATTAAACTGTCATAGAAGGAGGAAAAGATGAAAGACTCAATTCTAAAAAGATATCCCACATTGACTGAGGATGATGTTGTCTTGAGAGATGACGGTTACGGCGTCTTTATTGATGTATGGAATAGTGATGAACATAAACCAACAATGGAGCAAGTGACGTCGTGGGTAGCCGAAGACGCTAAACTGCCGAAACCAAAAACAGAAATAGAGCTCATGCGCCAAGCATTGGATGAGCTGATACTAGGAGGAGGCGGCTTATAAATGGCAGCGTACATGGCTCAACGAATTCTAACCGGTGCTTACACCTACGATTATGTTATTTCTAAGCGTCCAGACCTGCAAGCAGGGATTGACGCTTATTTAATTTCGCAAGGCAGAGAAGATTTAATAGGCGGTGAGTAAATGCCTACCTGGGAAAATGAATTGTATTCGAATGGGTTGTGGCTAGATACATCCAACCCAGCTAGAAATGTCATGAAAAAGTATGATCCAATCCTAGATGATTGGGTACCAACTACAGGTACTTATTTAGCTGATGAAATAGATGATAAAGTGGCAGCTCTTGAAGCACGATTGGCGGCTTTAGAAGGTTCATAAACTAAGAATCTACGAAAGAGTAGTTTCTTTTTAATTTATAAGGATAGGCAGGTGTTATAAGTGCTATATAAAAGTTTTAACGTATTGTTAGACACAATAAAACAGGTTGATAATCCAAGGTTTAATGTAAACACAAATGATTTAAAAACGATTAAATTAATCATATCCATTAATCAAGATGATGAGGACCTTGATTTGACAGGGACGACTATTAATTTAGCCATAAGGAAACCCGATAAACAAGTTATAACCCAACCAGTGTCAGTTGTTGATCCAATAATCGGTAGATGTGAGGTTGTCTTAGTTCAACAGGCATATGATATGCAGGGGGATTATAGAGCGGAGGCGATGGTATCCTATGGACCTGATACAATTGCGGTCACAGGTAGTTTTTCTTACAATGCTATTAAGGGTATTCTAAGCGAGGGAATAATTCTACCACCAATAGATACTACTCCACCGAATGATGTTACAAACTTACAAGCTACCAACATAGCAGCGACAACATTAACACTAACATGGACAGCTTCGGGCAGTTCAGATATAGCAAGTTATGATGTTTACCGTGGAAGTACATTAATTGGCACTGTAACAGGGACAACTTACAATGCGATAGGATTAACTGCATCCACAGCTTATACCTTTACCGTAAAGGCTAGAGATTTATCTGGAAATGTGTCGAGTGGAACAAGTATTAATCAAACAACTAGTGCTCAGAGTGCTGATACTACACCACCGAATAATGTGACCAATTTGACCTCTTCGAATTCAACCCAAACCAGCACAACATTATCTTGGACTGCTTCAACTTCATCTGATACCACTGGTTATGATATTTATAATGGCTCCACCTTTTTAACAACTATATCAGGCACATCGTACAACGTAACTGGCCTGGTTGCAGGAACGAACTATAATTTTTATGTTAAAGCACGAGATGCCGCCGGAAACGTGGCCAGCGGAACGATAGTTACATTTACGACAACAGCACTAGTAGATACCACACCACCAAACAACATTACTAATTTAACGTATGCAAACCTTTCGACTACAAGTGTCACCCTAAATTGGAGTGCTTCGACAAGCCCAGATGTAAGTGGATATGAAATTTATAACGGATCAACATTGGTTGCCACAACAACCAACACAAGCTATACCGTAACAGGCCTAACAGCTTCGACTGCTTATACGTTCTGGATAAAAGCAAAAGATGCATCCAACAATGTCGCCAGTGGCGCTAGTGTAGGATTTACGACTTTATCAGCAGGTACTTTTACAGTATCCGCTTCACCGAGTGGTGGAACCTATTCAAGCGCACAAAGTGTAACCTTAACTCCAAGCACAACCGGAACCATTTACTATACAACCGACGGAAGCACGCCGACCACAAGTAGCCCTACTTATACCTCGCCTATTGAATTATTTGGCAATACAACACTAAAGTATTTTGGGAAAGATGGTTCGGGTAATTCAAGTAGTGTTCAAACACAAATATATACAATCAACAATGTGCCAGTCACGGCTTTAGCTAGTAATTTTACAGTGTATGAACCACCTTTGGCTTCAGATCAGTGGGTTGCAGATAGTTCAGGGAAAGTATTGAATGTATCAGCAGACCAATTCCACGCTACTTTTTATGACCCATATGTAGGCACTCACTCAGACGGTTTAGTTGTAACGAAAACAAGTTTAGGAAAAGATCAATCCGGCACATACGACATTTGGGAATATGACTTTAAACCCGCAAGTTTTTCAAGAACGGTTCTTCTATCTAGCGGTCTGCATCCTTATGAATTACCTGGCGCTTTTGGGTTAGCTCATTTTATAAAGCATGTAATGACTATTCCTTATCAACATGCAGGATTTCAGTACATTCGGGAAAACGTCAGACTAAAAGTAATTGCCATTCAAAACCCTTGGGGATTCAATCAAAACCCTAAGAAGTACGGAAACGTCAACGGTGTCAACCCGAATCGAAATTGGGACAGCGCTGCTTACCCCTGGTCAGCTTATCCAGTCTTGACAGACGAATGGAATCAAAAAGGCTCAGCCCCTTTTAGTGAAGCTGAAACAAGAATTTTGCGAGATTGGAACCTAAATAATCCAACTGCCGAATTTTGGATTGACTGCCATACAGGTTTAAATGCTGGGAGCTATGATACATGGGCTTTCTTCGCAAGAGATACCGATGGAAACATCTTATATAGTAAAATGCACGAAAGTTTCTTGAAATTAAACGCACGATTCCAAACAAAATATGGAAGAACACCAAACGCATATGAAGAATTAGGCGTGACGGACGATCCAAAAGGACCTTATTTGATTGAACAATTAAATAGACCATCCATGACTATTGAATTTTGTGCTGAAGTCTATGGGAATAATCTAAACAACCAGGGCATTGATATCACAGAGTATGAAGTAGCGATTGCTTGTCATGTATTTTATTTACTAGCTAACCCTGTAACATTACCGAATAACGTAACAAATTTAGCATCGAGTAACATCACCCAAACAGGGGTCACATTGTCATGGACAGCAAGCACAACGCCAGGTGTTACTTATAACATCTACAATGGTGCTACTCTTGTGACTAACGTTTCAGGAACATCTTACAATATGACAGGCTTAACTGCTGGAACAACTTATAATTTCACCGTTAAAACGAAGGATAGTTCAGGAAATGTATCGGCTGGAGCTAGTATTCAGGTAGTTACAACAGCATCGGCAGATACAACACCACCGAACAATGTCACAAATTTAGCCGTAAGCAACTTAGCAACTACCTCTTTGACATTGACTTGGACGGCCTCAACTTCAAGTGATGTGGCTAGTTACGATGTTTATAATGGCACAACGTTACTAGGCAATACAACTACTCCTATCTACAATGTGACTGGGTTATCGCAATCAACTGCCTATACTTTCTGGGTAAAAGCAAGAGACACCGTAGGAAATGTTGCAAGCGGTACAAGTGTTCAAGCAACAACCATAACACCTGTTCAAACAACTTATGTATCTGATACCTTCACAAGAACGAATGCATCATCATTGGGCACATCTGACACTGGTCAAACATGGTCAACCTTGAATGGTGCTAGTGTGTTTGGAACTAACGGAACGCAAGCATATATTGCAACAACAAGAGGTGCGACAGACGTAGCTCTCGTGAACGCTGGTGTTGCCAACTGTACGATAGAAGTTGATACACCTGCTCTACTAGCAAACACAAGGATATTTTTTAGGGCAACTGATATAGATAATATGTTTTTATTGGACTTGGGCTCAGCCGACGTTTCTCTCTATTTATGGCAGTTAAATCAAGCCGACGTAACCCTTTATGCAGGCAGCGCGTTTAATGCTACTACTATAACTCATGTGAAAGTTGTCTTGAATGGTTCAAATATACAAGTGTTTTTCAATAACAACACAACAGCCACTATAAATGTAAATAATTCTGCTTTCCAAACCGTAACAAAACACGGCATTGGCGGGTGGAATACAAACAACATTAAGTTTGATAATTTCACTATTAAATCTTAAGTTGGAAAATATTTTCAATAGCTTCTGCCTAAACAGCAGAGGCTTTTATTTTGAGGAGGAACCAAAGTGAAAGAATACCTCAATATCTTTAACCTTAGCAATTTATTAAATTTAAAGACTGGATTTTTTTCAATCATTGGGGCTGGAATTGGAACTTTTTTAAGCAAGATATACGGGGGTGAGGTCGGATTGATATTCATTACACTCCTTGGATTAGCCGTTTGTTTAGATTGGCTAGGCGCTATTGCTGCAGCTATGAAAGATAAAAGTTATGCTTCACAATACGGCATCATTGGAGTGCTAAGGACGGCAGTCATTCTTGCCCTGCCTGTGTTTGGTAAATTATTAGATTCAGCGTTAAATACTCAAGGATTCTTTTTCTACATGTTAACCATTGGTCTTTTATATCACACTGTTATCTCAATGACTGCAAACTTTAAACGCGCTGGATGGGAACGATGGATTCCAACTTGGGCATTGGACATTATTGCAAGTGAGTTGGAAGCAAAAGTAAAACGTGCTCAGTCACGAAAAGGAGAGGAAAAATAATGAGTTATTCAATCAGAAAAGAGTTTATTCAAGGTCTACCTCGTGAAGCATATCGAAAGGGAATTAGTGCCTATGAAGGCGTAGTGGCCCACTCCACCGCAACACCTGAAGCTACCGATGAAAGAGAGCTTGCCTATTTCAAAGCAAACTGGAAAAGTCGTAAAGCCTTTGCCCATTATTTTGTGGACTGGGATTCCATTACTCAGATGGCGGACGACAATTACAAAGCGTGGGGGGCTGGCAACGGTAATCCTCGGTATGTCCATGTGGAACTGTGCGAAACTAAGGATGCTGCCAAATTTAAAGAATCTTATAAGCGTTACGTGTGGCTATTAGCAACAATCCTTAAGAAAAAGAACTTAGGGGTAACAGACGGTAAGACATTAGTCTCTCACGCTTGGGTATCTGACAATTTAGGCGGAACAGACCACCGTGATCCAATTGCATACCTAAAATCCCATGGAGTGTCTTGGGACAAGTTAGTAGCAGATGTTAAGGCTGCATACAATCCAAAACCAACTGCAGTTTACAAAACCATCGACAAAGACGACACCTTTTGGAGCCTTGAAAACAACTTGAAATTAAAGCATGGAACGATTCAAAAGCTGAATCCGAAGGTGGACCCAACCAAGCTTCATGAAGGCCAAAAAATCCGAGTGAAATAAATAAAAGCCCCTTACTCGGTTTGAGTAGGGGAGGCTTTGATATTTAGCTGGTAGCTTGTTCTAATAATTCCATCAACCCTTGGTTTTCCTTTTTTAACTCTTCATTTTCATATTGTAGAGTTTCATAGCTTGTCCATGGTCTTTTATAAAACTTTTCTCCTCCGAATTTTTCATCCGGATAAAAGTTATGGTGAGGATCAAACCATACAATATAAAATACATTTTCAATCATAATTCCGTGAACGCGGCCATTTGAAGATGATAATCTAAATTGCCAGCAATCGTCTATTACTTGCTCAAACATACCTTGTGGTAATGGATAAATTTTATCCTGCTTATCCACCCAATCATGTTGGTGTGTATCGTAATGATTTTTGTATTTTTGGTCAAATAAAAATTCATTTTTATTTAGATTTGATATCTGTTTTAAGTTATCAAATAGGTCAATGAACCATTGACTCTCTGTTCGTCCACAATTAAATAATTCATGACTTCTATCAAAATAGTTAAAAGAAAAACGGATATTTGATTGAAGTTTCTCCTTTAATGCAGTTTTACTTGGTTCAGATAAAAACTTACTCGGGGATTGCTCTTTTCTTTTAGAAATATTAGGAGTAGGCAAAGAGATTTTACCTACTCCTTTTTTCTTTTTAGGCGAATCATCAGTCATTTTGAGCCTCTTCAAACTCGCGCTGATAAAAATCAATAATTACACGATCATCTATCCTTTGATTACTTGGAATGAATTCAGGTAAATCCCCTCTCGCCATTAACCATGGGTCCTCTTGATGAGTTAAATACTCTAATTCATCACCTGATAAATCTCCATATGACCGATACACTTCGTTTATTAATTCAATAGCTGCATCATTATTATTGATTTCGTCAGAAACAGAGTTTGTTCTAGGGATTTCTTTCCACCCGTGTTTCTTAAATTCGGAATAAAGTACTGGAGACACTGGTCCATGAATCCACGCTTCGAAATGTTCATTAAATAATTTTTCACCATAAAGGGCTAAATACCACGAATAAGCGTAGTAGCAGAGCTTTTGTAATTTTTTATGTGACATAGTATCAAATGTTAGAAATGCTTCAGCTACGTTGTTAATACTTGTTATAGCTGCTGTTTGTGTTACCATTTTCCCCACCCTATCGGATATATAGTATATTTTCGCCATGCTACTAACCTCCTTCGTGTCTATATTTAATACCCAAATATTGGATTTTAAATACAAGGCTTTCCACTTGGTAGCCATTTTATTCACGATATCAACAGATAGTACATACAAAAAGCGACTTTATTTTACTATATAGGATTCTATTAGAATAGCTTTTTTCCTGTAATAATTTTTCGACACTTTTTGACATTTAAGAAAATGAATTGTGATAAGGGAATTTTTTTACCCTACTCCATTAACGACTAACTCCTGTTCCATTGCTTTTTTTAGCTTAAATAATGCCATTTCCTGCGCCTGTTCTTTAGTTGAACCATAACAATTCCATACCGAGCAACTTCTTGATGTTGCAGCTGCCATGTATCCATCGCCATAATCAAAAAAATCGATAACAATATATCGACCATTTATTTTGAGGACTCGGCTGCCTCTTAATAATAATCGAATCGTATAAATCCAACCTTCAAAACGGTTCATTAAACACGCTCCTAATGTTCTGATATCACTTGTATTAGACTAACTTAAGAAATACCCTTGTGACGTTTGTGTGAAATAAAAAACCCCTCTTAATGAGGAGTTTAAAAAGGTAAATTATCATTCATAGCATTATGCATTTCTTGCTTTTCCAGGTCGATAACCAGCTGCGTGATGTCCTGGTCTCCGTTTGCAATCACTTTTTCCAATATTGCACGATGGGACATATCTTTCTTAATTTGCTTCCAAAATTCTAAAGCTACTTTTTCGGGCTTTCGTCCTCTTAGCTGGAAGGAGCCTTTTTGTAATGCTCTGCTACCAGAACTGTAATGTATTTCAATCACTACGTTCAATTTAATTACCCCTAATATCTTTCATTTTCAAGCTGATCTTTAGCTTTTAATATCAGCGAATTCGCTTGATTTAATTGACTGTCTCTTATATATTCAAGCGCTTTTTTATCATAGGTCTCTAACGCTTTCCGAGTGTCTTGAATAATATCCTCAAAGGAACTAATACCTTCACTATAAATAGCCTTGGTCTCTTTAAATTTTTCATTTTGTCCATCAGTCATATCAAGTTCAGTAATCATGTAGTCATTGGTTGCTTTTGAGATATCCATTAATGTATCTTCTACCTCTGACTGCCAACCCTCATTTTCTACATCCGCATAAACTAAAAGTGTCTTTAATTCATTCGCACTTTCCAGTAACTCGAATGCAGAATCAATACTCACCTTAATGTATTGCTCATCACTCTGTTGCTCATTTTTCGCGGATTCCTGATTTGTGGTATTTGCTTTTTCCGGAACATTTGAAGAACATCCAGCTAAAAGTATCAAGACTATTAAGAACATAACCATCTTTTTCACATTAATTCCCCCCTAACTTTTATCCTCTCAATTTAGATTATTAATCAATTTACGGAACAAGTCTAACTGAAGTTTCAAATATTTTGTTACATACTCCAAAAATCATCATAATCCACTGAAAATCCGAAGTCTCTTAAAGCCTTAATAATTTTCTTCGCACTACTCATTGTCGGTTCAAACTCCTCCGGCTGGCATAGCCTGCTGATCGTACTCTTACTTACTCCACTTTCATTTGCTATTTCTTGCTGAGTGATGGAGTTCTTATCCAGAAAACGGCCAAACTTAGAACGTTTCTTTCCTAATCCAAATCCAAAAAGTGAAAACATTAAATTTCCTCCTTGTAGCTTTATGTATCAGCCAGTATGTCCAACTTTCCTATTTTTAAAACTTTCTCCAAAAGATTGGAAACTTGGACAATCAGTACGGCATAGGCTTATAACACGAAAGCAAAACAGTAGGTTATGAGAGGAGGCACAGTATCATCCGTTTTTGTTTTCTGTTTTAAAACATTATCAAATATGTTGATTGATTGCACTTGTACAAGAAGAAAGGCTGTCAATATGAAAAATATAAGATTTGTTAAGGAACGGAGTGAAGCGGAGAGACGCTGAGGGGGGACCGGGGGGAAACAAAAATTTTTTTAAAAAGACTAACAATTTAATGATCAGAAAAATCAGAGGCGAGGAGATAATTATGAAAAAACTTTTTAAAAGATTACTAGGGAGAACCTGTTATTGGTGTGGAAAAGAAAAGGAAGATTTTTATGGTGATATGTGCACGGATTGTATGAGCCAATAATAAGGGGGAGTTAGTATGTTGTTTGGACCGGGTTTATTGCTAGCTGGCGGTGCAACCATTTTAATGGCCATGGTTGACAAAGCATTTGAAGATATGGGTATGCATTGGCTAGGCACAGCCATAAAAATAGCTTTACCACTTGCAGGAATGGCTCTAGGAGTCTACTTTTTAGAAACTAATGCGATTGTAAGCTGGTTATTCAGATGAATTTTTGGGCTGAATTAATGGCGCGCAAAAACCTATTTAAAGCATTTCGAGCAGGAACCATTTACAAAACATTTGGCAACGATGATAAAAAAATCTTTCCTAAAATCCACTCGATACGAACCACTGACCACTCCACTGAATTCGTTTTTACATTACCCACAGGATTGAATCCCGATTTATTGAAAAAGAATTATTTTGCTTTTCAACAAGTATTTGGTGAACGAATTAAGTTAGAAGGTGAGTTTAAAAGATTTGTGCTTACCCAATATCAAAAAGGAGCTGATAAAGTGTTGAAATTTAACACCAGTGAAATATCAGAATTAGTAACACCTTATAAATTAGGTATTGTTTGCGGAAAGGAACGCACGGGGCAATATGTGGCCTTTGATTTACTGAAACAACCTCATATCTTAATTGCAGGTGAAACGGGTTCTGGAAAGTCCACACAATTAAGATCCATTCTTACAACTATGATTTTGACTAAGAAACCATCGGAGCTACAACTTTACCTGGGAGATTGTAAAAAATCAGAGTTTCATATTTTTCGAAAGGTGGAGCATGTTCAGTGTGTTCTTTCAAACGGTAAAGAAATAGCAAGAATGCTAAAGCATATAAAAAAGGAGCTAGATGAACGAAGTGATTTAACTGAGACTTTTGAAGTAAGTCATATAGATGATCTACCAGCTGAACAAAAGCGGCCATACATTGTTGTCTGCATCGATGAGTTTGTCATGCTTCGCAAAGATGAAACAATCATGGATATTTTAACGGAGATTGTAGCCATTGGTAGGACGCTCGGAGTATTCGCTATCCTCTCTATGCAGCGTCCGAATGCACAAGTATTAGACACGACTATTCGGGCTAATTTAACCGTTTCTATGGGTTTTAAGCTAAGGGATAAAATCGAAGCACGAATAGTAAATACTCCAGATGCAGAAAAGATTGATGTGAGTGGACACTTCATTATGAACAGCGATAAATTATATGACTTACAGGCTCCATACTTGGAGTTGGAAGATGCTAAAAGGTTACTGAATCCCTTTTATATTAATAAACGGCCGTTTAAAGAAGTAAATGAAGAAAAGCCAAAACAACACGAGTTAACAGAAAAGGACGTGTTTGCCGATGCCATTGACCAATCGTGACAAGGCAATAATTAAGCATTTAAATAAATTTCGAGTGATGGATAGGGATAGTATTGCGGAGCTGCATTTCTCTAATTTAAAAAATCCTAACTATGCTGCTAATAATGTTCTGCTTAGACTATTACGTGATGGACACATACAAAGGTCCACTGTATTTGTTCCATACGTCTACTTCGGCCCGGATGTCGAGATAAAGAAAAACTCTCAAAAGATTGGTCATTTCTTAGCAATTGTGAATGTGTATAAGGAATTAAAGAAGCTAGGAAACATGGGTACATTTTTAGTGGAACCAAAGTACGGAAAGAAAGGGGACTGTGCTGAACCAGATATCTTTTGTCAATATAGGAGAACGAACTTCTTTGTGGAGGTCCAGCGAACAGTTTACTCAGATAAGCTTATGAGTGAAAAGTTTGACCGATATATTGATTTATATAACTCTGGAATCATGGCAGCTCCTTTCCCACATGTTTTGATTCTATCCGATCAGCGCTATGCCATCGATGGACAGTATCCATTTAAGATATTTCAGTCAGATAGCTTTACCAACTTTGTGAAAAGTTTGACCAGAACGGAATCGGTTAAAAAGGAAAATAAAGAAGTACAAATTAAAATCGGATAAAAACGCTAAGGAGGTGAGATAGATGTTTAAAGTTATCGCAAACATATGAAAATGTATAGGAAAATGAGGGCAAATTGTATACTAATTTGTCACTCGTTTTTTATTGATATAATGCGATTTAAGCGGAAAATACAATGAAATTTGTATGTGAAAATGCACCCCATTTTGTAACGGTACACTGGCTGTTGTACCCCTGCAATTTAACATACAATTTGATATACAAATTGCCACACAAAAAATATAAATAAACTAGGAACTGGGGCAAATAAGATGGGTATTTATGTAATAAAGATTGTGAACAGTTCCACTTAAGCTAACGGTGCAGTTTTGTTGAAAAAGGGAATAAGAGGTAGATAATAAATTTAATTAACACAGAATTGTTGGATTTTATCCCTAGGATAGTCTGCTTTTTCTGGTAAATTTAGGGTGGTAAGAACCAATAATGCTAATAGGAGACAAAATAAATGGAAAAGGATTTCAAAAAAATTAATACGATTGCTCTAATAGTCATTTGGGCTTTGTATTTTATTTCGTTAATGTCACCTGCTTTAACAACAGCTAGTGGGGCTAAATTTTGGGGACTAAATATATTGTTAATTGGTTGGTTAGGCATATTTGCTGGAATGATGTCTGCTGCCAGTTGGTATGCAAACCTGATTTTTATTTACATTTCGGTTAAAACATTCAAAGGAGAAAAAACTGGTATTAGTCATTTAATTATGTTGTTGTTGGCTATAAGAACATTTTTCCCAATGGAATTAATGGTAGATGAGGGAGGAAATACATCGATTATTACGGAACATAACCTTGGCTTTTATTTTTGGGTCTCGGCAATAATGTTATTATCTACTTTGGTATTTTTTAATTGGAGAGCGTGTAGAAATAGAAATAATTGAATACAATTTTTATTCCGGTAGATTTTTGTCAAATAGGGAGTCTTTAGGATATAAAGCGACATTCCCCTTCACAACAGTGATATACTTTTCTTCAACTATAGGGTGCGTATGTTGAACAAGATTAAAAATATATTCAAGGATAGCTTAGTTCCATATGGAGCTGGGCTATTTTATTTTCCCAAAACAAAATGCACCGCAAATACGGTGCAAATTGAACTACATTTTACTTTACATATTAAGCTTTAAATTCACGTTTTGCGATAGGAAACGGAACCCGTTACAATTTTAGGGTGCTTTTTTAATTGTGTACAATTTGTTACAACACAGAAATTACGACAAAAAACGTCAAAAAATAAATAAACAGTATGATAAATAAATATCAAGGGGGGATTTATGAATAAATTATGAAATAATAAGCATTCGACAAAATTTGCTATTGAAAAAGGGAACAGTTGTTCTATAATGAGAGCATAGGAATAAAAATAAGCACCATCCACTTATTAAGGAATAGTGCTTATCATTTATATTTTATTTTCATTTCTTGGTACAAATTAAGAGCTCTTTCCATAAATTCAATCTCCTCTGGAGAATAACTGTTTTCATGGTAGGGTAAATCAGTTCTTCCAAACATATAGTCCAAGGAAACCTTATAATAATCTGCTAACTTGATAAGGGAAACGTAATCCATTTCACGAGTACCTTGTTCATAATTGGAGTAAGTCGAACGAACAACTCCGATGATGTCAGCCACATCATCTTGCTTTAAGTCATATTTTTTTCTTAACTTATATAAACGGTCCGATAAAATGTTTCTCGCCCCCTTAGTCGTTCTAAGATGATTATATAGGGGCATGGTTTCTCGATAAACAAATGACACGAAATGTGTAATAAATTCATATTTATGTCACAAATTATAAAAGTAGGGATTCTCATGACAAAGAAAATTGTTAACTTGGAGAAATTAGCGAAGCTGATGCAAGTGGATTTGTCTGAACTTAAACAGCAGCTAATTACGATTTCATCTGTCTCAAAGATCGAATGTAAGCAATGATCCCTTTTGTTTCGTCTTCACTTAATGTTTTACCATCAATTTTTAAATGATATTGGTCTATTAATTCTTCATCTGTTAAATCAATACTTTTTAAAAACTCCTCTTCATTGGATGATGGGGTTTCTTTTTGTTCCCCTCTGGTTCCTCTACCAATAGATTGAATGAATTTATCTTGAGGATTGGTTCGTAAATAAACTTCGCTCTTTATTTCATCATGATCAACTAATAGATCTTCTTCATTCCAGTACCCACAAGCAACCATCAAATCCACAAATGTTGTAGTCTCTAAAAAGTTGGCAAGAGTTTGTAAAGTTCTCACTTCAGGTTTTTGGACCTCTTTTTCAATTCTTGAGATTGTAGCAGCTGATATCCCCGTTTTTTCCGCTAAAGTTTTTTGCTTCCTAAAACCACTACTTAGCCTATGCTTTTTTATAAAATCTCCGTAACCTTGTCTCATTTTGAACCATCCTTTTTATTTATTATCAAATTAATTGTTATTAGGTTTAAGCAAATTATATAAAAAAATTACGAGAACAACAATAAATTTCGTGCGTCATTTATTGCGTGCACGTACATATTTTATTCACCAATTGACAAAAAAATTAAAAAAATTAAAAGAAATATATTGCGTTCGCAATTTTTATGATTTATAGTTAGGTCAAGCAGTAAATATTACCAAGTAAGGAGTTGACGAAATGGACGATAAAAAAGCCGCAATCAGACTAAATGAAAAGGAACTAAGAAAGGCGGCAATTGATAAGGATTTAGAGACAAATGCCCAGATAGCAGAGGCTATTGGTGTTTCCGTCTCACAGCTTTGGAGATCATCTTTACCGATTGATGACCCTCGTTACAATGCACCTGGTCAAACTTTTATTGCAGGAGTGCTCAAAGCTTTTGGTGAGCCGTTTGAAAGGTTCTTTTTTTTGGAAGAATGATTACGAGGTCGTAATTTTTAAAAGGAGGTGAGGAATTTGCGTATTAAACCAAAAGTGTGGTTGGCATTGTCATTGCAGGAACGCTTAATGGCCATTTATCAGGCGTCGAAAAATAGTAGGAGGTGAAAGTAGTGGATCGCAAAACATTGGAGTATTTGGAGGAACGAGCAAAGGTAGCTCGGCAGATTGTTAGTCGAATTGAGGCTTTAAAGAAGTATACAAGCCAAGTAGCAAAAATTAATAGGATATATTTTTCAAGCCTTATCGATAACATGGCTATTGAAGAAAGCGAACCAATCATAGTGGAAAAGGTATCTATCGCATTTGAAAAAGCTGTAGTCGAAGAAATCGAACGATTAGAGGTAGAACTAGCGGAATTATAGGGGGATTAAAAGTGGAAATAAAATTTATAACTTTAAACTTACAAAACTATAAATCCCACAGAAATCTTGAAGTTAAGTTTGGCGACCTGACCAAGATTTCTGGGGAAAACGCGAAAGGGAAGTCCAGTATTCCGGAATCCATTTCATGGCTATTATACAACACTGATACTTTTGGTTCAAAGCTTGACCCTACACCACTAACTTATGAAGTTGATGAAACTTTAGTACAACTTCTTTTATCGGCTGATGGAAAACAATTGTTACTGGGCCGCGGGCTTAAAAAAGGCAAAGCCCAATACTACATTAACGAAGTTCCTTCCAAGGCTGGGGAATTTAATGAAATTGTCGCTCAGCTATTTGAAAAAGAATTATTCTTATCCCTGTTTAATCCGTCATTTTTCTTCACTCTACCGTGGGAAAAACAAAGGGCATCGCTTCTCCAATACGTATCTGCCCCAATCAATAAAGAGGTGCTTAAACACCTTCCAGAGGCGCAGTCGGAAGTATTAGAGCGCAGCTTAAAAAAACATAACATAGCAGACTTAGAGAAAATCCATAAGGACAATAAAAACAAGAAAGATAAAACTTATATTGCCGCACAAAGCAAGACCAAAACGTTGCAAGAACAGCTTAACCAATTGTCAGAAGAGAAGATGGATATTGATTCCATCAAAGCAGAATTAGCTCAAATTGATAAAAAGGTCCGTGAACTTGAAGTAGAAATGGATAGTGCCTGGGAGAAAAATCAAGCTTTCAATAAGCTCCAGTCACAGATCCTTTCCATCCAAGACCAAATCGAAATGTCTAAAGAGCGGTGGCCATTAATTAAAAACGAAGTCATTCAAGATACATGCCGCACCTGTAAGCGTCCGCTGGATGAGGAATCGGTCGAAGCTGTTAAAGCGGATAAAGAAAAACGCATGGTGGAATACAAAGCCAATCACAATAGCTTGCTTACTAAACGTGAATTGCTAAAAGAAGAGCTCGGCAAATTGGAATTTATCGATGTGTCGGAATTAAGGGAAGAAATCAGTGAAGTGGATACAAAAGGGCAACCGTTACGTGAGGCTATTCGGATTTACTCACAATATCAAAATCTAGATACACAAGTGAAATCGGCTGCTGCTGATGAAGCTGCTATTCTACAAGACTTGAAAGCTTCTATTTTCATTCTTGATAGTATTAAAGCCTTTAAAGCGAAAGAAGCCGAGTTGCAAGGTGAAAAAGTACAAGCCTTGTTTACTACCCTATCCGTTCGACTCTTTAAACAGAATAAGGGCGATGGTGAGATTAAGCCTGACTTTGAAATTGAAATGGACGGTAAAGCTTATCGAACCTTGTCGCTATCCGAAGGTATTCGCGCAGGTCTGGAACTAAGAGATGTGTTGTCCCGACAAAGTGAATTGATTACTCCTTGTTTTGTAGATAATGCAGAGTCGATTACAAGATTTAAACAGCCGAATGGTCAGTTGATTATTAGCCGAGTTGTTCCTGATCAAGAGTTAACAATCGAGGCGGTGAGTGAATGAAAAACGGCAAACGCCCAACCAAAGCAGAAAAGATATCCATCAAATCATCAGGATTAAACCCTGAAAACTGGCTAATTTTCAAGAAGAATCATGACACCTTACAGTTAGTCCACCGCGAAACTGGAACAACAAAGACTATTCAAATTTAGGAGAAAATATCAAAAATAGGAGGTTTTTAGATTGCCAGATTTAGAACATCCGTCGATTACTCAAGTCAATCGGACAGGCTATGCCAATGTGGTTGCTCAACCTGAGCATTGTGGAACAGATGTCATGGACCATGAAATCTTAACGGGCGACAGCTACATCGAGCTCCCGAACGGGGATTTGTTGCTTGAAAGCAATTTGGAAGATTACTTGATTGAACATCTTGGATGGGTTTATAAAACAGCAGATTAGGAGGGTAGGAAATGAGCGATATTCTTATGGAAGTACAAAAGCTTAGAAAAGAAGTATCAGAACTAAAATCGATGATGCAAGAAATAGCAGGTCCAAGTGTTAAGTTACCTTTTCAGAATGATACAGGGATTGAAGGTATAATAGCAGCGTTTTTGCATGATATCAAACTACCAACTAGGTTACTGGGCTACTCTTACTTGAAGGAAGCTATTCAAGAAGTATATGAGAATCAAGATTTAATTGGTGCCTTTACCACCGTTTTATATCCGAATATTGCTAAGAAGTTTAAAACAGAACCAAATCGAGTGGAAAGAGCTATCAGGCATGCTATCGAAGTATCTTACAAAAAAAATCAACAACACCCATTTTTCACAGTTAACTTTAATTACCGTCCAACCAATGCAGATTTTATCGCGATGATTGCAGATCAGTTATGGATGGATGAAAAATATAAATCGGAGGTTAAGAAAACATGTCAAAAAACCAACTAGCAACATTACCATTAACACCACAGATTACAGAAGCGTTTGCCCCACAGGTACTAGAAGTTATTCGTACTTCAATTGCTCCAACAGCTACAGATACTGAGTTTTTATTGTTTGCTCATAAAGCAGCATCTTATGGATTGGATCCATTCAAAAATGAAATCTTCTTTATCAAGTACGGAAACACTGCACGCATCCAATTTGCAGCTGAAGCTTACCTTGCCAAAGCCAGGGTGATGGAAGGTTTTCAACCGCCTGATACGCAAATGGTCCACGAAAATGATGAATTCAAAATTGCTATGAATAAAGAAACCAAGGAAATGGAAGTTCTTGTCCACGAAATAGGATTTCCTAGAGGGAAGATTATTGGCGCCTACTCCATTGCCTATAGAGATGGTCATCGCCCAGTAACAGTCATTAGTGACATTGATGAGATTGCTCATATGTTTACTGGTCAAAACAAAGATAACTGGAACAAATGGACTGCTGATATGTATGGGAAACATGTTCAGCAACGGGCCCTTAAACGCCAGTATGGACTTGAATTTGAAGATGAAACTATTACACAAGATGGACAAGAGAACACGATTCCAGAGTACAAACCAAAAGAACGAAAAGATATTACTCCTAATCAAGATGTGATTGACCATAAACCAACTAGAGCTGAACAAGAAGCGTTTGAGAAAAAAGACCGAATGGAACAGCTTCGAAAGGATATGAAAGACAATTTTAAGCTCTTAGGTATTACCACAAAAAAAGGGATGCAAGAGTATATTTCAAAGAATGTTCCTAATATTAGTGAACCTCCAACAGAATCAGAATTGGTTGGCTTACTGGAATTAATGGACATGCACATTGATATGCAAGATGCACAAGCCAATGATGGCGACTTGTTGGACTGAGGTGAAAAACATGCAAATCACTAAAAACCATTTAGCTTTTGTCGAACATGCTAAGCGAACATTCGAAGCGAATCCTTTGTATGAAACCTTCCGTCATCCAGCATATGGAGACCTACTTGCATTAAGAATGGGTGAGGATCGTGACTGTGTGAATGTATATGAACTTGGCGATGAAATTGCAAACTTTGTTCAACAAATGGAGCCGTGTCCTATGCCTAGAAAACCTGTAAGAGTATTTTCCTTTGATATGGAAAAACAACTACAAATCAATGACCATAAAGGCGGCTGGAGACAAGAAAGCACTGAATTTTTAGGACACGAAATAGCGAAAAATTTCAGCAGATTGACAATAGAATTAGGGAAAGCAGATAGAGACAAGCATGAAATCACTATCAGATGTGCCAACATTGCCAATTTCGCCATGATGATTGCGGACAATGAAGGCGAACATTTATGAAAGTAGACATTTTAGCGAGTGGTTCCGGGGGCAATTGCATTGCTCTCGGGTCCTCGGAAGCTACCATTCTAGTTGATGTAGGGATAGCCAAAACCAAGATTGAAAAACGCCTCCTTGAGGTTGGTATTCGTCCAGACAGCATTAAAGCAATCTTTATCACTCATGCACATTGTGACCATGTTAAGGGGTTACCACTAGCAAATAAATATAAAATTCCTGTTTATGCAGCTGAAGGCGAATGGAAATCTATTAAGGGTGTAGATTTTGGCTTACAGAGACCGATTAAAGCGGGCTCTGACGTAACGCTTGATGATTGGTATATCGAATCATTTAAAACACATCATGACGCATTCTCTCCACTTGGCTATGCCATTTATGATGATGAAGGTAATAAATGTTCTGTCTGCTTAGATACCGGCCATGTTGATCAAAACATGCTCTCAGCGATGGAGTTTTCAAATATCTATATCATCGAGGCAAATCACGAGCCAAACATGGTTGAAGTATCGGATTATCCACCAGCAACCAAAGCCAGGATACTTTCTCACATCGGTCATTTGAGTAATGAGCAGACAGCCGAAGCCCTTTCTAAGCTTGTAATGGGTGTAGGAGAGCAAATATACCTGACTCACTTATCACATAAAAATAACATGCCTGCACTCGCTGAAATGACGGTCAAAAGAGCACTAACAAAGAAAGCTTTAAGAGCAGATACACACTACAAGATTGAGGTGGTTTAACCACAGAAGGATGATTACTCATGGCAAGCCCTCAAACTAAAAATGGTTATACAAAGGTTGCTAATGAGATATTAGAACATATCATGAAGGCTGATCTAAACGGCACTCAATTTCGCATTGTCACAGCTATATGGCGCTATACATATGGCTTTAACAGGAAAGAGCATGAATTATCGCTTACGTTTCTGTCGGAAGCACTTAGCACCAGGAAGAGTCATGTGGATAAGGAATTGACGGCTTTAATAGACCGCAAGATTATTAGTGTCGTAGGGGTCGGTTCAAGGAGGGGGAGACTTTTGAGCTTTAATAAAAATTATGATGAATGGCAAGACCGTCCTACAGATGTAGGTCATCAACCATCGTCCACCAATAGTAGGACATCATCGTCCTGCAATAGTAGTACGATACCGTCCTACAACCGTAGTACCAAAAAAGAAAAGATTAAAGAAAATAATAAAAAAAATACTCGTCAACCAAAAACGTATGACGAGGACAGCTCTTTTTATAAAATGGCACTTTACTTTTATGACAAGGTTTCAGCTGTAGCAGAGGAAGCTGGGGTGCAGCATCTTTTGAAAAGAGTGAACCTACAAAAATGGGCAGATGAGTTTAGAAAGCTTATTGAAATTGATGGAATGGACAAGCGCCTAGCAAAAGAAGTCATGGATTGGGTAACACAAGACGATTTTTGGAAGACCAATGTTTTATCGGCTAAAAAGCTTCGAGAAAAGTTTGGAGAACTAGCAATTAAAATGAAAAACTCTCAAAAACCTAAGAAGCCTAAACAGCCTTCAGATGCAAGAGACAAAGATATTGAGTTCCAAAAGTGGATGGCAAACGGCGGTGATCCAAGTGAATTTAAATGGACATGACATCGAGGCAGAACAGTCCGTTCTAGGTGCTGTCTTTCTTGAAGCTTCGGTCTTGGATGAAATTAGTTTTTTAGAAGAACGTGATTTCTTTGTTCCGCGGCACCAATCCATTTACAAGGTGATGCGGCACTTGGAAAAGAAAGGTCAACCAGTCGATATAATCACCGTAACTAATGCTATTGCAAAATTTGGCAGCGTTGAGGATTTAGGTGGAGTTTCTTACTTATCAAAACTAGCAGCTTCTTGCCCTACTGCCGCAAATGCAGAACATTATGCTCGAATTGTTCGCTCCAAGGCCATGGAAAGACGGACCAGAAACATGGGTGACATCATATCAGGAATGTCTAGGGATGATTACGACTCGGATGAGGAGTTTTTCTCAAGCATCGAAAACTTAGTCACTGAACTGAGACCAAGCGATAATGCAAAAATGCTTAACTTTTCCGAAACCAAAGATGAATACTATACCCACTTAAAAACACCAGCGGAGTTTATTAAAACGGGATTTGATGGATATGACAATTGGGCCCAAGGATTATGGCGGGGTTGGTTATTTATAAGCGCTGGAAGACCATCCGTAGGAAAAACGGCACTAGCCTTGCAGAGAATTTATGGAGTATCCAAGCAAAAGCAAGGTGTGGTTCTGGTATGGAGTCAGGAAATGGATAGAAACTCTCTTAAGGATCGAATGATTTCTTCCCAAACAGGTATTGCTTATCAAAAAATCAAGATGAAAAATTTGAGTGAAAAAGAACAAAAACTTGTTGATTTTGCTTATGAGGAATATGAACTCTTGCCGATTTATATGCAAGATTCTTCGGGAGTAACTATTGATGAAATTAAAGCGACCGCCAAGCAATTTAAAAAGAAGCATGGAAAGATTGCCATGATTGTGGTGGATAACCTACAAATCATGAGTATTCCACAAACAAAAGGTGATACTCGGGCATTAGCTATCGGAAGAGTTACTGGCCAGGCAAAACAAATTGCAAGAGAAATGGACTGCTGCTTCATGATGTTGTCCCAGATGACAAGGGAATCGGACAAAAGAGGCCGTCCACTACTGTCGGACCTGAAAGAATCCAGTTCCATTGAACAGGATGCAGATGTAGTTGAGTTTTTATGGAGCGAAGGGGAAAAGACCTCTCAAGGAAAAATCATCATACAAACATTCGCTAAAGGTCGAGATGTGGGTGTAAATGAATTTAAGCTCCTTTTCATGAACTGGAAGCAAAAATTCACTGAAATTCCCGATGAAATTAAATAATGAAAGCGAGGAAATGAGAATGGTGGACTGGCTAAGTGGACCATTAGCGGTAGGTACTTGGGTAACATTAGACAGTGGCTTATTAAAAAACTTCACGGGATTTATTACAAAATATAATTATGAAGAGGAACAATACCGAATTCAGCTCACACTGAATGCAGAAGGTAAGCAAACAGAAGGTCACTTGTGGGTATTTTCAGAGAATGTCATTCCAGCTCCAGTTATAGAATTGGACGAAATTGATCTCCAGAGCTTAATTGATATCACCTTGTTTTTAAAAGAAAAAGAATGGTTTTTGGAGATTGCGTCACAATTGCTCGAAGAAACTACGTTGGTGAAATGAGATGATGATTATTATTTTATTAATTGGGGTTTTTATCGGATTTGTAGGATTGTCCATTTTTTCAGGGAATGCATATGAAAAAGGAGTCGAGGATGGCAAAAAAGTAAGGCATTTAATCGAAACGAGGTGTCACACGGATTCTGTAGAGCGCCTACAAAAAGACAATGAACGGCTAAATATCAATCGAAACTATTTCGAGAATAAATCTATGAACTTGGACAAGGCACTCGCTGAAGCAAATGAAAGAATCAGAGATTTAGAGGAAGTTGCCCAAGTATGGATTAAACAAAGTTTAGAAGAATCTAAAAAGCTGATAAAGGCAAATGAACGGATTCGGCTGTTAGAAGGAGGACATGAAGAATGACATTTGATTTTGAAGCATTTAAACAGAAATACATTAATGATACTGGTGTAGAGGTATTTGTAGGGAACGCTGCTGAAATTAGAAGTTTTATCACTACTTTTGAAGAGACACAAGCAGCTCTAGAGGAAATGTCTAAGGAATTGAAAATCGCCAATAACATGATCAAGGAATTGAAAGATCATATTCGTGCCAAGTCACCTAATAGTACTAAAAAAGCTCCATACGATGACCCGAACGATTAAGCAATAAGAATTGCTATTTTTTTAAAACAGTAAATTACGAGGTCGTAATTTCGGAGGTTAAGACGATTTTATGAAATACTCTCAAGCTACGAAAAAACAATTATATGCCCTTGCGATGAACGAAACCATTAGTTTAAAAGTTCGCTACGCAGCTGCCCGCGAACTTTTGAAAAGAAAGGTGAAGCAGGATGCTAGAAAAATGTAAATATCCTCTTTGTCACCAGAAAGCAACTAAAACGTGGGCACTGGTTCCATTGTGCCCCACTCATTTTAATGATGTTTATGACGAGACCATTAGGCACTATGTAGGCAAAAACGATATCCGAATTAAAGAGGAAGACCGGGTGCATTATACGGCAATATCTCATTTAACGCCATGGGGGAGGAAAAGATGACCCGATTTGTTGGAATTGACCCAAGTACAAAATCAGGATTTGTTGCTTTAGATTCTAGTTGGAATGTTCTTAGGGATAAAGAACTCACCGGGATAGGCGATGAGGATCCGAGAAGGATGGTTACCCTTATCAATGAGATTATCGCTCATGTGAGACCGGATGACTTCATTTGTATTGAAGGATTTCCATATGACACCCAACGAGCCATGTTTGCAGGTGGGCTCCATCATGGTATACGAAACGAATTATTTAAGAGGAAAATCCCTTATTACGAAGTGGCCCCGAATGCGGTGAAAAAGTTTGTGAATGTCTCAGGCTGGGAAGGTGAAGTTGGAAGTAAAAAGCGTTTAACTGGTCCTCAGAAAAAAAGAGCTGTAATGAAGGCTGCTTATGAACACTTTGGATTTAAGCATAAAAGCGACAACGTAGTAGATGCCTATATAATCGCTCGAATTGCCTATGAATTGTTCATAGAAAAACAAGATGTCCGGTTTCACATTTTGCCTAGTTATCAGCAAGAAGTCATTCAAAAAATCTTAAATACCGAACCTAAAGAGGTCAAGCCTAAAAAGAAAAAGGCAAAGTCATGAAAAGAAAAGATTTTCCAGTCGTTATTCGCCGACAGAGGAAATACGAGGCAGAACAAGCAATTAAGGACCTGGAAGACAGAGGTTTCGTGCTGATCTATCCATTAACTGAATTTAGGAGTGATGGAAAAACCTTTACTCGTGATTCGTTTAATCGAAAAATCTTTGTAGAAAACACTGAGAGTAGCTGCTGGGTCGCAAAGCTTAGAAAGGTGGAAGAGGAATGAAATTTGTAAGTTGTAGCAGATGTTTCAAGCTGGTACCACCTAAACAAACCGACATGATCGAAAACAAACGAGTTTGTCACGACTGTAAGAAAAAGGCACACAAAGTTAGAAAAATGATTGTATGAAGAGGTGAAAAGCATGGTAAACAAGGTCAAGCAGAAAAGAAGGCTTAGAAAAGCAATTACTAAGCGACAACGGGTTAACGAGAAAAAAGTTTTAGATAATTCCTTTCGAAATATTTTTGTAAAAGCCGGTGTATTAAATGGGCGGTCTTAGGAAAATGAAACGTGCGCAACAGCCGAAAAAATTCACTCAACAACTAAATCTTGAGTTAGCTGAATCCATAATTTTCAATCGAGGATTCGACGCTGGTGCAAAGGAACAAAGAGAATCAGATGTTCGTTGTTTAGTAGAGTTACTGGAAACGCTGGAAGAACTTCATGGTATTGGAGAAAAAACTGCAGATAAAATCAGAGATATGTTTTTAAGTCGGTTCGGAAAATAGTACAAGGAGTAAAGGAGATGGGGATATGAAAAACACTCTGGGAGATTTGAATAATCACTTATTTGCACAACTAGAACGCTTAGGAGACGAAGATGTTGAAGGGGAAAAATTAGTGGAAGAAATCAAGAGAGCAGAAGCAGTATCGAAAATAGCTTCTCAGATCATTTCAAACGGTTCTTTGGTATTAAAAGCTCAACTAGCTATGAAAAACAGCATAAATGCGGATGTCGTTCCTAAAATGTTGGAGGGTAAATAATGGTTCACCGTTATACCTCAGAAGAGATTTCTTTCCTTTCGGAACATGTACTAGGTCGAGGTAACGCGGAATTATTAAAAATGTTTAATGATCATTTTGGCCTGGATTTAACACTTTCACAAGTAAAGGCAGCTAAAAAAAATCACGGTTTAAGTAGTGGGTTAGATGGAAGGTTTAAGCCTGGGGGTGTGCCGTTTAATAAAGGGACAAAAGGCCAGTGCAACCTAGGGGGAAATCGAACGTCATTCAAAAAAGGACAAAAACCATTTAATTTCAAGCCGATTGGAACGGAGAGGATTGATCAAGACGGGTATATATTAATCAAAGTTTCCGATGATGGGCCTTGGCATAAAAGATGGCGGCATAAACACAAAGTGGTGTGGGAAGAGGTAAATGGCCCAATACCAAAAGGTCACTGCATCCTCTTTTTAGACACTAACAAACAGAATACAAAGCTGGAAAATTTACAGCTGATTACTAAAAAACAGTTGTCCCGCTTAAATCAAAAGCGCTTAATATCAGACAATCCAGAGTTAACAAAAACCGGATTAATCATTGCTGATATTTACAGCAAAATAGCTGAAATGAAGAAGACCAAATGATTTTAGGAGCTGTTGCTCATGGACGAGGTAGATTACCAGGCATTGACCGCGAAACTCGGTGAAGTAACTGTACTAAACAAACAGCTCAAACGTGCAAACCTCAATATGAAGCGAGAAGTAAAGCAACTTAGAAGAATAATCAAGAAAATGAAGGATGAAGCCGCTAAAGATCAGAAGCCCAAATATAAAAATGTAAAAATGGGCAGCCGTTCAATGGATAATTGACGGCGTTTGACAGCAACTGGGTACGACGGCATTTCACAATATTTTTATTCAACGGCAATCGAGTTTGACAGCATTTGAGCATGACGGCAAATGACAAAAAATATTAAGTCGGAATTTAGGAGGGGATTAGCATGGAAAACAATTTTCCAATGGCAGATATCGCAAATATTTGGGCAACTTATTATGATTCTTTAGAAAACTAGTCGCACTTGAATCAAATAGCGTCATAAAGGAGATTGTGAAATGAAAGTATCAAAAGCAAATGATGGAAGATTACTTTTTTATTGTGAAGGTTGTAAATGTCATCATGGAGTAACTGATTCTTGGCAATTTAACGGTGATTTTAATAAGCCAACATTTTCACCATCAATTCTTGTAAGAAGTACGAAGATGACAGAAAAAGGTGAAGCTGACTGGGAAGCATGGTGTAATGCAGGTTGCCCAAAAGAAGGTGCTGTGCCATTTGAAAGTGTACCAACAGTTTGCCATTCGTTTGTAACTGACGGAAAAATCCAGTATCTCAACGATTGTACTCATGAATTAGCAGGACAGACTGTTGAATTAGAGGAGATGGATAAATAATGGCTATGGCACAAGCAATTCAATGTCAAGGGTGCAAAATGGGATGGGAACAGGGTTGTTATCAATGGATTTCCTTAACAAAACAATTCAATAAAAATAAATGCGTTTTAATTACTGCTCGGAACGTTTTTGCTGATAATAATAATTCACAAACTCAAAAGTAGTTACGACACGTTACGAAACATATAGCGAAGTAAACAATAGGAGGTGCAACAATGGAAAGACCAAAAATAAGCCAAATGGTAATTAATGAGTTTACCAAGTTAATAGATAGTCAAGATGGAAAAGGCTTTGAAAAATATGGCGTGTCCATCGATGATGCTAAGGATGAATCCTATAACTGGGAGCATATGGCACTTGAAGAAGCTGCGGATCTGCAGAAATACTTGGTGAAACGAATTTTAGAACTTGAAAAACAATTGGTTTTGCATGATAAATGCGTTCAGGATTTATGCGCTGCTGAAATGAGTAACCAATGGTTATTGTCCCAGCTACTAGATGCTAAGGAAAAAATGAAACACCTCAAGGAAATGTCCAGGACATCTAAGTGCATGAAATTAGAACAGGAAAACCTCGCACTGGCTCATGAGAATCAAAAATTAAAGGAACAACTACAACAACGAATTGCTCGATAATCCATATTAACATTAGGAGATGATTTTGGATGAACAGAGCTGAAAAATGTGTTGAATGTGGTGGGCATGTGCCGGTGTATCTTAACTTTTTTTGTGAAGAGTGTTGGAAGGATATATTAAACCAAATTATTTTAGAAACTACAATCCCAAATAACTTAAAGGAGGTAGGCAAGTGAACCTTGAAAAATTGTTTCAAGCGCAAAAAGTTTTACGCGATCGCATTGGCTATAACGAACCAGATAGACTAAATAAGCTAATTTTGGCATTATTAGTCGAATTAGGCGAATGTGCGAATGAGTGGAGAGGGTTTAAGTTCTGGAGCAAAGACCAGGCACCACGGACACGAAAAGCACGCGGGCCCTATGTAGACCTAGAGGATGCAGAATTTTATAATCCTTTGCTTGAGGAATATGTCGATGGGTTACATTTTGTTTTGGAGTTAGGACTTGAAATAAATCCGAAAGATTTTCCTATTGTTGATGTGGAACCACTAACGGGTGAATTTAAAAGCGTGATAGAAGCAATTAGACACACGTTTAACTGGACTGTGAACCTTGATTATATTTTGTTTGATGAGCCTTTTAAGAGTGATTACAGAATCCAACGGACGTACTTTAATTTGTTGCAAGTTTTTATAACACTTGGTGAAATGCTCGGCTTTACCTGGGAAGAAGTAGAACAAGCCTATTATGCTAAAAATTCTATTAATCATCAAAGGCAGGAGGATGGTTATTGATGGGTTGGGAAATTAAGTTCCGTGCTTGGGATAATGTTGATAACAAAATGATTTATCTTGGTGAAGATAATGATTACGTTTTTGAAATTGCCTCTTACGGAATTAGAAGTGTAAAAGTTGGTGAAAATCCATTTGATTATGAAGTGTTGGAACATCTTAATTATATGCAGTATACCGGCATAACCGACGATACAGGAAAGGACATTTTCGAAGGCGATATCGTGAAGTGGGTTAGGCGGCAATATACAGATTGCGGCAAAACTGAGATTGAAGAAGAACAAACTTTTATTGGTTCTGTTTACTGGTATGAGACAATGTGGGCAATTAAATCAAAAGGCAATGGATATCTGTTAATGCCCTATTATTTAGATAATGATGATTTTGTGATTGTCGGAAACATTTACGAAAATCCCGAACTATCGGCAGGTGAATGATATGGGTTTTTCCCGAGAAGAACAAGAAACTTCAATGGTTTTTGACAACAGTACCGGCAAGTGGAACGTTTACTCCACGGTTCCAAAACACATTCGAAAACTCTCAAAACTCACAGCAATTCGCACCTTAGAATTAGAATCAGGGAAACCGATTGCGATAAAATGTGAATTGGAAGAAAAAATGGTCAGCATGAAGAAAATTAGAATCATGTCCGAAGAACAAAAACAAAAGAATGCTGAAAGGCTTTCTAAGGCTAGAAATCGTGAGTAGATAGGCAAAAAAAATCATACATTTGTGGTTAGTAACGGTATAAGTCAACTAACCTTCTATAAGTCTGTAAACTCGATTACGAGCTCGTAATCCTACATTAAAATATAGGAGTGAATAAACAACATGCAAGTAACTGTAAAAGCAAATTTTAATAAGCAAACCAAAGACAGCAAAAAGGAACTCATCCAATTTTATGTAAAGGGTGAAGATGAGAAAAAGCCTGAAATTAATCAAATGACCCGTGAAGTCGTGGAGCTACAGATTGAAGGGGTAGAGCAAAGCCTTACCTGTGAATTCAGTAAAACCAGCAAGGACAGTAAAAAAACAGTTTTAGAGTTTATTGTCAAAGGTGATACCTCTGCAGACCAATCCTACAATTTTTACAGAAAAGCCGGTTCGGATGTGACCTTAAGTATTATCGAGTCACAAATGAGCCTAGAAGAGTTTTACGATGATGAACACGAAGGTATTTCTTACACTGTTGAAAAGGATGGGACGGCCTCCGTATCTCCTAACCAGATGACATTGGAAGATGTGGCAGAAGAGGAAGTCGTTGAGGTCACCACAGCTGCTGATGATGATGATTTATTAGATTGATTATCTTTGAACCAAAATGCGAAGTTATGAATGGGGAGAAAACTTATGAGTTGTTCTTATCAGCATATACGCAGAGAAGCACCTTCTTGTCCGAATTGCGGTAAACCTGATAGCGCAAGAATGGGAAGTACGGAATGGGGACATGGTTATTCCTGTTGTTCGGACAGATGTGGTAAACGATTGGCTAAACGGATTGAAAATGGAATGTTTAAATCAAAAAGTCCTTACTCTGTCTTCGAATCTTTTCAATATGATACTACAGAAAATTTAAGGAATAGAATAAGACAATTAAAACACCAACTCAAAAGTAACGGAATAAAACCAGTTAAGAGTTAATGCACATTTCGAAAAAAAGTAGTAAAAAACAAAGTACCATTCCCGGGCTAGTCCCGGGACCTCTTAAGGGGTGTGAATGATGGATTTCGAATTACCTGAATTAGATCGAGAAGCAACTAAGCAAAAAGTAGAAGAGCATCTTAGGAAATATCGCATGTATAAATACTTAACATTCGAGGAAAGAGAATCTTCAACAACTTCCAGCAGCACCCCTCGTTATCATGGTCCTACCAATCAAACTAGTGACCAAACTGGAACCATAGCAATCTATAACGTTGATGAACAAGCTAGAATGAAGCATTTTTGTGAACGTACCGAGAGGGCTGTTAAGTATCTGCCTCCAAGAGAACGGTATTTAATTGAGCAACGATATATGGCTGAAGATAGTGAATATATTACGGATTTAACTGTTTATTACCATCGATTTCAGCCGCCAGTCAGCCACGTAACTTACGGGAAAATCCGCTGGAAAGCTTTTTATCGATTAGCACTAAATTTAAATATTGCAGTAACCAAAATATCTGAATAGGACAGGCTCATATTTTCATATGAATTGACTAGAGGTGAGAGGATGAGACAACTAGTGATTAAAGACAGGACATATTCCGTCACCGAAGATAGAGAAAAGGTGACATTTAAAGACAATTCGAATCAACCTTTAAAGATTAACTTTAGTTTTAGTAAGAATCCCGATAAAAACAAATTAGCAAAGGAGGGGTTAACTGTTTTTTTTACAGAGGTATTTTCTTGATACCTCTTTTTTTTGTTGTATAATTACAGGCAAGAGGTAACGTGGAAAAAAGGAGGGGAATCATATGAAACGAGTATGGTGTTTATATCGGGTTTCTACAAAAGGACAAGTTAATGCAGATGAAGATATTCCAATGCAAAGAAACGCTTGTTTTGATTTCGCAAAAAAACAAAAGGATTGGACCATAACGAATGAACTATACGAGCGTGGAGTATCAGGTTGGAGTAAAAAGGCTGATGAACGTGATGAATTAATGTCCATTCGTGAGGCTGCTGTTAATAGAGAATTTGATGTTCTGCTTGTATTTATGTTTGACCGCCTAGGTAGACGGGATGATGAGACTCCATTTGTTATCAATTTCTTAATCGAAAATGAAGTAGAAGTGTGGTCTGTAAATGAAGGTCAACGGAAAATGGAACAACATGTGGATAAATTGATTAACTATATCAGTTCATGGCAATCCTCTGGTGAAAGTCTTAAGACATCTTTACGAGTCCGAGAATCAAAGCATCAGTTAAGTGAACAAGGTTATTTTCAAGGTGGGGCAGCGCCATATGGGTATAAAATTATTGAAACAGAACAAACTCACTGGAAAGATAAAGATAGAAGAATAAAAGAATTAATCCCTGATGAATATGAAAGTAAAATTGTTAAATTAATCTATAACTTATACATCGAGCGAAATTATGGCTACCGGAAAATCATTGATCACCTTAATGAAAACGGATATAGAAATCGTGAAGGTGGATATTTTATCATAAGTTCTGTTAGTCGAATTTTGGACAATCCTATATTTATAGGTAGAAAACGTTATAAAAGTTTCAAAGGTAAAAAAGGAGATACACAACCTTACAACGCAAAATTAAGAATCATCCCTGATGAAATGTATTACAAGGTACAGGAAATGAAGCAAACCCGAAAAGAATCCTTGCATGACCAGGACAAAGTAGGAATCCCACTCTCAGGAAGATTAATGTTTTCAGGAATGGCATATTGTCAATATTGCGGTAGTAAGTTAGCGGGGAATTATCTTTATCGGAATTATACTAAAGAGGACGGTTCGATTTATACGACCCCAATATATAGATACCGTTGTCCATTAAACAAAGGAAGCATTGAACATGAAAAGAATATTTGGGGAGCAAAAAAGATTGATAAAGCAATCATACAGAATGTGAAAGACATTTTGAGTCCTATTAATATAGAGCAATTTATTGACTTATCCGTAAATAAGAAAAAAGAAACATTTGATACAAAAGTGAAGGCATTAAATAATTTAGAAAAAGAACAATCTCAATACACGAAGCAACTAGATAAATTGAATATGGAAATTGCTAATTCATTAATTGGGAAAAGCGCCTTTACTCCCGAACAATTATCAGGAGCGATAAAAGGAATTGAAACTCAGCTGAAGGAATTGAATAGCAAGATAGACATATTAAAACAGGAAATTTCTCATGAAGAAGATAACTATTTTGATGTGAAATATACAGCAGATGAGTTAAAAAATTGGGAAACTAAGTTTGATCAGGCTGATGATGATTTAAAGAAGGCCATGCTTTCACGAATTATTGATAAGGTGATTTTCGGTAAAGGTGAAATAGATATTCAATTTAACTTCATGATCGATGAAATACTAAAGCTAACGTATGAGACTGTGTAAAAGCAGTCTTTTTTAGATTAAAGTAGTGTATAACGTTACCAGATGCAAAGGCGTTAGCAATATTCGCAAAGTCAATGTTTTGAATTAAGTTCAAATCTTTATGTGGATCAATTCCATGCTGCTTTAAAACAAACTCACCAACCATCTGTGGCATGCCGCCTTTGCGCTGGCCTAAGAAGGTTTTTCCTTTTAAGAGATCCCACGAAAAGTTATCAATCTTTTCTCTAGAAACTAGGAAAGTACCATCTGTCTGAGTTAATTGCGCAAAATTGATGACCGGGTCATTTGCTCCTTGTGCGTATACATAAATGGATGTTTCTGATCCAACAAGAGCAACGTCTGCTCCTCCTGAGATTAACGTTGTCATGGTTTTGTCGCCGCCTGGAGTAGTTGTCAGGGTGACATCTAAGCCTTCAGCTTTGAAAAATCCTTTTGCTAAGGCTACATACTGCGGGGCATAGAAAATCGATCGGGTAACTTCGGCAATCCGAACTTTTTCTAGTTTCTTTGTTTCATTTTTTGAAGTGCTATTGCATGCAGCTAGAGAAAACATCAGTATAGTGATGAGCAGAAAGGAGAAACTGAACTTTAACGATTTTTTCATGAAGCAAGCCTCCTTAAATATCATAAAAAATCTGGGCTAATTGCCTAAGATATCCTATGAGTGGGAGGAAAATGTGTGAATGCCTAGTGAGAATAAATTTTTAATAAAGGGAAGATGTTCAGATGAATTTATATAGTGATGGAAAAATCATCGCGAGGACACGCTTTCCTTCACCTAATCCAAAAGTTGAATTAACGGTAATTACCTACCTTTCACATGGATTAAAAGTGAAAGGAATGCTAGCGGAACCGATTGGGGGAGGAAAATATGATGGATTCCTCTATTTACGCGGTGGAATTAAAAATGTGGGCAAAGTTCGTCCTGCACGGGTTGCCCAGTTTGCTGCTGAGGGATTTATTGTCTTTGCCCCTTACTATCGTGGTAACCAAGGTGGAGAAGGAAATGAAGATTTTGGCGGAGAAGATCGGGAAGATGCGTTTGCTGCCTTTTTGGTGTTAAAATCCATGCCAAGGGTGGGCGAAATACATATATTTGGCTTCTCGCGGGGCGGGGTGATGGCACTGTTGACAGGAATTGAGTTTCCAGAGGCAGCATCTGTTGTCACCTGGGGCGGGGTCAGTGATATGTCGCTAACCTATATGGAACGAAATGATTTACGAAGAATGATGAAAAGGGTCATTGGAGGAACTCCTCAGAAATATCCAGAAAGATATCAAGACAGAACCCCTTTATATCAATTAGAAAAGTTGACAGCTCCGGTCCTCATTATCCATGGTGTGATGGATGAAAATGTATCCGTAGAGCATGCATATCGTCTTGAAAGAAGGCTTAAAGCATTAGAA
Source organism: Neobacillus drentensis (assembly GCF_036962125.1). GTDB lineage: Bacteria > Bacillota > Bacilli > Bacillales > Cytobacillaceae > Neobacillus > Neobacillus drentensis_B. Next base: position 66,878 of record NZ_JBALOA010000015.1, read on the forward strand.
AAACCTGCCGAATGTTGGTATTTTCACGAATTTACGCATTACTTTCCGCCAGCGGTAAATAGAAGAGTTGTGGAGGATTTATCAAAGTGGATGAAAAGTCAACGTAAAAGATGATAATATATAGATAAAACAAGCAGAGGAGCGGATGTATAGATGGGTATGCCTCTTGAGTTAAATACGATGATTGTCACCAAGGGTAGAGAGAAACGAGTGGAGGAAAATGTCTTTTTACTAGAAAAAGAAGGGTATAGACTGTATCCAATTGATATTCCGGTTGATGTAAGAAAAACAATCGATAGTGATTCCAGTGGTACCGCGCTTATCAAAAAAGTTGAGCTTCAAAATAACAGCACGACGATCACTTATCAATTAATTTCATTAAATTCAACTAATTAATGTTTAAAAGCCCATATCAATATTTGATATGGGCTTTTAAAATATTGGGCTTATCAGCTTAAGCAATCGGTCCGCCTTTTTGTTCAATTTCTTCTGAGACGTTCGTAAATTTCTTGAAGTTTTCTCGGAACTGTGTGGCTAATTCTTCTGCCTTCTTCTCATAATCAAACGGATCAGACCATGTTTTACTAGGCTGCAGGACTTCATCTGGTACTCCAGCAATATGAAGAGGGATATTTAATCCGAAAATTTTATCTTTGGTAGTTTCTACATGATTTAGTTCCCCTTCAAGTGCGGCTTGAATCATGGCACGGGTATAGGATAGCTTCATCCGATTACCAACTCCATATTCGCCCCCGGTCCAACCTGTATTGACAAGAAAGACATTGGCATTGTGCTCAAGAATCTTTTCACCCAGCATTTCTGCATACCGAGTGGCAGGCAGCGGTAAGAACGGTGCACCGAAGCAGGTAGAGAAGGTAGCTTGCGGCGAGGTGATTCCCCGCTCTGTTCCGGCTAATTTCGAAGTATAGCCGCTTAGGAAGTGATACATTGCTTGCTCCTTGGTTAGCTTAGAAATAGGCGGCAATACACCAAAAGCATCGGCAGTCAAGAAGATGATCGTGTTTGGATGCCCTGCAATACTAGGTTGAATGATATTATCGATGGCATCAATTGGATATGCGGCACGCGTATTTTCTGTCAATGTTCCATCATCATAATCTGGGATTCTTGATTCCTTATTTAAGGTCACATTTTCTAAGACCGTTCCAAAGCGGATGGCGTCAAAAATTTGCGGCTCTTTTTCACGACTAAGATTAATACACTTAGCATAGCAGCCTCCCTCAATATTAAAGACACCATTAGACGACCATCCATGCTCATCATCACCGATTAATCGACGATTGCTATCAGCGGATAATGTGGTCTTTCCTGTTCCAGATAAGCCAAAGAATAATGCGACATCACCTTCAACACCAACATTAGCAGAACAGTGCATTGAAAAAATATTATTTTCGGGCAGTAAATAGTTCATAACTGAAAAAATAGACTTCTTCATTTCACCTGCATATTCTGTTCCACCAATTAAGACAATTCTTTTTTCGAAGGAGATGATAATAAAGGCCTCTGAGTTGGTACCATCGATAGCTGGGTCCGCCTTGAAATTAGGGGCAGAGATAACGGTGAATCCAGCCTCGTGTTCAAGTAATTCATCATCTGAGGGGCGTATAAATAATTGGTGGACAAATAAATTCTGCCATGCTAACTCATTCACGACTTGGATGGGCAAACGGGACTTTTTATCGGCACCGGCAAAGCCTTTAAAAACAAACACTTCATTTTTTTCTTTTAGGTAATCAATTACCTTGTGATAAAGGCTTAAGAAAGCGGCCTCTGAAATCGGTTGATTGGTAGTGCCCCATTCAATTTTATCTTTGGTTGCTTCTTCTAAAACAATGTATTTATCTTGAGGAGAGCGTCCTGTATACTTTCCGGTAACAACGCTAATAGCTCCAGTAGAAGTAAGTGCTCCTTCATTACGAGTTAAGATTTTTTCTACTAATTGAGGTACAGATAATTGCACATGGACATGACTTTCTTTTAAAAATTGTAATAATTCATTTCGAGTATCAACAGAATTCATCTACTGAAACCATCCTTTATTTTAGTTTTTATGATGTAAATGTAATAAAAAGTATAGCACATTAAAGTAATTAATGCATACTATTCAGGATAATTTTTAAAATTTTTTAAATAGTTTAAGGTAAACAGAAAATTATAAGTGGGAAAAGGTAAATTGTTGGTCAAAGAATGGAAACAAGAATGTTTTTGCAGCTATATCTCTGTAGATCTTTTCATAAAATATTCATTGACATTGTTTGACAATATGTTATGATTCTAACTTGAACGGATACTCTCTTATCCCGAGCTGGTGGAGGGACAGGCCCAATGAAACCCAGCAACCTGCAATATGAAATGTTTGACCCCTAAATGGTCCTTTTCAAATGCGAAGGTGCTAATCTGACGCAAGGCTGCTGCCTTGAACGATAAGAGCGAAAGGCCCGAAAACAACCTTTCCTCTATGGTAAGGTTTTTTGTTTTGTATAAGTCCTTTAAAGAAAGAGTCTCTAATAAAAATCCTTTGTTTATTACATACTAAGGGAATGAGTACCGTATCAATTCTCGAGGTTGAAGAAGTATTCCTGTAACCTTCGATAACCTCGGGTGATCTCATAATATAGGAGGAATTCAGATGTCAAGAAACGCACGTTTGTTCACTTCTGAATCAGTTACTGAAGGTCATCCGGATAAGATCTGTGACCAAATTTCTGATTCCATTTTAGATGCTATTTTAGCAAAGGATGCTAACGCGCGGGTTGCGGCTGAGACTTCAGTAACAACGGGACTAGTGCTAGTAGCTGGAGAAATAACTACTTCTACATACGTAGATATTCCAAAAATTGTCCGTGAAACGATTAAAGGGATTGGTTATGATCGTGCGAAATATGGCTTTGATTCCGAGACATGTGCTGTTTTAACATCTATTGATGAACAGTCTCCAGATATTGCGATGGGTGTTGACCAAGCATTAGAAGCACGCGAAGGTCATATGTCTGATCAAGAAATCGAAGCAATTGGTGCAGGGGACCAAGGATTGATGTTTGGTTTTGCGTGTAATGAAACGAAGGAGCTTATGCCTCTTCCCATTTCACTAGCACATAAGCTCGCTCGTAAATTAACAGAAGTCCGAAAGGATAAAGTGTTAGATTACCTTCGTCCAGACGGAAAAACACAAGTAACTGTCGAATATGATGAGAACGATAAACCGGTACGTATTGATACCATTGTTATTTCCACTCAACACAATCCAGAAGTTACGCTAGAACAAATTCAACGTAACTTGAAAGAATATGTCATCAATCCTGTAGTTCCAAAAGAACTTATTGATGAAAATACCAAATATTTTATTAATCCAACTGGTCGTTTCGTTATTGGCGGTCCACAAGGGGATGCAGGGTTAACGGGCCGTAAAATTATCGTTGATACGTATGGCGGCTATGCTCGTCATGGCGGTGGTGCTTTCTCCGGTAAAGATCCTACAAAAGTGGACCGGTCCGCAGCCTATGCTGCACGTTATGTGGCTAAAAACATCGTTGCTGCTGGTCTTGCTGAAAAGTGTGAAGTTCAACTGGCCTATGCGATTGGTGTAGCACGCCCTGTTTCTATTGCTGTTGATACGTTTGGAACGGGCAAAGTAAGCGAAGATGTTCTTGTTAATTTAGTAAGTGATAACTTTGACCTTCGTCCAGCAGGGATCATTAACATGTTGGATCTTCGCCGCCCAATTTACAAACAAACGGCAGCCTATGGTCATTTTGGTCGTACAGATGTTGACTTACCTTGGGAGCGAACCGACAAAGTAGATTCATTACGAAACCAAGCTAATTTATAAATAGAAAAAGTGGGGAGTTACATACGACATGTAACTCCTGTTTTCATTTATACGTCTATTTACCTGTACAATATATCTTTGTTTACATAAAATGAAATGTTTAACCAGGTACAAAGAAGTGAAAAATGTGGATAGTAAATTTACCTATAGTTCACAGTGCATTTTTTAGAAAAAAAGTGGTAGTATTAGAGAGTATGTTTTCTAACTTGCTCCAACAAAAAATGTTGGTGCTTTCTGAGCAATCCATCCTTTTTATAGGATATTTAGAATGAGGTGAGGTACATAATGTGTGGCTTTATAGGTTGTGTACACGATAAAACACAAAACTATAGTGAAGAACAAAAACAACAATTTAAAAATATGAACGATATTATAACGCATCGTGGCCCGGATGATGATGGTTTTTACTATGATGACCATATCCAATTTGGGTTCCGCCGATTAAGTATCATTGATATTGAGAGTGGGCACCAGCCGCTTACGTATGAAAATGAGCGTTATTGGATTATTTTTAACGGTGAAGTTTATAACTATGTTGAGCTTCGTGAAGAACTGCTAAACGAAGGGTTAACGTTTTCTACCAGCTCCGATACGGAGGTCATTATTGCCCTCTACAGCCATCTGAAGGAAAGAGCAGTTGAAAAATTACGAGGAATGTTTTCCTTTGTGATTTGGGATAAACAAGAACAAACACTTTATGGGGCACGTGATCCATTTGGGATTAAACCATTCTTTTATATGGAAGATGGGGAGCGAACCTTTTTTGCCTCAGAGAAAAAGAGTATTCTGCTAAGTCTTGAAAATGATGTGTTAAATTATGATTCACTCCAGCATTATTTAACCTATCAATTTGTTCCTGAACCAAATACCATGTCTGATGGGATTAAGAAATTAGAGCCGGGCCACTTTTTTACTAAAAAAATTGGTTCGCCAATGGAAATCAAACGATATTGGAAGGCATACTTTAAGCCAGTCCACAAATCAGAACCTGATTTTATCAAAGAAATTAAAGATGTTCTTTTCGACTCTGTCAAAATGCATATGCGCAGTGATGTTCCAGTTGGTTCGTTCCTGTCAGGTGGGATTGATTCGTCGATTATTGCTTCGATTGCCAAGGAATTCCACCCTGCGATTAAAACTTTCTCAGTCGGGTTTGAGCATAATGGATTCAGTGAAATCGATGTGGCAAAAGAGACTGCTGATAAGCTTGGTGTTGAAAATATCAGTTATGTGATCTCACCACAGGAGTATATGAATGAAATTCCAAAAATCATGTGGCATATGGATGATCCATTGGCAGACCCTGCCTGCGTTCCGCTTTATTTTGTGGCTCGTGAGGCAAGAAAGCATGTCACCGTTGTTCTTTCTGGTGAAGGGGCGGATGAATTATTTGGCGGTTATAATATTTATCATGAACCGCAATCATTAGAGGTATTTAATAAAATTCCTCGAGCAGGAAAAGTGCTTTTAAAAGGGATCGCTAACATGATGCCTGAAGGAATGAGAGGGAAAAGCTTTATCGAACGTGGTGTAACTCCAATGGAGGAACGCTATATTGGTAACGCGAAAATGTTTACGGAAGAAGAAAAGCGTGAACTATTAAATGTTTATCGTCAAGGTTTAGATTATACCGATATTACTAAGCCTCTTTATGCCGAATCACGTGGATACGATCCAGTTGACCGGATGCAGTATATTGATATCCATACCTGGATGCGCGGTGATATTTTACTGAAGGCAGATCGAGTGACAATGGCTCATTCCTTAGAATTAAGGGTGCCATTCCTTGATAAGGCAGTCTTCGAGGTCGCTTCAAAAATCCCAACCAATCTGAAAACAGTTCATGGGACAACGAAGTATATCTTGCGTAAAGCGGCAGAGGGTATAGTTCCTGCCCATGTGCTTGATCGCAGGAAATTAGGTTTCCCTGTGCCAATCCGCCACTGGTTAAAGAATGAGATGAACGAATGGGCAAAAACAATCATTCGTGAAAGCAATACCGATCATTTGATTAATAAATCATATGTCCTTCGCTTGCTCGAAGACCATTGCCAGGGGAAAGCGGATAACAGCCGGAAAATTTGGACGGTGTTAATGTTTATGGTATGGCACCAAGTATATGTTGAGGATGTCTATTCCTTTCAACGTGATTATAAATTAGAAAAAGCATTGCAAACTTCAAAAAATTAATGAAAAAGCAAAAGCACCCAAATTTGGGTGCTTTGCTTTTTCATTATGATGATTGTATCGACTTATAATATTGGGCCTTCTCCGCATATTCTGTAGAGATTCTTACCATATCTTTAATGTCTTCTTCTGTTAATTCTCTAATAACTTTTGCAGGTCTGCCAAATGCTAAGGTATTAGGGGGAATCTTTTTTCCTTGGGGAACAAGGCTGCCTGCACCAATAAAAGCCCCTTCGCCAATTTCAGCATTATCAAGGATAATCGATCCCATGCCAATTAATGCTTTTTTTCTAATAATGCAACTGTGTAAAATCACCTGATGTCCAATGGTAACTTCATCTTCTAAAATTAGCGGGTTATTGGGACTTTGGTGTAAGATAGAATTATCTTGGATATTTACTCTTTTTCCGATAACGGTCGGGGCTACATCCCCTCTGATGACTGTGTTAAACCAGACGCTTGACTCATCACCAATTACAACATCTCCAGAAATGGTTACATAATCGGCTATATAAGCAGTATCTGCAATGTGGGGGTACTTATCTTTATAAGGATAAATCATTCTACTCGCTCCTTTTCCATATTGATACTATTTTATCGGAAGTAGGGAGCTATTAAAAATAATTCGTCTTTTTTGTTTAAGCAGTACGATTTAAATTTTTCCTAATTGGTATGGATGATTTTAGGGGGGAAAACTACTATGTGGAAGTGGGAAGCAGAAGGGGAAGCGAAAGCGGTGATTGTAATGGTCCATGGTGCAATGGAACATCATCGCCGTTATGGCTGGCTGATTGAGATGTGGCGTTCATCCGGTTTCCATGTTATTATGGCAGACCTTCCGGGCCAGGGGATGACGACAAGAGCCAACCGCGGTCATATTAACTCCTTTGACGATTATATTTATGAAGTGAAGGATTGGATACAGGCTGCCTATCGTTACGAATTACCAGTCTTTTTACTTGGTCATAGCATGGGCGGATTAATCTCTATTCGAATTTTACAAGAAGAAAGACTGAATGTTGCAGGTGTAATTCTTTCTTCTCCGTGTTTAGGGTTAGTTCATACCCCGTCCAAATTTCTTGATATATTATCGCATGGTTTGAATGTTGTTTTCCCTTCACTTCGGATCAATTCCGGATTGACGGTCCAAATGGCAACTAGAAATGATGAGGTCCGTGAAGCGGATGCAAATGATACACTTTATGTGACTAAGGTTTCCATCAGGTGGTATCGAGAACTGGTAGGAGCGATGAAACAAGCATTTGAAGATCTTGGGAAAATTCAGGATATCCCGATGCTCGTTATGCAAGGCGGAGATGACAAAATCGTTAATAAAGCCACCGTAAAGGAATGGTTTAATCATGTTCCGCTTTCTGAAAAAAGATTTAAGGAATGGCCGAAGTGCTATCATGAAATCTTTAATGAACCAGAGCGGGAAGAGGTATTTGAATACGCAAAGGATTTTGTATATAGTCAATTAAAAGCAATCGGTTATATTGTTTAGAAAGGTTGTCGGTTTCAATGATGCCAATCACCCTTATGTCCAGGGTATATCGCAAAATACTTCCAGCTGTACACAAAGAATTGGCTTATTGGAAAAGCCGTGCTGAAAAAATTCCAAACGAGGAATTAAGAACGCAAGCTCTTGCTAGTATTAATACGAAAACGTTTCATTGCGAGGGTGGAGCCATCCTTGCACTAACCGCTAAAGACGACTATAAAAAGGCAATAAAATTCATTGTTGCCTACCAAACCATTAGCGATTATTTAGATAATCTATGTGACAGATCGACATCACTTGATCCTATGGATTTTACTGCACTCCATGAATCAATGGCCGATGCACTCGTCCTAAGTGCTGAAAGGAAAAACTATTACCGGCTCCGCGAAGATCAGGATGATGATAATTATTTGAATGATTTATCAGAGACCTGCCGTTCTGTCCTTAGCGAACTAAAAGATTATGATGGGATTAAGCCATACTTGTTGGAGCTTTGCCAATATTATTGTGATTTACAAATTCACAAGCATGTCATTATGGAGGAACGAGTGCCGCGGCTGGAAAAATGGTTTCAAACAAATCAGCACCACTTACCTGAAATGGAATGGTTTGAATTTTCGGCTTGCTCCGGTTCTACCTTAGGCATTTTCTGCCTTGTGTCCTATGCATTTCGTGATGATTTTCAGCAGAGTGATGCGGAAAATATTCGTAAGGGCTACTTTCCATACATTCAGGGCCTACATATTCTTTTGGATTATTTTATAGATCAAGAAGAAGATATTATCGGTGGGGATTTGAATTTTTGTTCCTATTATCATAGTGAGGAAACACTTTTTAAGCGGTTAAAACATTTTATTGTCGAAGCAGATCGGCACACGGAATTTCTTCCGCATAAAAGTTTCCATCGCTTGATAAACCGTGGTCTGTTAGGAATTTATTTATCTGATGCTAAGGTACGCAAGCAGAAGAACGTTCGTAAATTAGCAAGAGGAATTATCAAATCGGGCGGGTGGATTAGTTATTTCTTTTATTTCAACGGCCTTGCCTACCGATCTGTACAAAAGTCAGTTCCGGCATTTTTAACCAGATTAATAACAAAATAAACCAGGCGGGAGCCTGGTTTATATTTTTTCTATCGCAATAATAAACGCTGGACTATTTTGTTGATTGATAAATTGGTATTGGAGCACATGTGCTCTCTTTTGATTAATTTGCCTGCAATAGGTAAGCAAAGAATCTCGCTCTTCGGCTCCGCCTTTGTGACCATGGTAAATAACTAACACAATGATTCCTTCGGGTTTGGAAATTTCCAATAGTTGTTCAATGGCAGCAATTGTTGTTTCAGGCCTCGTAACAATCGCTTTATCACTGCCGGGAAGATAGCCTAAATTAAAAATGGTGCCTGACACCGTGCCATGGTAGTTGCCGGGAATCAATTGGCTAAGCTGCTCATGACCTGAATGGAAAAGTGTAACTCGCTCTGACAGGGATTGCAGTGTCAACCGTTCCTTGCTAGCCACGATTGCTTCTTCTTGAATATCAAACCCAAATACGTGGCCTGATTCACCAACAAGCTCTGCCAGGAAAACCGTATCATAGCCATTACCTAGGGTCGCATCAACAACAACATCTCCAGGTTTAATCGCTTTTTTGAGTAGGTTCTTCGCGAACGGTAGAATCTTATCTATGTTCATGGTTACTTCACCAAGTTCCCTTGATAAAATTTACCCTGCCAACTGTTCCTTTCCTTCAGTTTAGCATCAATTGCATTTAAGACTTCCCACTTGTTAACACTCCACATCGGTCCAACCATTAAGTCGATCGGTCCATCACCTGTAATCCGGTGAACAATCATTTCCGGTGGTAAAATTTCTAATTGGTCGCATACTAAGTCGACATAATCTTCTTGGGACATAAACTCAAGCATTCCTTTTTCATATTGCTTGACCATTGGCGTCCCTTTTAACAAATGAAGTAAATGAATCTTGATTCCTTGGACATCTAACTTGGCGACTTCCTGCGCTGTTTCCATCATCATGTCATAGGATTCAAGCGGCAGACCATTGATGATGTGGGAGCAAATGCGAATGCCATGCGCTCGTAGCTTATTCACTCCGTCTTTATAACATTGAAAATCATGGGCACGATTGATCAATAAGGCTGTACGCTCGTGCACGGTTTGCAGTCCAAGTTCCACCCATAAATAGGTGCGTTTGTTTAGTTCTGCTAAATACTCGACAACATCATCGGGTAGACAATCAGGACGGGTTGCAATCGATAAACCCACTACGCCTTCCTGCTGTAAAACTGATTCGTATTTTTCACGAAGAACATCTACAGGTGCATGGGTATTTGTAAATGCCTGAAAGTAGGCCATGTATTTGCCATCTTTCCATTTTGTGTGCATTTTTTCTTTTATGTCGTTAAATTGTGTTTCCAGGGTCTCGACACGATTACCGGCAAAATCGCCTGATCCAGACGCACTACAAAAGGTGCATCCCCCGTGTGCGACAGTGCCGTCACGGTTAGGGCAGTCAAAGCCGCCATCGAGTGCCACCTTAAACACCTTATGACCAAATTGCTCGCGTAGGTGGTAATTCCAAGTATGGTAACGTTTATCATCAGATGCATATAGAAAAGGTCTAATCTGACTCAATCAGAAAACCTCCTTTATTAAAAGTAAAAGAGCATAACATCAATTTTAACATGATATGACTAGCTATCCAAATGTAATTATTTACGAACCTGCTTGGTAAAAAATTATCCAGCTAATTGTGTTATAGGAAATAGAATGGAGAACACAATAAGAAGTGAAGCAATATGCTTCTAGAGATTCAAGGGATTGAGTTATTAAAGAAGGGGGTTCTAACGATGGCTACTCGCGACTCAATGGACAACTTAATGCAACAGGTTGAGGATGCAATTCGCTATGCCGAGGAACAGTACAAACAAAGCAGCCTTCAAGAGCAGTATAATGATGATGATTACACAAAGGCACTGCAACAGCTTGAAGATACTTACCAAGACATTACCAAAATGGCCCACAGTGCAAATTCGCAGCAAAGGGACCAACTCCATAGAATGAGACTCCAGCTTCAACAGCTACAGAACACAATGATTCTAGAGGGGGAAAACCTTTGAAAAAGCGTTCCAAACAACAAAATCCCGAACAGAAAACACGGAATGGAACTAATAATCAAGATCTAGAGCTCGGACAAGATTTTGATCTTGTAAAGCAAGCAAAGAAGAACTATGAAAAAACAGGAGGACAACCAGTAAAATCCAAATTTCACCAAGAAAAAAACCAATCTTCCTAAAATAAGGAAGGATCCCTCATTTTTTTTCGATGAGAGGGTCCTTTTTTTTTGAAAAAAATATTTGCAAGAAACCACAAAAAAGTGCTGAAAAACACTTGAAATGACAATTTTTCAACAAAAACACCTTAAAAATAGAAGGAAAATGCCGTTCATAATTTGGTAACATGTGTTGTATTATTTGTGATGTGCATCACAGTTTGCATTTTCATAAAATGGTTTAAATAAGGTATGGGTTAGCAAAATTCATATCAAAACCTCCCTTTTTGTTAGTTGAACAGGACGAGAGATCGGTTCACCTAACAATATTTTTCGGTGTTTTTGTGAACAAGTTCACATTTTATCCATATGTAAACCTTGATGAAAGGAATTAACTACATGAAAAAGTACATATTGATGGTTAGCGTACTCCTTGTCTTATTGTGTCCTTCAAAAGGCTTGGCTGAAAGTGAAAGCCTGTTAAGTTTGGAGGAATTAGCTATTCAAGTAATGCCGGAATACACCTATCATCCCAACGATAAAGAGAAGGATCATGTCCCATTATTAATTGGGTATCAAGGAACGATGGTCAACAACTCGGACCAGCCGCAAACAGGAAAAATTGAAATACCACTGCCGATGAAAGAGAATGATTTTCGAATTGGCTATGTTGCCGATTACTCTAGTGATTTAAGTAAGGCATATGAAATTGAATATACGATTGACCCAGAAAAAGGGACTATTTCATGGGCAACTAGCGAAGAAATTGGGCCGAGAGAACGATATAAATTTGTTATCGAGTTTTATTCAGAGAGCATCAATGTAAAAAAAGATCAAAAAACACTCCAGTACAAATTTAATAGTTTTGCTGATATTGACTTGGTAGATGTAATTTTTACAACGCCAAATAATGCTGAAAAAGTGAAAATCACGCCAACCCCTTCAGAAAAAGAAAATCATGGCGATGAGAAAAATACATATTCCTATCTTTTTCAACATGTAAAAGCAGGGGAAGAAAAAGTCTTTACCCTTACCTATGTTCGTAGTGAATTGAAACCTACTTCTGAACTTATGAAGACGCATACAATGGATGAAAAGGACAATAAATCTAATGGCCTAGCTGTTGGAGCTTTTAGTGGGGTTAGTGTCCTCTCGGTAAGTGCGCTTACATTTTTGCTAAGGAAGAGAAAACGTGCTGGAACAAAAGCATGATGCATTTGGGATTAAGGTACAGAAATGTACTTTAACTATATAAAAAGAGAGAGAAAAATTTTTTATGGGAGGTGAAGTAAATGTTTAAAAAACTGCTGAAAATGGACAAAAAGTTTTTAATTGTGTTGGCACTTCTGATTGGTGTGTTTTTATCTTTTTCAACCGTAAAAACAATGGCCTACTTGGATTCACCTGGTTTTTGTCAAAACTGTCATACGATGAAATCCGTTCATAAGTCATTCACGAATTCTACGCATTCCGATTTACAGTGTAATGACTGCCATCTACCACATAAAAGTGAGGTGGGTAAATTATTCTTTAAAGGCCGCGCAGGGATGACACATATTTATTTCAACACACTTGGAACGAAGAAGATACCAAATGTGATTGAGGCGACGGATAGAACCGAAAGTATCATGAATGATAACTGTATTTCCTGCCATAAAAGTACGCTGGACAATGTATCGCATGATGCAAAAGAAAAATGTATTTCCTGTCACAAAACAGTACCACACGGGAAAGGCTTTAAAGATGACAGTTATAATAAGCCACCTGTATCAGGAAAGTTATTAGAGAATAAGGGAGGATTTTAGAAATGGGAAGGTTTCGAAATGGGGCATATCTTCTCCTGCTAGCGTTAATTCTGATTATTACTGGGTGTAGCAGCAACGAATCCAGTGAGAAAACCGCTTCCGCAGCAGGTAAGAAGACAACAGGGCTCTCAGCCGATGAAATTAGTAATGAAGCATTTAAGGACATATTTCCGCTTCAATATAATAGCTATAAGAAAAATGAAAAAATGGAAGATACAACATACGGCGGTTCTGTAAAACGCAGCAAGTATGATGCTGACAAAGAGCCGTTGTTGCCAATCCTCTTCAATGGATATGGATTTGCGACTGAATATAACGAAGAGCGGGGACATACATACGCTTTAGAAGATATTCGTAATGTGAAACGAATCACCGATAAATCTGTGGGTTCTTGTTATACATGTAAATCTACAGCCGTTCCAAAAATGATTAAAGAAATGGGTGACAGCTATTGGGGCGCTAATTTTAACAAAGATATCTGGCCTAAAGGGGAAGCAATGGGTCACTCACCAATTGGCTGTTCTGACTGTCATGATCCAAAAACAATGGATTTACGTGTGACTCGTCCCAGCTTTTATAAAGCTTTAAAAGCGAAGGGGGTAGATGTTTCAAACCCAACGAAAAATGATATGCGGAGCTATGTTTGCGGTCAGTGTCACGTGGAATATTATTTCGCAGCGGATAATAGTGAAGTAACATTCCCGTGGACAAAGGGCTTTAAACCAGAAGAAATGTACGAGTATTACAGCACAATTGCTAAAGAAAAAGGATTTGAAAAAGACTGGATTAGCAATATTTCTGGAACTCCGATGTTAAAGTCTCAGCATCCTGAATATGAAACACATTCATCAGGAACTCATGGTAAGGCCAATGTTTCATGTGCAGATTGCCATATGCCATATGAGCGTGTCGATGGAAAAAGAAAGATCACGTCACACTGGTGGACTTCTCCACTGAAAACAATGCAAACTTCATGCGGTCAGTGTCACGGTGACCGTGATTTAGATAAATTGAAAGATCGTGTTCTTGAAATTCAAGAAGCGAATGTAAGTGCATTACATGAAGCACAAGATATTTCTACGACATCACACTATTATGTAAACAAAATGATTACAACTGGTGTGAGTCAAGAAAAAATCAAGCAAGCACAAGAATTTGTTCGTAAAGGACAATGGTTCTGGGATATCATTGCCGCTGAGAACTCCGCTGGTTTCCATAATCCACAAGGATCGATGGATTCACTAAGAGAATCAGTAGTCCAATCAAACAAGGCGATTCGTCTTGCCACCGAAGAGCTTGTGAAAAAAGGTGTCAAGATGGAAGAGTTGGATAAGGAAATTGAAAAAGTGAAAAAGGCTGTACTTGCTGAAAAAGTTAATGAGAAGAAAAAAGATGCAGCCGTCAATTCCTATTTTCCTGCACAAGCGCCAATTGTTCCAGCAGTTCCGAAGAAATAATCTTTCAATTAGATCTTTACAATGGTAGAAAAAATTTGATATCGTCAGGAAAACACTGTTGCTTTTATGAGGACAGTGTTTTTTGTGTGAAGTTGGTATTAAGGGGAAATTATAAGGTTTGGCGGAATCATTTCGAAATTTGGCGGAATCCAATCGCAGGTTGGCGGGATAATACAGTTCTATCTGTTTTTTTATCGAAGTACACGTTCTTAATGTCGAAAATAGTAGTTTGAATTCCTAAAAACCATGTCATTTTATGTCTAAACTTGTTATGATGTTTTTCAAGAGTTGGTAGGTAAAGTCTTACCAAAAATACCCCTATATACTGTTTTTTTGAGATGAGGAGAACAATTAAAATGAATTTAAAACTCCGTACATACGTTGCTGTACTATTTGCTTTAGGGATTTTCGCATTAACTACGATCTTAAGTCTTATGATTGGTCAGAAATCTAGCGACAAAATTGAAAATGAAATTGGGAATACACTATCAGCCACAGCTTATCAAATGGCTGATAAACTTGACTTCTTTATGTGGTCTCGTGTAGGTGAAATTGATGTATTAAGCCAGTTAAAGGACCTCCAGGAACCAAATGATAAAGAAAAGGTCCAGCAATTACTTAATCAGCTGCAAGACAGCTTTCCTTCATTTTCTTGGATTGGATTGACCGATGTAAATGGAAAGGTTCTAGTGGCCACAGATAAGATTTTGGAGAATGCCGATGTTTCTAAACGTCCAGTCTTTCAAGAGGGAATAAAAGGCCGGTTTATTGGAGATGTCCATGATGCCGTGCTCTTAGCAAAGATTCTGCCTAACCCTAACGGTGAGCCGCTGCAGTTTGTGGATATAAGCAGACCGGTTGTAGGAAAGAATGGAAAATTGGTAGGCGTACTTGGGGCACACCTAAGCTGGGAATGGTCTCGTCAGGTACAACAAGAAATTCTCAAGCCTTTAAAGGATAGGACCAAAGCAGCAGAAATTTTTGTGATAAGTCAAAAAGATCGTACGGTTATATTAGGTCCAAAATCGGCAGTAGGTCAACCTCTAAACTTAGAGAGTATTAAACTTGCACAAAAGGGGCAGAACAACTGGTTGCTGGAAACATGGACAGATGGAGAAAAGTATTTAACAGGTTATGCATTAGGTGACGGTTATCAGAGCTATCCAGGATTAGGTTGGTCGATTCTTGTTCGGATCCCAGAGAAAACAGCTTTTGCCCCCGTTGAAGAATTGCAGAAATCGATTCTCAACATTGGCCTAATTTTGTCACTAGTGTTTGCTTTTGTGGGATGGTTCATTGCAGGGTATATTACAAAACCGCTCCAAAGTATTACCAACTCCGCCAATCTGTTAAGGGCAGGAGAAAAAGTGGAAATTCCCTATTATCGAGGCATCAAAGATATCGAAATCCTATCGTTATCTTTAAGGGAGTTGGTTGATTCACTTGTACAGTCGGTTTCCGATTTGGGGAAAATGGAGAGCCTTGCGCACCATGATAAATTGACGGGTTTAATGAACCGGATTGCCCTCGATCCGTATCTCGAAAAGGCGGCGAAGCGAGCAAAACCATTAGGACGGACAATTACATTCCTGTATCTTGATTTGGATGGATTCAAGCAAGTTAACGACACATATGGACACCAAATTGGTGACCTCCTATTACAAGAAGCAGCACAGAGATTAAAAGACTGCGTCAGGGGTGATGAGGGCGTGTTCAGGTTGGGTGGGGACGAGTTCCTTATTGTCCTGTATACTTCTGCCGACCCTGTTCAAGGTGCATCCGTCGTAGCTGAAAAGGTCATTAGGAGTTTGAATAAACCATTCGAACTAGTCAATGAAAAGATTCGAGTAGGCTGTAGCGTGGGAGCAGCAGTATGGGAAGAAGAGGAGACCGGACCTACTGAAATTATCCGATTTGCAGACGAAGCACTCTACGTCTCTAAACGTACAGGAAAAAACAAAGTGACATTTCATAAAAATTAATAGATTGAAGGGTGGTGGTTTAAGTCATCATCCTTTTTACATTTAAAAAATAGCGAGGAATTATCAAAGCAAGAATACGATGAACCTTTCCGTATTCCCCCTTTTTAAGCGATATTCCGCAAAAAACTTCCAACTTCCGCTGTCTAGTAACTGCAATCATTTTTTAGAAGATTGTAAGGCTTTTAGGATCATCTCCCACCACTAATGGAAAAGAAAAAGGATTGCGCCCCACTTGAAAAAGGAATAGAATAAGTCCTTGGAAATAGAATTACAGTGAATTATGAAGGGACGTTTTACATGCCGCGTGCTCTATGGCTTTTAATAATTGGAATGGTCGTAAATGTAACTGGTTCTTCTTTTTTATGGCCTTTAAATACAATCTATATTCATGATTATCTAGGGAAGTCCTTATCTATAGCTGGAATCGTATTAATGTTAAACTCTGGAGCTAGCGTAATAGGAAACCTATATGGCGGCAGTTTATTTGATAAAATGGGCGGCTACAAATCGATCATTTTGGGAATTTCTATTACCCTCGCTGCCCTCATCGGCTTAACATTATGGCATGGCTGGCCAGAATATATTGTCTTTCAAATCATCATTGGGTTCGGTACCGGAATTATTTTTCCTTCGATGTACGCAATGGCAGGTTCGGTTTGGAAAGAAGGCGGTCGAAAGGCATTTAACGCCATTTATGTTGCCCAGAATTTTGGCGTAGCCTTAGGAGCGTCCCTCGGAGGAATTGTTGCTGCTTATTCCTTTCAACTCATTTTCCTAGCAAATACTATTATGTATGTCCTCTTTATACTAATAGCCGTGTTTGGCTATAAAGGAATCTTAGTGGAGTCAGGAAAACAAACTATTACCGATATTAATGTTCCAATGGCAAAGAACAGAAAAAACCTTTATGCCTTATTGATTCTCTGTACTGGTTATTTGCTGTGCTGGGTTGCCTATGTTCAGTGGCAAACTACGATTGCCTCGTATACACAAGAAATTCATATTACATTAACGCAGTATAGCTTATTATGGTCGATAAATGGGGCACTAATTGTCGTGGGACAACCGCTCCTAAATATAGTCTTGAAACGACTTTCAGCCTCATTAAAGCTGCAAATGATTATTGGAATTGCTATTTTTATTGTTTCATTTATCGTTGCAGGGAAATCAATCGCGTTCTCAGGTTTCCTAGTCGGGATGATTATCTTAACCATCGGTGAAATGTTCATCTGGCCAGCTGTACCAACAGTTGCTTTTACTTTAGCTCCCAAGGGTCGGGAGGGCTTCTACCAAGGAATCGTCAATAGCACCGCAACAGGTGGCCGAATGCTTGGACCGTTAATGGGAGGAATGATCGTCGACATGTATAACATGTCAGCATTATTCACCATATTAATAGTCCTATTCCTAATCGCAATAGGTACCACAATTCTATACGATCGAAACATAAAAACAAAAGTGGTGACAGGTACCGTTCATGGACAATTCTAGCATTTGTCCACTCCACACGGACAAGGAAGTAAATCTTCTTTGGCCTTTTATTTTTGGTTTACCAGCCTGATATTTTGTCTATCCTGAAAATAGGCGATTGTTTGCCTTGCATACTGATTGAAAATTTAATACAATAACCGTAATACTTTATATTTTAAAGACAGTGATCAGGAGTAGTAGTGGTTCTTACCCGTTCAAAAGAGAGTTGACGGCTGGTGGAAGTCAACCGGGTACATCATGAACTCGCCTTTGAGTTGCAAGCGTGAAGGATTAGTAAGGCTTGCCGTTTTCCGCGTTAAGGATGAATGAAGCGAGTGTTTTTTTACACTAATGTGGGTGGTACCGCGGGAAGATACATACAATCCTCTCGTCCCTTTTTGGGATGAGGGGGTTTTTTTATTTTAAGGAGGCAACAAATATGAGTTTTGACCATAATCAAATCGAACAGAAATGGCAAAAAAAGTGGGAAGAAGAAAAAACATTTAAAACAAGCGAAGAATATGACAAAAGAAAATTCTACGCTCTAGATATGTTTCCATATCCATCAGGTGCAGGACTACATGTGGGACACCCTGAAGGCTATACAGCAACTGATATTCTTTCCCGCTTAAAACGGATGCAAGGGTACAATGTTCTACATCCAATGGGATGGGACGCGTTCGGCTTACCGGCAGAACAGTACGCTCTAGATACTGGTAACGACCCTGCAGAATTCACGGAACAAAATATCAATACTTTCCGCCGCCAAATTAAATCATTAGGCTTCTCCTATGATTGGGATCGAGAAGTCAACACGACGGACCCTGAATATTACAAATGGACCCAATGGATTTTCTTAAAACTATTTGAAAAAGGCCTAGCGTACATTGATGAAGTGGCGGTAAACTGGTGCCCAGCACTTGGAACGGTACTTGCAAACGAAGAGGTCATTGATGGCAAAAGTGAGCGTGGCGGACACCCTGTTGAACGCCGTCCAATGAAGCAATGGATGCTAAGAATCACCGCTTACGGTGACCGTTTACTAGAAGACTTAGAAGAACTTGATTGGCCGGAAAGCTTAAAGGAAATGCAACGCAACTGGATTGGCCGGTCAGAAGGTGCTGAAGTAACATTCTCAATCGAAGGACACGAAGAGACATTCACAGTATTCACTACCCGCCCTGATACCTTATTTGGTGCTACGTACGCGGTGCTTGCTCCTGAACATTCGTTTGTTGATAAAATTACAACAGCCCAACAGCGCGCCGCCGTTGATGCATATTTGGATAAAGTGAAAACGAAGAGTGATTTGGAGCGCACAGATCTTGCCAAAGAAAAGACTGGTGTATTTACTGGCGCTTATGCCATCAATCCTGCTAATGGTGAGAAAATGCCAATCTGGATCGCCGACTACGTTTTAGTCAGCTACGGTACGGGTGCAATTATGGCGGTTCCTGCCCACGACGAGCGTGATTTTGAATTCGCAAAAGAATTCAATCTTCCGATTAAAGCAGTTGTCGCTGGTGGAGATGTTGAAAAAGAAGCCTACACAGGCGACGGTGAACATATTAACTCCGAATTTTTAAATGGCATGGATAAAACAGAGGCCATTCAAAAAATGATTGCATGGTTAGAAGAAAAGGGAATCGGAACCAAGAAAGTAACCTTCCGCTTACGCGATTGGCTATTTAGCCGCCAGCGTTATTGGGGTGAGCCGATTCCGATTATCCATTGGGAAGATGGCACAATGACAGCCGTTCCGGAAGATCAGCTTCCACTGATGTTACCAAAAACAACTGAGATTCGTCCATCTGGAACAGGTGAATCGCCACTAGCTGTTATCGAGGACTTCGTTAATGTCATAGACCCAGTAACAGGTAAAAAGGGACGTCGTGAAACCAATACGATGCCGCAATGGGCAGGCAGCTGCTGGTATTATTTACGCTATATTGATCCGAAAAATGATCAAGCACTTGCTTCACAGGAAAAACTAAATCATTGGCTTCCTGTTGATATTTACATTGGCGGTGCTGAACATGCGGTATTACATTTACTTTATGCCCGCTTCTGGCATAAATTCTTATTCGATATCGGGGTTGTTCCAACCAAAGAACCATTCCAAAAGTTATTTAACCAAGGCATGATTTTGGGCGAAGGTAATGAAAAAATGAGTAAGTCAAAAGGGAATGTCGTAAACCCTGATGATATCGTTGACAGCCATGGTGCTGATACGCTTCGCCTTTATGAAATGTTCATGGGTCCACTTGATGCCTCAATTGCGTGGTCGACAAATGGATTGGATGGTTCCCGCCGCTTCTTAGATCGTATCTGGCGTTTATTGGTCGAAGAAAACGGGGAATTAAATGCAAAAATTAAAGCAAATGAAGTGACATCGACATTGGAAAAAGTGTATCATCAAACCGTGAAAAAAGTGACAGAGGATTATGAAGGCTTAAGATTTAATACAGCCATTTCACAAATGATGGTATTCATTAATGAAGCCTATAAAGCAACCGTACTTCCAAAAGAATATGTGGAAGGTTTCGTTAAATTGCTTTCCCCTGTTTGCCCGCATATTGCTGAAGAGCTTTGGGAAAAGTTAGGGCACAGCGAAACAATTACTTATGAAGCATGGCCTGCCTATGATGAGGCAAAATTAGTTGATGAGGAAGTTGAAATTGTCATTCAAGTGAATGGTAAAGTTAAGACAAAACTAATGGTACCAACAGATGCAAGTAAAGAATCGCTTGAAGGAATTGCGATGGAAGATGCTCACATAAAAGAACAAATTGAAGGAAAAACAGTTCGCAAGGTCATAACGGTTCCAGGTAAACTTGTTAATATCGTAGCTAATTAGAATACAAGGACGGCCCCTTCGCTGGGGCTGTTTTTTCCTAAAGGGGATGGACTTAATGGAAGAAATTCAAACAATCACACCAGAAGAATTACAAAAGAAGCTTGAGGCAGGGGAAAAGCTTGAGCTAGTGGATGTAAGAGAAGATAACGAAGTTGTTTTCGGGATGGTACCAGGGGCAAAGCATATTCGTATGGGGGATATTCCTGATCACCTCGATTATTTTGATAAGGATAAAGAATATATCTTTATTTGCCGCTCCAGTGCCCGCAGTGGAAATGTCTGTCATTATCTGCAGGACCAGGGCTATAAGGTCCGTAATATGGTGGGCGGTATGCTCGCATGGACAGGAGAAACCGAATACACAGAATAACCGATTCCCATTTGGAATCGGTTTTTTTTACCTGAGATTAAACATTAAGTTCCACCAGTAGTTGTATCAAAGCCGCCCCGGTGTCCCATTCCTGGATTACCTCCATCTGAGAATTGGCCCTGTTGATTGCTATCTCCAAAAAATTGGTCGTCATCAGTTGAGAATTGATCACCATTATAATTATTATTGTTGGATTGATCATTTTGATTGAATGACGATGAGTTATCTCCACCAAAAGATTGATCGAAACCCCGGCCATGGCCAGGACGCTGTTGTGTCGTGAACCCATCCTGTGATTGCTGAAAGGAATTATTATTTTCAGGCTGTCCTTGATTAAGTGCGACTTGATTGTTTGGTTGATTCCCATTTGATAGTCCAAGATAGGAGACCATACTAGCGACTAATGCTAAACTTCCAAAACTAACGCCCCAAGAGATTTTTTGCTTTTTATCCAATGTTCATGCTCCTTTCTAATAAAAAACGGACTTTATAAAACGGAGTTTACAAGCAAAACCTTAAAATAACCTTAATTTTTATAGAATAGGATTTTAAAAATTCTGAAAAGTGGAAAGAATAGTAAAAAAAAGAAGGAGAGAGACCCTTGATACAGGTTAAGTTATTTGATCGGGAGCATGAGAAGGATTTAGAAAAGGAAATGAATCGGTTTCTGAAAGGAATAGATGAAGCAAGCCTGCTAGATATAAAATATAATGTGGCCGCCCTGTCGGAGGAAGAAGAAGAGGAACAAATCTATTGTTTTTCAGCTATGATCATCTACAAGGCCTGACAATTCGTCAGGCCTTGATTTTTTTTGCGGTTAAGGCCGCATTCGTCCCAGCAAGCCTTCCTGTCACTAACGCAGACGTAATATTGTACCCGCCTGTATAACCATGAACATCCAGAATCTCACCGCAGAAATATAAACCATTCATTAACTTTGATCCCATTGTTTGCGGTTCAATTTCTTTAACAGATACACCGCCGCCGGTTACAAATGCCTTTTCGAGCGGCAACGTCCCATTTACTTTGATGTGGAATTGTTTGCAGCTTTTTGTAAAAGAACGAATTTTTTCATTTGAAATCATTCCCCCCTGTTCAGATGGATCGATTCCGCTATTCTCTAATAGAAAAAGCAAATATCGTTCAGGAAGTAGTCCTTTTAAGGTATTTTTAATTATCTTCTTAGGCTCATCTTTTACCATCCGGATCACTTCTTGAAACAGCTCTTCTTCTTTTTTATCAGGAAGAGCATCCAGACTCATGGTAACTTCTTGTAACTTCCATTTTTTCAATGCTTTAACCACAAATTGGCTGCAGCGAAGAACAGCAGGACCACTTAGACCAAGATGAGTAAAAATCATATCCATTCTGTGCGAGATTAGCGGTTTTCCTTTAGGATTTAACACGCTTAGGTCAATATCCCTTAGGGACAACCCTTGGAGCACTTTGCTTTTGATAAAGGGTTCACTAGACGTCACTGGTACTTCGGTTGGAAACAGTTCAGTGATAGTATGGCCCGCTTTTTCCGCCCAAGCATAGCCATCTCCTGTTGAACCGGTGTGGGGGACAGACTTGCCGCCAACCGCAATAACAATCGATTTTGCGGAAATGGTTTGTCCATCCTTGAGGACCACAGCAGACACATGTCCATCCTCATATATGAGTTCACGGACAGGACTATTTTTAAAGACCCGCACATGAAGTTTTTCTAATTGATTTAGTAATGCGTCAACAACGGACTGGGCCTTATTGGATACGGGGAACATGCGGCCGTGATCTTCTTCCTTTAAGGCAATTCCCAATTTCTCAAAGAATTTAATAATATCTTCGTTACTAAAAATCGAGAAGGCACTATATAAAAATTTCCCGTTTCCAGGCAAATGCTTGATGATTTCTTCAATCGGCAGGCGATTGGTCACGTTACAGCGTCCGCCTCCGGAAATAGCAAGTTTTCTGCCCAGTTTTTCACCTTTATCTATTAAAAGAACTTTTGCGCCTTTTTCACCAGCAGCAATGGCCGCCATTAACCCTGATGGGCCGCCGCCGATGACAATTACATCATATTCCATATATACACCAACTTTTTATTAATCCATCACTCCATTATAAACATTTATCATCAAAATAAAACGAATGTGTCCATATTTTCATAAATTTCACTTGGTTGTTAGTAGCGTCCGGGAGCAAGAAGTTGTAAACTACTATAGTGTGCAAAAAAAGTCGATTTATATTTGGCTAATTAGAATTTATTATTATAAATTCTGATCGCATAAGGGCAATTGCGCCTTTGTCTTTGCCCTAACGGGCTCGCCAGTCGGCGAGTTTTCTTTATGAAAAAACGCACGTATTTCTTCGGGTAGGAAGGGATTTTATGCAGTCTAAGCTTTTAAGAGGAACGTTTATATTAACGCTAGGAACAATACTTTCTAAGGTGATCGGCTTAATTTATGTTATACCATTTTTTCAAATCGTTGGTCGGGAAGGGACAACTCTTTATCAGTTTTCCTATGTGCCATATACGATTTTTATTAGTGTTGCAACAGCCGGTGTGCCGCTTGCCGTTTCTAAATTTATATCAAAATATAATGCCCTTGAGGAGTATGCAGTAGGCCGAAAGCTGTTTAAATCAGGCTTAGTCATTATGATGTTAACTGGAGTTATGGCTTTTTTAGTGATGTATTTTGCTGCACCTTCATTAGCGGAAATGAGTGTTGGTGATAAAAAGGCAAATTTAGATAGTGTCACTACGGTCATGCGAGCTGTAAGTTTTGCATTAATTGTTGTTCCATTTATGAGCCTCATTAGAGGATTCTTCCAAGGGCACCAATCAATGGGTCCATCTGCACTTTCACAAGTCGTGGAGCAGATTGTCAGGATTGCGTTTACCCTTCTAGGGGCTTTCGCTGTTTTACATGTATTTAATGGGAAAATGGTAACCGCCGTAAGTGTGGCGACGTTTGCTGCCTTTATTGGCGCTATTGGCGGTTTATTCGTTTTATTTTGGTATTGGTATAAACGGAAACCGTATTTAGATGAACTCCTTTTACATGATAAGGGGACAATTAACATTTCTCTAAAGGATATATATAAAGAAATTCTTATTTATGCTTTTCCGTTTGTGTTAGTGGGAATTGCTAACCCTTTATTTCAGGCGATTGATCAATTCACCTTTAGTCAGGCAATGGCAGAAATCGGAAAAGGGAAATTTGCAGAGTCCTTTTTCTCTATTTTGAACTTTGAATCCCATAAAATTGTCATTATTCCAGTTTCGCTAGCAACAGGATTTTCGTTAACCCTTGTGCCAAGTATAACGAGGGCCTTTGTTGAAGGGGAGGGAGCAAGCCTAAACCAACAGTTAAATCAGACTTTTCAGGTACTATTATTTTTAACGTTACCTGCCGCTATCGGTCTTTCCTTATTGGCAGAACCTGTATATACAGCGTTTTATCAACATGATGTCATAGGTACGGAAGTGTTAAGGGCATACGCACCTGTAGCTATCCTTTTTTCCTTATATTCTGTCACCGCAGCCATTTTACAAGGAATCAACGAACAGCGATTTACAGTGTTAAGTTTACTTATCGGATTATTAATTAAACTATCTCTAAATATCCCTTTAATAAAAATGATGGAAACAAGAGGGGCCGTTTTGGCGACCACACTTGGATATGTTGCCGCCATTGTTATCAATTTGATTGTTATTAAGGCATATGCCCGTTATCCATTCCGGCTTGTTTGGAGAAGGAGCTTGTTAATTGTCATCCTTGCTGGATTCATGTGGGTGGGCACAGAATTAATGTACAAACTATTATTGTTATTCCTTTCTCCTGCTTTAAAAATTGAATCTGTGTTAATTATCGTTATTTGTGCAGCAGTGGGAGCAGGAATCTATTTTTATCTTGGCTTAAAAACAGGACTTGCCAGCCGTTTATTTGGAGATAAACTTGATCGAATCATGAACAAATTAAAATTACCTGGGAGGAAGAGAAGCGTTGAGAATTGACAAAATGCTTGCAAACCTAGGATATGGAAGCAGAAAAGAAGTAAAGCAACTGTTAAAAAGCAGTGCGGTTAAGGTGGATGAGGTGGTAGTAAAAGATGCGAAACAACATGTGGATCCATCCACCCAAACCATTACATTAAATGGAGAAATTATCGAGTACAAAGAATTTATCTATCTGATGATGAATAAGCCACAAGGTGTGTTATCAGCCACAGAAGATAATTCAACCGAAACAGTCATCGATTTATTGGAACTCGAGGACCAAGTCTATGAACCGTTTCCTGTTGGTAGGTTGGACAAGGACACCGAAGGGCTACTGCTTATCACCAATGATGGTCAATTGGCCCACCGCCTGCTTTCACCGAAAAAGCATGTCCCGAAGACGTATTTTGCTGTTATTGATGGTGAAGTGACTGAGGACGATATTGAGGCGTTTGCTAAGGGCGTCATCTTGGATGATGGTTATGAAACCAAGCCTGGTGAATTGAAAATTTTAAAATCTGGAATTCATTCCGATATTGAACTAACCATCACCGAGGGAAAATTCCATCAAGTAAAAAGAATGTTTGAAGCCGTTGGGAAAAGAGTGGTTTACCTTCAGCGGATTTCAATGGGTCCTTTGCCACTCGATGAGACACTGGAATTAGGTGAGTATCGGGAACTGACGGATGAAGAAGTGGAGTTACTCCGAAATTATCAAGTGAAATAGCCTTATATATGAAAAAGCAGCCTCATTGTCAAGTGCCCCGTAAATGTTAGACACCAATCTAACATTTACGGGGCACTTCAATTGAAAGCTGCTTTTTCTCTTTTTATAATATCACCAAATGGTGTACGAAGAATAGCCGGCTCTTTGCCGATCCAATAAATCATTTAAAAAAATAGTAATGAAGTACAACAATGGGTATCTTAATAATATTTACTTGTAAAGGAAACCTTAATTTTAAGGGGGAATTATCATGAAACTTACACATGAGCAAGCAATTGAGTTACACGGCTTTAATAACTTGACGAAATCGTTAAGCTTTAATATGTATGACATTTGTTTCACGAGAACAAGAGAAGAACGAGAAGCTTATTTAAAGTATATTGATGAACAATACAGTGCGGACAGGCTGCAAAAAATTTTAAAACATGTATCGGATATCATAGGAGCCCATGTCTTAAATGTGGCCAGTCAGGACTTTGAACCAGCTGGCGCGAGTGTAACTCTTTTAGTGTCTGAAGGGCCGGTTGCTAATGCACCGTCTGAATCCTTTGAGGAATCACCAGGTCCTCTCCCGATAGAATCGGTGGTCATGCAGCTAGATAAAAGTCATATTACAGTTCATACATATCCTGAATTTCACCCTGATGAAGGAATCAGCACATTTAGAGCGGATATTGATGTTTCCACCTGTGGGGAAATTTCGCCGCTTAAGGCCCTTCATTATTTAATCCGATCGTTTGAAACCGATGTAATGACGATTGATTACCGTGTGCGCGGATTCACGAGGGATAAAACCGGGCACAAGCTCTTTATTGACCATGAAATAAATTCCATTCAGAATTACATTCCCGAAGATGTCGGCGAATTATTCGATATGATCGATGTGAATGTTTATCAAGAACATATTTTTCACACTAAGTGCAAGCTGCGCGAATTCGACTTAAATAACTATTTGTTTGGATACACAAAAGATGAATTACCCCCAGAAGAACATATAGAGATCACTGAGCGCTTAAAGATTGAGATGGATGAAATTTTTTATGGGAAAAATATTGTTCAATAACAGAAAAAGGAAAAGATATATTAGGTTACTTTGAATAAAGTTGTAGATTGGGTCTACGTGACCCCAACTTAATTAAAATCAAGACTAGGGTCACGTAGAAGGAGTCTACGTGACTTAAACAATGTCAGAATCAGGATTGAAGTCACGTAGGTGTAAAAGCCTTAATAAATATGCTTGACGTGCAACCATATGGTGTTATATAGTCTTTATATGAAACCAAATGGTTTCGCAATCAAAAAAGTATCGCAGCAAAATTCGAGGAGGCAAATGTAAAATGAGTAACGAGTCACAGGTAACATTAGAGGATATAAAGTATACGCTAGTTTATAATGCTCCAATTGCAAAAGTATGGGATGCAGTAGCTACAGCAGAGGGTCTAGGTGCCTGGTTCATGCCGAATGATCTTCAGGCTGTTGAAGGCCATGAATTTCATTTAAATGCAGCACAATTTGGTATGTCGCCATGTAAGGTAACACATGTCGATCCGCCAAACCGTCTATCGTTTAATTGGGGGAAGGACTGGACACTAACCTTTGAATTAAAACAACTGGATGATAGAACAGAGTTAACTTTAATTCATGGCGGTTGGGACGCTAACAAAGTTACTGAATTTGGTGCGCCGCATACTCCAATCCGTGAAAACATGAGTCAGGGCTGGGCTGGTCTTGTGAAAAAATTGCAAGGATATGTTGAGGCATAAATGGCAGCTTCATCGGCAAAGCATGATGTCTTTCAAGCCATCGCTGATCCTACAAGAAGAAAGCTGTTAAAATTGCTTAGTAAAGATGAAATGCCTGTCACGGCAATAAGTGAGCACTTTCCAATTAGCCGTACCGCTGTGTCTAAGCATCTACGAGTATTAGCAGAAGCGGGCCTGGTGAAAGAGCGGAAAATAGGGAGAGAAACCAGGTACAAGCTTGAGCCGGATCCCTTATTTGAATTAAAAGATTGGCTCCAGTATTTTGAATTATTCTGGGAAAATAAATTGTCTGCTCTTAGACTATTTGTTGAGTCAGATGTAAAAGAAGTCGAACCTCTTCATCTGACAAAGGAAAAGTCTGAAAAATAACAAAAAAATGTGATACCCATAAGGGGGTACCACTTTTTTGTTGTAATTTATGCAGGAATTTCATTCATACCTTTTTTAAGAAGAAAGGACAAAAAGATTAGAAAGCCAATCGTTACCAAACTAACAGTTGTACCAATCAAATTATTCGGATTAAAGATAAATCCAATAAAGATAATACATAAAGATACAATCGCGAAAATGGTCGTATAAGGAAACCATTTTACTTGAAAAGCTGGCTGGCTTTTATAAATCGGTCTTAGTTTTAACTGTGCTGCGCAAATGCTGATCCAGATTACCATTACGGTAAATCCTGGAATGGTCATGAGGTATCCGATTACCTGACTAGGTGTTAAATAGGCTAAATAAACACCTGCTAGTATACATACACTCGTCAGCATAATTCCTGTTAATGGGATCCCCTTTGCTGAGAGTTTTGCTAATCCCTTAGGTGCAACACCACTTTGTGCCATCGAAAATAATGTTCTTGAGGTTGCATAGATTCCTGAATTGGCAGCAGAAAGTACAGCTGTCAACAGAACAAAGTTCATAATATGTGCTGCTCCCGGTAACCCGGTTGTACTAAATACCTGAACGAAGGGACTGTCTGCACCAGTTACTTTGTCCCAAGGCATGAGACCGCAAATGATTAGAATCGGTAAAATGTAAAAAATAATGACACGCCAAACGGCACCTTTTATAATCTTTGGTAATACTCGCTCCGCGTCTTTAGTTTCAGTAACAGCTACCCCAATTAATTCAGCCCCGCCGTACGAAAACATAACCACTAAAAAGGCGCTAAATGTTCCACCCATTCCATGTGGGAAAAATCCACCATGTTCTGTATAATTAGCGAACGGATTGTGAACAGGACTAGGAATGATTCCTAATAGAAGGGAGAAGCCTAAGATAATAAATGCAACAAGGGCAATGATTTTAATTCCTGCAAACCAGAATTCTAGTTCTCCATAATATTTTACTTGAGTTAAATTAATTCCCACAATTACGACTGCGCAAAGGAAACTTAACAGCCATAATGGTATCGTAGGAAACCAAAATTGAAGAAAACTTCCCGCTGCTAATAATTCAACCACAGTAACAAGAATCCAATTGATCCAGTATAGCCATCCCACGATATATGAAACTTGAAATCCAAATGCTTTGTTTACTAAATGCTGTACATTTAAATTTGGAAAAGCAAGCGCCAATTCCCCTAATGCAGCCATAATGATAAACAACAATAAACCGCCAATTAAATAGGCAACTACCACACTAGGTCCGGCAATTGCTAATGTGTCAGAGCTGCCTTTAAAAATACCGGTCCCTATCATACCAGCTAAGGCAATAAACTGAACATGCCTTGGCATTAATCCTTTTTGTAAGTTCTGATGATTATTTTTCATGTATGCTCCTACTTTTCTATTTCGCTTAGACGCTTTTAAGCGCTAAAGTATTTTTATATTAATATACCATACTATTAAAAGCTGTCAATTGAAAGTGTGTTTTAGGCAATTTTTGCTAAAGGTTAAAATATTCCCCTTACGAATTATTGTTGGTTGAAGGAAACTTTGTTTAAAATGGCGAATATACTAATGGAAAGTAGGAGGCTGATATATATGTTCATTACACCTCGATTACAACGGAGGATTTTCATTTATTCATATGTTTTTAGAAAGCTCGGCATTTTAAGTGAACAAGAATACAATACAATCACAAACCAAGTAAAAGGGCAGCAAGATTTATAAATCAACAAAAAGCACGCGAAAAGTCTCGCGTGCTTTTTTTATACAATCTTATTAAGAAGATATTTTTACTCTTTTTTGTGTGGTCGTCCATTTTCCGCGGCTTGGGCTAATTACCAAGTCATTATAGGCTAAGACATTTAAATCTCGTTGTATGGTGCGAGGAGTGATACCAAATTCCTCTACAAGTTCCTGCGTTGTGACAGTTCCGTTATTGCGAATAAACATGTAGATACATTTGATGCGGTTTAACATCCGGTTAGTCGAAGGTTTCAAAGAACCACTCCCTATCCTTTTTTCAAACCTATGGCAATACCCTGCTACCGACGCCTGTTTGAAGATTCCTCTTCAAGAATATGTAGTTTTCTTTTCCGCGCAGACATCTCCTTTTCATGGATGAATTACTGTGGATACTTAGATGTCTTCCATCTATCCTTATTGTAACCACAAAATCTGAAAATTTCCACCAATATACTTTATTTTACAAAATAATTATCAAAATTTTACACGAATTGTTCGGATATTTGCCCTCCCTTGTTATACTCTTACTATAGGTTATGGGTTATAATGTATGGATTATGACAAATTGTTTGAATTTTTAGTCAAAAAAATAAAAGGAGTAATGTTAGAATGAAATTTGCAATTTTGAATGGGGAAATGATAAAACGTTCTGATGCAAAGGTCGATGTGGAAGACCGAGGCTATCAATTTGGAGATGGAGTATACGAGGTTATTCGTGTATACAACGGTAAAATGTTTACGATCAACGAACATCTGGAGAGGTTTGTTAAAAGTGCAGAAAGCATTTGTATTACACTGCCCTACACAAAGAAAAAAATAACGACACTACTTGAAGAACTCATTTTAAAAAATAATCTTCAGGAAGGCATCGTTTATATGCAAGTAACGAGAGGAGTTGCCCCTCGTAATCATTCGTTTCCAACGGACAATGTTTTGCCAAGCCTGGTTGCCTACACAAAAGAGGTAACTAGACCGTTAGCTAGTTTGAAGACTGGTGTAAAAACCATGGTAACAGAAGATATTAGATGGCTCCGCTGTGATATAAAAAGTTTGAACCTGCTAGGCAATTTGTTAGCAAAACAAAAAGCGGCAGAATCCGGCTGCTTTGAGGCAATCCAACATCGCAGTCAGGAGGTTACTGAAGGTAGTTCTTCGAATATCTTTATCATTAAGGATGGCAGCATCACCACCCATCCGTCCAATCATTTAATATTAAAGGGAATTACAAAAGATGTAATCTTACAAGTTTGTGAGAGTAATAAGATTGTCGTGGAAGAACAAACATTTACACTTGAAGACTTGGCGAGTGCAGATGAGGCATTCCTCTCAAGTACGACTGCAGAGGTGATGCCTATTATTGAAGTAGATGGGAAAAGGGTAGGAGATGGCCTGCCAGGACCTGTCACCAAAAGGTTGCAGGAATTGTTTGAGCAAGAAATTGAAAGACAATGCGGGGCACTTAAAGACAAGATCCTTAAATAGTGAAAAGACGTGAACACAAAAGTGTCCACGTCTTTTATTCTAGAATTGAAATAAATCGCTCGATAAATACCTTTCTCCCGTATCGCAGGCAATACAAACGACGATATCATCAGGGGTTAATCGTTTAGCAACTTCTATTGCGGCGAAGCATGCTCCACCAGAGGATGGACCGACAAGAATTCCTTCTTCGGTTGCCAAGCGACGCGCGATATCATAGGCGTCTTCATCGTTTATTTGATGTATCTCATCATAGACCTGTTGATTCAGAATGGTTGGAATAAATCCTGGGCTTGTTCCTACAAGTTTGTGCTTACCTGGTTTTCCGCCTGACAAAACAGGGGAGCCTTTTGGTTCAACCACATGAACAGTTAAATGTTCATAATGCGCTTTCAAAGTTTCACCAGTACCGGTAATGGTCCCTCCTGTTCCAGCAGTTGCAACAAAAGCTGTAAGTGGTTTCCCGAGCTCTTTCATGGCCTCGATAATTTCAATAGCCGTAGTAAAACGGTGTGCATCTGAATTCGCATGATTTTCAAATTGCATCGGGACGAAACTATTTGGAATCGTACTTGCTAATTCAAGTGCTTTTTTAATCGCTCCAGGCATTTTTTCATCACCAGGTGTAAGAATAACCTCTGCACCGTATGCTCTTAATATGCTAATTCGTTCTTGTGTCATCGTATCCGGCATGACAATAATTGATTTATATCCTCTAGCGGCAGCATTCATTGCAAGTCCAATCCCTGTATTCCCACTTGTTGGCTCAATAATCGTTGAACCATCTTTTAATTTACCGGCCTTTTCCGCTTCAATAATCATATTAAAAGCAGCCCGGTCTTTTACGCTTTTACTTGGATTGAAATACTCCAGTTTTAAATAAACCGATGCCCCGCCCTGAGGCGCTACGCGATTTAGTTTGACT
This sequence comes from Neobacillus drentensis, assembly GCF_036962125.1. GTDB lineage: Bacteria > Bacillota > Bacilli > Bacillales > Cytobacillaceae > Neobacillus > Neobacillus drentensis_B. The sequence goes on from NZ_JBALOA010000015.1 coordinate 98,658, forward strand.
AGTGGTGTTTCTCCAATTAATTCAGCTATATTGTTGACTACTTTCATGGGACCGTCCCTTTCATTGACTATAATAAATACTAATTCTACGTTCCCTTTTTATAATAATTAAAAATTTCATCTTTGTAAAAAATCTCGGATAATAATCAGTCTGCTAATAGATACATTTAGGACAAAATAGACTAGAATTATCTAAAGAAAGGAAGATAACAATGGAACAACAATCCCATTTTTTCTTTGCCGTAAGAATACCTGAACAAACGAAATCAGTGATGAGAGATCATATGGAAAAACTAAAGGATAGAATCCCATTTAGCCGCTGGGTTCATTATCAGGATTTACATATTACCTTAGCGTTTCTTGGCAGTGCACCACATGATAAGCTTACAGAAGCAGATAAAAACGTGAAAAAGGTCCTTAACGATGAGAATGCACTATCATTAAAAATCAACAAGCTTGGATATTTCGGAAGTGCTGCTTCTCCCCGTGTTTTTTGGGCTAATACGGAAGAAAGCCATTACTTGCAATCCATTCGAAAAAAAGTGTTTTCCGCTTGTGAGAAATCGGGATTCCAACTAGAAACAAGACCGTTTCGCCCTCATATTACCCTTGCTAGAAAGTGGAAAGGAAACCAACCCTTTCAAGATGAGCTACTTAATCTTTGGGATGAAGTTCAGCCAATACCTCTTTCCTTTGAAACCAGTGAAGTAGTACTTTATCGAACAAACCTAAACCAATCACCGAAATATGAAGTAATAAACATATATCCTTTAGACAAAACAAAAACATAAATATAAGGTAGGTATTATGAAACAAATTTATTTTATTATTAATCCTAAAGCTGGAAACGGGCATTGCCTTAAGGTATGGGAGAGAGTAGAACAGCAACTAAAGGTAAAAGAGATTTCCTATTTAGCATTTTTTACAGAATTCCCAGGACATGCTAAGAAGCTGGCGAACCATATTGCGTTAATCAAGCCTGAGCAAAAAATCATCATTGCCGTGGGTGGAGATGGAACGATGCACGAGGTGATGAATGGAGCAGGAGAGGATCGAAATATTACACTTGGATTTATTCCTGGTGGGTCAGGAAATGATTTTTCTAGAGGATTTCAAATACCCTCCGACCCCGTTAAGGCATTAGATGTGATTCTTCGCTTAGCGAAACAAAAGGGCGTGCCAATCGATATTGGGAAAATTACCATGTCTAATTCAAATGTGCACTATTTTATTAACAATATGGGTGCAGGTTTTGATGCTGTTATTTCCTTTGAAGTTAATCAATCTAAGGTCAAGGCGTTATTTAATAAACTTTCGATGGGCCGCCTCGTTTATGTGTATTTTCTCCTAAAAAAATTATTTACTTATAAAACCTCCACAATTGATTTATCAATTGACGGGAAAAAGCATATATTTGAACAAACATGGTTTGTAACGGTTTCCAATCAACCATATTATGGCGGCGGGATGAAAATTGCCCCTGCAGCCGAACCGGATGATGGATTACTGGATATCACGGTGGTGCATCAACTAGCTAGATGGAAACTATTACTTGTATTTATCAGTGTCTTTTGGGGGAAGCACACCTATTTTAAAGAAGTCAAAACCTTTATAGGGAAAGATGTATCCATTCATTCTCATACAAAACTCTATGTTCACGCGGATGGGGAGTATATTGGTTTAACGCCCCTGAATATAAACCTCCAAGCAGGTGCCCTCGAGGTGTTGACGAGAAAAAAATGTACGAAAGAAGTGAATATGAAAGAGAGGAACTCGAATGATGGCTGCTGACCGAAATTTCTTTGCCTATCTTGATGATATGAAGATCATTACGATTCTTCTTCCTCTTTCCTATCATCACGGTTTATCATCTTCTTTTTCAATGACATGTGATTTTCAAGAACATCCACTGAATATCATTGAAAAGAGACAAATAGATAATAATATGAAATATATTTGCGAATTTTCAAAGGAGTATTCCTTTGAAAAACAATATTTAGTTACGGATGAACATGGCGGGAAAACAGAACTGCAAATTGGCGCCGTGATACGAACAAAAGCATTTGATGAAAAATTCTATTATGACGGTGACGACCTCGGCGTGACATTAGAGGGAGGTCAAACTCGTTTTAAGCTATGGGCACCCACGGCAACACAGGTTAAAATAAAGCTGCGTCCAGCTAACAGCAGTTTTTCAGAATTTGTAAAAATGAAGCGTGAAGAAAGAGGCGTATGGTCAGTTGCTGTATCGCGTGATTTGGAGTTTTTTCAATATAGTTTCCTAATCTTAGTTAATCAAGAATGGCGAGAGGCTATTGACCCTTATGCTACGGCTGTTACTGCTAATGGAGAACTTGGTGTGATTGTTAGACTTGAAAAGACACATAGACAGCGAATACCTTTACCACCATTTGAAAATCCAGTGGACGCCATCATCTACGAAACACATATAAGAGACTTAACCATTCATCCACACAGTGGTGTAACGAATAAAGGCCTATATCTCGGGGCGGGTGAGCACAATACAAAAGGACGGGATGGTGGACCTACAGGATTAGCCTATATTAAGGATTTAGGGGTTACGCATATTGAATTCCTCCCATTTCATGATTTTGCAGGTGTCGATGAACTGAATAGAGATAAGGAATATAATTGGGGTTACAATCCTCTTCATTTCAATGCTCCTGAAGGTAGTTATTCAACCGATCCTTCCTCTCCATACGCAAGAATTATCGAATTAAAGCAATTAATTGACCAGGTTCATAAACTTGGACTTCGTGTGATTATGGACGTCGTTTATAATCATGTCTATATCCGAGAGACTTCATCCTTTGAAAAGGTAGTCCCAGGGTATTATTTCCGGCATAATGAAATGGGACTTCCTTCAAATGGTACAGGTGTTGGAAATGATATTGCTTCAGAGAGGAAGATGGTCAGAAAATATATCATTGATTCAATTCAATTCTGGCTAAAGGAATATCATATAGATGGATTTCGATTTGATTTAATGGGAATATTGGATATCCAAACCATGCAGGAAATAAGGAAAGTCTGCGATTGTCTGTCACCAGGAACAATTATCCTTGGTGAGGGCTGGAATCTCAACACACCGCTCCCTGTTGATCAGAAAGCGATAATCGGGAATCAAGCGAAAATGCCGCAAATAGCTCAATTCAATGATAAATTTCGGGATTGTATTAAAGGAAGTTCCTTTAATTTGTTTGATAAAGGGTTTGCCTTTGGAAATGAGCATTACATCGAAGCGGCTAATGAAGTCATAACAGGCAGCATTGGTTTTACAAAAGAGGGGACGGCACTATTTAATGAACCCATCCAGTCAGTGAACTATGTTGAATGTCATGATAACCATACAATGTGGGATAAACTTCTTGCATGTCTCCCCAGTGCAGATGATTCTTTACGGATGAAATATCATCGTCTCGCCACAGGGATTGTTTTGTTATCACAGGGAATTCCCTTTCTCCACAGTGGTCAGGAGTTTTTTCGAACGAAAAAAGGGGACGGGAATAGTTATCGTTCTTCAGATGAGGTAAACCAATTAGACTGGGATAGAATGATTTCCTATAAGAATCAAGTAGAATACATTAAAGGACTGATACAAGTACGGAAGGAATTTCCTTGTTTCCGAATGAGAACAGCTGCTCAAATTCGAAAAAATATACAGCAATTACAACTGCCTTCCCCATTGTTGGGGTATTGGTTTAATAATGACGATGGAATAATCTTATTAATCAATCCTTCCATAAAGAAGCAAGAGGTTTTATTAACGGTTAGAGACTGGGCTGTGTTAGTTGATCATGAAAATGCAGGGATTACAACCATTCGTATGTTGGATGGTAGAGATTTAATTATTGAACCAGTTTCCATTAATGTTTTGCTAAAAAAATAGTTTCTTCATATTTACTTGACGAAAAAAGGTAATCCGAGATAAAATTTAATAAGATGGCTATTGTGTGCAATGGTTTCAATAGCTTTTTTTTTATTTCTGTAAAAATAAAAGCTGTTGATGAAACTGTGGTAATATAAGACCTTCCGGCAGCGCAGGTTATACCTCTTAATTGATAGGGGAATAAGCCCATTAGAACGGCATAAATTGAAGGTGAGCAATTTTGGATCATATACTAGGACAAGAGTGGGAAATTACCCCTGCTGGAGGCAAGACAGGTGAAGCCTTTTATGCAAAATATAAAGACCAAAGGCTATTTTTGAAGCGGAATTCGTCACCGTTTCTCGCTGTCCTATCAGCAGAAGGGATTGTCCCAAAGCTTGTTTGGACAAAACGGTTAGAAAGTGGAGATGTAATTACTGCACAGCAGTGGCTGCCTGGGAGAGAACTTAAGCCCTCAGAAATGAATCAAGAGCTAGTGGCAAGACTGCTAAAGAAGATTCATTGTTCAGAGCCAATGCTGGGTATGCTGAGCCGGATAGAGACTTCTCCAATCCATCCTGAGCCTATATTGCAATCGGTGGTAAATGAGTTAGATGAACAGGTCCTTTCCTTGCCAGAAACGCAAAGAGCCATGAACTTCTTAAAAAAGGAAGCATTACATGTCTATTGCGATGAAAAAGTGGTTTGTCATGGAGATGTCAACCATAACAACTGGCTGCTTGCAGAAGACAACCAGTTGTATTTGATTGATTGGGACGGGGCAATGATTGCTGACCCCGCCATTGACCTGGGATTGCTCCTTTATTGGTACATCCCAATGGAGAATTGGCAGGATTGGTTAAGCATGTACGGCAAAGAACTAACCGATGACCTAAAGTTGCGAATGAAATGGTATGTCACCATTCAAACGCTTTCTTCAATTCAATGGTATAAAAATAAAAGCCGCTTGGAAGAAATGAACAAATGGATCAAGTTTTTAGATGAAATTCTCTAATCAGGAAAATTGATCAATATCACTTACCCAATTCGATAGGTTTGTTTGGTTAGACAAGATATGTTGGTCTAAATCAGACGTGCCGACTCCATGTTGGCTGTATTGATATACTTCTTGTAAGACATTTTTAACATTTTGGTCAATTTGTGTGTTTACCATTAGGGATTTCACTAAACGTTCCAATTGTTCGCATTCGGCAACAGACCCGCAGCAATCGGCTTGATGATTATTTAATATATCTTTTAATAAAGTAACCTGGTCATCATGACTTAATGGCATGAATGGACACCTCGCAAGTGTTATTTAAAAACAAGAATTCACACTGTTAGGTTGTGAATTCTTTTTTTGTTTATGCATGATGTTATTTCCATAAAAGTTAAACTTGTAGGAAAAATGGTGCATGATATGTAGTAACCAATATTATTTTTAGGAGTGTCATAAATGAGAGTAAGGCATAAACCTTGGGCAAAGGAAAAAATAGAGCAGCATCCTCAATATATTGTTGCGGAGCCGGAACAGTATAAGGGAAAATGGCATGAAGTATTTGGTAATCATCAACCACTCCATATTGAGGTGGGCACAGGCAAAGGGCAATTTGTTACTGAGATGGCTAGAGCTAATCCAACGATTAATTACATTGGGATTGAATTATACGACAGTGTCATCATTACCGCTTTGGAGCGTTTAATTGAAGCTGATTTACCGAACGTTAAACTCTTGAATGTAAATGCAGTTGATTTACCGAAATACTTTGCGAAAAATGATGTCGACCAGGTCTATTTGAACTTTTCTGATCCGTGGCCAAAGTATAAGCATCGGAAAAGACGATTAACCTATAAGGATTTCTTAAAGCTTTATGAGGATATTATGGTTGATGGCGGAGAAATTCATTTTAAAACGGATAACCAAGGGTTATTTGAACATTCATTAATCAGCTTTTCGGAATACGGGTTATTATTAAAGTATATTAGCCTAGATCTCCATAAGAGTGATTATGAAGGGAACATTATGACAGAGTATGAAGAGAAATTTTCAGAAAAAGGAAGTCGTATTTATCGTTGTGAAGTGAAATATCAAAACTAATTGTTCAGGACAGTTCTTTATTGGGCTGTCTTTTTTATTTCTTCAAATAATCTGAAGATGTTAATATATAGAAAAAGGGCAAAAGGGGGAAGAAACTTTGGAAACAGTTGAAATTGGTGGTGTGAAAGTCACATGGTTATCTGGAGGAGTGACGAATTTAGATGGCGGTGCGATGTTTGGGGTTGTTCCGAGAGGGTTATGGTCAAAAAAGTATCCCCACAATGAAAAAAATCAGATAGAGCTTCCTACCGACCCGATGTTAATTCAAATGGGCGGGAAAAATTTCTTAGTAGAAACCGGGATCGGTAAAGGAAAATTAACGGATAAACAATTAAGGAACTATGGTGTAACGAGAGAATCTGAGCTGGATGAATCATTAGGGGAATTAGGCTTAAACTCAGAAGATATTGATTACATCCTTATGACTCATTTGCATTTTGATCATGCAGGCGGTCTGACAAAGTTGGTGGATGGACAATACATTTCGGCCTTTCCTAATGCGAAAATTATTACCTCCCAAGTAGAATGGGATGAAATGCGAAACCCTAATATTCGTTCGAAAAATACATATTGGAAAGAAAACTGGGAAGCAATAGAAACTCAATTAGAACCTTTCGAAGAACAGTGGAATTTAGAGGCATTAACGATGATTCATACTGGTGGTCATAGTGATGGACATTCTATTCTTATTGTGGAGGACGAGGGAGAAATGTTAGTTCATATGGCTGACCTGATGGCCACACACGCACATCAACCAGTATTATGGGTGATGGCCTATGATGACTATCCAATGACGTCGATCGCAGCAAAGGAAAAATGGCTCCCATACGGATTAATTAATAATGCTTGGTTCAGCTTCTATCATGATGCCTTTTACCGTGCAGTGAAGTGGGATGCAGACGGAAAACACATTGTTGAAAGTATTAAAAGAGAAAAATAGCCGTGACCTATTAGGTACGACTATTTTTACTACTATGAATTAAGATCGCTCGATAAAGTCCTCACGTCCAAAAGAGTGCCAGTCTGCGCGTCAGCAATGAATTCAAATTGTTCAAGAGATCCATTGTTGTTTTTAGAAATGCCGCCTTTGTATATACGGTAATGAATTTGTTGTTTTTCGTATGGCTCTGCTTCCATATGAATCCATGAGCCATTGATGGGTCCATTCCTGGTAAATTGTTTTTTTACTTGTTCTAATACTTTTTCAGGTGAAACATTAGTTTTGCTGTTGATTATTTCTTTTGCAGCATATCCGCCGATCATACCGACCACTGCACCAAGAAGAAACGACTTCCATTTCATAACAGACCTCCAAAAGATAAATTTGGAAAAGATAGGATTCTCTTCTCAGTATATCGTATTTACGGATCAGGAACATACTATAAGGTAGATGAAATTCAATTGATGGAAAAAGAAACCAAAAGTCTGTAAAATAAAATTTATATACATAACAAAACCGAGAAATTAAAGGAGCCATAAAACATGAACGATCAAACACTAAAACTTTTTCAAACGTTAACTGAACTTCCCGGAGCTCCCGGAAATGAACATTTGGTAAGAAAATTTATGAAGGAACAATTATCTCAATACACAGACGAGATTGTTCAAGATAATTTGGGCAGCATTTTTGGGGTAAGAAGAGGAGACGAAAAGGGTCCGACAGTAATGGTCGCAGGTCATATGGACGAGGTAGGCTTCATGGTGACGGCAATTACGGAAAATGGCATGCTCCGTTTTCAACCACTTGGCGGCTGGTGGAGTCAAGTTATTTTGGCCCAGCGTGTTCAAGTCATGACGAACAACGGTCCAGTAATTGGTGTTGTTGGTTCCATTCCTCCACACCTGCTTGACGATGCTAAGCGTAATAAGCCAATGGAAATCAAAAATATGTTAATTGATATTGGGGCAGATAATCGTGAAGATGCCAAAAATTTAGGGATAAAGCCTGGTCAGGCCATTTTGCCAATATGTCCATTTACACCAATGGCAAATCCAAAAAAAATCTTAGCGAAAGCATGGGATAACCGGTACGGGTGTGGATTAGCTATTGAACTGCTTCAGGAATTAAAGGACGAAACATTGCCAAATATACTTTATTCAGGGGCGACGGTTCAAGAAGAAGTAGGTTTACGTGGTGCCCAAACGGCAGCTAATATGATTAACCCAGACATCTTTTTTGCTCTGGATGCTAGCCCAGCCAACGATATGACCGGGGATAAAAATGAGTTTGGCCAATTAGGTAAAGGGGCATTGCTTCGAATCCTTGACCGGACAATGGTTACCCATCGAGGGATGAGAGAATTTGTCCTGGATACAGCAGAAACGCATAATATTCCATATCAATATTTTGTTTCACAGGGTGGAACAGATGCCGGTAGGGTGCATCAATCTAAAGAGGGCATCCCGAGTGCAGTAATAGGTATTTGTTCGCGCTATATTCATACCCATGCCTCGATAGTTCATATAGATGATTATGCAGCTGCAAAAGAACTAATTACCAGACTAGTCAAGGCATGTGATAAAAGCACGGTTGATACGATTAAAGCTAACAGTTAAGATTTTGGGAGCATTTATATGCTCCTTTTAACTTTTTCAAAAGGGGAATTTATTATGAAAATTATTATTGGGTCTAAGAACCCTGCTAAAATTAATGCAGTAAAGAATAGTTTTACTTCTGAAGATGAGTTTGTGAACTTAGATATCCCTTCAGGTGTTAACGAGCAACCCTTTTCTGATGAAGAAACGATCAAAGGGGCAATTAATCGGGCGATAGGTGCCCTAAAACAAGGAAAGGGCGACATCGGAATTGGTCTTGAGGGCGGGGTACAGGAAACAAGTTACGGATTATTTATTTGTAACTGGGGAGCACTTGTATCAAATGAGGGGGAAACGTTTATCGCTGGTGGGGCGAGGATTCCCCTACCGGAAGAAGTGGCTATTCGCCTCAGGTCGGGTGAAGAGCTCGGACTCGTCATGGAAGATTTTGCGAATAAGAAAAATGTAAGGAAACAAGAAGGGGCAGTTGGTATTTTTACAAATGGAATGGTTAGTCGTTCTGAAATGTTTACTCATGTAATGGACCTTTTAGTGGGACAATATAAAAGAGCAAATAATTGGACTGAAAAGTAGCTGGACTGATATGATTTGTTTTGATAGTATTGAAAAACGCAAAAGATTCAAATGGAGGCGTTGAATTTGAAAAATTTAGAGTCAATCGAGCAATTTGAACAACTGCGCGACCACGGGAAAACCATCTTCATGTTTTCAGCTGGCTGGTGCCCAGATTGCCGAATTATTGAGCCGATTTTACCAGAAGTAGAATCCAAGTTTAATGAATATACTTTTATTCACATTGATCGTGATCAGTTTATTGATATATGCCAGCAATTGGACGTCTTTGGGATCCCAAGTTTTATTGCTTTTGAAAATGGAAAAGAGCTGGGCAGATTTGTAAGTAAAGATCGAAAAACACAAGAAGAAATAGAAAATTTTATTGCGGATTTGAAATAATCGTCTGACTCTCCATCCTTTGAGATGGAGGGTTTTTCATGTAAACTAGACAGAGCAGCTCCAATATGGAGGGATTTAAAATGAAAATGGATAGTAGAAAAATGAAAGCTGAATTAGAGAAGCGCTTGGCTCGTGTAGATCGGGTGATTTCTTATAATCGGGAGAAGGACCAATTACGCTTTGAAAATAAAGAAACAGGAAAAGGGATCACGGTCGCATTACCTGGGATTATAGCTAAATGGCATGTGGACAAGGAAAAAGCTATTAATGAAGTGGTTTATTATATCGAGGAGGGGCTTCGTGCCATGGAGGACGAAGTTCAGCTAACCGATCATGAAAAGAAAATCTTTCCCGTGATTCGTTCTACGTCATTCCCGACGGAAGCAGAAGAGGGTGTCCCATTCTTAGTTGACGAGCACACGGCGGAAACAAAAATTTATTATGCATATGATCAAGGTAATACATATCGGTTAATTGACTCGCGTATAATGGCAAAGGAGGGCTGGGAAGCAAAGAGGATTAAGGAAATTGCCTTATTTAATGTCCGCTCCCTTTCCACTTCACTAAAAGAGGATCAAGTTGCCGGTAATAGCTTTTATTTTCTTAATACCAATGATGGATACGATGCCAGCAGGATATTAAATAAAGTTTTTTTGAATGAAATTGAGAAGCAGATTACTGGAACGATGGTTCTTGCAGTTCCACATCAGGATGTATTAATTATTGCTGATATACGTAATGATCGAGGCTATGATGTGATGGCGCAAATGGCGATGAGCTTTTTTGCAAATGGTCATGTCCCAATTACAGCTCTGTCATTTTTGTATGAAAATGGTGAACTAGAACCTATTTTTATTTTAGGAAAAAATAAATAATGAACAAGAAAAGGGATCACAGTGGAAAGTGATCTTTTTTCATGCATCTATTCTCAGGTAACATGTATTTTGGCTCATTTATAAGAATTATGTCGAAAAAATATGAAAAACTGATAAAATAGATTGATAGATGAAAGTGAAAGTAGAAAGAGTGGTCGTTTTGAGCTGGATCCAGAACCTTTTTCAAAAGTTAAAAAAAGATGATGACGATGATGATGCATTTAACGGTTATACTATACATAATCAAGAAGGCTTGCCGTTTCTAAACCAGTATGACAGTCTGAAGGATTTAGAGACGAAGATTTCCTACCAATATCCAAAAGGTAGTAATCGTCCTTATCATCCCAAAAAACCGTTGGAAACATCAAAAGCAAAAGAAGAAACATTACATCAAAAAAGAATAGAAAAGCGCGCAGTTAAAGGTAAAGGCAGGGAAAACCCTGAGGCCCAAACTGTTCAACAGGAAATGCCTAAAACCAAATTAGAACCATCAATTAGGAAGAAGAGCGGACCTTTCCAACCGACAGAGATACCTTCTCCTGTTTTTGGGTTTAATCGCCCGAAAAATACGAATATAGTTGTCGAGCATGAATTAAGTCATTTTTTAGAGGATGATCGTGGAAATCTGGTCGAAGGCCTGGCTGGATCAGAGCAACTAAAATCTAATAATGAGATAATTGAGCTATCTGAGATTGACAACGAAGTTTTTGAAATGGAACCAATTTGTGAAGAAATTAGCCAAGAAAATTTAATTGATTTTGTTGAAGAAATTAGCCAAGAAGATTTAATTGATTTTGTTGAAGAAATTAACTCTCCTAGAAGGGAAAATGACATAACAGTGGTTACTTCTAGGAATGCAGAAGATTCGCTAGAATTGGTAGAGCATGAAGAAGTACAGAAAGATGATTTAATAGAAGATGTAAAAGAACTAATCGCTGTTTCTGTGTATTCAGAAGAGTTAGGTGCAGAGGTATTACCTGAACCCACTGAACCAAAACGTTCGCATTTGCCATTTAATGTGATGATGTTAAAACAAGATAAACAAAAGTGGGAAGAAAGAAAGAGAAATAGAACAGTGGAACCTAAGGCTTCGACACCACTAGTTAATAAAGAACTGGAAAAGCCAAATCAGGTAATTAACCTCTTTGCAGAAAATGAAGCCATCCAAATAAAAGCAGATGGTGATTCTTATGTTCTCCCAACCTCTAGTTTACTGAACCCGCCTGTTCCAGGGGGAAATGATACGAAATGGTTATTGGAGCAAGAGGAAATTTTAAACGAAACCTTACAAAACTTTAATGTCGGTGCAAGTGTCGTTAATGTGACACAAGGTCCTGCTGTTACCCGCTTTGAGGTTCAGCCAGAGCCAGGTGTCAAAGTGAACAAGATAACCAACCTGAGTGATGATATAAAGTTAAGCCTAGCCGCTAGAGATATTCGGATTGAAGCTCCTATCCCTGGAAAGCATACGATAGGGATAGAAGTACCAAACCAAACGTCTCGACCTGTCTTTATAAATGAAATTATCCAAAGCAGCACTTTCATGGAATCGACTTCCCCATTAACAGCAGTGCTTGGCCTTGATATCGCAGGAAAGCCGATTGTAACAGATTTAAAGAAGATGCCGCACGGCTTGATTGCAGGAGCGACAGGGTCCGGGAAAAGTGTTTGTATTAACACCATCTTAGTAAGCTTACTTTTTAAAGCCAGACCCGAGGAGTTAAAGCTATTATTAATTGATCCAAAAATGGTTGAGCTCGCGCCATATAATCGTATTCCACATCTGGTAAGTCCAGTCATAACAGATGTTAAGGCAGCAACAGCTGCTTTAAAATGGGCAGTTGACGAAATGGAAAGACGGTACGAATTATTTGCCCATACTGGTGTGCGAGACATTAACCGCTTTAACGAACTGGCGGTAAAGCATCAACAGTATTCGGATAAACTTCCATTTATTGTTATTGTTATTGATGAGTTGGCGGATTTAATGATGATGTCGCCTGCTGATGTGGAAGAAGCTATTTGTAGAATTGCTCAAAAGGCACGTGCGTGTGGGATTCATTTAATTGTTGCGACACAGAGGCCGTCGGTTGATGTCATTACCGGCTTAATTAAAGCGAACATACCTACTCGAATCGCCTTTTCAGTTTCGTCTCAGGTCGATTCGCGAACAATTATTGATATTAGCGGAGCAGAAAAGTTACTTGGGCGCGGTGATATGTTATTTTTAGAAAATGGATCTTCTAAACCGGTCCGTTTGCAAGGAACATTTGTCTCGGATGAAGAAATTGACCTTGTAGTAGGACATGTGCGTGAACAGCGCGAACCAGCCTACTTGTTTGAGCAAGAAGAATTATTAAAAAAAGCACAAGTGACCGAAAATGAAGATGAACTTTTTTATGAAGCATGCGAATTTATTATTGATCAAGGAGGTGCTTCCACTTCCAGTCTGCAAAGGCGCTTTAAGATTGGCTATAATCGGGCAGCAAGATTGATGGATATGCTTGAACACAATGGCTATATTACAAGCGCAAATGGGAGTAAGGCACGTGAAGTTTTAATTACTGAAGCAGATTTAGAGTCTATCCAAGAGGCTGGTTTAAATAATTAATCGATAGTATTCTTTCATTACATGGACAAATAATATATAGTGAATTCATTTTGCAGAATCCACAAAATTAGTTGCCAATAGTTTTTCAAGTGGAACAGTGGTATAATTATTAAATATGTTTTTAAGGTTTTTGAAATTTATTGAGTGCTATCGCACTTCCGTTTTATTGTTAGCAAATACAGACAGATGTCATATACTGTTTTACAGATAGACGTTGTTGGAGGTTCTTCTATGACTATTTACCATTTTGTCGGTATAAAGGGGTCTGGAATGAGTGCGCTCGCACAAGTTCTGCATGATATGAAATTTCAAGTGCAAGGATCCGATGTCGAAAAGCGCTTTTTTACACAACTGGCTCTTGAGCAATCAGGGATTACCATTCTCCCGTTTCAAAAGGAGAATATTCAGCCAGGAATGACAATTATTGCAGGTAATGCCTTTCCAGATACCCATGAGGAAATTCAAGAGGCGATGAAATTAGGCCTTCCGATTGTGCGTTACCATCGGTTTTTAGGTGACTTTATGCAAAACTTTACGAGTGTAGCGGTGACCGGTGCGCATGGAAAGACCTCTACCACAGGTTTACTCGCCCATGTGATGGAAGGTGCAAAACCTACATCATTTTTGATTGGCGATGGGACAGGTAAAGGTAGAGAAGGCTCGGAATATTTTGTGTTTGAAGCCTGTGAATACAGAAGGCACTTCTTGTCTTATTTCCCCGACTATGCGATTATGACGAATATTGATTTTGATCATCCTGATTATTTTGCCAATATTGATGATGTCTTTTCGGCTTTTCAAGAGATGGCCATACAAGTGAAAAAAGGAATATTCGCTTATGGTGATGACGAGCAGCTGCAAAAAATTCAGGCAAAGGTTCCCGTTCTGTTTTATGGTTTTGGCGAGGAAAATGATTATCAGGCAAAAAACCTCGTGAAAAGTACCGATGGAACGACCTTTGATGTATTTATTCGTAATACATTCTATGATACCTTCACGATTCCAACCTTTGGCGATCACAGTGTTTTAAATGCACTTGCCGTTATTGGTTTATGTCACTATGAAGAAATTAATGTTGAAGTCGTTAAGCAGCAATTAACTACCTTCCAAGGTGTAAAGAGAAGATTTTCGGAAAAGAGTATGGGGTCACAAATATTAATTGATGATTATGCCCATCATCCAACCGAAATAAAAGCAACGATTGATGCGGCTAAACAAAAATATCCAGATCGAAAAATTGTGGCGGTCTTCCAGCCGCATACCTTTTCACGTACTCAAGCATTCCTTGAAGACTTTGCCAAAAGTCTAAGAGAAGCAGATAAAGCCTATTTATGTGAGATTTTTGGGTCTGCTCGTGAAAATCACGGAAAACTAACAATCAAGGACCTTCAGGCAAGAATCGAGGGGTCTGAAGTCATTTCGGAAGAAAACACCTCAATTTTAAAAGACTATGACAATAGCGTCATTATTTTTATGGGTGCTGGAGACATTCAAAAGTTCCAGGAATCTTACGAAAAACAATTAACAAAATAAAGCGGGAGCGCCCGTTTAGCGGCATATGGACTGGAGACCTTTGACTTATCGTAGGGAAAAGGGCGAAGTACACTAACCGTTGGGCGCTGGAGCTAGACCGTTATCTAGGTTCAAATTTTAATACTTTTATTATAAGACAAACAAGGATGCCAGCAAAGTTGGCATCCGTTTTTGTTATTTTAACTTATCTGGATTTAAAACTTCTAATTCAGGAAGAACAAACAGGCCGTCTTTACGGATTAGGACATCGTCAAAATAGATCTCCCCACCGCCATACTCTGGGCGTTGAATATTTACCATATCCCAGTGGATATTTGAATGATTGCCATTAAACGCGTCATCATAACATTGCCCTGGGGTAAAATGGAAGCTGCCGGCAATCTTTTCATCAAATAAAATGTCTTGCATTGGATGAAGGATAAATGGATTAACCCCAATCGCAAATTCACCAATAAACCGAGCACCTTCATCTGTATCAAAAATCTTATTGATGCGACTAGAGTCATTGGACTCTGCTTCCACAATCTTCCCATCTCGGAAAGTTAACTTCACATTTTCAAAGGTAAAACCTTGATATGGTGAAGGTGTATTATAGGTAACTACTCCATTAACTGAATCACGTACAGGCGCCGTATAAACTTCCCCATCTGGAATATTTAATCGTCCAGCACATTTAATTGCAGGAATATCCTTAATGGAAAAGCTAAGGTCTGTTCCTGGTCCTGTGATTCGTACTTTGTCTGTCCGGTCCATTAGCGCTTTAAGGCTGTCCATCGCTTGATCCATTTTTCCGTAATCGAGGTTACAAACATCAAAATAAAAGTCTTCAAAAGCTTCTGTACTCATTTTTGCTAATTGAGCCATGGAAGAAGTTGGGTATCTAAGAACAACCCATTTTGTCTTTGGAACACGAATGTCACGGTGAACTTTTTTTCCGATTGTATTCCCGTGAATTTTCATTTTATCATCCGGGACATCAGCTTGTTCACTGATGTTATTACCCGAACGAAGACCTATGTAGGCATCCATTTTACTCATCACATTTGCTTCGAATTCTGCCATCATATTAAATTGTTCTTCTTGTGCTCCTAGTAAGAGCGAGCGGTCGACTTGGTGGTCCTTTAATAGTACAAACGGGTACCCCCCAGCTAAATACGCCTCCTTCACAAGGGCCGTAACAAGTTCGCGCTGCAACCCGAAATTTTCGATTAAAACCTTTTCACCCTTTTGGAGCTGAACTGAATAATTAATTAAGTTCTTTGCTAGTTTCTCAATTCGTGGATCTTTCATTTTTTACTCCTCCAACAAAAATTTATCTAGGTACCCTATTATTGTAACCGAATATAGCCAGAAAGTTGAAAAATTAAACTTTTGTTTAAATCCTGAGAGTAAAATTTACCCCAAGCGGCAGGAAAAGAGGACAATTATATGGAAGTAGTATAAGATAATTATCGAGGTTTATATCTATACTTGATGGGAAATACATATTGATAGGATTAAGGCGGAGGTGCAGGATGCAAATAATTTTATACTTAAGCGTAGCCTTGATAGCAATTGCGTTTTTTGTGCTTGTGATATTTTTATCGACAACACTCAAATCATTTCAAGTTACACTTACAAGCGTTTCAAAAACATTAGCTGGATTAGAAAAGCAGTTGGATGGTGTTACAGCCGAAACCACCATACTTTTACAAAAAACAAACGCATTGGCAGATGACATTAAAAAGAAATCTGATAGTTTAACTAGTGTCGTTGATGCGGTTAAAGACGTCGGGACAACCGTAACTAAATTTAACGGAACTTTACAAAATATCACTAGTACAGTGGATAAACAAGTAGAAGATAGTAAGGAAAAAATCTCACAAATTGTACAATGGAGTAATGTTTTTCTTGAATTAAAGGATAAGTGGCAGGCAAGAAAACAAGCAAAACAAGAAATTAGCCTTGAAGACAAGAAGATTAGAGCACATTAAAAAATAGAGGAGGAAATGAACATGCCAAATAGAGAAAATGATTCTAGGGATTCGAATCAAACTCGAATGGAAGAATCGTCCAATAGCTTTTTGCTTGGGGCGATTATCGGAGGAGTAGTGGGTGCTGCGGCTGCACTGCTTTTGGCTCCTAGGTCTGGGAAAGATCTTCGCCATACATTTAGTAATCAAGCTGGTACCTTAATTGATAAGTCATCATCAATAAGAGAAAATGTTATGAACAAAAGCACTGAGTTAGTCTCAAAAAGTTCTTCCCTGTCTCAAGGGATCGTCCTTCAATCCTCAGGATTATTGAATAAGGTTAAAGGGAAAATTACTAGCCATGGTGAGGTAGATGACGAACGAGAAACAACCTATATACCCATTCAAGCTCCCGTGGAAAAGAATAAAACGAAGAAAACAATCGAAATTGGAACCTTGGATAGTTCCGAAATAAGAAGAAAGCTTGAAGAAGCAGAAAAAGCTTTAGAAAAAGAAGAAAACAAGGTAAAACTGTAAAATAGGATTAGCCAATCTGTTTATTTGTTATAAAAACGGTGGAGTGATAAAATTACTTCACCGTTATTTTATTACTGGAGGTATGTACAGATGTTAGAAAAAATTGATTCCATTGAACAATTTGAAGGATTATTAGTTAAGGAGGACAAGTTCTTCCTTTTGAAGCATAGTTTAACATGTCCCATCAGCCATGCTGCCTATAAGGAGTATGAAAAATTTGCCAATGAAAATCAGGCTGTTCCCACTTACTTCCTAGCCGTTCAAGATTCTCGTCCATTGTCTAGTGAAGTAGCAGAGAAATTCCAAATCAAACATGAATCTCCACAGGCTATTTTGTTTTCAAATGGAGAGCCTTTATGGAATGCTTCCCATTGGAAAATAACAAATCGTGCATTAATTGACGCTTTAGTGCTTAAAAGCGTTTAATCATTAAAGAAAAAATAAGTGACAAACGGAAATCTATCCGCTATAATAATTTTAATTATCAAACTGTTAAAATATTTATAAATTTTAAACCTTGCAAGTGAAAGGACGGGGATAAAGAGTGAGCAAAAAGAATGAATTAGAACAATTAAGGAAACGAGTCGATGAACTGAACCTTGAATTGTTGAGGGTAATTAATGAAAGAGCCGGGCTCGTCCAAGAAATTGGAAGGGTAAAAGAAAACCAAGGTGTATACCGTTACGACCCAGTTCGTGAAAGAAAAATGCTTGATTTAATTAAAGAGCATAACGATGGTCCTTTTGACAATTCAACCATTGACCATATTTTTAAAGAAATTTTCAAAGCAGGTCTTGATTTGCAGCAAGACGACCATAGTAAGGCATTGCTTGTTTCTAGAAAAAAGCAGCCTGAGGATACGATTGTTAACCTAAAAGGTGAACTGATTGGTGATGGAAAGCCTCACTTCGTTTTTGGCCCATGTGCGGTAGAATCATATGAACAAGTAGCAACGGTAGCGAAATCAATCCAAGAAAAAGGCTTAAAGCTTCTTCGTGGCGGGGCCTATAAGCCTAGAACTTCTCCATATGATTTCCAAGGGCTGGGTGTAGAAGGATTAAAAATATTGAAACGTGTAGCCAAGGAATTTGATATGGCAGTGATTAGTGAAATAGTCAATCCAGCCGATATTGAAATGGCCATTGATTATATCGATGTCATTCAAATTGGGGCCAGGAATATGCAGAATTTTGAATTGTTAAAAGCAGCAGGTTCTGTCAAAAAACCTGTTTTATTAAAAAGAGGAATTGCGGCAACAATCGAAGAATTTATCAATGCAGCCGAGTATATTGCGGCGCAAGGAAATGGTCAGATCATTCTTTGTGAGCGAGGCATACGTACTTACGAACGTGCTACCAGAAATACATTAGATATTTCAGCTGTACCGATCCTCAAGCAAGAAACTCACTTACCTGTTATGGTTGATGTTACCCATTCTACTGGCAGGAGAGATTTGCTGTTACCTTGTGCAAAGGCAGCAATTGCAATAGGTGCTGATGGTGTAATGGCAGAGGTTCATCCAGATCCAGCTGTCGCACTTTCGGATCAAAAGCAGCAAATGGATCTTAATCAGTTTGATAAATTCTATAACGAACTGCTAGCATCTAACTATGTTCGACTTTAATTGTAAATGACCTTCTGCACCTAATGTAGAAGGTTTTTTATTATTATTTTGTAAGTTTGTGAAAAATGTCGACAAATGCAATTGCGGCTTTACCTTTCTTATCGTATCATTAAATACATATTCAAGATTGTTTAGGTTCTCACAAACAATAAACAAAAAACAAATGATTAAGTTTATACAACCTGTTGTAAAATAAAGAAAACGATGTACGTTTTAGGAGAGTGTGTGTTTAGTGAATATTACAATTTATGATGTCGCAAGAGAAGCAAATGTTTCTATGGCAACCGTTTCCCGTGTGGTTAATGGGAACCCGAACGTGAAACCAGTTACACGTAAAAAGGTGTTAGAAGTTATTGAACGACTTGGCTACCGTCCGAATGCAGTAGCTCGAGGATTAGCGAGCAAAAAAACAACGACAGTTGGCGTGATTATCCCTGATATTTCCAATATCTTTTTTGCAGAGTTAGCTCGTGGAATTGAAGATATTGCCACAATGTATAAGTACAACATCATTCTTAGCAATTCCGACCAAAACAAAGACAAAGAATTGCATTTGCTCAATACAATGCTTGGCAAACAAGTGGATGGTTTAGTATTCATGGGCGGTAATATTACAGCGGACCATGTGGAGGAATTTAAAAAATCACCTGCACCGATTGTCCTTGCAGGTTCGATTGAAGAATCTAACACAATTCCTTCTGTAAATATTGATTACGAAGAAGCAGTATATGATTCCATTAAGGAATTTATTGAAAAAGGACATAAGAATATTGCATTTGTCGTCGGGCCGCTTCATGAACCTAAAAATACCTTCAAGAAGTTGAGAGGTTATCAAAGGGCCTTGGCAGAAGCCAATATTCCATATAATGAGGAACTTGTCATTGAAGGGGATTATACGTATGATTCAGGAATTGAAGCAATAGAAAAGCTGCTAGAAGCCTCTAATCGACCTACGGCCATATTAGTCGGCTCCGATGAAATGGCACTTGGTGTTGTCCATGGAGCTGAAGACAAAGGCTATCATATTCCTGAGGACTTTGAGGTAATCACTTCTGACAACACAAGGCTGTCACTAATGGTTCGTCCACAGTTAACCACTATTGTCCAGCCGTTATATGATATTGGCGCAGTTGCCATGCGGCTCTTAACCAAATTAATGAACAAGGAAAAAGTATCCGAACAAATTGTCGTACTGCCACACCGGATAGAACACCGACAATCGACAAAATAATCACAAAAAGCGGAAGCGCCCGTTCAGCGGCGTATGGCCTGGAGCACTCCAACTGAGATAAAGGAAACACGAAGAGCGTAGCGATTCGATGTTGACTTATCGTAGGGCGGAGAGCGAAGGACACTAGCCGTTGGGCGCTGGAGCTGGATTCAGAGAACTGGTTCGATTTTACAGTGATAAATAATTTTATTCCGAACTAGAATAAATGGGTTGACCTAATATGGTCGACCCATTTTTTTAACGCCGCTAGACGTCCGCTTCCACTTTGCTTAGACCGACTCGCTCTTTTGCTGGCTGCGAATCGGATATAGTGCTTTTTCAAGGGTTAAGCGATTTTTCTCAGTAATTTCTGCTTTTCTTGGAATGGGGGTATATAAGTTTTCAGGGTCGTCCCATTCTTTTGGTAAATCCACAGGCGATTCATTTTGCCAGAAGTCTACCCATTGCTTCGGCAAACTGCCATAACAGTTTGATTTTTCAGTCATCTCAAGCCAAATAAGAGCCCATGCCCTCGGGACCACCCGCCAGATATCATAGCCTCCGCCACCAACAGCAATCCACTTCCCGTTACAATATTGATGGGCAATTTCATGAGCAAGTCTAGGAATTTCCCTGTAGATTTTCATGGTTGCTGAAAGATGGGTTAAAGGGTCCAAATAATGAGAATCTGCTCCATTTTGGGTCAGAATCACATCTGGTTTAAAAAACTCAGCCACTTCCCTTAGGGCATGGGTATAGGCATAAAGCCACGATTCATCTTCAGTAAATGCATCAACAGGAAGGTTAAATGAATAGCCATAGCCTAGTCCTTGTCCGCGCTCATTAACATTGCCTGTACCAGGAAATAAATATCTTCCTGTCTCATGAATCGACAGAGTGCAAACATTTGGGTCATCGTAGAAGGACCACTGAACCCCATCGCCATGATGGGCGTCCGTGTCCACGTATAAAACACGAGCATTATATTTTTCCTGCAGATATTTAATGGCGACCGAACTATCGTTATATACGCAGAATCCTGATGCTTTCCCCCTGAATCCATGATGCAATCCACCACCGAGGTGGAGAGCGTGAAGAGCTTTACCTGTCATGACTTGGTCTACAGCGGTCAATGTTCCCCCAACAAGTAAAGCGCTTGCTTCATGCATGTTAGGGAATACAGGGGTATCTTCTGTCCCCAGCCCATAGTTTTCGCCTATTTCTTTGGGTAATTGGCCATTTCCTGCTTTTTTTACGGCTTCTATGTAACTGAGGTCATGAATTAAGGCTAACTCATCATCAGTGGCGATTCTTGGAGCGATGATATCTTCTGAAAATAGAGCATTCATTTTCTCTAATAAATCCACCGTTAACTTAAGTCGGAATTGATCAAAAGGATGGTGATTGCCAAATTTGTATTTCAGCAGTTCATCTGAAAAAACAAAGGAACATGTATCGCTCATAGTGATATCCCCGGAAGGTTTGGCCATAGGACATGGAAGCCTGCCTGTTTAAGGTCTTGAATTAACGATGTAGGATTCATGGTCTGTATTCTAATCACAAGGATTTTAAACTTTTCATCCGTTTGATCAGGATAAACTAGAACACTCAATATATTTGCTTTTCGATTCTTAATTACCGTG
The DNA here is from genome assembly GCF_036962125.1 of Neobacillus drentensis. Lineage (GTDB taxonomy): Bacteria > Bacillota > Bacilli > Bacillales > Cytobacillaceae > Neobacillus > Neobacillus drentensis_B. Next base: position 120,139 of record NZ_JBALOA010000015.1, read on the forward strand.
GTTATCTCACTGAGCTTTCCAGCTAGATTAGGGACCTTAATCTCAATTTGAGAACCAGGTTGATGGGCGCCTGTTAATTCGACCAATGTTCGCAGCATATCTGTTTCAGTTACAATCCCAACTAGTTCTCGGTTATTGATGATCGGCAGACAACTGAATTTATGCTCATAAAAAAGGCCGGCTATTTCTTCAACAAAATCAAGGGGATGACCGGTTATCACGTTTCGTTCCATAATAGTGTCGAGAGGCTTTTTCATATCTTCTGGATGTTCATTCGCGTGGAAAATAGATGGAGTCGCCTCATGGATTTTTGAAACTGTGACAAGACCCACTAAATGTTTTTCTTGGTTGATAATCGGGATATGACGTATTTTCCTTGACTCCATCAAACGGATTGCATCCTCAATCGTATCTGTCGGCAAAAGTGTTGCCACATCGGTTTTCATGATCTGTTCTACTATCATCTAAATATCCCCCTAGCTTATGCAAGTATCAGGAAAAATTATTTATTAGTACATAAATCGATTCATAAATCTTAGACGGTCAAATTTTTGGATGGTTTCCATATCGATTCTTTTCCCCATCCGTGCCATGAGACAGTTGGCAGGGTGTGAGCAAATTTCAGGATCATCGGTGGCATACCATTCAAGGCCGCCCGCATTCATCATCTTTTCCATGATTTTTCGGTACTCCCAAACATTCAACTTGGTACCTTTTAAATCCCAGTGCCAGTAATACTCCGTCGTGATGATGAGGTAATCCTCCATCGCATCATCCATCATTCCGACAATAAGAAGATTTTTACCCACTGCACAGCCTCTATATTGTGGAATGACTTCAATTGCACCTAATTCGATTAAATTTTCAATCTTTCCTTCTGACCATCGTTCGAGTGGGTCAGGGTAAAGAAAGGTTACATAACCCACGATCGTATTTTGATGCCTGGCAATAATAATTCTGCCTTCAGGAAGCTTTGCAATTCCAACTAGAGCCTGATGCTGCTGCGCGGGCGGCCGGAATGCAATCAGGTCTTCGTGGAATTCATAGCCAGCTAGTTTATCTGAGTTAATCGGCCCTTCAATGATCAGGGACCCGTGAGGTGTTTTTAATTGTTTGGCATTGTATGTTTTTTTGTGTTCCATACGGTCACCTACCCTGGAAAAATCTTTCTGCTTATAATTCTATTATACATAAAATCTAGTAAGGAAAAGCAATTTAACGAAATTTTCCGTCTTCTAGCGAAAAACTTTTTACTTTTTATGGATAAAAATAAAAAAGATTACCTAAACTACTTTTTTAAAAATTGTGAATAGTTTATATTTGTACTATAATAATTTAAAATGAGCCAAAGGGGGAGTTTGAATGAAAGTGGAAGCGTTACCAGTTGTAAAAGGGGATCATAATCTGGAAAATTATCAAGAAATGTACAAGCAATTCAACTGGACAGAAACAGAAAAGAAATTTACTTGGAGTGAAACCGGTCTTGTCAACCTTGCTTATGAGGCCATTGACCGTCACGCCAAAACTTTCAGAAAAAATAAAGTTGCCTTATATTACCGCGATGGTTCTAGAAATGAGAAGTATACATTCAAGGAAATGAAGGATCTCTCGAACAAAGCAGCTAATGTGTTAAAAACTTATGGTGATGTTGAAAAAGGTGATCGAGTTTTTATTTTTATGCCGCGCTCACCTGAACTTTACTTTACGGTTTTGGGTGCTATTAAACTTGGTGCAATTGTTGGTCCTTTATTTGAAGCATTCATGGAAGTGGCTGTCAGAGACCGTCTTCAGGACAGTGAAGCGAAAGTACTGGTTACGACACCAGAACTATTGGAACGAGTCCCAGTAAACGATTTGCCGGCACTCAAAACCATTTTCCTTATCGGTAATAATGTGGATGAACAAGGACCATATGTTGACTTCTTGAAAAAATTTGAAGCAGCAAGTAAAGATCTTCGAATTGAATGGGTAGACAGGGAGGATGGATTAATCCTTCACTATACATCGGGTTCAACAGGTAAGCCAAAAGGCGTATTACATGTACATAATGCCATGATCCAGCATTATCAAACAGCGAAATGGGTCCTTGATTTAAAAGAGGATGATGTATATTGGTGTACGGCGGACCCTGGATGGGTGACTGGGACGTCTTATGGAATATTTGGGCCATGGCTAACTGGAACTTCAAATGTAATTATTGGGGGCCGCTTTAGTCCTGACTCTTGGTACCAGATGATCGAAGATTTCGGTGTGACGGTTTGGTACAGTGCACCTACCGCGTTCCGGATGTTAATGGGGGCAGGAGATGAACTGGTTAAGAAATATAATCTAAGCAGTCTTCGACACGTCTTAAGTGTTGGAGAGCCGTTAAACCCAGAAGTTGTTAAATGGGGAGTAAAGGTATTCAATAAGCGGATTCATGATACTTGGTGGATGACAGAAACCGGTGCACAAACCATTTGTAATTATCCTTGTATGGAAATTAAACCTGGTTCGATGGGGAAACCAATTCCAGGTGTTCAAGCTGCGATTGTCGATAATCAAGGAAACGAACTTCCGCCATATCGCATGGGGAACCTGGCGATTAAAAAAGGCTGGCCTTCAATGATGCATAAAGTTTGGAATAATCCAGAGAAATATGAATCTTATTTTATGCCAGGTGATTGGTATGTTTCAGGTGATTCAGCATACATGGATGAAGACGGCTATTTCTGGTTCCAAGGTCGTGTGGATGATGTGATTATGACCTCTGGGGAGCGCGTAGGACCGTTTGAAGTAGAAAGTAAGCTTGTTGAGCATCCAGCTGTCGCAGAAGCGGGTGTAATCGGTAAACCAGATCCAGTTCGCGGCGAAATCATTAAAGCGTTTATTGCCCTTAGGGACGGCTATGCAGCATCGGAAGAACTAAAAGAAGAGATCCGTCAATTCGTGAAAAAAGGATTAGCTGCCCATGCAGCCCCGCGGGAAATTGACTTCCGTGATAAACTGCCAAAAACCAGAAGTGGTAAAATCATGCGTCGTGTCTTAAAGGCGTGGGAGTTGAATCTGCCAGCGGGTGACCTGTCAACGATGGAAGATTAGGAAGCGTAAGTATAAAAAACGCACCGACATGTAGCTGTCAGTGCGTTTTTTGTCTTTATGGAGTTGTTGGTTCAGTTGGAACGTTCGGGTCATTCGGAACGACAGGAATATTCGGATCTTTTGGTGGCTTTTTAACTCCTGCCTCGACAAGATTCGATGGAGCGGACTCCTTGCCAGCAATGTCAACCGCCGTTACATAGAAAGAGCCATTACCAACTTTTAATGAGCGTTTCGAACCATTAACTACACTGCCTACTTTTTTAGAGATTACGCCGCCTTGATAGACTCGGTAACCGACGACATCATTATCACCAGATTTAGACCAAGATAAAGTATTGCCAGTTACTTTTAAGCTGACCTGATCAGGGTTCTTCCCGTTATCGGACATTTTTGCAGAGGAAACTAGAATTTTTCCCCAACGGTCCTTCTGTGGAATCAGTTGGCTATAATTATGGAAGCTGCGTCCAACGATTCGTTTAATAAAATCAGGATTTAAAATCAGACCAAATTGAGCAAACTCTTTTGGTGTGGAATCTAAGGCTAAATATTTTTTTTCTCCCACCGTAACATATTTTGCCTCAATTAAGCTATCGTCTACTTTTGTCGGAACATTATTGACATTAAAGTAATCACTTTCGATTAAACCTGCTTTTGAACATGCCTCTGATGGCAGCATTCCTGAAACAGCACAAAATGAGCGTCTTACAATACCTTTTGGCATCTTAAATGATTTCTTAGGTGCGACTAGCTCAGGTTTAATTTTATAGGCTGCGTTCATTAACTGAGCCCATAGAGTGTTGGTCCTAGAACTATAAGACATTCCGGAGGTCTGTAAGGATTTTGGTGTATCATACCCTCTCCAAAGACCAAAAGTAACATTAGGGTTGGAAGCAACAAACCAGGAGTCAATATATTGGTTTCCTGTTCCTGTTTTCCCTGCCCAGTCACTACTAAAGTTTAATTGGCTTCTAACACCAGCTGCAGTCCCCATTTTAATAACGTCACGCATCATATCAATCGTTAAATAGGCGGTCTGCGGCTTAAAAACCTGTACAGGTTTTACTTTATGCTGATAGATGACCTTACCGTCTTTGTCAACAATTTTATCAATCATATATGCATCAATAAACCTTCCGTTATTCGCAAAGGTGGTAAACGCATTGGTGTTTTCTTCGATAGTTACCCCGTTTGTCATCGAGCCAATCGAAGTAGCTAGATTGGTATAATCGTCTTTTCTTAAAGAAGTAAAGCCCATTTTTTCAAGATACTTAGCGGGACGTTGGTCTACAATACTTTTGTAGAGTTTAACCGCTGGCACGTTATATGATTTCGCAAGGGCGTATCTAGCTGATACTATTCCACTGTAGCGATAGTCATAGTTTTGCGGCCATGGAGCACTACTGGCAGGATTTAGACTTAATGCCACGTTTGGAAGCGGTGTTCCGGGAGCTGCTTTTCCTAACTCAATTGCCGGTCCGTAGATAAGAAGCGGTTTCATAGTGGAACCGTTTTGTCTTATTGCACTAGTGGCGTGATTAAGCTGTTGGTCATCATAATTCCTGCCAGCAACAAAACTAATTATTTTTCCGGTCTTGTTTTCAATTAGTTCTGCGCCTACCTCAGCAGGCTCCATGACTGTTTTGATTTCTCCAGTTTCGGGATCCTTTTTTTTCTGAGGTTTGTCAGGTCCGTAATAAGGATATCGATCTTTAACCTTTTGCATCGCATCATATATTTTTTTGTCAATTGTGGAATGAATTTGGTATCCATTTTGGCGCAAGGCATTTCTAGCTAGAATTTGATACTTATATGCAAGATTATCATCGTTTTTTAATTCCTTTTCCGATACCCCATCATTCTTTGCTAAAACTGTTGTCAAGACTTCAATTGAACGCTTTTCAATTTCGACTGTCAGCCAAGGGTATTTTTCTAAAGGATTTGCAATTGGCTTGATAAAATCCTTTTTAATATCGTAAGCGGAGGCCTCCGCATATTGTTGCTTATTAATATATCCACCATCAAACATTCGCTTAAGGACGGTTTTCATACGTAAAAGACCGGGTTCTAAATACTTTGGTTCTTTTATAGTACCTTCTCTAGTAAAAGGGGTGTACCCAAATGGGCTTTGAGGTAAACCAGCAATGAAGGCTGCTTGAGGTAGACTTAGATCACTAACCTTTTTACCAAAAATGCCTTTTGCTGCGGCTTGAACGCCCGCAATATTACGTCCAGATGAATTTCTTCCAAATGTAGATACATTCAGATAGGCTTCTAGAATTTCTTTTTTATCAAAAAATTTCTCTAAACGAAGGGCAAGTAAAATTTCATTCGCTTTTCGTTGAAACGATACTTCATTTGTTAAAATTTGATTTTTGATTAATTGTTGTGTAAGTGTACTACCACCAGATTGTACCGCAGAATTTGTTACTTCCTGGAAGACGGCCCGAAATACCGCTTTTGGAACAACACCGTTATGCTTGTAAAAGTATTCATCTTCTGTGGCAACAACTGCGTTCACTAAATCTTTTGACACACTGTCTAGCTTTACTTCTTCCCTTTCTAAGTCAGTTCGGAGCTTTCCAAGATAGACATTATCAGCAAAATATAATTCCGATGTTTCTGTGTAGTTGTAAATATCTTTTTTCATGCTATCATAGGAACGAACAGGCTCATCTTTTACTAGTGAAGCAAAGTAACCAGCGCCCACCCCTGAAGCAAATGATCCGCCTAGAATAATGACTGTTAATGTAAGGAGAAGCAAGTTCCAAACGACTTGATATGTGATTCGTGCGCTTTTAACCGTTCTTTTATGGGTAAATATGTTTAGTGCGGATTTTACTTTTTCTAACCACGCTTGTAATTTATCAACCATCTATAGGATCACCTCATCTAAAATCAAGTCCATTATAGCATAACAAAGGTATAAAAACTGACAAACTTCTACATTTATCTGAAATTTCCAGATGTATTTGACATGTAGAATGAAATATGGTAAAAAAAGCTATACATTAATTTAATAAAAAGCTGTGAAGGGAACCAACTGTAGTTCTTCTATCCCTGTTTAAAAGAGAGTCAGCGATGGTGAAAGCTGATACAAATAGAAGAATGAATTACTCCCCTGAGCTTTCTCTGTGAACTTAATATGAGTAGCGGAGAACGGTCTTAGCCGTTAATTTTTTGAGTTGGAGGAAGTTTTTCCTCAAGCTGGGTGGTACCGCGTAATTTTACGTCCCTGCATTTTTGCAGGGGCTTTTTATTTTTTTACCAAAATGGAGGGAATATTATGGAATTGTTACAGGATTTAGCTTGGAGAGGAATTATCTATCAGCAAACCGATGAAGAAGGTTTGAAGGATACATTAAGCAAGGAGCCAATTTCCTTATATTGCGGGGTTGATCCAACCGCAGATAGTATGCACATCGGCCATTTGCTGCCATTTTTAACCTTAAGAAGATTTCAGCAGCATGGCCATCGTCCGATTGTGTTGGTTGGGGGAGCAACTGGATTAATTGGTGACCCAAGTGGCAAAAGTGAAGAACGGAAGCTGTTAACACTAGAAACCGTGCAGGACAATGTTGCAGGCATCAAACTGCAGTTAAAGAAAATTTTTGAATTTGAAGGCGAAAATGGGGCCATCATGGTTAACAATTATGATTGGGCAGGTTCTATGGATGTGGTTACATTCTTGCGTGATATTGGTAAGCATATCGGAGTTAACTATATGCTTGCCAAGGATACGATTGCATCAAGACTTGAGACGGGGATTTCATTTACCGAATTCACCTACACCATTTTACAAGCGATGGATTTCCTTCATTTGTATGAGAACCATAATTGTAAATTGCAAATCGGCGGTAGTGACCAGTGGGGGAACATCACTTCAGGGTTGGAATTAATCCGTAAAGTTCAGCCGGAAGGTTCGAAGGCATATGGGTTAACGATTCCGCTAGTAACCAAGGCGGACGGTACCAAGTTTGGAAAAACGGAAAGCGGTGCGGTTTGGTTAGATCCTGAAAAAACAACTCCTTACGAGTTCTACCAGTTCTGGATTAATACTGCTGATGCCGATGTCGTTAAGTACCTGAAGATCTTCACCTTCCTCTCACATGAGGTAATTGAACAATTAGAAAAAGCAGTTCAGGATGAACCGCATCTTCGTAAAGCTCAAAAGGTTTTAGCAGAAGAATTGACTCGTTTGATTCACGGCGAAGATTCCTTACAACAGGCGATTAAAATTTCTCAAGCATTATTTAGCGGGGATGTAAGTAGTCTGTCAGCTGCAGAGATTGAGCAGGGCTTTAAAGATGTACCAGCATATGCTTCACAAGCTGAGGTGAATTTGGTGGATCTATTGGTTGCCGCGAAAATTTCTCCATCAAAGCGGCAAGCTCGTGAGGATATTGCTAACGGTGCAGTCACAGTTAATGGTGAAAAAATCACGGATACTGCTTATGCACTTACGGAAACAGACCGGATTGAAGGACAGTTTACGATTATAAGACGTGGTAAAAAGAAGTATACGTTAATAAAATACTAATAGAAACGGGCTTTGAGATTCAAAGCCCTTTTTTAATACTATAAAGTAATTCTTGTAACATTGGGTTGGGTGTATTCGTCTAATATTAAAAGGAAATAGCATTTGGGGGTAAAGTTAATGAAATTTTTATTACATGCAATCTTTCTCATTCTCATTGCATTGGTTACATTTTTCGGTCTAGGCCCAGTATTATTCGCAGACGGTGTTTTACAGGAAAGACTATGGACCGCAGCAATCGTCGTTGTTATTTATTTCATTCTGGGATTTTTATATCGAAAATCATTTCAATGGGTAAATAGAAAATAAACATAGAAAAAGCCCTCAGCCAATTTTGGTTGAGGGCCTTTCTTATTAACGTGAGTAGAACTCGACGATAAGAGCTTCGTTAATTTCAGCAGGCAATTCAGAACGCTCAGGTAAGCGAGTGAAAGTACCTTCTAATTTGTCAGCATCAAAAGTTAAGAAGTCAGGAACAAAGTTGTTAACTTCGATTGCTTCTTTGATCACATCAAGGTTGCGTGATTTTTCACGAACACTGATTGTTTGACCAGGAGTTACGCGGAATGATGGGATATCAACGCGTGACCCATTAACTAAGATATGACCGTGGTTAACTAATTGACGTGCTCCACGACGAGTACGAGCAAGGCCTAAACGGTATACAACGTTGTCAAGACGTGATTCAAGAAGAACCATGAAGTTTTCACCGTGGATACCAGCTAATTTACCAGCTTTATCAAAAAGGTTACGGAATTGACGCTCTGTTACGCCATACATGTGACGAAGCTTTTGCTTCTCTTGTAATTGTAATCCGTATTCAGAAAGCTTTTTGCGTTGGTTTGGACCATGTTGTCCAGGAGCGTAAGGACGCTTTTCTAATTCTTTACCTGTGCCGCTTAGAGAGATTCCAAGACGACGGGAAATTTTCCAGCTTGAGCCAGTATAACGAGCCATGAATGACTCCTCCTTAGTGTTTTTATTTTGGTAAAATAAAAACCGTTATGAGACTCTTTGACAGTCATTTTATTTTCATGTACCTTCGCCCTAGCAGCTAAGGGTTACGAGATACACCATCATTTCAAAAATGAGGAACAAAATGAAGCTATTCAAAGTGAACACAATAGGCTGCAATATTTTACACAAAGAGTATTATATAATTTTTATTCCTTAAAAGTCAAGAATATTTTTAGGAAAGTAGGTACTGAAGAAATTCTACAGAAAAACTATCTTAATAAAGTTAATAATTTATTCAAATAAATCTCCCCAAAATGTCAAAATATTAACTATAATTAGGGTACAATGTATATATATGGAATTAGATCGGGTGAAACCTATTATGGATATTCTCGAAAGTGATTTACAATGGCAAGTAAAAAGATATAAACAATTAATACAAATAACAGAAAAACTTCATTCTTCCCTAAATATAGATATCCTTTTGGGGGAGTTATGTGTCTCCCTAAAGGAATTGTATCCAGATTTTTCATTTTCCTTATTACTCTCACAGGATACATATAGCCACAATGATCTTCCGATTATTGAACTTGAATATGATAGTGAGAATATTGCTGCCATTAAAGCCTATGCATCGGGGGAGCTTCAATTTGAATCGTCTTTATCTGCTAACACTGCAATTATTTATGCACCCTTAAAAGGAAAACAGGTGACCCATGGTGTTTTACAAGTCGTTGCAGTGAATTCGACTGTATTTCCTGAAAACGAGATGGAGTTTCTTAATTTGCTTGCGAGTGCTGCGGGAAGTTCTTTAGAGAACGCCTATCTTTATCAACAGTCAATGCGAGAAATTTCCAATTTGCAATTAATTAATGAAACCTCTCATTGTTTAAATTCAAACCTGCGCTTAGTTGATACGATGACATATATGTCTGACCAAATAATCGCTTCGATTGATGCCCAGGAGGTTGGTTTTTTCTTATTCTCAAATGTCCATGGTAATGTAAAAATACTTCCAGGCTCGACGCCCTACTTTTACACGCAACAAGCGAAATTCTACATTGATTATTTAAAGGAAAAAATCGAATTAGAAAAAACTCCTTTATTTATCGGGGATATCAATCTCCCAAACATGAAAAATAGTCCAAGCTTTCATTCGATTCTTGCGATTCCAATGATTCACAGCGAAGAATTAAAAGGTTTTTCCATAGTGATGCATCAAAAGCCGTATTTCTTTTCCTTTGATACTTTTAAACTCCTTCAGTCTCTTATCCATCACTCATCGCTTGCCCTAACGAATTCCATGCTGAGAGAAGAGTTGGAGCATATGATTATTACTGATCACCTGACAAAACTCCATTCGCGTAAATTCTTGGATGAAAAAATCCAGGGATCCATGAAAGAGTCCGAGGAAGGTACCTTTATCCTCCTTGATATTGATAATTTTAAAGAAATAAATGATACATACGGTCATCAGGTGGGAGATCAGGTTCTTGTCCAGGTCGCAAATCTTATAAAAAGAAATATCCGCGGAGAAGATATTGGGGCCCGCTGGGGAGGAGAAGAACTAGCTCTTTATCTTCCAGGCTGCCCCTTAGAAAAAGGCGTAGCTGTTGCAGAAAGATTGGTTAAAAAGGTGTCTGAAAACTCTGAGCCGCATATTACGGTATCCTGCGGTGTTTCTTATTGGAATAAGGAACGGCTTGATGGTTATAATCTCTTATTTAAACGGGCAGATGATGCCTTGTATATTGCGAAAGGGACTGGAAAAAACAAAGTGGTAATTCAAGAAAACGGTGTTAGGGTTAGTTAATGAAGGGCGCCCAATTTAAACGTGTCTTAACGATATTTACTTAACAGACATAATATAATACAGAAATATGAAAACGCTCTCAAATAAGGAGAAATCCAAGATGGGGAAAAAGAAAACACGGTTTGAAACGGAAGTTATTCATTCTGGCTACCAGCCGGATGAACATCAAGATAGTTTAGTTCCCCCGTTATATCAAACATCCACCTTTACTTTTGGCAGTGCAGAACAAGGGGAGAAACGATTTGCAGGACAGGAAGAAGGATTTATCTATTCACGCTTAGGAAATCCAACGGTGAAAATTTTGGAAGATCGGATAGCTGTTCTTGAACAAGGTGAAGCAGGTTTAGCCTTTTCATCAGGAATGGCAGCAGTTAGTGCCGTGTTAGTAGCCTTAACAAAATCAGGTGACCACATCCTTTGTTCACAAGGTGTTTATGGCTGTACATTTGGTTTGTTAGAGTTATTAAAAGAGAAATATGCCATAAATCACGACTTTTCATTAATGGATTCAATGGAAGCCATCGAGCAAGAAATTCTTCCAAACACCGCCTGTATCTATATTGAAACGCCGATCAACCCGACAATGAAGTTGGTCGACCTCGAAATGGTGGCAAGTGTAGCAAATAAAAAAGGGATTCCCGTTGTCATTGATAATACATTTTGTTCGCCATATCTTCAAACTCCGCTAACGCTCGGGTGTGATGTTGTTATTCATAGTGCAACTAAATATATCTGCGGTCATGGGGATGTCATCGCTGGGCTGGTTGTCGGTAAGAAAGATTTTATAAGACAGGTGTCAAGGACCACCCAAAAGGATATTGGTGGAATTATCTCACCTTTCGATGCATGGCTTTTATTAAGAGGATTGAAAACCCTCCCAGTACGTTTGGACCGACACTGTGAAAATGCTTTGAAACTGTTTAACTTTATGAAAAGACATCCAAAAATTGATAAGGTTTATTTTCCAGGTGACCCCGAACATCCCGATTATTCGATAGCTGCAAAACAAATGAAACAACCAGGCGGTCTTATTTCTTTCACCATCAAGGGGACAAAGGAAACCGCTCAACAATTTATGGATCAATTACAATTAATAAAAATCGCTGTCAGCCTTGGGGACGCTGAGACGTTAATACAACATCCTGCAACCATGACCCATGCGGTTGTCCCCGAGGAAGAACGGAGAAAAATGGGGATCACAAATACCTTGCTGCGATTATCTGTTGGTCTTGAAGCATGGGAGGATATCCAGGAAGACCTCGAACAAGCGCTAGAAAAGATATAAATTAATAAGAGCACAGAGGAAATTTCCTCTGTGCTCTTTTTCTATATGTGTTCAATTAAAATTGCAACAAATTCTTCTAGTTTTTGTTGATCGAGTGCATCAAAACGGTTCTTTTCTGGTGAATCGATATCGAGTACACCAATAAGCTCCCCGTCTTTTATGAGCGGTACAACAATTTCTGATTGAGACGCTGCATCGCAGGCGATGTGGCCTGGAAACTGATGAACATCAGCAACAAGAACGGTTTCTTTTTTTAAGGCAGATGTCCCGCATACACCTTTGCCAAGCGGAATGCGGACACAAGCAGGCAAACCTTGGAATGGCCCCAATACCAGTTGTTGATTTGAATCCATTAAATAAAAGCCGACCCAGTTAATACGGTCCAAAAATTGATTTAGCAAGGCGCTTGCGTTGCTAAGATTAGCTATTTGATTATTCTCATCGTGAATAAGCGCATGCAGCTGTTTTATCACCAGATTGTAATTTTCTTCGCGGTTCCCTGTATATATTTCGACGTTAAACATGATATTTCCCCTTTATTTCAACATTTTACATATTTATTTTATCAAATTTACAAGAATATAGGCAGACTTTGTCGATATATTCAAAAAGGAATCTGTCGGGAAAGAAAGAATAGATAGGTAAGGAGATTATAGGTTATTCCAGAAAGGGGACAATATATGAAGAAAAATGCTAAAGAAGCAATTGTTAAGGCTGCTATCACATTGTTTAAATCCAATGGGTATACGGGAACATCAATAAGGGATATCGCCCGACTGGCAAACGTAAATACAGCAACAATTGCCTACCATTTCGAAAACAAACCTGGTCTATTAGAATATTGCTTTACGCATTTTTTTGAACAATATATTAGTAAAATGGAAGAAGCCTATGCATCGATTGAAAAGGGAGCAAAGGAATGTCTAAAACGAATTGTAGCTGATTTACTACACTATCAATGTGAAAATAGTAAATTAGCCAGTCTTGTCTACCGTGAAATGTCGATGGACTCACAAATCGTAAGAGAGATTATGTCAACTTACTTACTGAAAGAAAAATACTATTTTCAATTAATATTTGAAAGAGGTTTCGAGTGGAATGAATTTCGCCCTCATTCAATTCCCTATTTAATTATTCAGTTAAAGGGATTACTCATGATGCCATTTATGAATACTCATTATATGCGTGAAGTCTTGTATGTCTTTCCAAATGAACCATTTTTCGAGCAGAAATATTTAAAGGATATTAATCTGTGGATTGATAAAACTTTATGTTCGGGTGTGCCAATGAAAATGGGTGCAGCCATCAAATAGCGGCTATCGCTATTTTTTTTGTTTATTTTACAAAAAAATTGAAAATAACAGTCAAAAAATGTCGTTTACATGGTATCATAATAGCATTGAACTGAACTTTAAGAGATTTAATATAAATAGATGAATGAGAACGGCATTTTGAAACAATGTTTTTGGAAATAGGGGGCTTACTTGTGAAATATTTCATTGGATTATTTATCCTAATACTAGCCTTATTTGTAGTAGGGTATTTAATAAAGAAAAAGTACTTTAAAGAAATGGATCGATTAGAAGCTTGGAAAATCGATATTATGAATCGTCCAGTACTGGATGAAATGTCTAAGGTTAAGCTGCTTAATATGACAGGACAAACAGAAGAGCTTTTCGAAAGATGGAGAAATCAGTGGGACGATGTAGTTACAGTACAACTTCCGAATTTAGAAGAACTGCTTTTTGATGCAGAAGAGTACATAGATCGGTACCGATTTAATAAAGCTAAAGAAGTCCAGCAAGCAATTGCTGCGAAGCTGCAAGAAACAGAGGATCAAATAAAAAGTATATTAGAAGAGTTGCATGAATTGGTTGGCAGCGAGGAAAAGAACCGAATCGAGATTGAGGAATTAAAAGAGCAGTACCGGGAATCAAAAAAGCTGCTGCTTGCCCACCGCCACAGTTTTGGCAGTTCAGAAAAGTCCCTAGAGGAAAAACTTAACGGTGTATCGCAAAAATTTCAGGAATTTGATGATAAAACGGAACATGGTAATTATCTTGAAGCCCGTGAAGTTGTTTTGTTGATACACAGTCAACTGGGAACAATCAAGAATTATATGGACTTGATTCCACAGCTATTAATCGAATGTCAATCACTGCTTCCTAATCAATTAGCTGATATCCTTGATGGGTACCGTGAAATGTCCGAGCAAGAATATTACCTAGAACATATTAATGTGGAAGCGGAAATAAAGCGTTTAGAAGAAAAACTATCTGAGAATTTACTGTTAATCGAGGCAACGAAGATTGACGAGGCCGTCGAAGGAATGAAAGAAGTTAAGGAAAGAATTGATATCCTTTTTGATTTATTGGAAAAAGAAGTTCACGCCAAGCATTTTGTCTTAAAAAATGAAAAAATAGCCAGTGACCTTCTCGCAACGGCTCAAGAGGAGAATAGTCAACTTTCAAGTGAAGTCATTCATGTTCAGGAAAGCTATCAATTGTCAGAAAACGATTTCGAAACGCAACGACATCTTGAAAAGGAACTTTCCACTGTATATAAACATTTTGAAATTCTAATGGAAAAAGTAAAGCTGAACGAAACAGCTCAAAGCGTAATTAGTGAAGAGCTGGCTCAAATTAAGGAACAGCTGGATATCATCTATGAAGGCCAGCAGGATTTTTCGTTAAAACTCCAGGCACTAAGAAAAGACGAGTTTGAGGCAAGAGAAAAAGTTAAAGAACTAACAAAAAAGGTTGGCGAAACTGTTCGACTCGTCACAAAGAGCAACGTACCAGGTTTGCCTGAAGATTATAAGTATTTGTTTGAGGATACCAACGAGAGTATCCAAAATGTGAAATTCCAACTGGAAGAAAAGCCGCTTAACATTTCTGCTTTAAATCAGTATTTAGAAATTGCTGTATTAACAGTGGAAAAACTTACTAATTCAACCATTGAACTCTTAGAAAATGTTATGCTCGCGGAAAAGGCGATTCAATATGGGAATCGTTATAAAAGTCAATATCCTTCTGTGGCAAAAGGCTTAACAGAAGCAGAAAATGCGTTTAGACACTATGAGTATCAAGAGGCTTTAGAACAAGCGGCTGCGACACTAGACGTAATAGATCCTGATGCATTGAAAAAAATAAAAGCCACATTTGTAACAGAATAAATTAAAAATTATATTGCTGTATTTAAAACCGATCAGTGCTCTTTTTGGCTGAATCGGTTTTTTGTTTTTCGTTTTATGATCTTTATGTTAAGATTTATTTTTGTAAGCGACATGGCTCGGTAGTTCGGAGGAGAAAAATGATATATTTCGATAATAGTGCAACAACAAAACCATATAAAGAGGTTTTGGATTCTTTCGTTACGGTCTCCAGTGAATATTTTGGAAACCCGTCTTCCCTTCACAGTATGGGGGGGCAGGCAGAAAAACTGCTATCACAGGCACGGGAGCAAGTTAGCAAATTTCTAAAAGTTAAATCCTCCGAAATTTATTTTACTTCTGGAGGAACGGAAGGTAATAATTTAGCAATAAAAGGTTCTGCTTTAATGCATAAACATAGAGGACGCCACCTGATTACCTCAAGTGTTGAACATCCATCTGTTCGATTGGCGATGGAGCAGCTTGAGCGAGAGGACTTTGATATAACATACCTGCCTGTAGACAGGCTTGGAAGAATTCGAGTAGAAGACCTTGAAAAAGCAATTAGAAAAGATACCATATTAATTTCGATTATGCATGTGAATAATGAAGTGGGAACTATTCAGCCGATAGAAGAAATTGGTCAGCTGTTAAAAAGGTATCCAGGTATTCTCTTTCATGTCGACGCTGTTCAGAGTGTTGGTAAAATTCCCATATCTCTTATTGATAATCGAGTAGATTTCTGCTCTATATCCGCCCATAAATTTCATGGGTTAAAAGGTACTGGTGCCCTTTTTATCCGTGAGGGAGCAAGAATTTCTCCATTGTTTTCTGGTGGAGACCAGGAGAGAAAAATTCGAAGTGGTACTGAAAATGTAGCAGGTGCTGTGGCAATGGCAAAGGCTCTGAGGATGACCCTAACAAAAGCTGAAACAGGAACAGAGACAATGAAAAAAATCCAAACCCTGCTTTGGAATGGATTAACAGAAATAGAAGGTACTCAAATTCATACACCGCACGAATATATGGCACCACATATTATAAATTTTTCACTAAAAGGAATTAAATCTGAAGTGTTCATCCATGCACTTGAGCGGAAAGGCGTCTTTGTTTCAACGACAAGTGCTTGTTCCTCAAAGAAGAAATCACCAAGTAAGACGCTTATTGAAATGGGAGTTCCAGAAACATTAGCTGAAAGTGCAATCAGAATCAGCCTTTCCTTTCAAAATAGTGAGGAAGAGGCATTGACGGCGTTAGCTGCATTGAAGGAATCTGCAAACCAACTAAGGAAGGTAATGAAATAGAATGGAATATGAACGAATATTGATACGTTATGGCGAAATATCGACCAAAGGCAGAAATCGCAATAGATTTGTTGATAAATTGAAGAAGAGTGTAAAAATTGCACTGGCCCCTTTTCCTAACGTAAGGGTAGAAGCTGGCCGTGACCGGATGTTTGTCATATTAAATGGCGAGAGCGGGACAGCAGTTATTGAAAAGTTAAAGAATATTTTTGGAATCCAGTCTTTTAGCCCTGCGATAAAAGTGAAAAGAAGTATAGAGGTATTAAAACAGACCTCTCTAGATGTAGTTCGATCCTTTTATGAGGAAGGAAAAACCTTTAAAGTTACTCCGAAAAGGTCGGATAAATCATTTGAATTAGACACGGATGGAATCAATCGCGCGATTGGCGGCCATTTACTGCAGAATATCCCTAAATTGAAAGTGGATATGAAAAACCCGGATATTAATTTACGGATTGAAGTAAGAAAAGAAGCCATTTATCTTTCATGTGAAACCATACAAGGTGCTGGCGGACTTCCAATTGGATCAAGCGGAAAAGCGATGCTTATGCTTTCAGGCGGCATTGACAGCCCTGTAGCAGGCTATATGGCGATGAAACGTGGAGTAGAAGTCGAGGCTGTCCATTTCTTTAGTCCACCATTTACCAGTGAAAGATCAAAGGAAAAGGTAATCGATCTTTCAAAGAAATTAGCTGACATCTATGGCTCAATGACTTTGCATATTGTTCCTTTTACGGAAATCCAACAAACGATCCGCGAACAAATACCCGAAAACTATTCGATGACATCGACAAGAAGATTGATGCTCCGAATCACAGATGAAATCCGGAAAAAACATGATGCTCTTGCGATTATAACCGGCGAAAACCTTGGACAAGTGGCTAGTCAAACTTTAGAAAGTATGTTTGCTATTAATGATGTAACAAATACACCGATATTGCGTCCATTGATTACAATGGACAAATCCGATATTATAAAAATCGCGCAGGAAATTGATACCTTAGAAATTTCAAACAGACCTTTTGAGGATTGCTGTACCATCTTTGTTCCTGCTTCTCCAAAAACGAAGCCAAAAAGGGAAAAGGTTCAGTATTATGAGAGCTTCTTCGATTTTGATCCATTGATCCATGAAGCAGTAAAGGAAACAGAAACAATCGTTCTTAACTCGGAAAATAATGTTCGCACCGAATTTAGCGAATTATTTTAAAAAGGTAAATTTCGAACTTTTTGTGAACAATTACCAATTGTAATATAGAATGAAGATTTTATGTTTTACACATTCTATACTCACAAGGAGGTGATATCACATGGCAAGCAACAACTCAAATCAGTTATTAGTTCCTGGTGTTGAACAAGCTCTTGACCAAATGAAATATGAAATTGCTAATGAATTTGGTGTAAATCTTGGAGCAGACACTACTTCACGCGCTAACGGTTCTGTTGGTGGTGAAATCACAAAACGTCTAGTAGCAATGGCTGAACAACAATTAGGCGGCGGATTCTCTCGTTAATAAAAAGTAAATATGATGGCTACAGAGAGCGTTGGGGCTTCCCCACGCTCTCTTTTTTATGCTCTAAATAGTGAAAAATATTTTTATTTGAATAATAATTTAAAATTTTTGAATAATTTTGTATAATTAATTCCGTGGGATACCAAATAATATTTTAAGGGGGAGAAGGATGAAGCGCGAAAATTTGATTGCACCAGAAAGGTATAATCTTGTTTCTGAAGTAGAGCAATTTGCAAAAGACCCGAGCAGGATAGCACTGAAGTGGGAGAATGAGGTAGGAGAAACCCAGCAAGTTACATATGAGCAGTTAATGAAACGGGTAAACCAAGCGGGGAATGTATTTATTCAAAATGGATTAAACAAAGGCGATGTAGTCCTGATAATCGTTCCTCGTCTCATTGAAGCCTATGTCGTTTATTTAGCTGCATTAAAAGCTGGTATGGTCGTCATTCCTAGTTCTGAAATGTTAAAGGAAAAGGATTTACAATATCGAATTACCCATGGTGATGTAAAAGCAGTTATTAGTTATTTTCCATACGTCGACCAATTTGAAACGATCAGCAAATCCCAGCCGTTAGTGAAATTTACAATCGGTGGTGCTGAACAAGGCTGGATTCATTTGGACAAAGAGATGGAATATGCCCCAGAAACCTTCAGCCAAGCAGATACTCTGAGAGAAGATATGGCCTTTTTATCTTATACGTCCGGTACAACAGGAAATCCTAAAGGGGTTGTCCATACCCATGGCTGGGCATATGCGCATTTAAAAACTGCTGCACCAAAGTGGCTTTGTATTGAAGACGGTGATACAGTATGGGCAACGGCGGGTCCAGGCTGGCAAAAATGGATTTGGAGTCCCTTCCTATCCGTTTTAGGTTCAGGTGGAACAGGCATAGTTTACAATGGAAAATTTGAACCCAAAAAATATTTAAGCCTCCTTCAAAAATATGACGTGAATGTCCTTTGCTGCACTCCAACTGAATATCGACTAATGGCAAAGGTAGATAATCTAGATGAGTATCAATTACCAAATCTTCATAGTGCAGTCTCCGCAGGTGAACCTTTAAATCGAGAAGTCATTGATACATTTAGAAAGTATTTTAATATTGATGTTCGAGATGGTTATGGCCAAACGGAAAATACCTTGCTTGTGGGTGTTACTAAAGGGATGGAATTAAAATCTGGATCGATGGGCAAGCCGACACCAGGGAACAGGGTTGAAATCATTAACGAAGAAGGCCAGGTTTGTGCAGTCGGTGAGGTCGGCGATATTGCTGTTCACGTCGAAACCCCTGCTCTATTTAAAAACTATTATAAAGATCCAGAAAGAACGGCAATGCAGTTCCGTGGAGATTATTATGTAACTGGTGATAAGGCAAAGATGGACGAAGAAGGCTACTTTTGGTTTGAAGGCCGCGGAGATGATATTATCATTAGCTCGGGCTATACAATTGGACCATTTGAAGTAGAGGACGCCCTTGTTAAACACCCATTTGTAAAGGAATGTGCAGTCGTGGCAAGTCCAGATGAGATTCGCGGCTTTATTGTCAAAGCTTTTGTTGTCTTAAAAGAGGATGTTGATCCAACAGAACCTGAACTAACCAAAAAATTGCAGGACCATGTTAAAACCCTTACGGCACCTTATAAATACCCAAGAAAAATAGAGTATTTAGCAGAACTACCTAAAACAACCTCTGGAAAAATTCGGAGAATTGAACTCCGTAAAAAAGAACTTGAGGCCGCAAAGCAATTATAATGAAAGTTGGGAAGTAAGCAGGCGATCAATCGTCTGCTTGTTTTTTTGAGAAAAACCCCCTATTTTTGAAGATTTCGCTGTATAATAGAAATTATTTCGAAACTAGAAAGAATAGAGGAACAGAATACATATGAAAAAAACAAACACACAAAAAGGAGCCATGTATGCCGGCTTTTCATATTTGTTATGGGGATTACTGCCAATTTATTGGAAGCTTTTAAACGATGTTAGTGCAAAGGAAATTTTAGCAAGCCGTATTATCTGGTCGTTCATCTTTATGGTCATTATTCTCCTTTTAACAAAAAAGTGGCGATTATTTCTCCATACGATTAAAGGGTTTACCAAAAATAAAAAACAAATGTACTCACTAATAATTGCCTCCATCCTAGTAAGTGTGAATTGGTTCATTTATATTTGGGCGGTGAATAGCGGCCATATGATTGAAGCAAGCCTAGGCTATTATATCAATCCACTTGTAAGTATATTATTAGGAATGATAGTTCTTAAGGAAAAGTTAAATGGTTACCAATACGCTTCTTTTATCTTGGCTGCAATCGGGGTATTAATTATTTCCATTACACACGGGCAATTTCCGTGGATTGCAATTGCCTTAGCCGTATCGTTTGGTTTATATGGTTTAGCGAAAAAAATGATAAATGTAGATTCGTCAGTGGGGCTAACCTTAGAAACTCTAGTTATCTCACCCATTGCTGTGATTTATATGGTGGTTCTTTTTTTAAACGGAACCAATTCGTTTTTAAGTGCAGGTATACAAACTGATCTTCTTTTAATGGGTGCAGGGGTTGCTACTGCAATTCCACTCCTTTATTTTGCAATGGGGGTACAAAGAATTCCTTTGTCATTATTAGGATTTTTGCAATATATTTCACCTACATTAACTTTGATTCTAGGAGTATTTGTTTACCATGAACATTTTTCCAAAATACAGCTTCTGTCCTTCATGTTCATTTGGTTAGCTTTAACCATTTATTCACTTTCAAAAACCAAGCTATTATCACTGCAATGGATGCATCCGCGCAAAGAAAAGAGTACGAGTATCTAAAGAGAAAAAACCTTATCCGGCTTTTGGATAAGGTTTTTCTATGTATAAAAAAGTTGTATATCCTGCTTTTATAGGAAATTACGTTTTACTTTTTCCCAGAAGGAGTTGTCTTTTAGTTTAAGTGTCTTTAATTTTTTATCACTAATTTTTATTCTGATTTTCTCCACGTGACGGATGCTTAATGCTTCATTGTCCATGCCCATTGTAGGATGGTCATTCCCTTCAGAGATGACTTGAAGCGTTAATGTACGTTCGCTGCCGACAATGAAGGAGGAACCTAGTGTTCGGTAATTGTTAGTATTGACAGAGGCTACTTCACTCACTTGCATGCAAGGAAGAAGAGGATCAACGATTGAACCACTAACCGATTTATTATAAGCGGTACTCCCTGTCGGAGTAGCTACAATTAGTCCATCACCACGGAAGGTTTCTAAGTGCAGTTGGTCAATGAAGACATCTACCACGAGCGTCTTTATGATGGCTGAGCGAATACTAAATTCGTTTAAGCAAGGAAATGTACCTTGACCATCCACTTCTACTTCAATTAACGGATAACGGCGGACTTTTAAATTTTCATTAGTTACAATCGCGTTAATCATTTTTGAAGTATCATTTATTTGAAAATCACAATACATACTCAGGTTATTGTGAGTTGAAATGCCCGTGTAAAGGCAATCATCGCGGAAGCCTGTTTTCCTGACTGCTTGCAAGAATGTTCCGTCATCGCCAACGCTGGCAATTATATTAGCGTTACGATAGTCATTGACAATCGTAAATCCATAACGTTTTGCTAAATCTACAAGTGGAGCAACTTTTGATAACATGTCCGAATCCCGTTTATGATAGAAGTAAATATTGCGTCTAATTTCCACCTTTTATACCCCCTGTAAGATAATTGTAATATAGTTAACCGTGAAAATAATTTTGGTAAATTCATGCTTGTCTGAAATTAGTTTAGCATTTTATTGAAACAATATGAAAGCAGGACTTAATTTTTGTTTGGGGGGACTTTGGACTCAGGATGGAGACGAACGAGTATCAACCGTCATTCATGCAGAGCGGTGAAGATAAACCAATCAACATTTACTGGTAGGTTTATTTTTTTTTCTAAAAGCAAATACTACCCGCTGAGGGGTTGTGATTGATTTGTTTTGGGTACTCTTGATTTTGTCGCTTCTATTGCTCTTATTTATTCTCATTCTAGTTACTAAACTAACCATTCTCGTTAATTACTATCATCATAATGACAACGATGACTTAAAGATTGTCTTTAAGATTTGGTTTGGATTAATAAGGTACAAAATAAACGTCCCGTTAATTAAGGTGGATGATAATTCACCGAGCTTAATTATTAAGAGTAATAAAAATTTAGGTGAATCTACTCATCAATCTGAACAGAATGATGTCAATCAAATTACCACAGAAGAAGTAGAGAAAAATGCAACGAATGGCAAAAAAATCTTGAAGCATGTGTTTGGATTGCATAAGATTGTAAAAAGATTTCTTCGAAAGGTTACGATTAAAAGTTTTGAATGGGACACCCTAATAGGGGTAGGAGATGCTGCGCAAACAGGCACGATTACAGGGGCAATCTGGGCATTGAAGGGGAGTTTAATTGGTCTTCTCAGCCATTATTTAAAACTTAGGGTAATGCCGAAAATCACAGTTACACCACATTTCCAAGCAGCCGTTATTCAAACGAGAATTACATGTATTATTCAGTTTCGTATAGGGCATGCTATTTTAGCAGGATTAATACTGTTGAAACACTGGAGGGGCGGACTTCCGCACTTTAAGAAGAAAACAAATTTTGGAAATGATAAGACAAAATCAGTTTGAAAAAGGAGGAAACAACCATGTCGGACCATCCAATTCAAGGTTTGATGACAACTGCAATGGAAAGTCTTAAAGAAATGATTGATGTAAATACAATTATTGGGGACCCAGTTGAAACCCCAGATGGCAGTGTAATTCTAACAGTCTCAAAAGTAGGCTTTGGATTTGCCGCAGGCGGTAGTGAATTTAAGATAGACGGGTCCCAAGGGCAAGGTCAAGGTCAAAACCAAGGTTCATCACATCCATTTGGCGGCGGAAGCGGCGGCGGTGTTTCAATTACCCCAATTGCTTTTTTAATTGTCAATTCTCATGGTGTGAAAATGTTGCATTTAGATGAAAGTACTCATTTGTATGAAAAAATACTAGAACTTGCTCCGCAGGCAATTGATAAAATTCAGCATATGTTTTCTAAAAAGGATGAAGGCAAACAGCAAACTGGAGCACAAGAATCTAAGAACGAGCACAAACCGAAAGAAGAACTTGAATTATAGTACAAAAGGTTAATCTTCCAGAGAATTAGGAAGGTTAACTTTTTTCTTGTTAGATAAGAAGGAATAAGTTTTTAAACTTAGTTTACTGTCTAGCTCCAGCGCCCTAGCGGCTAGTGTCCTTCGCTCTCCGCCCTACGATAAGTCAA